>NZ_JAEHOQ010000016.1 GCF_016239305.1 Proteus vulgaris | reverse complement strand
ATTGATTTATATAAAAATAAAGGGCGGACAATTTAGCCACCCTTTATTCAATTCATGTTTTTTATATTACAAATATTTCTTAATATTCTCTAAATAAGGTTGTGCATTTGAAATGCTTTTATCATAGGCATATATATCTGCTCGATATTGAGGTGCATTTTCCTGTGCTACCCATGCGGTTTGATAATATAAATAAACTGGGATACGTTCAGGAATTGGGGCATATTGTGTTGAACCACGTTTTAACGCTGCATCAATTCTATCTTGTTTCCATCCTGCATCACCTAATAAAATTGAAGCTAGCTGAGACGCTTTATTAACACGAATACAGCCTGAACTAATTGCTCGCATATTTTTTGAAAACAGTGAATGATTTGGTGTGTCATGCAGATATATTGCATCTGAATTTGGCATATTAAATTTATAACGCCCTAATGAGTTTGTTGGTCCCGGAGCCTGCCAAATTCGGTAAGGGAAATTATTTGCACTCATATTTTGCCAATCAATATCATAAGGATTAATTGGGTAAGCATCATTTCCCCATCCAGAGTAAATTGTATATCCCTTACGGCTAAAGTAACTAGGATCGGCTTTGCCTCTAGGTACAATATCTTTACGTGTCATGCTTGTTGGCACATTCCAAGGTGGATTAACCACTACATTGTTCAGCGCACTACTCATAATCGGTGTTTTTCTATCTGGTCTGCCTACAATCACTTTTGAATCAAGAATAAGTTCATTATTAGCATAAAAATAGAGTGAAAAATCAGGGATATTTACCCAAATTCCAGTATCACCTATAGCAGGTGTTAAGCGAAGGCGTTGAATATTTAGCGCCATTATACTGGCACGTTGTGCGGGAGTTATATTCAACCATACTCGCGTTTGTCGCCCGATAATGCCATCAGGCTCTAATCCGTGAGCTGTTTGAAACACTTTAACTGCGGCAATTAAAGGGGCATCATAAACCGTTGTCGCAATTTCTTGTTCATTTTCTGCTAATTCAGGGATCAATTTTAAATGGCGTAAAATTTGTCTAAGTGCTAAGACTTCTTCAGAGGTTTGATTTGGTTTTAATGATCCTGTTCCTTTCATTTCAGGCCAAACAACTGCACTATGTAATTGTTTACGCACTTCTTCTTTCATTAAACTGTAATAAGGATGAGAAGGTGCATAAGAAATAACGAAACTACCTAGCGTGTTATTTTGAATATTTTTTTGCAGATCAACCACGAATTTATCTGACGGTGATGGCAGGGTTTGTGTTGCATCACGATACAGCAAAGATGCACCTGATTTATTCACTTGCTCAACAAAACTGATATAACCTAAAAAAGCGTCTGATAAAATAATATCACGCCCTTCTTTTGTTAGCTCTGGTATTTCTAATTGTGCTAACCATTGCCCAAATTGAGGCTGAATACCTGAAATAGCCACTTCTGCAATTTGTTCCTCTAATTGCTGTGCGATTTTTTCATCTTGCCAAATCAATGCGAGATTATTCGCTTGGTAGACTTTTACCAGCTGAGTTAAATATGACGGTTTATATCCTATTGGGAGCCACGACTGTAACTTTGCTTTTGTCTCTAACTCGGTCACTTGTGGGATATTTATTGCCACGTTGGTGGGTGTTAGCATCGCTTCATTGATGACAGGCACTAATGCTGCGGTTTCAGTTTCGGGTGTAGATAACACAGCTGATTCAGTTTCGGTCGCCACAGCATAATGCCCAGAAAGCAGTGTACCTATAACAACTGAATATGCGATTACTCTTTTAATTGGTTGGTGCGCCATAAATCCTCTACCCTCATCCCTTATTATTATTTTGGTATCCTAGAATATTAGATGAGCTTGGAAAAGAATTTTATAGGAATAAACTAATATTTTTAAAGTTTTATAAACCTTTGATGGGAATTTAATTTTATTTAATCATAAAAAGACTATTTTGCTGTTTTTATATTCATAATATTATTTCATATGGAAAAACAACCAAAGAACAAAAAATAAACAAATAAAAATAAGCGCTTTATAGAAATTGAGAATTATAATTTACTAAATAAATAAGATTCTTTAAATGGAAGGTATTTTTAGATGGAAAAAAGGCGTAGTTTCCTACGCCTTACAAATAAAGATAAACAAAGGGTAAAAATTAGTATTCTGAATTAATAACGACTTCTTCACCAAACTGACCTGCTTTAGGCAGTGGTTGGTAAGAAGAGTTAGCCGCACGCAGAATACGAATACCACGGATACCTAGCTCATCTGCCGCTGCGATATCTGCATCAGCATCACCGTAGTAAATTTTCAGTTTGTGATCACGCATCCAGCTTACTTTATTATTTGCGCCAGGTTGGTCACCCGCAAAAATAACAGGTTGCATTTTATCAGCTGGGATATTTAAACCTTCTTGAACATATTTGGTCACAGTCTCAGTTTTAGTTTGAGTACGACCAGTAATGAAATAAACAGTATCACCACGTTTTAAGTGCATTTGAACAAGATCGATACCGACTTGTTTAGGCATACTGAATTTATCCCACTCGTTATTCATTTTTTCCCAGAATTCTGGGTTTTTCAGATAACTGAAATCATTTGGAGAATATTCTAGTTTACCGCGGTAAAAACCTGGGCTTGAAAATAAAACAGTATCATCAATATCAAAACCAACCGCCATCGGTGCTTGACCTGCTAAGCTTTTCTCGATTTCTGCAACAGAAACCCAGTTAATTGGTTGTTGTTGTGCTAATTGAGCAACAGTAACACCCGGACTTACAATTTCTGGCATATGAACTTTTGCCATTGCCGCGCCATTTAAACTTAACGCTAAAGCAATTGCACTAAAAGCTAACGTGACTTTACGCATTTTCTTTCCTTTAATTTTTATATTAATCACATACGGCAACAATCATAGACATCACACTTACATTTAAATGAGATATAGCGCACGTTATATCATTTAAATTTTCATTTTTTTGTTAATTTACTTTCATTTTTTGATCTATCTAACACTTTAAAAAAAGAAGGCGCTATGAGTATATGCCCACAGCACCTTCTATTTACCTATTTGTAGCTGATAACGAAATAAAATTATTCTGTTATTTCAGCAACATTTGATGATGTAATTTTATCTTTTTCTGCGTGTTGACCAAAACCTTTTAAACCTACAACATGAACATGTTCTGTACCATTGAACACTTTACGGACGAGTTTATAAGTCGTACCTTTTTCTGGGCTGATATTCTCTGGTGCTGCAATGATTAACTGCATATCTAAACGATCACAAAGTTCAAATAGCGTTGCAATAGATTTGGCATCCAAACGTGCAGCTTCATCGAGGAAAAGCAAACGACAAGGGGAAATATCTTTTCCTCTTAAGCGTCGAGATTCTTCTTCCCAACTTTGTACAACCATCACCAAAATTGACATACCAGTACCAATTGCTTCACCGGTTGATAACGCACCACTTTCTGCCTTCAACCACCCTTCTGGCCCACGATTGACCTCAACATCCATTTCAAGATAATTACGATAATCTAACAGCTCCTCCCCCACAGTTTGTGGCATGCGTTGCCCAATATCTACTTGTGGGTTTAGACGTTGATAGAGCTTCGCCATTGCTTCAGAGAAGGTAAGGTTTTGGTTTTTAAATAAGTCTTGGTATTGATTATCTTCTTCTGATAACACATCAAGAAGCACCTGATGGCTTTCACGAATATTGACGTTAAGTCGAACACCCCGCACTTGGCCAAATGAAACCGCCTGTAAACCTTGGTTTAGCATACGAATACGGTTTTGCTCCCGTTGGATAGTTTTGCGAATAATATTCGCTACACTTCGTGAGCTAATTGCTAATTTCTGTTCGCGGTTCGTCAGTTCTTCCGTTAAGCGAGCAAGCTCAATTTCCATCTGTTCAATTGCATCAACTGGATCGTCAGTTTTAATAATATCTTGCCGAATACGCTCTCTTAGATGCTGATATACCGCAATAAAGAACTGAACTTTACGATCAGGATATTTAGCATCTTCAGAACGACGTAATGCATCACGTAAGTATTCATTATCAGCAACGGCTTGACGTAATGCACCTAGC
The DNA here is from genome assembly GCF_016239305.1 of Proteus vulgaris. Taxonomy (GTDB): domain Bacteria; phylum Pseudomonadota; class Gammaproteobacteria; order Enterobacterales; family Enterobacteriaceae; genus Proteus; species Proteus vulgaris_C. The sequence goes on along the minus strand of NZ_JAEHOQ010000016.1, from coordinate 101,913 downwards.
GCCTTATCCGACATTGAACGCAATTCATCAGCAGAAAGATAAGCGAAATCTCGGCGATGTAAACGGCGCTCCATGCCATTTTCTTTCACCAATCGCATCACCGCACACCAACCCGCTTTTGCACTCACTACATGCTCACGGATTTGAGTATAATCACGCTCAAGTTTACGAATTTTCTTGGTCAAATTATCGCGTTCAGCTTCACTAAGTGCGATATCACGCTCAAGTTGGCTTATACGAGTACGGTTAGCACTAACAGCAGAATAACGTTGATCACGCAGTTCTTTTGCTCTTACTTCTGCCCCAACATCAATATGTATACCCGTATCACGCATCTCTTGCTCAAGCTCTCTAAGCAATTCAGATTTAGTATCAAAAGAACTCTTTAATGATGCAAGCACTTGATTAAATTGAGCACATTGCGCTTGTTGTTGGCGATAAAGCTCTCTTGCTGTAGCACGTTCTGTTTCTGCCATTTCTAAACGATGGCGTAGTTTTTCGTTAAGATCGCTATTTTCACTCACAATCTCAACAGCATCGCTATAGCTAAAATGCGCACGGCGCTGTACGACTTCCACCAACAAGAAAGCTTGTTGTTGATAACGCTGTTGTTCTTCCTTTGCTTGTTCGTAGTCTTGCGTTAATTGCTCATGTTCTTGTGGATCACTTTGCAAAATTGACGCAATAGGCTCTAGAGTTGCCAGTGCTTTTTCATGACGCTGTAAATGGCGCATAGACTCTTCAGCGGCATATAACTCTTCACGTAGCTCTTCAACACGGTCAATTAATGTTTCATCCATCAAGATATTCACTTGAGGGATCAATTTATTAAGTAGATTCAGTGATCCTTTGGCATGAGCATAATGTTGGCGTTGTTGCTGAGTACTCTCTTCGTACTGTGCTAATGCTCTTTCTAGCTCATTACGTCTCTGATTAAGCTGACGGATATCTTCTTCAGGATCAGCTTCAAAAGCGACTGAAATATGTTGTCCAACAAATTGGCTAAAAGCATGGTGTGCACGTTGAATTTTTTGTACATCAAAAGCTTGCGTTGCATAGAGTTCAGAAAGCTCATCGCGTTGACGAGATAATATTTCTAATTGATTTTCACGCGCAGCACGACCAAAAAGTGGGATCTCAGGATAGCGAGAATAACGCCATTGTCTATCCGAGCTCTTGATAAGAACCGCTTTATCCATCTCTTGTGCATTAAATACACTATCATCGAAAGATTGTGGATCCCCTTCGATAAAATAGAGATCTTCAGGGCAATCTTCTAACGTTTCTAATTGCGCCTGAACAAGAGAGAGATCTTGTACTACGATGGCATGACGTGCAGGGCCATATAACGCTGAGAAATAAGGTGCATCATCTAACGTAATATCATCATAAATTTCTGATAATAAAACCCCATTAAAACGCTCTGCTAACGTAATTAATCGTCCATCTTCAGCACCACTTGGCTGACTTAAACGTTCAATTTGCGCTTCAATTTGTTGTTTGCGTGTTGCTGTTTCATCACGTAATACGGTGGCTTCACGCTCTTTCTCAAGTAACTGTTGCATATATTCTGTTACTTGATGACCCGTTTCAAAAGATTGACGAGTTTGCTCACACAGTTGCGTTAATGCATCTTGTGCTGCTAGCCATGCGGGAGCTTGTTTTTTCAGCTTTTCAATTTGTTGCTTGAGTTGATCTAGCTCTTGGCGCATTTGCATGCGATGTTCGCCAGATTCGTTAACATAATCGCTAAGCTCTTCAATTTTTGCTTCTAGTTCATCTTGTAAAATTAAAAGATCATCTGGCTCCATCGATTTGCCATGATATTTGTTAAATTCTTCAAGTTGACGCTGAGCATTGTTTCGCTGATGTAAGCGTTGCTCTAATTCTGCTAATTGCATACGAATAGGATGAACCCTATCCGCTTGGTGTCGATGCGAAGACCATTCACGTAATGCCGTTTTGGCTGCACTCCATGCATCTTTACGATCAACTTCACCAACAATGGCGCTAACCAATTTATAAGCTTGGTCAAACTGTGTTTTCGCTGCTTCAGAAACATTAAGTTTCTGTTCCATAGAAAGTAGTGAATGGGTAATGGTTTGAATTTTTGCTTGAATACGTTCAACCCACTGATCAGCGTTACTTTCATCTAAATCAGCAATATCACATTGTGCTTTAGCACGCTCTAAAGCCTGCACAGCTTGGCGATATTGAATAGCGCGTGTTTGTTGTACATCTAATGCTTGCTGATAGTCTGCTAACTGATTTTTCAGTTCATCAACTTCTTCTTCTGCTGATTCTACACGTGCTTCAAGTTCTTCTTTTTTAGAAGCCGCTTCTTCAACCACTTCACTTTGTTCTTCTAAGCGGAAAGTTATTTCTTCAACATCTGCAACATAGCGATCAATTTTTTCTTGTTGGCGAACCGCATTTTGCACTAGGTTTAATCGGTCACTTGCAGCTTGATAATCCGCTTCAAGATCAGAAGAAAGTGCTTGTTGCTCTTCTAACTCTTTACCCATTTCAACAAAGCGATATGCCTCGTTATTGATGGATTTTCTCTGGCTCCATAATTCACGACGAACTTCTAAAGCTTCATCAAGATGAACTCGTCGTTCATTTGCATGACGCATATAGTCTGCCGCAACGTAAGATGTAGCTTCTGTTATCAAGTGTTTAAATAAATCACGATCCGATTGTGTGACACGAATAGCTTCAAGCGTCATGCGGTTTTCTCGCAATGCGCCTTCCATGTCTTGGAATGCTTTTCTGACTCCGCTATTTTCAGGTAATAAGTAATCACGTAAAGAACGGGTGATCGCACTTGAAATACCACCATATAACGAGGCTTCGATTAAACGATAAAATTTGGCGCGATCGCTGGCTGACCGCAAGCGTTTAGGGATCACCCCTAAATCAAACATCACGGCATGGAAGTCAGTAATTGAATTAAACTGTCTAAAAACAACCCCATCAATCGCTTCAACTTTTTCTTTTAATTCATTAAGTGGTAAAACTCGTGCTTGGCGATCTGCAACAGCTTGAGTCAGAATTTCTGTCGGGTTTTCTGCCATCGGCAACCCTTGGATCATAAAGGGTTTGATATCAACTTTTTTATCACGACCAGCTATCTGCTGTAAACGCACCCCCACTACAGCACGTAAATGACGTGAGTTGATCACATCTAATACGGCATAACAAACACCAGGGCGTAACTTTCCATATAATCCTTTATCACGAGAGCCACTGGTCGATCCAGCTTCAGTGGTATTACGAAAGTGCAATAAAGTAAGATCAGGGATCATTGCTGTGATAAATGCGGCCATAGTAGTTGATTTACCCGCACCATTCCCGCCTGATAATGTCGTCACCAATTCATCTAAGTCAAAAGTGCGAGCAAAGAACCCATTCCAGTTGATCAGTGTTAATGAGCGAAATTTTCCACGTTCAATCATTTATTTTCTTCCTCCGCATCATCTTCACCTGATTGTAATTGCTCATCTTCATTTTCTTCATCATTTGGTGTATATGATACCGTATCGAGCGCCATAGCTTCACCATCACGGATCATTCGCATTTGAGCTTCAAGTGGAGAATCACCACTGCGCACATCAGCCCCAAAGCGGAAAACAGATTCTGTTATTGAAAAACGTTGCAAGTCATTTAATAAGAATGAGATCATACCTAAACGACGTAAACGATTTAGAGAAGTTCTCATTTTTTCTTGTAGTTTTTGCAAATCAAGATCAGAACCGGTAGAACGCTGATTCACTAAACGTAGTAATTTATTTTCATCTGCTAACGTTCTTAGTTCATCAAATAGCTCTTGGACAGTAAATATACCCTGATTCGCTAATCGTTCTGGGCTAAGATAGAGATAGCAAAGAATTTTCCCCACCAGCATATCCATTTCAGACAGTACAGAGCGAGGAATAAGCGTAGTTGAGCGAGGTCGTAAATAGAAGAAACCTTCTGGAGCTCGGATTAATTCAACATTATAACGCGCATAAAAATCTGACAATTCGTCTTGAAAATCCATCAAGAAAGCATGATTATCCAGAGAATCTATACCAATATGTCGACCTGCACGTAACTGGCTATCCAGTTCAGGAAAAAGTGAGTTCGCTAATGCCTGCGCCAGTTTTGCTGGCATAAATTGTTCAGTATGTATCGATGACATGCGCTTGTACCTTAGCTCCATATTCGTTAATTTCTGACCATTTTGCAGGTAATCCTGCGAGCTCAGCTTTTGCCACCCCTAATCGTACTGCCTGATCAATAACAATACGGGCAACATCAAAATGTTTCTGTTGCGGGTAACGATCAAGGTATTCAACTAATACTGAACTGAGATCTAATGCTCGTTGCTCTAATTTGTAAGAAGCAAGCTCTTGCTCTACCCATTGCGCTATTTGTTCATTCACTTCGCTAAACATTTGATATTCGAGTTCTTCAGGTAATTCACCTGTAACTTCTTCATCTCGTAAAGTCAGTTCTTCATCACGCATATCATACAACCTATCAGCATTAGCGTAAGTTAATGCCCATGGGCTGTCGAAATAGTTTTGTACTGATTGACGTAAACGACGAGAGAATATACGGTTTTTATCCATATCAATCGCAGTACGAATAAATTTATGGACGTGCCTATCATAGCCAATCCATAAATCAATGGATTGCTGTCCCCAGCTAATAATACGGTCTAGTTTACTTTGCAGCTCAAATACTAACGTATCAATTTGATCAACATGACCCGTATTCATGTTTGCTTCTTGAATACGCAATAGATTAGCTTGAAGTTTATCACCGGCAGCTTCAAGCGTATCTTGTAGCTCTCTTAATGTGCCAGAGGTTTCCGATAACAGTTGTTCACAACTTGAAATAGCAGCTTGCCAGTCTTGATTTAATAACGCCGCGATATCTTCTTTTACTGTATTTTGCTGTTCATCCATAATTCGCTGTGATAAATCAATGCTATCGAAAATTTCTGCGACTGAATATTTCAGTGGCGCAAAAACATTACGATGCCAATGATATTCATCGCCACCATCTTCAGCAGAACTTGCAGCAGAGTCGAGTTCTCCTGCTACGATAGATAACTGCATAGATAAACGTAACGATGAAAACTCACGTTGGCGAATATAATAATCACTAATTCCAATGCCTAATGGTGTTAAACGATATATTGCATTACCTTCTACCAATTCACTGGTAAAACGGTTAAAAAGTCGCTGTTTAACCATATCATTAATGGCATTGTTGGCACGAACTTGTATTGATTCTGCGGGTTGTTCAAAGCCTTTACAGACCTCTCTAAAGGCGTCAATTAACTCCCCTTCACTAATTTCGCCATCAAGGCGTTCACTGTTTAGTACAGCGACTGCCATCAAAAAAGCTAATCTTTCAGGTGGCAGTGAGATTGAGAAATCATTTTTTCTCGCCCAAGACACTAACTCAGGAACGGTCTGGGTAAAATCACTCATAGTACATCCTTAATTTACACGCTTTTGTGCCATGACATGAATGTAACGCCCCAGACTGATATAGGGCTCTTGCCGACAATAACGTTGCTCTAATGCAAGCAACGATGGAAAATCTTTATTTTGCAACTGGCGACTTTGTAAATAATCATGAAAAACACGAACGCCGGTTTTTCCTAATATTGTCATTGAAAATTCTGTCAGCCATTGATAAACATCTTCAGGTTGCAATGGATTTTGAGGCGATAATGATTTTTTTCTTCTTCTCGGAATTTCAGGATTTGCCAGATGAAAATTCCCCAAAATCGCATTTCTCATAACAATGCCATTCGCATTGTAAAACATTAGCGATAAGATACCATTAGGTAACAACATATCGGTAAGAACATTTACGGCGTCTTTCTGATCCGTGATCCACTCCAATACGGCATGAAACAGAATTAAGTCAACCCTTTCATCTATATGCTCTTTAATCTCTTGAGCCGCACAACAAATAAACGTCATGTTATCAGCAACACCTTCATCAATCGCCGCTTCTTGTGCGCGATTAAGCATCTCTTGTGATAAATCACATAAGATAATTTGATGTCCTAATTTAGCCAACTGACGAGAAAAATACCCTTCTCCGCCTCCAGCATCTAAAATACGCAAAGTACGATTAGGCAGAAGGGATAATAATTGTTGTAAATCTTCCCAAATCACTGCTTGGCGAATTTTACCCTTTGTTGTGCCATAGATATTGCGAGAGAATTTATCTGCAATATCGTCAAAATTACGATCTGACATTAAAACGCCTCATGATAACAACTTACTACTCGCGCTCTTTGCATTCTGATAAATTCAAAAAATATGAGACACTGTACATAAAATTAAGACAGCAATTTTACCAGTGTTCTATGATACTGACTGTTTTCTCTAAAGAAATAAGCCATGAATCAGATTATTCGCAAAGCGCAGTATAAATATAACGCTTATTAATGAAAAAATTAATGTTCGAACGTTTATCGTTTTATAAATAATTTAACGGTTCTTTATTTCTATTGATTAAAACTTAGTGAAACGTTGTTGTACCGACTATTTTGACACAATGCCTCTGTGATCCCCTAGTTTTCACTAAGCTTTCTCTATCAATTGCATGTATTTCACTCAATTTAGGATGATTTATGCTGTTTTTGTTCAAAAAGTATGTTGCAGGGTTTCTAATGCCCTTACCTTTACTCTTATTAATCGCCTTTTTTGCCTTAGCTCTACTTTGGTTTACTCGTTGGCAAAAAACGGGAAAAAGCCTACTTACTGTTGTTCTTATTTTATTGACGATTTTAGGCATACAACCTGTTGCTGACACACTATTAATGCCAAGTGAAAAAGAGTATCAAGCTCGTTATGAATTACGAGAAAATTCACAACAAGATGTGAACTACATTGTTGTTTTGGGTGGTGGATTTACTTATAACCCAGATTGGGCACCCAGTTCTAATCTTCTTAACAATAGTTTGTTTCGTGTTGCTGAAGGTGTAAGGCTTTATTATCGCAATCCTAATGCGATACTAATTTTTACAGGTGGGGCTGGTGTTAATCAGATAAGTAGCGCAGAGGTAGCGGCTCAGGTAGCACAATCTTTAGGTGTACCTCCTGAAAGAACTATCGCATTATCAACACCGAAAGATACTGAAGAAGAAGCCTATGAAGTTGATAAATTAATTGGTAATAAACCATTTTTACTTGTAACATCAGCTAACCATTTAGCTCGCGCTGAACGTTTCTTTTTAGCAAGAGGTATGAAGCCTATTGTGGCACCCGCGAACCAATTAGCGATTACTTCGCCATTGCATCCTTGGGAGAAGTATTTCCCTTCAGCGACATATTTTCAACACAGTGAACGTGCATGGTATGAATTTTTAGGATCGATGTGGCAATCAATAAAACCCGCGGGGCAACCTACAGAAACCCCAGAAAATGATCATTCTCCATCAAATAAAATGAATTCAGATAATTGATATTGTCTCCATACTGAACCTCAACATAGAGGTTCAGTTTTCCCTCAATAACCAATTCATTGAATACTCAACAGACATCTATATTATTGATATACATTATACTCTATAACAAGGTTATAACTATGTTATAGAATAGGTATATAGATTTCTCATTAGAAATGATATTTTGCGTCATTAAATTTACTCTTCTATGTAATACTTGCTAAATAAAGCGGTATTTTTAGCTCTGTGAAATAACATTTCTATTTACCTATTAAATAATTTCAAATATCTTCGATAATTAAAAAGATTTGATTTTCATTACTAGATAATAATATGGATACTATGACTAAGGTGTATCTAATTTTAATATTTTAGCGGTTGATTCACGAATGTTGCGACAAGCATCCGCATCTATTTTGAGATCAATACCATAAGTTGGGATAATCATTTTAAGACGTTCTTCCCAACCATCACTTTCAAGCTGCTTTTTAAAACAAGACTTAATAATATTGATAGCAATAAATGCCGCCGTAGAAGCACCCGGTGACGCCCCTAATAATACCGAAAATGATTTATCTGCACTGCTAATTAACTCAGTACCAAACTCTAATACACCATGATGCTTAGCTTCAGGCTTAATAATCTGAACACGCTGCCCAGCTACAGCCTCTTGCCAATCTTCATGTTGTGCCTGAGGATAAAACTGTTTGAGCATTTCAAATTGATGTGCAGAAGTTTGTAATACTTGACCAATTAAATATTCAGTCAATGACCAGTTATCTTTTGCGACATCAAGCATCGGTTCTATATTACTTGGTCGGATTGACTCAAATAAATCTAAATAAGAACCCTGTTTTAAAAACTTACTCGAAAAACCAGCATAAGGGCCAAAGAGTAGAGAGCGTTTACCCATAATAATACGAGTATCAAGATGTGGCACAGACATCGGTGGTGAGCCTACATCGGCTTTCCCATAAACTTTAGCATGATGACGATGACAGATCTTATCTTCATCACAGCGCAACCAAATACCACTAACCGGGAAACCACCATAGCCTTTACCTTCTGGAATGCCTGATTTTTGCAATAAATCGATAGCACGTCCACCTGCACCGACGAATACATATTTAGCGGAAATAATATATTTATCATGAGTAGTAAGATCTCTGACTTCAATATTCCAACCACCAAAATTATTTCTTTTTATATCGATAACATCATGCTTATAGTGCAACTCAAAATTGTCTTGTTGGGAAAGCTGTTTAACTAATAGATGTGTTAATGCGCCATAATCTACATCAGTACCAGTGGCAACGCGAGTCACTGCAAGTCGTTGATTGGGATCACGCCCTTCCATTATTAATGGTGCCCAATCTTCAATTTGTTTTTTATCTTCACTGTATTCCATATTTTCATAACAGTGATTAGCAGACATTTGGCGATAACGCTGATGAAGAAATTTAACGTTGTCTGCCCCCCAAACAAAGCTCATATGTGGGCAAGCATGAATAAAATCTTTAGGATCAGTAATTTTGCCTTTTGTAACCAAATAAGACCATAATTGACGAGATAAATCGAATTCTGTATTGACTTCTAATGCTTTGCTAATATTAACAGTTCCATCAGAATTTAATGGCGTATAATTTAGTTCACAGTTAGCAGCATGCCCTGTTCCTGCATTGTTCCATGAATTAGAGCTCTCTTGACCACAGTCATTTAGTCTTTCGAACATAGCAATTTTTAAACTTGGTTCAAGCTCTTTAAGTAGTGTACCGAGCGTCGCACTCATGATACCAGCACCAATTAATGCGACATCAACCTGTTCACTGATAGGCTTATTCATAACAGACCTCAATTAGTTGGTTGCTTTGTTAGGTTTAAAACATAATCCTGCTTCTTCTTTATAGACAACATAAGCACGACGCCAAGGTTCATTATCTAAAAGACGCCATTTATGACCAGTGCCACTGTTATCTTGTGCTAATAACACATCACCCGGTTTAATAATGAAGGTTGAACCATCTTTTGTTTCAAATTCTAATGTGCCAGATAATGTAATAACATAACGAGGAACAGGATCCTGATGCCAATCATAAGAACCACCGGAGGTTGTTTCCCTAAACGATAATTCTGAAACATTAATAGGCAAACTTTCCCTATCGCCTTGTGAGCTATCTTTAAATTCGATGACACCCTCTTCAAATAACGAATTGCCATCTTCTCCAGTCCATAAACGAACACATCGGATCATACCTTCAAACTCCTTTAATAATTTGACACTTAATTTTGATAATTATCTAGTATAGATAATATTCTTACTATTTCCCAAAATTGGTATCATAGTTAAGTATTTTTATTATTAAAAAGTATAGCAGTAATTAAATACTATAATTAATTATTAGATTGAACATTTAATAGGTTGATCGGGATCAAATATAATATTTTTTTCAATAAATATTTCGATAATTTGTTATATTTCTCCATTGTTCTTAAGTACTTTAGTTTTTCTATTCAACCTTTTTAACCCGTTACAAAAATTAAGAGTTTGCTACTCTGATGAGTAATTAGCTTTACTGAGCGCTCAATATCTTGAAATTTCAATACTATTAAATGGTTAAATTAATTTAAAGAAAAAATATAAAAACGGCACTTAATAAAATAAGTGCCGATAGGTATTTAAGATTTTAATATAATAATTAAAACTCTTGGTTAAGAGCACGATATGCAGCTCTAGCTGCGACAAGATCATCTTGAGTATCAACACCCACGCCAGGAACTTCTAATGCTTTTGCAACATGGATTTTTTCGCCATACCACAACACCCGCAGTTGCTCTAACATTTCAATAGATTCCAATGGACTTGGTTCCCAAGTAATATATCGACGTATAAAACCTGCACGATAAGCGTAAATCCCAATATGGCGGAGATAATGCTCACCAATTTCATCGTGTGATAAGTTAAAACGGTCTCTTTCCCAAGGAATGGTGGCACGAGAAAAATAAAGTGCGAAACCTTTTGCATCCATTACCACTTTCACAGCATTAGGATTAAAAGCTTCTTTTGAATCAACAATAGGCACTGCTAATGTCGCCATTCCGGCACCACAATTTGCTAAATTTTCAGCAACCTGAGTAATAATTGTAGGCGGAATAAGAGGCTCATCACCTTGTACGTTAACGATTATCTCGTCGTCTGCAAATTGGTATTTTTCAATGACTTCAGCCAAACGTTCTGTACCCGAGTGGTGATCTTCTCGCGTCATACATGCTTCCCCACCCGCTTTTTCCACCGCGGCAACAACATCTAAGTTGTCAGTTGCCACAATGACACGGTTTGCACCAGAACGCATAGCTTGTTCCATAACACGAACAATCATAGGTTTACCGTGAATATCCGCGAGGGGTTTACCCGGCAAACGGGTCGATGCATATCGACCAGGGATTATGACCGTGAACATGAAGTTACTTTTCCTCTTCTAGTGATAATTCTCTTGCTTCATTCTCCAGAAGAACGGGGATATTGTCACGAACAGGATAAGCTAAATGATCAATTTTGCAGATAAGCTCTGAATTTTCTTTATCAAAGATAAGTTTACCGTGGCAAACTGGACAAGCAATAATTTCAAGTAAGCGGTGATCCATTTTTTCCCTCTCAAGGGTTAATCATTTTATATAGCAAAAGGATATCATAAGGAAGGATCAGCGTTAATACTCAAAGCCTCTGGTTTAGTGATAATTCGGAAATTATTTTAGTTATTAATAAATTTATTATTTTCTTTTTTACTATAAGCAACAAAAAAGCCACATTAATGTGGCTTTTTATCGTTGAGTCTGTAACATCATTAATAAAGAATTACATTCCACTTTTATTGATAATAATTTGACCTTTTTATTATCTTTATTGCATTCTAATTAACGTTACAACTCTTTTATATTACGTATTCGGTTTGGTAGTAAGCTATTTGACCTTACCTGCCCCAAAATAGGTATAAACGATAATTTAATCTCAGTGTTAAACTATCGTTTCAGCTACATCGTCAACAAGGTAAACCTTATTTAAAATCCGATAACATCAGCGGCTTCTAGGCCAGCGGCTGTTCTGATAACAGAAAATTCAACGTCTTGACCTTCTGTTAATGCTTTATTTTTTGTATTGGCAATCGCTTTTTTATTGACATAAACTTCTTGTTCAATATCTCTTGCAACAATAAGACCATAACCTTTGTTATTGTCGAACCATTTTACGCGACCCATTCTTAATTGTAATGTCATGATAGATAAACTCCTTTTGTTCTTCGTATAGTTTTTATTTTTCTATACTAATGCATCCTACTTTTTATTATGTCTTCTTATATCAAACCCCAATTAAATTCTGAACACATTAATTTAAGTAGTGCATTTTATTATTTAATATAAATGTTCAAAACCGTGATAGCTAAGCTTGATGAATATTCTAAGGCTCAATCAATATTTACAGTATCAACATGACAAAAAGATGACATGAGGAAGATATTTTATTGTGCACCTATAAATAAAATAACCTTATATAAGGATTAATAATCACCATTTAAAATAGTTTCTACAATCCATTAGGTGCAAAGCCTATTGCATTCACAGCATAAAAATATTACGTCTACATTAAAGATCCACAAAATCTCCACACAAGGCTTTTGAGTAGATAGGGTATTGGCGAGTTAAATTGAACTACGACAAAAGCGATATGCGACTGTGGGTAGGTAATCTTTTATGTAACGCTATCCTGATTTCCACTATAAATATCATTGTTTCAGATCAGATACAAGTTTTTTTCGAGCCGTAAATTAAATTGCAGACTTGCTTTAGCACGGATTGGCTATTTAACTCAGCACTGACTGGCAAATACCACCAATTTTCCTGAGCAAAATGCTGACATTTAACAGCATCTTTTTCTGTCATAATAAGGGCTTCGTTGAAAGGCGTTAAATCTTGTAATTCTTTGGCGCTATAATCACTATGATCACTAAATGCTTGAGTTGAAATTAATTCAATTCCTTTTTTACGCAAAGAATTAAAAAAACGAGGGGGATGGCCAATGCCTGCTATTGCTACCGCTTTAGTGATCTGCTGAACCGGCTTTTTCTCACCAGTTTTAAGATTCACCGCAATATCACCCGCTAAAACCATACCTATCTCATTATCTTGGCTTAAACCACCATTAACGATAATTGCATCAACTGAATGTAAGCGACTAGCTCGTTCTCGCATAGGACCTGCAGGAAGCCACCAGCCATTACCAAATCGACGTTGTCCATCGATAACAACAATTTCATAATCACGTTGTAGTGCATAATGCTGTAAGCCATCATCAGTGATAATCACATCAAGTTCATGCTGTGCTAATAAGGCTTTTACTGCATCTCGTCGATTAGGTGCAACCGCAACGGGAGCACCTGTTCGATGATAAATTAACACAGGTTCATCACCTGCCATTGCAGGTGTTGTCTCTGATGTTAGCAGTAATGGATAATGATCTGATTTTCCGCCATAACCACGGGAAACAATGCCTGGTTTAAACCCTTGCTGTATTAATTGCTCAACAAGCCATATAACAACTGGTGTTTTGCCATTGCCACCTGCCGTTAAGTTACCAACAACTACGACAGGAACAGAGGCTTTCCATGATGACAACCATCCTTTCTGATATGCAAAGCGCCTTAATAAAGTAATTGCACCGTACAACCATGAAAATGGAAGTAAGAGAAGATAAAACCAAGATTTACCAGACCAAATCCGTTCAATCATTTACCAAATTGCATCCTGTGAAGTTGAGCATAAACACCTTGTTGATCAATTAAATCAATGTGTGAGCCACGTTCAACAATTTCACCATCTTCAATAACCAAAATTTCATCCGCTTTTTCAATGGTTGATAATCGGTGAGCAATCACTAAAGAGGTTCTATTTTTTTGCAGTTCATCAAGAGCTGATTGAATAGCACGTTCTGATTCTGTATCAAGTGCCGAAGTGGCTTCATCAAGGATAAGAATTGGTGAATCACGTAGTAAAGCCCTTGCTATCGCGATACGTTGACGTTGTCCTCCCGAAAGCAGGACACCATTTTCGCCAATTTCGGTATCTAGGCCTTTATCCATTTTATTAATAAAGTCCATTGCATGCGCCATTTTGGCTGCTTTTTCGATATCTTCACGACTGTATTGGTCTTCACAAGCATAAACAATATTATTTGCTACTGTTTCATTAAATAAGTGAACATTTTGAGATACAAGAGCAACTTGATTACGTAAAGATTTCAACGTGTATTCACGAATATCATGACCATTAATCAATATTTGTCCTTCATTGATGTCATAGAAACGCGTGATCAGATTAGCTATTGTTGACTTACCTGAACCAGAACGCCCCACTAATGCAACAGTTTTTCCTGCTGGAATAGTAAATGACATATTTTTCAAGGCAGGTGTATCTTTTGTCACATATTGGAAAGTCACATTACGGAATTCAATATCGCCCGTTGGTTTTTTCAGTTCTAGCTTACCTGTATCTTTTTCTTGTTCCATATCGAGAATAGCAAATAAGGTCTGACAAGCCGCCATACCTCTTTGGAACTGAGCGTTTACATTCGTCAATGACTTCAATGGGCGCATTAATGCAACCATAGATGAGAAAACAACAGTGATTGTACCTGCGGTTAATGTATCCATAATGTCAGGGAAACTTGCAGCGTACAGAACAAATGCTAACGCGAAGGAAGCAATTAATTGAATAATAGGATCTGAAATTGACGATGCAACAACCATACGCATACCTTGACGACGAATATGGTTACTCACATGATTAAAGCGCTTATTCTCAACTTCTTGACCATTAAAAATGAGCACTTCTTTATGCCCTTTCAGCATCTGTTCAGCACTAGTTGTTACTTGTCCCATGCTATTTTGGATACGTTTACTGATCGTTCTAAAGCGAGTTGATACCAAACGAATAACAATGGCAACAATAGGGGCAATAACAATGAGGATCATAGATAATTGCCAACTATAGTAAAACATCAAGCCAAAGAGCCCGATAATATAAGCACCTTCACGGACAACAGTAATTAATGCACCTGATGATGAAGAAGCAACTTGCTCTGAATCATATGTAATACGAGAAAGCAAAGTTCCTGTTGATTGCTGGTCAAAAAAGCTCACCGGCATTCCCATAATATGAGAAAACAGTCGGCGACGCATATTCATTACAACTTTCCCAGATACCCAAGAAAGGCAGTAACTTGAAATAAAGTTAGATATACCACGCAGAACTATCAGTCCAATAACAGCAATCGGCATCCATTTTAATACGTCATTACTTGCTTTACCAAAACCTTCATCAAGAAGCGGTTTTAATAAAGAAATCATAAATGCATCCACACCCGCATTGATGATTAATGCAATTGCTGCAGCGATCAAACCTGCTTTAAAAATCCGAATCATCGGCCATAAGCGTCGGAATGTTTGCCACGTTGATAGGTCTATATCATTCATATATATTACCAAACTTTTAATAATTAGCCGGTCATTCTACTCGGGAAATGTCAAAACACCAAACCACTGATGATACCAGCGAGGTAAAATATCTCGTCTGTAGGTAAATACATCAATATTATCTTGATTAAACTCGATCGAAATCTGTCCACTAATAGAGGTTGTTAGCCAATTAATAGCTTCTTTTTTATAACGAAGATGTACTTTATCAGAAGGTAAACGCCAAAGGCTATAACGCGCGGCAGAAACGAGTGCAAATTGGGGCGATACTGTTTGAATAAACGCCAATGTGGACGATGTTTGGCTACCATGATGAGGAACCTGTAAAATATCAGCGCTCAATTGGTGTTTTTTTGATCTTAACAATTGAGTTTCCGCTTCTTTTTCAATGTCACCAGTCAGCAATATATTATGTTTACCATCACTTACATTGATCACACATGATTGATTATTTTTAGGTGAGAGAACTTTATTTGGTGGCCATAATGCATCAAACTTAACCCCTTTCCATTGCCATGATTCACCCTGTAAACAGGGTAAATGCGAAGAATTATCAAAACTACTCCGAAGTGTTAAATTAGGATAAGCCATCATTAAATCATTAATACCGCCTGTATGATCTAGATGATCATGACTGATTATCAATGCCACTGGCTTAAGTCGGTGATATTTCAAATAAGGAATAATGACACTTTTTGCAATTGAACCACCACTTTTCCAGCGTATTCCTGTGTCATAAATAATCGCTTCCCTGTCTTTTTCAAGAATAATAGCCAAACCATGGCCAACATCTAGCATAGACATACGCCATTGATAGCGTGAGAAAGTAGTGAATTCGCAATATAAAAGAACACTAATAACAATAAGCAAAATAAAATGGTGACGCCACCATGACATTTTTATAATTACAATAATACCAATACCTAAAAATCCTAATAAAAAAGGAATAGCACCACTATATTGCCAATAAGGTAAAAATAAGGGAGCACACCAAAAAGCAAGATTAATCGAAAGATCAACCCAATGCCAAATTATTGGTTGTAAAAATGAGAGAAAAAATGTCAATAATCCAAACATTATTAATGGCACAGTAATAAACGAAATAATAGGAACTGCCCATAAATTAACAATAAAACTAAAAAAATTAGCACCACCAAACAAATAGAATTGAAAAGGTAATAAAATAATTAACAATCCAAATTGTAAGTGGAATAGCCTTAAAATAAACCACCGTTTTTGATGATTATATTTAGCTTTTAATGGATACATCCAATACCAAAAAATAATGGCAAATACAGCTGAAAACGAAAGCCAAAAACTAGCTGAAAGTATCGATAGCGGTTCAACAATCAAAATAAAGGCAGCACTCCAAAGGGCCCATTGCCATGGCAGAAATAATCGACTTTGCCAATGCAAGATCACCCAAACACTTAATCCGATAACAGCTCTTATTGCTGGTATTCCCCAACCTGATAACGCAGCATAGAAAACACCACATAGCCAAGCGATAACTAATGGAAATCTTGGATTAATCCATCTGATAGGGAAAAAAAACTGTATACCTCTTGCTATAACCCACCCTACAAGTGCAGCTAAACCGATATGTAATCCCGATATAACAATAAGATGTGCAACTCCCGTTTTCATATATAGATCTTTTCTTTCATGCTCTATATCGCGTTTATCACCGAGAACTAACGCAATAATCTCACCTTTATTTTTTGCTGTTTGCCAATAGGTTAAAAGAGAATGAATAAATTGAGTGCGTAGTGGAATATCAGCATGAACGAATGTGGCTAACATCACTTTTCCCGCTAAAGTTTCTTTCTTAGAAACTGCATACTTTTGGCTATCAAATCCACCTTCATTTAAATAGCTGTGTACAGCTTTAAATTGAATTTTAAATTTCCAAAATTGGCCTACTTCGATATTTTTAGGTGGATTTCTCCAATATACGGTAGCGTAAATAGAAGATGAAAAAAATGTCTCTTTTGGAATAGGTATTTTGATAATAAGATGACCATCTGATAATTGACGATATTCAACAATATTTGTTTCAAATGTCACAATATTATCAACAAGTTGAACTGTTCTTGCCATCAATGAGTATGCGATAAGATTAGAATAAACCCAGAAGAATAAAAGCAATGCTAAGAAACGAATTAATGAAAAAGGAATAAATAATAAAACTATTGTAATAATTATTATTATATAATAAGTCGTTAAACTAAAAAGTGTATGCTGAAATAATAAAGGTAAACAACCTAATAATATTGCCAAAGCAATACTATTTAAACTCAGTGTTGTAAAATAAAATCGCTGAAAATATTTTGAATAAAAAAAGTATTGTTTTATTGATAATATTTTTAACCCCAAAATACTTATTATCCCTCTGAATAAAATCATTTTTTACATCCCTTTATAAGCATCTTTAAATATCATGAGGTTATATTTTTATTAAAGGTAGCTCTTTAGGGCATTTTTTCGCACTTATTTATAAAAAGAAAAATTTTTATTGTCGTATACACTATTTTTTGAGAGGAAACTCGAAAAAAATAAAACAGATCAACAGTTGTGATAATTAAATCAAGAAATAAAAATCAAAGTGCAATAAAGTAATACAAAGAAAAATAAGAGAGAGAATAAAGAAAAATAATATAGAAGGATAATAAGTAGATATGGTAAATAAAATAAAGGACTAACAATTAAAAACTAATGTATGGAAGTCATCAAAAATAGTCAACACAAGTAAGAGACAATAAAAAACGGCACCGAAGCACCGTTTTTGAGAAAGTTAACTAACATCGTGCCATTTCGACAGGAGTTATTATTCCGTATAAATATTTACACGGTCACGTAACTCTTTGCCTGGCTTAAAGTGTGGAACGTATTTACCTTCCAGATCTACTTTATCACCAGTTTTCGGGTTACGACCCGTACGCGGCGCACGGTAGTGTAGAGAAAAACTGCCGAATCCGCGGACTTCGATACGCTCACCATCAGCTAAAGTATCAGCCATATGATCAAGCATTTCTTTTACAGCTTCTTCAACCGTCTTAGCCGAAAGATGAGATTGTAGGCCTGCAAGTCTCTCGATTAACTCAGACTTGGTCATATTACCTCCCTAAACTACCGATAAATAGGCAACGATTGACGTTGCCTCCGTTAATAACTTAAATTATTCGCCTTTAGCTGCTTTGAAAGCTTCAGCCATAGCGTTGTTTGAAAAACCAACTTCTTCTTTGTTGTTTACAGAAGCGATAGCGTCTTTCTCATCTGCTTCGTCTTTAGCACGAACAGATAAGTTGATGACGCGGTTTTTACGGTCAACACCAGTGTACTTAGCTTCAACAGCTTCGCCAACATTCAGAACCAGAGTTGCATCTTCAACGCGGTCACGTGAAGCTTCAGAAGCACGCAGGTAACCTTCAACACCGTCAGCTAATTCTACAGTTGCGCCTTTAGCGTCAACAGCAGTTACTTTACCAGAAACAATAGCACCTTTTTTGTGAGCAGACAGGTAATTATTGAATGGATCTTCTGATAATTGTTTAACGCCCAGTGAGATACGTTCACGTTCAGCATCAACTTGCAGAACTACAGCAGCGATTTCGTCGCCTTTTTTGTATTCACGAACTGCTTCTTCACCTGCAACATTCCAAGAAATGTCAGATAAATGAACCAGACCGTCGATACCGCCGTCTAAACCGATGAAGATACCGAAGTCAGTGATAGACTTGATTTTACCTTCAACACGGTCGTTCTTGTTGTGAGTTTCTGCGAACTGCTGCCATGGGTTAGATTTGCACTGTTTCAGACCCAGTGAAATACGGCGACGCTCTTCATCGATGTCAAGAACCATAACTTCAACAACATCACCAACGTTAACAACTTTAGATGGGTGAATGTTTTTGTTAGTCCAATCCATTTCAGAAACGTGTACCAGACCTTCAACGCCTTCTTCGATTTCTACGAAGCAACCGTAATCAGTCAGATTAGTTACACGACCAGTCAGTCTAGTACCTTCTGGATAACGTTTAGCGATAGCTACCCATGGATCTTCGCCCAGTTGTTTCAGACCTAATGATACGCGAGTACGTTCACGGTCGAATTTCAGGACTTTAACAGTGATTTCGTCGCCAACATTGACAATTTCGCTTGGGTGTTTAACACGTTTCCAAGCCATGTCAGTGATGTGCAGTAAGCCGTCAACACCGCCCAGATCAACGAATGCACCGTAGTCAGTCAGGTTCTTAACGATACCTTTAACTTCCATGCCTTCTTGCAGGTTTTCTAATAACTGATCGCGTTCTGCGCTGTTTTCAGATTCGATAACCGCACGACGAGACACAACAACGTTGTTACGTTTTTGGTCTAATTTGATGACTTTGAACTCAAGCTCTTTGTTTTCCAGATGAGTTGTATCGCGAACTGGGCGAACGTCTACCAGTGAACCTGGTAAGAACGCACGAATGCCGTTCAGTTCAACAGTGAAACCACCTTTAACTTTACCGTTGATGATACCAACAACAGTTTCGTTTTCTTCGTAAGCTTTTTCCAGCATCAGCCACGCTTCGTGACGTTTAGCTTTCTCACGAGACAGAACGGTTTCACCGAAGCCATCTTCAACCGCGTCCAGAGCAACATCAATTTCGTCGCCCACTTGGATTTCTAATTCGCCTTGAGCGTTTTTGAATTGTTCTACAGGGATAGCAGATTCTGATTTCAGACCTGCATCAACCAGAACAACGTCTTTATCGATAGCAACTACAACGCCGCGAACGATAGCGCCAGGACGAGTTTCGATTGTTTTTAGGGATTCTTCAAAGAGTTGAGCAAAAGATTCTGTCATGTTAATGATCTTCAAGTAAATTTAATTAACGTCCATTTAGCATCCGGCCGAATGGGGTTGTTTCACATACCTCGTTACATCCTTTGTGACAAGGTCATCGGGCATTATTGTGTTTTCATTAACACGTCAACCCGATTTTGATAATTACCTAGTATAAACGAAATAAAAATTAATTACGCTGATAATTGCAGATTTTTTTTAGCATAAGTTAACGATTTTTCAATAACTTCGTCGATAGACAAACTTGTTGAATCGAGAATTAATGCATCTTTCGCCGCAACAAGTGGCGCAACAGCACGATTCCGGTCACGATGATCGCGTTCTTTTATCTCGGATAAAAGGCGTTCAAAGTTAACATTAAAGCCCTTTTCCTGCAACTGTAACATGCGACGACGTGCTCGCTCTTCTGCACTGGCTTCAAGAAAAATTTTCACTTGGGCATCAGGGAAAACTATCGTTCCCATATCTCGTCCATCGGCAATAAGACCAGGTTCTGTACGAAATGCTCGCTGACGACGCAATAATGCTTCTCTTACACGGGGAAAAGTTGCCGCTTGTGAGGCCGTGTTCCCAACTGTTTCAGTACGAATTTCATTCGACACGTCTTCACCTTCGAGAATAACACTTAAGCCATTCTCATTAGGAATAAAGCGTACATCTAAATTTGCTGCTAGAGGTACTAATGCATCTTCAGAAGTAATATCAACATGGTGGTGTAAAGCAGCTAATGCCAATACACGGTAAATAGCACCAGAGTCAAGTAAGTGCCAGCCAAACGCTTTCGCTAATGCTTGGCATAAAGTTCCTTTACCTGCTCCGCTAGGCCCATCAACAGTTATAACAGGGACGATAACCGCCATGAGTTTCTCCTTTTCATGGGCACTGCGTTTCTGTGTTTGATGCTTTTATTACATTGATATAATAGACATTGAATTCAAACAGAGAAAAACAGTATTAATGTATGTGCGTCATTATACGCATACAATGTATAGGAAGAAACAAGCAGATAAAGACCAAAGAGAATTATTCAATATTATTTTTATGGATAGGTTATTTTTTAGAAAACTTTGTCTGTTCATAATAAAAAATCGGCAATATTGTGCTTTTAAAAGTCCAACACTGCCGATTTAACTGATTTAATTTTGATTTATTTTTATTAAATACAATGAGTATTAGCCATGACGCTGAGAAAGCGTTTCTAACTTATCAAAATAATCAGGGAATGTTTTGGCTGTACAACCCGGATCAAGAATAGTAATGGGTGTATCGGACAATGCCACCAGCGAGAAACACATGGCAATACGATGATCGTTATAAGTTTTGATATTTGCGGTCGTTAACTGCTGTGGTGGCGTTACTTTTAAGTAATCATGTCCTTCTTCTACAATCGCACCCACTTTTTGCAACTCTGCAGCCATGGCAGCCAAACGGTCTGTCTCTTTTACTCGCCAGTTATAGATATTCCGAATAACAGTATCACCTTCTGCAAACAAAGCTGTAGTAGCAATGGTCATTGCTGCATCAGGAATAGTATTCATATCCATATCGATGCCCTTTAACGAGCCACGTTCACATTCAATATAATCATCACCCCAACGTATTTTTGCTCCCATTTTTTCAAGTACAGAAGCAAAATGAATATCGCCTTGCAAACTATTTTTGCCAATACCTGTCACTCGGACTATTCCACCTTTAATTGCAGCGGCTGCTAAGAAATAAGATGCTGATGACGCATCTCCTTCTACAAGGTATTTTTCAGGTGATTGATATTGTTGGCCACCTTTCACAACAAATTGTTGATAATTTTGATTTTCAATCTTGCCACCAAAGGTATTAATCAACGCTAAGGTAATATCGATATACGGTTTTGATACTAACTCACCTTTAATGGTAATAGTTGTATCTTGCTCAGCTAATGGAGCCGTCATTAATAAGGCGGTCAAAAATTGACTTGAAACACTGCCATCAACTTCTACATTTCCCCCCTTAAAACCCCCGCGTAGGCGAATAGGTGGATAATCTGTTTGTTCGAGATAATCGATACTCGCACCACCTTGGCGTAAAGCATCAACTAAATGCCCAATTGGGCGCTCTTTCATGCGGGGCTCACCAGTCAATACAATATCATGCGAGCCTAAACTTAATGCGGCTGCTAATGGACGCATCGCTGTTCCAGCATTACCTAAAAAGAGTTCTAACGATGAATGCGTTTTAAATTCACCACCTAACCCTTCTATATCACAAACTGTATTGTTATTTGATAATTGATACTGCACACCTAATGCTTTTAATGCATTCAGCATATGACGAATATCATCACTATCTAATAGGTTAGTTAAACGCGTTTTACCTTTAGCTAAAGCGGCTAATAATAACGCACGATTAGAGACACTTTTTGAACCCGGTAAATTAATAGTGCCTTCGATATGAGCAATAGGCTGTAACGTCAACGATTCCATAAACAGGTAAGAACTCCGATAAACAAATAAAATAAGATGGGATGCTGTTTAATCAAAAAATAAGAAAACGACTTAGGTACTTAATTTGTTTTTTATTTTTTAGTACCGGGATAATTTAGTTGTGATTATCAACATCTTTGTATAAAAGGAAACCCACTTTCACATAGGCTTCCTCTAAACATATAATATATGAATTATGCGTGGCGACGCTCAAAATCAGCCATAAAATCAACTAATGCTTGAACACCCGCTAATGGCATTGCGTTATAAATTGATGCACGCATACCACCTGATACACGATGACCTTTTAATGCCACTAATCCTTGAGCTTCTGCCTCTTTTAAGAAGACTGAATCTAATTCAGGAGAAGACATTTGGAAAGGAACATTCATTAGTGAGCGATTTTCTGTGGCAATGCGATTGATATAAAAATCACTGTTATCAATAGCACTATAAAGAAGCGTTGCTTTTTCATAGTTACGTTTTGCCATTTCTTGCAAACCACCCTGCTCTTTTAGCCATTTAAAGACCATACCTGATAAATACCAAGCAAAAGTAGGTGGCGTATTAAACATGGAGTCATTTTCAGCGAGCACTGTATAATCAAACACTGATGGTGTTTCTTTACGCGCTTTACCTAATAGATCTTCACGAATAATAACGATGGTTAAACCCGCTGGACCAATATTCTTTTGTGCGCCTGCATAAATGACACCAAAGCGACTAACATCTAATGGCTGAGATAAAATAGAAGATGAGTAGTCTGCAATAACAATTTTGTTGTCATCGAAATTGGGTTCTTCATGAATAGCGATACCATCAATGGTTTCATTTGGGCAATAATGTACATAAGCAGCATCATCACTTAATTGCCATTCTTTCATTGGCTTAATACCAATTTTACCGTCAATTTCTGTTTTAATTTTAATGACATTTGGAGAACAATATTTTTCAGCTTCCTCAGCAGCACTTTTTGCCCAATAACCGCCATCAATATAGTCAGCCGTTGTCTTCCCACCTAATAAATTGAGAGGTAAAGCCGCAAAGTGACCTCGCGCCCCACCATGGCAAAAAAGAATTTTGTAGTTTTCGGGCACATTGAGAAGATCACGAAGATCTTGCTCTGCCTGATGAGCAACTTCAAGAAACTCTTTACTGCGGTGGCTGATTTCCATGACCGAGCGCCCGAGTTCATGCCAGTTGCATAATTCTAATTCTGCACGACGAAGGACTTCTGCCGGTAACATAGCCGGACCTGCACTAAAGTTATATACCTGACTCATTCAAATTCACCCTATCTGAATATGTTTTTACAAAATGACCTTTATCGGTTGTATCATTCTCGTTAAATTGGCGCAATGATTATTGTGAGCTAACGCATAATACGCAGTGCGTGAAAATAACGGTTAGGAGTGTTTTATGTCGGGGAGTGTGAATAAAAAAGAAGAAGCAAGCTGGGGAATGCTTCTTCATGGAAAAAATAGTCTAAAATCGCTCGCTTTAGCAGGAGGCGTCGCATTACATGCAATTAATGTTTATATCACGATAACAACACTACCTTCTGTTGTCCGAGATATTGGTGGGCTCAATTTATATGCATGGAATACGACGGTTTTTATTTTGGCCTCTATTCTCTTTTCCGCACTGACGTCACGTTTATTGAGCAAATTTGCACCTCGTAATAGTTACATGATTGCTACGCTTTGTTTTTTAGCCGGTTCCGTTATCTGTGCAACAGCACCTTCTATGCAGATATTGCTGTTAGGCCGATTTATTCAAGGAGCAGGTGGTGGCATGTTGCTTGCGCTGGCTTATTCGTTAGTCAGAGTGATGTTTCCACAGCAACTTTGGTCTAGAGCTATGGCATTAATGTCAAGTATGTGGGGAATATCAACACTGTTAGGTCCTGCATTAGGAGGAATATTTGCAGAATATAATATTTGGCGCGGTGCATTTTGGTCTATTTTATTCGTAGGTATTCCTTATGCTATTTTATTATTTACTATTCTACCTACAAAAAATGTAACCGAGAATATCGTCGCAAAATCACCTTTACCCTATCAGCAACTTTCTTTATTAATGTTTGCTGTATTATCTATTTCAATCGGCGGTCTTTATAACGTCACGTTGTATCATGTATTATCATTTTTATTTGCGATTATCTTTATCTTGCTTTTAATACACATAGATAAAAAATCAAATGATGGCTTATTTCCTAAAGGAACATTCTCTTTTTCTGCACCTTTAGCTCCTATTTATCTCACCATGGCATTATTAGGTATCAGTGTACAAACCGAAGTTTTTGTGCCCTATTTTTTACAAACTATCCATAATATTACCCCATTACTTTCCGGTTATTTGGCGGCATTAGTGGGCGCGGGTTGGTCTTTTTCTGCGATTGTTTCTTCATCTAGTCAACAATATACTGCTCAACGCTTAATGCGCTTTGGCCCTATAATTAATTTTTCTGCCATAGTGATCCTTGGTTTATTTATATCCAATCGTGTCACATTACCTTATGGGCAAATTATCATTATTTGTGTAGCTCTCTTTTTTACTGGTGCAGGAATTGGTATGGCCTGGCCTCATTATTTAACCCGTGTATTACATGTTTCTCAGGGGAAAGAGGCTCAAAAAGCAGCGACATCAATTACAACGATCCAATTATTTTCAGCCGCAGTTGGTGCTTCAATATCAGGTACTGTCGTTAATATGGCAGGATTAACCGATCCTGGTGGCATTATAGGCGCCCAAAATGCCGCCCATTGGTTATTTATTGTTTTCGCAGTAACTCCGCTAATTGCTTTCTTTACAGCACATATAGTCGTATCTAGAACCAAAAAAAATTAGTCTAATTTCATTGCTAAAATAACAAGGCCTCTTTGATGAGGCCTTGTTATTGTTCAAGCTAATTTTAAATTAATACTTTTCGAAATTTTCCTGGATCTTCGCAGGATCTTGAGTTTGTGTGAGTGATAATTGTAATAATACTCTCGCTTTTTGTGGGTTCAGGCGTTCTGATGCTACAAAACCGTATTTTGCATCATCGACTTCGCCATTTTGTGTCGTAAAACCAACGGGAACACGACTTGAACGAACAACCACGACACCTTTTTTAGCCCCATCAGCTAAAGTATCAAAAATATCAGTATATAAGTTGCCGTTACCAACACCAGCGCTGACGATACCTTTGTAGCCATTATCAATAAAGGCTTTTGCTGGTAAATTAGAGGCATTTGAGTAGTTATAAACAATACCCACTTTTGGTAATTCAGTCAGTTTACTGACATCAAATGCAGGTTTATCAGCACGAGGTAATGCTGCAGTATAATAATGAACCTTACCGTTATGCACATACCCTTGAGCACCTGCATTAACCGGCTGGAATGCTTGTACTTCAGTCGTATTCATTTTCACGACATCTTTACCGCCGATAACGGCATTATTCATAGTGACTAACACACCACGATTTTCAGAAGCTTTATCACTGGCAATCACAACCGCGTTAAAAAGATTTAAAGGCCCTTCAGCGCCTAATGCCGTTGCTGGGCGCATTGCACCAACCATAACAACGGGTTTTTTACAGGCAGTTGTTAAATCCAGAAAGTAAGCCGTTTCTTCCATGGTGTCAGTACCATGAGTGATAACAAATCCGTCCGTTTTATCACAATCTGCATTAATTTTATTAGCCAGCTTAAGCCATACTTGGTCATTCATATCTTGAGAACCAATGTTAACGACTTGCTCGCCTTTTAAATTAGCGACTTTTTTAGCCTCAGGTACGGCATTAATTAGCGTATCAATACCTAATTTACCCGCTGTATAGCTTGATGTTGTTGCTGAATCACCACCACCTGCAATGGTACCACCAGTAGCTAAAATGGTGACATTAGGTAAGGCGAAAACAGAACCACTGACTATAGCTAATAGACTGGCAAACAATGTTTTTTTCATCATCGAACTGATCCCTTATGAGTTTATAAACAAATCCAATTATGATGATTTTAAATTATTAATTCCGTGATAAATCGAACGTATTTATTAAAAAAACTCATATGTTAAATGATTTATTAGTGATGAATATGGTTAGTCTGTTCTAAATGGGAGAAATTATTAGTGCTTAACAGGGGATTTCAGTATCATGTGCCCCTAACTATCATCCGTAAAATATTAATGAAACCTGCCATGTCACAAACATTCATTCCTGGCAAAGATGCCGCACTGGAAGATTCTATCGCTAGCTTTCAGAAAAAATTAACCGACTTAGGCTTTAACATTGAAGAAGCTTCATGGTTAAACCCTGTTCCTAATGTCTGGTCTGTTCATATTCGCGATAAAGATTGCCCTTTATGTTTTACTAACGGTAAAGGTGCTAGCAGAAAAGCCGCATTAGCTTCCGCATTAGGCGAATACTTCGAACGTCTTTCAACTAATTATTTCTTCTCTGATTTCTGGCTAGGTACTGATATTGCAGAAGGTGAATTTGTTCACTATCCAAGTGAAAAATGGTTCCCTCTTACAGAGGATGATTCTGTTCCTACTGGCTTATTAGATGCGCGTTTACGCGAATTTTATGATCCTGAAGGTGAGTTATGTGGTAGTGAATTAGTTGATTTGCAATCAAGTAATCATGATCGTGGAATTTGCGCGCTACCATTTATACGTCAATCAGATGAAAAACCTGTTTATATCCCTGTAAATATTATCGCTAACTTGTATGCCTCTAACGGGATGTCTGCAGGTAATACAAAAAATGAAGCTCGTGTCCAAGGACTTTCAGAGGTTTTTGAACGCTATGTGAAAAACCGCATTATCACCGAAAGAATTAGTTTACCTGAAATTCCTAAAGAGATTTTAGCTCGCTACCCTGCTGTTATTGAAGCGATTAATACCTTAGAGCAAGAAGATTTCCCAATCTTTAGCTTTGATGCCTCTTTAGGGGGGCAATTCCCGGTTATTTGTGTCGTATTATTTAACCCACGAAATGGAACTTGCTTCGCTTCTTTTGGAGCTCATCCTGATTTTGGTGTGGCTTTAGAGCGTACCGTCACTGAGTTATTACAAGGCCGTAGTCTTAAAGATCTTGATGTTTTCAACCCACCAAGCTTTGATGATGAAGAAGTGGGTGATCACACCAACCTTGAAACACACTTTATTGATTCAAGTGGTTTAATTAGTTGGGATCTATTTAAGAAAGATGCCGATTATACCTTTGCAGATTGGAATTTCAGTGGCACCACTGAAGAAGAGTTCCATACCTTAATGGCGCTGTGCCAACAGTGTGATGCTGAAGTCTATATCATGGATTACTCACACTTAGGCGTTTATGCATGCCGCATTTTAGTACCTGGTTTATCAGATATTTACCCCGCAGAAGATCTACAATTAGCCAATAACATTATGGGTGTACATTGGCGTGATACTATTCTTTCGTTACCGACAAGCGAAGGCACAAAAGAAGAATATTTATCACTTATTGGTCAATTTGATGAAGATGGTTTAGACGACTTTACTCGCATCAGAGAAATGATTGGTATTGCACCAGGTAAAGATAATGGGTGGAGCCATTTACGAGTGGGTGAATTAAAATCCATGCTTGCACTTGCTGGTGGTGATCTTGACCAAGCGCTTGTTTGGGTTGAATGGACTCAAGATTTCAATGCTTCTTTATTTACGTCAGAGCGCCAAAATTATTATCGTTGCTTGCACAATCTCTTATTATTACAACAAGAGACTGAACGTGAACCCGCGCAATACATGTATGCATTCTCTCGTATGTATGGCGAAGAAACATTACAAGCAGCCTTAAGTGCAATACAAGGTAAACAAGCATTTTATGGTTTACAGCCTATTGATGCTGACTTAACAAATTTACCTGTTCATCAGTCGCTACTTGCTACTTATGAAAAATTGCAAAAAGCAAAACGTCAATCGAGCAAATAAACCTATTTTATTTAGGATAATTTATTAAATAATCACTAAATTTCACTGAATAATAAGTGCGTATTTAAATTGAAACACTCTATTGAAAAATAGAGTGTTTTATTTTGCTAAAAATAAATTTTTGACAATTTTGTCAACTTGACAAATATGCCAACTGACAAAATTGTCAAAATATGGCAAAAGTGACGATTTTAGATATTTAATACGACACTATAAATAAATATTGAAGTTTTGCACTAAGAATATAGCTTAAATATAGTTTAAATTGCTATTTGTTTAACCAGATCTCAAAAATTTAAAAACCTTATTTTTATAATGGTTATATGTCTGGGGTAATCAATCATGATTAACCACAAATAAAGTAATGTTTATATTTATGGCAAAAGTAAATAAGGCGTTAAATTTGATTTTTAATTCTTAACATACGGGATCTAAATAATACTTTATCTTTACTTTTTACTTTATTTATCCAGCTAGTCTAAAATTTTTTGATAATTTTTAAAAAATTTTTTCATTTTATTAATCAAATAGTTATAGCAAAAGTAACGGGTTTTTACGCACTAAAAGCGGGTTTCTAATAAGCGACCATGATCCATATCAATTTTAGAAGTAAGTCCCTTTGCTACTATTATTGCGTGCTATAATTATTCCAACATATAAGAGAGTGTTAGTATGAAAGCTGACAGCCCTTTTAATTTATTATCACCTGCTGATATGGCAAAAGTTGCCGATGATGCATGTTGTTATAAAGCAAATAAACATATTCCAACGACTTACTTATCTGCATTTACCGCGGGAATGTTTATATCAATTGCTTTTGTTTTTTATATTACTGCTACTACAGGCACCGCATCTGTTCCATTTGGGCTGGCTAAATTAGTTGGCGGGATCTGCTTCTCTCTGGGGTTAATGCTCGTTGTCGTTTGTGGCGCGGACTTATTCACCTCAACTGTTCTAACCATTATTCCTAAAGCAACTGGACGTATATCTTGGGGCAAAATGTTTGCTAACTGGATAAATGTTTATCTTGGTAACTTCATTGGCGCACTCTTTTTTGTTGCCTTAATGTGGTTTGCTGGCCAACATATGGTTGCAAATGGGCTTTGGGGGCTAAACGTTTTACAAACTGCACAACATAAAGTTGAACATACCTTTATTGAAGCAGTTTGTTTAGGCATTTTAGCTAACTTAATGGTTTGTCTTGCAGTATGGATGAGCTATGCAGGTCGTACACTCATTGATAAGCTTTTTGCACTGATTCTACCTATCGGTATGTTCGTTGCTAGCGGTTTTGAGCACAGTATCGCTAACATGTTTCTTATTCCTTTAGGTATTGTTATTAAGAATTTTGCACCCGCAGAATTCTGGACTAAAGTAGGTGCATCACCCGAACAATTTTCAAATTTAACGGTATCAAATTTTCTCTCTGATAATTTATTACCCGTCACTATCGGTAACATTATTGGCGGGGCAGTCCTAGTCGGTCTGGTATACTGGTTAATGCATCTGCGCGGTGACAAACATTAATCCGTGCAGGTATGACTGATTTCTTAAGTTCCATTGTAAAAAGGTAGAAGTATCATGTCTGATTTAAATGAAAAATTTGCTGAAGCATGGAAAGGTTTTTCTGAAGGTGAATGGCAGAACGGTGTTAACGTTCGTGATTTTATCCAAAAAAACTATACTCCATATGAAGGCGACGAATCTTTCCTAGCAGGTTCCACTAAAGCAACTGATACACTTTGGGAACAAGTTATGGAAGGCATCAAAATCGAAAACCGCACGCATGCGCCGGTTGATTTTGATACTTCTGTTGCTTCAACTATCACATCTCACGATGCGGGTTACATCACTAAAGATTTAGAACAAATCGTAGGTTTACAGACTGATGCACCACTGAAACGTGCGATCATCCCATTCGGTGGTATCCGCATGGTTGAAAGTTCTTGCCACGCTTACAACCGTGAGCTGGATCCAGAACTGAAAAAAATCTTTACTGATTATCGTAAAACTCACAACCAAGGCGTTTTCGATGTTTATACTCCAGACATCATGAAATGCCGTAAATCTGGTATCTTAACAGGTTTACCAGATGCTTATGGTCGTGGCCGTATCATCGGTGACTACCGTCGTGTTGCACTGTACGGTATCGACTTCCTGCGTAAAGACAAATTCGCTCAATTCACTTCTTTACAAGAAAGAATGGAAAAAGGCGAAGATCTGGAAATGACTATCCAACTGCGTGAAGAAATCGCAGAGCAGCATGCTGCTTTAGGTCAAATCCAAGAAATGGCTGCGAAATACGGTTACGATATTTCTCGCCCAGCTCAAAACGCAAAAGAAGCAGTACAATGGACTTACTTCGGTTACTTAGCCGCTGTTAAATCTCAAAACGGTGCTGCAATGTCATTTGGTCGTGTATCTACTTTCTTAGATATTTACATCCAACGTGATATTGAAGCTGGTTTGCTGACAGAAGAACAAGCTCAGGAATTAATTGACCACTTAGTCATGAAATTACGTATGGTTCGTTTCTTACGTACTCCTGAATATGATGAACTGTTCTCTGGTGACCCAATCTGGGCAACAGAATCTTTAGCTGGTATGGGTTTAGATGGCCGTACTCTGGTAACTAAGAATACTTTCCGTTTCTTAAATACCCTGTACACAATGGGTCCATCTCCAGAACCAAACATGACCATTCTGTGGTCAGAACAACTGCCTATCAACTTCAAAAAATACGCAGCTAAAGTCTCAATCGATACTTCTTCAATCCAGTACGAAAATGATGACTTAATGCGTCCTGACTTCGACAGCGATGACTATGCAATCGCATGTTGTGTTAGCCCAATGGTTGTTGGTAAACAAATGCAGTTCTTCGGTGCTCGTGCAAACTTAGCGAAAACCTTACTGTATACCATCAATGGTGGTGTTGACGAAAAACTGAAAATCCAAGTAGGTCCAAAACATGCGCCAATCATGGATGAAGTCTTAGACTTCGATACTGTGATGAACCAAATGGACCACTTTATGGATTGGTTAGCAACTCAGTACGTAACTGCACTGAATGTTATCCATTACATGCACGATAAATACAGCTATGAAGCAGCTCTGATGGCACTTCATGACCGTGATGTATATCGTACAATGGCATGTGGTATCGCGGGTCTGTCTGTTGCAGCTGACTCACTGTCTGCAATCAAATACGCAAAAGTTTCTCCTATCCGTGACGAAAACGGCTTAGCGATTGACTTCAAAATTGATGGCGAATACCCACAATTTGGTAACAACGATTCTCGTGTAGATGACATCGCTTGTGATTTAGTTGAACGTTTCATGAAGAAAATTCAGAAACTGCGTACTTACCGTAATGCGGTACCTACTCAGTCTATCCTGACTATTACTTCAAACGTTGTTTACGGTAAGAAAACAGGTAATACCCCAGATGGTCGTCGCGCTGGTGCGCCATTCGGACCAGGTGCTAACCCAATGCACGGTCGTGACCAAAAAGGTGCTGTTGCTTCACTGACTTCAGTTGCTAAACTACCATTTGCTTATGCAAAAGACGGTATTTCTTACACCTTCTCAATCGTACCTAATGCATTAGGTAAAGATGATGATGTTCGTAAAGCGAACCTTGCAGGTCTGATGGATGGTTACTTCCACCACGAAGCCGGCATTGAAGGTGGTCAGCATCTGAATGTTAACGTGATGAATCGTGAAATGCTGTTAGAAGCAATGGAAGATCCTGAGAAATATCCTCAGTTAACTATCCGTGTTTCTGGTTATGCAGTTCGCTTTAACTCACTGACTAAAGAGCAACAGCAAGACGTTATCACCCGTACATTTACAAAAACAATGTAATAAAGATAACTATATGCATTTATTTACTGAGAAAGTAGATAAAATCGCTTAGAATAAAGGCCCCTACTTTGGGGCCTTTTTATCTAGACAGTTTTGGAGTAACCCTGTTATGTCCGTACTTGGTCGTATCCACTCATTTGAATCCTGCGGTACTGTTGACGGTCCCGGAATACGTTTCATTGTTTTCTTTCAAGGATGCTTAATGAGATGCCTCTATTGTCACAACCGTGACACATGGGATACTCATGGTGGGCAAATCGTCACTGTTGATGAATTAATGAAAGAGGCGGTTACCTATCGTCATTTTATGAATGCTTCTGGTGGCGGTGTTACTGCTTCTGGTGGCGAAGCGATTTTGCAAGCAGAGTTTGTGCGCGATTGGTTCCGCGCATGTCAAAAAGAAAATATCCATACTTGCTTAGATACTAACGGCTTTGTTCGTCGTTATGATCCCGTTATTGATGAATTAATGGATGCCACAGACTTGGTGATGCTCGATCTAAAACAAGTTAATGATGAAATTCACCAAAAATTAGTGGGCGTATCAAACCAACGTACACTTGAATTTGCGCGTTATTTGGCCAAACGAGGCCAAAAAACATGGGTACGTTATGTGGTTGTCCCAGGTTGGTCTGACGATGATGATTCTGCCCATCGTTTAGGCGAATTTATTAAAGATATGAAAAACATTGAAAAAGTAGAGCTACTACCTTACCACGAACTTGGCAAACATAAATGGGTAGCTTTAGGCGAAGAATACAAACTAGATGGTATTCATCCACCGTCAAAAGAGACGATGGAAAATGTAAAATCCATTCTTGAGTCTTACGGCCATAAAGTAATGTATTAAGTTTTTCTACTTAGCGTTAATTTAAGAAGCAGCGTTTTTAATCGCTGCTTTTTTGTTTATAAAAAGCAAAATAACACTGATATTAAAAGAATGACTTAGTGATCTTTTCTTCACTTTTTTTATTTTGAGAATAATAACCTTAGGCTTAATATGCTTTTTAATTTGATTTATCGCCTTTACCTCACATCGTTTATTTAAATTTTTATAATTAAATAAACGATTAAATTACTAGCAAACAAAAATAAGCTTTATAAGATTATCCTTACCTATATTAGGTTTAATACAGTTGATTAATAACAAAACAAAAAGATATCATAGAAGGCTTATATTTATAAACAAAGACATTGGGATTAAGGTACGGGAAATGGAACAAGACAACAATTCATCGCAAACAGAGCCACAAGAGATCTTTACGCCTATTCCTCAAGCACGAGGCGCTTCAGGCGGAGTGCGTTGGTTGGGACTCGGGTGGGATTTAATAAAAGAACGTTTTTGGATGTGGATAGGCGTTATTATTATCTACTTTATTGTAAGCCTTATTATATCAACCATTGCTGGATTTATTCCGCTTATTGGCCCAATCATCTCACCTTTTATTACTACTGTATTAGCCGCAGGTGTCGTGGCAATTGCTCATCAACAGTATGAGACTCAACGTATTGATGTTGATACCCTATTTTTTGGTTTTTATAATAAGCGTTACCTTAGCTTGATGGGGGCATATGGTATCAGTTTCCTAATTTTACTTGTGGGCCTTATTCTTGCATTTGTCGTCAGCAGTGCTGCCATGATAGATATTTTTTATGCTATCAATAGCGATTATCCCGAAGAGATCATTGCTGAAATGTTGGTAGATAATTCATCCGGGTTTACCTTATTTTTTGTTATTATCGCTATTTTTGGTGCGTTAAGTACTGCTGCCTATTGGTTTGTTCCTGCGCTTGTATTAGTCAATGGTTATAAAGCATTCCCTGCAGTTAAAGCGAGCCTTGCAGCAGTAAAAACAAATTTATCTGGTGGCTTCTTCTTCTTTATTTTACTGTTCTTTATTATCGCTATTAGTGTTATTCCATTTGGTTTAGGTTTACTGATTACCATCCCTCTTTCCTATACCGCAATGTATGGGTCTTATCGTGATGTGTTTTATCACCATAATATAGGAAATCAAGGAAATAACGGTGGTATTAATGGAAATGGTACAATTTCTCTAAATAAAACCGCTGAATCCAATATTGGAAAATTAGTAAGCTAATCTTAGCGTTAACTTGCCTAAATAAAATAGCAGTAGACTGAAGTAATCTCATCTACTGCTTTTTATTATCTAAAATAAATATTATTAACCTGCAAACGGATTTTTATTATCATAAGATTTATTATAAAGTGCATCAGACATTAAATAGTCATAAATTTCATCAACAATTTCAATACCTTCACTTTCACTTCGCTGTTCTTCGATTTGGCTATTTTCACCAGGATAAAGGACTTTTTCAACATTAGGAGCCGGCTTAATAGCATTTAACTCCCCCATAACTTGTGAGATATGCTCTCTAAATAATGTCGCATCAGTAAAGAATGCAGGATTAATTACAATATGTAATTGACCTAACTCTCGTCCTTGCGTTAAATCGTGATACATCGAGCTGACATGTTTACCAAAAGGAAGCCCAAGCAAAATACCCGACAACACATCGACCATCATCATCAAGCCATAACCTTTAGGACCAGCAATAGGCAATAAGCCTTTTACCGCAAAAGGATCTGTCGTAGGTTTTCCGCTTTCATCTACCGCCCAAGTATCAGGAATATCAACATGACGTGAACGTGCATCAAGCACCTTGCCCCATGCTTGTACGGTTGTCGCCATATCGAATGTAATATGTTTATCACCTACGCCTGGGGCGGAAAATGCGATAGGGTTTGTGCCGTAATACACTTCTGAGCCACCAAAAGGAACAACCATAGGATCAGATTGACAAAGTGAGATACCTATCATTCCTGCTTGTGATGCTTGCTCCACAAAATAAGAAAGTGCTCCACTATGGCCTATGCGCCGAACGCCCACAACCGCAACGCCCTTATCTTGTGCCATTTTAATGGCGCGTTCCATTGCATCTTTAGCTGCAACATGCCCAGCACCATTATCGCCATCAAATATAGCGCTACAAGGTCCAGTTTCAGTATAAGTAAAGTTAGGTGTAGTATTTGTGCCACCTTTGCTAATGCGCTCTGCATAATACTCTACACGCACAGCACCATGAGAGTGAATGCCTTTACCATCAGCATGGACTAAGACATCAGCCACCGTACCTGCATGCGCTTCATTTAGCCCTGCTTGATGTAATTTATTTTTAATTAATTGATGTAACTGCGGTTTAGAAACTATCATAGAATATGCTCTTTTGTAGGGTTCTATCTAAATAGAAACGTCATAAAATAATTGAGGTAAATTCGAGCGATAGGTCTAATTTAACAGCATAAATAGGATCTGCCGTGATCGGTCTAACCAATGGGAGATTGCGTTATATTTTTGTTAAATAGTCATTTCTTTATTAAAAACCTTTTTATAATAGCCCTTGTTATAAACAAAAAAGTGGAACAATCTCTTGTTCCACAGACCATTTGATCACAAATTTTTGCTACAGATAATATTATGGTACAGGAACAGCTTCACCCTTAAACGTTTCTAGAATAAATTGTTTTGTCTCTGGTGCTCGCAATTGCGTCATTAATTTAGCAATACGTGGATCGCTTTTATCTTCTTCTCTAATCACAACCACGTTAGCAAACTTACTGTTTGCGGCAGGCTCGGTATAAATCACTTCTCTGGTTAAATCTAGCCCCGCATTAATAGCAAAGTGCCCATCAATAGAAGCAACATCTGCTTCACCATTTTTATAAATTTGTGGTAATAATGGACCATCATAAGTAAATAGGAATTTAATATTACGAGGATTTTCTACAATATCATCAATTGTAGAATCATCAGGATCGATACCATCACGTAATTTAATTATTCCTTCATCCTGGAACAGTTTTAATATATGTCCATGCTGTGCCAGATTATTACTACTTATCATTTTTGCACCATTAGGTAAATCCTGTAAACTTTTATATTTTTGCGAGAAAAAACGATAAGGGTGCATATGTACAGCGCCAGCAGAAACTAATTTCCAATCTGGGTGATCTGCTAAGGTTTTATTTAAATAAGGTACATGCTGGAAGAAATTCGCATCTAATTCTTTTTCTGCTAATGCTTGATTGGGAATAATATAATCATTAAAGATTCGAATATCTAACTCTAGTCCTTCTTTTGCCAATTGAGGTTTTATAAATTCAAGGATTTCGGCATGAGGTGTACTTGATGCACCTATAATTAATTTATTTTCTGACTTTTCATCGGTTGGCTTACAAGCAGATAAAGCTAAACTGACAAGTAGCAGTGAACCCAGTTTTTTAAATACTGTTAATTTCATTGTTATAACCTTATTTTAAAATTTTATTTCTAATTAAATTGATTTTTTGATTAGCGTTTATCTATATTTCTTACAACACTATCTCCCAATAGCTGAATACATAACACAATCAATAAAATAACTAATGTAGCAACCCAAACCACATCAAGATGACTACGCTGAAACCCTTCTAAATAAGCTAAGTTTCCTAATCCACCCGCACCAATCGCCCCGGCAACAGCCGTTCCTCCAACTAAAGAAATTAATGTTACCGTTAAGCCAGAAACTAATGCAGGGGATGATTCAGGCAGTAACACTTTAAATATTAATGTAGGTAAATTAGCTCCCATTGAGAGGCTTGCTTCTATTACACCTTTATCAACTTCACGTAGTGCTAATTCAACTAACCTTGCATAAAATGCAGCCGCTGAAATGACTAATGCTGGTAGTGCTGCATTAACTCCTAATATGGTTCCCACAATCCATTTGGTAAAAGGAAATAATAAAATAATTAAAATAATAAAGGGAACAGCTCTAAAAACATTTACAATAAATGAAAGTGCTCTATAAATAGAAATCTGTTCTTTATAACCTTCTTTCGCCGTTAAAAATAATGCGACACCAATTAACATCCCTAATAAGCAAGATAATAGACCAGAAACCAGCGTCATATATAGAGTATTTAATGTTTCTTCTCCTAAGACATTGAGTTTTAAATGAGGAAAATAACTATTAACTAAAACCTGTATTTCATTCATATCACACAACCGCTATATTAAAATTATTATTCTTAAGGTATTGGATAATTTCATTAGATTTATTATTTAATTGTAAATAAATAAATCCATTTTCTTGTGAGAAATTTCCTTTTATCAAATTAATTGGTTCATTAAATTTAGAAATTAAATCATAAAGAAAATAATCATATTTTTTACCTTCTTGTAATAGTAATCTTATTACTGTGCTTTGCTGTTTTATATTACCAATGTCATCATTATTATCTATTACCTGTGCTGATTGAGATAAAAATTGCTGTGTTACTTTGTGTTTGGGGTGATTAAATATGTTCAGCACTTTACCTTGTTCTATTATTCTTCCTTGCTCAATAACTGCAACTTTGTTGCATATCGCTTTTACAACCTGCATTTCATGTGTGATCAACACAATCGTAATATTCATTTTTTTATTAATTTCAGCGAGCAATGCTAAAATTGTTTGTGTTGTTTTTGGATCTAATGCAGATGTTGCTTCATCGCATAATAAAACATCCGGATTGTTTGCTAGCGCTCTAGCAATACCCACACGTTGCTTTTGTCCACCACTTAATGTTGATGGATATTCATCTGCTTTATCAGCAAGCCCAACCAACACCATCAGTTCATTCGCTCGCTGAGAGCGTTGTTTTTTATCTACACCCGAAATTTCGAGTGGAAATTCAATATTTTCTCTAACTGTGCGTGACCATAATAAATTAAAGTGTTGAAAAATCATGCCAATCGAGTGACGAATTTTACGGATCTCACGTTCACTGCTGGTAGTAATATTATATTTTCCTACAATCACCTCGCCTTCGGTAACTGGCTCTAAGCGATTTAATAGTCGGATCAAACTACTTTTCCCCGCACCGCTATAACCAATAATGCCAAAGATATCCCCTTGTTCAATATTGAGATTAATGTCATCAACAGCAACAGTTTGTTTTTTCCCTCGCTGATAAATTTTGCTGACATTTTTTAATGTTATCATTTTAAGTAACCCATCCATTAAATAGAAATCTAGACGTCTAAACATCTAGAAATCCAAATTAAGGTTAATTAGAAGAATTGTCAAGCAAGGAATGAAAATACAGTAAACTAAAACGATATACCTTAGAATTAAACTGTTTTTGATGTCTTTTTTATAAAATATTTACTCGATTATATCCTCACTTACTAGCTTTAATATCCAGAATAAATTAAATTAATAGCGATAAATATTTATTAAGGCCAATAAAAAACCCCCTGCCTAAGCAGAGGGTTAAATTATTAATACTCAATTAATTAGATAATAATTAACCGATATATTCTAAACCGTTCATGTAAGGACGTAACACTTCTGGAATTTCAATACGACCATCAGCCATTTGATAGTTTTCCATGATTGCAACTAAAGTACGACCTACTGCTAAACCAGAGCCATTTAATGTATGAACCAGTTGAGTTTTCTTGTCACCTTTGGAGCGGAAACGTGCTTGCATACGACGAGCTTGGAAATCCCACATATTTGAGCATGAAGAAATTTCACGATAAGTATTTTGAGCTGGAACCCAAACTTCTAAGTCATAAGTTTTACGTGAACCAAAACCGATATCACCAGTGCAAAGCACAACTTTACGATATGGCAGATTCAGTAATTGCAGCACTTTTTCAGCATGGCCTGTTAGCTCTTCTAATGCTTCCATTGATTTTTCAGGGTGAGCAATTTGAACCAGCTCAACTTTATCAAATTGGTGCATACGAATAAGACCACGAGTATCACGACCATAAGAGCCTGCTTCTGAACGGAAACATGGCGTATGAGCCGTCATTTTCAATGGTAAATCGTCTTCTTCGAGAATAACGTCTCTTACCATGTTGGTAACAGGCACTTCTGCTGTTGGAATAAGCGCGTATTGGCTTTCTGCTTCTTCTTCTAACGGTTTTGTGTGGAATAGGTCTTCACTGAATTTAGGTAACTGACCTGTACCGTACAGTGTTGCATGGTTAACCAAGTAAGGAACATACATTTCTTGGTAACCGTGCTCTTCTGTGTGCAAATTCAGCATAAATTGGGTGATAGCACGATGTAAACGCGCAATTTGACCCTTCATCACAACAAAACGTGAACCGGTGATTTTCACCGCAGAAGCGAAATCTAAACCATCAGTCAGCTCACCTAAAGTCACATGATCTTTTAATTCGAAATCATAAGTCTTTGGTGTGCCCCAACGAAAAACTTCTACGTTTTCACTATCATCTTTACCATTTGGCACAGCATCATCTGGCATATTAGGGATAGTTAAAGCGTAATCACGAATTTCCGCTTGAAGAACTTCAAGTTCTGCTTTTGCAGCTTCAAGTTTTTCACCTAACAGGTTAACTTCCTGACGAAGTGGCTCAATATCTTCACCACGCGCTTTTGCCGCACCGATGGACTTCGATCGAGAATTACGTTCTGCTTGCAGGGATTCGGTTTCAACCTGTAACACCTTACGGCGTTCTTCTTGTTGACGGATTTTTTCCACATCGAGGGTGAACCCCCTGCGAGCCAGTTTTTCGGCGACCGCGTCTAGCTCATTACGCAGTAGATTTGGATCGAGCATGCTTATCCTGTGCTTATTGGTAGATTAATAAAAACCTTCTCTCCTATCTTATAAAAAAGATATCTGAGACAAGGCATAGTTAAGAAATTAATGATAATTTAATAACCTTACCGCATCTTTACATTTTGCGATAGCGTTTTGTAACACTATTTTGATCTTGTTGAGAAAGCCAGTCTAATTTCTCTGCAACCTTGATCTCTAACCCTCTTTTTACTGGGTAATAGTACTGCGTATTGGCCATTTCTTTAGGAAAATAAACCTCTCCTGCCGCATACGCATTAGGCTCATCATGGGCATAACGATACTCAGCACCAAGCCCCATTTCTTTCATGAGTTTTGTCGGCGCATTACGCAAATGTTCAGGCACGTCATAATCAGGTTTACTTTTGGCATCTGCAATAGCAGCTTTAAATGCTGTATAAACTGCATTACTTTTTGGTGCACAAGACAAATACACAATGGCTTGCGCAATCGCGCGTTCACCTTCAGCAGGCCCTACACGCGTAAAGCAATCCCATGCGGCAATAGCGACTTGCATTGCGCGAGGATCGGCATTACCTACATCTTCTGATGCGATTGCCAATAAACGGCGAGCAACATAAAGCGGATCGCCACCGGCTGTTATGATCCTTGCGTACCAATAAAGTGCTGCATCAGGTGCAGATCCTCTTACTGATTTATGCAATGCAGAGATAAGATCGTAAAAACGATCACCTTTATTATCGAAACGCGCACTACGCTCACCACTAATTTCAGTGAGTAACGCGGGGGTCAACGTACGTTTTCCTTGGCTATCTACTTCCGCAATATCTGCCATCATTTCAAGCAAATTTAATGAACGACGTGCATCACCATTAACCAATTGTGCAATCATTTTACGAGTATCATTAGGTAAAATGATATTGCGTCCACCTAAACCACGTTCAGTATCATCTAATGCTTGTTGAAGTACTAACTCAATA
This sequence comes from Proteus vulgaris, assembly GCF_016239305.1. Lineage (GTDB taxonomy): Bacteria > Pseudomonadota > Gammaproteobacteria > Enterobacterales > Enterobacteriaceae > Proteus > Proteus vulgaris_C. The sequence goes on along the minus strand of NZ_JAEHOQ010000016.1, from coordinate 61,206 downwards.
TCAGCTTCAGTCAATGAGCGTAATAGATAAACTCTCGCCCTAGAGAGCAAAGCTGAATTGAGTTCAAAAGAAGGGTTTTCGGTCGTTGCGCCAATAAAAGTGATAGTTCCATCTTCAATATGAGGTAAAAAAGCATCTTGCTGGCTTTTATTAAAACGATGTACTTCATCAACAAATAGTATTGTTCTGCGCCCAGCATTACGATTTTGGCGCGCAATTTCAATAGACTCTCTGATTTCTTTAATACCCGATGTTACCGCAGATAAACGTTCTATATCAGCTTGCGCATAGCGACCAATAATCTCAGCAAGAGTTGTTTTCCCTGTGCCTGGTGGCCCCCATAAAATCATGGAGTGCAATTGCCCCGCCTTAATAGCACGAGGTAATGGCTTACCTTCGGCAAGTAAATGCGTTTGCCCGATATATTGCTCCAATGTTTCAGGTCGCATTCTTGCAGCCAGAGGTTGGAACTCATTGCGTGAAAAATCGAGTGATAAATTACTCAAAATATCCTCACTGACGTTGGTCATCCACAGTCACACCCACAGGAGGTGTAAAGCGAAACGCGGATGCATCGATTGGTGCAGCCGTTTGATCAGTTAATTGATAATTACTCACCTGACCATCTTGTTCTGTGGCCGCAAATTGCTGAATTTGCCCATTAGGTAACACGGTGATCGTAAAATGTTTTAAGTTATTTTCTACTTTTGGCGTTAGCTCAAAACGGTCACCCGTTTGTTTAACTTCATAATTTTGCCATTCTTTACTGTCGTTACGCGCGATCAACATAAACGGAGTATTGGTTGTAGCACTTTCAAGCCAACTCGCAGTAACTTGCTCCACAAAGGGATTATAAAACCATAATGTTTTGCCATCAGAAATTAGAGTGCTCTCATCAGGCGCTGTCATTTGCCAATTAAACAAATCAGGGCGTTGTACTTTTAAATTACCTTCCCCTTTTTGAATAAGAGCACCTTCATTGCTAGTGACAGTTTGGCTAAAGTTAGCTTGAAAACTATTTACTTTATTTAATCGTTGTTGCAGATCTTGACGCGCATCAGCCCAAACAGCTTGGCTACTTATTAATGCCATCGCACACACTGCAAATAATACTTTTTTCATTCTACAAGCCTCGGCATGAGATTACGCCGACATAATGTCGGCGTATAAATTTTAATGATATTGTGTAGATTATCATGCTATCTCATTAGCTGATAACTGAGTTTTCAAGATATTACATATCAGAAGGCGGTGGCGAAAGTACATCACGCGTATTGTTGTGATTTGGCGTGCTGACAATACCTTGCATCTCCATTTGCTCTACAATTCTTGCTGCACGGTTGTAGCCAATTCTAAATTGACGTTGTACACCAGAAATAGAAACACGTTGTTTCTCAACCACAAATTCTACCGCTTGGTCAAATAATGGATCAAGCTCTTCACCATCATCGTAGCCCCCTCCATTACCACTTTCGCCTTCTTCACCACATTTAGTAATAGCTTCAATATATTGCGGACGACCTCGTGCTTTCCAATCAGTTGCCACGGCATGTACTTCATCATCGCTGACAAAAGCACCATGAACACGCTCAGGCACAAAACCATTAGGTGCATAAAGCATATCACCCATGCCTAATAATGATTCAGCACCACCTTGATCTAAAATGGTTCGGGAGTCGATTTTGCTCGAAACTGTAAAGGCAATACGGCTAGGAATATTGGCTTTAATTAATCCGGTAATGATATCAACTGAAGGTCTTTGTGTTGCAAGTACAAGGTGAATACCGGCAGCTCGTGCTTTTTGCGCTAAGCGAGCAATTAGCTCTTCCACTTTTTTACCCGCAGTCATCATTAAATCAGCGAATTCATCGACGACAACCACGATGTAAGGTTCTTTTTCCAACGTTGGCATTTCTGTCGCCATACTGTCTGTTGGTTTCCAGAATGGATCTGGAATTGGGCGTCCCATCGCTTCAGCTTCTTTAATTTTTTCGTTGTAACCTGCAAGGTTACGTACACCAAGTGCAGACATTAGTTTATAACGACGCTCCATTTCAGCTACACTCCATCGCAGCGCACTTGCAGCATCTTTCATATCTGTCACAACTTCAGTCAGAAGATGTGGAATTCCTTCATATACAGACAGCTCAAGCATTTTAGGGTCAATCATAATAAAGCGAACATCTTCTGGTTTCGCTTTATAGAGAATGCTGATGATCATTGCATTCACACCGACAGATTTACCTGAACCTGTTGTACCTGCCACCAGTAAGTGGGGCATCTTAGCAAGATTAGCAACAACGGGTTGTCCACCAATATCTTTACCTAAAACAACAGTCAGTGGAGAGCGACTGTCACGAAATGCATCACTGTCTAACAACTCACGCATATATACGGTTTGACGCTTTTTATTAGGTAATTCCAGTCCTACATACGGTTTTCCTGGAATAACTTCAACAATACGTACCGCAATGGCAGACAATGAACGTGCTAAGTCACGTGATAAATTTGAAATACGCGCAGCTTTTACACCCGGCGCAAGTTCAAGTTCAAATCGCGTGATAACAGGCCCCGGTGAAATACCAACCACCTTGGCTTTAACACGATAATCATTAAGACGCGCTTCAATAAGTTTACCGATACGCTCAAGCTCAAACATATCAACAGGTTCTTCTTCTACTGGCGGTGTTGTTAACAGATCCAGTGAAGGCATTGGCGTAGTCGGTTTTTGCAACGGCCTGTCATTACGCATCAAGAATGGATGAATTAATGATTCTTGTTGCTGTTGCTGTTGCTGTTGCTGTTGCTGTTGCTGTTGCTGTTGCTGTTGCTGTTGCTGTTGCTGTGCAAAATGCTGAACCATATTTGGCTGTGGTTCAATACGTGGTTGCGATGCAGTTTGAGATTTAGCATGTGGTGTAACAGGTTCAGAAACAATCGGCGTAAATACTGGCTCTATCGGATCTTCATCCAATAAATCATCAATAGGCGAAAAAGCTTCTAATGCTGTGAGTTCTCTTTCTAACTCAATTTTCGGGCTATACTCTTCCTCTTCATCATCACGAGGTGAGATTTGTAAAAACGCATTACTGGTTGGATACTCTACTTGTTTCTCCATTGTTTGCGTCGGTTGTGTTGATTGTGAAGCAAACGAATGTTGAATATGAGGTTGATAACCCGTTGTTGCTTGCAATGTAGGTGCTTGCGAAGAGAGTTGAGGTAATAGCTCTTCTTCTTCATCCAATGAAACATCATCACCATAACGTGCTTGCAGTTGTTGTTTAAATTGCGCAGCTAGTTGTTGCTGTTCGTAAAGCTCATTCTCATCAATATCATTGCTATTATCTTCCGCTGAAGAGAATGTATTTGCAGTAACGGTAGGTTCGTCTTGATAATTATCTTGTTGATGATTAAAGGAAGAAAGTGGTTTTTCAATATTTGGCTCATAATGAGAGCCGGATTGCTCAACAACCTCATCAGCTTCGTCGCCATAGCGTTCACGTTGCTGTTCAAGAAATTGTTGGCGTAATTGCTGTTCAAAATTTGCTTGATCTTGGATATCAGCTAATTCATCTTCAGGCTCTGATTGTACAGCTTCTTCACGACGGCGCAGTTCCGCTTCACGTTGTGAAGGAATATGAATACCATAAAGCTCACGACGAGTAGGCAAACGTACTGGGTTTGGTCGTGGTAGTTCAGGTCCTAAACCTTGTTTAACTTGTGCTCCGTGACTCACTAGGGCACTTGCTACTCCGGCAGTCACCGCTGCGGCTTGTGTTGAGGCATCATCGCTATCTGGCGCCAGTGAAAATGTAGGTTCAGCTCGCCCAACAGGCATAAAGCTATCTAAGTCATCTGTAGGTTGTGCAATAGGATTATTTTCAACTAATGGCATCGCAAAAGATGTGTTCTCTTCTGGTCTTGAACAAACAGAATGTTGAGGAGCGCTGACTTCTGGTTGAATGTCTTTTTTAAGGAAAGCTTCAGGAATATCAAAACGGTAATGTTCAGATACTTCTTCTGTTATTTGGGACGTTTGTTCTACAACAGACTCCGCTATAATAGACGCAACTGGCGTTAATGATTGAACATGATCGTCTGTATCATTTGTTGCACTGAAAGAAGGTAAATCATCTTCTCTTTCCGTTTTAGGCGGTTGTGATGAATCAATATCTTGCTGACGAGCAAGTTCAAGCGCTGAAGGCGCAGAAAATAAAATATCATCACTCTCTTCTGTTGTTAGTTCTGATGATTGTTTTTCTGTTTGATTTGAATGCTCAGTAACATCACCAACAAAATATTGAGTGCTATCATCTTCTTCGTCTTCGTATTCAGCGTCGTGTTGACCTCGATTAGTAATAAAACCCACCGTACCGAGGATAACCGCACCAATTTTTTCTGTGATAGTTAGCCACGACCAGCCTGTAAATAATGTAAAACCAACAGCCCAGACAGATAACAGTGCAAGCGTTGCACCTAATACATTAAACCAAGGTAATAGTGCTTTACTAAATAAACTGCCAATGACACCACCTGAGCTAAAATTGTAGATATCATCAAAATTAAGATCAGCTAATGCACAAGAGGTAAAAACCAGAGCCAAGGCACCAATCGTGCGAAGTGCAAGGGAGAAAAAATCAGTATACTCGCGATTTTTTTGGTAGCGTAGTGAATTCCAACAACCAAAAACAACCACAACAGGAATTGCATAGGCAAGTAAGCCAAATGCTGAAAATAGGATATCCGCTAACCATGCTCCGATACTGCCACCTAAGTTTTGAATAGGTTCATTCCATGTAGTTTGCGACCAACTAGGATCAGAGGGATGAAAGCTAAATAAAGAAACCATCAAAAAGACAGCACCAATCCCGATTAAAATGAGAATAGCTTCCCAAACACGACGACGGTTACTTATCTTTGTTAAACGAACATTTTTGTCTTCTGTATATTCCTGGCTCAAAGAGGGCTCTCCAGGTTTAACTTAGGGTTAAATTAAAACGGAACAACGCTGAGATATCTCAGCGTTGAAACTGTATGCATAAACAGGAGTGTACCTAATTTTTTCCTGTTTTGCACCAACCTATTAAGTTGGCTTAGCGAGTTTTGATTACAAGGCGGTTGCTTTGTTTAACTTCTTCCATAACCACGTAAGTACGTGTGTCATTAACACCCGGAAGACGTAACAGAGTTTCACCCAGTAATTTACGGTAAGCAGACATATCAGGCACACGAGTTTTCAACAGATAGTCAAAATCACCAGAAACTAAATGACATTCTTGGATTTCTTCAAGTTTTTGAACAGCCATATTAAATTGTTCAAAAACATCTGGTGCGCCACGGTTTAGTGTAATTTCCACAAATACCAGTAATGATGCATCGAGGTAATGAGGGTTTAACAGCGCAGTATAACCAGAAATGAATCCTTGGCGCTCTAAACGACGTACACGCTCTAAACAAGGCGTTGGTGATAAACCAACACGTTTAGATAACTCAACGTTTGAAATACGACCATCTTTTTGAAGCTCATTTAGAATATTCCGGTCTATTCTATCAAGATCTTTACCCGGACGTTTTTTATTATCAATCATCTCTATACTCTCTTTCTCTTTTTCTCTTACTTTATTTTCCTATACCCATACCTGTACACCTTCAGCATCAATGTCGAAACTTTGGTATCAAACGGTCAGAGCAAACTACCAATCTATTTTCTTTTAATGCCAGATAAAACATCTGTTTTATCTAAATACTCATTAGCAAATATCGCAAAGTAATTATCTTACACCCTGTCTGTCGAAAAATTGTACCTATAACATCCAAAGATAATTATCTTTAACAATCATGTTTTCGCAAATGTACAGCGGATTGTCAAAGCAAATGAGTAAAAATCAGAACAAGGCGCTATGTTATTCTCTATATACGCAAGATAGTCATCAATTGTAAAGCAAAATGTTTCGTGTTGATTCGATGATGTTAGCCCAATATAACTCTATAATTATTAAACTATATTAGTATTAACTATTGCTAAAATAGCTAAAATATTATGTCTATTTCTCGTCATTGGCTTTTTTTAACGTCTTATTTCTCCTACAATCCCCCAATTCGCATCACGCCTAATCAGAGATGAGGTACACATGAGCACCATCAAACATAGCAAACTTATTATTTTAGGTTCAGGCCCTGCGGGTTATACCGCTGCCGTTTATGCTGCAAGAGCAAACTTAGAACCAGTACTGATTACGGGTGTTGAAAAAGGCGGTCAGCTGACAACAACAACAGAAGTCGAAAACTGGCCCGGTGACCCTGAAGGGTTAACCGGTCCAGGCTTAATGGATCGCATGTTTCAGCACGCTGAAAAATTTAATACAGAGATTATCTCTGACCATATTAATAAAGTCGATCTGAAAAACCGCCCTTTCCGCCTATTTGGTGATGAACAAGAGTACACCTGTGATGCATTAATTATTGCTACAGGTGCTTCCGCACGTTATATCGGCTTACCTTCAGAAGAATCTTTTAAAGGCCGTGGTGTCTCTGCTTGTGCAACCTGTGACGGCTTCTTCTATCGTAACCAAAAAGTTGCGGTCGTTGGTGGCGGTAATACCGCAGTAGAAGAAGCACTGTATTTAGCCAATATTGCATCCGAAGTTCACCTGATCCACCGCCGTGATTCATTCCGTTCTGAAAAAATCTTAATTAATCGTTTAATGGACAAAGTAAACAGTGGCAATATTATTTTGCATACTGATCGTACTTTAGATGAAGTTCTTGGCGACGATATGGGTGTAACCAAAGTTCGTTTAAAAGATACTAAGAGTGATAAAACCGAAGAATTGGATGTAATGGGTGTATTTATTGCCATTGGACATAGCCCTAATACGGCTATTTTTGATGGACAATTAGAATTAGACAACGGTTACATCAAAGTACAATCAGGAACACAGGGTAATGCAACTCAAACCTCAATTGAGGGCGTTTTTGCAGCTGGTGACGTAATGGATCACATTTATCGTCAAGCAATTACCTCTGCAGGAACAGGTTGTATGGCTGCTTTAGATGCAGAACGTTACTTAGACGCACAAAAATCCAACTAAAATCATCACTTCCTTTCAAGGCGCTATTTCAGTAGCGCCTTTTACCATGTAACATACTAGCCTGGTTGCCAAAGCGTATAACTACTTACCTTGGCCTTTCTGATACTTTGTATCTCACCTGCAGATTTGAATCTTTTCTTATGGATAAAACTAAACAAAATGAATTGGTTCGATGGCTGAAACAGCAAAGCGCTCCAGCCCGTCGATGGCTACGGCTATCAATGATTTTAGGTGTTGTAAGCGGTTTATTAATTATTGCTCAAGCATGGTTATTAGCCGTTTTACTTCAAGCATTTATCATGGACAGTATTAACCGTGATACGCATATACCTACCTTTCTCACTCTTATTGGTATTTTTATCTTACGTGCAGCAGTAATGGCAATACGAGAGCGTGTTGGTTATCGCTGTGGTATGGCAGTTAGGCAACAAATTCGTAAAATTGTCCTTGATAGACTTGAAGAATTAGGCCCTGTTTGGGTTAAAGGCAAACCAGCGGGAAGTTGGGCTACGATTATTTTAGAACAAATTGAAGATATGCAAGATTATTATGCACGTTATCTTCCACAGATGTATCTTTCCGCTATTGTGCCTATTCTTATCCTTATCACCTTATTTCCTGTTAACTGGGTTGCGGGGTTAATTTTATTCTTTACTGCCCCACTGATCCCGCTATTTATGGCATTAGTTGGCTTAGGTGCAGCAGATGCTAACCGTAGAAATTTTCTCGCTTTAGGTCGTTTAAGTGGTAACTTCCTCGATAGATTAAGAGGATTAGATACATTACGACTATTTAACCGTGGTAATGCCGAAATAAAACAAATTACTGAAGCTACCGAAGACTTCCGTAAACGCACGATGGAAGTGCTAAGAATGGCGTTCCTGTCTTCTGGCGTATTGGAATTTTTTACCGCTGTTTCTATTGCTGTTGTTGCTGTTTATTTCGGGTTTTCTTATTTAGGTGAACTTAATTTTGGTAGTTATGGTTTGGGTGTTACCCTCTTTTCAGGTTTCTTAGCGCTGATCCTTGCTCCTGAATTTTTTCAACCTTTACGAGATTTAGGTACTTATTATCATGCAAAAGCGCAAGCAGTGGGCGCAGCAGAGTCTCTGGTTGAGTTTTTAGAAGCTGATGGCGAAAAACCACAATTAGCAGGTAATGAGCGTATCAATGCAAACGAACGTATTGAAATAACAGCACATGAACTAGAGATTTTATCGCATCAAGGCGTAAAATTAGCAGGCCCATTAAGTTTTACAATTAATCCTCAGCAACGTATTGCGATTGTAGGCCAAAGTGGTGCAGGAAAAAGCTCATTATTAAACGCCCTTTTAGGTTTTTTACCTTATCGCGGTTCATTAAAAGTTAATGGTATTGAATTAACTCAGCTTTCACCTGAAGCATGGCGTCAATGTTTAAGTTGGGTGGGACAAAATCCAAATTTACCTGAACAAACTTTACTTGATAATGTACGTTTAAGCGCTCCAAATGCCAGTTCAGAACAAATTAATCTGGCTATTGAAAAGGCCTATGTCAGCGATTTTATTAACGATTTACCTGATGGGTTAAATACAGTAATTGGTGATAGTGCTGCACGTCTTTCTGTTGGCCAAGCACAGCGAATTGCCGTAGCCCGTGCTCTATTATCCCCTTGCCAATTATTATTACTAGATGAACCAGCAGCAAGCCTTGATTCTCATAGCGAACAACGTGTGATGCATGCACTCAATAATGCATCATTAAATCAAACTACGTTGCTTGTTACTCATTTATTGGAAGAAACATTAGGTTACGATCAGATTTGGGTAATGGAAAAAGGTCAAATTATTGAAACGGGCACTTATGCATCATTAAGCCAGAAACAAGGGGCTTTTGCTCGTCTTCTTGCTCATCGTAAAGAGGAACTTTAATTATGAAAGTATTGCTTCCTTTTCTCGCACTCTATCGTCGCCACTGGTTTATGTTATTGCTAGGTATTATTCTTGCTATCTTAACTTTACTGGCGAGCATTGGTCTTTTAACACTATCAGGTTGGTTTTTAGCGGGTACTTCTCTAGCCGGTTTTGCGGGGATTTATAGCTTTAACTATATGCTACCTGCTGCAGGTGTTCGTGGTGCGGCGATATTTCGTACTGCGGGCCGTTATTTTGAAAGACTCGTTAGTCATGATGCAACGTTTCGCGTATTATCACATTTACGAGTATTCACCTTTGAAAAGATCTTGCCTCTTTCTCCCGGTGGAATTGCACGTTTTCGTCAAGGTGAGTTACTTAACCGCTTAGTGGCTGATGTTGAAACATTAGATCACCTTTATATTCGTGTTATCTCACCTATTATTGCCGCTTTTGTCGTCATTATGATGATTATGTTTGGCCTTGGCTTAATTGATGCTCGCTTAGCCAATACATTAGGTGGTATTATGCTCACCTTGCTGATTGTTTTACCTTTTGTGTTCTATTATGCAGGTAAACCTATCGGCCGAGACCTGACTGATTTACGTGGACAATACCGCACTGTGCTAACTAGCATGTTACAAGGGCAAGCAGAACTGACTGTTTTTGGTGCGTTACCTCGTTTTAGAGCGAATTTAGCGCAACTTGAAGCCAAATGGTTACACCGACAAGCACAACAAGCAAACTTAACAGGGTTATCGCAATCATTGATGATCCTCGCCTCAGGACTAACTGCAACTCTAATTCTATGGTTGGCAGCAGATGGAATAGACCATAGCTTTATGCCTGAAGCCTTAATTGCATTATTCACGTTCTGTGCATTGGCAGCATTTGAATCTTTAGCCCCTGTTACTGTTGCTTTCCAGCATTTAGGACAAGTAATGACGTCTGCAACACGTATTTCTCATTTAATTGAGCAAAAACCAGATGTCACTTTCCCTAGAAAAGGGGAAGAAAGAAGAAAAAGTGCTTCACTTACCCTGCATAATGTGTGCTTTACTTACCCAGCTCAGCCGATGCAAGTTATTAATCATGTGGATTTAACCATTGAAGCAGGACAACACATTGCATTGCTAGGAAAAACAGGCTGTGGTAAATCAACACTATTGCAATTGATCAACCGCGCTTTTGATCCAACTCACGGCACGATCCGCTTAAATAATTCATCTATTGCCGATTATGATGAAGCGACTTTGCGTTCAATGATGTCTGTTGTTCCTCAACGTGTTCATGTCTTTAGTCATACCCTAAGAGAAAACTTAATTATGGCAAAAGAAGAGGCTACGGATGAAGAGCTAGTCTATGCACTTCAACAAGTTGGCCTTGGACACCTTCTGGAAAATGATGAAGGCTTAAACGCATGGATGGGCGATGGTGGTAGACAGCTCTCAGGCGGCGAACAGCGACGTTTAGGACTGGCAAGAGCCCTACTCCACAATGCACCTCTTGTATTGCTTGATGAGCCAACAGAGGGCCTTGACGCCGATACAGAACAGCAGATCCTTGCTCTCTTACATCAGCATTGTCAGGGTAAAGCAGTATTAATGATCACTCACCGACTCCACGGTTTAGATAAAATGGATAAAATCTGCGTTATGGATAACGGAAAAATCGTTGAAACAGGCACTCATGCTTCATTATTACAACAACAAGGACATTATGCTAAATTTCATCAAAGACAGGCACTATTAACTCCGACGCACGAGGCATAATATGCCATTGTTTCAATTAGACAATAGTGATTTGGATTTCCCAGAGCCTCATTTAGCATTAAAAGAGCCTAATGGATTATTAGCAATAGGGGGAGAAATCTCCCCTTCTCGGTTACGTGTTGCATATCAATCAGGGATCTTTCCTTGGTACTTCCCTTACGAAGAACCATTATGGTGGTCACCTGATCCAAGAGCTGTATTGCCTGCCGGTGATTTACATATTGGGCGTAGTTTGCGTAAATTTATTCGTCATCAACCATATAAAATAACGTTAAATCACGCCTTTGCTTCAGTAATAGAGGCCTGTTCTATACGTGATGAAGGTACATGGATAGGCCCTGATATAAAAGAAGGTTATGAAGCACTGTATCATCAAGGTGAAGCACACTCTGTTGAAGTCTGGGAAGGTGATGAACTCGTGGGTGGATTATATGGGATCAATATCGGTGCGGTTTTTTGTGGTGAATCGATGTTTAGTCGCAGAGATAACGCCTCTAAATGTGCCTTTATTGCTTTTTATAACCATTTTCTTCGTTATGGGGGTCAACTATTTGATTGTCAGGTGCTAAACTCTCATACTGCCTCGTTAGGTGCCAGTGAGATCTCGCGTGACCATTATTTAGATGCATTATCTCGCTGGAAAAAAGTGATTATTGATAAAAAGTGTTGGTATCAGCAATCGTTGGAATTATAATCACTGCTTGTTTTTGTAAAGCCCTTCTTATTTAAAACAGAATTAATAATGTCATTCTGTTATTTATGCAAAAAGGTTTATACAAAAATTTTATCTTACACACCCATTATGTGGTTAGGGTGTGTTGCTATTTTATTGTTATAAATACCACAAAATAAAGAATTACGACTTCTGTTATTACTTTTGCTTTAGCTTAGTAAAACGCAAGTCACGGTAAGGATGTTAAGTGTAATAGCAAGGTGAACACCATTGCTATCCGATAACATTCCTTTACATAGGACAATATTTTCGGCATTATCTTGCCGTTTAAAAAATATGGTTATTAAAACTTAGAGGATTAGATGGCCAAAGAAGACAACATTGAAATGCAAGGCACTGTACTGGATACTCTGCCAAACACGATGTTCCGCGTAGAATTAGAAAACGGACACGTCGTTACCGCTCATATCTCAGGAAAAATGCGTAAAAACTATATTCGTATCCTGACAGGCGACAAGGTTACCGTTGAGCTGACCCCATATGACCTGAGCAAAGGCCGTATCATCTTCCGTAGCCGTTGATCCCAATCTGTTCTCTCCCGTTATTGTCATATAACGGGTGAAAAAAAACACCACAGGCAAGGCATTTATTAATGCTCACCTGTGGTGTATGCGTTTATGGCTTAATAAGTTAACCGCGACCCCTTAGATAACGGTATCTTCATTCTTAGCCAGCTTTTCTTGACTGATAAACTCGTAGTTTAACTTACCTGCTAGTTTATCCAATGTAACAGAAACCGAACCGCCATTAACAAGAGATCCAAATAAAATCTCGTTAGCTAATGGTTTTTTCAGATTTTCTTGGATAACACGTGCCATTGGTCTTGCGCCCATCGCTTTATCATAGCCTTTATCACACAACCATTGGCGTGCTTCTTGACTCACTTCTAACGATACCCCTTTATCATCTAACTGTACTTGTAGCTCGACAATAAATTTATCCACTACCATAGAGATAATTTCAGGTGATAATGCATTAAACCAAATAATATTATCTAAACGGTTACGGAATTCAGGTGAGAATGCCTTTTTAATTTCCGCCATAGCATCTGTGCTATTGTCTTGCTCTGTAAATCCAATCGACTTACGTTGCGTTTCACGCACACCCGCATTGGTAGTCATTACTAAAATAACATTACGGAAATCCGCTTTGCGACCATTGTTATCTGTTAATGTACCGTTATCCATGACTTGTAGCAGAATATTGAACACATCTGGATGTGCTTTTTCAATTTCATCAAGTAACACAACGGAATAAGGGTTTTTGATTACTGCATCAGTTAATAATCCACCTTGGTCAAAACCAACATAACCTGGAGGCGCACCAATTAAACGACTAACAGTATGTCGCTCCATATATTCAGACATGTCAAAGCGTAATAATTTAACATTCAACGCTTTCGCTAATTGCACAGTAACTTCTGTTTTACCTACCCCAGTTGGGCCAGCAAATAAGAATGAACCTACTGGTTTGTTATCTTGGCCTAAGCCTGCTCGACTCATTTTAATGGCCTCAGATAGTGCATGAATTGCAGGATCTTGACCAAATACCAACATTTTTAATTGGTTATCGAGGTTTTTCAGTATCGATTTATCGCTACTAGAAACTGTTTTTTCAGGAATACGCGCAATTTTAGCAACTACTGACTCAATATCAGAAACATTGATCGTCTTTTTGCGTTTACTTGGCGCAATTAAACGTGTTTTTGCACCCGCTTCATCAATAACATCAATAGCTTTATCCGGTAGATGTCTATCTGTAATGTATTTAACTGATAAATCCACCGCAGCCTGAATCGCTTTATTGGTATAACGTACCTCGTGGTGCGCTTCATATTTCTGACGTAACCCTTTGATGATTAAAACAGTTTCATCAGGTGAAGGTTCTGTTACATCAATTTTTTGGAAACGACGTGCAAGCGCTCTGTCTTTTTCAAAAATATTACTAAATTCTTGATAAGTCGTAGAGCCTATAACTCGAATTCGTCCACCTGATAACAGAGGTTTGATTAAGTTCGCTGCGTCTACCTGTCCACCTGATGCAGCTCCAGCACCAATAATGGTATGGATCTCATCAATAAATAAGATGCTTTTCTCATCTTTTTCAAGGGTTTTTAGTAACGCTTTAAACCGTTTTTCGAAATCACCACGATATTTAGTTCCCGCTAATAGCGAACCAATGTCTAGTGAATAAATAGTGTAGCCTTTCATAACGTCAGGAACATCATCTTGTTCAATGCGCCATGCTAGCCCTTCTGCAATTGCCGTTTTACCGACGCCTGATTCACCCACTAATAGCGGATTATTTTTACGGCGACGACATAATACTTGAATAGTTCGTTCTAATTCAGCTTGACGCCCAATCAGGGGGTCTATTTTACCTTGGCGCGCTAACTGATTAAGATTAGTCGTAAAATTATCCATATGATCGTCACCTTGAGGCATCTCTTGTTGAGATTGTGCGTTCATATCATTCATGTCAGAAAGATTTTCGTTTTGCTGATCTTCTTTTGAAATACCATGAGAAATAAAATTTACGACATCAAGGCGACTAACGTCATGTTTACGTAATAAGTAAGCTGCGTGAGATTCTTGTTCACTAAAAATAGCCACCAGCACATTAGCGCCAGAGACTTCATTTTTACCTGATGATTGAACATGAAAAACAGCACGTTGTAATACACGCTGAAAACTCAGCGTTGGCTGTGTTTCTCTGTCTACATTTTCAGGCAAAATAGGGGTTGTTTTACGAATAAAGACTTCAAGTTCTTCGCGTAAGACTGCCAGATCGACTTTACAAGCTTCCAATGCTTCGCGTGCCGATTTATTACTTAATAGCGCCAACAACAGGTGCTCTACAGTCATAAATTCGTGTCTGTTATCACGGGCTTTCGCGAATGCAACATTAAGACTCAGCTCTAATTCGTGATTAAGCATAAGCACCTCCTCCTTAAAAGACTAACCGGATCATGCTTGTTCAAGAGTACATAAAAGTGGGTATTCGTTTTCTCTTGCATACAGATTAACTTGTGCCACTTTTGTTTCAGCAATATCCGCACTATAAACCCCACAAACTCCTTTCCCTTTATGATGAACGTCCAGCATAATTTGTGTTGCTTTTTCTTCACTGAGAAAAAAATACATCGTAAGCACTTCTACAACAAAATCCATGGGGGTGTAATCATCATTATTCAAGATCACCTTATACATTGCTGGTGGCTCGTTTACCTGATGAACATCATCCCTTAGCGTGGTTTCTGTTAAAAAATCAAACTGACCCATTGTTTTGCATTACTCATAGTTTTGTTAAACGTCACTTTCAATTATGACATTTAGTTTACCATCTCACAGGAAAGTCTGCCTATCAACGCTTTTTTATTCCCTCTTTTTACATCCAAAAAAATAACAAAGCGTTAGCTACATCAAAATTTCACCTTATCGAAACACTTTCTATCCCTTCCACCTCTTGACGACTGAAACAATAAAATAGAGTATGTTTTATGAACAGCTCAGTAAATATACTGAAAGTGATGTTAAACAAATAAATATAAGTATATGAGAGAAGCTAAGTATGGAGACAGGTACAGTAAAGTGGTTCAATAATGCTAAGGGCTTTGGTTTCATTACCCCAGCAGAAGGTGGCGAAGATATTTTTGCCCACTACTCAACAATTAGAATGGAAGGCTACCGCACACTTAAAGCGGGGCAGAAAGTTAATTATAGCACGATAAAAGGGCCTAAAGGTGACCATGCTGACCTTATCATTCCTATCATTGAATAGAAGATATGCACAGTATAAATAAACCTGATAATACCTTTTGCCCAATGAGGTTAGGTTTTTTCAGTCAAGAATGATACCTAATTCATTCAAATAAAAGCCCTTTATATACTTAAGGGCTTTTATCTTATTATTTGAATTATTCTCGAGCTAATGCATCAATTGGATTCATTTTTGCCGCACTTCTTGCAGGTAAGAATCCGAAAATAACCCCAATAGCAGTTGAACAAATAAAAGCACTGATTAATGCAATAGGTTGGAATACAAAATGCCAATCCGGTAACATCACACTTGCAATCATTGCGATACTAAACGAAAGAGCAATTCCTAACACGCCCCCAACTAAACAAACTAATACAGACTCAATGAGAAACTGTTGCATCACATCACTCGCTCTCGCACCAACTGCCATTCTAATACCGATCTCTCTCGTTCTTTCAGTCACAGAAACCAGCATAATATTCATAACACCAATGCCACCAACGACTAATGAAATAACCGCAACAAGTGTAAGAAATAATTGCATTGTTTGTGTGGTGCTCTCGGCCGCTTTAATAAAACTATCAAGGTTATAAGTGAAAATATCTTTTTTACCATGTCGGATCGTGAGCAAACGGATCATTTGTTGTTCTGCTACGCTGGCATCATAGCCTTCTATTGCTCTTACCGTAATGCTATCAAGATATGAACGATTTAAAATACGACTATTTAACGTACTATAAGGTACCCAAACACGTAATGACTGCCCATTCCCAAAAGCTGATTTTTTGTCTGCTATAACGCCGACAATCGTAGATGGAATATTGCGAATAATAATTTGCTCACCAATCACATCTTTCTTAGTTGGAAAAAATCGATGGCGAGTATTTTCGTCAATCACAACAACCTGAGCTTGTCGCTGGATCATATCTTGGGTAAATGAGCGCCCTTGCGAAAACTTCATAGCATACACAGTAAAATAATCTTCACTCACCCCCGCAACCGAGGCCGGAGAGTCTTGATTTCCACGACGTAATCGCGTACTAAATTGCACTTGCGGTGTTACAGCTTGCACATAAGACTGCTGTTTTAAGGCGAAAACATCTTGTAGCGTTAATGATTGTCTGTCTTCAGGGGAGTCACTACCAAAATCTTTTCCAGGATAAATATCGATGGTATTTGAACCAATGGCTTTTATATCAGAAAGCACCATACTTTTTGCAGCATCACCAATGACAATAATAGTCACGACAGAAGCGATCCCTATAATAATGCCAAGCATTGTCAATAATGTGCGTACTTTATTGACAACCATGGCACGCCAAGCCATTTCTAGTGCTTGAGTAAAACGCCCTACAACTTGTCCAAAATAAGAGGAAGTTAAAACAGTTGTCGTTTCTTTTTTAACTTTATGTGTTGTTGTTTGATGACGATTATCACTAATAATTTTACCGTCTTTTATTTCGATAATTCGTTCAGCTTGTTCTGCAATTAAAGGATCATGCGTTACGATAATAACTGTATGTCCTTGTTCATTTAATTGCTTCAAAATAGCCATTACTTCTTTACCAGAATGACTATCTAATGCACCAGTAGGCTCATCAGCAAGAATGACTTCGCCTCCATTCATTAACGCTCTCGCAATACTTACACGTTGTTGCTGACCGCCAGAAAGCTGATTAGGTCGATAATCAACACGCTCGCCTAATCCTAAACGAGTTAATAATTCACGCGCTCTTTCTTTACGTTGAGTAGCATTTTTATCTGCATAAATAGCGGGAATTTCGACATTCTGCTCTGCACTTAAGTGCGCCATTAAATGATAGCGTTGAAAAATAAACCCAAAGTGTTCACGACGTAATGCCGCAAGTTGATCACCTTCCATTTGTGCGACACTTTGACCCGCAACTTTATATTCACCGCTACTTGGCTTATCCAAACATCCTAGGATATTCATTAAGGTCGATTTACCAGAGCCGGACGCGCCCATAATAGCGACCATTTCACCCGCATTAATCGTTAATGAGACTTTATTGAGAACAATCGTTTCTTCCTCACCATTGCTATATGCGCGACTAACCTCATTGAGTTCTAATAATGCTGGCATTATGCATCTCCTGAAGTTTCACCCAGAATCACCTCATCGTTCTCTTTTAATCCGCTGAGGACTTCAGCATAAACATCAGTACGCATACCTATTTTTACCGTGCGTTTTTCTGGCTGACCATTAACTAAAACATCAACATAATATTCATTAATACCTGCATCCTCACCTAATACTGAAAGCGGTACCAGGAGCACATCTTTCTTATTTTCGATAAGAATTTTAACTTGTGCAGTCATTTGTAAGCGTAGTAAATGTTGCTCATTAGGCACTTCAAAACGGGCATAGTAGAAAATAGCATCATTAATTTTTTCAGGCGTTGGCAGAATATCTTTTAACTTACCGCTAAAGGCTTTATCAGGCGCGCCTAACACTGTAAAAGAGGCATTAAGATCAGGTTTTAAATAAATAACATCTGCTTCAGATACTTCCGCTTTTACCAGCATCGTATCTAAATCTGCTAAAGTTAAAATCGTTGGTGCTTCTTGCGCCGCAATAACGGTTTGGCCTTCTAGGGTTTTAATAAACGTCACTATGCCATCCATAGGCGCAGTGATACGCGTATATTGAAGGTTAGTCTTGGCTGTATCTAAAGTTGCTTGATTCTTTTTAATTTGCGCTTCATAGGTGATAATGCGCGCTTTTTTAACATCAACATCGGTTTTAGTACGATCAAGTTCATCTTGTGCAATTGCATGCGTACCAATCAGCTTTAACTGACGTTGATATGTAAGTTGCGCTAAACGTAATTCGGCCTGTGCCTGCTGAAGATTTGCTCTAAGCTCATTGTTGGTTTCTTGCGATTCAGTGACTTCATTTTGCGCTTTTTTAGGATCAATAATTGCTAACAAATCGCCCTTTTTAACCGCATCGCCCTCTTTCACAAATAAAGTTTGTAATTGGCCACTGACTTGCGCACCCACATCAACTTTACGCACAGCATCAAGCTTACCTGTTGCTGTCACTTCTTTTGACA
The DNA here is from genome assembly GCF_016239305.1 of Proteus vulgaris. GTDB lineage: Bacteria > Pseudomonadota > Gammaproteobacteria > Enterobacterales > Enterobacteriaceae > Proteus > Proteus vulgaris_C. The sequence continues at coordinate 42,882 of NZ_JAEHOQ010000016.1, read as the reverse complement.
GCTCACCTCGCGTAATGATTTGTGTTTGATATGACGGTACATTTTCTTTCGGCCAAAAAAAATAGGCGATAATAGCAACCGCAATTAAAATCAGGGTGAGCACTTTCCCGCGCTTTTTTAAAGATAAAAAAGCCATACAATATCCTTCCTAAACATAACAATTTAATAAACCATAAGAAACTTTAGCGATGATATTAACCTTCATCGCTAAATAGAATTTACATTGATCTCGTGCGTTTATCTTTCTTGCTATAACGGCCTAATTTGCTTTGCCTCTAGCAAGCCATGCAACACGAGAAAACATACTTTTCAGTATGGAGGGGATGGAGTCTACTCCTCGTTGAGCAGCATTGTTAGCTACCGTTAGTGCGAGATCAGGTTTCGATGAACGTTGGATAGCTTTAATAATCACACGTCGAGTTGGCCATTTTTCATTATCAGGTACACCTGCAACATCATGATACACATTACGAAAGCCTTCTTTGTATAAGAAATGTTCCATATCTAAGGCTGGGAGCTTTGTTAATCTATCACGTTCAGCATCATTACTTTTTGATGCAAAATCTTTAACGGTTGCGGCATATTTCTTACCTGCTTCATCACCATCCACTAAAGTATGCCATTCTATTCCCATATACGTTGCATACTTTAATAATGGCTTAAGTCCACATTGTGCAAATTCGATAACTTTTATTCCTTCGGCTTCAAAGAAATAATTACATTGTCTTGCCAACTCGTTCATTAGCCAAATTTCCGTTTCGCCTTCAACCAATAACCAGCAACGAGCAAAAAGTGCAGATGGCCTGTTATAACGAATATGAAATGAGATACGCCGCTCTTCATCCGAATGTAATTGCTGATTACCAACGCGATAAGCAGCTACTTTGTCGGTATCACGCACTAAACGACACACACTTTCTAATGGTGCTAATGAAAGTAACTCACCTGAATTAGTCGTTGTTATGCGTTGTAGTGAAAAAAGGTTAAGCAACCCCCAAGCCACCGAAAGCATAATAGGATGTAAACGTGTTTCAGGGTTTTCGACAATGACGATAGGCCTTGCATAAGGATCTAATGCAACACTACCTCGAGACTGTAATATAGAGGAGAACATTCCTAAGATAATTAATCGAATACTTCGTTGATTCGGCTTTGCTAATACCTTATTAATATTTTCTAACGCATGCCAGCCACGCACATGAGGCTCATTGACTTTGCGATGACGAGCATGTGATTTAAACAACAACGAACCATGATCAGCAAAATAGTGCCCTAATAGCTGTTGCATGGCATCTAGTCCTTCACGTAAATCCTCATCTGATAACTCGTCCGGATTTTTGACTAATGCCTTGGTTAACTCACTCATTTTATTATTAAACGCTTCTCGATGAGGATTATTATGAGGATCGATAACGTCTGAAGTAAGATCACGAACAAAACGTGCATCTTGTAAGCGAAGGACAGGATAAAGCCTAACAATTTCTGCAATAATTTCTTGTGTTTGCCCATTAGGTAAACGGATCTGTTTTCCTTCTTTATCAAGAAAATAGCGAAAAGTTTTTACATTTTTCTGCTCATCGAGTTCTGCACTGATGCGATAATAAATATGTTTTAGTTCATCACCATTTGCAACCCATACTGGTGTAAGCTTATGGAAACGATAAGAATGATGTCGTCCAGGGCGTGATTCAGTAAATGTCAGAATTATTTGTAGGCTTTTTTTACTATTTTCTTCCGACTCATTTGGCAGACGATGGAAATCATCAGATGTAAAGGCATATTGATAGGTTTCAATACCCAAGCTAAGTGTTAACGCATCAAGTAATGAGCTTTTACCCCACGCATTTTCCCCCACTAAGACTGTATTCATATCAAGAGGTAATGAAAGGCGATTAAGTCCACGGAATCCAACTATTTCCACTCTTTCTAAATACATAAATTCCCTCGTTAGTTACGACTAAGCTATATTTTTTTATTCTTCCTATCTTAATTTTATGCTTAATCTGCCAATAATTTTACTTAATGAATATTTTCATTAAATCACAGTTAAAAGGTGTCGTAATAAAATTTACTCAACTATTCGATATATATCCAAATCGTTCGCTTTTCAAACAATTAAAGCCACTTATCCGTAAACATGTTAGGCTCATGGCTTCAATAAAAATTTTAGATTTATCTTAGCTTCTGTATCCACAACAACATAAGTAAATGTTATAATGCAGGCTACGTTATTAGTTTATTTTATAATTTGAGTGTGCTCAGTAAGGAATAGAAATGTTATCAGGGTTATTGATTATCCTACTTCCGCTTTTTGTAGGGTATTTGATTAAGTTAAACAATCGCCCATTACTTCATCTGGCAAACCGCCTACTTAGTGCGATGGTTTACGTTATCCTATTTCTAATGGGTGTCAGTTTAGCCATGTTAGATAATATTGGTGAAAATTTAGTCTCTATTCTTGCTTATGCCAGTGTTTTCTTTTTATGCACCTTTGGTGCGAATTTACTATTCTTATGGCTATTAGATAAAAAAGATCCTTGGCATGTCCCTGCACATAAGCAATCTAAACCACCATCACGCATAAAAATGGTACTTGAATCGCTACAATTATGCGGTGTCGTTGTTGTCGGTTTTTTTGTTGGCTTAACCGGTTGGTCTATTTTTCATTATGCATCCCATGCTAGCCAAGGTGCACTTATCTTCTTGCTGTGGTTAGTGGGATTACAATTGCGTAATAGCGGAATGAGCCCAAAACAAATTTTAATTAACCGCCGAGGAACAACCGTTGCCATCGTCATGGGTGTGAGTGCACTTGCTGGTGGTGCTTTAGCCGCTTATTTACTAGGATTACCGATGAAAATGGGATTAGCCATTGCATCTGGATATGGTTGGTACTCTTTATCTGGAATTGTACTTACCGATGCATTTGGCCCTGTTATTGGTAGTACTGCTTTTTTCAATGACTTAATGCGTGAATTAGCGGCTATTATGCTTATTCCTATCATTGTTAATCGTTATAGAAATACGGCATTAGGAATTTGTGGTTCAACCTCCATGGACTTTACGTTACCTGTTTTGCAAAGAAGTGGCGGTGTTGCCATTGTACCTGCGGCTATTGTGCATGGATTCGTGTTAAGCTTAATCACTCCAATATTAATGGCTTTCTTTACTTCATAGAAAAATCAGTAACAATAGAACAATAATGTTCTCTTTTTACAGTGGATTTACAATGAATCAACAGCGTGTATTAGTACTTGGTGCAAGTGGTCATATTGGTCAAAATCTTATTCCAGCTCTGATAAAACAAGGTCATCAAGTCACAGCAGGGGCGCGCAGAGTTGACTGGATGATGTCTCAAGGTTGGGAAAATACACGCTGTATTTTTGTGGATTTACATAATCCAGAAACCTTAAACAAAGTCATGCATGATACTGATATCGTGTACTACCTTGTTCATAGCATGGGTGATGCACATAATTTAGTTGAGCAAGAGCGTAAAGCGGCAATTAATGTTGTGGAAGCATTAGAAGGCACTGAAGTTAAACAAATAATCTTTTTAAGTGCCTTACAACATGAAGATCAACAATATTCCCCCCATCTCATCGCCCGAAAACTCACTGGTGAGGTATTAAGAACAAGCACTATTCCTGTGACTGAAATCCGAACCTCAATGATTGTCGGCCCTGGCTCTGCCGCCTTTGAGATTATGCGTGATATGGTTTATAACCTTCCTATTCTTACGCCTCCACGCTGGGTTCGTTCAAAATCTTCGCCGATTGCCTTAAAAAACTTAATTTATTATTTAACAGAAATTATCCATTATCCCGCACATCAACATCGTATTTTTGATGCCGGTGGCCCCGAATATATTAGTTATCAAACTCTTTTTGAGCGCTTTATTAAAATTTCAGGTAAAAAGCGTGTATTGATCCCATTACCTATGCCGGGCAGTCTTATTTCAGCTGGTTTTATCAGTATGATAACGTCCGTGCCAACTTCCATTGCTAAAGAGCTTATTCAAGGGCTCAAACATGATCTTCCTGCCAACGATGCTCCTTTACGCGAACTTATTCCTCAATCGCTAATTAAATTTGATGATGCCGTAAAAGAAACATTAGCTGATGAAGAAGCGGCTTTAGATAATCAGGATTGGGGATATTCTCCAGCGGTTCGTAATCGCTGGAAACCGGGTTACGGTTATTACCCTAAAAATGCAGGTTGTACGGTCTCAACACCCGCTAGTGCTGCATCTCTTTGGCATACAGTACAACAAATTGGCGGTGAGCAAGGTTACTTTTATGGTAATGCGCTATGGAAAACACGCGCTATTATGGATGATATGGTCGGAAATAAAGTTACTTATGGCCGACCGTCCAGGGACACATTAAAGCTTGGTGATATGATTGATGGCTGGCGAGTGATCAAACTAGAGCCAGAAAAACAACTTACCTTATTATTTGGGATGAAAGCCCCCGGTTTAGGTCGACTTTCTTTTACTATCCATGATAGTGGCAATCTTCGTTCAATAGATGTTCGTGCTTGGTGGCATCCTGCCGGTTTTAGTGGATTACTTTATTGGTTTGCGATGATGCCTGCGCACTTATTTATTTTCAAAGGTATGGCTAAAACTATAAGTACTAACGCTTACAATCTGGATAAAAATTCACCTAACAATGAAAAAAAATAGCTAAATTACCCATTTTTACGTAAAAAAACCACTTTATTATGCAGTTTTAGTTGCATAATTATTCTTACCGTTTTATTATTTGAACCAGTTAATGACTATTCAGAAAAAACGCATGAGTATTCAATTAAAAAACATAAATTGTTTCTACGGTTCGCACCAAGCACTCTATGATATTAATCTGGAATGCTCTGCTGGTGAAACAATGGTTCTATTAGGACCAAGTGGTGCAGGTAAGAGCTCACTAATGAGAGTTCTTAATTTATTAGAAATGCCACGTTCAGGCGAATTAGAAATTGCGGGTCTACATTTTGACTTTAGTCAACAGCCTAACGCAAAGGCAATTCGCTCATTACGCCAAAATGTGGGTATGGTATTTCAACAATATAATTTATGGCCACATTTGACGGTTCTTGATAATTTAATTGAAGCACCTTGTCGTGTATTAGGTTTATCAAAACCGCAGGCTAAAGAAAAAGCAATGAAGTTACTTGAGCGTTTACGTTTAAGTGATTATGCAGGACGATTTCCACTACATTTATCAGGTGGACAGCAACAACGTGTTGCCATTGCAAGAGCATTAATGATGGAGCCTCAAGTTCTCTTATTTGATGAACCGACAGCAGCATTAGATCCTGAAATTACAGCTCAAGTTGTTGATATTATTAAAGAGCTTTCTGAAACGGGTATTACACAAGTGATTGTGACCCATGAAGTTGAAATTGCACGCAAAGCCGCGAGCAAAGTTGTATATATGGAAAACGGCCGTATTATAGAGCAAGGTGATAACTATCGTTTCACAGCTCCACAAACGGAAGCTTTTGCTAATTACTTGTCACACTAAATCAGGATCAGACAATGAAAAAAATATTATTTGCAGCACTTCTGACCAGTATTACACTTTCTGCAACTGCGGCTGAGAAAGAGACAATCCGTTTTGCCACTGAAGCAACATATCCTCCATTTGAAATGATTGATGCGAATAACCAAATTGTAGGATTTGATGTTGATCTCGCTAATGCAATGTGTGCAAAAATTAATGCGGATTGTACCTTTACCAATCAGTCTTTTGATAGCTTAATTCCTAGTCTAAAATTCCGTCGTTTTGAAGCATTAATGGCGGGTATTGATATTACGCCTGAGCGTCAAAAACAAGTTGATTTCACAGATTCTTACTATGATAACTCCGCGGTATTTATTACAGTCACGGGTAAAATCTCTGATGTTGCTAGCTTAAAAGGCAAACAAATTGGTGTTCAGAATGGGACAACCCATCAGAAATTTATCAATGAGCAACACAAAGAAATGAAAACTGTTCCTTATGACAGTTACCAAAATGCAGTATTAGATCTTAAGAATGGTCGTATTGAAGCTATTTTTGGTGACACTGCAGTTGTAAATGAATGGCTGAAAAAGAATCCTGAATTAGGTATTGTAGGCGATAAAGTTGCAGATCCTAACTATTTTGGTACAGGCCTTGCGATCTCAGTAAGAAAAGGCAATGCTGATTTACAAGATAAATTGAACAAAGCATTAGCTGAAGTAAAAGCTGATGGCACTTATGATGTCATTTATAAAAAATGGTTTGAATAACAATAATAGCTTAATAAATGAATGAAATAACAACTCTAGCAGGTGCGGCCGTTACCACGGTCTCACTTGCTATTTCTGCTCTTATCATCGGATTAGTTCTCGCCATGTTGTTTACAGCATGGGAATCCGCGAGATGGAAAGCCTTTGCTTTCTTAGGAACATGCTGGGTAACACTAATCAGAGGACTACCAGAAATGCTGGTGGTTCTTTTTGTCTATTATGGCACCTTACAAGGTGTCATGATCTTAATGGATGGCATTGAATTAGGTTCTTTCACCCTGCAAATAGATTTTGGTAATACAGAATCTCTACCTTTCTATTGTGGTGTTATCGCCCTTTCACTTCTTTATGCTTCTTATGCTTCACAAACATTACGTGGCGCCTTAAAAGCAGTACCGACAGGGCAATGGGAAGCCGGCCAAGCATTAGGCATGGGTCGTATTACTATTTTCTTCCGCTTTATTATGCCTCAAATGTGGCGTCATGCTTTACCCGGTTTAGGTAATCAATGGTTAGTTTTATTAAAAGATACTGCTTTAGTCTCATTAATCAGTGTTAATGATTTAATGTTACAAACACAAAGTATAGCCAATAGAACTCAAGAGCCTTTTACTTGGTATAGCATTGTTGCACTGATTTATTTAGCCATTACGCTGGTCAGTCAATATATCCTGAAATGGTTAGAAATGAGAACAACTCGATTTGAACGGAGTGCCTCATAATGTGGGATTATATTGTTGATATTTTACCGGGATTACCAACCAGCTTGTCATTAACATTAGTGGCTTTATTGGTGGCATTTACACTTTCGGTTTTAATGACCTTTATTTTGGCATTAAAAACCCCTGTAATTACTCAAATTGTAAAAGCGTATATCACCTTATTTACCGGTACGCCTTTATTAGTGCAGTTTTTCTTAATCTATTATGGCCCAGGACAATTTCCTGCGTTGCAAAAATTCCCTATGATTTGGGAGTTATTATCAACACCTTGGTTTTGTGCCATGGTCACATTAGCATTAAATAGTGCCGCTTATTCAACCTTACTTTTCTATGGTGCAGTAAGAGCTATTCCGTCAGGACAATGGCAATCTTGCCAAGCATTAGGCATGTCACCAGTGCAAACAGCAAGGGTAATATTGCCTTATGCATTTAAACGTGCACTTTCATCCTATTCAAACGAAGTTGTATTGATATTTAAAAGTACCTCACTCGCCAGTACGATCACTTTGCTTGAATTAACGGGTTACAGCCGACAAGTATTTGGTCAAAGTTATGATGTGATGGTCTTTGTTGCCGCAGGCATTATTTATTTAGGCATCAACGGAATACTGACACTTCTAATGAGGTTGATTGAGAAAAAAGCCTTAGAATTTGAACATCGTAATTAAAAACACGTAAACCAAGCTATCAATAAAAAATATCCCAGAAGTTTTTACTCTGGGGTATTTTTTTTATCGCTGAATAAACAGTAGCAAATAATGGTTCTATTCTTGTGTAGCCTGTTTTTCTATTAACGCTTCTTTATGGCTTACTCGATAAGCATTCCACGCCAACAAGCTCCCGATTAACATGACAACGGCTAACGCTAATTTAGGTTGTACGGGTGATGCTAGTGCGGTTAAACCAAAAACAGCACCGCCTGCCATTTGGATAAAACCAACTAAAGCCGAGGCTATACCTGCCGTTTGCGAATACGGCTCAAGTGCATAACTTGTCGCAGGCCCCATAATAAAGGCTAATCCAGCACAAGCACTTGCTACAGGGAGCATATAAATCAGCCAATGGCTTTGTATTCCAGTAGGAATAAATAACAAGCTTAAGAATAAGCTCACACAGCCTAATCCCATTAGCCCGCCCCCTAAAATCAAACAAATAGGTCTACCAACACGGTGAATGACACGGTTTGCATAAAAGCTAACAAACATTATCCAAAAACCATTTACACCAAAAACGATGGAAAAAATCAGTGGTGATAGTTTCGCATCATTCATCAACACAATAGGAGCAAATGAAACGTAAGTTAACGCCATTCCCATTGTGCCCGCATTCACTAAAGCAAAAGTTAAAAAACGTTTACTGCACAATATCTCAAGGTATGTTTTACCTAATTTCTGTTTTGATTGGGCTGTATTATCGGGCTTAGTCTCTGGTAAAAAGCGAGTGATCAAAACTAGCACAAATACTGAGTAAAAAATTAAAAATCCGAAAGGCGCGCGCCATCCCCAATACTCAGCCAATAATCCACCTAATAAGGGTGCGAGAGCAGGAATAATATTTAAGGTGCCATTTAAAAAGCCGAAAACACGAGCAGCATCATTACCATTAAAACAGTCACGAACACAGGTAAAAGCCACAACGGAAGTACAACACACAGCAGACGCTTGTAATAATCGCGAAATAATAAAAAGCGTTGAGTCTGTTGAGATCGTTGCAATGATAGAACCCGCAATATAGATAAGGATCCCAATGATAGCGATAGGTTTACGACCAAACTTATCCACCAAAGGCCCTGATATAAGTTGCCCTACCCCCAACACTAAAATAAATAAAGCGATAGTTGATTGAATAAGGGATCCACTGCTTCCTAAATCTTGAGCAATAGCAGGTATGGTCGGTAAATAGAGATCGATCCCTAATGGTCCTAATAGCACCATTACTAATAACAACGCTTTTAAGTTCTGCATAAAATAGAATGCCTATCTAATCAAAAAAGAAAACGCCCGATGTAATCCATCGAGCGTTAAATACTTATTTATACTAACACCCATTACCTATTTTGTAATGAATATCTTAACTGTCTTGTAATACCAATAAGGTAAGCACTTCATAGTGAGCAGTATGAGGAAACATATCAAACAACTGCACTCTATCAATACGATAATGAGAAAGTTGCTGAATATCTTTTGCCATGGTTTGAGCATTACAACTAGAGTACAGAATAAAGTGAGGTTTCATTTTATTTAAATAGCCACACAATGCCTCACCGATCCCCCGTCTTGGCGGATTAACAAGCACTAATTCAGGTACTGACTCTTTAGCTAATGCATATCCTGTTGAATCTAAGGCTTGAAATTCAACATGCTCTAACCCTAATTCATGGGCTGATAAACGCGCACATTCTATTGCTTCAGGACTAATTTCAATTCCTGTCAATTGGGTTAATTTATCTGCACAATGCAACCCAAAGCCTCCTGAGCCACAAAACATATCCCACAAATGTGTGATATTTAATTCTCTTACCCAACGACCTGCAGTAGCATAAAGTGCTGAAGCAACCTCTGGATTAGTTTGAAAAAAGCCTCGAGGACGAATATATAATGGAATTTGATTAAAAGATTCATCCAAAAATGTTTTTTCAGTCAGAATAATTTCTTTTTCACCTTCAAGAATAGCCATATGAACAGGTTGAATATTCACAGAGATAACAGCTAATTGAGGCAGTTGTTCTTGTAACCACGGAAGTGTTTTGTGAAGTTGTTCTAATTTTTTTTCTGAGCGCAAAACAAAACGCAACATCATCGTGCCATTGCTTCTGCTTTCGGTTAATAAAATAAATTTAAGCTCACCACGACGACGTTCAATATCGTAAGGTACTAATCCTGCTCTCGCTATAAATATTTTTAAAATCGGAAATATCAGTGCAAAAGAGTCAGGATAAAGAGGACATTCGCATAAATCGACAGCCATACCCTCTCGTGTTTTTAGGCCTAATACTGGTTTTTCAACACTGCCACTGACTACCATTTTAGCTTTATTACGAAATTGCGCTTGCTGGCTTTCAACAGGCGCTAATTTATCAAAAGCATAATCTTCAGGTAGCAATGCTAATAAGCTGTGCTGTTTTTTCTTGATTTGTTCAGAATAAGCAAGAGAAAGCCATTCACAAGAATGACAATCACCCGCACTAAATCGTGCGCATTGCATAAGATTTTGTGACCGTTATGGAGATTAATATTAATGTACAGTATAGGAGGAGTCAGTTGATGAACTATTTATTTCAACTTCTTCTTCATCTTCTTCATTTTCGCTTTCTTGTTTTTCACCATACAAGAAACCATTATTAAAAATTTCACTGACAACTTCAGCCGATTGTTCTTCTGCTTTTTGTAAGAATAGATCAAACTGATTCAATGAGATCCCCGCTGCAACAGGGAATGATTGGCAGAATACTAATTTAGGTAAGTTTTCATCACTAATTTCTAAAAATGTTTTAATAAACAAAGAGCTTGCATTAATTTGGCTAAGATTAGCCATTAAAGGCACTATTGCTGAGGGTTTTAATTCAGCGATAGCGGTAAATACAAGCACATCTTCAAGAATATCAATTTTAGCGTCAAATATGCCGCTGATATATTGAAGATGTGGCAAATGTAACGCCTGACAAGAGTCACATTCATAATAAGCAATCTGTAGTTCATCAAGCCAAGATTTTAGCTGATCCAGATCGGGGGTAACAACAGCGTTCATTCAAATAACCTTTACGCGCTAAAGAAAAGAGTGCCTTTTGGCATTGAGGCTATTTTGCCACTTTTTCTATCTTGAAGGCACTAATAAATAGAAAAACTAAGAAAATTAAGCCAATTTACAAATTGGTTTTTCTTAGTTTTTCATGCTTTGTTGAGAGAAAACAGCACGCTATTCTTTGTTATTCTCTTTTTTCTTTTTATTATTCGCGGGGTTGTTATCAATACCTAAAAACGTTAAGCGATAAATCGCCCGCCATACAATATGAATAGAGGGTGGGATCATACAGATAACCCCCAAAACAACTAGTGTTAATTGCCCCGTGTAAGTCCCTAACCACAGCGGAGAAGTGATATATTGATTGATATACAAGTAAGCAACCACTAATAAAATAATCCCCACGATCTCTATGATTATGATGGGTTTTGGCATATCTGACAGTGATTTCATATCCCGTTTAGAAGGCTTTTCCATATTTTCTCCGCTAAATGCTGTATTGCAGTCCTATCTCATTATTCGGCAAATTGGTATAATTTATCACACTAAAAGGCAATAACTGTTTTTGTTTAGCCTAATAAAAGGGCATAGTATCAACCAATAAAGACTATTATGCCTGAATTTTATTTCCTCAATAAGGAGTGTCGTATGTTTGTTGTTATTTTTGGTCGTCCGGGTTGCCCATATTGTGTACGTGCTAAACAACTGGCTGAAACTCTGTCTGAAAAACGTGACGATTTTGATTTCCGCTATGTAGATATTCAAGCTGAAGGAATTACAAAAGCTGATTTATCTAAAACCGTCGGTAAAGAAGTTGAAACTGTGCCACAAATTTTCATTGATGAGAAACACATTGGTGGTTGCACAGATTTTGAAGCTTATGCTAAAGAAAATTTAGGCATCTACAACTAATTAAAAAAGCGCTAAAACAGCTTAATTTTCAATATGTTTTAGCGCTTTCCCTTTTTTATTTTACTCATTATCTCTTTATATTCCTTTCTTTCTAAAAAATAATTCTATTTTTTTTCATTAGTCAGCGAACTTTCTTTCTAACCCGGAGTCTGAATTAGTGCCACTGCTTTTCTTTGATGTCCCCAAATATTGAGGAGCCCGATAGTTTCAACCCCTTTGGTGAAATAACTGTCGGGTTTTTTATTGCCTGCAATCTAATAACAGTCACCTTGCAATGTCACAATAATATGACGACGGCCTCCACGGTTACGGTGCTCCCCAAGGTAAATCCCCTGCCAAGTTCCTAAATTAAGTTCACCTTGGCTAATAGGAATAGTGACGCTTTGCCCAAGTAAGCTACTTTTTATATGAGCTGGCATATCATCACTGCCTTCATAAGTATGAAGATAGTAATTTTCATTCTCTTTAACACTTTGATTAAAGAAGCTTTCAAAGTCACTTCGTACTGTCGGATCAGCATTTTCATTAATCGTTAATGAAGCCGATGTATGTTGAATAAAAAAATGAGCAATTCCGATTTTATATTGTCTTAGTTCGGGTAATTCTTGAATCAATGCCTGTGTAATTAAGTGGAACCCTCTCGGCCTTGCGTTGAGTATGATGTTTTTTTGGAGCCACATTTTTATACCTCGTTGAAAATAAGAAAAAAGAACAATGTGAGAGCAATACCATAAGCAAAATACTCTTTTTAAGAGTGCTTTAGCTCAGTTAAATCTAAAACTGACAATTCTTTTAAAAAAGCACAATTAAATAAGAAAAAAACACTTTACCCTTATTACTCCCTCATTTACCCTTAAAAACTTGCGTATTATGTATCACAAACATCGCTTATCAGCACGACATGTATGGAGCCTACTTTGCTGGAACAATTTAATTTAGCCGTATTTTCAATGATGAATGCAACACCTGCGGCATCTCCTTTCGAAATCGGTATGGCGATAATTATTGCTAAGTACCTTGTCTATCTTTTTCCTTTATCTTTAGTGTTCTATTGGTTATGGGGTAATGAAAAACATCTTAGCCAGCAAAGAACATTAGCCTGCAAAGCTGCGGTCTCTTTAGCTATTGCATTGTCTATCTCTTGGGTAATTGGTGCAATTGCTCCACATGAGCGTCCTTTCGCTGCTAATATTGGTCATAATTTCCTTGATCATGATGCAACGCCTTCATTCCCTAGCAACCACGGTACGTTTGTTTTTACCATTGCATTAGCTTATCTGTTTTGGCATAACAGTAAACGTATTGGTTATATCATGCTAGTTTTAGGCCTGGCGATTGCTTGGGCTCGTATTTACCTTGGCGTGCATTGGCCAATCGATATGATAGGTGCCTTTATTGTGGCTCTGCTTTCTTGTGGCTTAAGTCAGATGTTCTGGTCTAAGGGTGGCAATATACTCCAAAAATGGGTACAACAGCTTTATCAACTCTGTTTTGCTTATCCTATTCGTAAAGGTTGGACAAAAGCCTAATCTTTCTTGCATTGAAAAAGACTACATTTATTGTGGTCTTTTTTATATTTAACTTAAGTAAACTCCCTTTTTGATATATTAATATATAAATAAAAATATCCTCTATAATTATATTATTTGTCCAAAAAATAAATATGTTGTTATTTTAATCAAAATGAATTTTTTATATTCGTTATATAGCAATGTATCAAACTCATTTATTAACAAATTTATTGTTGTAATAATAAACAATATTCTACTTATGATTGAATTATTGCTATATTTATTTCATAGAATAAATGAAATTCATTAATAAATAATCGTATTCCCTTATTTTCATATTCTTTTGCCTAGTTTTACACAAAAATAAAATAAAATATTTAATAGTTATATATCAACAAGATATAAAGTTAATATAATGTTTTAATTGTGAATAAAAATAACCAAATTGATTTAAATCATTTATCTTATAAGAAATAAAAAAGCCTGAATTTAATCATTAACATATGAACATTTTGCTATTTGGCTTTATTTTCGCTCCCAATTAAAAATGGAAAAGTATTTCAAAATGTTTTAAAAACCTCCTCTAAAAACACAAAATATAAAAAATGTTACATTTTTAGGTTTTTCAGTTATATTTAGCATTTGAGATGGTGATCACGGTAGTTTATCCTGAAAAACACTATATTCTGCACCTCTTAAGTCTGGATATAAACTTATCGAATATTTTTTCAAATTTTAGAAGAGTCTAATTCTTTTGAAATTTAAAGATTTTAGTATGTGGTAATTGAAGATATTGAGATAACACCAGGTACTCAATGCACTCATTTATTCATAATTAAATTTATGTCGTGATTGTTTCTGAAAAGAAATAAAATCGCGCTCTTATTTTTATTCATTATTTTTTTACCGCGTTATTTCGGAGAGTATTATGGATACAACCAAAGCTGGTTCTATCGCATCGGGTAACACCCAAGGTGATTACAAAACATGGCGTAAGTCAGATACTGTATGGATGTTAGGTTTATATGGTACGGCTATCGGTGCTGGCGTTCTATTTTTACCTATCAACGCAGGGATCGGTGGTTTAATTCCTTTGTTGATCATGTTAGTGCTTGCATTTCCAATGACCTTCTTTGCACACCGTGGTATGTGCCGCTTTGTGTTATCAGGTAAAAACCCAGGGGAAGACATCACTGAAGTTGTTGAAGAACATTTTGGTAAAACAGCAGGTAAACTGATTACTCTGCTCTATTTCTTTGCTATTTATCCTATTTTATTGGTTTATAGTGTTGCTATCACCAATACAGTAGAAAGCTTTATTGTGAACCAAATGCACATGTCTGCACCACCTCGTGCAATTTTATCACTGATACTGATCGTCGGTATCATGTCGATTATTCGCTTTGGTGAACAAGCTATCGTTAAAGCAATGAGCGTGTTAGTGTTCCCATTTGTTGCAGTCTTGATGGTTTTAGCACTGTATCTTATTCCTGAATGGAATGGCGCAGTACTTGATACTCTCTCTTTTGATCACGCAACAACATCAGGCATGGGTCAAGGTCTATTAGTCACACTGTGGTTAGCTATCCCTGTAATGGTGTTCTCTTTCAACCACTCACCAATCATCTCTGCTTTTGCAGTTGCAAAACGAGAAGAATACGGTGAAAACGCTGAGAAAAAATGTTCACGCATTTTAGCTTATGCACACATCATGATGGTTATCACTGTTATGTTCTTTGTGTTTAGCTGTGTATTTAGCTTAACACCAGAAAACTTAGCAGAAGCAAAAGCACAGAATATCAGTATCCTGTCTTACCTTGCTAACCATTTTGAAGCGCCAGTTATCGCTTATATTGCTCCATTTATTGCTTTCGTTGCGATTACTAAATCTTTCTTAGGCCACTACTTAGGTGCTCGTGAAGGTTTCAACGGTTTAATTATCAAATCACTGCGTGAGAAAGGTAAAACAATCGAAAAAGATCGTTTAAACAAAATCACTGCACTGTTTATGCTGGTTACAACGTGGATCGTTGCAACGTTAAACCCAAGCATCTTAGGTATGATTGAAACATTAGGTGGTCCAATTATCGCAATGTTACTGTTCCTGATGCCTATGTATGCAATCCGTAAAGTACCAGCGATGAAGAAATACGAAGGCCATATCAGCAACGTATTCGTTGTAATCATGGGTCTTATCGCAATCTCAGCAGTTTTCTATAGCTTAATTAACTCTTTCGTGGGCTAATAAGGCATCTAATGGCTACTTTCGTAAAAGAAAGTAGCCATTACAAATTTAGACTTCAAAACTGACACTTATCACTCTAATAATCACACAGTTGCGCCTTTAAATTAATTAGGGAGGCGAATATTATGGTTAGCGTCTTTGATATTTTTAAAATCGGTATCGGTCCTTCAAGTTCACACACTGTAGGCCCAATGAAAGCAGGTAAAGAATTCGTTGATATCCTTGCTGACAAAAATCTTCTCTCCTCTGTTTCCCGCGTTATCGTTGATGTTTATGGCTCTTTATCTTTAACAGGTAAAGGTCACGCAACTGATATTGCTATTATTATGGGATTAGCAGGAAATTTACCAGATACCGTCGATATAGATTCTATTACCCCATTTATAAAACAAGTAGAAACAACCGGTCGCTTAATGCTAGCAAATGGCATTAAAGAAGTGGATTTTCCTGTTGATGGTGGTATGAACTTTCACAAAAGCAATTTACCCCTCCATGAAAATGGCATGACCATTACCGCTTATAATGGTGAACAGGTTCTGTTGAAAAAAACCTATTATTCTATTGGTGGTGGTTTTATTGTTGATGAAGAACATTTTGGCCAACCTGAAGAAAATACGGTTCAAGTCCCTTATCCTTATCAATATGCGGCTGATTTACGTCGCCATTGTAAAGAAACAGGTCTCTCTTTATCTGCATTAGTGATGCAAAACGAATTAGCATTGCGTAGCAAAGAAGAAATTTCGGCTCATTTATCTGCGGTTTGGGAAGTGATGAAGTCCGGTATTGAGCGCGGTGTAAATACCGAAGGCTTATTACCAGGGCCATTACGGGTACCGCGCCGTGCTTCTGCATTACGTCGTATGTTGGTAACAGAAGATAAAACTACAACCGATCCTATGACTGTTGTTGACTGGATCAATATGTTTGCCCTTGCCGTCAATGAAGAAAATGCGGCTGGTGGACGTGTTGTAACAGCCCCAACAAACGGAGCATGTGGCATTATCCCTGCGGTACTTTCTTACTACGATAAATTCATTCGTCCTGTAAATGAAAATTCTTATACTCGCTTTTTCTTAGTCGCGGGTGTTATTGGTTCTCTTTACAAAATGAATGCCTCAATTTCAGGTGCTGAAGTCGGCTGTCAAGGTGAAGTCGGTGTCGCTTGTTCAATGGCTGCTGGCGCATTAACAGAACTTTTAGGTGGCAGCCCAGAGCAAGTTTGTATCGCTGCTGAAATTGCAATGGAACATAACTTAGGTCTTACCTGCGATCCAGTTGCAGGACAAGTACAAGTTCCTTGCATTGAACGTAATGCCATTGCAGCTGTACAAGCTGTAAACTCATCTCGTATGGCGTTACGTCGTGTCAGCGATCCTCGTATTTGTTTAGATAAAGTCATCGAAACCATGTACGAAACAGGTAAAGATATTAATGCTAAATATCGTGAAACCTCTCAAGGTGGATTAGCAATTAAAATTTCTTGTGACTAATTTAAGGTTCTCAAATACAGAGAGTCATTATCGATAAGGCGCTGATCTCAGCGCCTTTTTTATTATCAGAAATCAAGAATGATGCTCTTCTCTTTGAATATCTTTTTTTGGATGAGATTAAATTATCATCCTTAGTTAAAATACGTGTAGAAGAAAAAAACTCGATATTGAAAACAGAAATATCACTCAATATAAGTAGCAAAATGTCAAAAATAGGAGTCTGTTACAAAAATTATTTAAAGGGTGTGACGATAAACACGTTATCGAATAGAAAATAATTACAACTTAATCAATCTATTGGCCTTATTTAGATCCTTGGCTACAGTTGATAAGTAAAGATCACTAGAGACATCAAAAGCGGGATAAAAAGAGAACTAAAATGAAATCAGATATTCAAATCTCCCAAGAAGCACACCTCTTACCAATTCAAGACATTGCTAAAAATTTAAATATTGATCAAGACGATATCGAGTTTTATGGCAAATATAAAGCCAAATTTAGCCATAGTATTTGGTCTAAAGTTGCTACAAAAAAAACAGGAAAACTCGTTTTAGTTACCGCAATTAATCCCACTCCTGCTGGCGAAGGCAAAACAACAGTCACCGTTGGGTTAGGACAAGCTCTTAACCATATTGGGAAAAACGCCATTATTGCATTACGAGAACCCTCATTAGGCCCTTGCTTTGGGATCAAAGGTGGGGCTGCCGGGGGCGGTTATTCTCAAGTTGTGCCAATGGAAGATCTTAATCTTCATTTTACTGGCGATTTTCATGCGATTACATCAGCAAACAATTTACTGGCAGCCATGCTTGATAACTCCATTTATCAAGGTAATCCTTTAAATATCGATCCTAAGAAAATCATATTTAAACGTTGTATGGATATGAACGATCGCGCTTTACGAAATATTGTTGTGGGATTGGGTGGCGAAAAAGACGGTATTACAAGAGAAGACAACTTTGTTATTACTGTTGCTTCTGAAATTATGTCAATCCTATGTTTAGCTGAGGATATTCAAGATTTAAAACAAAGACTTTCTCGGATCATTGTTGCCTATTCTTACAATGACGACCCTATTACTGCCAACGATTTACAAGCCGTTGGTGCAATGGCTAGTTTATTAAAAGATGCTATTAACCCTAATCTAGTGCAAACACTCGAAAATACACCTGCGATTATTCATGGAGGCCCATTCGCCAATATTGCCCATGGTTGCAATAGTGTAAGAGCAACAAAATTAGCACTTCAACTTGCTGATATCACAATTACAGAAGCCGGCTTTGGCGCTGATTTAGGGGCTGAAAAATTCTTTGATATAAAATGCCGAATGAGTGGATTACACCCTGATTGCGCAGTGATTGTTGTGACTACAAAAGCACTAAAATACAATGGTGGCTTAGGTAAAGGCGAATGGAATAATGAAGATTTAGCCGCGCTTGAAAAAGGAATTGTTAATCTAGAAAAGCATATTGAAAACCTTAAAAAATATGGCTTACCTGTAATTATTTCGCTTAATGCCTATATTACCGATAGTGTTACAGAACATCAGTTTATCGAGCAATTTTGTCTAGATAGAGATTGTCGATTTGCAATTACTAAAGTGTGGGAAAAAGGAGGCGCAGGCGGTATTGAATTAGCCAATCAAGTCATTGACACACTTAAAAATGAACATAGCCAATTTAAATTAATTTATCCTGATAATGCCTCGCTTAGTGAAAAAATTGATACTGTCGCAAAAGAAATCTATGGGGCAAATAATGTGACTTATAGCCAACATGCTCGCAAAATGTTGGAAAAAATAGAAAGTATGGGGTTCGGCCATTTCCCAGTATGTATGGCAAAAACACAGTATTCACTCTCAGATAATCCCGCTTTATTAGGTCGCCCTACTGACTTTACGATAAATGTACGTGAAGTATACGTATCTGCTGGCGCTGGCTTTGTTGTCGCATTAACAGGCTCTATTACAACCATGCCTGGATTACCAAAAATCCCAGCCGCCATTGCCGTTAATGTTGATAATCAAGGCAAAATTGATGGGCTGATTTAAGCGCTAAAGTGTGCAATCTTTTTATTTCATTAAATATGAAAAAACACCCCAAAGTTGGGGTCCAACTTTTGGGGTGCAGTTCATTATTTCAATTACGGATTTTTTGTACAAAAACAACAGCTAATCTTTCTTTATGGGTGAAAATCTCAGTAACGCATTGATAAAACTATGATTGATAAATTAACCAAAAATAGCGTTAAACCAGCCAGATACTGTTTTAACCACAAAATCCCAGATACGACTAAAGAAACCACCTTCTTCAACCGCTTCTTTTACAACTAAAGGACGTTGTTCAATCACTTCATCATTTAATAAAAAGTTAACTGTACCCACTACCTGATTTTGTGTTAATGGTGCTTCTAATACTGGATTGGTTAAAGTAAACGAGGCTTTTAAATTTTTCAGTTCACCTTTAGGAATAGTGATTGATGCATCATTAGCTACACCTAAAGCCACTTCTCCTTTATCGCCATACCATACTTTTTGTGTTGTTAGTGGTGTATTTCCCTTAACCGGAGTTACTGTTTCAAAAAAACGGAAACCCCAGCCTAATAATTTTTCACTTTCAGCAAAACGGACTTTATCTGATGGTGTTCCTAAAACAACTGCAATTAGGCGCATATCACCTTCAGTTGCCGAAGATACAAGGTTATATCCAGCACCACTCGTATGACCTGTTTTCACACCATCAACATTCATATTTTTATTCCACAATAAACGGTTGCGGTTTGGCTGGCGAATATTGTTGAATGTGAATTCTTTTTCTTTATGTATTTCGTATTCTGATGGAACATCACGGATCATAGCCGCTGTTAACAGTGCCATATCTTGCGCTGTTGTATATTGCCCGTCAGAATCTAATCCATGGACTGTTTTAAAGTGCGTATTTTTTAAACCTAGGTTGTTAGCATAGGAGTTCATTAAATCAACAAAGGTTTCCTGACTACCCGCAACATGTTCAGCTAATGCGATACTAGCATCATTACCCGATTGAATGACCATACCCCGATTTAAATCAATGACTTTGACCTGATCACCCGGTTTCAAGAACATCAATGATGAACCTTTTAATACCGGATTACCTGTTGCCCATGCATTACGCCCTACTATCACCATATCATCTGGCGACATCCGCCCTTCTTTGATGGCTTGTCCAACCACATAGCTACTCATGATTTTTGTCAAACTTGCGGGATCTAAACGCTCATCGGGCTTTTCCGATGCCAGAATTTTTCCGCTGTTGTAATCCATTAATACATAAGATTTTGCCTCTATTTGAGGAGGTACAGGATTATTTACCGCAAATGAAGGACTAGAAATAATTAGCAGTAAACCCATTCCCGCGGTAACCTTACCCAGAACAGATGGAATATTTTTTTTCATTACCGATCACCCTTTTATATCAATTTGTTAAAGCTTTCCTACTATATGGCTTTCTGGAATAAGACGCCAACATTGATATATAGAGATTTATCTTATATTCATATTTAGCGCCCTATAGAGGGAAATTTTATTACTTATCGTGGTTTAGGAGACCTTTATGTTAAAAGTCTGGGGTAGAAAAAACTCATCTAACGTTAAAAAAGTTCTTTGGTGCTTAAAGGAGTTAAACGTTCCTTATGAGCAAATTGACGTTGGTGGCCCATTTGGTGGACTCAATGAAGCAAATTATTTAGCGATGAATCCCAACGCTTCTATTCCAACATTACAAGATGATGACTTTGTTTTATGGGAGTCTAATACCATTATTCGTTATTTATGCGCAAAATATGAAAATAACACGTTCTATTCAATTGATCCTAAACAACGAGCAAATATAGAAAAATGGATGGATTGGTCAAATGGTAGCCTATTTTCACCCATTCAACAAATGATGATAATGATTGTTCGTACACCTAAAGAGCAACAGAACCCCGAGCTCGTTGAAGCATTAAAAGAAAGGCTTAACAAACTGATCAAAATTGCAGATAACCAACTGGCAAAAACAACTTATTTTGCTGGAGATGAAATCTCACTTGCCGATATGGTTATCGCACCATTGGTTTATCCATGGCTCGAGGTTTGTAAAGATAGACCTCACTTCCCACATATTGAGCGCTGGTTCGCACAATTAAGTGAAAGATCTATTTTCCGTGATGTCGTGCTACTACCTGTAAGTTAATTCATTGGCATTTTGTCGGGATCTGGATAATGGTAATGGAATCCAAGATCTCGACAGATCTCCTGACCGTCAATCTCCCGTATTAACGGCTTCTCTTCATCTGCAAATTCAGGAGGAATTAGATCAAGTAGAGAGGATACTCTTGGGTAAAAATCTTTCTTCTTAGGATGGATTGGGGCACATAAATTATATAAATGACCACCTTCATTTTGTGCAAGCAGTTGCTCAATCGCAAAAATTACATCATCTAAATGGACTAAATTGACACACTGATGTGCACCTTTGACCTGTTTTTTACCCGATAAAAAACGTCCTGCATGACGGCCGGGGCCAACTAACCCAGCCAATCGAAGAATATCCACCGTGGTTAACGGTAAACGATGTAACCAGTTTTCAACTTCAGCTAACATTTTTGCGGATTGTGTTTCAGGCCGAATATCCATTTCTTCCGTGATATTACCTGTTTGGTTGCCATATACAGAAGTAGAACTTATGTAAATTACTCTTGTAACATGGCGAGACATTGCACTATCCACTAATGTTTGAATAGCTTCAACATAATCATAACCACCACCAGCGGCACTTGGTGGCAAAGTGATGATCAATACGTCAGTTTCCATTAAGTAATCAAAATCATCTCTATCACATTCAATTGCGGGTGTTAAATTCACTAAACAGCAATCAACGCCACTCATTCTTGCTGCTTCTACGCCATCTTCGGTGGTTTTAGTCCCTTTAACTTGATAACCTGCATCACGCAACGCAACAGCAAGTGGTAAACCTAACCAACCTAATCCAACGATGGTTATTCGTTTCATTTTGCTCCCCTACTTAAATGGCTTAGTTAAAGTATGCTATAAAATTTTCATTTCGCCATTACATATAAATACTACTTATATTTCGTTAATTTTTAGCATACCCCTATATACTCGCTCACTTATCGCATTAAGTAAATAAGAGAAATATTAAAATAGCATTAAAAACAAAAGGTTACAAAATAATTAAATTATTATTAAAAAATAGGTTGCTTTTCACTTTGCAAATCATGTAGGTTGAAAGGCAGACAAATTCTAAATGTTGGTTACTAAATACAAATTAATAGTAACGAGCATATCAAATAACAATTAGTGTAATTAGCTAGGAAAATAATTATGTATAGCATTCAACTAAACCACCATCATCACCATCATCCTGACTAGTCTTTCAGGCGATGAGTGCTGGAAGACGTTTAAGAAACGCTTCCGGTGGTCTGAATGCAGACAAACAATAAAAACCCCGGAAGGCAACTTCCGGGGTTTTTTTATAGCTAATTTTCAAACAAAAAATTGAGACAAGGACAGGGTAATATTATGTTAGACAAAACAAGATTAAGAATTGCAATGCAAAAATCAGGTCGTTTAAGTGATGAGTCTCGCGCCCTTTTAGCACGCTGTGGCATCAAAATTAACTTAAACCAACAGCGTCTGATCGCTTATGCGGAAAATATGCCAATCGATATTTTACGTGTAAGAGATGACGATATTCCTGGCCTGGTGATGGACGGCGTGGTTGACTTAGGAATTATTGGTGAAAACGTATTAGAAGAAGAGTTATTAAAACGTCGCGCACAAGGCGAAAAACCAAGCTATCTCACTCTACGGCGTCTTGATTTTGGTGGTTGCCGTTTATCTCTTGCGACCCCTGTTGATTTCGACTATCAAGGTGCTGAATGCCTAGATAATACACGTATAGCCACCTCTTACCCCAATCTGCTAAAACGTTATCTAGACCAAAAAGGTATCAAATTTAAATCATGTCTATTAAATGGCTCTGTTGAAGTTGCTCCTCGTGCTGGTCTTGCTGACTCTATCTGTGACTTAGTTTCTACTGGTGCAACATTAGAAGCTAACGGTTTAAAAGAAGTTGAAGTTATTTATCGCTCAAAAGCGTGCTTGATCCAACGCGACGGGGAAATGGAGGCCGACAAACAAGCTCTTATCGACCGTTTACTAACGCGCATTCAAGGCGTTATCCAAGCTCGAGAATCAAAATACATTATGTTACACGCACCAAGTGATTGCCTCGAAGATGTCATTGCGTTACTTCCTGGTGCAGAAAGACCAACTATTCTGCCTCTTGCAGGTGACCAAAATCGCGTTGCAATGCACATGGTCAGTAGCGAAACCCTATTCTGGGAAACAATGGAAAAACTAAAAGCATTAGGTGCAAGTTCAATTCTTGTTTTACCAATTGAAAAAATGATGGAATAAGGTGAAATGATGAAAACGGGTTTTAATACATTAACTTACTGGAATGAATGCACGCAAGAACAACAACAAGTGCTATTAACTCGCCCTGCTATTTCAGCATCCGGTTCAATTACAGAACAAGTAGCTAGCATCATTTCACAGGTACGCAATGATGGGGATAAAGCGCTTAAAGCACTTAGCCAAAAATTCGATAAGGCAGCGCCGGAAAGTGTATTGGTGCCAAAAGCACAAATTAATGAAGCCACAGCAAGACTGAATAACGAAATAAAACAAGCAATAGCACAGGCGATGAATAATATTCGCCGTTTTCATGAAGCTCAAATTCCTAACACTATTGAAGTGGAGACTCAATCTGGCGTATTTTGCCAACAAGTAAGTAGACCCATTGATGCAGTAGGGCTTTATATTCCTGGTGGTTCAGCACCATTACTTTCAACCGTAATGATGTTAGGTATCCCAGCGCGTATTGCGGGTTGTCGCAAAGTTATTCTTTGCTCGCCTCCTCCTATTGCTGATGAAATTTTATATATTGCTCAACAAATTGGTATTGAGGAAATTTTCCAAGTAGGTGGTGCGCAGGCGATTGCGGCAATGGCGTTTGGTACAGAGTCTATCCCTAAAGTAGATAAAATCTTTGGCCCTGGAAATGCTTATGTTACAGAAGCCAAACGTCAAGTTAGCCAATCACTACAAGGGGCAGCTATTGATATGCCAGCAGGCCCTTCAGAAGTTTTGGTGATTGCTGATGCAGATGCAAACCCTGCATTTATTGCAGCTGACTTACTGTCGCAAGCAGAGCACGGCCCTGATTCACAAGTCGTGTTATTAACCCCAGATGAAACATTAGCCAAAGCAGTTATTGCTGAAACTGAAGCACAACTTACTCAATTAAGCCGAGCTGAAATTGCCAAACAAGCTTTAGCTGAAAGCCGAGTCATTATTACTCGTGATCTCAATCAGTGTATTGAAATCAGCAATAGCTATGGTCCTGAGCATTTGATTATTCAAACTAATGATGCTGATACACGTGTTGATAGTATTACCAGTGCCGGTTCTGTTTTTCTTGGTGCTTGGTCTCCTGAATCTGCGGGAGATTATGCTTCAGGCACTAATCATGTTCTACCGACTTATGGTTATACCTCAACCTACTCAAGTTTAGGTTTGGCTGACTTTATGAAGCGAATGACCGTACAAAAACTCACGGCAAAAGGTTTATCTGATTTAGCACAAACTATTGAAATATTGGCGCAAGCTGAACAATTAACAGCTCACAAAAATGCGGTCACACTTCGTGTTAATGCTTTGGCTCAGGGGAGAAATAACGATGAAAAATGAATTTGATATCACCTCACTTGCTCGAAAAAATGTACGTGAGTTAACGCCTTATCAGTCTGCAAGACGTTTAGGAGGAAATGGTTCAGTTTGGTTAAATGCAAATGAATACCCTATTGCACCCGAATTCACTTTTAATGAAAAAAATTTAAACCGCTACCCTGAATGTCAGCCTGTTAATGTTATTAATCGTTATGCCACATACGCAGACGTTAATCCAAATCAAGTCTTAGTCAGCCGTGGGGCAGATGAAGCCATTGAACTACTTATTCGAGCTTTTTGTGAACCAGGTAAAGATGCTGTGCTTTATTGTCCTCCTACTTATGGCATGTATAGCGTAAGTGCAGAAACGTTTGGCATAGAACAACGTGTTATTCCTACACTCGCGGATTGGAGCCCTGATGTTAAAACAATGGCATTACAGCTTGATAATGTAAAACTGATCTATCTTTGTAGCCCTAATAACCCAACAGGGAACATTGTTAACCCTTCACTTATTCGTGATGTATTAGAGCTCGCTAAAGGCAAAGCTATAGTTGCAGTTGATGAAGCTTATATAGAATTCTGTCCACAAGCATCCATTGTTTCATGGCTTAAAGATTATCCGAATTTAGTTATTTTGCGCACATTATCGAAAGCATTTGCATTAGCTGGATTACGCTGTGGGTTTACGCTTGCCAATCCCCCCGTTATTGAATTATTACTAAAAGTGATTGCACCATATCCACTATCAACACCTGTTGCCGACATTGCAGCACAAGCATTAACTGAGGCAGGTATTGAGGTGATGAAAAATCGTGTTGCTGAAATATCTCGTAACAGAACGATTTTATCTAATGCGTTAAAAAAATTACCGAACGTCGAGCAGGTTTATAACAGTGAAACCAACTATATTTTAGTGAAATTCACTGATGCTAATCTAGTTTTCCGTACTTTATGGGAGCAAGGGATCATTTTACGCGATCAACAACGTCAATATGGGCTTAATGGTTGCTTGCGTATTTCTATCGGTACAGCCGAAGAATGTGATAGCGTGATTAATGCCATAAAAAATATTCAAACTGCAAACGTATAAAATATTAAAACGATAACAACAAAAATCACAATTGAGGGAGCTTACCATGAGCCAAAAAATTCTTTTTATTGACCGTGATGGCACTTTAATCACCGAGCCACCTACAGATTATCAAGTTGATAGACTCGATAAACTCGCCTTTGAAAATGGGGTGATCCCTGCACTGATCGCCCTACAGAAGGCCGGTTACAAGCTTATTATGATCACAAATCAAGATGGATTAGGCACAGAAAGTTTTCCTCAGGCGGATTTCGATCCTCCACATAATTTGATGATGCAAATTTTGTCATCACAAGGAATAACCTTTGATGATATTTTAATTTGTCCTCATAAACCTGAAGATAACTGCCCTTGTCGCAAACCTGAAACAGGGCTTGTAACACAATACTTAGTTGATGGCGCACTCGATAAAGATAACAGCTATGTTATTGGTGATAGACAAACAGATATTCAGTTAGCTAAAAATATGGGTATCAAAGGCTTACTTTATAATACCAATGAGCTCAATTGGGCTGTTATCACAGAACAACTCACAAAAAAAGATCGCTACGCTCACGTTGAACGTAAAACAAAAGAGACACAAATTGCTATTGGTATCTGGCTTGATCGTGAAGGTGACAGCCAAATCAGTACGGGTGTCGGTTTCTTTGATCATATGCTTGATCAAATTGCCACTCACGGTGGTTTTCGCATGAACATCGATGTACAAGGCGACTTAGTGATTGATGATCACCACACCGTTGAAGACACTGGCCTAG
Organism: Proteus vulgaris; assembly: GCF_016239305.1. Classification (GTDB taxonomy): domain Bacteria; phylum Pseudomonadota; class Gammaproteobacteria; order Enterobacterales; family Enterobacteriaceae; genus Proteus; species Proteus vulgaris_C. Next base: position 16,359 of record NZ_JAEHOQ010000016.1, on the reverse strand, counting down.
CTTTAGGTGAAGCCCTTCGCGAAGCATTGGGTGATAAACGTGGTATTGCTCGCTTTGGTTTTACATTACCGATGGATGAATGCCTTGCAAGCTGTGCATTAGATATTTCAGGCCGTCCACACCTTGAATACAAAGCAGAATTTAAATATCAGCGTGTTGGCGATCTAAGTACAGAAATGATAGAACACTTTTTCCGTTCACTCTCTTACAGCATGGGTTGCACATTACATCTGAAATCAAAAGGCAAAAACGATCACCACAAAGCTGAAAGCTTATTTAAAGTCTTTGGTCGTACATTACGCCAAGCTATTCGTGTTGAAGGTAATACTTTACCAAGCTCAAAAGGTGTTCTGTGATGAAAGTAGTTATTCTCGATACAGGTTGTGCCAATTTAGCCTCTGTCGCTTATGCCGTTAAGCGACTTGGTTATGATCCCATTATTTCCTATGAAAAAAACGTTGTGCTATCTGCGGATAAACTCTTTTTACCCGGAGTAGGAACGGCTCGCGCAGCAATGGAACAACTGGAGGCTCGCGAATTAATTCCTTTAATTAAAGCGTTAACACAGCCTGTTTTAGGGATTTGTTTAGGTATGCAAATATTGGCTTCACTGAGTGAGGAAGGCAAAGGTGTCCCTTTATTAGGGCTAGTTGATGGCACAATTGATAAATTAGATACAGCAGGTTTACCATTACCTCATATGGGTTGGAATCAAGTATTAGCGAAACCTGCTCATCCCCTTTTTCGTTCTCTTGATAACGATGCTTGGTTCTATTTTGTTCACAGTTATGGTTTAGCATTAAATGAATCAACCATTGCCGAAACTGAATACGGCTCTCGTTTTAGTAGCGCAATTCAAAAAGATAACTTTTATGGTGTGCAATTTCACCCAGAACGCTCTGGAAAAGCGGGAGCTCAACTTATCAAGAATTTTTTGGAGATGTAACGCGTTATGATCATTCCAGCATTAGATTTAATTGACGGGAAAGTCGTTCGCCTTCATCAAGGTGATTACGCAAAACAACGCGATTACGATGATAATCCGCTGACACGCTATCAACAATATGAAAAAGATGGTGCAAAACTCCTTCATTTAGTGGATCTAACGGGTGCAAAAGATCCTTCTGCTCGTCAAATTTCACTGTTAAAAGAACTTGTTGCTTGTGTGAATGTACCAGTACAAGTGGGTGGTGGCATTCGTACAGAAGATGATGTGAAATCATTACTCGATGCAGGAGCAAGTAGAGTTGTTATTGGCTCTACTGCAGTCAGTCAACCACTAATGGTTAAGACTTGGTTTGAGCGCTATGGTGCAGATGCCATTGTATTAGCCCTGGATGTTCGTATTGATAAACAAGGCAAAAAATGGGTCGCGGTGAGTGGCTGGCAAGAGAATTCTCCTTACACCCTCGAAGAGATCATCGAACTTTATCAAAGTGTCGGATTAAAACATGTGTTGTGTACCGATATTTCTCGTGACGGCACATTGGCAGGCTCTAACGTTGAATTGTATACAGAAATTAGCCAACGTTTCCCTGACATTTTATTTCAAGCTTCTGGTGGTATTGGTAATTTACAAGATATCGCAGCACTTCCGGCATCTGGCGTCGCGGGTATTATTGTTGGTAGAGCATTATTAGAAGGCAAATTTACATTAAAAGAGGCGATATCATGTTGGCAAAACGCATAATTCCTTGTCTTGATGTTCGTGATGGACAAGTCGTTAAAGGTGTTCAATTTCGTAATCATGAAATCATTGGAGATATTGTCCCTCTTGCTGAACGCTATGCCAAAGAAGGCGCTGACGAGCTGGTATTTTATGATATTACCGCTTCTTCTGATGGTCGAGTTGTTGATAAAAGCTGGGTATCACGAGTAGCTGAAGTCATTGATATACCATTTTGTGTTGCTGGTGGCATTCGTTCCGTTGAAGATGCAGGAAAAATTCTCTCTTTTGGGGCAGATAAGATTTCGATCAACTCCCCTGCACTTTCTGATCCAACATTGATTTCACGCTTGGCAGAACGCTACGGTGTTCAATGTGTTGTCGTAGGTATCGATACTTGGTTTGATGAAAAAACAGGCGAATACCTAGTTTATCAATTCACTGGTGATGAAAAACGCACACAACAAACACACTGGAAAACACTTGATTGGGTACGTGAAGTTCAGAAGCTAGGCGCAGGTGAAATTGTTTTAAATATGATGAATCAAGATGGTGTCAGACAAGGCTATGACTTGAAACAATTAGCGCAAGTGCGCCAAGTTGCAAATGTACCTCTTATTGCCTCTGGTGGTGCTGGCGAAATGTCACACTTTCTTGATGCCTTTAAATTAGCCAATGTTGATGGCGCACTTGCAGCGTCTGTTTTTCACAAACAAATTATTAATATTAACGAACTAAAACAATATCTTGCAAAAAATGACGTTAAGGTAAGAATATAATGAATAGTGAAACATTAGCGCAATTAGATTGGGAAAAAGTGGATAATCTCATGCCAGTTATTATCCAAAATGCCATTTCAGGTGATGTATTAATGCTAGGCTACATGAATAAAGAGGCGCTAGATGTGACACTAAAAAGTAGAAATGTCACTTTCTATTCTCGCACTAAGCAGCGTTTATGGACAAAAGGCGAAACTTCGGGCAACTTTCTCAAGTTAGTCAATATTTATCCTGACTGTGATAATGATACTTTACTTATTTTAGCTAACCCGATTGGGCCAACTTGCCATAATGGTACTGAAAGTTGCTTTGCTCCTGCACAAAGCCAATGGGGATTTCTCTATGAGCTGGAGAATATATTACGTGAACGTAAAAATGCCTCACCCGATAGCTCTTACACTGCTCGTCTTTACGCCAGCGGTACAAAACGTATAGCTCAAAAAGTAGGAGAAGAAGGCGTAGAAACCGCATTAGCCGCCACAGTTAATGACAGAGAAGAGCTAAGAAACGAAGCCTCAGATTTGCTCTATCATTTAATGGTATTGTTACAAGACCAATCACTATCACTCTCTGATGTCATTGCTTGTCTACAAGAGCGCCATAAAAAAGCAGAATAATTTCTAACTAACCAACACACCTTAGAGTCACCAGACGAGAAAGCGATACATAAACAAAAAAGCACCTCAATTAGAAAATTTGAAGTGCTTTTATTGCTCAGTTAAGACATAAATAACAAGTCTCAGTTGTTATTTATTTCTTGAGCATTACATAGCTTGGCGGAATAACTCAATAACATCACTTTCAGTGCCTTGAACTGGGTTAGTGATTGCACAAGCATCTTTCAGCGCATTTTCAGCTAATGTTTTAAAGTCTTCTTCTTTCACACCTAATTCTTTCAGACCAGCAGGAATACCAACATCTTTAGCCATTTTACGAATTTCTTCGATACATGCTTTAGCACCTTGCTCATCGCTCATTGCAGAAACATCAACACCCATTGCTTGTGTGATATCTTTTAAACGACCTGCTGCTGCTTGGATATTATAAGCTTGAACATGTGGCAGTAAAACAGCATTACATACACCATGAGGTAAGTTATAAAAACCACCTAATTGGTGAGCCATAGCGTGTACATAACCTAAAGAAGCATTATTAAATGCCATGCCTGCTAAGAATTGGGCATAAGCCATATTCTCACGAGCTTGTGCATCACCACCATTATCAACAACTTTACGTAAAGACTCGCTGATCATAGTGACCGCTTTTAATGCACATGCATCAGTGATTGGGTTTGCAGCGATTGAAACATAAGCTTCAACTGCATGAGTTAATGCATCCATACCTGTTGCAGCGGTTAAGCCTTTTGGCATACCAATCATTAATTCTGAGTCATTTACAGATAAGATTGGGGTAACGTTTTTATCAACGATAGCCATTTTGATATGACGCGCAGTATCTGTGATGATACAAAAACGTGTCATTTCTGATGCAGTACCGGCAGTGGTATTGATTGAAATCAGTGGTAATTGAGGTTTAGCTGAACGATCAACACCTTCGTAATCTGCAATTTTTCCACCATTAGAAGCTACTAACGCAATACCTTTAGCGCAATCATGTGGAGAACCACCGCCTAAAGAAATCACACAGTCACATTGATTTTCTTTCAGTAGAGCTAAACCCGCTTCTACGTTTTCAACAGTAGGGTTTGGTGCTGTACCGTCATAAGTTATGCTAGAAATACCGGCTTCTGTCAGTAACTTACTGACTTTATCAACAACACCCAGTTGATTTAAAATGCTATCAGTGACGATCAATGCTTTATGAAAACCGAAGTCTTTCATTGAACTTACCGCGTCAGCAAGGCAACCAGCACCAATTTTATTTACAGAAGGGATATAGAATGTTGAAACAGCCATTATTGACTTCCTTTTTAGTAATTAAATCTATGTTTTAATATGTTCTATTCTTTTTATTCTTAAATTGATCATCATCAAAATAATGAATAAATATCAATTTGTTTATCATTTTATTACAGGTAATTAAATAAAGAAGCCCAATTACCCTATTAATTCAATAGGATAATACTATTAACATGTTATCATTTGTAACAAAATAATTTGAAAAGCTTATCAAAATAATCAAAACCAGCCATGAACATCACAGCAGAATATTTTTTTTAAAGTCGTATAATGACCTTAAAGAAATAACTTATTAAATCAGGAGTCATTGATGTCTTTGACTATTTTTGAGCAACTTACTACTTTATTAGATAAAAACCATGCTATTTATCGTGTAATGGAACACCCTACCGCAGGTCGTTCTGAAGAAGTTGCAAAAATCAGAGGAACACAATTAGGACAGGGAGCAAAAGGACTTGTTTGCCATATAAAAGGTAACGGTATTAAACAACATGTTCTTGCAATATTACCCGCTGATAAACAAGCCGATCTATCGAAACTCGCTCACCAAATTGGTGGAACAAGGGCATCGCTGGCAAGCCCCAAAGAAGTTGATGATCTTACCCAATGCGTATTTGGTGCTATTCCTCCCTTTAGTTTTCACCCAGCATTAAAGCTTGTGGCTGATCCTCTACTTTTTGAACGTTTTGATGAACTTGCTTTTAATGCGGGTACATTAGAGCGCTCAATTATTCTTAATACGCAAGATTACAAACGTATTGCACAACCTGAATTAATCTCTTTTATTCGCGAAGAAGAAAGCGAGTAATATAAAAGCTAATTATTTTTAACAATTACCCTAGTCATTATTCAACTAAGGGTAATTGTTATCATAATATCGATTCTTATTGTATATATAGATTTACACACCAAAAAGTAATATTAGATTATCTAACCAAAAACATCTGCAATATTTAACACTAAGAATTATAAAAAAATAAGAATAAACCCCATTAATTTCATATCATTTTATCTATAACGCTAAAAAATATACAAAACAGACTTTTTTTACTATTTTTCTCGATTCAGCACTCAATAATTAACTAAATAGATTTTATGTTATTGACCTGATTTACTCGTACATTTAAGTTAGCATCAATAAAAACACAATAATGTAAAACTTTATTTACATCTCGGCTATTTTCTAACATACAAATAAATATATAAATAATGTACCAATAGGTGCAGGGAAATCTTCATGCAAACTTCAACTAAAAAACAACCGCTTTATAAAGTATTATACGTACAGGTTATTGTTGCCATATTACTCGGTATCTTACTTGGACATTTTTATCCTGATGTTGGTGAATCATTTAAACCTCTTGGTGATGCTTTTATCAAAATTGTAAAAATGATCATCGCACCTGTGATTTTCTTAACCGTAGTGACGGGCATTGCAGGTATGAACAACATGAAAGCAGTAGGTACAGTCGCAGGTAAATCCATGGCTTACTTTCTCACTTTCTCAACCATTGCATTAATTATTGGTTTGATTGTTGCTAACATTATTCGCCCGGGTGATGGTTTAAATATTTCTCCTGCCTCATTAGATGCGAGCAAAGTAGAAAGTTATGTAGCAAAAGCACATGATTCTTCTATTGTTGGTTTCTTAATGAACATCATTCCTGACACCGTTGTTAGTCCATTAGTTAATGGCAACATCTTACAAGTACTGTTTGTGTCCGTAGTTTTTGGTATCGCTTTAGCCTCTACAGGTGCTCGTGGTGAACCTGTTCTTAAGTTTTTACAAAACTTCTCTGATCCTGTATTCAAAATGGTCGGTATGCTAATGAAATTAGCCCCTATCGGCGCTTTTGGTGCAATGGCATTTACCATTGGCAAATATGGGATTTCATCAATCAGTAACTTGGTATTGCTTGTTCTGACTTTCTACATCACCTCACTCCTGTTTGTTCTTGTAGTATTAGGTGCTGTCGCAAAATATAACGGGTTCTCTATTCTCTCGTTAATTAAATATATTAAAGATGAGCTTTGGCTAGTATTAGGAACGTCATCTTCAGAAGCCGCATTACCTAGCTTAATGCGTAAAATGGAAAATGTAGGCTGTAAAAAATCAGTGGTAGGCTTAGTTATTCCAACGGGTTACTCCTTTAATTTAGATGGCACCAACATCTATATGACCATGGCAGCCCTATTTATTGCACAAGCTACAGGTATTGAACTTTCACTAACAGAACAAATCACACTACTCTTAGTTGCGATGATCAGTTCAAAAGGTGCTGCTGGTGTCACTGGCGCTGGTTTTATTACTTTGGCAGCAACGTTATCCGTTGTACCTAGTGTTCCTGTCGCGGGTATGGCATTAATCTTAGGTATCGACCGCTTTATGTCAGAATGCCGTGCATTAACCAATCTTGTGGGTAATGCTTGTGCCTGTATTGTGGTAGCTCGTTGGGAAAATGCCTTAGATAAAGAAAGAATGAATGATGTATTTAGCGGTAGAGCATCAAATGAATTTATTGAAGATGCTCCATTAGCTCCTATTGAAATTGAATCTGATAATGCAATTAAAATCCCAGTGAAATAAAGATCATTTTTTATGATCCATAAAAGAGCGCCTATGCGCTCTTTTAGTTTTCATATCTCTTACCGCCACGAATAAACGCTTTTCTTTTTTATAATTTACTTATTATTGTATCTTTATCTCATAGCTTATTTTTTGCTTACCTTTATAATTTCTTTAGTTTATAAATAAGAGACAAAATTGTGAATAAATTAAAAGCTCTGATCACAAAACAATATTCTCTAAAATTTTTATTTTTTAAATATTGGCTAGGTAGTTCTGCCATAATAATTCTTAGTAGCATAGTCCTTTTTTATTTTATTATTGTGCCACTCATTCAAATCGAAGTGTTTTCTTTATATATTGCTATTTATTTTGTTACACTTGCTTTGGCAATAAAAATCATACTCTCTGCAATCATAATACCTCGCTTATTTATTTTAGTACGGGATACCTCAGAATTCCCTTCAATACTCGCATTTATTATTGTTCTTTCAGAATGCTTATTTGTTTGTTGGTTAGAATTTATTTTTATTACTGGTTTTGTGAATGGTACATTTTTTCCGTAATAAATCTAAGGATAAAAATAACCTACTTACTAACCGCTTAACCCCACTTATCACCGTCCATTTTCATTTACATTCTAGTTTTTTTATTCACTTTAAAACCCATTTATATATACATATCACCAAATAAGCCCCACAAAATTAAACAAAAAATAATTTTATTAACTCGACATTTAAATTAAATAAATTTCAAAAAAAACACAAAAATGGGAATTAAAATCTAATTTTTTAGATGAAGAGCACAATATTTGATAAAATCAACTTTATTTTATTGACCTGATTTACTCATACCTTTAAGTTACTTGTCACAACAAAATAAATGTAAATAATAATTTACATCATGATTTCTTTTTTATTTAGTCAATATCTTTCAGTTACAGGGAATTTTTATGCAGACATCATCCCGCAAGCTCCCCTTTTATCGTGTGTTATATATCCAAGTCATTATTGCTATCATTTTAGGTATTCTATTAGGCCATTTTTACCCTGATATTGGCGAATCTTTCAAACCTTTAGGTGATGGATTTATCAAAATAGTAAAAATGATCATTGCCCCTGTTATCTTTCTAACCGTAGTGACCGGCATTGCAGGTATGAACAACATGAAAGCCGTTGGAAAAGTAGCGGGTAAATCGATGATTTACTTTCTCACATTTTCTACAATTGCACTTGTTATTGGATTAATCACTGCCAATATTATTCGTCCTGGTGATGGTTTAAATATCTCTCCAGGATCATTAGACAGTAGCCGAGTAGAAATGTATGTCACTCAGGCACACAGCTCTTCTCTTGTTGATTTTTTTATGAATATCATCCCAGATACTATCGTTAGCCCATTAGTTAACGGCAATATCTTACAAGTACTGTTTGTTTCTGTCGTTTTTGGTTTGGCATTAGCATCAACAGGATCACGAGGTGAACCTGTATTAAAATTCTTACAGCATCTTTGCGATCCGGTTTTTAAGATGGTTGGTATGCTAATGAAGTTAGCGCCTATTGGTGCCTTTGGTGCAATGGCTTTTACAATAGGTAAATACGGCATTTCTTCCATTGGCAATTTAATGTTGTTGGTGATTACTTTTTATCTAACTGCATTACTTTTTGTGTTGGTAGTTTTAGGTGCTGTTGCTAAATATAACGGTTTTTCTATCCTCTCTTTAATTAAATACATAAAAGATGAACTTTGGTTGGTATTAGGCACTTCTTCATCTGAAGCTGCATTACCCACATTAATGAGTAAAATGGAACAGCTTGGCTGTAAAAAATCAGTCGTTGGTTTAGTTATTCCTACAGGTTATTCCTTTAATTTAGATGGCACTAATATCTATATGACCATGGCGGCTTTATTTATCGCTCAAGCAACAGGCGTTGATTTGTCGTTAACAGAGCAGATTACGTTACTGTTTGTTGCCATGATCAGCTCAAAAGGTGCTGCGGGTGTTACAGGCGCCGGTTTCATTACTCTTGCCGCAACATTATCGGTTGTTCCTAGTGTTCCCGTTGCGGGTATGGCTTTGATCCTAGGTATTGATCGTTTTATGTCAGAATGTCGCGCATTAACTAATCTAGTGGGTAATGCCTGCGCTTGTATTGTTGTCGCTCGTTGGGAAAGTGCGTTGGACAAAGAGAGAATGAATGCTGTTTTTAGTGGGAAAATATCAATAGAAACCAAGTTAGATACTGATTTAGTATCAAATAATGAAAACAAAGAATCTTGTTATATAAAAGTATCAGAATAATAAATTGGATCTATTCTTAAATAAATAATGATAAAAGAGAGTGTTTATTTAAATGCTCTCTTTTTTATTGAGTTTTTACTATATTAAAAATCAAGTCCAAGTTGTTGCTCATCATTATTTATAAAATCATCACTCTTCTTATCTTCATTGAAATGATATACATTATTATTTCTTAAAAATAAAACAGGATCACTAAGAAACTCATCTATTGATTTATTCACATACAAAGAAACAAATAATGCCAATAAGAGTCCTCTATTAATTTAATAAGAGCAATAATTAACCTTTTTTAAATCCTGCTTTGCCATTTTTAGCCCGCCATTCTTTAACTTATTTAATAACAGTAGTCGCACTTCCATCATTATTACCTTCTGGATAATAAATCAGATCCGAACCTTCAGGATGCTCAGTGATTTTAATAAAATATTCTAAATTATCATCTTGTATTTTTTCGCCACCTTCACATTTAATTATAGCTTTAATAAATTGTTTAAATTCAGTTTTTGTATAATCATTAAAGCTATTTTTTAGTTTCATCTTTATTTTTCTTTGTGAATATTAATGTAACATTTCGAAGTAGAGACTCGAATATTATCTATATCATACCTTAACTAATCGGTTTAAGCCTTGATCTCTGATTTTAACTTATCTAACTTAGTTGTGTCTAATGAGGCTTTTGATTGAATAATATTATCTGACATACCTATCTCCAATAAAAAAACACTAGTGATTAGCTGATAGCTATTAATATTTAGCTTATGTATATTAATATCAATTCAAGTTACCAATACTCTAAAGGATAAAAATGAACTCACTTTTTGGACTATATTTTATTCAACTTATACTGGTCATTTCAGTATTTTTTTGCTTTTGGAAGATAGGTGCATCCAATACATTCTGGACGTTCTTTAGGGTCATTTTATCTTTAGGTATTATTGCAATAATCGCATTCCTTGCATTTATAATATCGTACGTATCACATTAACCCTATGCTATCTAGAGTTCACTCTTGTTCAATTTCTCATATTACTCTAAACCGCTTATTACCTTTATTACTTGTTGTAATTAAAGGGTTAATCCCAAAAAAACCTAGCAATAAGTTATCTTACGGGAAGTAGTGGCACTATTATAGACTGAGTTAACACCTCTGGTATCAGTGTGCATTGCGCTGTAACGTAAATTTTCTCTGTAGTTGTACAGCCTGTTAGCAATATTATCAGAAATATATAAATCACAAGTAAACTCTTTCTGAAGTATCTTTCTATACTCAATGATCCTTTCTTCTGAGTTAGCATCAGCGGTAATCCCATAACGAGAAGCGCTAGTGCCTATTTCGTTGAAGCGATTAAATCCAAATATTTACTTCGTAATTGTTGCTGTTATGTCGAGTCTTATCTTCATGACTTAAATTTTAGATAGTTTATCCGTGACGGGGGTATAAGCCCCGCCCTAGCCCTAAGCAAGTCAATAAATCCAAATTAACATCGAGTATTAAAAAGAAATAGCGCCAAAATATCTAAAAATAAGTTTAACTACGGCAGAAAGAAAAGCTAATACGGGTGAACTACCAATACCAACATATCGCTTAAATGATAGCCAAAAGCCACTTAGAATGCTCCATGTAAATGACTTAGCATCCTATATAGATCAGCAAAGAGATGAGGCTGTAATTGAATTTAATCGCTCAAAATGAAAAAGGTGCTGTATTACCAGCACCCCTAAATATTATAACTCATTGTTCTAAGGTTTTATTCCATCCACTCTGTGTGGAAGATGCCATCTTTATCAGTACGTTTATATGTATGCGCACCAAAGTAGTCACGTTGAGCTTGGATTAAGTTTGCTGGCAACACTTCTGCACGATAGCTATCATAGTAAGAAATAGCAGCAGAGAATGTTGGTGTAGGAATACCTGCTTGCACGCCATAACACACAACATCACGTAGAGCTTGTTGGTAATCATCAGCGATTTGTTTGAAATATGGTGCTAACAGTAGATTTGCAATACTTGCATCTTCGTTATAAGCATCTGTAATTTTTTGCAGGAATTGCGCACGAATAATACAACCCGCACGGAAAATCTTCGCGATTTCACCGTAGTTTAAATCCCAGTTATATTCGTCTGATGCGGCTTTCAGTTGTTGGAAACCTTGAGCATAAGAGACAATTTTACCTAAATACAATGCACGACGAACATTTTCAATAAAGGCTTTTTTATCGCCAGAGAATGCTTTAGGTGTTGGGCCGGATAATACTTTAGATGCCGCAACGCGTTGATCTTTTAATGAAGAGATATAACGAGCAAACACAGATTCAGTGATAAGAGTAACTGGTACACCTAAGTCTAAAGAGCTTTGGCTAGTCCATTTACCTGTCCCTTTGTTTGCCGCTTCATCAAGGATAACGTCTACAAGGTATTTACCTTCATCATCTTTTTTGCGGAAAATGTCAGCAGTAATTTCAATCAGGTAGCTACTTAATTCACCTTTATTCCACTCGGTAAAGGTTTCTGCTAGTTCTTCGTTAGTTAGACCTAAAGAGTGTTTTAATACTGAATAGGCTTCTGCTATCAACTGCATATCACCGTATTCGATACCGTTGTGAACCATTTTCACATAGTGACCCGCGCCATCAGCGCCGATATAAGTCACACAAGGTTCGCCTTCAGCAACAGCCGCAATTTTTTCAAGGATTGGCGCGACTAATTCGTAAGCTTCTTTTTGTCCACCAGGCATAATTGAAGGGCCTTTTAATGCGCCCTCTTCACCACCTGAAACACCGGTACCAATGAAATTAAAGCCTTGCGCTGATAATTCACGGTTACGACGAATGGTATCTTTAAAGAAAGTATTTCCGCCATCGATAAGGATATCGCCTTTATCTAAATGCGGTGTCAATGCAGCAATTGTTTTATCCGTTGCTTCACCCGCTTTTACCATTAATAAGATACGGCGCGGTTTTTCTAACGAATCAACAAACTCTTCAATAGAATAATTCGGAACCAGTTTTTTACCTGGATTTTCAGCGATAACTTCGTTGGTTTTATCGCTTGAGCGGTTGTAGATGGATACAGAATAACCACGGCTTTCAATGTTTAGCGCAAGGTTACGTCCCATTACTGCCATACCAACCACGCCGATTTGCTGTTTTGACATGAAAATAACTCCCGTCTGAAAATAAACCTGCCAGTATCAATGTACTGACAATTTGTTAACCTGATCACATAGTAACTCACTCTCTCACTTGGTGGTAGTTATTGATGTAATTGGTATCACAATCTTTTAGACAAAATGAAATAATTCCCCTAATACTGATAATAAATTATTGAAAAATTCCTGCAAATTGCTCATTATTCCCAAGTCGGCATAAGCCGTCTTTATAGAAGGTAAAACAAACTGTATGGAATGGATCTTGGATCCGACGATCTGGGTAGGACTCTCCACCCTAATTGTTCTCGAAATCGTACTTGGTATTGATAACCTTGTTTTTATTGCTATTCTGGCAGATAAACTCCCAGCAAAACTAAGAGATAAAGCACGTATAACAGGGCTATTATGTGCCTTAGTAATGCGTGTCGTGTTGTTATTTAGTCTCTCTTGGCTTATCACTCTGACAAAACCTCTTATTACACTGTTTGATCATCCTTTCAGTGCAAGAGACTTAATTATGCTTCTCGGAGGGATATTCTTGCTGTTCAAGGCCACCATGGAGCTTAATGAACGGCTAGAAGGTAAAGACCATAATGAGGGAAAACAACGTAAAACAACCAGTTTTTGGTCTGTTGTTGCTCAAATTATCGTGCTGGATGCGGTATTCTCGCTTGACTCAGTAATAACTGCTGTGGGTATGGTTGATCATTTAGGCGTTATGATTGCAGCTGTTACTATCGCAATGTTCTTGATGATCCTGGCAAGTAAGCCTTTAACAAACTTCGTCAATAACCACCCAACTATTGTTATTTTGTGTTTAAGTTTCTTACTAATGATTGGTTTTGCATTAGTTGCCGAAGGCTTTGGTTACGCCATTCCAAAAGGTTATCTATATGCAGCGATTGGCTTCTCTATCATGATAGAAGTCTTTAATCAGTTAGCACAATTTAATCGCCGCCGTTTCTTATCAGCCTCTCGTTCTTTACGTGAACGAACAGCAGAAGCGGTGTTACGCATTATTAATGGTAAGCCTGAATCATCTGAATTAGATCATCACACATCTGATTTGGTCTCTAATGCTGAAGAGGTGTTTGATCCCCAAGAACGCCAAATGATTGTGCGTGTACTTGGTTTAAGTCAACGTAACGTTAACAGTATCATGACTTCTCGCCATGATGTTGAATATGTAGACTTAAATGCAACACAAGATGATATCCGCCAATTATTGGAAAAAGATCCTCACTCTCGCTTAGTGATCACTGATGAACAATACAGTGATGAACCTGTTGGGGTTGTTAATGTTATTCAGCTGTTGAATCAACAATTACGTAATGAGCCGTTAAACTTACGATTATTAGTAACACAACCGCTGATCTTCCCTGAAGGTTTATCTTTACTGCAAGCATTAGAACAATTCCGAAGTGCACATACACACTTCGCGTTTGTCGTAGATGAATTTGGTTCAGTAGAGGGCATCGTCACGTTAACTGACGTTATGGAAACCATTGCAGGTAACTTACCTGTCAGCTCTGAAGAAAACGATTCACGTCACGACTTGGTTCAAAATGAAGATGGTTCATGGACGGTTAATGGCTTTACACCACTTGAAGACTTAGTGCTTTATATTCCAATCAAATTGGATGAAAAACGTGAGTATGAAACCTTAGCAGGCTTATTAATGGAGCATTTACAACGTGTTCCAACTGTTGGTGAGAAGATCCTTATTGATGGCATTGAATTTGAGCCGTTAGAAGTGAACAACCATCGAATTAATAAAGTTCGAATTGTAGAACCGACACCTGAAGACGAAGAAAACGTGGACGAAGCGTAATCCCTGTCAAATAGCAAAATATCCGCCTTAAAGGCGGATATTTTTTATCTGAAGATAGTACCTACTGGAAAATAATATGCATACCAATGTCTGCGTTAAAATCATCTGGTTAGCCTTTGTTGAAGGGGGAAGACAATCGCCACCTCCCTTAACTGGTTTTTATTATCCAACGACTCAACTGCCCTATGAGCCAAATAGCTGGAGTCTTGCCATTGAAATCACTCATACACAACAAGAGTCTGAACATTGGATAAGTGAGGGCAATATGCGGTTTTTAGTTGAACATGCCCCTCATTATTTATTAAAAGAATTAGAAAAAATTGAAATTTATGAAGGCTCTAAAAAAGTCGCAGATGCTTTTATTCAATTTATACAGTAATTCTTCCCTAATTAATAAGTTGCCTAAATACCATAGATAATAAAACGGATTCTATTAAGAGATTGAACTATTATTTTTTATCATTCAATGGTCGGCTAAGTTTAAACTTAGGGTGTAATCCGTAATAATCCATTTTAGTCTTGCCCTAGTGCTTGTTTAAATTCATACATCTCCATTTCCATGGTGGGATAAATAGGAGGTAATTGATATATGGGGTATCGTTAAGTATTTTTTATGATAAATATAGTTTAGACCGTTTACGAATTATATCATATTTTTCAATAAAATATGAATAAGTGCCTATAACAACAATAAAACAACTGTCATAACAATGAGAGATTAAATAATTTAAAATGGCTTTTAATAAAATGCTTTCCAGAGATCTTTAGGATTCGTTTTTTCATTTAAGATATAAGGATCATTAGGGTCTATTTTGCATTGTTCTTCTATCTCTTTTGGCCAAACAGGACGGCGACTGGTTAAGATTGCAATATAGCGAGGAATACTAATAATAAAAATAATTGGAGACATCAATGGCATTAAAATTTTCAACATACCTTTAAATAACGTGCTGATATAAAAGAACGTGAATCCATAACTTTCTTTTTTATTGGCTATCGGTAAACAAAATTCAACTTGTTGAATAATATTTTCAGGCCCTTCTTCCATATAACGTCGAATAAACTCCCAATGATATTTCAGTAATTCAAAATTACCGGTGGAGGCAGGAAGGCAAAAGGTATCAACAATGGTTTTATTATCATCAGCAAGAACATGCCCACTAATATAATAGTCGTTTTTCATGCTTTTAGCGTAATCAAGTCCCGTGGTGAAAAATACCTTCTTCCAAGGTACTGAAATAATAGAACCATCAGTGCGAAAGGCGTAAACCATTTGATTTTTACGATCAAAACGTAATGGGTAGTGTGTCCATGCAAACCACTCTGTTTTCAGTAAAGAGAACATAAAAAGTCCCATTGCAAGAAATAGAGAGACCATGATAAAAGTAAATATAATATCTTCTTTAGTGAATTGATTAGAAAAAATGAGATCTATAATAAATAATAATGTACAACTTAAAAATGTAACAGTACCTAAAGACGAAAAAAGACTCACAAATCCTTTTGAAAAATAATATTTATCCACCATTTCTAGATAATGAGAATTTATTGCAATCACTTTTATATCAGGAATTAACTCTTCATTGGTTATATCAGTACGGTCATTTTGATCAAGTCTACCAGCTATTTCTTCGTTATTTAATGGGCGATTAAGTTTAAACTTTTGTAGTAATCCGTAACTATCCATTTTAGTCTTGTCCATCAATCGTGATATAATTATTCAAAACTACGATATAACAACTAGCTCTGTTATAAATCTAACATCACTCATTAATCAAAAATTTTAATCCAAAAAGATCTTTTCAGGTAAAACGAAATTACGTAGTTGTAAAAGCGCGATTGGGCCCTCGCCCATTTCGGTTCTTAAGGTGTAGTTTAAGGATTGCCCATTTAAGGTTTTCCAACTGACAGAATAACTGCTGGTACTCCCGGCATAAGGGGCGATATTGGCATCTTCCAGTAAACGAATAATGCCCCAGACGCCACGATAATCACCATAAATACGTGTACCTGTATTGGTGGTGATCCAACTCAGCGATGCACCAGAGGCAACGGTATCCGCTGGCCAAACAAAGCGTTGCCATTGCGGTTGCTGGTTATCGTAGATCAGTGATTGTCTATCAATTATTAAATGGGTTTGCATAATG
>NZ_JAEHOQ010000015.1 GCF_016239305.1 Proteus vulgaris | reverse complement strand
GGTTACAAAAAAATAATTTTATCTTTATACAAAAAAACAGTAATAATGCTTAAATTAAACACAATTTAATTGAATCGAACAATGCATTAATTATTTTTACCATCATCATTTTTACAATGTTCTTATAATAAAAAAATTTAATCATTATATTGGAAGTAAAATGGCTCTCTCTCTCTAAATTAGCGACATTTAGTTAAGAAATACAAAAGCAATGACTAAAACACGCTCAATATTCATTTTCCATTTTTGTGATCTTGATAACATTAAGTTAGATAGCGAAATTCTTTTTTAGGCAAACTAAAACTTATTTTTTGGCTTTATTCTTTTTCTAGCAATTTTTTATCAAAAAAAACCATTATACTTTGTCTATTTAATACATTATTTAGTCAAACTTTAACTTTGTTTTGTAAATCAAAGGGAATTTTTATTTTTTTCATTTGCCATCAACGAAGACTATTAATTTTTTACACGCTCAGTTTGAAGCAAATATAGCTAACACAAGAACAAAAGCAGAGAATAAGATTGAAAAAATTAAAAAACACGATATTTATCACTAATTATTTTTGTCAGTTAATCTTTTTATCAGAAACATTTTGACATAATTCCTTTCTCGCACTTCATCCATTTTATGCCTAAATTTATACATACCGTCAGACACAATATAAACTCCTGACAAAAAGTACAACGTAAAATAAGGATATATAAATGAAAATAAAATCACTTATCGCAATCTCATTATTAAGCGCTAGTTTTTCTCTTTTTGCCACAGAGAGTTCAACATCATCCGCTAACATGCAAGCTCAAGGTGTTATTCAATCTCAAAAAGAGCTGAATAACTATGAGAAACTCATGATAGAAAAAGTCTGGGTAACAACTGATGCAATTGATGAAAAAGGCAATAAAACAGACGCCGATAATACCCAGGTGAGTAATTATTTTGGCCTTGCTGAATATTATCCTAATGGCACATTTATTATGTTTACACCGGAAGGTAAACAAAAAATGCAAGGCGATTGGTCAATGTCAGATGATGGTAAGATACGTACCTTAGTAGCTAAAGATACTGAAGGTAAAACATTATTTACCCGTGATGTAGAAAATATCACGATTAAAAACGATGAATATACTTACCGTATTTATCCAAACGCAGAAGATCGCAACACCTATTTCGATATTGTGCATCATATTAAAAAATAAATTTAATACGTTGTTTTACCTGCCAATAAATCCCTCATAAATAAGAAAAAGGGCTATTTTGTAGAAACAAAATAGCCCTTACTTTATGGTTATAACGTATTTCTCATGTAATTATTTGAATAACGCTAAACACCAAACTAGCAGACTAAATTAAAGCAATGTTTGCGATTTTCCACCAATCCAATAAATTACTTTATGTGCTTCTTCTGGTGTTGGAACTTCTAATTTACTTAACATACGATCCATCACTTTGATAGGCACCGTTGCATTCCTTGCACTATTTTGTTTTTGCCATTGAGCATAAGGCACTTCAATGTAAACCAGTGTTATTTTTGCATTATAACGATAAAACAAAGAGATCAGCTGATCTCGCATTTTTCTTGTAATATTCGTAGCATTCCAAACAAAAGGTTTATGCTCTCGTAAATAAACTCGAGCTTGCTCTTTTGCTTGTTGCACTATCCAACCATTAGCATCTCGATTATCGGGTTTAATATTATGTTGGCGACGTAGCTCATCTAAACTCACGATAGGAATATCTGCACAATATTGGTGAATATAGGTATCTTTTCCCATACCAGGTAACCCACACAGTACCGTAACGTCACTCCCTTTTTCAGGATAAGGCTCATAATTACAATCAGTACTATTTTCTGTATAAAAATAGTGAAAACAGGCTTTGTTTGAAACAAATGGAGCAGGTTTACGCCAACAATTTAACTCTTCACAATAAAGTGTAAATAACGTAATTTTGTCAAAAAGCCCTTGTTTATCATCACAATCTCGTCCTAAAACATCCGCTTTAGCCAGTAAGGCTAGCAAATAACAATCTACTCTTAACGATGCTTCAAGTAATGCTTTTTTAGGATCTGGTTTATCCATTACCCACAAAGGTAATCCATGAAAACGAACTAAAGCAACAATTTGCTCTCTATCGGCAAAATTTAAGGGTACTTTTTCGTAGAGAAAACGTCTCGTTGTTAATTCACCTTTACGCGCATGGCCCGGTGAAATAATACGTCCCCCTTCTTCTTTTGTTGTAGAACGCTTTTCTACATCATGAAGAAGTGCCGAGATCCATAAAATTTGTTGCTCTCTTTCTGTCAGGGTTACATATTCAGGTAATGATTTAACTGAATTGATTACTCTTTGTGTATGTATCGCCACATCACCTTCTGCATGATGAATGGGATCTTGTATAACACCCGCCATATCACTAATTTCATCATACAGTTCACAAAGGTGTTCCCATGACATTTCAGCGTGTAATTTCTTATGAAGCATCATTGAGACTCCTGTGTTTTTTCCCAAATTAACGGTGCACGTCGCCAATTTTTTTTCCAATGAACATCCGTTTTTACATGATCTTTTCTGACATATTTAAAAACACGATGAGAAAAATCATTTAAAGAAAATGACTGTGCATCTCGCGTAACAATACCTTCCATTGGGCTTGGCTTTTGCGTTAAAACATCTTGAGATTGAAAAAAACTTGCCTGTTTTGCTTGTGAAACAATCATATTTTCAAACTCTGTTTTATCCTGACATTCAGGCAGTTTAATTTCTGGCACAGTAGGAAGGTCAAACAGAGAAGCATAAAACTGCACTTCTTCCCAACCTAGCCATTTATCTTTATAACGAACCGCAAACACATAGAAATATTCTTCTAAGTGTGCATATTCAATAGAATGAATGGCATATAGATTTTCACCAAAAATATCTAACTCACCTAAATCGTTTTTCATCATTTGCCAACGCTGGCGTAATTGAGAAGTCCATGCCGATTGTGTCGGTGTGGCATGAGAGCGCGCAAAAACTCCCATTTTATTTAGGCAATTATTTTCTCCATCCAACTTTTCGGTATGGATAAGATGTTTTATTTGGCAAATATCCTGCCACCATTGCGCATTTATACGATCGTCGTTTGTTGTGCCCGGTGAAAAAGGATAGTGATAGGTTCTATCATATTTTTGTGATTGATTATTCATTATTTGTACTCATTAAGTAACAGAGGTTCTACCAAATTTAAATAGTTATTCGGTAAGTGAATTTTCTGTTTTTGCACGATTCCTTCAGTGCCTTAATGCGTATTACATAATAACAACCTACAATAAAGAGAAGTGGAAAATAAATAGTTGGTTATATTAACCTCAAGCTTAATAGAGTGCTAGATAAATAATCCTTTTACCACTTATATTATTTTTTGCTTAATTTTAAAATCGAATATCGGAGGATGTATGTACAACGATCTTCAAGGAAAAGTTGCTGTCGTTACAGGTTCATCAAGAGGAATTGGTGCCGCTGTTGTATCACGACTAATCACAGAAGGAATGAATGTCGTCATTAATTATCATTCTGATGAAAAAGAAGCCCAATGCCTTGCTAATGATTTAAATCAATTAAACTTAGGCAAAGCTATTATTTTTGGGGGAGATATCAGTGACGAAGATGTTGCTCATAACTTTATTTATTGTGCGATAAACCATTTTGGTAGGCTCGATCTTCTTGTTAATAATGCAGGAATTGAAAATCAAACACCTTCTCATGCTATTAATTTAGCCGATTGGCGTAAAATTATTGATGTGAATTTAACGAGCTACTTTCTTACTGCTCGCTCAGCACTAAAATATTTTGTAGAAAATAAAATTCAAGGCAATATCATTAACATGTCTTCTGTTCATGAAATTATTCCTTGGCCAACTTTTGCAAGTTATGCTGCAAGTAAAGGTGGAGTCAGAATGTTGACTCAATCTCTCGCTCTTGAATATGCAAACCACGGTATTAGAATTAATTCGATTGGCCCTGGAGCAATAAATACGCCTATCAATCAAGAAAAAATGCAAGACGATATTCTTCGTGAAGAATTAGAAGATATGATCCCGATGAAATACGCGGCTGAACCAGAAGTCGTTGCTAATGTAGCCGCTTGGTTAGCATCCGAACAATCAACCTATATTACAGGGCAGACTATTTTTATTGACGGTGGAATGACCCTTTATTCCTCTTTTCAGGGTGGTAAAGGTTAACGCTAATTAGCAATAAAATTCCCACTTTTCGGTTCCTATCATAACTCAAAAGTGGGATATGTGATTAATTACTCTCGTTCTAAATAAAGAGTAATATTTTCAGAATTAATTAAATTCTCAGGAAAAATAAGTGGAATATCTGAAATAAACGGCATATCTAATGTTTGAGTTCCCGTTGAAATAGACACTCCCGATTTTAACCATGCATCAGCAACTAATTCTGTACAATAAACCCCTTGCTTGGGATAAATACTAAAGTTTTCCCCCACGCGATTTAATGCAATTTGTACAGCATTACTTCTAGCATCTTCGCTTGCTTTTACTTGATAAAAGCGAACAGT
The DNA here is from genome assembly GCF_016239305.1 of Proteus vulgaris. Taxonomy (GTDB): domain Bacteria; phylum Pseudomonadota; class Gammaproteobacteria; order Enterobacterales; family Enterobacteriaceae; genus Proteus; species Proteus vulgaris_C. The sequence goes on along the minus strand of NZ_JAEHOQ010000015.1, from coordinate 102,657 downwards.
ATTAGGTTTTGCTCGACTAATAAAGAAGTCAATATTATCAATGGTAACTCCCCCTTTTATATCCATATGCTCACTCGGTGTTGAATGGATCACTTGAATACCATTATCCGAAATCCACACCATTCCTACGTGACTAAATCCACTTCTATCGACTTGCTTAATTATTTCACTAATCGCTTCATCACCTTCTCGAAAAACTAAATCACCATTTTTTAAATCAAGAGGCAAAGCGAGAGCATAAAATGCACTCGCTAAGAATAAAGCTAAAATCGTAAAAGCTCGAATGATCACTTAAGATTAACTTTCCATTTACCATCGACCTTAATCATCTCTTGTGCTTGAGTTTTTTCCACACCATCTTTTAATGCAGTTTTTAATGTCACGATCGCACTATTTTTATCTTCACTATATTCAACGCTGATAATTTCAACTTTACTCAAGCCACCTTGCTTTTTAACTTGTTTCCCTGTTTCCTCGACAATCATTTTAAATTTGCTATTAAATTGTTCAGCTCTCGGATCTCCTTCTATCTCACCTAAATGAATTAATGAAATAACTTTATCACCATTCCCTTCAGCAACCGCTTCAACAAATGCAACTGCAGTCTGACCAGGCTCATCCGTTTTATCACCACACGCTGATAGCGTTATTATTGCAAATATTAAAAATAGGGATCCCATGACTTTTTTTAACATAAATTACCCTTACCTTAGCATTTTATTTTTTGAACAATGAAATTTACACAAGATATATTCTATATCAAGATATAAGATAATTAATAAATTATTTATAATTAACTCAATAAAGAACACTGTTTTAACTTTTTCTTTGCTAAATTATACGTGATAAAAATAAATTTCGGCATATTATTATTTATTTTTGAAAAGAAATTAATTTAGAACATTCTTTTCAAAAATTCATAAAAAGAGTATTTCAAACACTCACAAATAACTAAATAATTTAAATTTGAAATAATTTAACCTATTGAATAAAAATCAATAAATTAAAGAATTCTCATTCTATTTATCTATTTTATCTTCTTTGTAAGAACTCGATTAAGGATAAAGATTAATAATACTAACATTTTTCTTTTTAAGCGTTCTTAAAAAGAAAATTATTCTCTATTTATTATGGTAATGGCTTTAATTTTGACTAGATATAATGCAATTAGTCCTAACTTATCTATTTAGAAAACATTATTTATATTAATATTTCATGAAGCATATCAACCCAATGTATGAATAACAATATTACAACATTAAATCATGTTAAAAAAAACAACCCTATTTGTTTTCACAATATATTTTCTCGTATTACTCCCTATTATTTGAGTTATTTGCTTATAACACATCACTAATAAATACAAACAAACACTAGAAAAATTGTGATCACATACACCTTTTTGCATCATTAATCCGATTTAAGACAAATAGAAACTGCTTTTTTATCAACAAATAGGTAATCTAGCTGTCTGATTTTGATGACCAAACATGAATAGTTAAAAGGATATTTTATGTTTACTTCACAGCTCATGCTGGTCGGTTACGTGTTATTGGTAAGTCCTTGTGGAAATGATTCTTGTGATGCAGTTCCTGTTACAGAAACTATTTATACTAAAGATGAATGCACAACTCGACTTAACTACTTAAAACAAAAAAGACCTGACCTTATTATTTTCTGTGGAGAAGTCTTAAGAGATCCTGATGTTACTGATGAAAATCCTTATCTCACACCACCAAACAGTGCAGATGATGTTTTCCAAATTAAGTAGTTAAACTACTCTTAATTTTATTATTAAGATAAAATACAATTTAATTTGTTTTCTTTTTACGATATACTCTTTGTACTTGAATATGTAAGGACACGTATTAGGAGTCACTAATGTCTATTGCGAAACGTACCAAAGACAAGCGCATTGCGTTAGGTTTAACACAATCAGAACTTGCTACCTTAGCAAATACCACACAGCAATCTATCGAACAGCTAGAAAGTGGTAAAACCAAACGCCCTCGTTTTTTACCTGAATTAGCAAAAGCATTAAATTGTGATTTAGCTTGGCTATTAGAAGGTGAGGAACAACCTGGTATTGCATCTGAAATTCCACCTGAAAATGAATGGCAACCTGTTAGTGAATGGGATAGCAATACCCCTTTAGGTGCTGATGAAGTAGAAATCCCTTACTTTAAAAGTATTGAACTTGCAGCTGGTGATGGTTGTTGTACTAACGAAGATCATAACGGATATAAATTGAGATTTTCAAAAAGCACATTACGCCGTTATGGCGCTTCCTCTCAAAATGTCATTTGTTTTTCTGTTTATGGCGATAGCATGTCTCCCGTTATCCCAAATGGTTCAACCGTTACTGTCGATACAGGAAATACTCGCATTATTGACGGAGGCATTTATGCTATCGAGCAAGATGCTTTATTCAGAATCAAATTACTTTATCGTCAACCCGGCGGTAAATTAATTATACGTAGCTATAACAAAGACGAATTTCCTGATGAAACAGCTGAAACAGACTCTGTCAAAATCATGGGTCGTATTATTCATTGGTCAGTCATGGCATGGTAATCAACAAATAAGAATGTAATCTCACAGTATTGAATTTTCAGTAACAATTTGTCCTTTAGACAATAAAACCGTTTTATCAGCTAATGCCCTTATTTCATGAGGCTCATGTGTGACCATAATCAACGTTATTTCCTTAGCCTTTAAGGAGTCGATTAAATCCCAAAGCTGATAACGTGTTTCCCAATCCAAACTCGAAAAAGGTTCATCCAGTAGTAACAGTTTGGGTTGGCTAATAAGCGCTCTTGCCAACGCAACACGTTGCTGTTCTCCACCTGATATTTGATGTGGATAACGAGTCGCTAAATGCGCAATTCCCATTTGCCTTAAAATCTCCACCTCTTTTTCTTTGCTACGTTTTTGTTTTGCACCATATTGTGCTAACCACAGATTTTGTGTCACTGTCATAAATGGAAATAAATAAAGTCGTTGATTTAAATATCGACAAGAACGCAACCATACTGGCTGTGCATTAATATTTTCATCTGCAAGATAGATATCTCCAGAGTACGAAGTATATCCCGCTATTGCATTTAAAAGTGTTGTTTTACCGCTTCCAGATGTACCGCTTATTCCTAAGCAAGTTCCTTTCTCTACCTTTAACGAGACATCTTTTAATATACCCGATGTTAATGAACGTATCTCTAACATGATGTCTTCCTTTCTCGCTGTAAACGATGCAATGCAAATAATAAAGTGATCGCAATAGCGATAAGTACAAGCGCACAGCCTATTGCTAGCGTAAAATCACCGCTTGCGATATTTAAATAAATTGCCATTGGCAATGTTTCAGTTTTTAAGCGAGTGGCACCTGCCAACATTAAAGTGGCACCAAATTCACCTAAAGCACGAGAAAAAGCAATAATACTTCCACTCATTAATGCTGACCAACAAAGAGGTATTTCAACAAGAAAAAATGTTTTTGTTGGTGTTAATCCTAAGTTTTGTGCAGTTTGAATATAAGCAGGATCAACAGATTTAAAAGCAGAAAGACTATTCCTCATAATAATTGCACTAGCGACATAAGTTTGAGCAATAATAATACCTAATGGTGAAAAAAGAGAGCGAGATAATTCAGGAAAAACACCTGTTAAAGGTCCTTGATTTCCTAACAATAATAATAATCCGATCCCGATAACTAATGGAGGAGTAACCAAAGGCAAATCTAATAACGCATCAATAAAACGATGTCCTTTAAAAGGAATTCTTGCCATTGCCCATGCAGCGGGTACACCTAAAATAATTGCCAAACATAAAGAAGTTAATGCCGTACTGAGTGACATACCAATGGCAAAATGAAATTCAGGATCAGTAATGACTTGTTTAAGCTCAACATATGAAAGTTGGCATATTAATGCGATTAATGATCCCATGATCAGAAATAACAATAAAAAAAGTGGAATTAATGCCCAACGAAACACGTTATTTCCTTTTCTAAAAATAAAATTTTTTGCTGTAATAATGAAAAAAGCCACCAGTGAGTTGGTGGCGAAAAAACACAATTTATGTGAGAAAAAAATCTATGGTTTCGAAATTACAGGAAGAAAACCATAATCAGTAAAAGCTTTTATCCCTTCTGCACGTGTAAAATAATCAGCAAGTAATTGCGCTTCTTTTGGATTTGCTGATGTTTTTAAAACTGCCAGAGTTGCTACTTCTTCAGGACTACCTTCAGGAACTGGAAGTAAAGCCAATTTATCTTGGTTTTTCATTGCATCTGCATATCCAATAATGGCAGCATCCACTTCGCCATTAAGTAAATACATAAGCAATTGTTTGATCGTTGCTGTACGTACAACTACTTTGTCACGTAATTTATCGCCTTGACCTGATGCATCAATAAGTTGTTCACCACTTTTTCCTAATGCTATAGCTTTAGCATCACCCATACCTAGCTTCAACGAACTATTTGCAAGATCTTCTAGCGTTTTAATATCGCCCACTTTATCTTTACGTACAGCAATTACGGGAATATGGCGAACAATAGAATATTGGTTAACAACCTGCCCCTCTTTATCTAACTTTTCCACATAATCTTGTGAACCGGGAAAGAATAGATCCCCCTGCTTAGTTAAATTAAAACGTGTTAATATTTGACCTGAACCGCCATACTCAATAGTGACTTTATTTCCAGTTTCTTTTTCAAATACAGTAACAACTTGTTCTACTGGTTGTTTTAAACCAGCACCAGCATAAAGATGAAGCTCTGCTGCAAGTGTATTATGACAAATTAATCCTAGTGCTAGCCCTAAGCTAGCTAGTAATTGGCGTCTCATAAAATCGGTAACCCTAACTATCGCTATATAATTTTTTATATAATGATTGATATGAAAGTTTAAGGCAAGAGGCACATATAAAAAAAGAGAAAAATGTTAACAACTTATCATTTTTACCCTTTTATTTATCTGTGAGTTTTACAAAAGAAACTGATCAAAATAAACACTTCAATATATTCATTTTTATCAGAAAGAAGCAGATTATAAAATGATGGTTCGCCAACAAATCCCCGCATTAACGAGGATTTTATTATTAGCTTTCTAACTCTAATAATGCCAAGGCCGTTACTTCATCAATAACAATATCAGTCGCGTAGCCTCCTTTTATCGCTCCTATTGTTGCTTGAATATTTTCTACGCCTCCGGCGATAAAGAGTCGCTGTGGTATTTGTCTTAACTGAGCTAAGCTTATTCCCATTATCCTAAGGTCAATATCAGAAACCAGAGGATTTCCTTGCGCATCATAAAAACGTCCACAAATCACACCCACAGCACCCAAATCACGATATTGCGCCATTTCACTGCTAGTTAATACACCGGTTGTCACCAGAGGATTATCATCAAGTGTATTCCCCACAACAAAAAGTGCCTTATTACATTGATTTAGCGCTGAAAAATTACGCCTAATAATAGGCTCAGCTTGTAGCTCCATTGCTAAACGTGCACTCGAAACGACAGCGGGCACATGTAAATTAATACTGCATCCTGATAATTTATTTGCGATTAACGCAGCAGCTTCTGCCGTTTTAAAATCAGGTTGTGGTGCGACAGCACCTATCATTTGTAGTACGGTGACATTCTTTAGTGATTTGGGTGGAAGATAATTACCTAACTTATAAATTGTTCGTCCCCAAGCGACACCTAAAATGTCATCATCACCCATTATTTGAAAAAGATACATCGCGCCTGCTTTCGCTAATCTTTCTCTGTTCATATTTAATGTATGTTGCGATTTATTTTTTTCTTCATCAGGTAAAATAAGCACATTATTAAGATCGAATTTTGCTTTTATTCTGATTGCATAATCAATCGTAGAAAATACTGATGAATCTAAGCTAATATTTACGAATCCTTTTTCTCTAGCTAAATGCAAATATTTCACGACCGTGACTCGAGAAACACCCATAATATTTGCGACTTCACTTTGACTGAGTCCGTCCTGATAGTAAAGCCATGCAGCATAGAGAACGGGATCATTATCAAATAAACTCGCGTTCTTTAGCGAATTATTATCCATTTTAAACCCCACAAATTTTTATAAATCTTTTGACTAATTAATTTATTTTATATTAGAGATATTATTGAAGATAAGAATATCTTTGCTTAAATTAAGCCTTATAACACAAATAGATACATTCTATTAATCTACTAATAATATCGGCACCCTGATATTTTTCTTTACTACAAGAACCTCATAATACGTAAAAAGCCCTTAATAATGCCGTAAACGGTTCATAACGAGAAAGTTTTTTTTGAAAATACCGTTTTATTTCGATAAAAATTAAAATATTAGCTTTAAGTTTTAAAAAGTTTTATTTTGGTAAAATTAAAATCACCCAAACCTTGTCATCAATGTTAATAAATTGATTAATACCAAAAGGAAAAACAATGATAATCGCATACTCAACTGCACCAAATGAAATGATTGCTAATGAAATCGCTCACTATCTCATCAATGCGAAACTGGTTGCCTGTGTAAATCTGATACCCCATGTAAAATCTATTTATCATTGGAAAAATGAAGTTATTGAAGATAATGAAGTACTTATGATGATTAAATCCGAAAAAAGCAAACAACACGTTTTAATTGATGCTCTAGTCGAAATACATCCTTATGACACTCCTGAGGTAATTATAATACCGATTGAAAATGGTTTTAAAGGTTATCTTAATTGGATACACCAATCATTGAATTAAAATAATGTTAGCTTTTATCGAAAGCTTTTTTAATTTTTTGTGGAAATGATAATAGTTTGTAAATAAAATGCATCTCGACATCTCAATTATTAGACTAGTAAATCCATGTTAATATTAAATATATTTTCTTATTATATATTGGATCTATTTTAAATATTTACATCTAATCAATCATCGGTATTCAATTTTTATAAAAAACATTGAATATTAGCTTATTTATGAAAAAATCATAAAAAGCAATTATTTTATATTTTCATTCTCTATTTTTTAAAAAACGAAGATAAACAGCCTTTAATGCTAACTTAATGGATTTACCAACATCTTATTCTCGTTATTATCTGCTATACTCAATACGCTTTCTCTAAATTACACATGAAAAGGAGTGAGTTGTGAAAACAAACAGAGTCGCAAGACGTATTTTAGGTTTACCTTATAATTTAAGCCGGTCTAAAAAGAAAGTGCGTTTTTCCATTATTGCCTCTACAGATGCTGAGAACTTACCTGCTGAGCTAAAAAATATGGCTCAAGTCTGTTTAAAGCAAGACTTTAGAAAAAAAGCAGAAAATAAACGTATATATATGAAGCTAACAGATGCTTATCCAGAGTATCTTGCAACTAATTAAATTTTTATACGTTAACGCTATTTTATAAATAGTTATCATATTAATTTATAACTAAATTATTAATAAATAGCATATCCCTTACATTATGTAAGGGATATTAAGTTTTTAATTAATTTATTCATCTATAGCTTATAAAGTTCTTTTCTGATATTTACTAATGCTAACTGTGCCGATTGATAATTAATTTCTTCAGGCAAACAACTTAATTTAAATGCATTTTGAATATCTCTTATCAAATTTTTGCTACGCAGTAATAATTCATCATAGCTAAATTGACCGGCTTTAATTGCTAATAATTCATCTCTATTATCACACCAAACTTTTACTTTATTTTCTTGTGCAATACCTAAAGCAACATACAACAATCTAAATGTGTGCATCATATTTTTACTATCGTAACTTCGTCCGTGATCAATATTTTGCTGGTAACGTGCATCATTACGTTGTTCAACCCACTGCCAGTAATCGTGATATTGCTTACGGTATGCACTATACCCTTCTTTATTAAAACTCAGGTAACCCTGCACTTTAGCTTCTTTTGGAATACTGCTTAACAATACATCATTGGCATTCTCTTTTTTAATGATCCCCTGAAAAAGAGAAGTCTCATCATAATACATCGCATATAAATCTTGGGCATGGGCTAATTTAACTAACCCCAGTTGATCTTGTTTCCAGTGACGGCTATCTAACCAAGTATTAACTTGTATCGTTTTTCCATTTTCAATCACATAGCAAAAATCTAGAATAGTCTTCAATTGCTTTTCGACTGGATTGACAATCTTTTTATTTAACCCTTGAGATTTCTTAATTTGTCCCTCAGCGTAATGCACAAATGTTTGAATACAGGTTTTAGATAAAAACCACTCTGGCTTTATTAATGACATTAATGGATGTCGATAAATAATGACTTGTTCTGGTGAATTCAATAATTCTAAAATATTTGGATTAGAAGCACATAAAAGTTCAATAAATCGACCAAGCTCATAATAAACTATATCATTGGTTTTATTGCTAACTTGTGGTGTGTATTCCAATCCATAGAAAAGATCTTTAGGAAGGTAAAACACACCTTTAATATCTGTATCAGATGTTTCTGTCGCAAGATTATGCGAACGGCTTCCTGCAATGCTTTCAAATAAGAGGTAAGGCTTTATATCTTCAATTGTCAGTTTCATCTAATTTTTTCCTAAACCAATTATTTAAAACATCGTTGTCTGGTGTTTCTCGCTTTGCTAATTGCACATCTGTTTCTTGCCATAAAAAAATGATTAGATGTTGCATAATCTCCGTTGGTATCCAAGTAAAATGCTCATCTTTATCTGATTTAAATTCTACTAATTCGTGGATAGTCTTTTGTTCTTCAACGGATAGGATTTTTATCAATTTATTTAGCTCCATAGGCGGGATATCACCTGTTTTTACTGTCCAATAAGCCGATAGGAGAGAGCGTAATAAATAGAACCATTTTTTTAATTTTATAGATTTTGTATCAGCTTCATTTCTTATTTTATCTTTTGGAGAATAGCCACTCACAACTTTAGCTATTCCTCTATAATGATGAACAATTACTTTTGGCTGGTAATAGAGTGTTGCCAGTTCAAATAACTCTTTTTTAATATTAGGATATTGTCGATAAATTATTGGCGATTGGAGCCACTCTAATAATATACAGTTCGATTTTCGTAATAAATGTAGTGCTTTGGTAATATCCCAAGCACCTACATCAAACCAACTATTTTCTATCCATTCGAAAGTTTCTTTAGGTTTATCGATAGAAAGATAAGCATTACGCGGGCGTATAAAAATACCTCGTACATCGTAATCACTATCTGTTGAGGCAAATCCCCAAGCCCGACTTCCGCTTTCTGCAACATAAAGTAATTTAACTTGATGCTCTTGTTCTATTTGCGGTAATTTTTTTAATATCTCATTATGCATGATGTCCTTATCTCCTTATTGTTGCTTTTTCTGTTAATTTACATCTTAATGTTAAGATCCTATGGTTATAACATACACATAAACCAATACAAACTTGACCAAAACTTTATTTTATCCATGTGTAATTAGAAGGATTATAAATTAAAATGATAAGCTCACAACAAGCACAGGATATCATTCTTAATCACTGTCATTCATCATCTATCGATAAACGATTTGCTATTTATTTTTGTGAATTATCGCCTAAACAAGATTTTTGGATAATTCGTTGCAATTCTGAACGTTATGTTATTTATAATCAGCTAGAACATTGTTATGTTGGTGTAAATGCCTATTTAGTAGATACTTCTACAGGTGAAATTAATATTGTTGGTAGTGGAGAGAGTGTTGAGGATTTTCTACAAGATATCTATGATGCCCGAACTGCAAGTGGTCAATTTTATCTTCTTCGCCCTACTTTTTCCAAAGAAAACAAAATCGCATTACTTCATTTAAAACAGTGGATAGGATGCGGATATACTGATGCTATAAATTTACTCACCATTAATAAAAATTGGTTTACTAGTAAACGTCGTTATTTACAATATATACAAGTATTATTAGATAAAAGGGATATTAAAACTGAGATTATTTTATCGGATAAAATCAACGGTATAGTTGTTATTCATAACAATATATGGTTTGAAGAAGATATTAGAAAAGAATTAAGGAAGGTTATTGATGTTGGAGATCCACATTAATAAATCTCATTATTTTCCAGCTATATGAAATGTATTAGATCCAGTAATTATTCTTTACACGATGTCGCAATATATGTTCTATTTCAAGGTTTTGTTGAGTCAGAAGACTATCTGTTTTAAAATAAAAAAATATATAATTATAAAGATTAGCTACTAAATTAAATTTTAATCATATTCAAAACACTATAGATAAAAATAACCAAAATAGTAATATTTAACTACAAAATATCCATTTGTAATTTTTTATCTATCGGAGTTCTCTATGAACACTAACGATATAAGAAGTATTGCAGAAATAAGAAAAAATAATTTGATTTATATTCTTGAACATCATTATAAAGGAAAGCAAAAGAAACTTGCTGAAGCATTAGGTGTAGCACCGAGTATGATATCTCGTTACCTGTCACCAAAAGACTTAAAAAGTCATCGTGAACTTACCGATCCCATGTCACGAAAAATTGAATATATAACTAAGATTAGCAAATATTGGATGGACATAGACCATTTGAAAGAAGGTTATGCGGAATCAGAAAAAGAAGAATATATTCCAACAGAAATCGGTAATATCCTTTCAGATAACATCTCTACATTCATGTTAAATGATGGTATCAAGTCAAGAATTAAACTCTCCGTTGACTCAGGTCTTGCGCAATCAACGGTTAACCGTATTATTAATTGTGAATCAAGTGCTACAGCTGAAAGCATTGATGCTATAGCTAAAGCAATGGATCGCCAAGCTTATGAATTATTAATCCCTAAGAATGATAAAGGTGTTATTAATTACGATAGAAAAGCCTATTCTAAATTACCTTTAAGTGAGCAAATATCAATTCAAAACTTTATTGAATTTATTATTTATAAAAATAATCCTATCACTAAAGAATAGCGGTATACAAAAAAGCCACCAGTAACATACTGATGGCTCTTGGTTTTTTAACCTTTATCAACTATTGCTGATAAACGGTATTTTATTCCCACTCAATTGTTGCTGGTGGCTTACCGCTGATATCATAAACAACACGGGAAATTCCGCCCACTTCATTGATAATACGGTTAGAAACACGACCTAAGAAGTCATACGGTAAATGTGCCCAATGCGCTGTCATAAAGTCCACGGTTTCAACTGCACGTAATGAAACAACCCAGTCATATTTACGGCCATCACCCATTACACCGACTGAACGCACAGGTAAGAACACGGTAAATGCTTGGCTCACTTTATTATATAAGTCAGCTTTATGCAGTTCTTCAATAAAGATAGCATCAGCACGACGCAATAAATCACAGTACTCTTTTTTGATCTCACCTAAAACACGAACGCCTAAACCCGGTCCTGGGAATGGATGGCGATAAAGCATATCGTAAGGTAAACCTAATTCTAGGCCAATTTTACGCACTTCATCTTTAAACAGCTCTTTTAATGGTTCAACTAAACCCAGTTTCATGTCATCAGGTAAACCGCCCACATTATGGTGTGATTTAATTACATGCGCTTTGCCTGTTGCAGATGCCGCTGATTCAATTACATCTGGATAAATAGTACCTTGTGCTAACCATTTAACTTGTGGCTGTTTAAGAGCTTCTTCATCGAAAATCTCAATAAAAGAATGACCTATGATTTTACGTTTTTTCTCTGGATCACTTTCGCCTTTCAGCGCAGTCAAGAAACGATCTTCTGCTTCAACATGGATAATATTAAGGTCAAACTTACCTTTAAACATTTCCATCACTTGCTCTGCTTCATTCAGACGCAGTAAACCGTTATCAACAAATACGCAGGTTAAACGTTTACCAATTGCACGGTTTAATAGCAATGCGGTAACAGAGGAATCGACACCGCCTGATAACGCTAAAATAACGTGATCATCACCAATTTGCTCTTTTAAACGAGCAACGGTGTCTTCAATAATTGCAGCCGAAGTCCACAATGCATCACAGCCACAGATATCTAATACAAAACGTTTTAAAATCGCTAAACCTTGGTGTGTATGTGTCACTTCTGGATGGAATTGAACGCCATAGAAGCGTTTTTCTTCATTAGCCATTATAGCAAACGGGCAGGTTTCAGTGCTTGCTACTGTGATGAAATCTGAAGGGATAGCGGTTACTTTATCGCCGTGGCTCATCCATACATCTAATAATGGTTTGCCATCTTCACTTACTGAATCTTGAATATCGCGGAATAACGCACAAGTTTCACGAATTTCAACTTGTGAATAACCAAATTCACGCTCACCAGAGACTTCAACATCGCCACCTAATTGCATCGACATCGTTTGCATGCCATAACAAATACCTAATACAGGAACACCTGCATTAAATACATATTCTGGTGCACGAGGGCTGTTATCTTCTGTCGTACTTTCAGGACCACCAGACAAAATAATACCATTAGGATTAAATTCGCGAATTTGCTCTTCGGTTACATCCCATGCCCAGAGTTCACAATAAACACCGATTTCACGAATACGGCGTGCAATAAGTTGCGTATACTGTGAACCGAAATCAAGGATAAGAATGCGATGATTATGGATATTTGCTGTCATTTGTGGTGAATTCCAAAACAGATAAAGTCATAAAGTTAAAAGGCTTGATCAGTATTATTATCACAAGCCTTTCTCGGAATAAATTACATACCTAAGCGATAATTAGGTGATTCTTTTGTGATAGTAACATCATGAACATGGCTTTCCTGAATACCCGCACCACTGATACGAACGAATTCAGCTTTAGTATTTAATTCTTTAATGGTTGCGCAACCGGTTAAGCCCATGCATGAACGTAAACCACCCATTTGTTGGTGAACGATGGTTTTCAATAAGCCTTTATAAGCAACACGGCCTTCAATACCTTCTGGTACTAATTTGTCTGCAGCATTATCAGTTTGGAAGTAACGATCTGATGAACCTTTAGACATAGCGCCTAATGAACCCATACCACGATATGATTTATAAGAGCGACCTTGGAATAGTTCAATTTCACCTGGAGATTCTTCAGTACCTGCAAACATTGAACCAACCATAACGCAAGCCGCACCCGCCGCTAATGCTTTCGCGATATCACCAGAGAAACGAATACCACCATCAGCAATCACTGGAATATTGCGACCTTTTAATGCTTCAACCGCATCTGCAATAGCCGTAATTTGCGGAACACCAACACCTGTTACGATACGTGTTGTACAAATTGATCCTGGGCCGATACCTACTTTAACCGCACTTACACCAGCATCCGCTAATGCTAAAGCACCTTCTGCGGTTGCAACATTGCCACCAATAATAGGTAAGTTAGGATATAAAGCACGAGTATCGCGAATACGCTGTAGTACACCTTCAGAATGACCGTGAGAAGAGTCAATAAGTAAAACATCAACGCCAGCAGCAACTAATGCAGCCACACGCTCTTCATTACCCGCACCTGCACCAACAGCAGCACCAACACGTAAACGACCATGCTCATCTTTACAAGCATTAGGTTTGCGTTCTGCTTTTTTGAAGTCTTTTACTGTGATCATACCTTTCAGGTGGAAGTGGTTATCAACCACTAACGCTTTTTCTACACGTTTCTCATGCATTTTTTGCATAACGATATCGCGTGCTTCACCTTCTTGAACTGTCACTAAGCGTTCTTTAGGGGTCATTACCGCAGTAACAGGTTGGTCTAAATCTGTCACAAAACGAACATCACGGCCGGTAATAATACCAACTAATTCGTTATCATTAGTCACAACAGGATAACCTGCAAAGCCATTGCGTTCTGTCATTGCTTGAACTTCACGCAGAGACGTTTCTGGTGTTACGGTGATAGGATCAGTGACAACACCACTTTCATGTTTTTTCACACGGCGAACTTCTTCAGCTTGGCGTTCAATAGACATGTTTTTGTGGATAAAACCAATTCCACCTTCTTGAGCTAATGCGATAGCTAAAGGCGCTTCAGTCACAGTATCCATTGCAGCAGAAAGCATAGGAACATTTAGGCGGATTGTTTCAGTCAGTTGAGTAGACAAGTCGGCAGTATTAGGAAGAACAGTGGAGTGTGCAGGAACTAACAAAACATCATCAAATGTAAGTGCTTCTTTTTTAATTCGTAACATAGCAATATCTCACCAAGGCGGCTTTTAGGAAATAGAAAATATTGCCGCGGAATTATACACACCGTAATCGGTTGCTTCTAGCTTTTTTTCAAAATTTTTATTGATCCTGCCGCGAACTTAGGTAGTATCAATCAATTAAGTCTTTGTTTTAAAATTTGATCTGGCTCACATGACACTACCAATAAACAATAATATTTTTACTGTTAGCCGTCTAAATAAGACCGTTCGCCAATTATTAGAAATGGAAATGGGTCGCATTTGGATCAGTGCTGAAATTTCCAATTTTACTCAACCCTCTTCTGGTCACTGGTATTTTACGTTAAAAGATACTAACGCCCAAATTAGAGCAGCGATGTTTCGTGGGCAAAATAGCAAAGTTACTTTTCGCCCTCAACACGGTCAGCAAGTCTTAGTGCGTGCAACAATCACATTGTATGAGCCACGAGGTGATTACCAATTGATTGTTGAAAGTATGCAACCTGCTGGTGACGGGCTTTTACAACAACAGTTTGAGCTATTAAAACAAAAACTCAGTGCAGAAGGTTTATTTGATGCTATTCATAAAAATCCCCTGCCATCACCTGCAAAACAAATTGGTATTATCACTTCATCAACAGGCGCAGCACTACACGACATTTTAAATATCCTTCGTCGTCGTGATCCTTCTTTGCCAGTGCTTATCTATCCAACTGCTGTTCAAGGCGCTGATGCACCTATGCAAATTGTTCGTGCTATTGAACTTGCTAACCGCCGTCAAGAGTGTGATGTCTTAATTGTTGGTCGTGGCGGTGGTTCATTAGAAGATCTCTGGGCATTTAATGATGAACGCGTTGCTCGCGCTATTTTTGCCAGTGAAATTCCTATTGTAAGTGCGGTTGGTCATGAAACTGATGTGACCATAGCTGATTTTATTGCCGACCTTAGGGCGCCAACGCCTTCTGCAGCAGCAGAACTAATCAGTCGTAATAAACTTGAGCTATTGCGCCAATTGCAATCACAACAACAACGCCTTGAAATGGCAATGGATTACTATTTAGCAAAAAAATTACGCGCAATAACACAGCTTCATCATCGTTTACAGCAGCAACACCCTCATTTACGTCTTGCTCGTCAGCAAAATGTATTAGCTTCAACACAACAGCGTTTAGTTTCTAGTTTTCAACGACTATTACAAGCCAAACAACATCAACAAACACAACTACAAAAACGCCTTAATTACCAAGAGCCTAGTTCCCAAATTCAAGCATTACTTCGCCAACAACAGCTGTTGATTTACCGTATGCGAGAAAGTATTTCACAACAGCTATCTCGTCAACGTGAACAGTTCGCTATTAGTTGTTCTCGTTTAGAAAGTGTGAGTCCTCTCGCAACACTTTCTCGTGGTTACAGTATTAGTGAAACAGGGTCTGGAGAAGTACTGAAAAATACCAAACAGGTGAAAGTGGGCGATCCATTAAAAACTCGTGTTGAAGATGGTTGGATCACCAGTGAAGTGGTGAAAACACAAAAGATAAGAGCAAAACGCAAAATAACCTCTAAAAATAACGATTAGGTCAAATCGAGTAACTTAAGCTTTATATAAATACAAAAGAAAAACGGCATCAAAATAATATTGGTGCCGTTTTTTATTATTTATACTTTAAGATAATTATTACGTTATATTAAAATCGTACTTCTCCTGCAAATAGATAGCTTCTACCTCGAGCTGTTTGAGTATTACTTCCCGGCTCTTGCATAATTGGCGCTGAATTACTTCTATCAAGCGCATTAGAATAGTTTTTATTCATTAAATTATGCACTGCAAATTTCAAAGAAATATTCTTATTAATTTTGTAATTACTATAAAGATCAATAACCGTTGGGATATTATCTTGTTGCACCATAGGGACTTTACCCGTATCAAAATCAACACCTTCAGGTGAAGATTTACGCGATTTTCCTGTGATTTGGATCACAGTACCTAATTCTAGTGACTGGTCATCAAAAAAACGAACACCAGTATCAATAGAGGCATAATATTTAGGTAATTCAGAGGCAGGTGTTTGCCCAAAATCTGTGCTAGCAATTGAAGTCGGTTGAGATGTACGCTGATCGCTGTAAGAAAGGTTTGTGTAAAATACGCCTGCATCATAATTTGCTTGAAGTTCATAACCGCGTAAAGTTACAGGCTCAAGGCTATTGGTATACAGAAAAATATTGCCATCATATTCAATTCCCGCATAATCCTCATCCGTTAAAGAGCCGTCATTTTTACAACGTACACCACCTTTACAAACAAAATAAGAATCACTGGAGATGTAATCTTTAATTTTTGTGTGATACCACAATCCTTTAAATCGTAAACTGTCACCTTCAATAATTAAATCTGGGCGATAGCTATTAAAGCCAATTTGAACGGTATCGGCTTTTTCACTTTTTAAGAATGGATTCATTGAAGCACCACCTTCATTGGCAAAAAAGATCTCTTGTGAGGTAGGAGCTCTCATTGTTTGTGCATAGCTGACAAATGGCTGAAACTCAGGAATAATTTCCGCAGAAAGTAACATTCCTGGATCCCAATTTCTATCATGTCGATTGACATTCATTTCACCCTCTGGGAAGCAAGCTGCACGTGGATCACAAGCAGGTTTTCGCCCTTTAATATGATAATCGACGTAATTTAAATTGAGATCTAACGTATAAATATCGTATTCAAATTTCATCTGTGAGAAAAAGCTGGTCAAATCATTTTTTCCTTTAGGTGCAAAGGTATTATATTCAATCATATTTTGTGATTGCCACGGATCAGTAGAAGGTGCAATAACACTGCGTTTGTATTCTGTTGACATTAATTTAGAGCCAAGCATTAATGCCATATCTAATTCACCATAATTAAAACGGCTGGTATTTTTTGCCACTAATGAGTCAGATATATTTTTAGCATTTGCTTCACGCAAACTCACAAGAGAATCACCCTCAAACTTTTGTGATGCTTGACTGTGGCTAAGTAGAATTTCACTATCAAATAAATCATTTAAAGGTGTATAGCGATATTTTGCGTAATAATCTTTAGCATCAATTTTACGGCGATTAAAGTTATTGTTATAAAAACGACCACTTAATTCTAATTCATGAGAATCGTTGGGTTTAATATTTATTTTAGTAAGTTCTGAGTGTGGTCTTTGATTAAATTCTTTGCTGGTCGAAAATTCTTCACTATTAAAACCTGCACCATTTTTATAAGACGATTCTATTTTGTGTCCACTCAATGCAAGCATTGCACCAACTGTACCATTATCATTAAATAAAGAGCGTTGTCCTGCAAAAGCGATCATGCCGTTATAACCTAATCCATTAGTACCTCCAGCCGCTTTACTTCTTACCCCCCATGAATTTCCTTCAAATAAAATATCCTCGACACCAATTGTTTTAAAATTAGCGCTACCCGCTAAGGCATTTATGCTATTTTCACCATCTTGTTGACCACGAGAAATATCGATTTTAATAATAAAATTCGGATCAATCATGGTATTAAATTGATTGTAAGGTTGTGCGCCATGAGCATATTGACTAGGTGATGTGCTATACATCGTTTGCGTAACACCATCTACCATCATATTAACGCGCCCAAAACCACTAAGACCGCGAATATTAACACTCACTCCGGGTTGACTTATATCCATTTGAGTATATGTGCCCGGCGTTGATCGTAATGCTTGTTCAACAGACTCTAGATTATTAATTTCACCAATAGAACTATAAGCACCTGGTTTTCCCAATGCTTTTTGTTCTGGTGTTTCTTTTTGTGCTGCAGAAATTTTTAAGCTACTAAATTGAATCGCTTTATCTGTTTCAGATGCGATAGCAAAATGATTAACACCCGAAAATAATATAAGAGTGCTAAGTATTTTCCTTGTGAGTTTCATAATAAACCTATTCTTTCTTTTTATTAAAATAGGCTCACACTGCTTTATATAAAAAACAAAATAAGAAATAATATTATTATTGTTATATTAGATTTAAATAATAGTACTGCCTCTCATTAAGAGAGACAGTCTAATTTTATTAAATTTATTTATTATTACTTACTAACCTAATTAATATTTTGAGATTTAAAATAGACTTCAGGTTGTTCTAACATCAGAATAAAGGCATATTCTTTTGCAGTATCGCGTAAACGATTAAAACGTCCTGATTTACCACCATGTCCTGCACTCATATTGGTATCAAGTAATAACAAATTATTATCTGTTTTTAATTCACGCAATTTAGCAACCCATTTTGCCGGCTCCCAATATTGTACTTGTGAATCATGTAATCCCGTTGTAACTAATAAATGAGGATAAGCCTTAGCAACTACATTGTCGTATGGGCTATATGATTTTAAGCGGAAATAAACCTCTTTCTCTGCAGGGTTTCCCCACTCTTCATATTCCCCTGTTGTTAAAGGAATTGAAGCATCGAGCATTGTTGTCACAACATCCACAAATGGAACTTGAGATACAACACCACGGTATAATTCTGGTGCCATATTCACAACGGCCCCCATTAATAATCCACCCGCGCTACCGCCCATAGCATAAACGTGTTTAGGTGCTCCATAACCTTCGGCAATTAGATATTTAGTAGCATCAATAAAATCAGTAAAAGTATTAACTTTATGCTCCATTTTACCTTGGTTATACCAACGTTTACCTAATTCACCACCACCACGCACATGCACAATCGCATAGACGAAACCTCTGTCTAACAAACTTAAACGAGGTGAGCTAAATGAAGGATCAATGCTACTACCGTAAGAGCCATAACCATAAATTAAGATAGGATTTTCACCTTTCTTAAATAAGTCTTTGCGATAAACCAATGATACAGGAACGTCAACACCATCTTGTGCTTTTACCCAAATGCGCTCACTTTCATACAAATCACGTGCAAAGCCTTTTACTTCTTGCTGTTTAAGCAGTTGCTTTTGATGTGTTTGCATATTCCATTGATAAGTTGAAGATGGTGTTGTCATGGATGTATAACCAAAGCGAAGCTCTTCACTATCTGCTTGAGGGTTAAATCCT
The DNA here is from genome assembly GCF_016239305.1 of Proteus vulgaris. GTDB lineage: Bacteria > Pseudomonadota > Gammaproteobacteria > Enterobacterales > Enterobacteriaceae > Proteus > Proteus vulgaris_C. The sequence goes on along the minus strand of NZ_JAEHOQ010000015.1, from coordinate 83,445 downwards.
AACCATGCCATATAAACAGGATCGTCAAACGTAACATTAGTTGATTGACCTGTTTTCCAATCAATTTGGCGTAATGACACTAGACCTTGTTTTCTTTCTTCTACAACTAACCAGCGATTAAACAGATCAAAACCTTCTAAATCGACATCTTTTTGTGGTGCAATAACGGTTTTCCAAGGTTTATCGATTGATGCAGTTTTATAAAGACCAAATAATTCACTCTCATGATTCGAACGAATATAGAATTCACCATTAAAATGGTCAATGTCATATTCGCGCCCTTCTTGACGTGCAGAGAAGATAACCATCGGCTTTTCTGGCGCATTTGCATCAATTAAGCGAGATTCTGATGTTGTTGAACTTTCAATTGACACCAGAATGTAATCTTCAGATTTACTTTTACCCATCCATGTATAAAAACGATCGTCGCTTTCTTCAAAGATTTTAACGTCTTGCTTACGATCAGTGCCATATTGATGACGATATATTTGATAAGGTAGTAGCGTTTGTGGATCTTTATCAACATAAAAGAGTGTTTTGCTATCATTTGCCCACACTAAATTTGCCGAGATATTGGTTAACACATTCTCTTTCCATGCGTTATCCGATAACTCTTTATAGGCTACATTATAGTTTCTGCGTCCTTCTTTATCTTCAGCAATCGCTATACGTTTGTTATCAGGGCTGATAGTCAGATCACCTAATTGATAGAACTCATGCCCTTTAGCACGCTCGTTTCCATCAACAAGGACTTCCCATTCACCTTCACTATTAACTGGCTTACGCTGATAAATTGGAAAATCTTTACCTTCTTGATAAATAGTACGATAAGTATAGCCATTATAAATATAGGGTACTGACTCATCGTTTTGAGCCATACGGCTAACCATCTCATTGAAGAGTGTTTCTTCAAGGGCTTTACCTTCTTTCATCACTGATTCGGTATAAGCATTTTCAGCATTCAGATAATCAAGCACTTTAGGATCTTTGCGTGAATCATCTCGTAGCCAATAATAATTATCGGTGCGCGTATCTCCATGCTCTGTCATCACATGAGGTACTTTGTTCGCTTTTGGTGGCATCACTAGTGAGTCCTTCTGATTTTGAGCCAATGCAGGTGTTGCTGAAATTAACAATGCCATGATCGCACTCGTTAATTGCAACGTCATCCGTTTTTTTGTTGCGACTAGCATAACGTTTTATTTCCTTTTTAACCTGTTGTTAGAACGTTAGTGTAGAAAACTCAATTGGCATTTCAACTATTATTTTACCTTTCGACAATAACTCTATCGGCGGTATCGGTAAGGGTTCTGCGCGCTTGAGTACTCTTTGTGCTTCTCTATCTAAAGAACGCACGCCACTACTGAGAATTAATTCGCTCGATATGACATAACCTTGTTCATTAACAATAAAGCGCACTTTAGAAATACCCGTTCTACCTTTACTTTTTGCTTCTTCAGGATAGGCTTTATAGCGATTAAGGTGCCCTTTTGTTTTAGCTTGCCATAATGCTAATGCGCTTTCTGAACTATCCGAATCACTGTCATAATTTGCACTAACATCATTAGATTGCTGTCTCGCCGCGGAACGACTACTTGAAGGTGCTGATTGGCTAGACACATTTTCACTCATAATAGGTGCAGGTTTTACAGGAGAGGTAACAGGAGTTATTTTAGCAGCTTGCTCTACATTGACCCTTTTTTGGGGTTTTTCGATCAAAATATCAGCATTTTCATTTACAATAAGATCAGGTTGCTTTTCAGTAATATCTTGCTCTATCTTTTTTTGGCTTGCCACTGCCAGTTGTTGATCGACTCCTACAAACTTTTTTTCATCACTGAGTGCTTGTACGTTTTCACTTAAGCTCATCATTACTGCTAATTCTGGCTCTTGTATTAATACCGTATTTTCTTTATTAAGAAAAAAATAAGCCATGACAAAAATAACATGTACACCGATAGCCAAAATAAATGCTTTAGAACTACAAAGCTGAAATTTTGGCATTTGATCCATACAAGAGGAAATAAGCATAATCGTGTTATCTATAAATTAAGGTAATGCGACAGGTGTTATCCAAAGATAATCGGCATGAACTGAAGTCACATCACTTCCCTCTTCCGTCATTATCACGACAGTCACGTTTTCATTCGGCGCTAAATCAGCAACGTGTAAAGGCACACCCATTATTTTTGTGGCATGAAAAGAGCCAGCAATTAAAAGTGCAGGAATAGGAGCATTCAATAAACTTTTCGCCATTGCACGATCTCGCAATTGCTGAATAACCGTCATTTTTTCTGCTTGTGTTTTATCAAGCGCACCGCCATGAGAAAGTTCGATTGTTTTTTGAATAAGTTGACGAACAGATGCATCAGTTGAATGCACACCTTCAATAATAGGCGGATTTTTATACGCACTAGATATTTCACTGCGATCAATATTGGCTGCTAATAAAGGATAATCAGCGCTTAGCCCTGCTTTAACAATGTTGCCATACCATTTCCAGGGCCAGCCTGAATTCCATTTTAATGCTGCCATTAGGCGTTCATCTCGTAGATATTCAGAGCCTGAATAACGTTTCTTCGTACTATCAACTAATGATTGCTGGCTTGGTGTTAACATCTCGAGTAAAACAGTGCCTTGAGGGCGCTTTTTAGGCAGTTCTGTCATTAACCAATATTCAATATCATGATGATAAGCATTGTCATGTTTTTCACCTATGATCACTCGAGGTTGGCTTGCTAACCGAGTTAACAGTGTATCTGCCGTGATAGATTGCCCAGTTTGAGTATCGATAATGTTTGCCGACTGAATAATTGCCAGATCTACAGTTGATACAGGTTGCTTTTCTATCGAATGACATGCTGAAAGGCTTATTAATGAAACTAGCAGAAAGATCCTTTTTGATATTAAGAGAAACATAATCACCCATTAGTTATATATACTATATTAATATGGCCACAGATTAATGCTATTGCTAATAATTATCAATATCATTATTGTCTTTGTTTACATTTAATGCTCTGTGTAAATTTTTAAGTATAAAAAAAGCGCCTTGGAAAAGGCGCCTTCTTATATAACTATTTAATTTATAATTATTAATTTTGAGCTTGAGCTTCAACAACAGCTAATGCCACCATATTTACGATACGACGTACTGATGCAATTGGCGTTAAAATATGAGCTGGTTTAGCGACCCCCATTAAAACAGGCCCCACAGTCACACCATCAGAGCTCGTTACTCGTAATAAGTTATAACTGATACGAGCAGCTTCCATTGTTGGCATAATAAGTAAATTCGCAGAGCCTTTTAATGGGCTATCAGGCATCACATCACGGCGAATGGACTCTACTAATGCGGCATCGGCATGCATTTCACCATCAATTTCTAATTCAGGTGCGCGTTGTTTGATAATTTCTAACGCTTTTCTGAGTTTGATTGATGATGGACTATCAAAAGAGCCAAAACTTGAGCGAGAAACTAGCGCTGCTTTTGGTTCAATACCAAAGCGACGAATGGTATCTGCGGCCATCAAAGTAATATCAGCCAGTTGTTCAGCAGTTGGATCTTCATTAACGTAGGTATCTGTAATGAAAGTATTACCACTTGGTAATAACAGTGCATTCATTGCTCCTGCCGTTTCCATTCCTTCACGTAAACCAAACACATTTTTATAGATTTCGAAATGCTCTGCATAGCTTCCTACTGTACCGCAAATCAAGCCATCTGCTTCACCTCTACGCACCATAATGGCGCCTATAAGCGTTGGATTACCAATCATTGCACGACGAGCTTGTTCTTGAGAGACACCACGACGTTTCATAATTTGGTGATATTCTTGCCAGTATTCTTTGAAACGTGGGTCATTTTCATTATTCACTACTTCAAAATCTTTGCCAGCTTGAATATGTAAACCCAGTTTTTGAATACGCATTTCAATAACACTAGGGCGGCCAATTAAGATTGGAGTTGCTAAACCTAATGTAACGAGTTCTTGTGTGGCATGTAATACGCGGTTTTCTTCGCCTTCAGCTAAAACAATGCGTTTTTTCTCTTTTTTTGCTTGAGAGAAAATAGGTTTCATAAATAAGTTAGTTTTATAAACAAACTCATTAAGATGTTCGATATAAACCGAGAAATCTTCAATTGGGCGAGTTGCAACACCCGAATCCATTGCCGCTTTTGCAACTGCCGGTGCAATTTTTACAATCAAGCGTGGATCAAACGGTTTTGGAATAATGTATTCTGGACCAAAAGAGAGCTCTTGATCACCATACGCTGAAGCGACTTCTTCGTTTTGCTCTGCCAGTGCAAGCTCTGCGATAGCATGTACACACGCGAGTTTCATCTCTTCATTAATCGCCGTCGCACCGACGTCTAATGCACCACGGAAAATGAAAGGAAAACACAATACGTTATTAACCTGATTTGGGTAATCTGAACGACCTGTACAGATAATCGCATCAGAACGTACCGCTTTTGCTAATGGAGGTAAAATTTCAGGCTCTGGATTTGCAAGCGCAAGAATAAGTGGATCACGCGCCATTTTTTTAACCATTTCTTGTGTTAATACACCAGGCCCTGAACAACCTAAGAAGATATCAGCATTATTAATAACATCATCTAATGTGCGCGTACCATTGTCTTCAATCGCATAGGCGGCTTTGGTTTCTGCCATATTAGCTTCACGACCACGGTAGATAACTCCTTTTGAGTCACATACTGTGATATTTTCACGTGTTAGCCCTAAAGCGACTAATAGATTCATACAAGCGATAGAAGCCGCACCTGCCCCAGATACCACTAATTTTACTTTACTAATATCTTTACGAATAATGCGTAAACCGTTGAGGATCGCCGCAGTTGAGATAATCGCAGTACCATGTTGATCATCATGGAAAACAGGGATATTCATTCTTTCACGCAATTTTTGCTCAATATAGAAACACTCTGGTGCTTTAATATCTTCAAGGTTAATTCCACCAAAAGTAGGCTCTAATGAAGCAATAATATCAACAAGTTTATCAGGATCCGTTTCATTAACTTCAATGTCAAAAACATCAACACCAGAAAACTTCTTAAACAAAACGCCTTTACCTTCCATTACTGGTTTACCGGCTAAGGCTCCAATATTTCCAAGTCCAAGCACTGCCGTACCATTTGAAATCACCCCAACAAGGTTACCTTTAGCGGTATAGCGATTAGCGGCAAGAGGATCAGCTACAATTTCTAAACAGGGTGCTGCAACACCCGGCGAATAAGCTAATGCCAGATCGCGTTGGGTAATTAACGGCTTTGTAGGTGTAACTGTGATTTTACCTGGTACGGGAAATTCATGAAAATCTAGAGCGCTTTGTTTTAATGTGTCTTCCATCTTCATATCCTTTGTATCAATAGGGTAAGGGCTTCGTTAGTATAATGGTAATGGAGCGTTAAATCATGACGGCTCCGACACTTTTTTCAATTTAGTAAACTAGAATGCACTGCCTATTTTTACAGTCACAAGAGCTTATAGAACAACCTATGTAGCTATTTTGGGCATTGATTGATATTAGTTGTGATCACTTAAAATAAAAACAGTCATTAAAAACAGTCCTATGGATCCAATTAAAAAACGTTTTACTCATTTAATTTGAATGAAAACTGACCATTAAAGGTCAATATTCTAGATTTATTATAAACAATTAATACCTAGTTATAGGTATATTATTAACGTCGTTTAATTTTACCTACTGTAATAAACTCGAACAGAAAAAAGACAATATTTGTTTATTATTTACCAGACATTAAATTAACATTTAAAATAATTAAATTTTTTATATTATTTAAAAAACAATAACTATTTTCGCTTGTTGATTATTTTTAAAATAGACTCATTTCCGTACAACTCATTGTAACTATAAAGATTTTACAGAATTAGATTTTTTGTTAGGCGTTTTGGTTATTTTCTTTTTTACCCGTAACAATAATTGGTGTAATATTGCCAACCGTCAATTTTATTTTCTTATTGTTTTAATAAGATGTCTGATTCTAATTTTTATTCCTCATTTGGAATTTACTTTTTTATTTTCTACTTTTGGAAAGATTACGCACATTATTATTTTTTTTTAGGGAGAGGGGTTATGCCTAGCTACTCAATTATGATAGTGGATGATCACCCTATCATGAGATATGGATTACGGCTATTGTTAGAAAAAGACAAGGACTTTGTCGTAGTAAGCGAAAGTGGCAATGCTCAAGAGGCTGTAACCGCTGCAAAACAATTAAATCCAGATTTAATTATGATGGATTTAAATCTACAAGGGCGTTCAGGTATTGATACTATTCGGACACTTCGTCGTTCTGGTTTAACATCTTACGTTCTTGTTTTATCCGTTTCTGATTCACGCAACGATGTTTATGCTGCGTTGGATGCAGGCGCAAACGGTTATCTTTTAAAAGAGTGTGAATTAGATATGCTGTTACTGAGCTTACGTAAGGCAGCTGTTGGACATCCTGTTTATAGCGAGCGAGTTTGGCAATATATCCAACTTAGGCAAAACTATTCTGATCCACTTTCAGCTCTTACGAAAAGAGAGCTTGATGTCCTTCATGAAGTGTCAGTTGGTATGAAAAACAAACAAATTGCTGAAAACTTATTTATTTCTGAAGAAACAGTGAAAGTTCACATTCGTAACATTTTAAAGAAACTGCAAGTCACTTCTCGTTTAGCTGCCAGCCTTATTCTTATTAAGCACCAGTATTAAACGTTTTACCCCGACACTGGGTCGGGGTAATCAGAGTTATCATTGAGTATCTTACTTAATTCTGTATTAAATCATTCATTATTCAATAGGAACAGGATAACTTAACACTTTAAAATGGTTATCTGGCATTTTTTCAATATTTAACTGATAAAGCTCCCGATTAATCCCATTGATAACAATATCAAGCTCACTAAAAGCAGATTGTATTTCCTCATTGGTTGCCCATGAAGGAATGCCTTTTACACCATAATAGAAATAAATTTTACTTTTGCCTGATCCTAACGGCTGGATCTCTTTTATTTGGCTAATAAACAGATGACCATAGCAGAAGTCTTGGTAAGGTTGCCACGCTTTGTGTCCTTTTTCAGTGAGATTGAACACCCATTCTTCTCCATTTGCTGTTTGTTCAATCAATCCAGCCTCAACTAATGCATGCATTCTTTCTAGCACCCAAGGTGCGTCATCTTCATTGCTATACACAGGCCATTTCCCTTCGCCCAAACACAATAAATAATCACTGTTAAAAAAAGCCTCTAAGGCTATTTTATACTCATCAACTTTTTGACTGTCATTTTCTTCATCTGCCCAGCTAAAAGAAGAAAGTAAAAGTAATATAAGACTCAGTGAAATACTTTTCATATTCTCTTTTACCAACGGAAATCTTTATTCGTATTTGTATTACTCTACGCTACACAATTCGTTACACTAACGTGACAGTTTAATATCCGATATATTTTATAATGTAAATAGGATTTTTCACTACAACAAAAGCTGTTATTTTGAAATTGTATAACACTCATTCTCATCAATACTAATATTACGTATTGTCATATAAGGAAAATATCATGTCCACGACAAACCTGACATATACCATGTACGGCATAAAAAATTGCGATACAATCAAAAAAGCACGTAAATGGCTAGATGATAATCATGTTCCTTACACGTTTCATGATTACCGCAAAGAGGGTTTGACGGAAGCATTATTACGCACCTTTACAGAAAATTTAGATTGGCAGACACTTGTGAATAAAAGAGGAACAACTTGGCGCCAATTATCTGATGAAGAAAAAAATGCAATTACAGATGTTACCTCTGCTATCTCACTGATGGTAGATAAACCCGCTATCATTAAGCGCCCTATTCTTGTCTCATCAGATAACCGCTTTATTGTCGGTTTTAATACTAATGACTATTTGACCTTTACAGGAGCCTAAAATTTATGTCCTGTCCTGTTATTGAACTTGCACAACAATTAATTTCACGCCCTTCGATAAGCCCTGACGATCAAGGTTGTCAACAATTGATTATTGATAGGCTGGCTCCTCTTGGTTTTACTATTGAAAGAATGCCTTTTGGTGAAACTGAGAATTTATGGGCTTGCCGTGGTGGTGAGGGAGAAACACTGGCCTTTGCGGGTCATACAGATGTCGTTCCTACTGGAGATCCTGCATTATGGGAACAGCCACCGTTTGAACCATCAATACGTGATGGCATGCTTTATGGTCGCGGTGCCGCCGATATGAAAGGTTCTCTTGCTGCAATGATTGTCGCCGCAGAACGTTTTGTTCGTTCTTATCCTGATCATCGTGGACGACTAGCTTTTCTAATTACCTCTGATGAAGAAGCAAAAGCAGCAGATGGTACGGTAAAAGTTGTGCAATCTTTGATGTCACGAGGTGAACGTCTTGATTATTGCCTTGTCGGTGAACCCTCAAGCCAACATCAATTAGGTGATATGGTAAAAAATGGACGACGTGGCTCAATAACAGCGAATTTATTAATTCAAGGTGTACAAGGACATGTCGCTTACCCTCACCTCGCAGAAAATCCTATTCATACCGCATCCCCTTTTATTCAAGAGTTAGTCAATACGGTTTGGGATGAAGGCAACGAATTCTTCCCTGCGACAACCATGCAAATTGCCAATATTCATGCGGGTACTGGCAGTAACAATGTTATTCCTGGTGAATTATTTATCCAATTTAATTTCCGTTTTAGCACCGCGATCACGGATGAAGAAATTCGCCAACGTACAGAAGATTTATTGCAAAAATATCAACTTCGTTACCATTTAGAGTGGTCTTTATCAGGTCAACCTTTTATTACAGGTCAAGGTAAATTGCTTGAAGCGGTTCGTTATTCTGTTAAACATTACACCAATTTAGATCCAGAGCTCTCCACCAGCGGAGGCACTTCTGATGGGCGATTTATAGCTCAAATGGGAGCGCAAGTTGTTGAGTTAGGGCCTGTAAATGCAACTATCCATAAAGTGAATGAATGCGTTAATGCGGCAGATTTACAGCAACTTAGTCGGATCTATCAACGAGTGATGGAGCAACTTATTTTATGATAACGCCTCTAATGTTAACGGGTCGTTCTACTGATCATTTGGTCACCTTGTCAGGCCAACACCGTTTACAATTTAATGCCACTAAAGCATTTTTAGCATTACAGCAACAAGCAACAAAAGCAGGCTTTAAATTAATGCCAGCCAGCTCTTTTCGCGATTTTAATCGCCAACTAGCAATATGGAATGGCAAATTTGAAGGAACGCGCCCTGTTTTAGATGCACAAAGCCAGCCAATTGACATTCATTCATTATCAGAAGGTGAACGTTGTACGGCCATTTTAAAATGGTCAGCACTACCGGGAGCAAGCCGCCACCATTGGGGAACTGAAATTGATATTTACGACCCTTTTCGCTTACCTGAAGGACAATCATTACAGTTAGAACCTTGGGAGTATGAAAATGGAGGCTATTTTGCAGAACTTAATGAGTGGTTAACGGAAAATATGTCAGCATATGATTTTTATCGCCCTTTTACTCATAAAGAGAGCGATATTGCTTACGAACCCTGGCATATCAGTTATTGGCCTCTATCTCATGAAGCCTCACTTGCTTACACACCGGAAATTCTTAAATCAGTGTTAGAGGAAGAAGATATTTATGGTAAACAATGGTTATTAGCTAATCTTGACGAGATATTTTCGCGTTATATTGTTTTGCCTGAATAAAATTATTTCTCACATGGGGCTTCTTGTTGATCGTTTACAGGAAGTCTCCACATAAAAATTAATAAACAAACTAGGATCATGAGTAATAATATTCTGACCCATAGCATTGATACTAACCACAGTGAAATCGCAAAAGTAATTAAGATCACTAATATAGCTTTAGGTTTCGCTCCTTTAGGCATAGCGCGATAAGCTTGCCAGTAACGCAAATAAGGGCCAAACCAAGAGCGGTAAAGCAACCAATAATGAAAATGTGTTGATGAGCGTGAAAAACACCATGCTGCAAGTAATAAAAAAGGTGTTGTGGGTAATACAGGCAAAATAACACCTAATGTGGCTAATCCAACACATAACCAACCTGCTATAATTAATACTATCCGTTTCATACTGTGCTTTTCCAACTTATGCTGTATCTGGTTATTTTATAGCGTTAAATAAAAAAGATCCTCATTCTCAATAACGATTTTAAAACAGAAGGTTTATTTATGCACTGGTTTGCTGACTATTGGTGGGTTATTTTAATTCTTTTGGTGGGAATTATTATTAATGCAATTAAAGATATGAACAAAATCGATCCTAAACAATTTCTTAAAAATAAGCGGAAATTACCCCCACACCGTGATTTTAATGATAAATGGGATGATGAAGATGATTGGCCTAAACAAAATCAAAACAAGAAGGATGAGAATAAGTAGCTAACCACTGTTGATAACGCGATGTTAATTGGGGATCTTTTTCAGCCATTAATTTCGCGCATTGTTCTCTTAGTTGCTTAGTTAAGACTTTTTTTCCTGATAAAGAAAATTCAGCCACACATTGCTCAACGGTCTTATTTTCTATAAAAAAAGCCACTAATAACGGATAGTGTTGCTCATAACCTACCAAAAAATTGGCAACACTCTCATAAGCGGTGAGTACCGGACGATGAGCAAATGCGAAACCTGCCATCATTAACCAAGCGTCTTGTGGTGTAGTAATATCATGCGGTAGCAATTTCGTTGATAAACAGATGCCTGTTTGCTGTTTTATCTGCTGATATTGCAAAGCAAAAGCCCTTAAAGACGAGCGCAATAACTGTTCACCTTTTTCTGTTAGTGGATAAATCGCCATTGCGGCATAACATCCACTACTTGCCTCTTTATGTACCCCTAATCGTACTATTTGAAAGCCACATTGCATCCAAAACTGCGCTAAAACTTCGGTGTAACCAAAGCTTACTGAAAGGTAATCAATAGCCTGTTTTTGGCTCTCTGTTACAATATTAGTTATTAAAGTTGCGGCAATTTTCTGGCGTCGATATTGAGGTAAAACGGCAATTCGACTAATACGCAATGAGGTTAAACACACCGCATCTGGCGTTAAACCATAGGTGACTAATGATTGTGCAAGTAGATTACCTCTAGGCCTACGCGTACCCAGCCATACATCATAAGCTAGTTCGAAAGGTAATCCCCCTTCTTCAATACACCACACGGCACCCACAATTTTTTTATTGATTGTCGCTGACCAATAACGCTGTTTTTGGCCATCAAGTAAACGCCGTAGATCCAACGGAGTTGTCCGATAGTGAGCGCTAGTAAGTAGTTGATAAAACTCATGTAATTGTGGAATATTATTATGCCAATCTCCCTGAAGCTGCTGAATATCAACTTCACCTTGTTGTTGGCATTCAAAGTCATACTCAGGCTCATCAAGCAATAACAACTGATTAAGCCAATTTTCTAATGGGCAATCTTTAGCCCAACGAATTGGTGTTTGTAATTGATAGGTGCGTAAATTAGGAATGTTATCTCCTAATTTAAGCATAAAACCGCGCCCTGTTCCCTCATAGCCTTGTACTGTAGTTGTCATTAACACATTAGAAAAATAACCACACAGCGCCTCTAATTGTGCAATCGGTAGAGAAGCTGCTTCATCAATAATCAACCAATTACTTTGAATTTCGTTATTTATACACTGTGCTAATAAATTATCAGGAGAGTAAAATGAAATAGCTTTATTGGTATGGGAAGATAAAACATCAGTACTATTTTTAGCAGGTGCACAAACTATCACATTACCTTGATATTGCTCGATAAACATACCAGCAAGCGCTGATTTTCCACGCCCTCTTGGTGCAATAACACTCCAAACACCAGATATTGATATAAGCAAATTATCTAAAATCATTTGCTGTTCTGCGGTCGGTTCACCTTGTGGAAGCACCCAAGATTTAGCTACTTCAATCATTGTAGGTAATTTTAACAATGTTGATTGTTGCCATACAATCACTTGACCATCACCTAAAGTGATCTCTTTTAGCCATACCATAAAGTTTGGTGTTGAAAGTACACCTTGAGCATCATTCCAGCGCTGACTATCGTTATCTATGTAGCTATCCCAACTCTCAATATCAGGTAAGCACAGGATCAATAAACTACCTGCTTTTAATGTGCCCGTTAACATGGCTAAAGCATCGGTATTAAATCCTTCATTAGCATCAAAAATAGCATGTAGAAACTCTCGCCCTAACAAACGGATAGCATGTTCTGGTAAAATAGCATTAGGCTGACAGGATGAAATCGTTATCCAATCACCTTGGCATAACTGAGTAATTTGCTGGATCTGTTCTGTTTGCCATGTAGGATCGCCCGCTAATAGCAATAATTGACGTTGCCCAAATCGCGCTAACTTTTGCTGATACTGATGCAAATGAGAAAATGACACTGCTAGGATTTACCTATTAATAACGAAAGAATACCGGCGGCAATTAATGGCCCAACAGGAACACCTCGGAAAAGCGCCACTCCAATCACCGTTCCCACTAATAAGCCAGCAACCGTTGAAGGCTGGTTATTCATTAAAGAAACACCTCTAGCACCCAACCAAGAAACAGCGATACCAATAGCAATCGCTAATAGTGATTTCCAATTTAAGAAGGAATTAAGAACTTCTTGTCCTGATATACGCCCCGTTGCAATGGGAGTCATTACACCGATGGTAAGAATTAAGATCCCTATGGTCATGCCATATTTTTCGACAACAGGAAAATATTGGTTTAATGGTGTGATTTTAATAACTAATAAAGCCAGCATGGCTAACGTTACGGTCATATTATGACTAATAATACCGAGTCCAGCGAGGACTAGTAAAATTAATAATGAGGGATCAACATTGCTCATGTTTGTTCCTAACCCTTTCTCTTTATAGTGTTAATTGTCTTTTATTTACCGAAGGATGGTATTAGTTCAAAGACGAAGAAGCAAATGTATCGCAAGATTTAATATTGCCACTGTTATACCCACGCATAAACCAAGTTTTACGTTGTTCTGCAGTACCATGTGTAAAACTGTCCGGTACGGCATAACCTTGCTGTTGTTGCTGTAATTTATCATCACCAATAGCTTGCGCTGTTTTAATTGCAGTTAATAAATCACTTTCATCAATACGGCCTTCACCTGCAATAAAATGCCCCCACATTCCCGCAAAACAGTCAGCTTGTAGCTCTAATTTTACAGATAAACGATTTACTTCAGCTTTTGAGTGAGCCATTTGTTGCTTTTCACGCATTTGGGTCGTAATACCTAATAAATGCTGAACATGATGACCAACTTCATGAGAAATAACATAGCCTTGGGCGAACTCACCACCACCACCTAAACTATTTTTCATTTCATTATAAAAAGAGAGATCAAGATAGATTTTTCGATCAGCAGGGCAATAAAATGGCCCCATTATTTTTGTGCCAGTTCCACATTGTGTTGTTGTACTATTGGTGTATAGCACGAGTTTAGGATCACTATATTGTTTTCCTGCTTTTGCAAAAATTGTTCGCCAGAAATCTTCCGTACTGGCTAAAATAACACTACTAAAATCGGCAGCTTCATTATAGAGTGCGGATTGTTGCTCATTACGTTGTGGCGCTTGATTGTTGCCACCCGTTAAAGTGTTAAAATCAAATCCCATAAAGCTGGCTATAACTAAAACAATAATTATTACAAAACCATATTTAGTACGCAGTAAAAGTGCAATTAATCCTAATGGGAGATTGCCACCACCAGATGCAGAGGAAGGTTGTCCCCTTCGGTCTTCTACATTATTACTTCTTCGGCGATCATTCCAACGCATAACTTATCCCCACGATTTTAATAGGCTAATTTATCTTTATTATGAGTAAATCTATCACTTGATTTGAGATAATAACAAAAAATTACGATCTCTATTCTCTATTTTTTAAGAGCGAGGTAATAGAAGCTATTAGAGAAAATAACTCAATACACGCTAGTCATTTCATAATAGAATTCTTATTCTTAAACATTGTATTTTTTGTTAACACATTGAGATCTTGATGACTCGGACCCAGCGTTTACTCACTTTATTACAAATTTTAAAAGAAAACCGTTATCCCATAACTGCTGAAGCGCTCGCTGATAAATTACATATAAGTGTACGCTCGATTTATCGTGATATTGAGTCTCTACGTGCTCAAGGTGCTGAAATTACGGGTGAAGCGGGTGTGGGTTATCAATTGAAATCAGGATTATTACTCCCACCATTAACCTTTGATATTAATGAATTAGAAGCCCTTATCTTAGGATTACGTTGGGTTGAAAATAATACAGATAGTGAATTAAGCTACTCAGCATTACGTGCGATTAATAAAATTAATGCCGTGGTCACAACACAGCATCAAACATTACTGGAGCAAAATACGTTATTTGTTCCTACAAACCGAATTATTGAAGTTAACCACACTATTGCTAAAGATCTACGCTTAAGTTTACGTGAAGAAAAAAAAGCGAAGATTAATTATAAAGATGCTCAAAAACAACTAAGTCATCGTATTATTTGGCCGATTGCGGTTGGCTACTTTCAAGACTCACAAGTCATTGCTGCATGGTGTGAATTACGCCAAAGCTACCGCCATTTTAGGCTCGATAGAATTATTTCTTATGAAGTATTAAGTGATAATTTGCCTTATCCCAAAAGCTATTTACTCGATAGATGGAAAAAAGAGATCCTCAAAGACGCTCCTGACAATAACTGACACTCAACTCCCGTAATATATACCTTGCTGTTTCATTTAAACAAACATTATGTCAATCAACACAGTAAGGAAACATCATGAGCGAACTTATTCTTTATACCAATACAATGTCTCGCGGTAACACGGTTGAGCTTTTCTTGAAAATATTAAATGTGCCATATCAGCGTGTTGAATTAGCTTATGGCGAACCAATGCATAGCCCTGAATACCTTGCAATTAATCCAATGGCAAAAGTTCCTGCATTAGTTGATGGCGAATATATTGTTACAGAAACTTCCGCAATTTGCGCTTATTTAGCGGATAAGTTTATTGAGAAAGGATATGCACCTGCACTAAACTCCCCTGAACGTGCCACGTATTATCGTTGGTTCTTTTTTACCGCGGGCCCTATTGAAGCGGCATTTACAGTCAAAGATCTTGGCATAGAGTTGAATGAAGAGCAGCAAAAGTCCTCTGGTTTTGGTTCATTTGAACGAGCTTTTCATTGTTTAGAAATGGGGTTAGCCAGTGCTAATCCTTATATTTGTGGCAGAAACCTGACTGCGGTCGATGTGTATGTGGGCTATTTCCTAATCTTCTTATGCAAATATGCACTCATTGAGCCAACACCATTAATTAATCAATATCTTGATAGTCTTGCACTTAATAATGAAATTAAACAATTATTAGAAAGCTTAGGATTACGATGATTATTCTGATTATTAAACGTAATTTTATCAATATAACTGCTTAATCATATTCGTTTAATACACTTTATAAAAAACAAAAGGTCAGTTTTTAAGCTGACCTTTTTTATTATATTGTTTTTTTGCTTTACGTAATCGTTTGCGTATTTAGTCTAAAGAAACACCAATTCGACGTGCAACTTCTTCATATGCTTCAATTAACCCGCCTAAGCTTTGACGGAAACGGTCTTTATCCATTTTATCTAGGGTATTTTTATCCCATAGACGGCTACCATCAGGAGAGAATTCATCACCTAGTACAACTTTACCGTGAAATAGACCAAATTCGAGTTTGAAATCGACTAAAATAAGCCCTGCTTTATCAAACAATTCACTAAGGACATCGTTTGCTTTATAGCTAAGACGTTTCATTTCGGCGAGGTTTTCTTTAGACACCCAATTAAAGGTTTCACAATAAGATTCATTCACCATAGGATCATGACGCGCATCATCTTTTAAGAATAAATCAAAGATAGGTGGGTTTAAAAGCATACCTTCTTCAACGCCTAAACGTTTAACTAATGAGCCAGCCGCGCGATTACGGATAACACATTCAACAGGTACCATATCAAGTTTTTTGACTAGCACTTCATTATCAGAAAGCAAACGTTCCATCTGCGTTGGGATACCCGCTTCTTCCAGTTTATTCATAATGAAATGGTTAAATTTATTATTTACCATGCCTTTACGATCAAACTGTTCAATACGTTGGCCATCTAACGCTGATGTATCATTTCTGAATTCAAGGATAAGAAAATCAGAAGATTCAGTGGTATAGACTGTTTTGGCCTTTCCACGATACAACTCAGCTTTTTTCTGCATCTGACACACTCCAAAGATGTGATAGGTTTAACAAGAAATTTGCTTCCCATACTTTACTCTAGATTAGATAAAAAAGCTTTTAAAACGTGAGAGCTATCACTAAAAAATCTTGAAGATAACGTACTGATAACAGCACAATTTATAGATAATAAAATAGCATTATTAGCTTTAGCATTAAAAACAACAATAATTAACCAATAAAAGGAATATCTATAATAAGGTTAGAATATAGAGAATATAAAAAATCAAAATAAGAATATTTTTAGTTTATATCACTGTATCATCTCCTTTTTAGAGTTATATTATTTTAATAAAAGATTAATTCATTTTTTATTACACTTATCTTGAGTTATTGTGAATAAAAAAACCAAACTAATTTCTTTTTCATTAGAAATCAATTTGGTCATAATTATTATTACTAAATTGTAATAAGTTATTTTTATTCATTTATCTTTGTATTTTTCAAATATATTGACGAATACAAATGGCATGAAATTTTTATTACATAATAAAACAATAGATTTCATAAGCAAACCAACCTAATAAGGCACCTGCTGGTAAGTCAATTAAATAGTGTTGTTTAGTAAACATACAAGATAAAGCAATAAATAATGGGAATAAGAAAACCCAAGGTCCTAACGTTGCATAAGCAAGACAAGCAGTAAGTGTTGCAACTGAAACGTGCATACTAGGAAAACAGTTTGATGAATCATCAAAGTGTTGAACAAACTTAAGAAATTTTTCTGATGCTGTTTTTCCTGGGTTAATGGTTCGCCAATGTGTCGGGGTTGCAACAGGAAATACTACAAAGAAAAACATTTGCATGACTAACAACACTATATAACTAAAAACAATCATAATAAATTGTCTTGAGTCTTGAATAATCCAGTTAAGATATAGAATTGCAGGATAATATAAGAAACTATAAATCCATGACCACCAAGGCCAGAAAGGAATTTTTTCATCAACAGGTGAATTAATTACTTTCACTTCTCTCAATGTATATCGTTGAGTAAAAAAATAAAATTGATAAACACCTACAATAAGTATCCCACTTAATATCAAGTGAATGATCATATCACCCGCACTCATAAATACTCCTTCAAATAGTCAGAGAATGCTTTGTTATTTTTATTAAGAATAAGAATTGACGCTATATTACATAAATTCAAGAGCATTGCATTAAGATTAATATTATTAGTAACATCGAATTAAACATTATCATTAAAAGAGCATTCAATTAATGATGAATTTAATAGTGAATTTCTATTTAAAATTCTAGAAATAAAGATAACTATAGATAACTTTTTGTAGATTAAAGACATAAAAAAACCGCACAATCGATATTGTGCGGCTTCTCTTTATTTTATAAAGCGGAATGCTTATTTCACAGGTTTACTGAAAGCGGCCTTCAACGCTGCAACCATTTGATCATTCTGTGATTGTGTTAATGGCTTACCTTTATCACTGATAAATTGTAGGCTACTACGGTTATTTAAATCACCCACTTGTAATTTATAATCCGCTTCTTCTACGGTTGGTCTATCAACACCTAATGAGCTCCAGTTTGCGCTACTCATTCCTTTATAGGTCACTTCAATTGAACCTTTAGAACGTGTGCGGTCGCCCATTTTCATTCCCACACTTTCTAATGCAATTGGCAATCTATCCCAAACAACATCGAATGGTGCACGAACAATAATCACTGGAAGTCCTGCATTATCACTACCACTCTGGACATCAATAATACCTTGAAGATTACTTGTAGCTGTATTTTCGCTTAAATTACGCATACGGTTTAAGCCATCAACCAGCTCATTAAGCATCAAAATATTATAACGCTTCACTTCAGTCGGATCAGTAACATCTGTTTCGCCTTGGCGTAAACCTTCGTTAGTCACTGTTAATGAAATTACATTACCCGCTTGAGCTATTACTAAGTGCTGGCGTGTTTGGAAAGGCACGTTTTCATCTGCACGTAACCATGTTATCCAATCAGTATGAATTTCTTTTTGCCCTGCATCACTTTTGGCAATAGCAACACCTTTATCCTTTAAGATAGCCGTTACTTGCTCATACAGTGTTGTATTTTCAGGTGTGCTAGGTAAGAACAGTTTGCTGTTATCTGCGTTATTTTCACTACGTGAACCACTTAATAAATTCAGCGCTTGAGTCGGTGGACGAATATCAAGCGCTAAGCCTACTGGCTCAGTTTTTTTAGGGGTTGGAATATCATATTCCCCATTTTGCAAAGGCAACACCATACCCGCCGGAATAGCTAAATTCTTTAGCCCTGCCGTCTCTAAATAAGACTCATCACCACTGACCTGACGTTTATAGCGCTGATCACTTGAACAGGCTGCCAGTAAAACCACCAGCGACAGACCCGCGACTTTCATAATCTTTGATTTATGCAATAGTGTTGCCATTAAAATTCCCTAAGTTTTACAGTATTCCCGCTGTTAACAGCGCTTTCTCGACAATTTGCTGACCTGATGATGTCAACGGAGTCATAGGTAAGCGCAATGTGGCGTCTTCAATCAATCCAATACGTTGACACGCCCATTTAGCTGGGATTGGATTAGGTTCAACAAATAACTGATGATGTAAGTCCATCAGACGTCGATTAAGTTCGCGTGCTTTTGCAAACTCACCCGCATTTGCTAATCGACATAATTCTACCATCTCTGACGCAGCAACGTTAGCAGTAACCGAAATAACACCGTGACCGCCAAGTTGCATAAAGTCTAATGATGATGCGTCATCTCCACTTAATAAGATAAAACTATCATCATTAACCAACTCTTGGATTTGACTAACCCGACTTAAGTTCCCTGTCGCCTCTTTAATTGCCACAATATTATCCAACTTGGCTAAACGTGCAACTGTTACTGGCAATAAATCGCATCCAGTACGCCCTGGCACATTATACAGGATTTGTGGTAGTGCGGTGCTTTCAGAAATCATTTTAAAGTGCTGATACAAGCCTTCTTGTGAAGGTTTATTATAATATGGCGTCACACTTAAACAACCTGCAATGCCTTTGTTTTCAAATTGTTGTGTAAACCAAACCGCTTCAGATGTTGCATTAGCACCCGTACCTGCTATCACAGGAATACGTCCATCAGCCATATCTAATGTCATTAAAACAACATCAACATGTTCATCATGACTTAATGTTGCAGACTCCCCTGTTGTACCGACAGAAACAATGGCTGCACTGCCTGCATTAACATGATAGTCAACTAATTTACGTAAACTAACCCGGTCAACATTGCCTTTTGCATCCATTGGTGTAACCAGTGCCACCATACTGCCTGTAAAATTAAATTCGTTATTCACCATAATCATTGCTCCGAGATAGACGTATACTCAATGGTACTCATTCATTGCTCTATTGAAAACTACTTAACTCTAGGTTTCTAATGAAATTTGCTAATATTCTTTGATATGAATTAAAGAGATATAATAATTGAAGATAGTGAGCAAGGGATCTTGGCAGAAATCAAAATTTGTGTTTACCTGTTAAGAATAAACTGAAAGTCAAAAGGAACCTCATTTTGCCCATACCTGATAAACATTTTCTCGTCATTACTGCATTAGGTGCTGACCGCCCAGGTATTGTTGATACCATTACACAATTAGTCAGCCAATGCGGATGTAATATCGAGGACAGCCGACTTGCGATGTTTGGTCAAGAGTTTACGTTTATCATGCTACTCTCAGGTGGCTGGAACGCTATCGCACAGTTAGAAGCGTTGTTGCCGATTAAAAGTGCGGAACTTGATTTATTGACCGTCATGAAAAGAACCAAAAATGGTGCTCCCATTACCTATCCTTCTACTATTGCAGCGAAGGTTGATATTGAAGATGCACCCGGTATTGTAGAACGCTTTACTAATTTGTTTAGCCAGCATAATTTTAATCTTGCTGAATTAATTTCTAAAACGCACCCGTCAGAAGATGGCACACCTGCCCGTTTAGAGATACAAATTACGGCGCATAATCCATTAGATGATCACGGTCTTGTTATTAATGAGAAATTCAATCAGTTATGTACAGAGCTAAATGCTCAAGGCACAATAAGTATCGTAAATAGTCTGATGATGAAACAGTAAAAAATGGAGAATGACCAAATGAACCCATTAAAAGCCGGTGAAAAGGCGCCTCAATTCAGTCTGCCCGACCAAGATGGAGAAATGATTAATTTATCTGATTTCGCTGGTCAACGTGTGCTCGTTTATTTTTACCCCAAAGCAATGACACCAGGCTGTACGACACAAGCTTGTGGCTTACGTGATGAAATGGACACATTAAAAAAGGCCAAAGTCGAAGTATTGGGTATTAGCACAGATAAATCAGAAAAACTTTCCCGTTTCGCTGAAAAAGAGATGTTAAACTTTACATTACTTTCAGATGAAGATCATAAAGTTGCAGAAGAATTTGGTATTTGGGGAGAAAAGCAATTTATGGGAAAAACTTACGATGGTATTCATCGTACTAGTTTCTTAATTGATAAAAACGGTGTTATTGAACACGTTTTTGATAGCTTTAAAACGACTAATCACCATCAAATCGTTTTAGAATATATTGCCCAGCATCCGTAAATAAATACCTATATTGATAAGACAACAGACAGTTTTCACTGTCTGTTTTTTTATTAACTCAATACTATATTTAAGTTTTCTTTATATGTTGCTCATTTGCAATTTCATCAGGTAGTGCATGCAATACTGCTTTTATCAATGTTGCTAATGGAATAGCGAAGAAAACCCCCCAAAATCCCCACATACCACCAAATATAATCACGGATAAGATAATAACCAAAGGATGCATATTCACCGCTTCTGAGTACAAAATCGGTACTAATAAGTTGCTATCTAATCCTTGAACAACAAGATAGGCGATAAATAACGCCCAGAAATCAGAGCCTAATCCCCATTGAGAAAGCGCAATGACAATGACAGGGATCGTCGCTAAAACAGCACCAACATAAGGCACTAAAACAGAGACACCTACAATAACAGCAAGCAGCACGGAATAACGTAGATCGAAGAAGGCAAAAACAAAATAAGTAAAGATGCCAACAATAACCATTTCTGTCACTTTGCCACGAATATAGTTGGTAATTTGCTGGTTAACCTCAATCCAAACTTGTGCTGCCAGTATTCTGTTTTTTGGTAAAACACGGCGCACAGCATTAAGCATTTGTTGCTTATCTTTAAGCAAAAAGAACGTCATTAAAGGAACAAGAATAAGATAAATAGAAAGTGTGATAACACCGATTAATGAAGCTAAAGACACTTTTAAGACGGATTCAGCGACTGTTGAGAACTTACTGCGTAAATTTTCTGCCATCATATCAACAATACCCGCATCCATTAATGCAGGGAAACGATCTGGCAATTCATGTGCAAATGCATTGAACTTATTGATCATATTTGGGATATCAGAAATCAGTGTCATCCCTTGTTGCCAAACCGTTGGCGCTAAAATCAAAATAACGATGGCACTAATACCGATAAAGAGTGTCAGAATTATCGATACGGCCCAAATTCGGACACATCCTAATTTCTCAAGTAAATGAGTTGGCCATTCTAAAAGGTAGGCGAGTACAATTGCCACTAACAAAGGAGCAAGTATGCCACTAAAGAAGTACAGAATTGAAAAGCCGGCAATTAAGATAACCACAAGGGCGATAACTTGTGGATCAGCAAATCGGCGTTTGTACCATTGAACAAGCAAGTCCAGCATGAAAATAAAGATCCTTTATAATAATCAGAACAATAGAGCTATATGTATTCATTCATATAAGCAATAATCTTTTGACAGATTTTACGTTAGGTTTTGCTATCATACATCATTAATTATTAATTTTTCGTTAAGATAGCTATCAGGATACTGTTGTATGAAACTCAGACTTAAAAAACCATTAGTCGCGCTTCTTGTTTCTGCGTTGCTATCAACATCAGTAGTGCCAGCGCATGCTGCGATTGATATTGAAGACTCTTTACCTGATATGGGAACCACAGCAGGTTCAACGCTAAGTATTAATCAAGAAATCGCTATGGGTGAGTACTATACTCGCCAACTACGAAATAGTGCACCATTAGTTTTTGACCCCTTACTTTCTAACTACATTAATAATTTAGGGCAGAAACTCGTTTCTAATGCCAGTTCAGTAAAAACTCCTTTTCACTTTTATTTAGTTAATAACCCCAATATTAATGCCTTCGCTTATTTTGGGGGAAATATTGTTTTACATTCCGCACTTTTTCGCTATAGCCGAACAGAAAGTGAATTAGCCTCTGTTATGGCACACGAAATCACGCATGTTACTCAGCGTCATTTAGCACGAATGCTTGAAGATCAGGCAAAAACAACCCCTCTTGCTCTTGCAGGCGTATTGGGTTCTATTTTGATATTTATGGCTAATCCCAATGCCGGACTTGCGACCTTTACAGGGAGTATGGCAGGGATGCAACAAAATATGATCACATTTACACAAATGAACGAGCAAGAAGCTGATCGTATTGGAATACAAACACTCTATCGAGCTGGATTTGATCCCAAAGGGATGCCTGATTTTATGCAAATTCTTGCTGACCAAGTTCGCTATAGTTCTAAACCACCTGAAATGTTATTAACACACCCCTTACCGGATAGCCGATTATCCGATGCAAGAAGCCGAGCTAGCCAATATCCTGCACGCCAGCTTCCTCAGTCAGCAGATTTTCTGTTTGCTAAAATGCGTGTGTTAACCATGCTAAATAAAAATCCCTCTGCGGATAATGCATTTCAAACCACGCTTGATCAGTTTAAGCATGGTACCGCACTTGAAAAATTAGCTGCTAATTATGCACAAATACTCATTTACTCTCGTGATCGTAAATTTGATGACGCAAGAAAATTACTCGCTCCAATGTTAGAAAAAGAACCTAATAATATTTGGCTTATTGATGCAATGACAGATATCGATTTAGAACAAAATCGGGCAAATGATGCTGTCGCAAGGTTGCAATTGGCATTAAAACAAAACCCCAATAACAAGGTTATTATTGCTAACTTAGCAAATTCCTATATACATAATAAACAATATAACGAAGCTAATCGCCTACTTTATCGTTATACATTTGATAATCCAGATGATCCTATTGGCTGGCAATTAATGGCTGAAAACTCAGCTAAACAAGGTGATAGAGCCCATGAGTTAGCAGCTTATGCGGAAGATTTAGCACTCCGAGGTGACTTTGAAACAGCGATCCGTTACTTGGGTGATGCAAGCAGACAAGTTAAACTGGGCAGTAACGACCAAGCACGCTTTGATGCACGTATTGACCAGTTAAGAAAAATACAGCAAAGAGACAGTCAATTTAAATAAGGGACAACATGACCAAGAAAGTGACGATTTATCATAATCCACGCTGTTCAAAAAGCCGTGAGACCTTACATTTATTAGAAGAAATGCACGTAACCCCTGAGATTAACCTCTACTTAGACACAGCGCCTTCAGTAACAGAACTGAAAACACTTCTTAAAGCGCTGGAGTTTGATGATGCAAGAAAATTAATGCGTACAAAAGAAGAAATCTATAAAACGCTCAAACTTGCTGACGAAACTTCACAAGATGCATTAATTCAAGCAATGCATGAAAACCCTAAGCTTATTGAACGCCCTATTGTGGTTGTAGGGAATAAAGCCCGTTTAGGCCGCCCACCAGAGCAAGTGAAAGCGTTATTTAGCTAAGACCAGAATTTAACCAGGATCCGAAAATTAAAGCCTATACTCTGCGATGTGTGAGATAGGCTTTATTCTTTTTGTTTTATCATTAATATCGCAACCGTTTACTCTCTTTTCTCAATTCAGAAGCAAATCATCAAATGTTATTAAATTGTAAGTACCACAATTAATAAAGTGTTCTTTATTTCCTCAACAGAAAAAAATTAATCTCTTTTTGCTTTCAAAAAAATTCATCTCAACTTCATATTTTTTATGGCTAATAAACAATCATTTTTAAAAAAATCTATCAAGATCACACTATCCCGCTATAGGTCGCCTTAAAAAGAAAAAAATAATCATGTGTTTCATTTATATTGTGACTCAAGTCTCTTTACACAAATGCGTTCCTACATATCATGGACATCAGAAAATATGATAGCAGAGTTAATAAACACTAAATTCTTGCTACTCTATTTTTTCATTATCATCCAAGAAAGAAATTAACAAAAAAAATACATTTTAAACAACACTGCAATACAGCAATAAACTTTCAATTTGTTATTTACTCTATCTCTTCTTTAATTGTTAATTTTTAATTTGATGACAATTAATCGGTGTGAAATGAAGTTATAGATGTATGTGAAATAAACAACGTTATAGCCAACATTATGGGCAATTAAAACTAACCAATCATCATTATGGTGTCGGGTGATTGCTAGGCTAATAGGAAAACAGATGAATATCGTACTTAGATTAAAACTTGTCTCATTCCTCCAGTTCTTTATATGGGGATCTTGGCTGGTAACATTTGCCTCGTACCTCTTTGGAGAACTGCATTTTAAAGGTAGTGATGTTGGGCTTATTTTCAGTGCTCTTGGACTTGCCTCACTTATCGCACCTGTCATCATGGGATTTATTGCAGATAAAATAAATAACCGCAAATTGGTGTTTATTACCCTGCATATTTTTTCTGCATTAGCATTAGTGTTGATGTCACAAATGACGACCGTCACCACGTTATTTTTTGCTACCCTGTTGCATTTATTGTTCTTTATGCCAAGTATTTCAATGGCAAACAGCATCATCTTTGAGTTGTTAGAGCAAAAACATTTAGAACCTAACAACTACTTCCCAAAGATCCGTGTTTACGGCACAGTCGGTTTTATTGCCGCTATGTGGGTTATTAGCTTCTTAGGTTTAGGTAATAGCTATCATCAACTCTTTGTGGCAGCAATTGCTTCTATTATTCTCGCTGTTTTTGCCATGTTCTTACCTGCAACAAAAGCTGTTGATAAAAATAATGAAGCTAAAACAGAAGAAGTGGCATTTAGTCTTTCTAATATTTTGCAAGTCTTTAAAAAGAGAAACGTAGTTGTTTTCTTATTCTTTGCAACACTGTTAGGATCTGTTCTGCAAATTACAAATACTTTTGGTGTACCATTCCTGCAAGATATTGCAGCATTACCAAACGCTGATGATTCATTCTTTGCACGTTATCCTTCTGTATTTTTATCCATTTCGCAAATTTCAGAAGTCGTCTTTATTTTATTCCTACCTCTGTTACTAAAACGTGTAAGAATCGAAACGATCGTTTTGTTTAGTATGATTGCTTGGATTTTACGTTTCGGTTTCTTTGCTTACGGCGACTACACATCATTAGGACAAATCGTCTTATTATTATCAATGATTGTATATGGCTGTGCTTTCGACTTCTTTAATATTTCAGGTTCACTGTTCTTAGAAAAAGAGATCCCATTACAATATCGTTCAACTGCACAAGGTATGTTTATGACCTTAGTGAACGGTTTTGGTACTTATTTAGGTGCAATGTTAAGTGGCTGGGTCATTGACTTATATACCACAAATGGTGCGGTTGACTGGAAATCATTCTGGTTAATTTTCACAGGCTACACTGTTGCAATTACTGCACTTTATCTGATTTTCTTACTGGTACCTCAGAAGAAAACCAAAGTAGTAGAAGCACACTAATTATTTAACCCTCCTCCTTTATTGTTTGTATTTCTCACCGCTTGCCTTTTATAAAGACAAGCGGTTTTTTTATAGTTTTTAATACAAAAAATCACCATTAAAAATAACGAAAAATCATTATCTTTAATTGGTTTTATTTAGACAACAGAGGAAAATTTGTGTTATTTACCTCACCTAATTCGATGAGGGATAGTATTGAGGTAAAGCTATAGTTTAAGAATATCTTTCACGAAAGGAATTGTGAGTTTACGTTGAGCAACAATAGAAGCGTGATCGAGTTCATCAAGCATTTCAAAGAGTGTCCGCATTTTTCTATCAAGGCGTTTTAACACAAAGCGACCTACATCTTCAGGCAATTCAAAACCACGAAGCTTTGCTCTTAATTGTAATGCTTGAATTTTTTCTTCATCACTTAATGGCTGTAAACGGTAAATTTGTCCCCAATCTAGTCGAGAGGCAAGATCAGGAAGTTGTAATTCGATTTGGCGAGGTGGCCTATCTCCAGTAATTAATAAACAAGTTCGACCATGCTCCAAAACGCGATTATAAAGATTAAATAAGGCGAGTTCCCACTCTTCATCGCCTGCAATACATTGAACATTATCGATACAAACTAATGATAGATGCTCCATGCCTTCAAGGACATCGGGAACAAAATAGGCTCGTTTATCCAGCGGAACATACCCAACGGCATCACCTTTTAATGAAAGTTCAGCACAAGCGGCATGTAATAGATGGCTTTTTCCACCTCCGTCGCGGGACCAGAAATAGATATAACTGCCATGAGATTGATGAATGGCGGTTTGGATTGCCGCGACTAACGACGCGTTTTCCCCTGCATAAAAGCTATCGAATGTCTCATCATCGGGCAGAGATAGTGGTAATGATAGCTGTGACGGCGTATTCAGAAGCACCTCACCTGAATAGTTTAATAAACATGGTGATTCTAACACAAATTCTCTCAAGGTCAGAATCAATATTAAAAAAGCACATAACACTGATTAAGATAACAGCAAGATTATCGTAATAGCCTATTTTATGAACTCTTCATACTTCAAGTTGCCCTGTAACTGATTTTGTTTATTTACACGAGTCGCTAAGCTATACCTTAAATTATTTAGCATAAAATCAAAAAGGTCTTCTTTGTTTAATTAATGTTTTTATTATCTGAATTTTAATTTCGCGACATCATTACCTGAAGGTTGCTGATAAATATCAAGCTTAAAATATTTGGCTGATGCATTTATATACTCAAAAATTTCAGATTGTGTTTCTTCATATTCTACCCATGTTGTCGCCCTGGTAAAACAGTATAACTCTACAGGTAATCCCATGGGGGTTGGTGGCATTGTTCTTATCACTAAATACATATCTGGTCGAACATCACCACGCATCTTTATCCAATTTAGCATGTACTTTCTAAATAACTGTAGATTGGTCACCCCTTTTGTTTCTAACCATGCATTAATATCACCAATTTCTTCTTCTTTGCCTTCCAGCATTGCTTCTATACTCTTACGAAGATGCGCGATATTTTTTAATTCAAGAACTAATTCTTCCGTCGCAAATGAAATCGAAGATTGGTCAATGTAAAAGCTACGTTTAATCCGACGCCCTCCAGATGAAAACATCGGTTGCCAGTTAGTGTATTTTTCTGTTAAAAAATCCTTTGTCGGAATACGTGAAATTGTGTTATCCCAATTACGTACTGTGATGGTGTGTAATGCGATATCAATCACCTCACCACTGATATTACTGCTTGGCAGTTCTATCCAATCATAAAGTTTTAAAACTTTACCGTTAGAAATAAGAATATTGGCAACAAATGAGATAAGAGTATGTTGAAAAACAAACATTAATACCGCAGCAATGGCACCAAAGCTTGAGATAATAATAAGTGGTGATTGTTCAGTAAAAAGTGCAATGATCAGAATAAAAGAAATTATCCAAACGACGATTTTGGCAATTTCAATATAGCCTTTAATAGAATTATTCCGATGCCACGCCTTTTTTGCATGCCTAATGTTAAAGATATCGAGAGCATTATTAAGCAATGAGGCAATATTGATAATAATAAAAGCACGGGCAACCGTCTCAAAGATAACATTCATCTCATGCGAAAAAGAGGGTAATAGCTGATTAATATAAAGAACTAATGTTACCGCAACTATAGAGGCACTCTTTTTAGCAATGTCTTCTATCGTCTCTTCATCTGAAAGTTCAGTAAATAAAAAAAGCAATCGCTTTGCGATTCGACGGAAAATCATCTTGCCGAGAAACCATACCACCAGCAATACAACAACTAAGAATATTGTGGTAAATATCTGCTTTGATGTTATGAAATCATAAATTTCAATGAGTTTTTCCATAAATTGCGTTATGCCTTTTTTAAGTCTTTCCCCAACCTTAAAACGAATGCCACTTAAACAGTAACTAAATGCCTATTTCGCATAAGAACAGACATCCATTGTCTCATTTATTTCATTTAAATAAACATCATGATTGAATTAATCCTAGTTTTCTAAGTTTTAAATACTTAAAAAATAAAAATCTTAGTTTTTAATATGACATAAAAACAAAAAAACAATAAAAAAGGTGGAGATTATCCACCTTTTTATTATTTTCAGTATATTGCTTTAGGTGCTCTTAATCGATTACTTTTTATTTGCGGTACCACTAACCGATTCAATCGTGTTATCTACAAATTCTGATTCAGGTCGAACAATACTGACTAATTTAAAGAGTAAGCTTAAAACAATACCCACAACTGTTGCTAGCGCCATGCCTTTTAATTCAGCCGCACCAATGTGAATTGAGGCGCCACTCACACCAACAATCAAAATAATGGCAGTTAATATCAAATTTTGCGGTTTATTGTAATCCACTTTTGAATCTAACAAGACACGTATACCTGATGCACCAATGACACCATAAAGTAATAAAGATACTCCGCCCATAACTGGAACAGGAACAGCTGCAATAGCGGCGGCTAATTTACCAACACAGGATAATAAGATAGCAAATATTGCCGCACCACCAATAACCCACGAGCTATAAACTTTGGTAATTGCCATAACACCAATATTTTCACCATATGTGGTATTCGGTGTTGAACCAAAGAAACCAGAAATAATGGTAGAGAAACCGTTTGCGAACATGGAACGATGTAAGCCTGGGTTTTTCATTAAATCACGTTGCACAATATTTGCTGTAACAACAAGATGGCCAACGTGTTCAGCAATAACCACTAATGCTGCAGGCAGAATAATAAAGATAGCACTCCATTCAAAACGTGGTGAATAGAATGTTGGTAGTGCAAACCAATTGGCTTCTTTAATAGGCGTTACATCAACAACTCCTAAGAAGAAAGAAAGTGCATAACCCGCTAATACTCCTATAAGAATAGGAATAATTGCAAGGAATCCTCTAAACATCACTGAACCTAAAATAGTGACACCTAAAGTGACCATAGAGATAAGCAATGTTTGATTATCAACTGGTGCATCTGCGCTTGGTAATAAACCTGCCATTCCTGCAGCGGTTCCTGCTAACTCTAACCCGATAACGGCAACGATTGCGCCCATTGCTGCAGGCGGGAACATCACATTAATCCAGCCTCGCCCTGCTATTTTTACAATACCTGCCACAAGACAAAATAACACACCACAGACGATGAATCCCCCAAGTGCTAATTCATACCCTAATGGTAACAATAAAAGCACAGGCGAGATAAACGCAAAACTTGAACCTAAATAAGCAGGAATGCGTCCTTTACAAATAAAGAGATAAAGCAGGGTTCCGATCCCGTTAAATAACAATATTGTTGCCGGATTAACTTTAAATAATATTGGCACAAGTACGGTAGCGCCAAACATTGCAAACAGATGTTGAAGGCTCAACGGAATTGTTTGTAATAATGGTGGGCGCTCTTCTACCCCGATTGCACGACGAGTCATGCTTACGACCTCTCTTTAATATAAATGTGAATTGGGTTTGTATTTTTAACTTTATACTCGTCTTACTTTAAGTCGCCATGTTACTAACTACACTCACTCGCACTAGTCATCTAACTGCACCTTAAAATATTTAGAGTATAGAACAACAAATAAGTGGTCCAAAAAAAAGCCGACTATCAAAGTCGGCTTAATTATTATTTTGTACCAAATATCTTATCACCAGCATCGCCAAGACCTGGAACGATGTACCCGTGTTCATTAAGATGACTATCAACCGATGCAGTATATAACTCCACATCTGGATGAGCTTCTTCTAATGCCTTAATACCTTCTGGAGCAGCAACCAGTACTAATACTTTAATTGAAGTACAGCCCGCATTTTTTAATAAATCAATTGTGGCAATCATAGAGCCGCCTGTTGCTAACATGGGGTCAACAACAAGAGCCATACGCTCTTCAATATTGGATGCTAATTTCTGGAAGTAAGGGACGGGTTTTAAGGTTTCTTCATCGCGGTAAACGCCAACTACACTGATTCGGGCACTAGGAATATTTTCTAATACTCCATCCATCATCCCGATACCTGCACGGAGGATAGGAACTACTGTGATTTTTTTTCCTTTAATCTGTTCTATCTCTACCGGACCACACCAACCTTCAATTGTTACCGTCTCTGTTGCTAAATCGGCGGTAGCTTCATACGTCAGTAGACTGGAAACTTCTGAAGCCAATTCACGAAAGCGCTTAGTGCTTATATCATGATCTCGCATCAGCCCCAATTTATGTTGAATGAGTGGGTGTTTTACCTCAACGATCTTCATAATCTCTCCTAATGTACGACGCAGCCTGACAAAAAAATCGCGAGATTATACCGCTTTTTTGCCAACATTCCATCGTTTTTCTATTGATATTGATCAAGCGCACAGCTTTTAACCACACCAACATGAATAATTGTGACCTAGAAAGAAGATCCTCGCAAACGTTTGCTTTGCCTGTTAGAATAGTGCCCGCACACATTTTTTCTTAACAGCAACTTGCCGTGAGGGCTCTACGTGACTAACAAATCCTCTCTCAGCTATAAAGATGCCGGTGTCGATATTGATGCAGGTAATGCTTTAGTCGATCGTATCAAAGGTGTAGTAAAAGAAACTCGCCGTCCTGAAGTTATGGGGGGTTTAGGTGGTTTTGGTGCACTATGTGCAATTCCATCTAAATACCGCGAACCTATTTTAGTTTCAGGCACCGATGGTGTGGGTACAAAACTCCGCCTTGCGATGGATTTAAATCGCCACGATGACATCGGTATTGATTTAGTCGCAATGTGTGTCAACGATTTAATTGTTCAAGGCGCCGAACCCCTTTTCTTCCTTGACTACTATGCCACAGGAAAATTAGATGTCGATACCGCAGCACGGGTTGTAACAGGTATTGCTGAAGGTTGTAAACAATCAGGCTGTGCATTAGTGGGTGGTGAAACAGCAGAAATGCCCGGTATGTATCATGGTAATGATTATGATATCGCAGGCTTTTGTGTCGGCGTGGTTGAAAAATCAGAGATTATTGATGGTAGTAAAGTTAAAGCCGGTGATGCATTAATTGCTTTAGCCTCCAGTGGCCCTCATTCTAATGGTTATTCATTAGTCAGAAAAATTCTTGAAGTTAGCAATACACAAGCAGATAGCACGCCATTAGGTGACAAATCACTTGCTGATCACCTATTAGCGCCTACACGTATTTACGTGAAATCCTTGCTGTCATTAATTGAAAATGTTGATATTCATGCTGTCGCACATATTACAGGTGGCGGTTTTTGGGAGAATATTCCTCGCGTACTACCTGAAAATACGCAAGCACGCATCAAAAGTCACAGTTGGGAATGGCCTATTGTC
This sequence comes from Proteus vulgaris, assembly GCF_016239305.1. Lineage (GTDB taxonomy): Bacteria > Pseudomonadota > Gammaproteobacteria > Enterobacterales > Enterobacteriaceae > Proteus > Proteus vulgaris_C. The sequence continues at coordinate 51,557 of NZ_JAEHOQ010000015.1, read as the reverse complement.
TTCAAGTGGCTACAAGAAGCGGGACAAGTTAGCACGCATGAAATGTATCGCACCTTTAACTGTGGTGTCGGGCTATTAATTGCGGTTAACCCAAATGATGTTGAAAAAACATTAGCACACCTTGCTGAATGTGGTGAAAATGCATGGCTCATTGGTGAGATTGCGCCACAAGTAGCAGGTGAAGCACAAGTTATTATTAACTAATGAAAGTATGTGAATGAAAAATATCGTTGTCCTTATTTCAGGAAACGGCAGCAACCTACAGGCGATTATTGACGCCTGTAGGGCAAATAAAATCACAGGTAATGTGGTTGCTGTCTTCAGCAATAAAGCCGATGCTTATGGCCTTGAACGTGCAAAACAGGCTGATATTCCAGCCTGTTTTGTTGATCCAATCCAATTTAATAATAGAGCTGATTACGATAAAGTGTTAATAGAGAAAATTGATGCTTATCAGCCTGACATCGTGGTTTTAGCGGGTTTCATGCGTATTCTATCACCTAGTTTTGTCACTCATTATCAGCATAAATTATTAAATATTCATCCTTCTTTACTTCCTAAATATCCAGGGTTGCATACTCATCGCCAAGTTTTAGCCAATAAAGATCCTTTTCATGGTGTTACCGTTCATTTTGTCACAGAAGAACTTGATGGTGGCCCAATGATTATTCAGGCACGTATTCCTGTTTTACCGAATGACACTGAACAATCATTACAAGCTAGAATACAAATAGAAGAGTATCGTATCTACCCATTAGCGATCCGCTGGTTAGCTGAAGATCGATTGACGATGAAGAATAATCAAGCTTTCCTTGATGATATTGCACTGTTCGACAGCCTTGATTAACTATTTCGCTTAAGCTAAAAAGTCACATTGTGCTACACTGTAGCCCGCGTGACTTTTTTTGTGTCACTCTTTTCTCTTTTTATTCAATGCATTCACCGAGGTGCTTATGTCCGGTGGTAAGAAAGTTCCACCTATAAAATTACGTCCTCTCGAACGAGAAGATCTCTCTTTTGTCCATCAACTTGATAACAATGCCAGCGTTATGCGCTATTGGTTCGAAGAACCTTATGAGGCTTTTATTGAGTTAAGTGACCTATATGAAAAACATATTCACGACCAAAGTGAACGCCGTTTTATTACTGAAAGTGAAGGCACTAAAGTTGGGCTTGTCGAGTTGGTTGAAATTGATTATGTTCATCGTCGTGCCGAATTCCAAATTATCATTGCACCTGCACATCAAGGTCATGGCTATGCAGCACGAGCGGCAAAATTAGCGATGGATTATGCTTTTTCTGTACTTAATTTATACAAACTCTATTTAATCGTTGATAAAGAAAATGCTAAAGCGATTCATATTTATGAAAAGCTTGGCTTTAAAAAAGAAGGTGATTTAATAGATGAGTTTTTTGTTAACGGTGCCTATCGTTCTGCAATTAGAATGTGTACATTCCAAGCACCTTATTTTGAGAAAAAAGCCAAAGAAGCAAAACCCGAAAATTTTGTCAAACCGGGTGCGACTATTAAGCAACATGTCTGATTTATTCAGATATTAAGATTTAACTTTAACCCTAGTTGGAGTTCAGATGTCCCAGGAACGACTCTATATTGATAAAGAGATCAGTTGGCTTGCGTTTAATGAACGTGTATTACAAGAGGCGGCTGACAAACGAAACCCGTTAATTGAAAGAGTCAGGTTTCTGGGGATCTATTCAAATAATCTTGATGAGTTCTATAAAGTCCGTTTTGCAGATGTTAAACGTCGTATTTTAATTAATGAAGAGCGAGGCTCTCGCTCTGCTTCAAGTCATGCTCGCCACCTTATCAAAAAAATTCAGTCAAAAGTGGCTAAGGCTGACCAAGAGTTTGACGCTTTATATAACGATTTATTGCTTGAAATGGCGCGAAATCAAATCTTTTTAATAAATGAACGTCAAATCTCGCCTAATCAACAAATCTGGTTACGCCAATATTTTCGTCAAAACTTAAGAAAACACATTACCCCTATATTAATTAATCCTGAAACCAATTTGGTTGAATTTCTTAAAGACGACTATACCTATTTGGCCGTTGAAATTGCACAAGGGCAAACTATTCATTACGCCTTATTAGAAATTCCATCAGATAAAGTTCCTCGCTTTGTCATTCTGCCAACTGATCAAGGACGCAGTAAGAAAAAATCCATGATTTTATTGGATAATATTTTACGGTACTGCCTTGATGAAGTTTTTAAAGGCTTTTTTGATTATGACTCATTGAATGCTTATTCTATGAAAATGACGCGAGATGCAGAGTACGATCTTGCAACAGAAATGGAATCAAGTTTACTTGAAATGATGTCATCAACTTTAAAACAACGCCTTACTGCAGAGCCTGTGCGTTTTGTTTATCAACGTGATATGCCAGATGAAATGGTCGCATTACTGCGCAGTAAATTAGGTTTATCCAATAACGACTCCGTTATTGCAGGAGGCCGTTATCATAACTTTAAAGACTTTATTAACTTTCCAAATGAAGGTAGTAAATTTCTATTAAATAAACCTATTCCGCGTTTACGCCATATTTGGTTTGATAATTTCCGTAATGGTTTTGATGCCATTAGGGAACGTGATGTCTTACTTTACTATCCTTATCATACCTTTGAGCATGTGCTGGAGTTGTTACGCCAAGCCTCTTTTGACCCAAGCGTTATTTCAATAAAAATCAATATTTACCGTGTTGCAAAAGACTCTCGAATTATTGACTCCATGATCCACGCGGCACACAACGGTAAACGAGTCACTGTAGTTGTAGAGTTACAAGCGCGTTTTGATGAAGCAGCCAATATTCATTGGGCAAAACGCTTAACAGAAGCAGGTGTTCACGTTATTTTCTCTGCACCGGGTTTAAAAATTCATGCAAAATTATTTATTATTTCTCGCTTAGAAGATGGTGAAATTATTCGTTATGCCCATATTGGTACTGGGAATTTTAACGAAAAAACAGCACGCCTTTATACTGACTATTCGCTTTTAACCGCGAATACTGAAATTACCAATGAAGTACGTCGCGTTTTTAGTTTTATTGAAAACCCTTATCGCCCTGTTACTTTTGAATATTTGATGGTTTCACCTCAAAATTCACGGACTCTATTGAACCAATTAATTACTAATGAAATTCACAGTGCTCAAGCAGGACATCCTGCAGGCATTACATTAAAAGTAAATAATTTAGTCGATGAAGAGTTAGTTAATCGCCTTTATGACGCATCTGAAGCAGGAGTCAAAGTCCGACTTTTAGTGCGAGGCATGTGCTCTTTAGTACCTAATCAGCCAGGATTTAGTGAGAATATTCAAGTTACCAGTATTGTTGATCGCTTTTTAGAACATGATCGCGTTTACGTTTTTACTAATAAAGGCGATGAAAAAATCTTTTTATCTTCTGCCGACTGGATGACGCGAAATCTTGACTATCGTATTGAAGTTGCAGTGGCTTTGCTTGATCCTCAACTGAAACAGCGTGTTCTTGATATATTAGATATTCAATTTAATGATACCGTTAAAGCGCGTTTTATTGATAAAGATTTAACAAATAGCTATGTTCCTCGTGGAAATAAACGTAAAATTCGTTCCCAGCTTGCTGTCTATGAGTACATTAAATTGTTAGAACAACCCGGATCACGAGCGTAATTTTATGCCTTTATCACAAGATGACTCTTCACCACGTCCTTTAGAAATTGCGGCTATTGACCTCGGTTCTAATAGTTTTCATATGATAATCGCGCGCGTAGTTAATGGCGCATTGCAAGTACTAAGTCGCTTAAAACAGCGTGTTTATCTTGCTGATGGTCTTGACGATAATAATGAATTAAGCGAAGAGTCTATGTTACGCGGACTTTCCGCCCTTTCTCTTTTTGCTGAAAGGTTACAGGGATTTCCTGCCGAAAATGTTACTGTCGTAGGCACACATACATTACGTGTTGCTACTAACGCTAAAGTCTTTCTTCAACAAGCAAAAGAAGTTATCCCTTACCCTATCGAAATTATTTCCGGACATGAAGAAGCCAGGCTTATTTTTATGGGTGTTGAACATACACAATCGGAAAAAGGTCGAAAGCTCGTTATTGATATTGGTGGTGGCTCAACAGAATTGGTTATTGGTGAAAATTTTGAGCCGATCTTAATTGAAAGCCAGCGCATGGGTTGTGTTAGTTTTAGTCGTCAATTTTTTCCTGAGCAAAAAATTAGCGGATCAGCTTTTCGTAAAGCACGAGAAAAAGCGGCTCGAAAAATGGAAAAAATTGCATGGCAATATAAAATGACGGGATGGGATGTTGCTTTAGGTGCATCAGGCACAATTAAAGCGGCTCATGAGATCTTAGTTGAGTTCGGCGAAAAAGATGGTGTTATTACCCCCGAACGTCTACTTATGTTGACAAAGCAAGTGTTACGCTTTAAGAAATTTAAAGATATCTCATTACCGGGATTATCCGATGAGCGTAAGCATGTTTTTGTACCAGGTTTGGCTATTTTATGCGGTATTTTTGATTCTTTAGGGCTAAAAGCGCTGCACCTATCTGATGGCGCGCTACGTGAAGGTGTACTTTATGAAATGGAAGGCAGATTCCGCCATCAAGATATTCGCCAACGTACAGCAAAAAGCCTTGCCGAACATTATAATATTGATAGAGAGCAAGCAAAACGCGTACTTGAAACCATGCAATCCCTTTACGAACAATGGGCGCAACAAAATCCTAAGCTCGTTCGCCCTGATCTAGAGGCTATTTTAGTTTGGGCAGTCATGTTACATGAAGTCGGATTAAGCATTAATTTAAGTGGATTGCATCGTCATTCTGCCTATATTCTTTCAAATACAGATTTGCCAGGTTTTAATCAAGAACAACAACTATTATTAACAACCTTAGTTCGCTATCACCGAAAAGGGATTAAGCTGGACGAACTACCTAAATTTAATCTTTATAAAAAGAAACAGTATTTCCCACTCGTACAAATACTGAGATTAGCAACTCTACTTAATAATCAGCGACAATCGACGACAAAACCAGCATCTTTGCGTTTAGTTACTGATGAAAATCATTGGACTCTTTATTTTCCTAAAAAATATCTTTCTGATAACACATTGATGGAATTGGATTTAGAAAAAGAACAAGAGCATTGGCAGTCAGTTCCAGGCTGGAAACTGGATATAAAAGAGGAATCTGCTTAACAATATGATATTATACAGAAAAAGACGCTAGCCAATGCGTCTTTTGTTGCATCTATCATACAACAACTATCACATAACAACATAGGTTTGATTTGTGACCATAATATGAACATCATCAACGCAACATTGTTCAAGATTCATATTTTTTATACGGAGAAAACCGATAATCATCCTAAAATGGAATAATTAGTGTTAATGGTTATCTCCCTCGTAAGAATTAAAAAGGAATAACATGTCTCAATCAGCTATCAACAATGATACTGCGGCTGCCATCAATCCGTATTCACAAAAAGTGGCACTCCTGCGTCAACAAATTTTGAGTATCTTTCTTGAAGATGATCATTTTGTTGAAACCGTTTTAGGGGAAGCAAGTGAAAATGATAGGCTGAGCCACCATGAACTTCATGAAAAAATCACCACTGTTCGAGAATTACTACAAGATCTACACGCGGCAGATATTGCAGATATTCTTGAAGCTCTTCCCTATGACGAGCGTCTCGCATTGTGGCATTTGGTTGATAATAATGAACGTGGTGCTGTTTTAGTCGAAGCGTCTGTCGCCGTTTGGGACAGCTTAATTAAAGATATGACCGACCGTGAATTATTACGATCGGTCGCCACATTACATGTGGATGAGCAAGCGTACATTGCAGAGCACTTACCCCGCGATACAATGCGTCGCCTTCTTACCTATTTAGAACCAAGCCTGCGTAATAGGATAAGAGAAGTCCTACAATATCCAAAAGACAGCGTTGGTCAAATGATGGACTTTGAGTTCGTCACTGTACGAGGCAATGTAACGTTAAAAACCGTACAACGCTATTTACGTCAACGAGGCTCTATTCCTGAAGCAACAGATAAAATTTTCGTTATTGATAATAAAAATCATCTGTTGGGCGAACTTCCTTTAACAACCGTTTTAACGCAATCACCAGATAAACTTGTCTCTGATGTGATGAAAACAGACACCGTCAGTTTTATGCCTGAAGAAAAAGGCGAGGATGCTGCGGGTGCGTTCGAACGTTATGACTTAATTTCAGCCGCTGTTGTTGATAGCAATGGTCTTCTTATGGGACGATTAACCGTTGAAGATATCGTTGATAACATGCATGAAGAAAGCGATACCAATATTCGTCGTATGGGGGGGTTGAGTCCAGAAGAGGACGTTTTCGCTCCAGTTGGACAAGCCGTTAAAACACGTTGGACTTGGCTTGCTATCAACTTATGTACCGCTTTCGTTGCTTCTCGTGTTATCGGTGTCTTTGAAGATACTATCTCGCAATTAGTGGCGCTTGCCACACTAATGCCAATTGTTGCAGGTATTGGGGGTAACACGGGTAATCAAACTATTACAATGATTGTACGTGCCTTAGCACTGCACCAAATTCAAACCGGAAGCTTCTCATTCTTAATTTTAAGAGAGCTTGGTGTCGCCCTTATTAACGGTATTGTTTGGGGAGGGATTATGGGAATTGTCACCTTCTTCCTCTATGGCGACCTTGCTATGGGTGCAGTTATGACGATGGCAATGGTACTTAATCTCTTAATGGCTGCCATGATGGGCGTATTGATCCCGATGACCATGATAAAATTAGGTAAAGATCCCGCCATTGGTTCGAGTGTAATGATAACCGCCATTACGGATACTGGTGGCTTCTTTATCTTCTTAGGTTTAGCTACTATCTTCCTAGTCTAAGAAAAGCCTCAATAACACTAACGCCACTGTTAATAAAATACAGTGGCGTTTTTTTTGGATAGCTAATAATAGATAATTAAGCGGTTGTTGAAAGGTAATAGTAAACGAGTAGCAATACGATGATCAGTGATGTAATAAACGTTTTTTTAACAGAAGTACTCAGAGCATAATTATCACTGTGGTTGGTGTTATTTAGTATGGTTTTTAACGCTAAACCACCACCTAATGCAACGATAGAGAGTGAGGAAAACAGAACAATTGCAGCTAAGAGAATAACACTCATTGAGATAGAGACCATAAATCCTCCGACATATCAATTGACTTACTGTTGTAATTATAATCAAAAATAACTTTTTTGATGCTTATTTTTGTTTTTATTTTTAATTCAAAGCGACACTCTAAAAAATCACACTATGCATAAAAACACAAAAATATGATTATGATTATAATGTTAAGTGGTATTTAATTTCACAAATTAAACATTTATTGAAATCAAAAGCCAGTATAGTTGATTTTAACATACAGTAGAATATGCTAATAATCTATTTCCCATCAGATCATATCTTTCATTATTAATACGAACAGCTTTCTTAATTATCTAATAATAACTTTTTTTACAAAAAATAATAAATTAAACTTACGCTAGTTTTATTATTTTATTTTTCATTTAAAGCATAATGAATATATTCAATATCCCTTCGTTTTTATTTAAAGATATTAAAAACACCCTATAAACAATAACGCTTAATATTTTTACATTATATATAATAATTTCCTTTTATTAAAAATAAACACCAAGCAAATGAAGTAAAGCCATATTTAAAACCAATATTTATTATTTTTAAAGTCTATTTTATTGTTTTATTTTGATCTATTTACATCATTAAGAGCTTCCTGTTATAACTTAAACCATCATCACAACATTATTCTTTCTCACATAAATAGCCTATAAATAGCCTCTTACTGTTATTTATTTCTACCCTATTTTATTTGCTGATCCTAAAAGAATACATTTGTGAGTTTATTAGTTATTAATTTTATCACGATGATTATTATAGGTTGTTATTATGACATCACAATCACACTCCACTCAGCCGTTGAGTCAACCTACGGCAAGACCATTAAATCGCAACGATTATAAAACGTTGGGTTTATCCTCACTAGGAGGCACTTTGGAGTTCTATGATTTCGTGATCTTCGTGTTCTTTACGAAAACATTGAGCCACTTGTTCTTTCCTGGTGATAACGCCTTTATTGCACAAATGCAGACATTGGGTATTTTTGCGGCTGGTTATCTCGCTCGCCCTTTGGGTGGCATTATTATGGCACATTACGGTGATATTATTGGCCGTAAACGTATGTTTACCTTAAGTATCTTTTTAATGGCTGTGCCAACATTAATTATTGGTTTATTACCCACTTATGCCAGTATTGGTGTTGCAGCGCCATTATTGTTGTTATTGATGCGTATCATGCAAGGTGCTGCTATCGGTGGCGAAATGCCAGGTGCTTGGGTCTTTATTGCAGAACATACACCCAAACAACGTTATGGCTTAGGTGTTGGAACATTAACATCAGGTATTACTGGCGGTATTTTATTAGGATCAATCGTCGCGATTATTGTTCAGCGTAGTTATAGCGCTCAAGAAGTTAATGACTTTGCATGGCGTATTCCCTTTATTTTAGGGGGGATATTTGGCTTAATCTCTGTTTACTTACGTCGTTTTTTACAAGAAACCCCTATATTTAAAGAGATGGCCGCAAAAAAAGCCTTAGCACAAGAAATGCCCGTAGTTTCTGTCATTAAAAACCATAAACAAGCGTGTTTAATTACAGCAGCATTAACTTGGTCGTTATCAACAGCTATTGTTGTCACCATATTGATGACACCAAGTGTAATTGTTGAAGGTATTTATAAAATTGATAGAACCACCTCATTGGAAGCGAATTGTGTTGCAACATTAACCTTAACTTTAGGTTGTATCTTCTGGGGCTGGATTGGTGACAAATTAGGAACACGAGTTTCAATGACATTATCATGGGGTGGTTTGATTGTTACTGCATTCCATTTCTATGGCAGTTTAGATGCAACAATGTCAGGTTTTCAGTTAGCATTTAATTATGGATTGATGGGCTTTTTCGTTGGTGCAATTGCAACAACACCGATTGTTAGTACAAGAGCATTCCCACCATCGATTCGTTTTTCAGGATTATCTTTTGCTTACAATATGGCTTATGCCGTATTTGGTGGATTAACCCCAATGTTAACAGGTGCATGGTTAGAAAAAACTGCAATGGCAGGTGCCTATTATGTCGCAGGAGTCTCATTCTTAGCAATTGCTGTTGCATTTTTACCTTTAGCCTATAAAGGTTGGACTGCAGTAAAGCCAGTAACTCGTGAAAAAGACGTTGCATTACAAGTTGATAAAGTGGTTGGTTAAACCTTTATCAATGTATAAATATGTTCTATAAGTACCCCCTTATACAATACCGCCCTAATAAGGGCGGTATTTTTTATGACTGGCCGTTTTTCTGAATTGGATAGCCATAAACACAATAAAGGATGCCTTCTGACATCCTTTATTTTCTTAAGCGTTCATTTTTTAATGCTATAAATTACTGTATCATTTTGCTCAGCATTGGTGCAGTTAAAAGCATTAAAATTGCAATAACACCAGTCACAATACCGATTTGTAGGAAGACACTGCTGTAAATTTCTAATGAGGCATGTGCGCTTTGAACATCTTCTGGCACTGCCATTAAACTTGCAACTTTACCTGCAATAATTGCAGCAGCTGCCGAAGTTAAGAACCAAGCCCCCATGATAAAGCCCATTAAACGCTGTGGTACAAGTTGAGCAACCATTGCAAGGCCAAGCCCTGAAATCATTAATTCACCAATACTTTGGAAACCATAACTTGCGACTAACCACCATGAAGAAACAATCCCTGCTTCATTTGCCATGCTTGCACCCAGTGGTAATACTAAGAATGCTGTTGCACTTAAGAACATTCCAACAGTGAACTTATAAGGCATAGGTAATTTATCGCCCATAAAGTTATACACTGCTGCTAATAATGGACTCGCTAACATGATCCAGAATGGATTAAGTGATTGGAACTGTTCTGGTTGAACACTGAAACCTAACAGAGAGTGTTCAACGTTATGGATCGCAAAGAAGTTTAAAGAGGTTGGCATTTGATCGTAAAGAACAAAGAAGACCACGGCTTCAACCATCAGTAAAAATGCCACAATCATCTTACGGCGAGCAGCCCCTTTCATCATGAAGGTTTCACGCGCAAAAATAAGAATGATACCTAATGAAATCACAGCTAAAGACCAACTTGCCACTTCATTATTATGTAACAACCAAGTCGATACTGCCGTTAAAGCAACGATACCCACCAGCGTTAATAACAATTTTGAATAATTAAGCGGTTCAAAATCAGGTTTAGAGCCTTTATCTTTGATCCAACCCCGACAAACCATAAAGTTTGCTAATGTGATTAGCATACCTACAACGCTTAATGCAAATGCCACGTCCCAACCATAATTAGCTGCTAACCATGGTGTTGCTAACATAGATAAGAACGAACCTACGTTGATAGACATATAGTACATCGTAAATGCACCGTCTAATTGCGGATCGTTTTTCTCATAACAGGTCGCAAGTAATGAGGATGGATTTGCTTTAAATAAACCATTACCTACAGCAATGGTTGCAAGCCCCCAATAAATCACATCTTTATCGTGATCTGAGAAAGCCACCATTGCATAACCAATTGCCAGGACAATAGCACCGAGGATAATAACCCTTTTTGTACCAAGGACTTTATCACCCAGCCATCCACCGATAGCAACAAAACCATAAACCAATGCGGTAAATGCAGCAAAAACGGTGATTGCTTCAGCCTCACCCATACCCAGCATTTTAACCAGATAAACGGCCATGATCCCTTGCAGACCGTAATAGCCAAAACGTTCCCATAATTCGATTGAGAAGATGAGATAAAATGCGCGAGGCTGTTTAAATGCATTCAGGCTCGGTTTTTGTCCATCGTCAGGTGTGTTTGCAGTTGACACTAAAAACCTCTAATTATTTTATTACGCCTTTATATTTAGGCTAATTTTTACAAAAATGATTATTTTAAGACAGAGTTAAAGCTCGGTGAATTTCATACTGGATTGTTATTCTTTGAAAAGAGTTCAAACACAGAGAAAAACAAGGTTGGCATTCTATCACTGGAAAGCATAATTATCTAAGAATTATAACTAACTATTGCGTTTTATCATAGTTACAGGCATTTGTACAAAATAGTTATGCGGTTAAAAAAACATCAAGCAAAATAACTTACTGATTATAAATAAATTATTTTCCACTTAATTATCCCTATATAAACAATTAAGCCACGCTGTTGTTTGTCTGTTTTTTAATAAATAATGGCTTATTGAATAATAATGACAAAATAATGCCAGTATCATTTTATTTTAACTGCTTAAAATAACGCCAACAAAACACATTCCTTGACTTAATTTCCATATTTCCTCCATTTTTAACTGTGTAGAAACAGGTAGAATGTCACTATTCCAAAATTTCATTTCAGTATTTCTGATTAGCTAGTTGCCAGTGGGATCACAAAAGTAATGAATAAAAATAAAAATGCTAAAAAAAGAGCTTCTCTTATTATCGCTTTAATCGTCATAGCCACAGGTGCTTATACCTATTGGCAATTTAATGCAGCAAAAACAACTCTGCCTGAAAATAAAGGAACTCAAGCAACAAGCTCACAAAATCGAAGTACAACTGGATCTCGCCGCCCTCCTATGCCACCCGTTCAGGTCGCAACATCAATACAAGAAGATGTGCCTCAATTTTTATCGGCTTTAGGTACTGTGAAAGCAACCAATAGCGTAACAGTGACTAGTCGTGTTGAAGGTCAATTAATGGCTTTACATTTCACGGAAGGGCAATACGTTCAAAAAGATGATTTATTAGCAGAAATTGACTCTCGCCCATTTGAAGTGCAATTAGCTCAAGCCAAAGGACAACTTGCAAAAGATCAAGCCACATTAGCCAATGCGCGTCTTGATTTAGTTCGTTATCAGAAGCTGGCAAAAACTAATTTAGTCTCACAACAAGAATTGGATAATCAGCAAGCCTTAGTGAAACAGTCAGAAGCCAGTATTCGTATCGATGAAGCTACGATCAGTAATGCACAACTGCAATTAACTTACAGTAAAATCACAGCACCTATTTCAGGTCGTGTGGGATTAAAGCAAGTTGACGTGGGTAACTATATTTCAGGTGGTTCATCAACTCCGATTGTGGTTATCAATCAAATGGATCCTGTTGATGTGCTTTTTACATTGCCAGAACAAGAGTTAGCAAAGGTTATTCAAGCTCGTAAAAATAATGCTGATTTACCTGTCACCGCATTAGACAGAAATAACCAATTTGAACTAGCTCAAGGAAAATTATTTAGTGTTGATAACCAAATTGATGCCACAACCGGCACTATTAAATTAAAAGCGCGTTTTCCTCAACAAGAGACGACATTATTTCCTAATCAATTCGTCAATGTCCGTCTTTATGTCACCACATTAGAAAAAGCCGTTGTTATTCCAAATGCCGCTTTGCAAATGGGTAATGAAGGTCATTTTGTTTGGGTTGTGGATAACGAAAATAAAGTCAGTAAATTACGCGTAGAAGTCGCCTTACAAAATGCAGAAAAAGTTGTGATAGCTTCCGGTTTATCAGCAGATCAGCGTGTTGTAACAGATGGTGTGGATAGATTAACACAGGGTGCAAAAGTCGAGATCGTGACACCTACAGTACCTAAAGATAAAGAAAACAACCGTGTAGTTGCGGAGAAAGCGTAATGACCGAAAAAACACACGGTACAGGTGGAGGACCATCTCGCTTATTTATTCTGCGCCCAGTTGCAACAACTCTTTTTATGGTGGCCATACTATTAGCGGGTATCGTTGGCTATCGTATGTTGCCAGTGTCTGCCTTACCTGAAGTCGATTACCCGACCATTCAGGTCGTTACTCTCTATCCTGGAGCAAGCCCTGATGTGATGACATCAGCTGTCACTGCACCACTTGAACGCCAATTTGGGCAGATGTCTGGGTTAAAACAGATGTCATCACAAAGCTCTGGTGGCGCTTCAGTGATCACTCTGATGTTCCAATTAACCTTACCATTAGATGTTGCAGAGCAAGAGGTACAAGCAGCAATTAATGCTGCCACCAATCTATTGCCATCCGATTTACCCTATCCGCCGATTTACAGTAAAGTAAATCCTGCGGATCCCCCTATTTTAACGTTGGCAGTTACTAGTTCAACGTTACCTATGACGCAATTACAAGATATGGTTGAAACCCGTATTTCGCAGAAGATCTCTCAAGTTAATGGTGTCGGTTTAGTGGCATTAGCGGGTGGTCAGCGTCCTGCGGTTAGAGTAAAACTTAATGCACAAGCTGCCGCATCTTATGGTTTAGATAGCGAAAAAATCCGTGTTGCGATTAATAATGCGAACGTTAACTCAGCGAAAGGAAGCCTTGATGGTCCTACTCGCTCTGTGACGTTATCAGCTAATGACCAAATGAAATCATTAGAAGATTATCGCCAGCTCATCGTTGCCTATAAAAATGATGCGCCTATTCGTTTATCTGATATCGCAACCATCGAACAAGCGCCTGAAAATAACCAGTTAGGTGCATGGGCAAATAATGAGCAGGCGATTATTATAAATGTTCAACGTCAACCCGGCGTTAACGTTATTGATACTACGGATAATATTCGTAATTTATTACCCGATTTAGTCTCGAATTTACCTAAATCAGTAAATGTTGAGATCTTAACCGATAGAACCACAACGATCCGCGCATCAGTTAAAGATGTGCAATTTGAGCTTGGCTTAGCTATCGCACTTGTGGTGATGGTGATTTATCTCTTTTTACGTAACGGTGTCGCAACATTAATTCCAAGCATTGCTGTACCACTTTCATTAGTCGGTACATTTGCAGTGATGTATTTCTGCGGTTTTTCCGTCAACAATCTCACCTTAATGGCATTAACGATTGCGACAGGCTTTGTTGTCGATGACGCCATTGTTGTGATTGAAAATATCTCCCGTTACCTTGAACGTGGTGATAAACCATTAACTGCAGCGCTAAAAGGAGCTGGAGAGATTGGTTTTACCATTATTTCACTTACCTTCTCTCTTATTGCCGTACTGATCCCTCTGTTATTTATGGGGGATATTGTTGGTCGCTTATTTAGAGAGTTTGCAATCACCCTTGCGGTCGCCATTTTAATCTCTGCTGTGGTTTCGCTGACATTAACACCAATGATGTGCGCGCGATTACTAAAACCTGAAAATGAAATCAAACACAATCGTTTTGAAATAGCATGTGAGCGCTTTTTTGAAAAAATGATTGCGGTGTATGCTGTTTGGCTAAAACGTGTATTAAACCATCAATGGATAACGCTTGGTGTTGCACTCAGCACTTTGGTATTGACTGTTTTGCTGTATATGTTTATTCCTAAAGGCTTTTTCCCGTTACAAGATAATGGTTTATTACAAGGTACGATTGAAACCTCACAATCTATTTCTTATCAATCTATGGTCGAAAAACAGCAACAAGTGGTTGATAAACTCATTGATGATCCTGCGGTGGATAATATTGCCAGTTTTGTCGGTATTGATGGCAGTAATGCAACACTCAATACGGGCCGATTACAAATCACATTAAAACCCCTTGATCAACGCGACTCACGTATCGATACAATAATTCCTCGTCTACAAGAACGCATTGCCTCTATTTCAGGCATAACACTCTATTTGCAACCAACACAAGATCTAACAATTGATACGCAAGTGTCTCGTACCCAATATCAATTTACGTTACAAGCAACATCATTAGATGAATTGGCGTATTGGGTACCAAAGCTTTCTCAATCATTAAAAAATAGCCCAGAACTAACCGACATCAGTAGCGATTGGCAAGACGGCGGTATGATGGCGTATATCAAAGTGGATAGAGATTCTGCAAGTCGCTTAGGTATTACAATGAGTGAGATTGATAACGCGCTTTATAATGCTTTTGGTCAGCGTTTAATTTCAACTATCTACACACAAGCAAATCAATATCGCGTTGTATTGGAACAGGATATTCGTAGTGGTGATGGTTTACAGGCGCTCTCAGCCGTACATTTAACCGGCAAAGATGGTGCAATGGTACCATTACTTTCTATCGCTTCCGTAGAGCAACGTCTAGCGCCACTTTCGATTAATCATCAAGAGCAATTTCCTTCAGCGACATTCTCATTTAATGTCGCTGAACAATCGTCACTTGAAGAAGCAGTGAAAGCAGTGAAATTGGCTGAAGAGCAGATTTCTATGCCTAAAGATATCACCACACAATTCCAAGGTGCGACATTAGCATTTGAAAGTGCGCTTTCTAGCACTTTATGGCTGATTATCGCAGCTATTGTGGCAATGTATATTGTGCTCGGTGTGCTATATGAGAGTTTTATTCACCCTATTACTATTTTATCTACGCTACCTACTGCAGGTGTCGGCGCATTACTCGCGTTAATGGCCGCGGGCAATGAACTTGATATTATCGCTATTATTGGGATCATTTTGCTTATAGGGATCGTAAAGAAAAACGCGATCATGATGATAGACTTTGCCCTTGCAGCAGAGCGAGAGCAAGGTTTAACCCCTTACGAAGCTATTTATCAAGCGTGTTTATTACGTTTTCGTCCAATATTAATGACAACAATGGCCGCTCTTCTAGGGGCTTTACCTTTAATGCTAAGTACCGGTGTGGGTGCAGAATTACGCCAACCATTAGGAGTTTGTATGGTCGGTGGCTTAATTATGAGCCAGATCTTAACCCTGTTTACTACACCTGTGATTTATTTACTGTTTGATAAATTATCACTCTATGTAAACCGCAATAAACATATTGAGAATAATAACGGGGCTATATCATGAAGTTCTTTGCCCTCTTTATTCAACGCCCCGTAGCAACCACATTGCTTAGCTTAGCGATTTCTCTTTGTGGTATATTAGGCTTTATGTTACTGCCTGTGGCGCCTCTGCCACAGGTAGATTATCCCGTGATTAATATCAGCGCTTCCTTACCTGGTGCATCACCAGAAACTATGGCATCTTCTGTCGCAACACCGCTTGAACGCTCTTTAGGGCGAATTGCGGGTATTGATGAGATGACCTCGAGTAGCTCGCTTGGCAGTACTAGCATTACTTTGGTATTTGACTTAAATAAAGACATCAATACAGCCGCACGAGATGTACAAGCTGCACTAAATGCTTCACAAAGCTTATTGCCTTCAGGAATGCCAAGCCGTCCTCGTTATTATAAATCGAACCCCTCTGATGCACCGATCATGATCTTAACGTTGACCTCTGACACACAAAATACAGGGGAGCTTTACGATCTTGCTTCAACACGACTGGCACAAAAAATCTCGCAAATTGAAGGTGTAAGTGAAGTTTCTGTTGGTGGAGGATCATTACCTGCAATACGTGTTGCTCTCAACCCTGATGCACTATTTAATCAAAATGTTAGTCTTGATGATGTTAGAAAAGCAATTAACCAAGCAAATGTGCGACGGCCTCAAGGCTTCGTCAATAATGATGAAAATCGTTGGCAAATTCAAACCAATGACGAGCTAAGCAAAGCGGCTGAATATCGCCCTGTCATCGTACATTACAATCAAGAAGCTGTTGTGCGTTTAGGTGATGTCGCACAGGTCACTGATTCTGTACAAAACTCACGCGCAGCAGGAATGAGTGGCGGTGAACCCGCTATTTTACTGGTTATTCGCCGTGAAGCGGGAGCCAATATTATTGAAACAGTTAACCGCATTCGTGATGAACTTCCTGAATTACGTGAACTTATCCCAGCGAGTGTCAATTTAAAAGTTGCCCAAGACAGAACCCCCACTATCCGCGCATCATTAGCAGAAGTTGAACGTGCGTTAGCCATTGCTGTAGCACTCGTAATTTTAGTCGTATTTTTATTTTTACGTTCAGGTCGTGCCACACTTATCCCTGCGGTTGCTGTACCCGTTTCATTAATTGGCACTTTTTCAGCCATGTATCTTTGTGGTTTTAGTTTAAATAATCTTTCATTGATGGCATTAACCGTTGCTACCGGTTTTGTGGTTGATGATGCCATTGTGGTACTCGAAAATATCTCTCGCCATATTGAGAATGGTTTAAAACCTAAAGAAGCCGCCTTAAAAGGGGTTGGCGAAGTCGGCTTTACTGTGCTTTCGATGAGTATATCTCTCGTAGCAGTTTTCATCCCTTTGCTGTTAATGGATGGCCTTGTTGGGCGATTATTTAAAGAGTTTGCCATTACGTTAACCACAGCTATCGCTATCTCTTTATTTGTTTCATTAACGCTGACTCCCATGATGTGTGCACATTTATTAAAAGGAATGAAACCTAAAGCGCAATCGCATTTGCGAGGTTTTGGTAAGTTACTTTTCCACGCTCAACAAGGTTACAGTGTCACATTGCAAATGGCATTGCGCCATCGGCGCTGTGTTATGGCCATTTTCCTTGCCACTTTAGGCCTAAATGCTTACCTGTATATCAGCGCACCTAAAACATTTTTTCCCGACCAAGACACAGGCCGGTTAATGGGATTTGTGCGCGCTGACCAAAGTATTTCATTCCAATCAATGAAAGAAAAAATGACCCGTTTTATGCAAGAAATAAATGCAGATAAAGACGTAGATAGCGTAACGGGTTTTACAGGAGGTGGTCGTATTAACAGTGGATTTATGTTTATTTCTCTCAATCCACTGTCAGAGCGTACAGATAGTGCCAACCAAGTGATCAATCGTTTACGTGCCAAACTCGCTGATGAGCCTGGCGCTAACCTCTTTTTAATGCCAGTGCAAGATGTTAGAGCTGGTGGGCGTCAGGCTAATGCCAGTTATCAATTTACCTTACTCGCTGATGATTTAAGCGAATTACGTAAATGGGAACCCATTGTACGTAAAGCGTTGGGTGAACTACCTCAACTTGTGGATGTTAACTCAGATAAGGAAGATAAAGGTGCTGAAATGGCACTAACTTACGATCGCGATACTATGTCGCAATTAGGTATTAATGTCAGTGATGCGAATAACTTACTTAATAATGCCTTTGGTCAACGTCAGATCTCCACTATCTATGCCCCACTAAATCAGTACAAAGTGGTTATGGAAGTATCTGAACAGTACACACAAGATGTTTCTGCGTTAGATAAAATGTATGTGGTAAACAACCAAGGTGAGCGCATTCCATTATCCGCATTTGCAAGTTGGTATCCTGCTAATGCACCGTTAAGTGTTAATCACCAAGGGCTATCTGCAGCCTCGACGATTGCTTTTAATATTCCTGAAGGCTATACATTGGCTGATGCAATTAATTCTATTGAGCGCACAATGACCGAATTGGGCGTACCCAATACCGTAAGGGGCACCTTTGCAGGTACTGCACAGATCTTCCAAGAAACCATTAAGTCACAGCTTATTCTTATTTTAGCCGCTATTGTGACAGTATACTTGGTGTTAGGTGTACTGTATGAAAGCTATATTCATCCACTCACTATTTTATCCACCCTGCCATCTGCGGGTGTCGGAGCATTATTAGCCTTACAGCTTTTTGATACACCTTTTAGCCTAATTGCGCTTATTGGCATTATGCTGTTGATTGGTATTGTGAAGAAAAACGCCATTATTATGGTGGATTTTGCGATCACCGCACAACGTGAGGGTAAATTGTCAGCCAAAGAGGCGATTATTCAGGCCAGCTTATTGCGTTTTCGTCCGATTATTATGACAACCCTTGCCGCATTATTTGGTGCATTACCGTTAATGTTAGGAAGCGGAGATGGTGCAGAATTAAGACAACCTTTAGGGATAACAATCGTAGGCGGGTTATTAATGAGCCAACTCTTAACCCTTTATACAACCCCTGTTATTTATCTATTTTTTGATGGATTACGTGAACGTTGGCAACAACGACGTTTCAGCAAAAAAGAGGCTAAAGCATGAAACTGAGAAGCAAGCTGTTCTTGGTAATTTTCGCTACCTGTATGGTTGTGGTTCTTGCAATGCATATTGGTATTCGAGGTAGCTTTCAACAAGGGTTTATTGGCTATATCAAGAAAAACAGTGAACAGCGTGCGACTCTTTTAGCTGAAGCCTTAACAGACCAATATGCTTTAACTGGCGACTGGCGTTTTCTCAATAGAGATGATCGTTCTCTTTATCAAATATTACGCAGTATTGACCAAATAAGCCAAAGCAGTGAAGGCCCGCCACCAAAGGGATGGCGTACACAGTTTTGGATTGTTGATAAAAATATGAAGCGTTTATTTGGTCATGATAATCAGTTTCCTGATGAAACATTCAAAAAACCAATTACTTTTCATGATGAAATTGTGGGTTGGGTGATTGTCAGTGCCGCTGATAAGATCAGTAGTGAAGCAGATATCAGTTTTGATAAACAACAACTGCGCACCAGTTGGATAATTGCAGGTTTAACGGTTCTTTTGGCTTTACTTATCACATTGATCCTTTCTCGCAATATGATCCGCCCAGTTAAACGACTGGTTGAAGCCACACATAAGTTAGCTGCTGGTGATTTTGCTGTTCGCGTAACACCCAGCAGTAAAGATGAAATCAGCCAACTCGCCACAGACTTTAATCAGCTTGCCAGTACACTAGAGAAAAATGAACAAATTCGTCGTGATTATATGGCTGATATTTCACATGAATTACGTACACCTCTCGCTATTTTAAAAGGGGAATTAGAAGCGTTACAAGATGGCGTAAGAAAGCCCACAACAGAGACATTAAACTCCCTTTTATTTGAAGTGACAAACCTGACAAAACTGGTGAATGATCTCCACCAGCTTTCATTATCTGATAGAGGCTCACTCACCTATCGTAAAGATTTTATTGATATTAATGAGGTGATTTTATTAGCCGTTGCTTCTTATCGCCACACATATCACACCAAAGATATAGCCTTATACACTGAATTAGATGATATATCTCCATTAATTATACAAGCCGATCCTGACCGACTTATTCAGCTTTTTCATAATCTATTAGAAAATAGTGTGCGCTATACCTATGCTGGTGGGCAATTACATATCAAGACAAAAAAAGAGAACAACTGTGTTTTGATAACCTTAGAAGATAGCGCACCTGGATTGGATAGCTCGCAGTATCAAGCCGTTTTCCAACGCTTTTATCGTGCAGAAAGCTCACGAAATCGTGCCAGTGGAGGTTCTGGATTAGGCCTTGCGATTTGCGAAAATATCGTTGAGGCTCATAATGGTAAAATAAGTGCGATGCCTTCATCTTTAGATGGCATGAAAATTCTTATAGAATTACCTGCATATTCTGATGATCTTTAAGCCTATAACCATTGAGCTAATAATGACTGCTGTCGAATTACCCTATTCAATCCTTATTGTTGAAGATGAACCCAAACTTGCCCAATTACTTATTGATTATCTTCAAGCTTCGGGTTATCAAACTCACTGGCTAGCAGATGGTGCTGAAGTAAGCCATTGTGTAAAACAGCAACATTACGATTTAATATTATTAGATCTGATGTTGCCCGTTAAAGATGGCATTACGGTCTGTAAAGAGTTACGTCAGTTTTCCGATATTCCCATCATTATGGTCACAGCCAAAACAGAAGAAATAGATAGATTGCTTGGGCTTGAGATTGGTGCCGATGATTATATTTGCAAGCCCTACAGCCCAAGAGAAGTGGTAGCCAGAGTCAAAACCTTATTACGCCGTTTTTATCGACCACAAGATATTGTTCAAAGTGATAAATTAGTCGTCATTGATGAGCAGGCTTATCAAATCCAATACAATAATAAAATTCTCGACTTAACCACAGCTGAATTCCGTCTACTCAAAGCGTTAGCTACACAACCCGGAAAAATATTAACTCGTGATCAGCTAATGGATCACCTTTATGATGATTACCGCATTGTGACGGATAGAACCATTGATAGCCATATTAAAAACTTACGACGTAAACTTGAGCAACTTAACGATCAAATTGAATTTATTCGCTCAATTTATGGTCAAGGATATCGTTGGGAGACCCAAGCTTATCGATTTCGATGATATTTTTTCAGGAATACATTGAACCTCGCCACACTTAAGCGATAGAATCCCCCCCTTTATGATATACCCCTACCCAATGTGTGGGGGACTGACTTGAAATCAGAACCAGGAAATTAACCATGTTTACACCCGAATTGCTCTCTCCTGCTGGCTCATTAAAAAATATGCGCTATGCATTTGCTTATGGCGCAGACGCCGTTTATGCAGGTCAGCCACGTTATAGCTTACGTGTGCGTAATAATGAATTTAACCATGAAAATCTTGCTAAAGGTATTCAAGAAGCCCATGAATTAGGTAAACGCTTCTATGTTGTGGTTAATATCGCACCCCATAATGCTAAATTAAAAACCTTTATCCGTGACTTAAAACCCGTCATTGATATGGGCCCTGATGCGCTGATTATGTCTGATCCGGGTTTGATCATGATGGTGCGTGAAGCCTTCCCTGAAATGGATATTCACCTTTCAGTACAAGCCAATGCCGTTAACTGGGCAACTGTAAAATTCTGGCGTCAAATGGGATTAACTCGCGTGATCCTTTCTCGTGAACTCTCTATTGATGAAATTGCTGAAATTCGTAAGCAAGTTCCTGATATGGAATTAGAAGTATTCGTTCACGGTGCATTATGTATGGCTTACTCAGGCCGTTGCCTGTTATCTGGCTATATCAATAAGCGTGACCCGAACCAAGGTACTTGTACTAACGCTTGCCGTTGGGAATATAAAGTCGAAGAAGGCAAAGAAGACGATGTGGGTAATATCGTTGAAAAATACACGCCAATCCCAGTTAAAAACGTTGAGCCTACTTTAGGTGTTGGCGCGCCAACAGATAAAGTCTACTTAATCGAAGAAGCAAAACGTCCTGGTGAATATATGACTGCGTTCGAAGATGAGCACGGTACTTATATCATGAACTCTAAAGACTTGCGTGCGATTGAACACGTTGAGCAATTAACTCAAATGGGTGTGCACTCTTTGAAAATTGAAGGCCGTACTAAATCCTTCTATTATTGTGCACGTACAGCTCAAATGTATCGTCGTGCAATTGATGATGCGGTTGCAGGTAAACCATTTGATCCAACGTTGCTAACGACATTAGAAGGCTTAGCACACCGCGGTTATACAGAAGGTTTCTTACGTCGTCATACCCATGATGCGTACCAAACTTATGAATATGGTTACTCTGTCTCTGACACCCAACAATTTGTCGGTGAATTCACAGGTAAACGCGTAAACGGTTTAGCTGAAGTTGATGTTAAAAATAAATTTGTTTTAGGTGATAGCCTAGAATTAATGACACCAACTGGAAATATTCAGTTCACGTTAGAATCGCTATTTAACAAAAAACAACAACCAACTGATGTTGCACCAGGTAATGGTCACATGGTTTATTTATCTGTTCCTGAAGATGTTGATTTAGATTTCGCACTGCTGATCCGCAATCTACAAGGTACAACAACACGTCAACCGCATAAGATTGATGCTGTAGAAGTGAAGTAAAGTGTCATAATCTGATTTAAAATGGTCAATTTCAAATACAGATCACATCAATAATAATTTGTTTACCGTATCATCAGTTTCGAAAAATAAAGAACTAGAATGAATACAGTAAGACTAGGAACCACCTCCTTGGCAAATCCAATCTCCCTTGGATTTGCCTTTTCTTTTTTCATCACCGTTATCAACCCTCCTTTGCGTAAACACGTTCTCTTTTTCGTTATCATTTGTAAAAAAAATAGTAATTTTCTCGATATCCATTACCTTTAAAAGAGTGATTCAATTAAAGGGACTCATCAATGAGTAAAATTAGCTTGCTAATCATTAATGGAAAAAGCGCTAACAACGGTGCATTGAGAAAAGCTGTTTATCAATTACGTAATGAAGGTTTTAACCTCCAAGTAAGAGTAACTTGGGAATCCAGTGATATACGCCGTTTTGTACAAGAAGCTATAGATATACAAGCCGAAACGGTGATTGCAGCAGGAGGTGATGGAACAATTAATAGTGTTGTTTCTGAATTAATTCATCTTTCACCTTCATCTTTACCTATACTTGGCATTATTCCTTTAGGTACAGCAAATGATTTTGCCACCAGCGCTCAAATCCCTCGTGATATGGAAAATGCGCTTAACTTAGCGGTTAAAGGTCGTGCTGTTCCCATTGATATTATCTCAGTGAACAAGACACACTATTTTATCAATATGGCATCTGGCGGTTTTGGAACCAAAATTACAACAGAAACCCCTGATGCATTAAAATCAGCATTAGGTGGAGCCGCCTATTTTATTAATGGTCTTTTAAGTATCGACTCTTTAAAAGCTGATTATTGCACTATTGAAGCTGAAGATTTTCATTGGGAAGGTGAGTCTCTTATTTTAGCTATCGGTAATGGGCGTCAAGCGGGTGGCGGACAAAAATTATGCTCTGAAGCCTTAATTAATGACAATAAACTCAATATTACCATTGTTGAAGCTCACGAACTTCTCCCTTCAATTTTAAACAGCATGTTTGATAGCAAGAAAAATGACAAGATTATTGAACGAGAAAGTCGCTGGGTAAACATTAGTGCTTCTCATGAAATGGTGTTTAATTTAGATGGAGAACCCCTTTTAGGGAATAAATTTGAATTTATTGTGTTACCTGAAGCGATCCACTGCCGGTTACCGCCTCAATGTGACTTGTTATCTTAATGTAGATAAATGACAATCACTCTCATCTCATCATGAACTGGAGTATGTAATGACTGATATAGTAAGTTTGTTAGGTGCTGATGCAAAATCATTATTAGACCATCGCTGCCAAACCATCCCGAGCGAAAATCTCTACCTGCCAGGTTCTGACTTTGTTGATCGTGTAATGATTGATAATAATCGCCCTAATAGCGTGTTACGTTCAATGCAAACCCTGTTTAATCACGGGCGTTTAGCGGGAACGGGTTATCTGTCTATTCTACCTGTTGACCAAGGTGTTGAGCACTCAGCGGCAGCCTCTTTCGCAGCAAACCCTCTCTATTTTGATCCAAAAAATATTGTTGAGTTGGCGATTGAAGCAGGTTGTAACTGTGTTGCCTCTACTTATGGTGTTCTTGCTTCTGTTTCTCGTCGCTATGCACACAAAATTCCTTTTCTTGTGAAATTAAACCATAACGAGACCTTAAGCTACCCAGCGCAATATGACCAAACTCTATATGCCAGCGTAGAACAAGCCTTTGAAATGGGTGCTGTTGCAGTGGGTGCGACTATTTACTTTGGTTCACAAGAAAGCCGTCGCCAAATTGAAGAAATTTCAATGGCCTTTGAACGTGCTCATGAATTGGGTATGGTCACTGTACTATGGGCTTATTTACGCAACCCCGCGTTCAAAAAAGATGGCGTAGATTACCATGCAAGTGCAGATTTAACTGGTCAGGCAAACCATTTAGCAGCAACTATTGGTGCTGATATCGTTAAACAAAAAATGGCTGAAAATAACGGTGGCTTTAAAGCGATTGGCTTTGGCCATACTGATGAGCGAGTTTACACGAAACTCACTACTGAAAACCCAATTGATTTAGTTCGCTACCAATTAGCAAACTGCTATATGGGTCGCGCAGGGTTAATTAACTCTGGTGGCGCTTCTGGTAATAATGACCTTGAAGATGCAGTTCGCACCGCCGTCATTAATAAACGTGCTGGTGGTATGGGGTTGATCTTAGGCCGTAAAGCGTTCAAAAAATCAATGAAAGACGGGGTTGCCCTGATTAATGCAGTACAAGATGTTTATTTAGATAAATCTGTCACTATTGCTTAACTGATAGATTTACATGTGAAAGCCACTCAAACGAGTGGCTTTTATTGTTTAGCGATTAAATGTTTTTGGTTTTTGCGCTTGTCCGGCTAAATGTTGATGAACAGTACCTTCACTCTCTATTACCTTCATTGCATTTTGCCCTGCCGGCAATGCTCGCTCAACCAATAACTCTGCGTGAGACTTCACCAAAATTGCTTGTAATTTCTGATGCTGACTACACCAAATAGCATCAACATCTTTATCGCGCGCCATATCACGTTGATGTGTTAACGCCACCGTTCTCGCTTGGAAACGCGCCTGTTTTCCGCCTAACTCTAAGCCATAATCAGGAATTGAGGCATGAGACACAACAACTTGCCCATTATCAAGCCATGAATTTACTGCATTTTCATGCACCACATAGCCTAACTCACTTAAACCAGCCAATACCGCTTCACATTGTTGTCTCATTGAAAGTTGCTGTTCGTGAGTATCAATTGCCTGTTTTAGTTTTGTGATCATCACATCCAACTGTTCGGCTGTTGCTAATGATGCTACTGTTTCTGTATCCCGACTAAGTGTCACCATCTCTTCATTATCAAAGCTTTCAAGCTCTGCACAGAGTCGCACTAACTCTTCCATTAACTCAATACGTCTTATACCATTACGCAAGCTTTCAGCCATATTCATTATCATTGAATCTGCCAGTAAGCGTTGTTTTTTGCTATCAATAAGCTTTTGTATTTCAATAAATTGGTTTGCATTATGATTGGCTTCTATTTCATTTCCCACAAGCCGTAATTTTTCAATCATCAACTCAATTTGATGGCATTGTTGTGCAAATGGACTTTGAGGCTCACTACTTTGCCATAACTGTTGGCTATATGCAGATTGCGTTTTTAATTGCGCCAATAGTTCAGTTTGAGCTGGGCTGAGTTGCGCTTTTTGCACTTCAATTTCACTAGTCACACGAAAGAGTAATATGCTGATTTCTTCAGCATTCATGTTTTCACTGTGCTCAATTTCAGTTATCAAAACACTGTCATTCGCTAATTGTGATTTTAGTTGTTTTAACAATGCCAATGATTTTTGTTTGCTTTGTTGGATATGACGTGCAAGCGCTTTTTCTTCGAGCACTTGTTCTCGTAGATTTTTCATATCCTGTCGTAACGGGGCAATAAACTGGCTTAATTTAGTTGTTAACCGACCCACTGATTGAGCATCTAACACATCCAATTGCTGGTTATCTTTAACCAATGCATTAAAAGTAGATACAATTTGGCTCACTCGTTCATCTTGGTACATGAGCTGTTCTACTAATGCCCGCCATTGTTTGAATTGTTTTTTGCTATTCGCTAATTGTCGATGATAACGAATAACATTGGTTTCTTTCACAGAGATATAATGTACTGATGAACTCATCATTCACTCACTTTTTCATTCAGTAAAGAGGCATGTTGTAAGGCTTCAAGAAGTTGTTGTTGTGCTTCTTGGCGATGGTAAAACCACTGTGTCAACGAAACGCGATAATGATAAGGTACTACTTTACGCAAAATATCTTTTCGCCATAACTCACGCGCACAAGCTTGAGATAACCACTCATGCTGAGGCATCTCACACTCAATTCCTATTAGGAATTTGCCTTGCTGTTTATCTTCAATTAAACAGTCAAAAGAGAAAATACCCACTTGTTGTGATGGTGCAATATGATATCCCTGAGATTGAATAAAGCGTGTTACATCAATAACAAATTGATCGTTCAGCTGATCTTGAGTTACCACATTAGCTTGAGTACGACATAAGCGCATTAATAAGCGTTTATTTTCCTCTTGCTGATTAATCTGATGGCAATGACTCGCGTAAGTTAAATAACCTTGTAAGTAATCACGTGGAATTTCAGGGTGTTTATTGGTGCTTAATAGATCAGATATTTCATCAATCGGCATTGATGACATGATCACGACTTGCCTTTTCGCTCTGGTAATAGCGACATTTAAACGACGCTCTCCCCCAGTTTGCCCTAATACACCAAAATTACGCCTAAAAGTGCCTTGTGCATTACGGCCAAAAGTTGTCGAAAATAAAATAACATCTCGCTCATCACCCTGCACATTCTCAACGTTTTTCACAAAAAATGACATATCTTCATCGTTATCCAAACGTGTACTTTCTTCGGTGTAAGCCTTTAAAAAATCCACATCATAATCATTGCGTTCACGAATATGCTGGTTAATTAATTGAGCTTGTTTTTGGTTAAACGTCACCACTCCCACAGAAGGACGTTTATCAAAAGGTGCCTGCCATAATGTTGCTAAATATTCGACGATCGCTAAGGCTTCTTTTTCATTGGTTTGATTGACATAAGTACCATTGATCGCCATAAAATGCAGAGGTTTTACTGTACTAATGGTTTTTGCTGAGTGTTGAGCTGGAATATTTAGCCGATTCTCATAAAAGGCATAATTTGAGAAATTAATTAACTCTCGAAATGCTGAGCGATAATGAATATCTAAAGTATGAATAGGCAATACAGTTCGAGCGAGATGAAGCAAATCAGGGCAATGGCAAATTTGGCTTGAGTCCCATTGTTCACTGCTTTTCTCTTGTTGATCATCTTCCTCGTTATCTTCGTCGTCTTCATTTTCATTAAATTTACTGCTGAAGAAAGATGAAGGTGGCATCTGTTTTTCATCACCACTTACGATAGCTTGTTTACCGCGATATAAGGTTGGTAATGCAAATTCAATCGGCATTTGTGAGGCTTCATCGTAAATAACACTATCAAAAAGCCCTGCTTTTAGGGGTAATATTTGACTTGCCACATCCGGCGTCATCAACCAAATAGGGCGTAATCTTAACAATCCCATTTGCGTCGCTTCATCAATAAATTCGCGTAGCCGTAATGCTCTAGGCCCAGCTAAGCGTGTTATTCTTTCCCAATGACGCTCACTTTCAATTTTTGATAATTCAATATTTTCAGTTAATAATACACGATTAATTTGCTGTAATTGCTGATAGTTATCTGTCAGTTGCTCAATATATTCCTGCAATTGTTCAGCATGCGTCTTTAATACTGGATTTTTTATTTCAATATCCGTTTTGATTGCGACATAAAACAGATAACTCAATGTTGCTTTTAAAAGCTCGATAGGGTTAGAAGACGAATTTTCATCAATCAATTGGCGTGATAATGCTAAAACTTGCCAATCATTGGGCGAAAAATGTGTTGTTCTTTCTCGAAATAACTGAAATTGGCTTAAAAAAGGCAAACTTAATACTAATTGCTGTAATGTGGTTGTCAGCAATTCGCCTTTTTTGATCGCATCATAAAATTGTTGATAACAGTGATCGGTAAGGGTTTCTTGTAAACCCGCTAATTTGTCGAGGCTAGTTTGCTGTACTTTAGCGCGAACTATGGCATTTTCAATTTCTAAACATTGGTGTTCAAAGCCCTGTTTTTTTGCTGATTGAATCGACTCAACAAAATGTTCAGGCTGAGGATATAACGCTAATATCGCAATATCATCGCAACAGGCTTTAAGCTCAGTGATCACCGTATTTATTGTGTTTTGCCATTGTGCATTTTGTCGATCAAGTTGCTGTTCTATCCCTAATTGTTGATAAATAGGTTGCAACTCTTGATATAACAAACGCCATTGTTGCTCAGTGATGATAGTTTTATGTAGCGTTATATAATGTTCAATTCTGTCTTCTTTACCACTTTGTGCAATAAAGTTTTTTAACTTACTGTTTCTACTATAATAATAAGGATTTAAGAAACGCAAAAATGAGGGCTTAATTTTATCAACCACAGCTCTTGATAATGTTGCTAATGCTACATTATCTAACGGAGCAAGTAAGCGGAAAATCAAAGGATCACAACCTTCACTATCAATTTGCTGTAAACGTGTTTCTAATTGCTCTAATTGAGCAATCAACTGCTCCCCTTTATTTTGCTTGCCTTGTTCATTTAGAAATAACGCTAACCAATGCGATAAATTATCCCATTGTTGTTCATTGCGATTTTTTAGCCGCTGTTTACCCTGTTTCAGGGTTGTTTCATGAACGGTTAACTCATCGATTGTAATTTGTTGATAAGACGAGCTATATGCTGTATCGCGCTGTTTTTCTGCTTCAATAAATAGCGTAATATTTTCATTAAACTGGCGATATAACGTGCTTTCAGGCAAAAATAAAGCAACACTATTTAATGGCGTATGTTCATAGTTAATTGCATACCAATCTACACCATATAGCGTTAAGTTATCGATAAACTGAACAAAAGTTGTCTTATTATATTGAGAAAGCAGTATGGTTAATTCATCCGAACTTGTTACCCACTTTTGTTGTGACTCTAATTCGAGTAATCCAGATAACACTTCTCGATACGAATAATCATATTGTTTATCTGTTAGATATAACGCTTTATAGTAAGCATCTAAGGTTGTTTCATAAAATTGAATTAAGTTAAGCCTTCTATCACGATCAAAAGCCGTGTTTTGCTTAATATCTGCGATCAGGTGTCGTTTATGCTCTAATGCCAGTTGTTCTCTGATCGCTGAAATAATCTCTCGCCCTTTAGGATTTTGATGAATAATCAATACTCTATCTTGTAAGCCATTAGCAACTAATCGTTTATATACTACATCCAAAGCGGCAGGCTTTTGACAGAGCACAAGTGCTGTTTTTTGTCGCCCTATTGCATCAGCAATTAAATTAACAATTGTTTGGCTTTTCCCTGTTCCCGGAGGCCCTTCTATCAATAATCCTGTTTGCTTTCTTGCCGCTTGAATAATGGTATTTTGAGAAGGATCGGCCAACGACAACAAATAGTTATCTGTCAGTGGATCTTGAGTTTCTAAAGCTTGTGCTGACGTATTTACTTTCAACATCGTAGCAAGGGCTGTGCCATTGATAGGTAAATTAGCAATTTGTTGTAGATCAGCACTTATCATTTGCCCAATAAAAGAGGTGTGAAATAACACCGCAGAACAATGAATGTAAGCACTGTTTTCTGGTATTTCCTCAGTTAATGAAGGTAATGGACTTAATGTATGATCTGATGTATTTAATAAAGATGAGAGTGTGAGCATCATTTCACTGACACTCAAACCTGTTTGTGACATCAAACTATCAAGTATTTTTTGCCATTCACTAACTGCAGGAATACCAACAAAATTTGCAAGAGCAGGATTTAAACGTACCGATGCGCGCTCTGTATCAAACCCAATTTGTACAGCCCCTTGAGTGCCCCCCAAAATACTCATAGAAACAGGCCACAAAAAAAGCGGTGCAATACGTGGTTTTATTTTATTGGGTTGCGTATTTAGCACTAAAAAAGGAAAGCCTAAATACATACCGTTAATACCCGTATCTCGTTGGTAAGATTGAGTATTCTGTTGTAATAGCCACAAGCGATTATTTAATTTTTCACGTTGGCGTAATACTTCGCCCTCTAGTGAAAATAGCCTTTTCTTACGATTAATTAAATGCTCAAGTAAGTTTGTCGCCTTTTCATTATCAAAACTGCATTCGGTTAAATCAACACGTCCTGCATTTGGCGTTAAACGCATTCTGACTAAATTACCGCGTTGACTGGTAGAAACTAATTTTTTAGCAAAGAAATGTAGCACTTCTAAAATATATTTTTGTGATTCAAGTATTTGCCATTGTTCAATAGGAATACAGAGCATCACAATAATATGCTCAAGAGGCAATCTACGAGTTAAGAGAAAATCATCAGCCCATCTATCAATAATATCGTTATTAACACGCTTAAAATCCCCTATTCTTTCACTAAGCTGTTCAATAAGTTGATACCGAGGTGTAGCTAATAATACTTTTGCCTGTTGTTTATCAAACGTCTTGATAGCAAGATCTCTGGCTAACTTAGCGGCATTATTCACCAGTGAATCTACCGTGATATATTGCCCAATCTCTGCACTTAATAACAAAATATAATCATTTTCATGCATATTTTTACGATCGATTAAGGCTCGTAGATTTTCATTATAAGCATCAGGAAATTCTGCACGAATAATTTCCCAGCGAGCAGCTAATTGACTTAAAGAGGTAATTAATAAATAGAGTTGTAAGCTTTCTTCATTTAGGGGGATACGTTGTTGTTGTGCCCTTTCACGAACCGTACATTGACGATAATAAAGCTGAACAAGCCAATGTGTCTCATCAATAGATTGAAGCTCCGTGGCGAGAGGCTGACAAATTAATTGATAACCTAATAAAGGATGTTCTAAAAGCCATGAAGGCGTAATGATCTCACCACGATAAATCAATGGCATATTAGGATTTAAAATTCGCAACGCGAATGTAAAACGTAAACTTGGCTCAATATCTTGTTTTTCAACTAATGACTGCAATTGAGCAATTTGTTTGCCACTATTATCAAATTGGCTTAACCAAGTCGTGATTTCACCATGAGTAAGTAATTCCGTTGCTTGATCCCAATATTGTGCTTGTGCCGCCACCATCGCAAATGCATCAGGTTGATTAAATTGATGATCTGCAAATTGAAATTGATAATATTGCTGGCTTCCATTGTGATAATTAATATCAGGTGCTTGTACCGCTAAACCTTGTAACCACGCATTGACTTCATTCCATTGCCAACGTTGAAAGCGATCGCGACAGAGCAAGCCCCGTAAAAGTAATTGAATATTAGGTTCTAAATCATCGGGTAATTCAACACCATTGGTCATTACTTGAATTAAAAACGCATTATCATGGATATCTTTAAAACAGGCTCCTTGCGTTAATTGCTCAAGTAAAATGATCCCTAGACTCCACCAATCTGATGCAGCCGAAACACCACCCGCTAATATTTCTGGCGCACTATAACGTGAAATTTCAAGCGGGGAGACAATATCGAGATCGAATTCAGATAAACATGCTGAGCCATATTCAATCACCACAATATCAAGAGGATCACGAATGCGGATCATCAAGTTTGATGGTTTTAAAGCTCGATGACGCACACCATGTTCCGTTAACGCTGCGATCGCCGTACCTAATTCTGAAACTAATATATTAATTTCATCCGATTGCCAAAAATCACCTCGCTCAATAAATTGGCTGAGTGAACCACCATTTAATCGCTCAGTAACATGCCAAGCACGGTTTTCCCATCGACCCGTTTCATAAAACACCGATATATGGTCAGTAGAGATCAAATTTAAGACTTGATAAATAGCAGGATCAGGCTCTTCACCTTTAAGATAGAGTGTTAATACGCCTTCTTGCTCTGTTTTGATATTGCTTACGTTATAGCGCTCTCTTTCGCTATTAACAGAATTGATACGTTGTTCAAGACGCCAATCACCAATCAATCTAAACGTTTCATTCTCAGTAATGTCGTTACTTTCAATCTCATCTGCTGGATCAGCACCACATTCAAAACAGATAAAATCATCTTCACTCATCAAATGCCCGTTAACACATTTTCGCGGCTGATCATGATTAAGCACAGGTATCGCAGGTGTCTCAATGGAAGAAGATATTGGAGGAGATGGACGCCACCCTGACTCATGAATAGGTTCAATTGTTAGATCCCATCCACAAGGTTTATCATTCACTTGTCCTGCACAGAAAATCTCAGTTAACTGGCGCTCAGTTTGGCAGTGAGGACAAAAACGTATCATGGTCATCCTTTATTCCATCTCTCTTATCTTTTTATCTGTTTTAATTGAATATCTTGTTGCGCTAATACTTCACGTAAACGAGCCATATCGCCCTTTTGAGGAATACCTGTAAGGTAAACACGTCCTTGGTTATCTATTGAAAGATCAAGCACTTTATCTTCTTCAGTCACACTTCTATCAAAAATACTGAAACGCGCACTCCCCATTGCTGTTAAACAATGAAGTTGCTGATTGTCACTGCCTCGTAACATCAAACTTTGCGTGTTTTCCAGTTGATATCGGCCGCTCATTAACGCATCAATTAAGCCTGACATTTTAGTCACTTTAGGTTCTATCTCATCCCAGTGATAACCAGTGTAAATAAAAATATCTCCAGCAAATTGCTGACGTAATGCAAATAATAACGCATAAAGCGCCTCAGGTTGTTCAAACGGTTCACCACCAGAAATCGTAATACCATCCGCAAATGCAAACCAAGGTTGAATTTGCTGCATAAGCGCGTCAACTGAAGTGCTTTCGGCTTTGCTTTCCCATGTATCTGGCGATAAACAGCCTTTACAACGTAAAGAGCATCCTTGAAACCAGATACCAATTCGTTTTCCTGGCCCCAATGTTGTCACTGGAAAGTGAATTCGAGATAAGCTGATCTGCATTAATTTACCTGTGGCACTAAAATAATATTGGTCATTTCACCTATTTGAATATCAGCAATTTGATAGGCTTTTCCAACTGATAAATCACTGTCAAAAATAGCTCTTGAGAGCGGGTTAATTAAATAAATCTCTAATTGGTTGCGAATACCACGACCACCATTTGACAAATCAGATAAACAGTAGGATTTTAACGTCGATTTAGCCGTTTCTGATATCGACAATGTGAGAGATTGTTTATCAAGGCTAGATAAGATATTTGCGACCATTTGTTCAAATATCTGCTCTGCAACATTTTCTCGAATAAAATCAAAGACAATAATATTTTCGCCAATACGATTTAATAATTCAGGTCGATTTAAAACCAATTTAAAATGACGCTCTATTTCACTTTTTACTTTACGGCTGACATTTTCAAAAGGTTCATGAGGCAGAACATTTGCCACTCTTTCGCCATTATTATCAACGCGATAAATTCCAAGGTTTGAGGTAAATATAATTAGAGCCTCAGAAAAATAGACGCGATCACCACGCCCAGAGGTTAATACCCCATCATCAATAATTTGTAGGAATTTATCCATTAAATGAGGATGTGCTTTTTCTATTTCATCAAATAACACAACACTAAAAGGCTTTTCACGAATAGCATTGGTCAATTCACCACCAGAGTCATAACCTACATAACCCGGAGGCGCACCAATTAAACGTTGATCTGCATGTTCGGCACTAAATTCAGACATATCAAAGCGAATATAAGCACTTTCATCACCAAACAGCAGTTGTGTCACCGTCTTCGCTAACTCAGTTTTACCTACCCCCGTTGGCCCGGCTAAAAACAACACGCCCCGGGGTCTTCCGCCTTTATTGCTGCCTACGCCCGTCATTGCACGCTTAATAATATCTAATAAATGCGTGACCGCATGTTGTTGTCCTTTAACACGGCGTTGTATGATTTGTGGTGCATTGCGAATTTTTTGTTTATTAATTTTTTGCCAAGGATCTTCCGTAATACCGACTTTATAACGTCTTACCGCATCACTAATTCGCGTTATTTCCACTTCTTCGATACGCGCTAACTGTACTATCGCCACTAAATCCAGCAGTAATAGCCCTTCTGTTTCATCGATAAAATCATTAAGAAGTGACTCTTTTTCACTCTCTATAAGCGATGAAAAACCTGCTAATGACACTAATAAATTAGGCGCCAACGCTCTGCGGATCTGACTATCGGGTTTTGCAACAGGAATGGCTCGAATTCGAGGATTATTAACAGTAAACCAGTCTGGTAAATCAGTCTCTTTTTCCACGATCCAAAAAACGCTATTAAAAAAAGGTTGATTATGTTCACCAGCAGGTCTTACTTTAGCTTGATGAGAAGTCACTAATGCTCGTGTAAATAAGCTATGTTCGGCAGGCATCAGATTATCACGATGAGAAAGTAAGCAAGAGGCGAAATCGATACATAGCGCAATCGGCTGGCCGGTTATTGTTTGCCATTTTTCTAATACGCTATTTAAGCTATCAATATTGCCAGATGCGCGATCGCCCGTAACGATTAATCCAAGTTGTTGCATTAACATAGCGCCATCTTGCAAAGATTGCGTAGGATTAGTGATCCATTGAAAACCCGTTAAAGGCGTGTAAGTGATGATATGAACGTAACCGACTTCATACAAACTGTTATAAAGTGACTGGTTAAAAGGCAGTGGTGTTATTATATTGGGCGCAATTTCACTAGCTTGTAAGTCGCGCACATTACCAAATAACACAAATTGACTTTTCAATGGAATAAAGCGAAGTAAATCACATAACCAGCGTGGTTTTTGAAAGGCTGTATTCATATCATCCCTTATTGAAATAAAATATATTTTACCTTAGTTCCTCAATATACAGGCTGTTTATATTGAGGATAGTGTTAATTATCTGAAGAGTATGATCATCAAAGTGAAAATAGAGCCATAAAGGCTCTATTTAAGATGAGTGTTAGTGCAAGTAAAATTACCACCAGCGATGAAAATGGTGTACAGGGCCAAAGCCTTGTCCAACCTCTAAACTATCAGCATGCTCTAGCGCTTGTTGTAAATAGGCTTTTGCTTGTTCAACGCAAGTTTGCCAATTAGCGACTTGAGGGCGGATGGCAGCTAAGGCAGCAGAAAGCGTGCATCCTGTACCGTGGGTATTTTTTGTATTAACGCGTTTTGAGGTAAATCGCCACTCGCCATCTTGAGTAAATAACCAATCAGGGCTTTCATCTTCAGTTAAATGCCCACCTTTCATTAACACAGCTTTGCATCCTTGCTTTAGCAATGCATAACCTTGTTGCTTCATCGCCATCTCATCATGAGCTATTTCACAACCTAGCAGTGCAGCAGCTTCCGGTAAATTAGGTGTGATCAAATCAACCAACGGTAAAAGCTGATTGACCATTTTATTAACTGCATCAGGCCGTAATAGAGGATCACCACTTTTTGCAATCATAACCGTATCCAGCACAACAAAAGGAATGGCATATTGCTGAAGTTTGTCGCAAACCACATCAATAATTGAGGCATTAGAGAGCATACCTATTTTGGCGCTATCAATTCGAACATCAGATAAAACAGCATCTAATTGAGCAGCAACAAAATCAGGAGATAAGTCATAGACACTACGGACACCACAGGTATTTTGAGCAACAAGTGCTGTTATTACTGTCGTGCCATATACACCCAGTGCGGAAAATGTTTTCAGATCGGCCTGAATACCTGCACCACCACTAGGATCGGTGCCTGCGATAGACAATGCATTGGATCTCACTGATTAACTCCTCTTTTCACCAGCTACAGAAAAGTCGGGCTCTGTTAATCAGCAGAGTTACCTTGACTTCCCTACGCTGGCATTATCCAGATCAGGTTATACGGGTTCATCTCAGCCATAAGGCGCCCCGAGCCAAAGCCTGTAAATTCAGGCGATAAGGAGTATCGCATGCCCAAGATAAAGATGCTAGTTTGATAGCGAATCTCGATTTACTAATACTCTACTTTTGAGGCTTGTTATTCAGTAAGATAAATCAGCTCAGGTTGTATATAATAAATACTAAGCTGATGACTTGTATTGTGGAAAACATAAATTTAAAAAATATATTTTAGGAATTCTCAAATAAGAAGAAAGACAGGTGGAGGTAAGCGTTTTCAGGAAACAATGATCGATTGGGCTTTTACAACTCACTTTAATGTTTACATTTCAGATGGAACAGAAAAAAATCGCCCTCTAACAAAGGTGAAAGATACTGATGATCTTTACGAAAACTGGGATGCTTTCTGCTGGGGCAAAGATCGCGATACGCATACCCATCGGCTACTTATCATTAGCCAAGAAAAATTATTTCAATAATAAGTAATCTATTTTTTGAAAACATATGAATAAGCATTATTCGCATGTTTTGCTTTAGGATAATCTGCACAAAAAACCGACACCTCACTGAATAAAACCCACGCAACTTAAACGATTTATAAACCAACGCGGAATTTTTCTTTTTTTTATTTAACTCTTTTTATTCGTTACTTTATTATCCGTCAAAAATAAATACCTTTTTATAAGTCAATGTTATTAATATTAAATTTTTACTAATATTTCAATTAAGTCATAAAAATAGATATTTAGTCAATTTTTTATATCGAAAATAACTCATCTTAAATAAGATCTCTTTATCCTTATTTATCAATTATTTATTTTCAATCTAATAAAAACTTAATTTTAAATTAAAAACAATACGTTACCATTACAAGATAACAATATTGAATGTCTCAAACAAATACAACAAACTTGTTTACTCTCTTTATAACCGATTCTTTTCCCTTAAGATTTTAGCTAAGAAGTAAAGTTTCAGATACCTCTTATCTTAAATACTTGTCGATTAAATAACACTATTAGTAACGTTTATTTGTCATCACCAGAATCATAGCAATGCCGTACTCGGAGTTATATTATGTTTTCAACCTATTTTCACCCTAGCGTATTAGCAACCACGTTGTTTTCGCTTGCGTTAACAACAACTGCTTTCGCTTCTGAAAATAATTCACCCCCACATCAGATTATTACGACAGAAAACCACCAAACAACCAATAATGTATCTCAATCTAATAGCGAAGAGAGCTATTGGGGGAAATTCAAACGTAATATCAATCAAACTTGGAATAACGACCAATATAATTACTATCTACCGGTATGGACTTGGCATAACCGTTTTACTTACGATAGAGAAAAAACTAATCGCTATAACGAAACACCTTGGGGTTTTGGTATGGGTAAATATCGTTATGACAATGACGGTGATTGGCACTCTCTTTATGCGATGGCATTTATGGACTCAAATAACCGTGTACAACCTATTATGGGCTATGGTTTTGAGAAAATGTGGTATCCCGGAGATAAAGACGGTTTTCGTATGGGAGCAGGATTTACACTAAGTATTACAGCACGCCATGAATATAACTATATTCCGATGCCACTTCCTTTGCCGTTAGTTTCTGTCGGTTATGGGCACCTTTCACTACAAGCAACTTATGTGCCTGGTACTTATAACAATGGTAACGTGTTATTTGCTTGGTTACGTTGGCAGTAATTTCTTATTTTTGCCTACCAGAATAAGTGTAAACAATAAAATAGAACAAAATAGAACATAAAAAAACGCATCTTTTGATGCGTTTTTTCGTTTAATAAAGTAGCTCAATCAATCTGTAGCCACTTAAATATCTTGACTTGCTTGAGCATTATTGGGTGTTTTCTTCATACGGGAAATCTTAAATCCAACCCATAAGAATGCAATCCAGAATGGCATTAAAATGACTGAGATATTCACTTGTGGCATAAATAAAATAATCACTAAAATCATGCATAAGAAAGCGAGGCAGATATAGTTACCATATGGATACCAAAGTGCTTTAAAGAAAGGCTCTACCCCCTCTTTTACTTTTGCAGCTCTAAATTTTAAATTCGCCAAACAAATCATAATCCAGTTAAGCACTAACGTGGTGACAACCAACGCCATTAATAGCTCTAACGCCTGATCCGGTAATAAGTAATTAACTAAAATACCTAATGAAGTCGCAATTGCAGACAAGAGTAATGACACTACCGGCACACCGCGTTTATTAATACGAGAAAGTGCATGTGGCGCATTACCTTGTTTTGCCAAACCATAAAGCATACGGCTATTAGAATAAACGCCACTGTTATAAACAGATAATGCGGCTGTTA
The DNA here is from genome assembly GCF_016239305.1 of Proteus vulgaris. Lineage (GTDB taxonomy): Bacteria > Pseudomonadota > Gammaproteobacteria > Enterobacterales > Enterobacteriaceae > Proteus > Proteus vulgaris_C. Next base: position 13,148 of record NZ_JAEHOQ010000015.1, on the reverse strand, counting down.
ATACCACAGCATTTAAAATATTCGCAATTAAGAAATTGTCTAAATTATGAAAAATCAGTACAAATGGACTTTCACCTTTCACTACTTGAGTCCAAGGATAAAGCGACAGTAGCACCAACAATGAACCGATATAGAAAATTAAAATACGATAAACAACTTGGTTAGTCGCTTTCGGGATGCTGACTTTTGGATTTTCAGCTTCAGCCGCCGTGATCCCCACCAGCTCAAGTCCACCAAAAGAGAACATGACAATCGCTAATGCTGACATAAAACCAGTAAAGCCATGAGGGAAGAAACCTAACTCCCATAAATTACTTACAGAAGCTTGAGGCCCACCATTACCGCTTGCCAGCAAGTAACTACCAAATAAAATCATACCGACAATCGCCAATACTTTAATAATGGCAAACCAGAATTCTGTTTCACCATACATTTTGACATTAATTAGGTTAATTAAGTTAATTGCGACAAAGAAGATAGCTACTGAAACCCAAACAGGGATATCAGGCAACCAATAGTTAATGTATTTTCCTGCTGCCGTTAATTCTGCCATACCAACAAGAATAAACATCACCCAGTAATTCCAACCAGATAAGAAGCCGGCAAAAGGGCTCCAATATTTATTAGCAAAGTGACTAAACGAACCCGCAACTGGCTCTTCGGCAACCATTTCGCCCAATTGGCGCATGATCATAAACGCAATAAAACCACCAATAGCATATCCTAGTATTACTGATGGGCCCGTCATATTAATAGTTTGCGCTATACCAAGAAACAGACCAGCGCCGACAGCACCACCCAGCGCAATAAGCTGGATATGTCGATTTTTCAGACCGCGCTTAAGTTCTGTCTGTTGCGACTCTCTCGCCATACATCCTCTTCTTTTATTATTTTATCAACTTAACGTGTAAAGTAATATTTACGATTTTGTTTATTTCAAGCCCCCATTAAAACACTAATCTGACTTGAATAACAAATACATTTTATGCTAGGCGAAAAATAATAAGAAAAGCGATTTTTTAGCTATGTTTGGAGGGGAATAATGTGGTAAACCGACAAAGACCTTGCTGAAAGTCTTCTCCGCGATCGCAAAAGTTATCTAAAGCCATAAGATAGAGACCAAAGCTGATGGCTAATGCAATAATTAAACTAATAATTATTTTCTTTGCGTTCAATTTAAAATCCTTTAAATACATTTTGTTAGTATGATTAATAACATTATAAGCATTCGCTTAAATACGATAACAACACGGAGAGTTGTTGTTATAAAATTCGCAATCAATTATCTCTATGCGTGAATTTAGCATAACTTTCATTATGAAAGGTAAACGCTTCCTCGACAGACTTGAGATAATTTGCACTATTTTTCTCTAAACTGTCGGTAAAATGAACACTTTTTATTTTAATTACACATTTTGCCAACGATAAGAAATAACTATCCATTAATATGGATTTCTCTGTCTGCCACTTTTTGTATAAGATTAGGGAGTTAATTTTGATTTTTACCTTAACTTCATTGATAGAATGGAACTGTAATGCCACAAGATAATCATCTCGCATTAGTTTGCGCGCTAAGTAAATGGATTGAGGAGCATTTAGGCCGTGTTATCCATCTTGAAGAGTTGGCGGCTTATTCTGGGTATTCTCTTTGGCACATGCAGAAAATCTTTAAAGAAGTCACAGGCACCTCTTTAGGAAAGTATATTCGCCAACGTAGATTGGCTGGTGCTATCCATTTATTACGTACAAGTGAACGTTCTATCTTTGATATCGCTCTCGATTTTGGCTTTGGTTCACAGTCTCACTTTACTTACATGTTCCGTAAAGAATATGGCATTACGCCTTTTGACTTTCGGCAAAATCAAGAAATCGTATTAGAAACCAAACAACCCTTACATTTACAATCACCTTGCTGTGATTAACCCTTCTATTTATGTGACATTATACAGATAGCCTTTAATGTCACATAAATAATACTCAAGCTATGTGATGATAGACCGCTTCGCCCTTCCATTATCATGATTGCTTTTATTTAATATGGGGATGCTAATGAGTATTAAGCTTATCGCTATTGATTTAGATGGAACCTTACTCAACAAACAACACGAAATCACGCCCGAAGTACAAAAAGCGGTTCAACGAGCAAAAGAAGCTGGTGTTAAGATTGTGCTAGCTTCAGGGCGCTCTTTTAATGGCATATCCCCTTATTTAAAGATACTCGGTCTTGATACTTCTGATTGTTACTGTATTAGCAATAATGGTAGCCAAATTCATCAAGCAGATAATGGTGAAGTCATTATTCAGGATTTACTCAATTTTGAAGACTACCTCTATTTTGAGAATCTTGCTCGTGAGATAGGCGTTCATTTTCACGTTATTAGTGATAATAAAATTTATACCACTAATCGCCATATTAGCCATTTTACTTGCCAAGAAGCATTCTTATCTTGGACACCGCTTTACTATCGTCCACTTAATGAAATGCAATCTGATATGTATTTTAGTAAATTTATGATTGTTGATGCTCCTACCGTTTTAGATAACGCCATCCAATATTTACCTGCCAATATTTACGAACAATACAGCATATTACGCAGTGCCCCTTATTTTATTGAAGTACTAAATACCAATGTCAATAAAGGAAGTGCGGTTCAAAAAGTCGCTGAACATTTAAAAATTACTCCAGAAAAAATTATGTGTATCGGTGATCAAGGTAATGATTTAGCCATGCTGAAATATGCGGCTTTAGGTGTTGCAATGGGAAATGCTCCTGATGAAGTGAAAAAAGTCGCCAAATTCGTCACACTTTCTAATGAAGAGCACGGTGTTGCAGTCGCTATCAATAAATTTATTTAAACACGATCTTTTTTGTGTTTTATCGTGAATGTCTACAAAATTATATAGCAATTGTGATCCTTAGCAGAGGATCACACTGCTTTTTGACCAAAAACATAGCCTTTTATTATTCTATAATTGCTGTTAAATGAGCGTTAAATCTGCCTTTCTTCTTACATATCCTTCAGAATTTGTTACTATCAATTCACTTTTCGTTATTCAAACTGCATTTTTACAACATATTCAGCTATTAAATAGGCTAAGAGTAGAATAACAAATATAAATCATTAACATATTTTCTTCACAGACAGGTAGTTTTAGTTATGCTTTCTACAAAAGACATGCTCGTTCTTGGAATGATGGTTTTTGCACTCTTCCTCGGCGCTGGTAATATTATTTTCCCCCCAATGGCGGGTTTTCAATCAGGAAACCTCTGGTTTAGTACATCCTTAGGTTTTCTTGTTACGGGTGTCTTACTCCCTTTTCTTACTTTAGTTATTGTCGCTATTCGAGGACGTGGTGAACGTCTTTCTGTTGATTTACCTTCATGGGTCGCTGTCATTTTCTGGGTTGCACTATACCTTATCGTAGGCTCTACTTTTGCGATGCCTCGTGTGACTAACACCGCCTATGAAATGGGCTTCTTACCTTTAGGCTTGATTGAGAAAAATACCGCAACACACCTAACCTTCGCACTTGTTTTCAATATTACAAGTATGTTTTTCATGCTAAAACAAGGTACGATGATCAGCGCTATTGGTAAATTTATGACTCCAGCACTGCTAGTCTTGCTGGTTGTTGTCGGCATTGCCGTTGTAGCTAAACCTATTTCGCCCATTGGTGAGCCAACAGGTCTTTATGCTGTTAATGGTTTCTTCTCTGGTTTTATAGACGGTTACCAAACCATGGATGTTCTTTCTGCTATGGCATTCGGTGGTATCGTTGCACGAGCTTTGTATACCAAAGGGATTACTGAACCACGCCAAATTGGTTTTATTACCGTAAAAGCAGGACTTATTTCAGTCTTACTATTAGCTGCGCTTTATCTGTGTCTTTTCTATTTGGGTGCCACTAGCCATTCTGTTTCTGTTTTTGCAGATCCTGCACTCAATGCCACTAATGGTGGTCAAATATTCTCTCGTTATGTTGATGCCTTATTTGGCTCTGTCGGTACTTGGCTGATGGGAGGGATTGTTTTATTAGCAAGTATGACCACGCTAGTAGGTGTAACAAGTGCTGCTGCTGACTATTTTGCAACATTCCATCATCGTTTAGGCTATCGTTTCTGGGTTGTTGTCTTTACATTAATGACCACAATCGTATCAACGTTTGGCCTTGATACTTTATTACGCGTGACCATTCCTGCGTTATTGATGATTTATCCAACATCAGTCACATTGGTATTACTGCAATTTATTCGTAACAAATTAAAATCACCACGCTTTACCTATCGTTTTACTATTGCTGTCATCGTATTAATGAGCCTTTTCGATACGTTAAAACAATTGAAATGGTTAAATGCTGAATTATTACAAGTATTTAGCTATATTCCACTTTCTGATTATGGCCTAGGTTGGGTATTACCCGGTGCAATTGCATTCGTAATTTCACTATTCGTTAGCTTAAATCTTAAAGAAGAAAATCTTCCCGTAGGAAATGCAGCGAAATAATCAGCATATAACACATAATTTGTAACGCTGATCGTTAGTTATCAAAAAAGCGTCTTTCAATTTTTATATTGGAGACGCTTTTTATTTTTTGATTATCCACGTTTTTACTGTCTATTCATCACAGGAAATTTTAAGTTCGATATTTCTCAATCAAAGCCCTTAAAATTGCTTCTGATTGTGCATCAGGAATACCATTCGCTCTTGTTGACCTAAAATGCATTTGAAAAGCTTTAACAACCTTAAGCGCTTTATCATCTAACACGCCATTTGTTGGTGTTTGATAACCATATTGCTGTAATAACTTTTGAAAACTTGCAATATCGACAGGCTCTGAAGGATCTCTACCAGCTAAATATGCTTGTACTAACTGTTTATCAGGCCAAGCTCCTATTCCTTGATCCGCAAGCCTCTCCCAAGGAAATAAAGGACCAGGATCGACTTTTCTTAAAGGAGCAATATCACTGTGGCCTAGTACATTTTGGGGCTCAATATCATAGCGTTCAATAATATCTTTCATGACAAGGGAAATTGTCGTCATTTGATCTGCCGTATAAGAATACCAATATCTAAATTTTCCATTATCACGGTAACCCAGATTAACTATCTCAATCCCAATAGAACAATGATTTAAGCTTGTTGCCTCTCCCCATTGACTAACACCTGCATGCCATGCAATTTGTCTTTCATCTACTAATGAAATAACAACAGGTTTTCCATCAATAGTTGGAGGGTGTGTTGGAATAAGATAATGGCTACTGACTCGCCCAGCAGTAAGAACCTTCAATGAACGCTCATCATCTAACGCGGTATAATGCATAACTAGATATTTAACACAGTCATTAGCATCCTGCTTATTAGGGATAACTTTAGCAATATAATCGCCTCTATCAATAAACTCTGGTTGTTGAACGCAACTACTTAAGAGACTTACTGCAATAAGTAATCCAATATAATACCGACTAGACTTCATTTCTGATCCTTGAGTTAATGTTCCCAAAGTTAAATTGTAATAAAAAAACCCATATTAAAGAATATGGGTTTTCCATTTTGACACTTTTTTTATATTCTTCAGTTATTGCTGACTTTTTCACATCGAACTAAAGGTTCATCAGGAATGATATTATTTTCCCATATACCATCTTCAATATCAGCTTGTAGCTCTGGATATTGGCGTATATCAAAAGTTGGCAATAAACCTGCTTGTCGTTGCTGGTTATAATCTTTGACCAATTTTAATGCAACACCTGAAAGTAATATGATGGCAATTAAATTTGTCATTGCCATTAGCCCCATCGAGAGATCAGCCATTTTCCAAACAAGAGGCATATCCGCTAAAGCACCAAACATCACCATTGCTAATACAGCTGAACGTAAAAGGAATAGCCCTGTTGTATGATTACGCCCAAGGAAAATCATATTACTTTCTGCATAAGCATAATTGGCAATAATCGAAGTAAAAGCAAAGAAGAAAATAGCAATAGCAATAAAGGTACTTCCCCAACCACCAACACTCGATGACAACGCTAATTGTGTCAATTGAATGCCATTAATGCCCTCAGGATAACTATCGAGTACACCTGATGACAAAATGATCACTGCTGTTGCACTACAGATAACCAACGTATCCATAAATACACCAAGCATTTGAATATAACCTTGAGATGCCGGATGAGGTGGGTAAGGTGTTGCAGAAGCAGCCGCATTAGGAGCCGACCCCATTCCGGCCTCGTTAGAAAATAAGCCTCGTTGAATACCTTGAGTCATTGCTTGGCTAATGCCGTAACCTATCGCACCAGCAGCAGCTTCTTGTAAACCAAAAGCACTTTTAAAGATTAACAGGAAAACATCAGGCAAGCGTTCAATATGATCAGCGACAACCCAGAAGGCTAATAATAAATAAGCAGTTGCCATAATAGGGACAACTAACTCTGCAACACGAGCAACCCAACGCAGACCACCAAAAATAATAAATCCACTGGTTACCACTAAAAAAATACCGACATAAAATGGATCAAAATCAAAAGCTGATGCTGTTGCTTGCGCAATCGAATTGGCTTGAACCGCATTAAAAACCAAACCAAAAGCAATGATTAGGAAAATAGCGAAGAGAACGCCCATCCAGCGCATTTTCAATCCCTTCGTCATATAATAAGCAGGTCCCCCGCGATAATTACCCTCATCGTCTTTTGTCTTATAAAGTTGTGCTAGTGTGCTTTCAATTAAAGATGTTGCCATACCGATTAGAGCAACAACCCACATCCAAAAAATAGCACCAGGCCCGCCTGCCGTTAATGCAATGGCGACACCGGTCAAATTTCCGGTTCCCACGCGCGCAGCTAAGCTTGTGCATAACGCCTGAAAGGAAGAGATCCCTGATTTATCTGACTTATGGCTATTTTTTAAAATAGAGAACATATGGCTAAAATGTCGGATTTGTATAAACCCAGTACGAATAGTAAAATAAATACCAACTCCTAGAAGTAAGTAGATAAGGACATATCCCCATAAAATGTTATTTGCAAAGTTTATTAGCCCAGTCAAATTAATCCCCCTGTATAATAACGTATATAACTTATCCTTACATCGCTATTGAAATAAAAACGAATAAACACCGTGTAATTGAATCAATTAATGATCCGAGTATATCTTTATGTAATATCAAAAATCGCTGTGTAAAAAGCGAATTAAATGTAACACAAGATTGTGTGATATGTATATTTTTTGTTTATTTTTTTACATGTTAGTATTTAAATTTAATTATCTTATTAACTAAAACAAACAATATTACAAAATAAAAAAACCATATATATCATTAAGATAAATAAATGTTTATTAACTAAATTAACTCATAAAAGAAAAACTAATACTTTAATAATTAAGTTAATCAGTCATTTTAGAAAAAAAACATACAGCTTAAAAAAGCATCAGCAAATAACTTTCTTTATTATCTAAAATAAATTTCAAAATAAAAAATCAAAATGATTCGTTAAAGTAATATTTTGAAATATTGATTAATCATTATGATAATTAACATTTAAGAAATAAGCTTTTTATAATAATTAACAATAAACATTTTGTATTACTCAATCAATAAAATACTTTAATATTAATAAGATATTACAGTAAGACAAAATGTATAATTTATAATTTCTCTTATAAACTTATTCAAATATTTAAATCTTAATATATCTTTTTATTTCTCATTTTTACGAATATCATTGATTGGCAACCTTTCTCTTTTTTATTCACTTACTATTCATTAATAGCGCTCCTTTTTTTTGAGTACTAATTAAAAGGTATTAAATATTTATTTCATATTAATAAAAAAATGAAGAATCACGTAAGTTTACCTATTAACCATTTAGTTAATTTTATTTATACTATGTTTTTCCCTGGTGTTGTATTATTTTTCGCCCTGTTTCCCCAACAGGGCATTTTTTTATCTCAATATTTCAGCATCTTATCGCAACCCATTGTCAAGTAATACAAAATAAACACATAGATAGCCCCCATTCAATAAATTAACAATATTTATCTATTCTTGATGCAAATTTCTTTGTTTTTTTCATTGATCTAAATCAAATTAAACATTCGATTTATTTACTCTTTGCAGAGGAAAACTATTTTTTAGTCTATTTTAAAATCGATTTAATTATGTGTATAAATGCAATTTTTATCTTTTTAATTATTTGAATTACCTATAAAGTAGTATAACAATTAGTGAATAATTATATTTTATTGTTATATTTAATGATACTGATTAAAAAATCATCTAAATAAAGCGCCTATTTTTTATCATTATATAATGACTAATATCTTTATTTACTTGCATTAATAAGCATGCTCTTTTACTTTATTCGTATTGTTATAGGGAGGAGAATGATGGGTTATAACCTTTCAGAATTAACACAAGAAGAAAAAGACAAAATAAATGTAAGCTTAGCAGCTTCAGGAGTTGCCTTTAAAGAGCGATATAATATGCCTGTTGTTGCTGATGCGGTTTTACGAGAACAGCCTCAAGAACTTCATGCTTTTTTTCAAGAAAGGCTAATGTTTTATCGTGCAAGAAGCCAACATTATTCTCGTTTACCTTATGAGCCTCAAGCGAAAAAATAATAGTACTTTCTCGATAATATTTAATGACAAAAAAGAGATAAACTTAAGTTTATCTCTTTTTTTCAACCTGTTAACGACGGAAAACTATCACTTATCTATTATTTAGGTGAAACATAAGTGATGGTATTTTCATCACAATTGACTTGAACGTTGTAACGAAGGTCTGTTCTCGCTCCGCGAACATTCAATACCATCTGATAGTTATTATCCATCTTGATAATTTCATTAGCATTAATACTTGCTACAGGTTTCGGACCCAGCGCCTTTTTATCTTCTTGCCAACGAGGAAGACGATTTTGTAAATAATCATTCTTCACTCTAGTAACAAGTTGGTTGTTGTCTAAATTAACACAACTCGCAAAGGGTGCAGAGCGTACAACATCTTTATTAACATTATCGACATTTTCTGCAGATGCGCCAAAAGAAACAGTAAGTAAAAGAGCTACACCAAGTATCCCTGTTTGACCTACTAACTTGCTTAATTTCATATAACCTCCCGAAAATATCCCTTAAAACAGGATGTATTTCCATTAAGCATAGCATAGGGTTAACAACATATTTGTGACATTTGTTAAAAAAATGTTTTATTCATTTTCATCATCAAATATGATAGAAACCGATTCACGCGTTGTGTGCTTTTCTCTTAATTCTTGAGCAACCAACTGAATAGCCTCCCCACTACTCATTCCCTCAGCCATAAGAGATTGAATTTTTTCTACTGCTTTTTGTTGTTCTTCGTGTGTTAATGTAGGCATTCCTAGAAACATAATGTTACTCTTATCTTTATCAACTTCTATTTTGTATTTACATGAATATAATCTTTTTGATTACAATTCATTGTGCGAATGATACAACATACTTTGTTTACATGGTCATAAGATGGATATGCAATTACAACAACGTGAGCTCATTTATACCCAAGATCTAGCACTACGGGTATTCTCTCCCATCGCTTCATTGCCTTGGTCTAGTTTACTTCATTCTGGCTTTGCCGAACATCCTCATAACCGTTTTGATATTATTGTCTCTGATCCTCTTGTAACTTTAGAAACTCGCAAGCAAACCACAACAATTAAAGAAAAAAATGGCACGGTCAGACGTTCTAAAAAAGATCCTTTCACACTTATCCAACAAGAATTAGAACAATTTAATTTTCATCCAGAATACAATGACTCATTGCCGTTTTTAGGTGGAGCTTTGGGTATTTGGAGTTATGACTTAGGTCGTCGTATTGAAAAATTACCTGAAAATGCTAAAAATGAACTCAATTTTGCAGATATGGCTATTGGAATTTATGATTGGGCATTAATTGTTGATCATGAATTAAAAAAAGCCACTTTAATTAGCTATGACAATATTGATGAGCGATTACAGTGGTTAGAAAACCAAACATCCACATCGATTGATACTCCATTTGCCTTAACCACTGACTGGCAATCTAACATTAACAACGCTGAATACAACGAAAAAATTGCTAAGATTCATCAATACCTGCTTTCCGGTGATTGCTATCAAGTTAATTTAGCTCAACGTTTTAGCGCAAATTATATTGGTAGTGAATGGAATGCATTTTTAACCTTGAATGAAGCCAATAAAGCCCCCTTTTCATCTTTTATGTGTTTGCCCAATAATTTTGTGTTAAGTGTTTCCCCTGAGCGTTTTATTCATTTAGCTGATAATAAAATAGAAACACGCCCTATAAAAGGAACACTGCCTCGCAAAGTAATCCCCGAAGAAGATGATAAACAAGCACTACTACTACAAAGCTCACGTAAAGATCGCGCAGAGAATTTAATGATTGTTGATCTTATGCGTAATGATATTGGAAAAGTTGCCGTCACAGGTTCTGTTAAAGTGCCAGAACTGTTTGTTGTTGAACGTTTTCCAGCAGTACACCATTTAGTTAGTACTATTACTGCACGGCTTCCCTCACATCTAACAGCAACCGATTTATTAAGAGCCGCGTTTCCCGGCGGTTCAATCACTGGCGCACCTAAGATCAGGGCAATGGAAATCATTGAAGAATTGGAGCCACATCGCCGTCATGGATATTGTGGTGCGATTGGCTACATTAGTTTTTGTGGCACAATGGATACCAATATCAGCATCCGTACTTTGTTGACAGAAAAAAATAAGATTTACTGTTGGGCGGGTGGTGGTATTGTTGCTGATAGTGTTGCTGAAAAAGAGTACCAAGAAACATTCGATAAACTTGGGCAAATATTAACTGTTTTAAGTGAGTCTTCTGTCGATGACACCCATTGATACTTTTATCAATCGTTTTCAACTCACATTACCTGATGATAAGGTAAATCAGTTACCTCACGCCCAAAAAACGGCAGCTGTATTGCTGCCAATTATCAATAAGCCTAATCCAACCATATTATTAACAGAACGTGCATCAACATTACGCTCTCATGCGGGTCAAGTCGCTTTACCTGGTGGAAAAAGTGATCCTGAAGATAACAATCTTATTGAAACCGCACTAAGAGAAGCCCACGAAGAAGTCGCTATTCCACCCAATGCCGTTTCAGTGATTGGGCAATTACCGCCATTGCAAAGTTCAAGTGGGTATTTGGTTACCCCTATTGTGGGGGTAATTCCCGCAGGTTTATCTTTACGCCAAAACCCAACTGAAGTCGCTTCTATCTTTGAAATGCCATTAAGTCATGTGCTCAATGCCCAACATTATCAACCACTCGATTTTCGCCGTTCAGGTGAAAATCATCGGATTTACTTTTACCCTTATAATGGACATCTTGTCTGGGGATTAACGGCAGCTATTTTACATAAACTTGCTTTACATATCACTTAAGGCGTTATTTTCTATTCAGCTTGTGCTTTTTATCATCGCGTTCACAACTCTACTTAGCTATTTTAAAAAAATGTTGTAAACTACATCATTAACGGGACGATATAATCGTAAAAACGATCCCTTTACTATAAATAACTATATTTTATTCTTTTTAACCCTCTCTCTTATTATTAAGGAGTCTGACGTGATTAGCGTTTTCGACATGTTTAAAGTGGGCATCGGACCCTCTAGCTCTCATACCGTAGGGCCAATGAAAGCGGGTAAAGAATTTGTCGATGATTTAGTCAACCAGGAATTGATTGCGTCTGTCACTCGTGTAGCTGTTGATGTTTACGGCTCCTTGTCTTTAACAGGCAAAGGTCACCACACTGATATTGCAATTATTATGGGCTTAGCAGGTAACGCACCTGCTACTGTCGATATTGACAGCATTCCCAGCTTTATTCGCAACGTTGAAGAAACTGGCAAACTATCATTAGCAAATGGCTTAAAAATTGTTGATTTCCCAGCAGAAAGTATGCATTTCAGTAATGACAACCTCTCATTACATGAAAATGGTATGACTATTCATGCCTTTGCTGGCGACAAAGAAGTATATAGAAAAACTTACTACTCTATTGGTGGTGGTTTTATCGTTGATGAAGAAAATTTTGGTAAATCAACACTTAATAGCAAACCTGTTTCATACCCTTATGCTAGTGCAGAAGAGTTATTAAAACACTGCAAAGAAACGGGTTTATCCATTTCTAGCTTAATGATGAAAAATGAGCTAGATCTGCACACCCAAGCAGAAATCAATGCATATTTCGCTGATGTTTATAAAACAATGCAAGAATGTATTGAACACGGTTTAAATACAGAAGGTGTATTGCCAGGTCCATTACGTGTACCTCGCCGTGCGGCCGCATTAAATCGTTTATTAACATCAAGCAACAGCCTGTCAAACGATCCAATGAAAGTCGTTGATCTCATCAACATGTTTGCATTGGCCGTAAATGAAGAAAATGCAGCTGGTGGACGTGTTGTAACAGCACCAACTAACGGCGCATGTGGTATCGTGCCAGCAGTATTGGCTTACTACGACCGTTGTATCGAACCAGTAACACCAGAAACCTATTTACGTTACTTCTTAGCATCTGGTGCAATTGGTATTCTTTATAAAATGAATGCCTCTATTTCAGGTGCTGAAGTAGGTTGCCAAGGTGAAGTCGGCGTAGCTTGTTCAATGGCTGCTGCGGGTCTTGCTGAATTATTAGGTGGAAGCCCAGAGCAAGTCTGTATTGCGGCTGAAATCGGTATGGAGCATAACCTCGGCTTAACGTGTGATCCTGTTGCAGGACAAGTACAAGTCCCGTGCATTGAGCGTAATGCTATTGCTTCAGTCAAAGCAGTCAATGCGGCACGTATGGCCATTCGTCGTACCAGTGAGCCACGAGTTTCTCTCGATAAAGTCATTGAAACTATGTATGAAACGGGTAAAGACATGAATGCTAAATATCGCGAAACATCACGCGGTGGTTTAGCAATAAAAGTACAATGTGACTAATTAACCTTGTTTTAGCTAAAGCCATTCATTTTGAGTGGCTTTTTTATCACTATTAATTTTATTTTTAATAATCACTTAACTTGTAGATAATTAAAGAAAAAATAAAATCAATAATTAAAATAAAAAGTACATCTTTTTAAAAATCTACTTTTTTACTTTTATACAT
>NZ_JAEHOQ010000014.1 GCF_016239305.1 Proteus vulgaris | reverse complement strand
TTTTTTGATTTTTTATTATACATATTTAATATTTTTATATTAATTGTTTAAATGATTTTTAATACGAGTTTATCATCAATGATTAACTTCTTTTTGATGCTTGAGGGGCATGGTTATTCAGTTTTATGAGTCCTATCATTTGTAATACAAATCATGAGGATAACGAATGTTTGATGAGGGAGAGTGATTAATAAATGAGAATGGTTCTTTTTAAATCCACTTATATAACGGCATATATAAAGCGATATTCATTATATGGATAAAAAAGTATAGCTATATTTTTTCTTTTTTCATCATGAAAAAATAGACAATATATTTATTTTTAATAATAGAGAATACATTATTAAACTAGTTTGCTTACTTTTTTAGAGTGCTTAAATGGATTCTTTAAAGAAAAAAGAAAAGGTAAAATTTTTTTGAAATTGCTGGACTCATTTTAGAAGAGATATAGATTTCACCTTGGTAATTGTCATACAAATAGTTAAGATAAAAAAAAGTTGGCTGAAAATGAGTGTATAGATAATCATTGTAGCATTAACTACGTAATAACCTCTAATGAGGTATTTTCTTTTGGTGGAAAGCAACTGTTGCTTCTTTTCTTTCTTTTTCGTTATCAGTATTTTTTCCACAACTAATGGCATTATTATGGGTAATTAATTGTGAGAACATTGATGATGAAAAGATTATTTCCATCATTAAATAGCCCTGTTTTGATAACAAAAATCAGCGATTATGTTAGTGATGTTTTAGGATTTAACATTTGAAGTGGTACTTTTTTCTAAAATTAAGTCAGCGTTATAAACAATTTGTCTAACATTGAAATAATCGTATGAATTTTATTTTTTGATATATTACACACAAAAAGAAGAGATCAAATTGTGAACTTGATCTCTTTTTATTCACCTTCAATTCAGCACTAATTATCTAGGCTAAGCTTTTTTCTGGTGCTTTTTTTATTTTTAATTGTGAAAAAACCAGTAATAAACCAATGATAGCGACTAAAGCAGCACTTAATGGCACGATATTGTAACTGTATTTTAATGCTATCCCTCCGATGATAGCACCAATAGCATTACCTAAATTAAATGCCCCAATATTGACAGAAGAAACTAAGCTTGGTGCATCATACGCAATCTGCATTGTTTTTATCTGCAATGGAGGTACAAGTGCAAAACTTGCTACACTCCAAATAAAGAGCGTGATCACAGTTAGGTATAGGTTATTTGAAACAAGGGGGAGGATGAGCATAGACACGATCAGTAATACAAAAAATATGACCAGCGTTCTTTCAATTCCATTTGCTGATAACTTCCCACCTAAATAATTACCTACTGTAAATCCTAAACCAATAACAACCAGTAACATCGCTACATCACTTTCATTGATATGCACAATGTTAATTAAAAAAGGTGCAATATAAGTATAAAGTGCAAAAAGAGCAGAGGCACCAAATACCGTTGTGAGTAAGGCCAGCACAACAGGTAAACGAGTTAATACTTTTAATTCGTATTTGATATTAGGTTTATTACCTTGTGGGATAATCGGAAGAAACAGAATCAAGCCAATTAAGGTTATAAAACCTAATCCTGAAATCAGTATAAAAGCTAAACGCCAGCCATATTGTTGACCTATCCAGGTGATTAATGGCACACCGACTAAATTTGCGATAGTTAATCCCATAAACATTGCTGCAACCGCCGCAGCTTGTTTGTGTTTTTCGACAAGGCTAGCGGCAACAACGGAACCAATCCCAAAAAAGGCACCATGGTTAAGACTCGTCACTAAACGAGCCATCATTAAGCCCCAATAGCTGTCAGCTTGCGAGGCTAATAAATTACCAGCAATAAAGAGTAATAATAGAAATACCAAAGCATGGCGTTTTGTTAATCGCCCTAAGCCTAAGGTTATAATAGGAGCACCTATCATGACACCGACAGCATAGCCTGTAATTAATCCACCGGCAGTTGTGATTGAGATATCTAAACCGGAGGCAATATTTGGTAATAATCCCATTGGTGTGAATTCAGTTGCACCGATGGCAAAAGCCCCAGTAGCTAGCGCTAATAAGGGAAGAAATGCTTTCATAAATATTCCTAATAAAATGAGTAATAACTCAATATTTAATATGGCAGTAGTGTAATGAGATAACTTAAGGCAATAAATAAAGTAAAAAACAATAGACTATTGCTGTAATAGCAATAATTTTTATTGAGTTTTATGTTAATAGATGATGTTTAACAAAGAGAGATACGATCACGATAATGGTGATGTCGATAATTAATTTTGCTTGAATGTAAATAATGGAATGAAGAATAACGTAAGAATTATGTTAGAGTTATTCTAGTTTGTTATTAAATTTGCCACTCTTATTTATGTTGGATTATAGGATTTTGTATGAACAATATTAGATTAATTGCCACGATTGTAGCGAAAGAAAATTATGAAAATGAGGTGTTATCCGCTTGCAAAGCAATGATAAAACCCAGCCTTCAAGATGAAGGCTGTATCCAATATGAACTACATAAGGATACAACTCAGTCAAGAACATTTATTTTCTTTGAGATATGGGAAAGCCAGAAAGCTATTGATAAACATAATGAAACGGTACACATGAAAACATTTATTGAAAATTTAAAAGATAAAATTGATTCATTAGACATTAAATTTATAGAAAAATTAGCTTAATTTGATTTATCCTCCTTCTTTAATGTACCACCTATTTTTTAAACCGGTGAGTTGCATACTCAAGTCATCATTTAAGCAGATATCCCATTGTATGTATCTGCTTGTTTTTTTTAAGTATTAGTATTTATTTATATAGAACAAACTATTCGCAATAACTCACTATTTTCGTCCTATTATTAACTTAATTGCAATAATGAAAAAATGTCCGTATCTTAAATCTCAATATATTACCTAATACCACAGAGGCTTATTATATGAGAGCAACGTCAGAAGAAGCTCATGTATTCGTTGAAGTTGTTGAACATAAAAGCTTTACAAAAGCAGCTGATAAATTAAATCTTGCCAACTCTGCAGTAAGCCGAACAGTAAAAAAGCTAGAAGATAAATTGGGTGTTAATTTACTTAATAGAACGACTCGACAAATTAGCCTTACGGTAGAAGGTGAATTGTACTTTCAAAGAATGAAAGTTATTTTGCAAGAGATGCAGACAATTGAAAATGAATTACATGGCACACAAAGTTCACCTAAAGGCTTATTACGTATTGATGCGGCAACGCCAGTTGTGTTACATCTTTTGATCCCGTTTATCTCTATCTTTCGCCAACAATATCCCGATATTATTCTTTCATTGGTTTCTTCTGAAACCTTTGTAAATTTAATTGAACGCAAAGTAGATGTCGCGATACGTGTAGGACAATTAACGGATTCAAGTCTACGTGCTCGCCCTTTATTTAATAGTTATCGTAAAATTGTCGCTTCTCCTAGCTATATAAAACGTTATGGGAAACCTAATTCTGTTTCAGATCTACGTCATCATACTTGTTTAACGTTTACAGAGCCGGCTACATTAAATACATGGCCTTTAGAAATTGAAAAAGGAACATTACTAAATGTTATCGAGGGATTGTCATCAAATAGTGGAGAGACATTAAGGCGACTTTGTGTTAATGGCGAGGGAATAGCGTGTTTATCTGATTTTATGCTAAATAAGGATATTCAAGAGGGTAATTTGGTTGAATTATTCGACGATAAATTACAACCGGTATCTTGGCCATTTCATGCTGTTTATTATAGTGACCGAGTCGTGAGCCAGCGTATTCGCGTTTTTATTGATAGTTTAACGCAATATTTATCTGACACATTAAAGCTATAACTTTTTGGCTTACTCATGTCCTTAATTTATTACCGCTTATCTTAGTGTGATAGCAAGACAATCTTACAGGGATAAAAGATATTGTCGAATATAAAGCCCATTTGACACACGTGTTTGGCTAAAATAATTAATTCCTATCTTCGATTGGATGATAGAAAAAAACCTTTTAAGGCCACCACAATACAATATAGGTGACCTTTATTTTCCAATAACTGATTCAATTAAGTATTAGATACTTTTAATCTGAAAGTAATTGACTAATTTATTAAGATTGAGTGCCTGTTCATTGAGTGAACCTGCAGCAGCAACCGACTCTTCTACTAATCCTGCATTTTGTTGTGTTGTCGAATCAAGCTGGCTTACTGCATTGTTGATTTGTGAAATACCATCACTTTGTTCATTACTCGCTTGTCCAATT
Organism: Proteus vulgaris; assembly: GCF_016239305.1. Lineage (GTDB taxonomy): Bacteria > Pseudomonadota > Gammaproteobacteria > Enterobacterales > Enterobacteriaceae > Proteus > Proteus vulgaris_C. The sequence goes on along the minus strand of NZ_JAEHOQ010000014.1, from coordinate 106,547 downwards.
TCTCGTAATAATGCGCTGATTTCTTCAACATCTGTGATCATTTTTTGGATCTGTAATTCAGCTTGTTCCACTAACTCCATCCCTTCTTGTGTTTGGGTTGATGAGTTTTCAATCAGTGTACGTATATCATTTGCTGAATCAGCACTTTTTTGTGCTAATAATCTGACTTCACTCGCGACAACGGCAAAGCCTTTACCATGTTCGCCAGCTCTTGCTGCTTCAACCGCAGCATTAAGTGCAAGAATATTTGTTTGGAATGCAATGGAATCAATTAAGTTAATAATATCTGTCATTTGAGATGATGAATTATTGATTGCTCTCATTTTTTCCGTTAACTGTAGCATCATTTCACCATTATGATGTACAGCAATTTCTGTTTTTTCAGCAACATTAATTGCGTCATTAGTGTGCTCCGTTGTATTTTTAACTGTTGAAGTCATTTGCTCCATTGAGCTTGCCGTTTCTTCTACGGAGGTTGCTTGTTCTTCTGTTCTGGCTGCTAAATTTTGGCTACCTGCTGTAATCTGTTCAGCAGCAGATGAAATGTTTTCAGCACCGTTTTGTACGTTTTGTACAACATCTAATAGATGGATTTTCATCTCAGCAAGCGCTTGTAATAACATTCCAGCCTCATCATGATAATTGGTGTTTACTTCTTGTGTTAAATCACCATTAGCAATCGCTTTAGCAAGGTTTATAGCTTCATCTAACGGGCGAGTAATACCTTTCGTAATAAACCACCCTAGAACACTACCCACAATAATACTAATAAGCGTTAATAATACTAAAAATACTCTCTTCTCAATAAAATCACGCTCAACAGCATCACCTGCCTTATTCATTTTTTGGTTTTGTAACTCAATAAACTCCAAAAGTTTATTGCGATACATAAGTTGAATACCTGCTGTTTTGGTGATTAATTCATTAACAGCAGCGTGCCGATTATTTTCGTTAAATGCTTTTACTACAAAATTTTGAGAGGTGATATATTTCTGGCGGATCTCATAAACTTCAGCGAGTATTTTTTTTGACTCATTATCGTGAGCTGTTTCCTCTAACTCTTTAAGTAATTGAGCAACCTTGGCGGTGATCTCAGCCTTTTTGCTCTCTTGTTCAGAGGCTAAACTTCCTTGCTCATCGAGCATGGTGAGTTGCTGGAAGATAATAAATTCATTGAAATTATTAATTAGCAAATTGGCTTTTACTGTGGCTGGATAAATATCATCAACAACATCATGAATATCTTGATTCGCACTATTCAATCCCATTAATGCGAAACTAGAACCCAATATAATTAACATTACCAATGTTGCAAATGCGATAGTTAACTTTGTACGAATTTTAACGTTTTTAAAGAACATGCTTAACCCTGGATAAATAATAATTAATAAGTATTAGTAACTTATTGAAGAAAAGACAGTATCGGTAAGCAGTGACAGAACTTTAGTCATTAAACGAAATAAAGGCAGATAAAAAGACTTGCATTGATTTTTAACACACTATTTTTAGTGTAAAAAAGAGATTTCTTCCCTTTTTTTATCTAAATGCGCTTAGTATTTAATTTTCATTCAATTTTATAAAGTTGAGGACTCAGTAATAATAACTAAGGATATTCTTTATTTTTTGTTAACAATTGTTTGTTTGGTTTTTATGTATGTTAATTTGATCTTGAAGATTAGGAAGATAAGAAATGGTTAATTTGCACGATTAAGATGATACCGTCCCTGAAAAATTTTTGACTATGATAAACTGAGAGATCTGTAACTAGTGAATTTATGGTTAATGTTAAATATACTTAACTCTCCATATTTCTTATACTTAATTGACTTAAAGGTAACGCTGTATGCGCAGTGTATTTATATTTTTGAGCGTATTTATTTTAGGATTTAGTCATATGGCGTATTCAGATCAAACACTCGTTTTTATAAGGCATGGTGAAAAACCTGATAATGAAAGTGGGCAACTGACTTGTAAAGGATTAAATAGAGCTCTCGCTTTACCTGATGTACTTATCAATCAATTTGGCAAACCTGACGCATTATTCGCAGCCACGCCTAAGCAAAATAAGTTAGGTAATTCATTACGTTCACTTCAAACTATCTCTCCCATTGCTATTAAAATGTCATTACCTATCCATCTTCATTATCATGCTAAAGAGATAAAAGAATTACGTGAAGATCTGTTAAGTCAGCAATATGAAAACTCAGTTATTTTTATTGCATGGGAGCATGATAATTTAGTCAAAGTGGCACGAGATATCATGAAGAAAGAAGGGGGAGATCCTAAATTAGTCCCTAAATGGAAGAGCAGTGATTTTGATAGTATTTATATCTTAAAAATAATCCGAGAGGATGATAAGAAAAGCGTTATATTTGAACAAAGACAACAAGGATTGAATGGTGTGTCGGAAGTTTGCCCTAGTTAGTGTATTATTTATCTAACGCTTAAAAAAAGATATTTAAAATAGATCTATACCAGATAGAGCTAAAACATTCTATTTTTACACGCAGGCTGAATGCTATTTGAAGTAATGCGGGAAATATATGTAAAATGAAGTTATACGCTCAGTAGATCACGAGGTTAAAGTACACCTTGTAAATTAATTTACTCGAAATAATAAAGGTAGTAATTCTGCTGGCGTGCAATGTAATGCTCCTCTCTTATTCACGTTATTATTGATTCAACGGAAAATACAATTAGTCGAGTGAGAGTGGGTGGAAAAGCGATATCGATAGGCTTGAAGATTATTACTCTTTAAAGAATAGCGGTATTTTATATATAAAGTTATTCCTAATAGGCTTTAGGGTAAAGCTAGCGCCTTCATATTTTAAATAATTTATATAAAAACAACACATCCATTATCTCTTAATTTTTTTATTATTGTTGGCTCTGTGGTGAAATTGTTCCAGCGTAAATCTAGTTTGGTGAGTTTTGTTAAATTAATCATGCCTTCTGGTAATGTTGAAAGCTGATTTGCACGCAAATCAATATGTTGGATTGAGGATATCTCTCCGATTTCATTAGGTAATTGAGTTAATTGATTAAATCGAAGATTTAGTGTGTTAATGTTTTTCAGTTTAGCAATATTAGATGAAACTAAACTAATTTTATTATTATTAAGATCTAATATTCTCACTTGTTCTAGATGATTAATATCATCTGGGATCTCTGTGATTTTATTATTCATTAAATAGATTTCACGTGCATTACTTAAGTGTGAAATCGCACCCGATATATTAGTTATTTGGTTATTATAAAGCCGTAACTCTTTTATTGATTTTAACTTAACATAGCTTTTAGGGATCACTTTTAAGTTATTATCAGTCGCATTTAAATATAATAAATTACTGAGTTCTGATAATGTATCGGGTAGTTTATTTAAGCTGTTATCACTCAGATAAAGGAATTGTAGCTCTTTTAATTTTCCTATCTCATCAATAATGTGGTTAATTTTATTATGTCCTAAATCAAGCATTTTAAGTTGAGTTAGCTTTTCTATTTCAATAGGAATATCAGTAAGTTGATTGCAAGAAAGGTTAAGTACATTGAGATGTTTACATTTAAGAATAGATAAAGGAAAATGCGCTAACTGGTTATTATAAGCACTAATTATAGTATAAAGAAAAGGTGATGTAATAAAGGAGTCTATTTCTTTATGAGTGGCTGAGTCTACGTTTAACTCTGATTTTGATGTTGAGTGCTGATGTAACATTTATATTTTCCTTATCTTAAACTGTTTATGTGCAGTTATTGGTTAGCTGATTTTTTTATCATCATATTGCCATTTTAAAGAAAGTAAGCAATAGAATAAAGATCATTAGCGTGGGTGGGTATTTTTTGGGAAAAATTCAACCTCATTACCGCTGGATTTATAAAGAGAATAGGTTTGATATTCTTAATTGGGTCTTTGTATCTATCTGTAATTAAAGGATATATTTATTATTGATGGAAGGTTTAGCTGGCACCATACATCAAAAAATAAAGAACAAGATATAACCTATTTAATGCAATTCTATCATCCATTCAAGATTGAATTTTACTAATATAAAACAAACTTTTTTGGTCCAAAATTCACTCGAGTATTATGCCAGTAACATTACTCTATCACTTTTATCATAATGTTATCATCATTTAATTTAGTAAAACCAAGTGATTCATAATATTGATTGAGATATGAAAATACTTTTTCTTCATATTTTTTAAGCAAATCTAATTGCATATCTTTCAGCCATAATAAATATCACTGTGAGTATTATGATATTCAAAATGAAGAGGAAATGATTTTAATGCAAACAGGGTTACATTCTTACCGAAATGTCGAATTCCATCTTCAATAATCTCGTTAGTTAATCCTTTTTCTCTAAATTTTGTTATTTATAAGTTTATTTATTTTATCTACAAGAAATCTACTATTATTGAGCATAGATAATCAACTGAAAATTAATATGCCGACTCGTATCTCTCTTACTATGCCTTCTAAAAAAGAATCATGTTCTATTTTAAATCAAAATGGTGCTGAAGAATTATTTGGAAATGGAGATATGCTTTATTTATCACCTTATCTTGAAAGGTTAGAGCGTATTCAAGGTGCATTTGTTACTGATGAAGATATACGGCAAGCAATAGATTACTCTTTTAAATGGGAAAGGGCTGAACATATTAATTTAAATTCTAACACTGATTATTTATTAAAAACTAGCGAATTTGATGAGCTAGATATTTTATTTTACGACGTTGTTGAGTTTATCGCAGAAACAAATAGAGTTTCTATATCAGGTATTCAGAGAAAATTTAGAATTGGATATAACAGAAGTGCCATGATTGTAGAGCAACTAGAAATGCAAGGGTTAGTGAATATTCTTGATCATAATGGCACCCGGACTGTTTTAATATGATTTGTGATTTTTATTAGAGGGTGTGGCTAAAATAATATTAAGACTATTGCCTTATTTGATTATCATTATTCTGAATTTATTTAAATATCTAGCAGTGTGTTAAATAGAAAAAGTTAATTACCTAATCAAATACAAGGACATTTCCCTGGAAAATATAAAAATAATAGTTGATATAAGGCTAAAGATTTCACCCGTATTTATTTTTAAAATGTAATAAATTCAATTTGATACATAATGTTTGCAGATGACAGGGAGCAAATAAATACTACTACTTATCATTAACCAGTAATAAGACAAATTTGTAATTGAGTCATATCAACATATTTTGTTGTTATAAGTGGAGTAAGAAAGAAACAGGAAAGTAGACTTTTGCACTTTAGTTTTAACCTAAATATTCAATGCTCAACCCTTTATTTTTAGCCATTTAAAAATATCAATAAAAACAATAAGTTATTTTTAGGTATTTTTAATAAGGTAAAAGTAGCAAAATTTTGCTAATCCCTTGCCATAGTTTATTTTTTCGTGATAATGCTATTGTTCACTGCCTCGTAGGCAGCTTAGAAAATACGGGCTTTATCTGACAGCATGATATCGGCGTTCACTGCCTCGTAGGCAGCTTAGAAATTCAAGCATTCAAAAACAGATAGCGTTAGGAGGTTCACTGCCTCGTAGGCAGCTTAGAAATTGAATGCCGGCATCACCCAATTTACCCGTTGGTTCACTGCCGCATAGGCAGCTTAGAAAATGTACTCTTAACTACAATCGCACCTCGACCAGTTCACTGCCGCACAGGCAGCTTAGAAATCTTGCAATATCAAATGTAAGGCATTGATTTGGTTCACTGCCGCACAGGCAGCTTAGAAATCAGATGCGGGTTCAACTCCCGCCAGCGCTACATAGGCAACTAAGAAATCCAGTTATGGGAAAGTCTAAGATGATTGTATTTAATTAGGTAACATTAGACTATACAGGACATAAAAAAGCCTGCAGGGCTTGTGCCTTGCAGGCTCTTAGAACTTCATCGAATGACTCTGGTAATCATCGATGGAGAATTTTGGTGGAGCTGGCGGGAGTTGAACCCGCGTCCGAAATTTCTACGTCCTCGGTACTACATGCTTAGTCTATCTTTAATTTCACTTACCCACTGCGGACAGACGCGCCATGAATAAGCTAGCTTGATTAAGTTTAACGCTTTGACCCCAAGCTAGGTCTCCACGCGATCTCTTTTGGGTTTGACCTCTCTTGATCCCCGTCTTAAGAGCGGAAGCTAGGGAGAGAGGGCTCTAAGCAGGTTATTAAGCTGCTAGTGCTTCGTACTGATTGTCGTTTGCGACTATCTTTTTTGCGGCTTTTTACGAGGCCAACCGCCCCTCGGCATGCACCTTGGGTTTCGCAAATCCCGTCGAATCCAGAATCAGCCCCAAGTTGTTGAAAGCGAGTATATCAGAAAAATACTTGTCATTGCTAGTACTTAACGCAATTTAGCGGTTAGCATTTTTCATGATACGTGCTTTGTCTAATTTCCACTCACGATCTTTGATGGTATCGCGTTTATCGTGATCTTTTTTACCTTTGGCTACGCCAATTTTAATTTTACACCATGCATTTTTCCAATAAAGGGAAAGAGCAACGACGGTGTATCCATCACGATTGATTTGACCGTAAAGTGAATCTAATTCGCGTTGTTTTAATAATAGTTTACGGGTACGAGTCGGGTCACAAACGACATGGCTTGATGCAACATTTAAAGGAGTAATGGTTGCACCAAAAAGATAAGCTTCGCCATCACGCATGATAACATAGCTATCACTGATGTTTGCTTTACCGGCACGCAGTGATTTAACTTCCCAGCCTTGTAACGACAGACCCGCTTCAATCTCATCTTCGATGAAATATTCATGGCGAGCACGTTTGTTTAACGCAATGGTCGCGGAACCAGGTTTGTGTGATTTTTTCTTTGTCATAATGTCCACATTATACTGTATGAGCAATAGAAAGAAATCATTTAACCGACTGTTTTCTTTTCAATTGCATAAAACTTAAGCTATATTCCATTAGATTTTTAATTAGTCACTGTTCAATGATATGATCCACACAGTGTTGTCGTACAGGAATAACTATGCCTCAGATTAGTCGATCTGCTCTCGTCCCTTTTAGCACGGAGCAAATGTTTAAACTGGTTAATGATGTTCTTACTTATCCTGATTTTCTACCAGGATGCGTTGGAAGTAAACTGATCAAAAGCACACCAGAAGAAATGATTGCATCAATAAATGTCTCAAAAGCGGGAATTAGTAAAACATTTACTACCCATAACTTTTTAAAGACTAATGAACGTGTTGATATGCGTCTTGTTGATGGCCCCTTCCGTAAATTGACTGGGGGATGGGTGTTTACCGCACTTGATGATAATGCGTGTAAGATAGAATTTCAGCTAGACTTTGAGTTCACTAATAAATTAATTGAGTTAGCTTTTGGCCGTATTTTTAAAGATTTAACGAACAATATGGTTCAAGCATTTACTCACAGAGCGAAAGAGATCTATCGTGACTAAAATATGGGTAGAGGTAACCTACGCGTTACCCGATAAACAGTACCTTATCCCTGTAGAACTAACGCTAGGGGACACTGTTGAACAAGCCATTATTGCTTCAAATATCTTAACGATTTGTAATGATATTGATTTAACTAAGAATAAAGTTGGTATTTATAGTCGACCAGCAAAGCTAAGTGATAATGTGAGAGACGGTGATAGAGTTGAAATTTATCGACCTTTAATTGCCGATCCTAAAGAAATGCGTCGTAAACGTGCAGAAAAAGCACGACAAAAAGCGGATTAATATCATGCTTTGCCCAAGATAGGGACGTCACATACTAGATTGATAGGCCGTTTGGTTACAGACGGATACAATGAAAGACAGCACTGCTATAAAGCATTTTCTCTTTATAAAAACACACCCCAACGTAAAGTTTAACGTATGGGGTGCAATTCGTTTTTGCCAATCTTATACAAAACTAAGTTTTCTTAGCGCAATGACAGCATTATGCTTTTGTTGCAGGCGCTGAGAAATTAGGCATATTGCCTTGCTTGTCAATCTTAGTCAGTATGCCATTGCTATCAAAAGTTAGTGTCAGCGTTTCTTGACGTACTTTCTGGTGACCGGGCTCTTCACGGAAAACATAATACCAAGTTTGGCTTCCGAAAGGATCTTTAAGCATTGGCGTACCAAGGGCAAATTGAACTTGCTGCTGTGTCATTCCTTGCTGAACTTTTGCGACTTCGGCTGGTGTCAAATAATTTCCCTGATTGATATCTGGGTGATAAACCAGTCTCTCGAACATAGAGCAACCTGAAGTCATTACGACTAAAGATAAGGCGGCAACTTTTAACAGTTTAAAACGCATGGTTATTACATTCCTTTTAGGGTCATAGTGACGATGATAATCGACAACGCAGCAATTGAAAACCTTTCACGCTCTGCCTATGACCCTAAATATCAATAAAAGTTTGTTAATCGTTATGCAGCCAACAAATCTTTCGCATTTGCTAAGGTATTTTTGGTGACTTCACTTCCTGCTAATAAACGGGCGAGCTCTTGTAAACGTTCTTTTCTCGATAATAGTTTCATTGAGGTTTCTGTTTCTTCACCGTTTGTTTCTTTATTAACAAAATAGTGTTGATGTCCACAGCCGGCTACTTGAGGTAAGTGAGTGACACACATTACTTGAGTTGATTCACCCAATTCTCGTAATAATTTTCCTACAATTGCGGCTGTAGGGCCACTGATCCCCACATCCACTTCATCGAAAATTAAGGCTGGTGTATCCATTTTTTTCGCTGTGATCACTTGAATTGCGAGTGCAATGCGAGATAGCTCACCACCAGAAGCCACTTTAGAAAGAGCTTGGTGAGGTTGTCCAGGATTTGTGGTGACATTAAACTCAACTTTTGTGGCACCGTCGATTTGTAGTGAACTGTCATCAAAGTAAGTATCAACGGTGAAATAACCATGAGGCATTGATAACTGATGCATACTGTTAGTGATAAGTTGGCTTAGTTCATTAGCATATTGTTGGCGAACCTGATGTAATTGTTTAGCAATATTTAACGCAATTAAATGATCTGCTTTCACTTGTTCGATTAACGTTTCACAATCATCATTTTGGCGAAGTAAAGCATTTTTCTCTTCAATTAATTGCTGATGAAGGACATATAATTCTTCAGGTGCTACGCGATGTTTACGTGACAAACTAATGTATTTAGACATACGTTTTTCAACTTCAAATAAGCGATTAGGATCCATTTCTAAACGATCGCTATAGTGGCGAAGTTCGTCACTAACTTCACTAATTTGAATTGTGGCTTCTTCTAGCATCTCTAATAATGAATTAAATTGACTCTCCATAGAGGTAAGTTCTGCAATTTCATGTTTAGCGACATTGAGCATACTTAAAATATTTTGCTCTTCGTTGTCACTTAAGAGTTGCAAGCTATTTTGGCTTAAGGTCAAAAATTGTCCACAGTTAGATAGACGTTTATATTCTTGATCTAATTCAGGATATTCACCTTGTACTGGTTGGAATTCATTGAGCTCTTTTAAATGATAATCAACAAGTTGTTGTCTTGCTTCTCTTTCTAGAGAGAGTTGTTGAAACGAGGCCAATGTCTGACAACTTTGATGCCATGTTTGATAGGCTGACTTCATGCTTTTTAATAAAGCAGGTTCATGAGCATAAATATCAAGCAGTTGTTTTTGATAACGAGGTTCTAAAAGTTGCTGATGAGCATGTTGCCCATGAATTTGGATAAGTAAAGAACCTAGCTCTCTTAATTGTGAAAGGGGTACGGAAGTACCGTTGATAAAACCACGAGAACGCCCATCAGCAGAGATGGTTCTTCTTAATAGGCATTCGTTATGATCATCAAGATGATGTTCTTCAAGCCAACGCTGTGCCGACGGCGTGTCAGAGAGTGAGAATCGTGCACATAAATCTGCTCTAGCTGCACCTGGGCGCACCATATTGGCATCACCACGGTTACCTAAGCATAAACCTAGTGCATCAATGGCAATAGATTTACCCGCACCCGTTTCACCCGTAATGGTAGTCATGCCGCCAGAAAAATCGATTTCAAGTTCACGGACTATGGCAAAATGACTAATAGTTAATTGAGTCAGCATAGTGCCTCTCCTGTGTATAAAAACATATCTGTAATTACATACAGTATAAACTGGTTTTTTATACAGTAAAGTAGTGAGGCACAAAAATTAGAACATTTTTTTTGACCAGCCTAATTTTGAGCTAAGTGTATTAAAATAATTATAATCAGTCGGATGAACCAAATTGAGTTTTTGACGGCTGCGTTTAATGATGACTTCATCGCCTTCTTTAATAGGTAACACTAATTGGCTATCACAACTTACTTCATAATCGATATTTGTTTGTGAGAATTTTAGGCGAATTTGGCTATCGCTACTGATAACTAAAGGGCGTGCTGACAGAGTGTGGGGAAACATAGGTACAAGCGCAATAGCATCAAGATTGGGCGTTAAAATAGGGCCCCCAGCAGACAATGAATAGGCGGTTGAACCTGTGGGGGTAGCAATAATTAAGCCGTCAGAACGCTGTGAAAAGGCAAAGCGATCATCAATATAAACCTCAAACTCAATCATATGAGCCACTTTACCAGGATGAAGTACCACTTCATTTATCGCTGTACCAATGCGTGTTCTTTGACCTTCTGCGCAGACTCGAGCTTCAAGTAAGAAGCGTTTTTCTTCACGATAGTGCCCTGCTAAGACATTGGTTAATTGTTGTAAGGCATTATCTGGATCAAGATCAGTAAGAAAACCTAAGTTACCACGGTTAACGCCAATGACTTTGATATTATAGCGTGATAACACACGCGCAGCACCGAGCATGTTGCCATCACCCCCGACGACAATAACGAGATCAGCGACTTTACCCACTTGTGTTAAATCACCCGTTTGTGCATTTTCAAGTTTTAGCTCTTGAGCGACTTGTGTATCAATAATAACATCATAGCCTTGAGCTTGTAGCCAATGATAAAGCATTTCATGTGTTGAAAGTGCCTCAGGGTGGCGGGGATGGCCGACAATGCCAATGCATTTAAAGTGTTTTTTTTCTGTTACGGTATTATCTGGCATTTTTTTACCCTCGTTTTGCGCCAATTCCTTGAAACCCGTTTATTGATCCCCATAATAAACTAAATATGAAGATGAATACCAAAACTACGCGGAGATGTTCATGAGTAGTAAAGAACAAAATGTACATGAAGAGCAAGTCTCAAAAGAAAAAGAAGGAATGGGATCTGTAATGGATGATTCTCAAGAGCAGGTAATGACCGAAGAAGCACAAGCGGATTTCAATGCTCAAGCTGAATTAGTTGAGGCATTAGCGCGTATTGATTCTCTTGAAAAACAACTGGAGCAATCACAAAAAACAGAGCGTGAAGCCATGGCCCGTGCTTTAGCTGAAGTTGAAAATGTGCGTCGTCGTACTCAACAAGATATTGAGAAAGCACATAAATTTGCACTTGAAAAATTTTCTAATGAGTTATTGCCAGTACTTGATAATTTAGAGCGCGCTTTATCTGCCGCTGATCATGAAAATGAATCGCAAAAACCAATGATTGAAGGGTTAGAGTTAACACTGAAGTCATTCTTAGATGCCGTTCGTAAATTTGGCATTGAAGTGGTTGAAGAAAAAAATGTGGCATTCAACCCCGATGTTCACCAAGCGATGACATTGATTGATAGCCCTGAACATGAATCTAATCATGTTGTTGATGTTATGCAAAAAGGATATACCTTAAATGGTCGTTTATTACGCCCAGCTATGGTTATTGTTTCTAAATAGCATTAATAAAGTATTCGTTATTACACGTTTTATTAGGTGTAGATAAAGTAAACCGCACAATATGAAGTTTATAAATCTTCTTGTTATTGTGCGGTTTTATGTTTTTAAAGACAGGAGTTACTCAATCGAGTCGAGATACCAATTGATAGGTGTTCGGCCTTGTTGCTGTAAAATATCATTAGCCTGTTTAAAATGACCACAGCCTAAAAAGCCTCTATGTGCAGAAAGTGGTGATGGGTGAGGAGCTTTTAAGATAACGTGTTTATTTGTATCAATAAAACGACCTTTTTTCTGAGCATGTGCTCCCCAAAGTAGGAAAATAACCCCCTCTCTACGCTGATTAATTTGTTCAATAACAGCATCTGTAAATATTTCCCAACCATAATTAGCGTGAGAATGTGCTTGGCCTTTCTCTACGGTCAATACGGTATTAAGCAATAAAACCCCTTGTTTTGCCCAGCTTTCTAAATAGCCATGGTTAGGGCGTCTAAAATCAGGGTATTCTTTTTCAAGCTCTTTATACATGTTAACGAGTGAAGGGGGAGCAGGTACACCTGGGCGTACTGAAAAAGAGAGTCCATGAGCTTGATTTGGGCCGTGATAAGGATCTTGTCCTAAAATAACAACATTCACATTTTCAAAAGGCGTAAAACGAAAAGCATTAAAAACGTCTTCTTGAGGGGGATAAATAATTTTGCCGGCTTCTCTTTGTTGTGCGACTTGAGACATAATTTGATGAAAGTAAGGCTTTTCTTTTTCAGCACCGATTACATCATGCCAAGTTAATGCGGTAGTCATAACATAAAATCCTTATTGATATCTTATAGTGCCTAAGCTTACAGATTTCATTGAATGAATGAAAATATAACGGTTTAAAAATTAGAATTAATTGAATTTTCAAATTTTCTTTTAAAATTTACAAAAAAAATTGCAAATGAAGAGGGAATGATTATTGATTTAAAACAACACTTTGCGCCTTGATCAGCAAAGTGCTTATGAATTTTATTGATATTAATCAAAGAATGGCGCCATTTATACTGGTATATAAGTAGATAGAAACATTGGTTAGACCAAATACCCAAGTTCTGATACGAGATTGGAATTTGATTTTGTGCCCATATTGGAGGTCGAAATGATTACTGGTATCCAAATTACTAAAGCTGATAACGACGATTTATTACACTCTTTCTGGTTATTAGATGATGAAAACGGCGAAGCTCGTTGCATCTGTGCTAAAAAAGGCTTTGAAGAAGGCCAAGTGATTAACCGTAAAGAGTTAGGCAATATCGAATACCGTGAAGTACCTGTAGAATCTAAACCGGTTGTTCGTGTAGAAGGTGGTCAACACCTTAACGTTAACGTATTAAGCCGTGAAACATTGGAAGATGCAGTTAACAATCCTGAGAAATATCCTCAATTAACTATTCGTGTTTCTGGTTATGCAGTGCGTTTTAATTCACTGACTCCAGAACAGCAACGTGATGTTATTACTCGTACTTTCACTGAAAGCCTGTAATTTCTCACTAAAGTAATAAGTTAATACCAAAGCTCGATATGAAAATATCGGGCTTTTTTTATACACGATAAACATTATTGAATAATAAAAAACCGTAGCGATATTAATTCGCTACGGTTCTAAATAAATGAAGAAATAATGCAGACTATTCGCTATCTGTTAGCGTTTCTTTTGCTGAGTTTACTGGTGCTACACTTTTTGTCGTGCTATTGGTTGCCGTTTTACGACGCTTACCAATATTTTTACGATCGCGAGCGCGTACTTTCTCTTTAACTGTTTTTTTCTCTTCGTCTTTTTTCGCTTTACGTTTAGCCAGCACTTTTTTAGATGGTTTAAACGTTGCTTTTTGACTCGGTGCTTTAGTGGTTGGACGTAGCTCAGCGACAACACGGTATTTAATTGGCTCTTGAACATAACGGCCAATCTTACCTAATAATGGATGATCGTGTGCTTCAACCAATGAGATAGCGATACCTTTACGGCCCGCACGTCCTGTACGACCAATACGGTGCAAATAGACGTCAGCAGTACGAGGTAAATCAAAGTTAAACACATGAGTGATGTCGTCTAAATCAAGACCACGAGAAGCAACATCTGTCGCGACTAATACATTCATTTGGCCTGATTCTAATCGTTTTATTGCATCATTACGTTGTGTTTGCGCCATCTCACCTTCAAGATAGCTACATTTAATACCTTGTTTTTCTAATGCAGAGACGAGTTCTCTTACTCGTTCTCTTTTACGTACAAAGACAATCGATTTTTTAACATCATCTTGCTTTAGCAATGCTGCCAGTAATGCTGTTTTATGTTCAAGGTTATCAGCATGATAATAGAACTGCTGAATTTTTTTACGTTCACGACGTGACGGATCTGCATTCAGTTCAACAGGTTCATTAAGGATACGTTGTGCAAAATCAATGACGGCATTACCTTCAAGTGTTGCAGAGAACAATAATGTCTGTTTGCGCCAGCGAGTTTCGCCCGCAATGGTTTCAATATCATTAGCAAAACCCATATCTAACATACGGTCTGCTTCATCTAAAATCAGCATTTCTACCGCGCGGCAGTCAAAATTTTCTTCTTTGATGTACTGTAATAAACGACCTGTTGTTGCAACAACGATATCTTGATTTTCGCTGAAAACTTCAGCGTGATTCATATAAGCAACACCGCCCGTGATAGTGGCGATATCTAAATGTGTATGCGCACATAATTCTTTTGCCTGCTCGGCAACTTGCATGGCAAGTTCGCGTGTTGGTGTCAGGATAAGAATACGTGGCGGGCCTGATTTTTTACGTGGGTAATCAAGCAAGTGTTGAATTGCCGGAAGCAAAAAGGCCGCAGTTTTCCCTGTGCCTGTTGGCGCAGAGCCTAAAATATCACGTCCATCCATTGCTGCTGGAATAGCATCTGCTTGAATTGCAGTAGGACGTTGATATCCTTTTTCTTCTAATGCGGTCAATAAACTTTCATCAAGTTCAAGACTAGAAAATGTCGTGGCTGTCATTGTATACCTCTGTTTAGGGCGCGGATTTTGACATTATCCCCTGCTAAAAGCCAGCAGATTTACCGCTATCACATTATATATTACCGATAGACGAAGGTATTCGTTGTTTTTAGGCTTAATCTAAATAAGCGCGCATCGTATACAAATAGTTTAATGTTAAGATAGGGGTTGCAGAAGCTTTATCATACCATATATCTCTTTTTCAATGACATGAATGATAAGTAATAAAAAAGAGATAGTAATACGAATCAATAGAGCCAATAGATGAATCAAAAGAAAGTGAAAAAAGCGGGATTACGCAAAGGCGGTTTTACATTTAAACAATTTTTTGTTGCTCATGATAAGTGTGAAATGAAAGTCGGGACAGATGGTGTCTTATTAGGTGCTTGGGCACCTATTGAAAATGTAAAAAAAGCTCTTGATATCGGTACGGGAAGTGGATTAGTTGCTTTAATGTTGGCTCAACGGGCAAACCAAATTGAGTCTATTGATGGCATTGAACTTGATGAAAACGCAGCATTACAAGCTACAGATAATGCCCAAGCATCACAATGGTGTTCATTAATTCATATTTATCATTGTGATATTCATCATTATGTAGAACAAACACAAGATAAATATGATTTAATTGTCAGTAATCCTCCTTATTTTGAGCCAGCAATTGCTTGTCGCAATGATATTCGTGAACAAGCTCGTTATACCAAAACGTTAACGCATGAGGGATTATTGGACAGTGCACAATCACTTATTACAGATAACGGTTTATTTTGTGTGGTGTTGCCCTATGCTATTGGTGAACAATTTATTGAAATAGCAGAAAAAAAAGGATGGAATATTGCCAAACGAGTGAATATCAAAGATAGTGCAGACAAACCTTATCATCGAATATTGTTAGCTTTTCAAAAGCAAAGTGAAAGTTGCATTGAATGTAATATAGAAGAGCTTATTATTCGTCATAATGAAGGTCATTACACTGATAAGTTTCAATCTTGGGTAACTGACTTTTATTTATATTATTAAATCTATATTTAATATTACATTGTTTAAGATAATATATATTGTTGTAAGTAATCGTATATATCTAAATAATATCATTGTGTTATCGTTTCTTTATTGGCAAATTGCATGTTGGTCGGTGATCACCCTGATAATTTTTTTGTGATTCATCTCTTAAAATAATGATTGAATTGAACTTCATACTATTTTTACGCTCTAAGTCACGTAGCTCATAAAAACGAGAAGGAATAACGAGAGTAAATATGACGGAGTCATTTAAAAATAGTGCGAAGCTTGACTTCGGGAGAGTCCATCTCTAATGAGCGAGCAGTTAACGGACCAAATGTTGGTTGAAAAGGTACAAAATGGTGACCAGAATGCGTTTAATTTGCTGGTTATCCGCTATCAACACAAGGTAGCAAGCCTGATTTCCCGTTATGTACCACAGGGTGATGTGCCAGATGTTTCGCAGGAAGCCTTTATTAAAGCTTACCGTGCCATAGGTTCTTTTCGTGGTGATAGTGCTTTTTATACATGGCTTTACCGCATTGCGGTGAATACTGCAAAAAATTATCTGGTCGCACAAGGGCGACGTCCGCCTTCGAATGATTTAGATGCGAGTGATGTTGAAAATTTTGAATCACCAAACGCATTAAAAGAAATTTCGAACCCTGAGAATTTAATGTTGTCTGAAGAGTTACGGAGAGTAGTTTTTCACACCATAGAGTCATTACCTGAAGATTTAAGGGTTGCTATAACACTTCGGGAACTTGATGGACTGAGCTATGAAGAGATAGCCGTCATTATGGATTGCCCTGTCGGAACAGTACGTTCACGTATTTTTAGGGCGCGAGAAGCTATTGATAATAAGGTTCAACCATTAATACAAGAGTTTTGATTGTGGGTGAACCATCATTGACTGAAAGGTACTTTTACATGCAAAAAGAAAAACTTTCTGCATTTATGGATGGCGAAGTTCTTGATAAAGAATTAATGGGAACAATTGCGCGTGATGACTCCATGAAAGAGACATGGCAACGTTACCATTTAATTCGTGACACAATGCGTGGTGATGTAGGTGAAGTAGTCCACTTTGATATCGCAAGTCGCGTTGCGCTCGCTTTAGAGAATGAACCTGTCCGCATAAGTCCTGAACAACAACGAGAGCAGCAACCTGCGCCATCACAATGGCGTCAGCACTCTTTCTTACAAACGTTACGTCCTTGGGCAAGTCAGTTAACTCAAATCGGTGTCGCGGCTTGTGTTTCATTAGCTGTTATTGTTGGTGTTCAGCAATATAATGGAAAGAATGGTTCTGAAGATTTCCAAGTAGACACACCTGTATTTAATACCCAACCTATTATGGGTTCAGGTGCGCCAGTAAGTTTAAATCTTCAAAACGATACTTTAGGCAAAGACCAGCAAACACGTTTACAAGAGCGCAATCAGCGTCTTGGCTTAATGTTACAACAGTACGAGTTAGATCGTCGTATTTATAATGCACCACAAAATGAAGCACCACTGAATGAGCAAGGTGTAACTCAACCAGTAGTAGCACAGCAATAATAACGACGTGAATGTATAAATAACGTGTGGGAATAAAACAGTCGTAATGAAAAAATCATGGTTATCCGCCTTATTGTTGGCGGGCAGCCTGTCAATGTCGATACAAGCCTTGGCACAACCTCAAACAGGTAGTGTCGAGGCTTTGTTGCAAAAGATGGGTCATACAAGTCAAACTTCTACCTATGAATTATCTTTTATCAATATCAATTCTCAAGGTATTGTTCCTATTCGCTATCGTCATGCTCTTATTGATGGCAAGCCTATTGCACAACTAATGCAAATGGATAGTACACGCCGTGAAATTGTTCAACGTGGTAATGAAATTAGCTATTTTGAGCCAGGATTAGATGCCTTTAGCTTGAGAAATGATCATATCGTTGATTATGTTCCTGCTATTATCTACCAGGATTTCAATGAATTATCGGGATATTATAACTTTATCGATGCAGGTAGAACCCATATTGGTGATATTCCGAGCCGTGTTGTTCGAGTGCTATCAAAAAATAATGACCGTTATGATTATGTCTTGTTTATTGATGAAGAAAGATATCTTCCTTTAAGAGTGGATCTCTTAGATAAAAATAATGACATTATTGAACAATTTAGAGTGATCACGGTGAATGAAGGCAATGAGGTTGAAACAAAATTGAGTTCATTGCGTACTGTGAATATGCCGCCAGTGTTACTTATCCCTAAATCTAAATCTTTAGTTTATAACTGGTCAGTCAGCGAGTTACCTGATGGTTTTAAAGAAGTAAAACGTAGTAATCATCAGATTTCTGAAACTGAGTTTAGTCAGTCTATTTTATTTAGCGATGGCTTATTTGACTTCTCTATTTATGTTAATAAAAGTGGTCAGCAAACAAATTCGCCCGAACGCGATAAAATGTTAAGGTATGGTCGTAATACAATTTATACCTATGACAAAGAAGGCAATGAAATTACCTTTATTGGTCAATTACCATTTTCTACAGCACAGAAGATAGTCAACAGTGTTGTATTTACGAAAAAGTAAAAGGTATAAGTTATGGTTAAAGAGTGGGCAACAGTTATACATTGGCATGAAGGAAGAGCGTTATTGCGCTACGGTTCCTCTTCTGGCTGTGGTAGTTGCCAAGCTCGTGCAGCGTGTGGCTCTTATTTATTAAATAAAATAGGACCCGAAACTGTTCACCAACTCGAACTTCCTGTTGCACAACCTTTAGTTGAAGGGCAAAAAGTGGAAGTTGGGATCCCTGAAAATAATTTACTTCTTTCTGCTATGTTGGTGTATTTAACGCCACTGATTGGCTTATTTATTGTCGCGGGCATTGCGAGCCTTTGGTTTTCCAGTGAGTTTGCTATTTTTTGTAGTGGCCTTATTGGTGGTCTTCTTGGCTTTTTATTAGCAAAAAAAGTGGCAACATGGTGGAGTAGAGATGAAGGATTTGAGCCTGTTATATTACAAATAGGCCTTCCTCCTCATGAACTTAAGGTTCAATTTCAAGAGTAGTTAGCAGATAAAAAAGATGGGGCATTAGCCCCATTATTTTTTGTTTGGCTAATTTCATTATTGTTTTCATCTCAAATTAACGCGTTTCAATATCTGGAAATTACCTTAAAAAAATCACAAATAAATGTAAGTCTTAGCATAAATGTTTGTGTTTGATGAACGTTTCTTTGAGTATAATGTCTCTAGTGTGTAGAATGCGTCATCAATAATAACTCCTGCAATATAGAGTTTTCGCTTTGTGTCCATGAATGACTCCAAAGCCAGATTTATAGAGCAAAGCAATAGAGAAAAATAATTTCAGAATGAAAAACATACGTAACTTTTCCATTATCGCACATATTGACCACGGTAAATCGACGTTATCAGATCGAATTATTCAAATTTGTGGTGGCTTATCAGATCGTGAAATGGCTGCGCAGGTTCTTGATTCTATGGATCTTGAGCGTGAACGTGGTATTACAATCAAAGCGCAAAGCGTAACCTTGAATTACACCGCAGATGACGGTGAAGTTTATCAGCTTAACTTTATCGATACCCCTGGACACGTTGACTTCTCTTATGAAGTATCTCGTTCACTTGCTGCTTGTGAAGGCGCCTTATTGGTCGTTGATGCAGGACAAGGGGTTGAAGCACAAACATTAGCAAACTGTTATACAGCGATGGATATGGATCTCACCGTCGTTCCGGTTTTAAATAAAATAGATTTACCTGCGGCTGAACCTGAGCGCGTTGCTGAAGAAATTGAAGATATCGTGGGTATTGATGCCACAGATGCAGTACGTTGCTCCGCAAAAACAGGTATAGGTGTTAAAGAAGTTATTGAACGTCTTGTCAAAGAAATTCCAGCACCTGAAGGTGATCCTGAAGCCCCATTACAAGCATTGATCATTGATTCATGGTTTGATAACTATCTTGGTGTTGTTTCACTGATCCGTGTTAAAAACGGTAAAGTGAGTAAAGGCGATAAAATTAAGGTGATGAGTACTGGCCAAGTTTATAACATTGACCGTATTGGTATTTTTACACCAAAACAAATTGATACAACATCATTAAATTGTGGTGAAGTAGGCTGGGTTGTTTGTGGTATTAAAGATATTTTAGGTGCCCCTGTTGGGGATACCTTAACAGCAGCACAAAAACCAGCAGATAAACCATTACCAGGCTTTAAAAAAGTGAAGCCACAGGTTTATGCGGGTTTATTCCCAATTAGCTCTGACGACTATGAATCATTCCGTGATGCATTAGGAAAACTAAGTCTTAATGACGCATCATTATTCTATGAACCAGAAAGCTCAACAGCGTTAGGTTTTGGTTTCCGTTGTGGTTTCTTGGGTCTTCTTCATATGGAGATCATCCAAGAGCGTTTAGAGCGTGAATATGACCTTGACCTGATCACAACAGCACCAACCGTTGTTTATGAAGTTGAAATGACCAATGGTGATATTGTATTAGTGGATAGTCCGTCTAAATTACCGCCACTGAATAATATAGAAGAAATCAGAGAGCCTATTGCTGAATGTCATATGTTATTACCGCAAGAATACTTAGGTAATGTAATTACTTTATGTATCGAAAAACGCGGTGTTCAGACCAATATGGTCTATCATGGTAATCAGGTCTCATTGACTTACGAAATTCCAATGGCTGAAGTGGTCTTAGATTTCTTTGACCGATTAAAATCCACATCACGCGGTTATGCCTCTTTAGACTATAACTTTATCCGCTTCCAAGGCTCTAACATGGTACGTGTCGATGTCTTAATAAATGGCGATCGTGTTGATGCATTAGCATTGATTACACATAACGATAATGCACCTTATCGTGGACGTGAATTGGTGGAAAAAATGAAAGAATTTATTCCACGTCAACAGTTTGATATCGCTATTCAAGCAGCAATTGGTAACCATATTATTGCTCGTTCAACTGTTAAACAGTTACGTAAAAACGTATTAGCCAAATGTTATGGTGGTGACGTTAGCCGTAAGAAAAAACTGTTACAGAAACAGAAAGATGGTAAAAAACGTATGAAGCAAATTGGTAATGTAGAGTTACCACAAGAAGCGTTTTTAGCCATCCTTCATGTTGGTAAAGATAAATAATTTAAGGAGAAAACATGGCTAACACGTTTGCCTTGATCCTAACGCTGGCAACGCTAATAACGGGAGTTTTTTGGGGAATTGAGCGTTTTAAGCTCAAACCTGCCCGAAAAGCAAAACTAAAGCGTCTTCAAGATATGACGCAAGGTACCGAGGATCAGCAAGAGTTAGCAAAATCAATTAATAAGCCAAGCTGGGCTGAAACCTTAGGTTCTCTCTTTCCAGTATTGATTATTGTTTTGGTTCTGCGTTCATTTGTGTATGAGCCGTTTCAAATACCTTCTCGCTCCATGATGCCAACCTTATTGGTTGGCGATTTTATCTTGGTTGAAAAGTTTGCTTATGGATTAAAAGATCCAATAACACAAACAACGTTAATAAATACAGGAAAGCCAAAACGAGGTGATATTGCAGTCTTTAAATATCCTCGTGATCCTTCTACTGACTTTATTAAACGCGTTATTGGGTTACCGGGTGATAAAATTGTTTATGATATGATGTCGAAAAAAATACACATCTACCCAAATTGTAATAAAGCGATTTGTAACGATGAGATTTCGGTAACTTATGGTACCGCTTATCCAAGTGAATGGACGCTGTTGTTACAAAATGTACCGGGTGGTCAGCGTATAAATGGCATGAAATCAATTCCAATTGAAGATCCTATTTCAACAGCAACTCAATTACGTGAAGAAGAACGCGTAGAAACGATAGGAAAAGTCTCTCACCGTATTATGACAATACCTGGTGATATGACGATGCCTGAGTTTATCCAACCAGGATTACCCGTTGGTACTTGGATTGTCCCTGAAGATCATTATTTTATGATGGGGGATAATCGAGATGGAAGTTCAGACAGTCGTTTCTGGGGGTTTGTGCCAGAGAAAAATTTAGTCGGTAAAGCGACAACGATTTGGATGAGCTTTGAAAAACAAGAGAATGAATGGCCTACAGGCGTTCGTCTCAGTCGTATCGGTGGCATTAAGTAACTATTGACAAAATAGCTACAGCATTCCTTTCTATCTCAGTGTAGAATATGCCACTTCTTTAAATATGATTGGCTCCTGTTATTCACAGGAGCCAGTGCAAACGCAACAGTTCTGTTATCCAACCCGATAATCTCTCGTTGTCTTAAACAGATTTGTTGCGTGTGCTTCAAATTAAGTTATGGAACTTGATCGCACATGAATACTTTATTAGTAAACCAGTTACAAAAGAAACTGGGCTATACTTTTACGCAAAATGAATTATTACTACAGGCTTTAACGCATCGTAGTGCAAGCAGTAAACACAATGAACGTTTAGAATTTTTAGGTGATTCAATTCTAAGCTATGTTATTGCTAATGCGCTCTATCATCGCTTCCCTCGTGTTGATGAAGGGGATATGAGCCGAATGAGAGCAACGCTTGTTCGTGGTAATACACTCGCTGAATTAGCACGTGAATTTGAACTAGGCGAATGTCTGCGTTTAGGTCCTGGAGAATTAAAAAGTGGCGGTTTCCGCCGAGAATCAATTTTAGCGGATACGGTGGAAGCTTTAATTGGTGCTATTTTCCTTGATAGTGATATTCAAAATATCGAAAAAATTATTTTAGAATGGTATGAGAATCGTTTGGCTGAAATCAGCCCAGGCGATAAGCAAAAAGATCCTAAAACTCGTCTGCAAGAGTATCTGCAAGGGCGCCATCTACCACTACCATCTTATATTGTGGTACAGGTTCGTGGTGAAGCCCATGACCAAGAGTTTACGATCCATTGTCAGATAAGCGGTATCGATCAACCCGTCAAAGGGATGGGCACAAGCCGTCGAAAAGCTGAACAAGCCGCTGCTGAACAGGCATTAATACAATTGGAGCTTGAATGAGCGAAGAACAAACCTATTGCGGATTTATTGCGATAGTCGGTCGCCCAAATGTGGGAAAATCAACACTACTGAACCAATTATTGGGGCAGAAAGTTTCTATTACATCACGTAAACCGCAAACAACGCGTCATCGTATCATGGGTATTGATACTGATGGTGTTTATCAAGCGATTTATGTTGATACACCAGGCTTGCATATTGAAGAAAAGCGAGCCATCAATAGACTAATGAATCGTGCGGCAAGTAGCTCGATTGGTGATGTTGAATTGGTGATTTTCGTTGTTGAAGGTACCAACTGGACGCCTGACGATGAAATGGTATTAAACAAATTAAAATCATTGCGTTGCCCTGTTTTATTAGCAATTAATAAAGTGGATAATGTTATTGATAAAACCAAGTTACTTCCACATATTGGCTTTTTAAGCCAACAAATGGATTTTCTTGATGTTGTGCCAATTAGTGCAGAAAAAGACATGAATATCGATACGATTGCTAAAATTGTTCGTAAATGTCTGCCAGAAGCTATTCATCATTTCCCTGAAGATTATATTACTGATCGCTCTCAACGTTTTATGGCGTCAGAAATTATTCGTGAGAAATTGATGCGTTTCTTAGGTGAGGAACTACCTTATTCTGTCACTGTTGAAATTGAGCAATTTGTTACTAATGAACGCGGTGGTTACGATATCCACGGATTAATTCTGGTTGAACGTGAAGGCCAGAAAAAAATGGTTATTGGTAATAAAGGCGTAAAAATCAAGAAAATTGGTACTGAAGCCCGTATGGATATGGAAGACCTATTTGAAAACAAAGTTCACTTAGAACTTTGGGTGAAGGTTAAAGCTGGCTGGGCTGATGATGAACGTGCTTTACGTAGCCTTGGCTATGTGGACGATTTAAAGTAGGTAACTGAAGTGGATGGCTGGCAACGTGCATTCGTTATCCATGCTCGACCTTACAGTGAAACGAGTTTATTACTCGATTTTTTCACTGAAAATGAAGGGCGAGTACGCATATTGTCAAAAGGTGCTCGAGGCCGTCGTTCACCCCTAAAAGGGGCACTTCAACCTTTTACTCCTTTGCTCATTCGTTGGAGTGGGCGAGGAGAAGTTAAAACACTTCGTGATGCTGAACCTATCTCTTTAGCTTTACCGCTGACAGGCTCTGTTCTTTATAGTGGCCTGTATCTTAACGAACTCTTATCTCGTGTTTTGGAAAATGGCACTTCTTACAGTGTGCTTTTTTTTGAATATCTTTCTTGCTTACAAATTCTTGCGGCTAGTGACACTACATCTGAAGCGGCCTTAAGACGCTTTGAACTGGCGTTATTAACTCAACTTGGTTATGGCCTAGATTTTCTGCATTGTGCCGGAAGTGGAGAGCCTGTTTCAGATTCGATGACCTATCGATATCGAGAAGAAAAAGGTTTTATTGCGAGTTTAGTGGTTGATCATAATAGTTTTACTGGATTTGAATTAAAATCCTTAGCCAGTCGCGAATTTCCTACTGTGGAAACATTAAAAGCGGCAAAAAGATTTACCAGAATGGCATTAAAACCCTATTTAGGCGGAAAACCATTAAAAAGTAGAGAACTTTTTAGACAATTTGCTATTAAAAAAGCCCCAAAGAAAAGGGCATTGATAGTAGAACAGTAATATTGTCTTTTTCTTCTCTATGGAATGTGTAAACTAAGGTAATGCAACGTTATTTTTCAGGAGAAGAGCATGACTGATATTCTACTTGGCGTTAATATTGACCATATCGCCACCCTTCGTAATGCCCGTGGCACAACATATCCCGATCCTGTACAAGCGGCTTTTGTTGCAGAACAAGCGGGCGCTGATGGTATCACTATTCATTTACGTGAAGATAGACGTCATATCACTGACCGTGACTTAATGCTGATAAGCCAAACAGTTCAGACAAGATTAAATCTGGAAATGGCAGTCACTGAAGAGATGATTGAGATCGCGTGCCAAACACAACCTGATTTTTGTTGTTTAGTGCCTGAGAAACGCCAAGAAGTAACAACTGAAGGTGGTTTAGATGTTGTTGCTAATGAAGAAAAAATAGCAGATGCCATTAAACGCTTATCTTTAGCGGGTATCAAAGTTTCTCTGTTTATTGATCCTGACCATGAACAAATTAACGCTGCAGATCGTGTTGGCGCACCTTTTATTGAGATCCATACTGGCGCTTATGCTGACGCTGAAGATGAATTGGCTCAAGAAAAAGAATTTGTACGTATTCGTGATGCAGTGACTTATGCTGCATCTAAAGGCTTAAAAGTGAATGCAGGGCATGGTTTGCATTATCACAATGTACAGCGCATTGCTGCCTTACCTGAATTGTATGAACTGAATATTGGTCATGCCATTATTGGCAGAGCAGTATTTAGTGGCTTAGCACCTGCAGTTGAAGAAATGAAACGTTTAATGCGAGAAGCGCGTCGCTAATGGCTATTGTTGGTTTAGGTATGGATATTGTTGAAATATCGCGTATCGAAGGAATTATAGGGCGTTCTGGTGAACGCCTTGCCCGTCGAATTCTTACTGAAACAGAGTGGGAAATCTATCAGTCACATAAACAACCTATACGTTTTTTGGCCAAGCGATTTGCAGTAAAAGAGGCTGCGGCAAAAGCATTAGGTACTGGTATCCGTTTAGGGTTGGCTTTTAATCATTTTGAAGTGCGCAATGATGAGTTAGGCAAACCCACACTGCATTTTTTAGCGGTTGCCAAAGAAATGGCAGAGAAAGCGGGGATAAACTCTATTCACGTAACACTTGCTGATGAACAGCGCTATGCTTGTGCGACAGTTATTTTAGAAAAATAGCTCTCTTAGATTTATCACCCACAAAATTATGGATTAAGATTTAGATCTTATCTGCGTGATGGATCAACACAAATTTTTCCCATAATTCATCTTGAGATTCAGTATGAGCAGGATCAGTGATGATCGTGTTGGTAATGGGACAAACCGATTGGCAAGTTGGTTTATCGTAATGTCCTACACATTCAGTGCAAAGGTCAGGATTAATTTCATAAATATCATCCCCCATTGAAATAGCATCATTCGGGCACTCGGGTTCACACATATCGCAGTTGATGCATTTCTTCGTAATTAGTAAAGCCATATCAGTCACTTAATATATAAATTATTAAATTTCAGTAACTTATATCTTGCACTTATATGTTACCATCTATCAGTTGTGTGTCGCTATATCCGATAAAGTAGTGTTTTATCATTCAAATAGGAATATTACCCCAATCTTTTTGCTTAATAGGCATTAAGTAAGGGGGAGTAAGATTACCATTTATAGGGAATTTCCTAAAGTAGCATCGCCCAAATGGTTTATTAGAATGTATAAATAAAATATTAAATACTTGCCAATGAAGAAAAATGAAAGTCAGTTGCACTAATATTATTACGTAATATTTTTAATGTTGGGTTTTCTGTTGGTGATAATGTTCAAATAAGGGGGGATACTATGCCAACACTGTTTAATATGTGGACGTTTGCACTTTTATCCTTGGGTTTAGTGCTAACACCGGGCCCTAATATGATTTACCTGATTTCACGCTCAATTTCTCAAGGAAAAAAAGCTGGATTTATTTCATTAATCGGTGTGGCTGTTGGCTATATTTTTTATATGTTATTGGCTGCATTTGGTATTACCGCAATTTTTATGGCAGTGCCTTATGCTTATGATACCTTGAAAATTTGTGGTGCAATTTATCTGCTTTATATTGCTTGGCAGTCTATTAAACCCGGTGGTCGTTCTATCTTTCATCCGAAAAAACTCCTTTCAGGTAATACGACAAAGCTCTTTGTGATGGGATTTGTCACTAATCTTCTCAATCCTAAAATTGCATTGATGTACCTTTCACTTTTGCCCCAATTTATAACTATTGGAAATGGCAGTGTATTAAATCAATCATTAGTTCTTGGCAGTATCCAAATTATTATTAGTATTGCGGTGAATGCCTTGATTGTTATTGCTGCGGGTTCAATTGCAGGGATCTTTATACAAAGACCACGTTGGGCATTAATTCAACGTTGGTTTATGGCAACAATTTTAGGGGCTTTAGCGATTAAATTAGCAACAGAAGTCCGTGTAAACTAAAGTTATATCTGGCTATTTTTATCATAAACAATTCATGGCAATCTCTTTAGTTATCAATAGAAAACAGGGTACAATATCCCGCTATATGATAATGAAGAGATATCCTTGTGAATAAAGTTAAAGATGATATTTATTGGATGCATAAAGCGATTGAGCAAGCGCACAAAGCACAAGAAATCGGTGAAATACCGGTGGGTGCTGTATTAGTCGTCGATAATAAAATCATTGCTAAAGGATGGAATCATTCAATTATCGATAACGATCCCACGGCACATGCAGAGATTATGGCATTACGTAAAGGGGGAAAGCATTTGCAAAATTATCGTCTTCTCGATGCTACCCTCTATATTACTCTCGAACCATGTGTGATGTGTGCTGGAGCGATTGTGCATAGTCGTGTAAAACGAGTGGTTTATGGTGCGTCTGATTTAAAAACAGGTGCGGCTGGCTCATTTATTGATATCTTACAGCATCCCGGAATGAACCATAAAGTTGAGATAACATCAGGTGTATTAGGCGAAGAGTGTTCACAGCTTTTAAGTCAATTTTTTAAGATGAGAAGGGCTGAAAAGAAACAACTTAAAAAGCAAAAGATTAGCCCTGTTTTAGTCAATACGGAACAAACAACAAAATAAATATCTATTTACTGATAATTAAGGGTATAGGTTGCTTGTGCTTGGAAAGGTCCTGTTAGCAATGTTTGATTTTTCAGCGCAGAGGGTGATGCCTCAACATACGTTATAAAATTAAATTGAATACGTTTATTATTAAGAAGTCGAGTAGTGCTCGGCTTTTTTAATTGAATAACATTGCGTTGAATATCGGTAAATACAATCCCGATACTTTTAGGATCTTCAGATCCTGTTCCAATAACAGCAAGATGATCCGGCATTGTCGGATGCTCTTTTCCATCAAGTGTAATTGTGACACTTTTATAAATATCTTGGCTGCAATTTTCTAAACTAATACTAAAAGCAACGGGTTCACTTTTTTGAAAGGTATAGAGATCTTTTGCGGATATCTGCTTGAAGTCGATTACTTTATTTTCATCACCAGCAACTATGGTACAACCATGTGCAACCACAACGCCTTTAAACTCCATATCACCGCCAATAAGCTCTGTTGCAGCAAAGGTAGAAGGCGACAGTAACAATAAAAGAGAAATAGCAGATTTTATTAGTGGATTTTCCATTACATAAACTCCGCAACTAATGTGGCATGTGCTGAAAACTCACCTTCTGTAATTTTGCTCCCTGTCTTTGCAATAGGAGCCGCAGTGACTTCCCAATTACCTTTAAAATTATTCAGCTTCCCGACAGAAAAATATTTATTAGGTGGCACAATCGTTCCTGATTTGTCTCTTAAAACAATACCTAAATTTGTTCTATCTACAGGTCCTGTTGTGCCGAGATAATTAGGGTTAAAGCTAGCGACACCTGAGCTTCCTGTTTGAATTTTAAACATAATTCGACTGTTAGGATTAGTAAAACTACCACCTTCACATTTAATTGGAATATTGCGCGTGATCTTGTAGTTTTGGCCATTCAAATAATCAGAAGTATTACCAACATTACCAAAATCAAAGGTAATTGGAGAGCCATTATTAAATATGCATTTATCTTCCGTGGTTAATATTCCTGAGCTAATCACTAATTTTGAAATTGGCTCAGGGCCATACTCTCGATATAAGCCATTACCTACACGGGCATACATTTGAGCTACAGCTTGCCCTGTTAATGAAACCCCATTAATAATCGGTTTTTTCAGGCGAAACACTAATACACCGCTACTTCCTGATGACATGTTGGGTTTTGGTGATTCAGGAATACGGCAACCTTGTTGTCCATTTCGATTGTTAGGTTTTTCAATAAAAGGAACGATAGGAAGTGATTCAGGACCCCAAATAGAAAATTTGATTTGAACATCGACGTATTCATTAAGTTCATAGTAATTATTACCTAAATAGCGTAGGTCAGAATTCGCCATATAATAAGTGCGAGAATTCGGAACTAAGGGATCTTTAGGACAGTAAACCGTTGCTAAATATCTATCAGGCAAAGAAAAATTTACTGTGGCAGTTTCACCGGGTCTGTTATTAGGAAATGTTGCGTTATTTAACTCAACTCTAAAAATATTAGGGCCTCCAACAGTGCGGACTTCACCATGAATATAAGCAGATGCCACAATTGGAGTACATAATATTGCGCCAGTAAAAAATAATTTTAGCGTATTGAAATAAAAATTTGCTGTTGTTGGTTTCATTTTATTCCTACCGGCGTCAAGTTAATTAATATTTTGGTTGTTGTTCTTTCGGGGCCACTTTGCAGCTATTTTGTTGGCAAACAAATTTCAATTCAGGATGTCCACCATAATCATTTACATACATCATATAAAATTGATTGACGTTACTGGTTTTAACGGGAATTTCCAGTGACGATTTAGGTGCAATCATTAAACCAGGGAATGTCGTTAATTTATCACTATCTTCACCATTTAATTTATTCGAAAGACCAATAATGGTGATGTAGTAAGGTGTTGGATTTTCTGCAATAAATTGATTACCTTGTTTTTTAAACATCAACTGATCTTGCCAAATCATACCTGGTTTTTCAGGAATAATAGCCGTAGGTCGATAGAATAATTTAATCCGTGATTGCATTGCCATTTGCAACACATTCGCTTGTTTTGGTGCTGGTGGGATCTCACGAACGTTTAAATAAAATAGCGATTCTCTATCTTGCGGCAAAAGCCCAATTTCTGCAGTTTTGGTTATTCTCACAACACCTTTTTGGTCACCATCAAGACGTTGTAAAGGGGGAAGCGCCACTAAAGGAGAAGCAATTTTTTGCCCGTGTTCATTTTCAACCCATGATTGAGCCAAAAATGGGATATCAGGACTCGTATTTTTTAAATTTACGCTGGCTGAATTTTCATTACCAGTTAATACGATCCGCGTTCTATCTAATGACACACCAGCTTGTGTTGTATTCACCATGCTTAATACAAGTAATGAACCGCAAAAAAGTTTTTTAAGTGTGTTGAATGTGTTCATACATTTATCTCTAGTAATTCATTTTGTTCATTAAAATCCCTGACATAATAACAATTCACGTTTTAGTGGATCGTTAATTGTTGCCGGGATCGTAATCGTACATTGGGTTTTACCACCCCAGATCACGTTTAATGATTCATTGAGGTTAACACCAGCAATATAAACTAGGCCTTCTTCCATCACCATTCCCATATTTTCACCCTTTTTATTAGTGACTTCAGCACCAAACGGAGGGTGTTTTTGATCAGCAGTTTGCAAGATAGCCATTAGACGTTCACCTTGACGCACTGGGAATGTGTAATAACCAATAGCCCCTTCAGTTAATGTTGTGGAGGTGATGGCTTTATGTGTTTCAATATCTGGATCCATTTTATCAACATCGATACGCGCATCAACGTTGTTATAGCTGGTTAAGTCAGTGAGTACCCCAATACCAAATAGATTTGTTGTCGTACTTTGGTTGTTAAACGGCACACCTGAAACACCGTCAGTATCAACCATCATTCGAGCGGTACTTGATGTCATACTGCTACTATGTAATGCAGCCCCATGACGAGTAGCCGTAAATCCACCTTTCACTGTTGCACCTACAGCAACATAATTATCTTGTTGATAGCTTGCATTGGCATTAATTTCTGCATATTGAGAACGGTGTTGATAATAACCATCAGTATTGGCTTTATGGTCTGAACTTAACCCCGCACGGACACGCCATAAATTATTATAATTGCTATTATCAGAATAAGAGGCCATTTGGTTCACTTTTCCGTTACTGTCTTGTAGGCTATAACCTATACTTTTACCACTGCCCAATGGAACTGAAATATTGAAAGAAATACTGTCATCAGTATTTCCTTTATGCTGAGTGCGGAAAGCCGATAAATTAGTGTTAATCTGCTCTATACCCATAATAGAAAAGTTACGGCTTACTGTTACACCATATTGCTCTTGTGTATTTTTATCCCAATAATTTTGATGACGATAAGAAAGATAAAGCGTTGTTGATTTTTCAATATCATCAGCCCAAAAAGTTTTGTTACCTGTAATGGTATACATCTCTTTTTCATAACCATTGTTATTAATATCGTTGTAACGCTCATCAATATATTGAGAAAAAGATCGGAATGTTTTCTCTGAAAAACGGTAGCCTGCAAAAGTAATTGTACTATGGTATTCATCGAATGTTTTAGCATAGTTCAGTTTGAATGACATTCCGTTGATATTTTTATTATCATAGGTTTGGCTATAAGATTGAGTAACATCACCAGAAAGCGTACCTAGACGCCCCATATCGTGGCCTAAACCTAATGACCACGCATTGTAATTTTTAGCTGTTAATAAAACACCACCATACAGAGACCACGTGTTGTTCACCCCCCATGAAAAATCACCTTGATAAAAAACAGGACCTTGCATTTTATGGTTGTTGAGCGATGGCTGACCGATTGATGTGTTATAACGCACTGAGCCAGGACGCGTCATATAAGGTAGATTGGCTGTTTGTACTTGAAATTCGTTTACTTTACCGTTTTGTTCTTCCACTCTGACATCTAATTGGCCTTGTACTGTATCTTGTAAATGTTTAATAACAAAAGGGCCAGCAGGAACAGTAGTTTCATAAATTAAACGACCATTCTGAGTGACGGTAACTTTAGCATTGGTATTTGCAATACCATGAATTTCTGGTGCATAACCTTGCAAAGATGGTGGCAACATTCTTTCATCACTTTGGATGTTGGCACCAGTAAAACGAAAACTATCAAAAACTTGGGAGTTTAAATACGTTTCACCTAACGTTAGTTTAGCTGCTTGATTGGGTAGTGGTTTATAGGCATAGATCTGATCCCAATCAAAACTATTGTTTGATGAATATTCAGATGAATAATTTCCTTGGTATTCAGCACGTAAACGCCATTCACCAAAATTAATACCCGCTTGGCCATAACCTGTCAGCGAGTTGTTATTGTTACCTTTATTAGGACGTGTCGATGTTCCTGTTAAGGTATAGTCAAGTAATATCCCTGATATCCCGGGATCCCATAATTCAGGAGGCGTCCAGTCTGCATCTTCGTATTTCATTAATGAACGAGGAATAACAATATCAAGAATGCCGCCATCATTTTTGATGGAGATACCGGGTAATTGATTAATGTTAAAGCAATCAGGGGAAATCTCTTCGATAAACCTTTGATTTTCTTCGTTAATGGTTAATTTTTTTAGAAGAGAAGGGTCAATACAAGCAACAGAATAATTAGGTTTTACTTCAACATAATTAATGTTTTGGCGAGGAAAATCTCGTCCATTTATACGGATGTCCAGATAGTACATGCCAGGAATAATGTAATTAGAAGTGGCAAAGCGAGATAGATCGACATTATCTCTATCTTCAGCATCTAACATGTGAATGTTAAATTCCACAGAGTCATCTTGCTCGGCTTGAGCGAAAAACGCTAAGCACAATAGCAAAATGGCACAAATGTTTTTCCATATTGTGCTGTGAAAATAAGAAATTAACATGAATAAACGCCTAATTATTAATTAAATAGAAACTAATTAATTAAATAATGAATATTTATTTAATTACTTTTTATTTTTATTTTTTATTAAATTGAAGTGTTTTATCAAATTTAACGCAGAGGAAATCCCCTGCGTTAATGCAGTAATTTATTATTTAATTAATTTAAATAAATAAAACGATTACTGATAATCAACTTGGAAATTGATAACGGCTTGGAACTCACCCGGAGTTACAGCTGCATCTGCTGATTCAGCTTGAACGTAAGCAACGAATGGAATTTTTGAAACACCATTAATTAATTGTACTGGTGTTGTTGCTGTATTCCACTTAACTGATTTACTACCAGCATCCATTAAACCGATACCTGCACCAGAAGCTGAGCCAGAAACGAAAGAAGCTAAGTCTTTGTTTGTTGCATTAACAACGCTTGGTGTATAGCTAACAGTTGCTGTTTTTGCTACGGTAGTATCACAGTCTTGTAATTCGATATCTTTTTTAACGTTACCCGCTTTTTGCATATTTGCTAATGCAGATGTTGGGATTTCGCTGAAATCAACAATAACTGGACTTGAAGAAGCTGCTAATCCACAAGCTGAATTAACAATTTCACCTTTTAATTGAATTTCGCCTTTAGTTGCGCCAACTTTTGGTGTAGAAGTTTCAGCAGTTGCAA
Organism: Proteus vulgaris; assembly: GCF_016239305.1. Taxonomy (GTDB): domain Bacteria; phylum Pseudomonadota; class Gammaproteobacteria; order Enterobacterales; family Enterobacteriaceae; genus Proteus; species Proteus vulgaris_C. Next base: position 73,362 of record NZ_JAEHOQ010000014.1, on the reverse strand, counting down.
CAGAATTAATACCAAATACTAAAGCAGCAGCTAAAGCAATTTTACTCAGTTTCATTATAGATAATCCCTTGAAGATCGTGCGTATTATTATTTATGAAAAAATAATATTAATGTCGGAATATAAAAATTGATTTGCATTATATTTCGAGTTGTTTCGAATAATGACTGGTTTATATGATATCAACAAAGGTGTTCTATTTGATATAACGTTTTGTCAGTTTCCGCAAATTTCAGATTTAATCTGGCCTATTCCACATTAATAGAGTTTTGTATAGATTTATTCTTTTTATTACTCAATTTATGGGTAAAAAAGTTTATCAGGCAGATAAATTTAATAGACAATATAATTAACATTACTTTAACTTTATAAAAATTGATATTATTAACATTAGTTTAAGAAAATTAATAAAATCAATTACAAATTATCTTAATACATATAATTCAAAGGGTTATATGTTAATAACGTAGGTATTAGGTTAATTTTTATCGCGAATAAAGTTTTCCCAAAAAGAATAATCATAAAATGAATAATAACTGATGAGATAATTCCTACGTATTTAAGTTAATTTTTTCTTATACTTCACCTATTCTGATAGTCAAAAAAAGACTTTCTGGGCTATTTTAGATACGTTTTACTCATAGAGTGAGTGGTTTAACTAATGAGTGTTACCATTTTTTAACATGGCTTTTTTCCAACTTTGGTTAAATAAAGATAAGAAAAAATGTAACAATTTTTAATATTAAGAAAATATTAAGAGGATATTGATGAGGATAAAAATCTGCTATGGGATATCAGAAATGGCATGATAAAAGTGTTAAGCCTAGAATAAGCCTCTATAAAAGAGGCTGAGCGGTATGTAGTACATCATTAATGACGAGAGGGTTCTTGAGTTAATGTTAATGATGATATCTCTTGATCTGTATCTTCATTACTTTCTTTGTCTTTAGATAGGATCTTGTTTTTACTCTCTTTAGCTTGAAGGTAGCCTACGAGACTCAGTTGATATCGACGAATATTCTCAACGTAGCGATAAGCTTCATGTCCTCTTGCGTAGCCATAAGGAAGGTCAACATAATATTTTTTTTGGCTCAGTAGTGGTAACCTTGATTTTACATCTAACCAACTGTCGGGATCTGCGCCTTGTTGTTCTGTCAGCCTTCTGGCGTCAAGCATATGACCAAAGCCCATATTGTAGGCGGCTAATGCAAACCAAATTTTCTCATCCTCAGGAATAGACTCAGGTAAACGAGAAAGAAGATGTTTAAGATATTGAGCACCACCACGAACACTCTCTTCAGGATCAAGCCTATCAGTGACTCCCATACTTGATGCAGTAGGGCGTGTTAGCATCATAAGACCTCTAACGCCTGTTGGTGACGTTGCATGAGGATCCCAATGTGATTCTTGCCATGCCATTGCCGCTAATAATCGCCAATCAAAGGTATCCGCATATTTCTCAAAAAGAGGTTGATAGTTTGGCAAAATGGAATCAATTGCAGTAATAAAAGAGATAGTGTCGAAGTAATCAAATGAACCTACATGACCAAAATACTTTTCTTCCAATCGTGCTAATACATCTTCTTGAGATAATTGATTAAAGTAATCTAGCATAGCGGCATACAAACTATTATCTTCGCTATCAGATAAATACCATGTAAGAGGACGGCTTTCAGTCACTTCAAATCCTACGGCAACATTAGGGTGAATACGTTGTTGTACCGCAACACTGATAGAGTCGGCTAAGACATAGGTAATTTTACCTTCTGATAACGCTTCAAGTAGCTGAGAGGTTGTTTGATTGTCTGATTCTTCCCACTCAAGCTCGGGGTATTGCGTTTCTTTTAGTGTGCGCAATAAGCTTGCATGAGCTGAACCTGCTGTGACGACAAGGCGCCCATCTAAAGCATCAAAGCTACGTGGTCTTAATGTCCCTTTACGGTAAATTAATTGCTGAGATACTGAAAAGTAAGCAGGCCCACTGCGTGTCGTATCTAATCTCTCTTTGTTATAAAGTAATCCAGCTGCGATAAAGTCTGCTTTATTGTTCTCCAGATCATCAAACATTTGGTTGATATTTGTCCGCATATTAACGACAAGCTTCACGCCTAGATAATCAGCAAAGCGCTTCACTAATTCATAATCGAAACCTACGGGGTCCTTTTTATCGTTCATCGTTATCAATGGTGACGGCATCGTACTAATTCTTAACTCACCACGAGATAAAATCTTATTTATCTGCGCTTTTTGCCTATCGGGCCAAGTAATATTCAACGCAATAATTGCCGCTGAAAAGAGCGCTATGATAACGATAACGAAATAGTTTATCCTTATATTATTCAATAGGTTATTTCTCGTTAACGTTGTTTGTTGTTGTGTGTAAAGTCGTTATCTTAACATGGATAAATTTCCAGTAATCGAGCATTTTGCTTAACATATCGGTAATACGCAACTTGATTACACCAATTAATCATTAAAACACACTAAGTTAAATGCCGTTATTTTGTTCACGCAAACGGTTTCGTCTGAGGGGTTATTCTATTATACTAGGCGCGTTTCCCCTGAATGATTGATCAGGCTAGCTGCTAAAAGAGAGAACTCAATACTATGGAAATCCTGCGTGGCTCCCCCGCTTTATCCGCGTTTCGTATTAATAAATTACTCACTCAATGTCAGGAAAATAACCTTCCTGTACAAGGTATATATGCGGAATTTGTTCATTTCGCAAAAGTGGAAGGGCAGTTATCTGAAGATGACCACATTAAATTAAGCCAATTATTGCATTATGGGCCTTCATTAACAGAGCATGAGCCTGTTGGGGAAATGCGAATAGTGACACCTCGTCCTGGAACGATTTCACCTTGGTCTTCTAAAGCAACCGATATTGCACATAACTGTGGTTTATCCAAAGTGGTCAGAATTGAACGTGGTATCGCTTACTTTATTGAAGGCGATACGATGACAGAAACGCAATGGCAACAGCTTTATGGTTTAATTCATGATCGAATGATGGAAACCATTTTCTTAAATTATCAAGATGTGAATGCACTGTTTGCGGAGCAAACGCCTACACCATTAAAAACGATAGATGTGCTTGCTAAAGGCAAAGATGCGCTTGTTAAAGCAAACATTGAAATGGGATTAGCACTTGCTGATGATGAAGTCGATTATTTAGTTGATGCTTTTAATCGCTTAGCACGTAATCCAACTGATGTTGAGCTTTATATGTTTGCGCAAGCCAACTCTGAACATTGTCGCCACAAAATATTTAATGCAGATTGGATTATTGATGGCAAAGCGCAAGATAAATCATTATTTAAAATGATTAAAAATACGTTTGAGCAAACTCCTGATTATGTCATGTCGGCATACAAAGATAATGCGGCTGTTATGGAAGGATCGGTTGCGGGGCGTTTTTATCCCGATGCTGAAAAAGGGCGTTATCATTATCATCAAGAACCCGTACATATCTTAATGAAGGTGGAAACACATAACCATCCAACAGCAATTTCACCTTGGCCAGGGGCTGCGACAGGCTCTGGTGGTGAAATTCGGGATGAAGGTGCAACGGGGCGTGGTGCAAAACCTAAAGCGGGTTTAGTCGGATTCTCGGTATCTAACCTGCGTATTCCAGGATTTGAACAACCTTGGGAAGAAGATTTTGGTAAACCAGAACGTATTGTGAATGCATTAGATATTATGACAGAAGGACCATTAGGTGGTGCTGCATTTAATAATGAATTTGGACGTCCTGCATTATTAGGCTACTTCAGAACTTATGAAGAACAAGTCAATAGCCACAATGGTGTTGAAATTCGCGGTTACCATAAACCAATTATGCTAGCTGGTGGTATTGGTAATATTCGTGAAGATCATGTTCAAAAAGGGGAGATCACTGTTGGCGCTAAGTTGATCGTATTAGGTGGCCCATCGATGAATATTGGTCTAGGTGGCGGAGCAGCTTCTTCTATGACCTCAGGGCAATCTGATGCGGACTTAGATTTTGCTTCTGTTCAACGCGATAATCCAGAAATGGAGCGACGTTGCCAAGAAGTTATCGATCGTTGTTGGCAGTTAGGCGACGATAATCCTATCTTATTTATTCATGATGTAGGGGCTGGTGGTCTTTCTAATGCGATGCCTGAATTAGTCAATGATGGTGGTCGTGGTGGTCGTTTTGAACTGCGTGATGTTTTAAATGATGAGCCCGGAATGAGCCCACTTGAAATCTGGTGTAATGAATCTCAAGAACGTTATGTGTTGGCAGTATCACCAGAAAAAATGCCTCTGTTTGATGCGTTATGTCAGCGTGAAAGAGCACCTTACGCCGTAATTGGTGAAGCTACGCAAGCGCGTGAATTAGTATTAAACGATACACACTTTGATAATAAACCTATTGATATGCCATTGGACATATTATTAGGTAAAGCGCCTAAAATGTTACGTGATGTGAAATCACAAAAAACAGAAGGTGAGTATCTAGATCGTAAAGATATTGATTTAAAAGATGCAGTTTATCGAGTGCTTCATTTACCTACCGTTGCTGAAAAAACTTTCTTAATTACTATTGGTGATCGCACTGTAACAGGCATGGTTGCTCGTGATCAAATGGTTGGTCCTTGGCAAATCCCGGTTGCTAACTGTGCTGTTACGACAGCCACATTAGATAGCTATTATGGTGAGGCAATGTCGATTGGTGAGCGAGCGCCAATCGCGCTATTAGATTTTGCTGCATCTGCACGAATGGCAGTGGGTGAAGCCTTAACGAATATGGCTGGCAGTGATGTGCAATCACTTAATCGTATTAAGCTTTCGGCTAACTGGATGTCAGCTGCGGGGCATCCTGGTGAAGATGCTGGTTTATATGACGCGGTGAAAGCTATTGGTGAGGAGTTATGCCCAGAGTTAGGCATCACCATTCCTGTTGGTAAAGATTCGATGTCAATGAAAACGCGCTGGCAGGATAAAGATGGAAAAAACAAAGAAGTTACCTCTCCACTTTCTTTAGTCATTACGGCATTCTCTCGTGTTGAAGATGTACGTAAAACGGTAACGCCTGAATTATCGACACAATCAGGCAACTGTTTATATCTGATTGATCTGGGTAATGGACATAATGCATTGGGTGCGACAGCCTTAGCACAAGTTTATCGCCAGCTAGGTCAAAAAGCTGCAGATCTCCGTAATGTAGAACAACTAAAACAATTCTTTAATGTGATGCAACAATTGGTTAATGAAGGCAAATTGTTGGCTTATCATGATCGCTCTGATGGTGGTTTATTTGTCACGCTTGCAGAAATGGCGTTTGCGGGGCACTGTGGGTTAAACGTTGATATTAGTGCTTATGATGAAGATATCTTAGCGGGGCTCTTTAATGAAGAGCTAGGTGGTGTGATCCAAATTAGTACTGAACATCAAGATACAGTTGAATCATTATTTGCACAATACGGTTTAGCAGATTGCTTGCACTATTTAGGTCAAGCAACACAAGATGATGCCATTATAATTCAAAGCCGTGAAACCGAAGTTTATAATGAAAAACGTAGTACGCTACGTCTTTGGTGGGCTGAAACAACATGGCAAATGCAACGTTTACGCGATAACCCTGAGTGTGCTGATGAAGAACATCAGGCAAAACAAGATATCAATGATCCGGGGTTAAACGTACATTTGACCTTTGATCCAAGCGAAGATATTGCGGCTCCCTATATTGCAACAGGAAGTCGTCCTCGTATTGCCGTACTAAGAGAGCAAGGTGTTAACTCTCATGTTGAAATGGCGGCTGCTTTTGACCGAGCTGGTTTTGATGCTATTGACGTTCATATGAGTGACCTACATTCGTCACGGCGTTCATTAAGTGATTTTGATGTGCTGGTGGCGTGCGGAGGATTCTCTTACGGTGACGTATTAGGTGCAGGCGAGGGTTGGGCTAAATCTATTCTATTTAATTCTCGTTTACGTGATGAATTTGCTCAATTCTTTGAGCGCCAAGATACCTTATCACTTGGTGTCTGTAATGGTTGTCAAATGATGTCAACATTATCTGAACTTATTCCGGGAGCGGATTTATGGCCTCGTTTTGTTCGCAACCGTTCTGAGCGTTTTGAAGCTCGCTTTAGTTTGGTCAAAGTAACAGAAAGCCCATCGTTATTGTTGCAAGGCATGGTGGGTTCGCAAATGCCTATCGCTGTGTCTCATGGGGAAGGCTTTGCAGAGTTCCGTCATGCTGAACAATTGGCACAATTAGAGGCACAAAATTTAGTAGGATTACGTTTTGTTGATAATTATGGTCAGCCAACAGAACAATACCCGTTAAATCCTAATGGTTCAGTAAAAGGGATCACTGCTGTCACAACAAGGGATGGACGCTCAACTATTATGATGCCTCACCCTGAGCGTGTATTTAGAACGGTCAGTAACTCTTGGCATCCAGATAATTGGGGGGAAGATAGCCCTTGGATGCGATTATTCCGCAATGCTAGGAAGCAGTTTGATTAATTAGTGGCAAATTATCTTAGTAGTAAATACATAAAGCCTCTACTTTGCGAGAGGCTTTATTGTATTGATAATAAAGGTATTATTTTTTGTTGTGTAAAAACGGCGACACTTGGTAATTAAGTTGTCTCTTTTTGGCGACATTTAAATTATTGAAATATAAGTAGTTATAAAATTTAAGGTAACTCTGTCTGGATATGGAGACAGCTTGGTTACTTTGTGACTAGATAAAAGAGAGACATAAATAAAATATCATAGGAATTTTTTTATTTTTTGTTCTATTTCAGTTATTTAATAAATTATTTTTAAAGTTGGCACGCCTTGTGCATTATATAAATCAGTTGCTCATTCAACTTTTTATGTCGGTCCACAATATGGGTGGGAACATACCACATAAGCCAGGAATGACGCCAGAGTAAGGTGCCTACCGTCCAACATCATGATACTCGTCTTCGGACCTTATCAAACACAGGGCGACACGTGGAGTGAGGCACCACCTTCATTCTCTTTTAGAGAGAAAAGAGATGAAATATTGACGAGCGGAATATCTCAGTAAGATATTCCGCTCTCCCACTTCTAGAGCCTGTCATATTTTCTCGCTTGTGTTTGTTATCCTTACCTGATTTTCTAATGTCGGACTTTTTTCTTGTTATCAAGTCATGTAGCATCGCATTACTCTAATAGGTGTTGAGATGATTTCATTGAAAAAGTGGCGTATTTTTCCTCGTTCTTTAAGACAGCTTGTGATAATGGCATTTTGGATGGTGCTATTGCCTTTACTTGTCCTTGCTTATCAAGCTTATCAAAGTCTCGATCAATTAAGTAATCAAGCAGCAATTACTAATAAAAATGCATTGGCAGACACTGAACGAAGTGAAGTCATGCGAAATTTAGCTATTGAGATGGAAGGAAACTATCGTCGTTATTGTGTATTACGTGATAAGACTGATGACGATATGTACCAACAACGCTATCAGCAATACACCAAACTCTTCTCAACATTACAACAAACCATAATTCCACTTTCTTCATCTAAAGAAGCCGACGTGCTTAATTCTTCACTTGAAAAGCTAAAGTCTATTCAGTGCGAAAGCAGTGAACCTACGAAAGATATGCAACAAGCACTAGAGCAGTTTTCTTATGCCAATAACCGTATTGTGATGCTAACAAAAGAAATTATTTTTAGCCGTGGCGAACAGTTACAAATGGCAATTGCTGAGAAAGGACGTTATTTCGGCTGGCAAAGTCTTATTGTGTTCGTATTCAGTTTGATCCTCATCGCACTATTTACACGAATGATCATCGGTCCTGTTAAGGGGATTGAAAAGATGATCAATCGATTGGGAGAAGGGCGAACACTTAGTAATAATTTGGACTCTTTTCAAGGGCCTCGGGAACTTCGATCATTAGCTCAACGTATTATTTGGTTAAGTGAACGATTAGCATGGCTTGAATCACAACGTCATGAGTTTTTACGCCATATTTCTCATGAATTAAAAACGCCACTTGCTAGTATGCGGGAAGGAACAGAATTATTAGCTGATGAAGTTGCTGGCCCTTTGACGCTAGATCAAAAAGAAGTGGTTTCGATTCTTGATAATAGTAGTAAGCAGTTACAGTTGTTGATTGAACAACTACTTGATTATAATCGTAAACTTTCTGAGGTTCCTCAGCAAATTGAAGAAGTCGATTTAACTCATTTAGTGAATGATGTGGTATTAGCACACAGCTTACCTGCTAGAGCAAAGGAGATTAAAACGATAATTTCACTTAATCTGACAAAATGTCGAGCAGAGGCGACATTATTATCACGAGTTATCGACAATCTCTACTCGAATGCGGTGCACTATGGTGCTGAATCAGGTAATATCTGGATCTCTAGTTATCAAGTTGAACAGAAGATAGTGATTGATATAGCCAATAAAGGAACGCCTATCCCTGAATCTGAACAAAAAATGATTTTTGAGCCCTTTTTTCAAGGTTCTTTACTCCGCAAAGGTGCTGTAAAAGGAAGCGGTTTAGGTTTAAGCATTGCTCATGACTGTATCAAAAGAATGGAAGGTGACTTAAGTGTTGTTCCTTCTGACTATGCCGATGTCTGTTTTCGTATTGAATTACCGCTACTTTCTGAGAATAAATAATGCAAATCAGGTCACAAATACAAGCATCTCCTCCTCATGGGTATAAAAAAATAAATAAACAGATGCTTGGTACTGAACCGTTATCTATGGCTCCTGCATCAACTAGAAAAATCGCATTAAATTGGAAACAGTGTGTCTTGTTTATTATGCTTCCACTGGTTCTTTCAGGCTGTACACCAAAGTCGCTCACTGCGTCGTTAGAACCCGAGCCCGATATACCCGTTGTTAAACAAAGAACAATTGATTACCGTTGGGCAGAATGTAAAACATTAAGTGCTTTTTATGATGAAGGCATTAACAATGCACTTTATTGGTTACGCACAATTGAATGTACGAACCGCATTATGACTACAGAAGCACAACGCCAAGCAAATAGTGTTGTCGTTACAGGTTGGGATGATGCGTTTTATAAAAGCATTTTATTAGAACGTGCTGGTATGACGATAGCTGATCGTCGAACACAATTAGTGTTACTAGAAAGCTACAAACTACAATTTCCAAGCTCTATGCGTGTTTTATTATCGACATGGATTGAAAATCAAACACTCATTCTCTCTTTAGCTGAAGAAAAAAATCGTTATCGTCGTTTAACTACAGAAACAGATAATAAAATAGATACTCTAAGAAAAGAGAATAACGCATTACAGCATGAACTTAATGTCACACTGAAAAAGCTTGAAAGCCTTACCCAAATTGAAAGGCAGTTATCGAATAGAAAACAAAGTGGTTCTGTTGATTCGTTATCTCAAAATGAGGATTTAACAGAGAGTATGGCAACCACTTCTCCTGAAACAGAAAAAACAGTTGTTGAAAAACCGACAGAGAAGCCTGTTTCTACACAATCGATAACAGAAAAGCCAAAGGGTGAGGAAAAAACACCTCCTGCAACAACGGTTAAACCAGAACCTTCAAAACCAGAATCTACTAAACCTGAAGTGGTTAAACCTGAGCCTGTTAAAACTGAAATAGAAAAACAGGATGCTAAACCAACTGAAGCAGGATCTAAATAAGGAGAATGTGCATGGCTGGCCATAAATCAGCAAATCTTTTACTTGTCGATGACGATCCTGGGTTATTAAAGTTACTTGGTATGCGGTTAACAAGTGAAGGTTTTCATATCTTCACCGCTGAAAGTGGGCAAGAAGCACTAAAACTTCTCTTAAAAGAAAAAATAGACCTTGTTATTAGCGATCTACGCATGGATGAAATGGATGGTATGGCATTGTTTGCTGAAATACAGCGTCAGCAACCCGGAATGCCAGTGATTATTCTAACTGCTCATGGCTCTATTCCAGATGCAGTCGCAGCAACACAACAAGGTGTATTTAGCTTTTTAACTAAGCCCGTTGATCGAGACGCACTTTACAAGGCAATTGATGAAGCGCTGGAATTAGTGACCACGGTTTCAGATGAAGAGTGGTCAAAAGATATCGTGACACGTAGCCCACAAATGCTACGTTTATTAGAGCAAGCAAAGTTAGTTGCACAATCTGATGTCAGTGTGCTTATTAACGGCCAAAGTGGGACAGGTAAAGAAGTTCTTGCTCAAGCTATTCATCGTGCAAGCCCTAGAGCCAAAAAACCTTTTATTGCCATTAACTGTGGTGCCTTACCAGAGCAACTTTTAGAATCTGAACTATTTGGTCATGCAAAAGGCGCTTTTACAGGAGCAGTAAGTAGTCGTGAAGGCCTATTTCAGGCGGCAGAAGGCGGTACACTGTTTTTAGATGAAATTGGCGATATGCCAATGGCATTACAAGTTAAATTATTACGTGTTTTACAAGAGCGAAAAGTTCGCCCATTAGGAAGCAACCGTGATATTGATATTGATGTCCGTATCCTTTCTGCCACACATCGTGATTTACCTAAAGCGATGGAACGTAATGAATTTCGTGAAGATTTGTTTTATCGTTTAAATGTGGTGAATTTACGAATTCCGACATTAAGTGAGAGAGCTGAAGATATTCCTGTTCTTGCAAATCATCTATTACGTGAATCAGCTAAACGTCATAAGCCTTTTGTCCGAAGTTTTTCCACTGATGCTATGAAATGCTTAATGACAGCAAGTTGGCCCGGAAATGTGCGTCAATTAGTTAACGTGATTGAACAATGTGTCGCTTTAACGACAGCTCCAGTTATTAGTGAAGCTTTAGTGACACAAGCTTTGCAAGGTGAAAATACCGCTTTACCCACTTTTGCTGAGGCAAGAGGGCATTTTGAAATGACTTATTTGAGAAAGTTACTGCAAATGACGAAAGGCAATGTGACTCAAGCCGCACGTATGGCAGGACGCAATCGAACTGAGTTTTACAAATTGTTATCTCGTCATGAGCTAGATGCGAATGATTTTAAAGAATAACCTTTTCAGATAACGAATATATTTTTAAACTAGCTTTCCTTTAATGCGAAAGATAGCGGAGAGACTAATTTTTATGAGTCGTAAATTAAAACTCGCAATGGCCCAACTCAATTGGGTTGTTGGCGATATAGAAGGTAACTGTGAACGCATGTTATCTACCGTTAAAGCGCAAGAAGAGGCTGATCTGGTCATGTTTTCTGAGCTTGCTTTGTGCGGTTACTCTCCTGAAGATCTGCTATTTCGTCCTGATTTCCAGCAACGTTGTGAAACACAACTTACACGTTTAGAACAAGCAAGTAAAAAAACAGCGATTGTTGTGGGACATCCTTGGTGGCAAAACGGCAAAATTTATAACGCACTCTCATTTTTCTATAAAGGTGAGTTACAAGCACGTTATTTTAAACAGCAATTACCTAATTACGGTGTGTTTGACGAAAAACGCTATTTCCAACAAGGAAATGAGCGTTGTGTTGTGCCATTTAAAGGTTACCACTTAGGTTTGTTAATTTGTGAGGATATCTGGATTAATGAGCCTATTGATGCATTAAAACAAGCAGGTGCAGATCTTGTTTTATCTATAAACGCCTCACCATATAACCGTGAAAAACCCCATGTTCGTACACAGTTAATTAAAGAACATTGCCAAAGAACGCACCTTCCCGTGATCTATCTTAATCAAATTGGTGGTCAAGATGAGTTGGTCTTTGATGGTTGTTCTAAAGTATTTGATGAAAGAGGCACGATCACTCATCGTTTAGTTGCATTTGATGAGCAAACAGCAATTGTAGAGCTTGATGAATTAACCATTATCCCGATGGTGGATCCAGCGCCAGAACTTTCACCTTTAGCACAAGTTTATCAAGCATTAGTGCTTGCAACGCGTGATTATGTCACTAAAAATGGTTTTAAAGGGGCAATTCTCGGGTTATCTGGTGGGATTGATTCTGGATTAACGGTTGCTATTGCTGCTGATGCATTAGGAAAAGAGAGTGTTCAAGCAGTCATGATGCCATTTCGTTATACTTCCGAAATGAGTATTCATGATGCCAAAGAACAAGCAGATCTATTAGGTGTTGAGTTCGATACGGTGTCTATTGAACCAATGTTTGATGCCTTTATGGCACAGCTAGCACCAATGTTTAAAGATACTGCTGCTGATACTACAGAAGAAAATCTACAGGCTCGTTGTCGCGCAGTGATCTTGATGGCGATGTCGAATAAACGCCGTCGCTTAGTGCTCACCACAAGCAATAAAAGTGAATCCGCTGTGGGATACTCGACATTGTATGGTGATATGGCGGGGGGCTTTGATGTGTTAAAAGATGTCCCTAAAACATTGGTTTTTGAACTTTCTAAGTATCGTAATACACTTTCACCGGCTATTCCTCAACGTGTGATTGATAGACCACCATCAGCAGAGCTGGCGCCGGGACAAACTGACCAAGATAATTTACCACCTTATGACATTTTGGATGCTATTCTTGAAGGTTATGTTGAACAGGATAAATCTATTTCTGATTTAGTTGCCACTGGATTTGATGAAGCAACAGTCCGTAAAGTGATAAAATTAGTCGATATTAATGAATACAAGCGGCGTCAAGCCCCTGTAGGGCCACGTATTACAAGTCGTAATTTTGGTAAAGATCGCAGATACCCAATAACAAGCGGTTTTGGTCGCCACAACTGGTAATAGCAGGATAATACGATGAAAAAAATTGAAGCGATAATTAAGCCGTTTAAGTTAGATGATGTAAGAGAAGCGCTTGGTGAAGTCGGTATCACGGGAATGACCGTAACTGAAGTGAAAGGTTTTGGTCGCCAAAAAGGGCATACTGAGCTTTATCGCGGTGCAGAATACATGGTCGATTTTTTACCTAAAGTAAAAATTGAAATTGTTGTTGCTGACGAAATTGTTGAAACTTGCGTTGATACAATTATGACAACAGCACAAACAGGTAAAATTGGTGACGGTAAGATTTTTGTTTTTGATGTGAATCGTGTTATTCGTATTCGTACTGGCGAGCAAGACGAAGAAGCTATTTAATTATTGATTAAGCTTAATCCAAATCGTTACATTATTTATTTTTATTAAAGCCCGATATTTTTAATCAAAATATCGGGCTTTTTCTTTTTCTTGCGCATAATTATTTTTTTTATGTTTTACCTAAAATGCTATTTATATCTTATTCAAGTCTATTGATGATTGTTAACAATTTATTTTACTATTTTTTATAAATATTAAGGCACAAAATGTTATTCAATAACTTTTAAGTAAGTTATTATCATCTATATTAAAAAATCATTAAGGTGTGGGAAGAATAATGTTTAATTATTTATTAAAGCGTCTTGCTTTATTTTTATGTGCGGCAGTGTTAATTGCTATCACTACGGGATTTATTTTTCTTGATATTTTGGTTCTTGATAATGGCATTTCAGAAACGTCAGTAACTGAATTGGGTCAAGAAATTATTGTCGCAATGATTTGCTTATTCTTTTTTGTTAAAGCGTGTCAAGAAAGTGAACAACGGGGAGCGTTCACTCTAATTATGGGCTTTTTCCTGTGTATTTTAATTCGTGAGTTAGATGGTGTATTTGATCAGATTGCACACGGATCTTGGGTTTGGTTCGCGTTGACAGTGACGTTTGTCTGTATTGCCATTGCGATTAGAGAAGGTAAGAGAACATTAAAAGGCTTAATTCACTTTATTACTCATCCAAGCCATGGAATGTTAGTTGCTGGCTTATTATGTATTTTGTTGTTCTCTCGTCTATTTGGTATGGGAATACTATGGAATAAACTATTAGGTGAGGATTATAACCGCGCTGTTAAAAACATGGTGGAAGAGGGCAGTGAATTATTTGGTTATACACTTTGTCTAATTAGTGTTATTTGGTACGGTTTTTCTGCTAAAGATCATGTTATTCCCACTGCGATTGAAAATAAATACTGACCATAAAAATAGCATGATATAAATAACAAAAGCGCTGATAAATATAACTCTATCAGCGCTTTTTATTTATTCTATTTTAAAGCTTAGTCTTAATGGCTTGATTATTTATTGATTATAAATCTTGCATAATAACAGCATGAGGACCAAAACATTCATAATGCAGTTTTTCACGATTAATACCTAATTCAATAAGTTGTTTTGCAACAGATTGCATAAAAGGTAATGGCCCACAAAAATAGAAATGCATATCAGGAATGCTTATCCAATCTTCAACTTGTTTTAATGTCATTAGACCTTCAAATTGATATTCTTTATTTTGTACATCTTCAGGCCGTGGTGTGCGATACCAAACTGCTTGTTGATAATGTGGAATTTGGCTACCGACTTGATGAATTTCACCTTTAAAGGCATGAACACCACCATGTTCAGCAGCATGTAACCAATTGACATTGGCTTGATGAGCCGAAAGTGTGTGTAACATTGATAGCATGGGGGTTAAACCCACACCCGCTGAAATTAATGTAACAGGTGTTGTTGGTGATACCTCTAAATAGAAATCCCCCCCTGGTGCGGCGACTTGTAAAACATCCCCTTCTTGAATATGGTCATGAAGAAAATTCGATAAAATACCTTTCTCTTCGCGTTTTACCGCGATGCGATAGGTTTTATTATTTGACGATTGAGTTAATGAATATTGACGTATTTCTTGGTTTTCAAGACGTTCATCACGGATATAAATGCTTAAATATTGCCCTGCTTGATAAGGCGTAATATCAAGGCCGTTTTCAGGTGCTAATTCAAAGCTGGTGATGACATCACTTTGTTTTACTTTATGTGTGACTTTAAAAGCTCGCAATCCCCTCCAACCACCACTTGTTTGTTCTTTTTGTTGATAAATTTGTTCTTCACGACTAATAAAGACATCCGCTAATACTTGATAAGCAGCTCCCCAAGCGTCTAACACTTCTTGCCCTGGGTTAAACATTTCATCAATTGTAGCCAATAAATTTTCACCTACGATGGGATAGTGTTCAGGAAGAATATTTAAACTGGTGTGTTTTTGTGCGATTTTTTCAACGGCCGGTAAGATTGTAGATAAATTTTCAATATTGGTTGCATAAGCGCATATAGCATTAAATAAGGCTTCACGTTGAGCACCATTACTTTGGTGGCTCATGGTGAAGATATCTTTTAGCTCAGGATGACGAGAGAACATTCGATCATAAAAATGTGCGGTTAATGCAGGGCCTGTTTTAGCAATAAGAGGAATTGTTGATTTAATCGTCGCGATAGTTTGTGCATCTAACATAATTGCTCCTGAAAAATTTTCAGTTTATTGTGAATTTTTATAAATTGCATTTTATATGCAACTTATCTCTTTTTGATTATTTTGTAAATAATTGTTTTTATTTTTTAACAAAAAATCTCAAATCTTAGAGAATGATGCGGGACGTTTGCATAATAAGGCGAGATGTGCCTCAAAAAGAGGAATAAGCACAGGATAAAATGAGGTTGTTAAAAAGTAATAAGGTACTGTTATAATTGAATGGCAAACGATTGCGTATTTTTTCATTAGGGGCTATCTCAATGAAGAAAAAGAGTTTACACTGTATGCCATTCTTTCTCCCGTATGGGAGTTTGTCTTTAGTGAAGTTAGCTGAGTCAGGAGATCTGAATGTTAAAACGTGAAATGAATATTGCTGATTACGATCCAGAATTATGGAATGCAATGGAAGGTGAAGTGACTCGTCAAGAAGAGCACATCGAACTTATTGCTTCTGAAAACTATACCAGTCCTCGTGTTATGCAGGCGCAGGGATCTCAGCTGACAAATAAATATGCTGAAGGCTATCCGGGAAAACGCTACTACGGCGGTTG
Organism: Proteus vulgaris; assembly: GCF_016239305.1. Taxonomy (GTDB): domain Bacteria; phylum Pseudomonadota; class Gammaproteobacteria; order Enterobacterales; family Enterobacteriaceae; genus Proteus; species Proteus vulgaris_C. The sequence goes on along the minus strand of NZ_JAEHOQ010000014.1, from coordinate 57,540 downwards.
TGAGTATGTGGATGTTGTAGAGCAACTGGCAATCGATCGTGCAAAAGCATTATTTGGTGCTGACTATGCTAACGTACAACCTCACTCAGGTTCACAAGCGAATGCTGCTGTTTATATGGCATTGTTAAAACCGGGTGATACAGTTTTAGGTATGAACCTAGCACAAGGCGGTCACTTAACTCATGGTTCACCAGTTAACTTCTCTGGTAAGCTATATAATATCGTACCTTATGGCATTGATGAATCAGGTAAAATTGATTACGAAGATATCGCAATTCAAGCTAAAAAACATCAACCAAAAATGATTATTGGTGGCTTCTCTGCTTATTCTGGTTTGGTTGATTGGGCGAAAATGCGTGAAATTGCTGATAGCATTGGTGCTTACCTGTTTGTTGATATGGCACACGTTGCGGGGATGATTGCTGCGGGTGTTTATCCTAACCCCGTTCCTCATGCTCACGTAGTTACAACAACAACTCATAAAACATTAGCTGGCCCACGTGGTGGTCTTATCCTTGCTAAAGGTGGAGATGAAGAGTTCTACAAAAAACTGAACTCAGCAGTATTCCCTGGCTCTCAAGGTGGCCCTTTAATGCACGTTATCGCGGGTAAAGCGGTTGCATTAAAAGAAGCAATGGAACCAGAATTTAAAGTTTATCAGCAACAAGTTGCTAAAAACGCGAAAGCAATGGTAGACGTTTTCTTAGAACGCGGTTATAAAGTAGTGTCTGGCGGAACTGAAAACCACCTGTTTTTATTAGACTTAGTTGATAAAGATATTACGGGTAAAGATGCAGATGCAGCGCTCGGTCGTGCAAATATCACTGTTAACAAAAACAGTGTGCCAAATGATCCACGTAGTCCATTTGTCACTTCAGGTGTTCGTATCGGTTCTCCAGCAATTACACGCCGTGGTTTTAAAGAAGCGGAAGCTCGTAAATTAGCCGGTTGGATGTGTGATGTCCTTGATGATATCAATGATGAAGCGAACATTGAGAATGTGAAACGAGATGTCTTGGATATCTGCGCTAAATTTCCAGTTTACGCATAAGTTTGTAACGATATAATAAAACCCGTTGTACAAGCCCGCTTCGAGAACTTGTTCTTGGCGGGTTTTTTTGCATTTTAAAAATGGGGGATTGGATGGTTATTCCATCAACACTGTGGCTTGCCTTAGATTATTTTACGTACTTCTTCTCATACGGTATCTTTTTACCTTTTTGGTCAATATGGCTAAAAGGAGAGGGTGTCGATCCTGCAATGATAGGTCTGTTATTAGGTGTAGGTTTAACTGCACGTTTTGTCGGTAGCCTCATTTTAACACCCGCAGTAAAAGATCCATCAAAACTTATCACAGCATTACGACTATTCGCCTTTCTCTCATTACTCTTTACTGTTGCATTTATGATGGGTAGCCATTGGGCATGGTTATTCTTTGTAATGACTGGATTTAACGTATTCTTTTCACCTATGGTGCCTTTAGGGGATTCCTTAGCTGGAACTTGGCAAAAACAGTTTCCTTTTGATTATGGAAAAATCCGCGTTTGGGGCTCTATTGCTTTTATCATTAGTTCATCATTGTTGGGGATTTTAATTGATGTTTTTGGGCATCCCATCATTCTTTATGGGTTGATTGCCAGTACCCTTGCATTATTCCTTACATCGATGCTTCGTCCTAAAATCATGCCTCAAGGTAAGGTGAAAAAAACAGAACACAGTAATGTGTCTTTTATGAAACTCATTTCTGATGGGCCTGTTTGGCGCTTTTTGTTATGTGTCTCTCTACTACAAGGTGCGCATGCTGCTTATTATGGTTTTAGCGCACTTTATTGGGAAAAAGCAGGGTACGACACTGCAACAATTGGCTACCTTTGGTCATTAGGTGTGATATCTGAAGTCATCGTTTTTATGCTTAGCCACCGTTTATTCCGTCGGTGGGGGGCAAGGGATCTACTATTACTTTCTGCTTTTGCAGGACTTTTACGTTGGGGATTAATGGGGAGTTTTACCGCATTACCCGCGCTTATTGTTGTTCAAATCTTACATAGTGGTACGTTTACAGTGTGTCATTTGGCTGCAATGCGTTTTATTAGCGCCCGACAAGAACACGAAATTATTCGTCTGCAAGCTGTGTATTCCGCCTTAGCAATGGGGGGTAGTATTGCTATTATGACGATTATATCGGGTTGGCTATATGAAAAACTCCCAAATCAAGAATCGTTTATATTCTGGTTAATGGCAGCATTAACGATCCCTGCGATGTTTATTAGGCCTAAAGTACAGCCTCAAAATACCTAATTTCTTTATTTCATAAAAATTAAGATCTGTAATATCTCTTGATATTGCAGATTTTTTTCTTTTCTTATTTAAAAAGCGCATTTTTTGATCAAAAGAATAATTGACCATTCTAATTATTAGGTTTAGATTTAATTCATTCAAATGAATGAATGTGAAAAAGGGTATTATTATGAACAATAAATCGGTGATCCCAGCCAGTTTTTCTTTACAAGAAAGAGACAGACGCTGGCAATTAGCTAGAGATATTATGAAAGATAATCAGTTAGATACATTGATTATTTATGGTGATAGAGAATCTGCTGCACCTGCACCATTTTGTATTGACCACTATTTTACAAATGATCGACTAGGATCAGTTGTTATTTTTCATGAAGATAAAAAGCCATTAATAATTACTTTTGCACCAATGATGATCGCTGATCATATGCAGGCAAAATTACGTGGTGATTTGCAGTGGATTGATGAAGATAATCTCGTTGTGGGAAAAACAGGGCGCAGTATTGCTCAATTTCTGAAAGAAATGGGAGTACAACAAAATGCGCATATCGGTGTTATTGGTTTAGAGCCTTATCCTCCATTCTATTTTGATGGTGCAATGCCATTTAATACTCTAAACGGTATTAAAGATGCATTTCCTTATGCAAAATTTAGCTGTGTCTATCGTGATTTCTTTAAACGAGCATCAGTTAAAAGTGAAGAAGAACTGACTCACGTAAGATATGCTGCCGCTATTGGGGAAGCAATGAGTGAAGCAATGAGAGTCACAACCAGACCTGGAGCGACAGAAGCTGATCTTGCAGCTGCTATTACTGCAACTTGCTTATCTAGAGGTGGATTCACGGCTGAAATTCTAATGGGATCAGGTTCTGAATATATTGGTTGGGGACCTCCAGCTTGGCAATATCGTTCACAAGCACCTCGTGAAATTCAAACCGGTGATATTGTGTTATCAGAAATTTTTGCTTTATATGGAATGTATGAAACACAACATCAGGCTGCTGTTGCAGTAGGTAAAATTCACGAAAACTTAGAAAAAGCCGCTTTGGTTGCTCGTGAATGTTATGAAATAGGAGTTGAACATTTAAAGGCAGGAGTTACTTTTGGTGAAGTAGTTGATTTAATGGAAAAACCATTATTAAAATCAGGGGGATGGCATGTTCATCCACTTATCCATAGCATCAATCCATACGGACCTATTGGGTTTGGTACAGCTCCAGGTATCGAATCATTACCATTAGCGAGTCGTTATAAACAAATTGAACGATTGCCAAATCCGGGACGAGAGCTTGTATTACAAGAAGGCATGACGTTTGCGTTTGAACCTAACTGTGGCTTTGGTCATCACTTATGTAACTTAGGTGGTACGGTTGTTGTTGGTAAAAGTAAAGGGATTGAGTTAAATTCAAACTCAACACAATTAATGCGTGCTGATTTATAAGCCAAATATAAAATAGTTAACAAATAATGAAAAACACCAGTAAAACCGCGATAAGTACAGAACAGACTCAAGAAAAGTTAGTTCAAGAAGGGATTAAGCTTTTTGCACTACATGGAATTAGTGGGTTGAGAACGCGACAACTTGCGCAGGATGCTGGTGTTAATCAGTCAGCAATTCCTTATCATTTTGGTGGAAAGCTCGGTGTTTATACCGCTGTTATTCAATTTATTGCGACTGAATTAGCTTCAGAAATTCATTTTGACCATTTTGATAATAAGCTTCAGCGTATATTAAAAGAAGATAAACCTAATCGTGAATTATTTGCTGAGTTAATTCCTTTATTAATGACGGGACTAACGCGTGCGTTATTAGCACCAGAACGCCATTATTATAGTCAATTAATTTTACGGGAACAGTTAGAACCGACTGAAAATTATGAATTAATTTATCATAATCTCATAGAGCCTTTTCATATAAGACTTTCTCATCTTATTGAATTAATAGATAAAGATTGCAATAAATTAACCACTACTATTCGTGCTCATGCGGTAATTGGGCAAATACTAGGATTTGTGATAGCCCGAAAAGCATTTTTATTACGTATTGATAAGCAAGAAATGACATCACAATTACTAGACAAAATAGCATTAGAAATCAGCAGGTTATCAGTAAATTCACTATTAATATAATGCGAAACAGAGAGGTAAGAAAAAAGGCCATTACATTTTACAATGATGGCCTTTTTCTTTATATTTTTGTCGTTATTTGTACTGACAAATTAACGTTTTAATGCATCTGTTAGTTCGCTACGAATTTCAGCTAATAATGCTCTAACGACACGAGGGTTACCCGCAACAATATTACCTGTTTGGAGATAACCATGGTTACCTGTAAAGTCAGAAACGATAGCTCCTGCTTCACGAGCAATTAACTCACCGCCTAAGAAATCCCAAGGTTTTAAGCCAATTTCAAAGAAACCATCAACACGGCCAGCAGCGACATAAGCTAAATCTAATGCTGCTGAACCAGTACGACGAAAATCAGCACAAGGAACAAATAGTTTACCTAACATGTTCATATAAGCAGCTGAATGTTGTTTGCTTTTGAATGGGAAACCAGTTGCAAGAACAGCACCATCTAAATCACGGGCATTAGAGCCACGCAGACGATAACCATTTAATTGAGCGCCTTGACCACGAACAGCTGAGAATAATTCGTTACGCATAGGATCATAAACAACAGCCACTTCAGTACGGCCTTTAATGCGCACAGCGATAGAAACAGAGAAGTGTGGAAGACGTTTAATGAAGTTAGTCGTGCCATCAAGTGGATCAATAACCCATTGTATGTCGTGATCTTCACCGAGTAACTCGCCACTTTCTTCCGTAATAATGGTGTGTTTTGGATAAGACTTACGGATGATTTCAATGATTGCTTGTTCTGCGTCACGGTCAACATTAGTGACAAAATCATTGGTACCTTTCTGATTAGTTTCTACAGATTCAGGATTTTCGTAATTTTTGGCGATTAAATTACCAGCCTTACGTGCGGCACGTATGGCAATATTCAGCATCGGATGCATGGTTATCTTCCACAAGATGTTAAAGAACGGGGATAAAAAACGTGCGAGAGTATAACAGGCATTCGTGTTTCTGGCTACATTTGTGATAAAATAGATGGATCACAAAGCAATTAACAAGAAATCAATGTTAGAAAATATTCGCATCATCCTTGTAGAGACCTCACATACAGGCAATATGGGCTCTACTGCTCGTGCTATGAAAACCATGGGATTAACCAACCTTTATTTTGTTAATCCGAAAGAAAAACCAGATTCACATTCTATTGCCCTATCTGCAGGTGCAAGTGATGTTATTGGCAATGCACACATTGTTAATAGCATCGATGAAGCGATTGAAGGTTGTGGTTTAGTGATTGGGACGAGCGCCCGTAGTCGCACACTTTCTTGGCCCATGCTTGCCCCCCGTGAATGTGGTGAGCGTTGTGTTATGGAAGCTAAAAATAAGCCAGTTGCGGTAATCTTTGGTCGTGAACGCACAGGTTTAACCAATGAAGAATTACAAAAATGTGATTTTCATTTGTATGTTCCGACTAACCCAGAATATGGTTCTTTAAATTTAGCGATGGCAGTTCAGCTTGTTTGTTATGAAATTCGTATGGCAGCACTTGCCCAAGAAGAAAAACAAGAGGAAAATACCCCATCAGAGATTGATTATCCACCAGCAGATGATATTGAACGTTTTTATGTTCACTTAGAGCAGGTGCTTAATGAATCAGGCTTTATTCGTCCTAAACATCCAGGGCAAGTGATGAGCCGTTTACGCCGTCTATTTACACGCGCACGCCCAGAAACACAAGAGCTTCATATCTTACGTGGTATTCTAACGTCAGTTGAGAAATGGGCTAAAAAATAGAGGGCAAAGTTGATTAACTTAAGTCAACTTTGGGCTGAGTATAATACTTGACTAAAACACTCGGATAAATAGTTGACTAAATTACTCGGGAATGACACAATTTGATTATTGTTCACCACGGAGTATTTGTTATGAGACTGACATCAAAAGGGCGTTACGCAGTTACTGCAATGCTTGATGTTGCATTGCATTCACAGCAAGGTCCTGTTCCCCTCGCCGATATTTCAGAGCGTCAAGGGATTTCCCTTTCTTATCTTGAGCAACTTTTTTCGCGTTTACGCAAAAATGAATTAGTTGCAAGTGTTCGTGGCCCTGGTGGCGGCTATTTATTAGGCCGTGACGCTGGGCAAATTTTTGTTGCTCAAGTTATTTCTGCGGTTGATGAATCTGTCGATGCTACCCGTTGTCAGGGTAACAAAGAAGGTTGTCAAGGTGGCGATCGTTGCCTGACTCATACTTTGTGGCGTGATTTAAGTGATCGTATAACCAGTTTCCTAAGCAGTATCAGCCTTGAAGAGTTAGTGAATAACGAAGAGGTTATGGATGTCGCCGATCGTCAAGACAATGAAAAACGCCATGCTATCAATGGTCGTTTACAAGAAACCATTGTTAATATGCGAGTTTAACGGCGATCTCTAGGTAGGCAAAAACAAAATTATTAAAGAAGATCCGTCGTCTTTGGAGTTAGTGAGCAATGAAATTACCCATTTATCTAGATTATTCAGCAACCACTCCTGTTGATCCACGAGTTGCTGAAAAAATGATGCAATGCCTAACTATTGATGGCATTTTTGGTAACCCAGCCTCTCGTTCACACCGTTTTGGCTGGCAAGCAGAAGAAGCTATTGATATTGCACGTAATCAGATTGCTGATTTAATTGGTGCTGATCCTCGTGAAATTGTATTCACATCAGGTGCAACTGAAGCTGATAACCTCGCACTAAAAGGTGTTGCTAACTTTTACCAGAAAAAAGGTAAGCACATCATCACTTCAAAAACTGAGCATAAAGCGATTTTAGATACTTGTCGCCAACTTGAGCGTGAAGGTTTTGAAGTCACTTATTTAGCACCAAAAAGTGATGGTCTGATTGACCTCAAAGAGCTTGAAGAAGCAATGCGTGAAGATACTATTTTAGTTTCTATCATGCATGTAAATAACGAAATTGGTGTTGTTCAAGATATTGCTGCTATCGGTGAATTATGCCGTAGCAAAGGGATTATTTACCACGTAGATGCAACGCAAAGCGTTGGTAAGTTACCTATTGATCTCTCTAAGTTAAAAGTTGATTTACTTTCTCTTTCTGCGCATAAAGTATACGGCCCTATGGGGATCGGTGCGCTTTATGTTCGCCGTAAACCACGTATTCGTTTAGAAGCACAAATGCATGGTGGTGGACATGAGCGGGGTATGCGTTCAGGTACATTAGCCGTTCACCAAATTGTAGGTATGGGCGAAGCTTACCGTATTTTGAAAGAAGAAATGGCTGATGAAACTAAACGATTAAACGAATTACGTTTACGTTTATGGAATGGCATTAAAGATATTGAAGAAGTTTATATCAACGGTTCTTTAGAACACACTGCGCCAAATATTCTTAATGTAAGTTTCAACTATGTTGAAGGCGAATCATTAATGATGGCACTGAAAGATCTTGCTGTTTCTTCAGGTTCAGCCTGTACTTCAGCAAGTTTAGAACCTTCTTATGTACTGCGTGCTTTAGGGTTAACAGATGAACTCGCACACAGTTCTATTCGCTTTTCTCTGGGGCGTTTCACAACAGAAGAAGAAATAGATTATGCAATTAAACAAATCCACAGTGCTATTGGTCGCCTACGTGATCTTTCGCCTCTTTGGGATATGCATAAGCAAGGTGTTGATATCAACAGTATCGAATGGTCTCACCATTAATCAGACGTTTTCAGGAGTTAAATCATGGCTTATAGCGATAAAGTAATTGATCATTATGAAAACCCTCGTAACGTGGGCTCATTTGATAACAACGACCCTTCTGTAGGAAGTGGTATGGTAGGCGCCCCCGCTTGTGGCGACGTCATGAAACTGCAAATCAAAGTTGATGATAACGGCGTAATTGAAGATGCGCGTTTTAAAACTTATGGTTGTGGTTCAGCGATTGCATCAAGTTCACTGGTTACAGAATGGATGAAAGGCAAAACATTAGATGAAGCCGAGTCCATCAAGAACACCGCAATTGCAGAAGAATTAGAATTGCCACCAGTGAAAATTCACTGTTCGATTCTTGCAGAAGATGCAATAAAAGCAGCGATTGCAGACTATAAAAGCAAACGCCAAGGCAAGTAATTGTCTTTTATAATAAAAAAATAAAATATTGGCGGATGCTGAAACTTTTTTTCAGTATCCGCTTTCGTTCTTTATGAGTGAGGTGTGCCATGTCAATTTCCCTTACAGAATCCGCCGCTAATCGTGTTCGCTCTTTCCTGTCTAATCGTGGTAAAGGTGAAGGTTTGCGTTTAGGCGTAAGAACATCCGGTTGTTCTGGAATGGCTTATGTTCTTGAATTTGCTGATGTCATCAATGACGAAGATACTGTTTTTGAAGACAAAGGTGTGAAAGTTATCATTGATGGTAAAAGCATGGTCTATTTAGATGGAACTGAGCTTGATTTCGTCAAAGAAGGATTAAACGAAGGCTTTAAATTTAACAACCCCAATGTATCCAATGAGTGTGGTTGTGGTGAAAGCTTCACCGTGTAATTTGTGTTAAAACACGGTATTAACGTTAATTAATCCAAGAGTAGATGTATGGACTATTTCACACTATTAGGTATGCCTAATCATTTTGATATTGATAAACAGCAACTTGCTACACGTTATCAAGATATGCAACGTCAGTATCACCCAGATCGCTTTGCTGGTAAATCTGACAAAGAACAGGTTCAAGCTATCTCGTTTGCTTCAACTATCAATCAGGCTTATCAGACCTTAAAAAATCCACTCTCTAGAGCTGAATATATGCTCTCATTGCACGGTATCGATATTGCCAATGAGCAACAAACGATGCACGATACTGCATTTTTAATGGAGCAACTCTCATTACGTGAAGAGTTGGATAACATTGAGCACAGTGCTGATGCCGAAAGTTTGTTAGCTGATTTTTCTGCGCGTTTAGAAAAAATGTACACTGTACGCCATGACGAAATGGTTAAAACGCTAGATAGCCAAACTTGGGATATTGCTGCTGATAATGTAAGAAAATTACGTTTTCTTGCAAAATTAAAAGAGCAAGTAGAGCAACTTGAAGAACGCTTGTTTGATGGTTTTTAAGGGAAACTGTTATGTCATTATTACAAATTAGTGAACCAGGTCAAACGCCTGCACCGCATCAGCGCAGACTTGCAGCGGGTATTGATTTAGGAACGACACACTCATTAGTTGCCACTGTACGTAGTGGGCAAGCCGAAGCGCTTTCAGACAACGAAGGTCGCTATTTATTGCCATCTGTTGTGCAGTATCAAGTTGATAATATCAACGTTGGTTGGAATGCTAAAAAAGAAGCAGAAAAAGATCCTGCTAACACGATAAGTTCAATTAAAAGAATGGTGGGTCGCTCACTAAGTGATGTGACAAGCCGTTATCCAAATCTTCCTTATCATTTCCATGAAAATGACAATGGTTTGCCGTTAATTAAAACAGCAGCGGGAATTGTCGATCCTATTCAAGTTTCTTCTGACATCTTAAAAACATTGGCAGATCGTGCAACGCAATCATTAGGTGGTGAACTTGATGGTGTTGTAGTCACTGTGCCAGCTTATTTTGATGATGCTCAACGCCAAGGTACAAAAGAAGCTGCTCGTCGTGCTGGTTTGCATGTTTTACGTTTATTAAACGAACCAACAGCCGCTGCTATTGCTTATGGTTTAGATTCAGGAAAAGAGGGCACCATTGTTGTTTATGACTTAGGTGGTGGTACTTTTGATATTTCTGTTTTACGTTTAAGCAAAGGTGTTTTTGAAGTCTTGGCAACCGGTGGTGATACCGCTTTAGGTGGCGATGATTTTGATATGATATTGGCGGACTGGATAAGAGAACGCGCAGGATTTGGTCATCAAAAAGATGCGATATTACAACGCCAACTGCTGGATGTAGCATCAGAAACTAAAATTGCATTAAGTGATAATGATGTTGCTGATATCAGTGTTAATGGCTGGAAAGGTGAAATTACTCGTGCTGAGTTTGAATCATTAATTCAATCATTAGTGAAGCGCACTCTATTATCTGTTCGTCGTGCCTTAAAAGATGCCGATGTTGAAGTTGATGAAGTTCTAGAAGTGGTTATGGTTGGCGGTTCAACACGTGTGCCATTAGTTCGTCAAATGGTTGGCGACTATTTTAAACGTGAACCACTGACGTCTATCGATCCTGATAAAGTCGTGGCTATTGGCGCTTCAATTCAAGCTGATATTTTAGTGGGTAATAAACCGGATAGTGAAATGCTATTGTTAGATGTTATTCCACTTTCTCTTGGTCTTGAAACGATGGGCGGATTAGTTGAGAAAGTGATCCCACGCAATACCACGATCCCTGTTGCCAGAGCACAAGAATTTACGACATTCAAAGATGGTCAAACGGCAATGAGCGTTCATGTTGTTCAAGGTGAGCGTGAATTGGTTAGTGATTGTCGTTCTCTTGCACGTTTTACATTACGAGGTATTCCACCGATGGCCGCAGGTGGTGCTCATATTCGCGTGACCTTCCAAGTTGATGCTGATGGATTACTGAGTGTTAGTGCTATGGAAAAATCAACGGGTGTTGAAGCCTCAGTACAAGTTAAACCCTCTTATGGTCTTAGTGATACTGAAATCGCTAAGATGATCCAATCTTCGATGGAAAATGCCCAAGAAGATTTACAAGCTCGTCGCCTAGCCGAGCAAAAGGTCGAAGCAGCACGCGTGTTAGAAAGTTTAACTGCGGCATTAGAAGAAGATGCTCATCTGCTAAATGAAGATGAGAAAACCGCTATCGACAACGTTGTAAATACCTTAATAGAGAGCGTTGAAGGAACAGATCCTGTTGCCATTGAAAACGCGATTAAACTACTGGATAAGCAAACTCAGGATTTTGCAGCGCGTCGAATGGATTCATCTATTCGTCAAGCGTTGGCAGGCCATTCTGTGGATGAGATATAACTATGCCTAAAATTGTATTTTTACCCCATAGCACACTGTGCCCTGAAGGTGCTGTTGTTGACGCAACAGAAGGTGAGTCTATTCTAGATGTTGCCTTACGCAACGGTATCGAGATTGAACATGCTTGTGAAATGTCTTGTGCATGTACAACTTGTCACTGTGTAGTGCGTGAAGGTTTTGATTCACTGGAAGAGAGCTCTGAGCTTGAAGACGACATGTTAGATAAAGCATGGGGTTTAGAGCCTGAAAGTCGCTTAAGTTGCCAAGCTAAAGTGACTGACGAAGATTTAGTCGTTGAGATCCCTAAATATTCGATTAACCATGCAAGAGAGCACTAATTTTAGGAGCCAAGTATGAAATGGAGTGATACTCGTGAAATAGGGGAAGCATTATTTGATCTATACCCTGACACTGATCCTAAAACTGTGCGCTTTACAGATATGCATCAGTGGATCTGTAATTTAGACGATTTTAATGACGATCCACAAAAATCAAATGAAAAAATTCTTGAAGCCATTTTGCTTGTTTGGCTTGATGAATTTGAATAATTGATTGTACCACAAATCGAAAGACTGGCTAATTGCTGGTCTTTTTGCATTATGGCGTTCTGCATTGAATAGGTTAATCACGTTAGAAATAACTCCAAATAGGGATGCCTTGAGTTTTTGTTATAAGAGATATCTCGAAGAATACAATGCAAGCACTTAATATCAAATGATGATGATAGTGGTCTCTGGATTTTTGCAGTAAATTGATCATGCTAAAAGGTAAATATCTGGTAGTCTGAATAGGTTAACTGTCACCAGTAATAATAGAGAGATAATAAATGAATAAACAAATTATGCCTATCATGCTGTCTAATGAACCAGCAGCAGCGTGTTGGGGTGAAAAAGCACTAATTAGCACTAGTGAAACCGGCATGACAATCCACTTAACGGAAGAAAACCGTTTAGGCGCTATTCAGCGTGGTGGACGTAAAGTAGATAGCCAAGGTATTCGTAATGTTGCTCTTGTTGGTGAAGGCTGGGATATAGAGCGTAGCTGGGCTTTTTGGTTAGGTTTTAGAGCACCTAAAGGCGCCCGTTCTATCGAATGGCCACAATTAAGCGAAGCGGATAAACACGAATTAGAATCACGTATTCGTATCGTTGATTGGGTTAGAGACACAATTAATACCCCAGCTGAAGAATTAGGCCCAGAGCAACTGGCACAACGCACGGTTGATCTTTTCTGCGGTCTTGATAAAGAAGATATCAGCTATAAGATCACTAAAGGCGCCGATCTGCGCGATCAAAACTATGCCGGCATTTATACTGTAGGCCGTGGTTCTTCTCGTGACCCTGTCTATTTAGCATTAGATTTTAATCCGACTCAAGATAGCAATGCACCTGTATTTGCATGTCTAGTAGGTAAAGGTATTACTTTCGATTCAGGTGGTTATAGCATCAAACCTTCATCATCTATGAATTCAATGAAAGCGGATATGGGAGGCGCTGCAACATTAGCGGGTGCTTTAGCATTAGCAATTACTCGTGGTTTAAATAAACGTGTGAAACTACTGCTGTGTATCGCAGATAACATGGTTAGCGGTAATGCCTTTAAGCTGGGTGATATCATTCGTTACCGTAATGGTAAATCAGTCGAAATCATGAATACAGATGCGGAAGGTCGTTTAGTACTAGCTGATGGCTTAATTGATGCAAGTAATATTGCCCCAGAACTGATCATTGATGCAGCAACACTAACAGGTGCAGCTAAAGTTGCTGTGGGTAATGACTATCATTCGGTATTAAGTTTCGATGATAAATTAGTGGCTGAATTACTAACAAGTGCTGAACAAGAAAATGAGTTGTTCTGGCGTTTACCATTAGCTGATTTCCACCGTAGCCAATTGCCTTCAAGCTTTGCTGATCTAAATAATATTGCAGCTCCTTCGCATACTGCGGGAGCAAGTACAGCAGCCGCTTTCTTATCGCACTTTGTCACTAATTATAAAAAAGGTTGGGTACATATCGACTGTTCAGCAACTTACAGAAAATCCTCTGTAGAACAATGGGCTGCCGGTGCGACAGGTTATGGTGTGCGTTCTATCGCAAATCTGTTATTAGCAAAAGCAAAATAATAAACGTTATTGGATTTGGAGTTTGCAATGGGTGTATCTGAACAATTTGAGACACAAGAAATTGTTTCTGTTGAAGGTTCTTCTTTGACGTTAAGTGTTTTAGAACCACAACCTGAAAAATTGACAACCGCACTTAGCGAGTTTTTTGGTGAACATAAACCAATCCGCCGTGCCTTTATTGTTAATGCTCAGGAGCAAGATAATGAAGAGGAATTTTATCTTATCGGTTTAGAGATAACTGGTGAAGAAGATGTGATTGCGCAGATACTCCCACAAGCGGCTGAATCGGCTTTTGAATATTTAGAAGAAGGGCAATCCTTAGATTTTTGTTTTGTGAATAAAGAGGAAAAAGGTGTGAGCCATTTTATGATCCACCACGTATCACCTTTTTATCAACGCAAACTTGGGGGGTTCTTAAGAAAAGGGATCCCGATAGTGAATTTGGATAGTTAATTCAGTGCCCTTTAAATTTAGGCGATATCTCATCAGATATCGCTTTTTTTTATCCTATAATAGAAAATTGACTAATTTAGCAAATAGTTTGCATTTTTATATAACACATTGTTTTGTTAGATCTTTATTTTTGATGCAAAAATAGGGTTGTTTTTCACTGTAAAGAATTTAGTTATATTCGATAAAATATAGTCAATATTGTTAATTTTTATCTTATTAGAACAAAGAAAAATCTATATTATCTCTGCCCGGCCTGCATAAAACATCGCATTATTCAGGGGTTGAATTTAAAGGAAATGGATATGAATCAAAACCAATTTAAACAATATACAGAAAAGAGAGGCTATCGTTGGAGCTCGCTTGCTGTTGTATTGGCGTCTGCGTTGGCACTGAGTGGGTGTGATGACAAAGCTGATGAAAGCTCGTCATCAACAGACAAAGCGCAAAACGTACAAACAACTGAGCAAAAAAACACAGCTCAAAATACACCAGATACTGCCACTCAAACTAGCGAAAAATCAGCAGTTACAACAAAAACGAATAATGAAACTGCATTAAAAAGTAAAGAAGTTCGTGATGAGTTGGCTATGCGTTTTGCAGGAAAAGATATCACTGTGTTAGATGCATCAGAACTGCAACGTGATGGTGCAAGTACTATGGTGGTGACTTTCTCTGTCCCACTTGATCCAGACCAAAAGTTTGATAACGTTATTCATCTTGTTGATACCAAAAAGGGAAAACTGGAAGGTGCGTGGGAATTATCAGACAACTTGATGGAGTTGCGTTTTCGTCATTTACCACCATCAACAGAATTAAATTTGACCATTGATGAAAAAATTAAAGGTATTAATGAGCGTACATTAACAACGCCTTTTAGTCAGAAGTTAACCACAGAAGAAATTTTCCCTTCAGTTGGATTTACTAGTAAAGGATCGTTATTACCATTTGATGCTGCCGAAGGCTTACCTATTATTGCCTTGAATGTGGATCAAGTGGATGTGAACTTTTTCCGTGTAAAAGACGAGCAGTTAGCTCAATTCTTAACGCAATGGGAAAGTCGTTCTAACATTAACTATTGGGAATCTGATGAATTTTTATCTCAAGCTGATTTGGTTTATACCGGTCGTTTTGAGTTAAATACAGAAAAAAATACCCGTGAAAACGTATTATTACCGCTAAAATCAATAGATGCTCTGAAAAAAGAAGGTGCTTATATTGCTGTAATGCAACAAGCTGGTAAATACTCTTATACGGTACCTGCTACGGTATTCACTTTTAGTGATATCGGATTATCGATGCACAGTTACCTTGATTCGTTAGATGTTTTCACCCAATCACTTAAAAATGGTTCTGCGTTAAGTAAAGTAGAAATCCGCTTATTAGATGAAAAAGGCGGTTTGATCTCCAAAGCGCAAACAGATAGCCAAGGACATGCCACACTTGAGAAAAGTGATAAAGCGCGTTTATTAATGGCTATTCGTGATGGTCAAACTAGTATGATTGATTTGCGTAAACCTGCGCTTGATCTTTCTGAGTTTGATATCGGAGGCCCTCAAGGTTATAGCAAACAGTTTTTTGCTTTTGGTCCTCGTGATCTTTATCGCCCAGGTGAAACTTTAATTGTTAATGCATTACTGCGCGATGGCGACGGTAATCCAATTAAAGAGCAACCCGTTAAAGTGGATTTACTTAAAACAGATGGCCAAGTATCACGTAGTTTTGTATGGCAACCTGAAAATGGGCTTTACCAGTTAAAATTAGCTATTCCTGCTGATGAAAATACTGGTACACGTACTTTGCGTTTTGATATCGGTGATGGAACGCCTCGGTTCTATGAATTTCAGGTTGAAGACTTTATGCCAGAGAGAATGGCGTTAGTCATCACGGGTAAAAAAGGTATTCTACTTAGTGGTAATGATGCTTATTTTGATCTTGAAGGTCGTTACCTTTATGGCGCACCAGCGGCCGATAATCGCTTACAAGGACAAGTCTTCTTAAAAGCCTCTCGTGAAGCGGTCAGTAAATTACCAGGCTATGAATTTGGTGCCGTAAAAGATGAAAACTTCAACCGTTTACTGGATGAGTTTGAGCTTAATTTAGACTCTGATGGACAAGGTGAGTTAAGTATTGACAGTGATCGCTATGCTGAACTGAAATCACCAATTAATATTATTTTACAAGCAAGCTTACTTGAAGCGGGTGGACGTCCGGTTACTCGTCGTTATCAACAAGCTGTTTGGCCTGCCACTCATCTTGCTGGTATTCGTCCAGTTTTCCCTAAAAAAGAAGTTTATGACTACCGTACAGACAAATATAAATCAGGTTATAGCGTTGATGAAAACTCAATGGCTGAATTTGAAATTGTCTATACAGATCAAGATGGTAAAAAACTACCAGCTAACGATCTTAAAGTGAAGTTTATCTATGAGCGCCATGATTATTATTGGCGTTGGTCTAGTTCTAATGGCTGGGAATCAGGCTATAACGAAAAAGATCTGCAAATGGATGAACAAACCATCAAAATATCGAAAGACGGTACAGCAAAAGTAGCCTTCCCTGTTGAATGGGGATCTTACCGCATTGAAGTGGTCGATCCTAAAACAGAATTAGTTAGTAGCTTACGGTTCTGGGCAGGTTATTCTTGGATGGATAATACAGGTGGAACAGGTGCTGTAAGACCTGACCAAGTTAAACTTAAACTGGATAAAGAAGGTTATTTGCCGGGCGAGAAAGTGAAGTTAAACATTGTTGCACCTCATCCGGGTAAAGGCTATGTCTTATTAGAATCAAGCAATGGGCCTTTATGGTGGCAAGAAATTGATGTGCCAGAAAAAGGACTCGATGTTGAAGTGCCTATTAATAAAGAATGGGCAAGACACGATCTCTATCTAACATCTGTTGTCGTAAGACCCGGTGATACTTCAAAACAAGCGACTGTAAAACGAGCTGTTGGTATTTTGCATTTACCATTACAGGATAAAAACCGTCGTATTGATATTTCACTTGATGCGCCTGAAAAAATTCGCCCAAATCAAGATTTAAAAATCCGCATTAAAGCGAATCCAGTTGCGGGTCAACCATTACCTGAAAATATTAATGTCCTAGTTTCTGCAGTGGATACGGGTGTATTAAATATTACAGAGTACAAAACGCCCGATCCTTATGATGCCTTCTTTGGTCGTAAACGTTATAGCATCGATCAATATGATGTTTATGGACAATTAATTGAAGGGCAAGGTCGTTTAGCGAATCTGCGCTTCGGTGGTGATGGTGGTGAAGCCGCTGCTCTATCTCGTGGTGGTAAAAAACCATTAACTGATGTGCAAATCATTGCTCAACAAACAGCCCCTGTAAAATTAAATGCCCAAGGTGAAGGGGAAGTTTCTTTACCTATTCCTGAATTTAATGGCGAAGTTCGTTTAATGGCGCAAGCTTGGACGGCTGATAAATTTGGTAGTCAAGAAGGTAAAGTGGTTATTGCGGCCCCTTTAGTGACTCAACTTTCATTACCTCGATTTATGGCAGGTGGTGATAATGCATTATTGTCTTTAGATTTAACCAATCTAACGGATGACGCACAATCTATTACATTAAATTACACCGCTTCTGGCTTGGTGGGATTAGGTGGTGCAGAAAGTAAAACGGTATCGCTGACAAAAGGTGAACGTACTCAAGTTCAAATACCCGTAAAAGCGAAACATGGTTTTGGTCAAGGCGAATTCTCACTGTCTATTTATGGTATTAAAGTGCCTGGTGAAGAAATTAAGCCTTACCACAACACATGGAATATAGGTGTTCGTCCTGCTTATCCAGCAGAAACACTTCATTATGCAAGTACGTTACAAGATGGAGAGACGTGGCGTTTGCCAACAGATGTTTTAAATCGTTTTAATAATTCAACGCTTGAAGGTGAGTTATTACTGACAAGCCGTCCTCCATTACAGATTGCACGTTATGTAAGAGAGTTATTTGCTTACCCTTATGGTTGCTTAGAACAAACCGTCAGTGGGCTTTATCCTTCTTTGTATTCAACAGAAAAAGAGTTGAAGCAATTAGGAATAAAAACGCAAACTGATGCTGATAGAAAAGTAGCGATTGAAAAAGGTATTGCCCACCTGCTGACAATGCAAAAAGCAGAGGGAGGATTCTCTTTATGGAGCCAAGATGGACGTGAAGAGTATTGGTTAACAGCCTATGCCACTGACTTTTTATTCCGCGCTTCACAACAAGGTTATGCGGTTCCTGCGGATCCATTAAAACGAGCCAATGATCGTTTATTACGTTATTTACAAGATAAAAGCTTAGTTAACTATGAATATGCGGTTAACCAAGATGCAGCCCGCTTCTCTGCCAGAGCATATGCAGCACTTGTATTAGCGAATCAGCAAAAAGCACCTTTAGGTGAATTGCGTCGTCTTTATCTTGAGCGAAACGATGCCGGTAGTGGTTTGGCGTTAGTTCAATTAGGCATTGCGTTAAAACTGATGGGTGATAACAGTCGAGCAGAAGGTTTAATTGCAGAAGGTGTGACAACAACTCGTAAATATAATTATGGGTTAGGTGACTATGGTAGTGTTATTCGTGACCAAGCATTAATTATTGCTTTATTAAGTGAAAATAATCTTGAAACACAATCTCGTGATGCAAGTGTGATTACGTTATCAGATAACTTAACGAGTCGTGAATGGTTCTCAACACAAGAAAGCAACTCTCTGTATCTTGCAGGTCGCTTCTTTATTAACATGGATGAGCAGCCTTGGGAAGTCGCTGTAAATCGCCAAGTTCCCGCAATCAGTAGCGATCGTGCGGTGAATGAAACATTAACATCAATGCAATTACAAGCAGGGCTGGAACTAAACAACCGTGGTGGCGCTGCGATTTATTCTCGCATGAATATCGTAGGCTATCCGAAAGTGGCTCCAGCGCCTTATAGTAATGTGTTAAATGTTCATCGTAGTTACTACGACTTGAAAGGAAATCGCGTTCATCCAAATCGCTTACAAAGTGGTGAAATGCTGGTGGTGAAACTAGACGTTTCAGCAGATAGAGATGTACCTGATGCTTTGGTTGTTGATTTATTACCTGCGGGTCTTGAAATTGAAAACCAAAACTTAGCATCAAGCAGTGCAAGCTTGAGTGATAGTGCGGCAGACTTGCAAGAGTTTATCGATGATATGGGGCAAGCGAATATTAAGCACCTTGAATATCGTGATGATCGCTTTGTCGCAGCGGTTTCTGTAGACCGATATCGTCCGACAACATTACTCTATTTAGCAAGAGCAGTTACACCGGGTAGCTATCAAGTACCACCTCCACAAGTTGAATCAATGTATGTGCCTTATTGGCGAGCAATAGGTTCAACAGAAACCAAGATTGATATTGTTCCTTAAATCTTGTAGCCCTTTCTTCGGAAAGGGCTTTTTCCTTTGAGTGATTGAATGAAACTAGGATATAAACGGCTTATTGCTGTTATCATTATTTTTCTGTTTGTAACTCCCATTTTAGTCTGGATCGCAGACAAAATTTGGCCTCTTCCTGATCCTGAACCTCAAATAGCTACTATTGTCACGGCGCAAGATGGCACACCTCTTTGGCGCTTTGCTGATAAAGAGGGCGTGTGGCGTTATCATGTAAAACTTGCAGATGTCTCTCCTGAATATTTAGATGCTCTCATCACCTATGAAGATCGTTGGTTTTATCAACATCCTGGTGTTAATCCAATGGCAATATTGCGAGCCGCATGGCAAGACTTAAGCTCAGGAAGGATTGTCTCAGGGGGAAGTACGTTATCAATGCAAGTGGCTCGCTTGATTGATCCCCATTCTCGAACTTTGGGCGGAAAAATCAAACAGCTTTGGCGTACCTTGCAATTAGAATGGTATTACTCAAAAGATGAAATTCTTGAGATTTACCTCAATAGAGCACCCTTTGGTGGCACTTTAGAAGGTATTGGTGCAGCAAGTTGGGCTTATTTAGGCAAATCGCCCGCTGATTTGTCTGCGGGTGAATCAACATTAATGGCGGTATTACCACAAGCACCAAGTCGCTTACGGCCTGATAGATATCCTGAACGAGCTCAAGCAGCTCGTGATAAAGTGCTAGATAGGCTGGCTGAATATCAGATATGGCCACAAGAAAAAATTGATGAAATAAAAGAAGAACAGGTTTTATTAGCACCAAGACAAACGCCACAATTAGCACCATTGCTCGCTCGCCGTATGTATAACGAAAAACGAGAGCCTGTTATTACAACAACGATTGATATTAATATTCAACGACAACTCGAAGATATTGCAAATCAATGGAAATATCAGCTAGCAGATAAAACATCCTTAGCCATCTTAGTTGTTGATCATACGGATATGAGTGTGAAAGGGTATGTTGGCTCTGCGGATTTTAATGACAATTCACGCTTTGGTCATGTCGATATGATTAGTGCATGGCGCTCGCCAGGTTCAACATTAAAACCTTTTATTTATGCACTTGCATTAGATGAAGGGCTTATTCATGCGGAATCACTTTTACAAGATGTACCTCGCCGATTTGATAATTATCGCCCCGGTAATTTTGACTCTGGTTTTAATGGCCCAGTCAGTGCCAGCGAAGCTTTAAGTCGTTCTTTAAATCTACCCGCAGTACAACTTATTGAAGTGTATGGCGCCAAGAAATTTGCAGCAAAACTACGGCATAATCATCTTGAAATGCGCTTTCCTTATGGTTCAGAACCTAATTTAGCCTTGATTTTAGGGGGAACAGCAACACGCATGGATGAACTTGTTTCCGCCTTTAGTGCGCTGGCAAGACAAGGAAAAACAGCACCTTTACGTTTCAAACCGGAACAGATAATCGAAAATCGGGTATTAATGTCACCGGGCTCTGCGTGGATCACAAGGCGTATTTTGGCAGGAGAAGCTAGACCTCGTCCAGATAGTGCAATTTCGCCCGTTGTTCCTTTAGCTTGGAAAACTGGTACCAGTTATGGCTATCGAGATGCATGGTCTATTGGAGTGAATGCACGTTATACCATTGGAGTTTGGGTGGGGAGGCCTGATGGCACACCAGTTGCAGGACAATTTGGTTTTGCGACAGCTGTACCTATTATGAATCAGGTTAATAACCTATTAACTGGTTATTTCTATCAAAATAAACAGCGACCACCAACAGATCTACGCCCTAGTAGTGTAACCGCTGCAACCATTTGTTGGCCAACGGGTAAGGCATTACCAAAAGAAGATAGCAATTGTAGAGTCAGTCGTCGAAGCTGGATCTTAGATAACACCATTCCACCAACTTTATTAAATGATGGTCAAGAAGGTATTTTGGGGATCAACGAAAAAATTTGGTTAGATAATGAAGGTAAACGCACTGGGCCTAATTGCCCTAATGTAGAGTTAAAAGATATTGCCTTATGGCCGATAGCATTAGAAGCATGGCTACCCGAAAAAGAGCGTAGAGCAAGGCGTTTACCACCTGTATCTCAAACATGTCCACCTATTAAAGAAGACATTATTCCCTTGTTTATCTCGGGTATTCGTGCGGGTGATTTACTAAGACCATTACCTGGTGAAACTAATCTCGAAATAACAGTTTCTACGCAAGGTGGGAGTGGTATGCAATGGTGGTTTTTAAATGGTGAACAAATAGGAAAGACTGAAAATGGTGAAACGTTCTCTTATTTATTAGAGAAACGAGGTAAATACCAATTATCGGTGCTTGATCTAAGTGGTCAAACGAATATGGTTAATTTTATATTCCGTTAAACTGAAACGAAGAGATAAATGAGAACCGAGTGATTTTTAACTAAAATACGCTTTTTAATAAACATAAAAGGGTTATTAATAGCATTTCATTACGGTTCTTTTTTATTCTCATTTTTCAGTTTGAACATGGAAAACGTTAAAAATGTGATTAGATCGATAATTTATAACTTTTTTGCCACAGTTTTTTAAAAAAAAAGCTATTCAATCTGTGCAATTCATTTTTATCCTCCTATAATCGAGCCCTTATTTTTTGCAGGGAATGCGGTTTTTGATTCGTTTTTCCATGATCTGCGATAAAAGAGATAACAAAAGTTATCATTAATAAAATAATTTAGAGGTAAGACATGGCTATTCAGCGCACATTTTCTATTATCAAACCAAACGCAGTGAAAAAAAATGTTATCGGTGCTATCTATCACCGTTTTGAAAGCGCGGGCTTTAGCATCATTGGTGCTAAAATGTTGCATTTAACTCGCGAACAAGCTGAAGGCTTTTATGAAGAGCACAAAGGCCGTCCATTCTTTGATGGCTTAGTTGAATTTATGACTTCTGGCCCAATTATGGTTCAAGTGTTAGAAGGTGAAAATGCGATCCAACGTCACCGTGATTTGATGGGCGCAACTAATCCAGACAACGCATTAGCAGGCACATTACGTGCTGATTATGCTGACAGCTTTACCGAAAATGCGGTACACGGTTCAGATTCAGAAGCTTCTGCTGCTCGCGAAATCGCCTACTTCTTCACTGAAAACGAAGTTTGCGCACGCTAATTTATTAGCATCTCTACGCGAAAAACAGTACAATGCGACGCCCTGTTTGATTATTAACAGGGCGTTTTTTATTATTGTTTAATTATACAAATATATAAGTATCCCATTAGCATCAATGCTAATGCAGGCCGCATAGTGTAACAACGAGGCAATGTCATGACCCAATCTACCACCCCAGCGCCAAGCGCTTCTGTCGCTGTTTCTAAAGAAAATACTGTGAATCAAAAAACTAAAATTAATCTGTTGGATTTAAATCGTAAACAGATGCGAGAGCTTTTTGTCTCTATGGGCGAAAAACCTTTCCGTGCTGACCAAATTATGAAGTGGATGTATCACTACTGTTATGACGATTTTGATCAAATGACAGATATCAATAAGGTGTTACGCAATAAATTAAAAGAAATTGCTGAAATTAAAGCACCTGAAGTTTCTGAAGAACAACGTTCAACTGATGGCACGATTAAATGGGCAATTAAAGTTGGTGATCAACAAGTCGAAACTGTGTATATCCCAGAAGATGATCGTGCAACATTATGTGTTTCCTCACAAGTTGGTTGCGCCTTAGAGTGTAAATTCTGTTCAACTGCACAGCAAGGTTTTAACCGTAACCTAAAAGTATCTGAAATCATTGGACAAGTGTGGCGTGCTGCTAAAATTATTGGCTCATTAAAAGAGACAGGCCGTCGTCCTATTACGAACGTTGTTATGATGGGAATGGGTGAGCCATTACTGAATTTAAACAATGTTATTCCAGCACTTGAAATCATGATGGATGATTTTGGTTTTGGTTTATCTAAACGTCGTGTCACCGTATCTACATCAGGTGTTGTACCTGCATTAGATAAATTAGGTGATGCCGTTGATGTAGCTTTAGCTATTTCATTACATGCACCAACCGATGACATTCGTGATGAAATCGTACCAATTAACAAGAAATATAATATTGAAATGTTTCTTGAGGGTGTTCGACGTTATATTGCTAAATCAAATGCGAATCAAGGGCGTGTTACTATTGAATATGTCATGCTTGATCACATAAATGATAGCACAGAGCAAGCTCACCAATTAGCCGAGCTTTTAAAAGATACGCCATGTAAAATTAACTTAATTCCATGGAACCCGTTCCCAGGGGCACCATATGGACGTAGCTCTAATAGCCGTATTGATCGTTTCTCTAAAGTATTAATGGAGTATGGTTTTACGACAATTGTACGCAAAACGCGTGGTGATGATATTGATGCGGCATGTGGACAATTAGCCGGTGATGTTATTGACCGCACAAAACGTACGCTGAAAAAACGCCAACAAGGTGAACTAATTTCAGTAAAAGCAGTCTGATACAGTTGGATGTCTCTTTCTTTGTGAAGTGTATTACATAATTACAAAGTAGGGAGTACAAGGATGAATATATTTAAGGAATATGACGATGATAAGGATATCATCAGTAATTATAACTATTGGCTTGATGTTATTGACATTAGGTTGTCAATCATCAGCCAATCAAGAACGTGTTGCAGTATCGACACGTTTACAATTAGGTGATGCTTATTTAGCTGAAAGACAATACCAAGCCGCACAATATCATTTCCAAAAAGTGTTATCGGTGATGCCAAATCACCCTGATGCTAATTTAGGAATGGCGTTAACATCGCAGTTATTGGGGAATTCTATTCAAGCGTTAGATTATTACAAATTAGCGATGAAGTCGAAGCCAGTAAATGTTAATGTATTAAGGCTTTATGGTAATTTCCTTTGTGAACAAAAACTATTAAACAATAATAGTGTGTCAATTGAGGATATACCGCCAGATTATTTGGTCTGTCAGCAAAGTTTTCATGAAATATCAAAAAATTCGCGGTGATACGCTAAGGTACTTTGTGCTTTTGCGAGTTCATCAATGTTAAACATCCAATAGCCACAGTGCCTAGATTGCTAATGAATACTGAAAACAAAACCGAAGAAGTGAAATTAACAGCAGGTCAACTTTTACGTCAGGCACGAGAAAAAGTAGGGCTAACACAACAAACTGTTGCTGATCGACTTTGTTTGAAGTTATCGACAGTTCGCGAAATTGAAACAGATTCCGTTTCTTCTGATATTGCACCAACCTTCTTACGCGGATATATGCGTTCTTACGCCAAATTAGTTGGCGTTCCTGAAAAAGACATCCTTGGTTTTATCGATCAACAAGCGCCTGTTAAACAAATTAGAATGACAACCACACAAAATTACTCATTAGGTAAACGTCACAAAAAACGTGAGGGTTGGCTGATGAAAATCACATGGGTGATTGTTATTGTAATGGTCGCACTCGTTGGTGTTTGGTGGTGGCAAGGTCATCAGGCGGATCAACAAGAATTAGTCTCTATGGCATCACAAGACATAGGGCAAAATAGTACACAAGAAAACACCAATCCGGTAGATTCTTTAGATAATACGTCAACATCTGAAGGTGATAATTTACAAGTACCTGCATCGTCATTAGTCGATACTCAGGGGAGTAATGTTGCTACGTCACCAACAATTGAAACGACAACACCTGCACCAACAGAAGTCAGAACAGTTCCATTACCGGTATCTCCGTTAACAACATCGACAACTTCTCGTGCAAATTCAACACAAGAATCAACATCATCACAAGCGCCTGCGATCGCAAATCAATTAGTGTTAATGTTTGATGGTGAGTGTTGGTTAGAAATTCGTAATGCTCAAAATAAAGTTTTATTTAATGGTATTAAGAAAGCGGGTGATCGTTTGGAATTTGATGGTGAGCAACCTTATAAACTAAAAATAGGCGCACCTTCTGTTACTCGCTTACAGTTTAATGGTGAATCAATTGATTTAAGTCGTTTTACTGGAAAAATAGCAAAAATAACAGTACCGAGCGCTTAATCTGACTACACATTTGAGCAAGCATGGAAGCATGGGAGAATTAATCAATGCATAAAGAATCACCTATTATTCGTCGCAAATCGACTCGAATTTATGTAGGTAATGTTCCTGTTGGCGATGGTGCACCTATCGCTGTACAGTCGATGACGAATACACGAACAACAGACGTAGAAGCGACTGTTCGCCAGATAAAATCTCTGGAACGTGTTGGGGTGGATATTGTTCGTGTTTCTGTACCTACAATGGATGCAGCCGAAGCATTCAAATTAATTAAGCAACAAGTTAATGTGCCTTTAGTGGCTGATATCCATTTTGACTATCGTATTGCATTAAAAGTCGCCGAATATGGCGTTGATTGCTTGCGTATCAACCCAGGTAATATCGGTAGTGAAGAACGTATTCGTCAAGTTGTTGACTGTGCTCGTCATTATAATATTCCTATTCGTATTGGTGTAAATGGTGGCTCGCTTGAAAAAGACATTCAAGAGAAATATGGAGAGCCTACACCTGAAGCATTAGTTGAGTCAGCAATGCGTCATGTCGATATTCTCGATCGACTGAACTTTGAACAATTTAAAGTTAGCGTAAAAGCCTCTGATGTTTTCCTTGCAGTTGATTCTTATCGCTTATTAGCGAAAAAAATTGATCAACCTTTACATCTTGGGATCACCGAAGCTGGTGGCGCAAGAGCAGGATCAGTTAAATCGGCTATTGGCTTAGGGATCTTATTATCAGAAGGTATTGGCGACACATTAAGAATTTCATTAGCGGCTGATCCTGTTGAAGAGGTTAAAGTCGGTTTTGATATTCTAAAATCATTACGTATTCGTTCTCGCGGGATTAACTTTATTGCTTGTCCGACATGTTCCCGTCAAGAATTTGATGTTATTGGAACGGTTAATGAATTAGAACAACGTCTTGAAGATATTATCACTCCAATGGATGTCTCTATTATTGGCTGTGTCGTTAATGGCCCTGGTGAAGCAGAGGTATCAACTTTAGGTGTTACTGGTGCTAAAACACGCAGTGGTTTTTATGAAGACGGTGTAAGGCAAAAAGAACGTCTTGATAATGGTAATATGATTGATTTATTAGAAGCGAAGATCCGTGCTAAAGCGTCAATGCTTGATGACAGCATGCGTATAAATATAAATCAATTGGATAAATAACACTCAAAAAACTGGCTCATTAATCAATGAGCCAGTTTTACTATTGATTTCACATTGAATACTGATTGATATCGCTTCTATAATCAGCTTAACAATCAACTAATAACTATTAGAGAAGAAAAGTGGCACAAAAAATCCAAGCCATTCGTGGTATGAACGACTATCTACCTGCTGACACTCGTGTATGGCAGAAAATTGAAAACACGTTAAAACAAATTTTAGCGGGTTATGGTTTTAGTGAAATCAGAACACCTATCGTAGAGCATACCCCTCTATTTCAGCGAGCAATTGGTGAAGTCACTGATGTTGTTGAAAAAGAAATGTATACTTTTACCGATCGTGGTGAAGATGCACAAAGCCTGACGTTACGTCCAGAAAATACTGCGGGCTGTGTACGTGCAGGTATCGAACATGGTTTGCTTTACAACCAAGAACAACGTTTATGGTATTTGGGGCCAATGTTCCGTTACGAGCGCCCTCAAAAAGGTCGCTATCGCCAATTCCACCAATTAGGAGCAGAAGTCTTTGGTCTACAAGGCCCAGACATTGATGCTGAGTTAATTATGTTAACGGCGCGCTGGTGGAAAGCGTTAGGTATTTCAGAACACGTAACATTAGAACTAAACTCTATTGGTTCGTTAGAAGCTCGTGCCAAATACCGTGAAGCATTAGTTGCCTTTTTAGAGCAGCACGTTGATAAGTTAGACGAAGACTGCAAACGTCGTATGTATTCTAACCCATTGCGTGTTTTAGACTCAAAAAATCCAGAAATTCAGACTTTATTGAATGATGCGCCTGAACTTTTCGATTATCTTGATGACGAATCAAGAGCGCACTTTGATGGTCTTTGTGCATTATTAGATGCTGTGGGTATTACATATCGTGTTAATCAGCGCTTAGTGCGAGGCTTAGATTATTATAACCGTACTGTTTTTGAGTGGGTTACCAGCGCATTAGGATCACAAGGCACAGTTTGTGCTGGTGGTCGTTACGATGGACTTGTGAAGCAACTTGGCGGACATCCAACACCTGCTGTGGGTTTTGCAATGGGTATGGAGCGCATGATTTTATTAGTTCAAGCGGTTAACCCTGAATTTGTTGCAGATACCAATGTGGCTGATGTTTACCTTGCTTCTTTTGGTGAGAAGAGTCAAAGCGCAGCATTAATGCTTGCTGAAGAAATTCGTGACCAATTACCAACATTACGTCTAATGACAAATCATGGTAATGGCAACTTTAAAAAACAATTAGGACGTGCCGATAAACAAGGCGCTAAAATTGCATTGATTTTAGGCGAAGATGAAATTAATGCCGGCACCGTTGCAGTGAAAGATTTGCGTTCAGGAGAACAAACAATCGTTGCTCGTAATGAGCTAGCTCAGCAATTGACTCTGTTATTAGGTTAAGGAGAGACTTGTGGAAGTTTATAGCACTGAAAACGAACAAGTTGATGCAATTAAACAGTTTATAAAAAATTACGGTTTAACCATTGTTTTAGCCGCGGTTATTGGTTTTGGTGGTGTGTTTGGTTGGAAATATTGGCAATCACATCAAACAAATCGCTTGCAAGAAAGTGCAAGTGCTTTTGCAACCGTGAGTGAAGCACTCGCTAAACCAACCCCTGAAAATATTGCGTTAGCTGAAAAATTTGTTACAGATACAAATGATGTTTATGGCGCATTAGCGTCACTAGAACTTGCACAAATTGCTATCGATGCTAATGATTTAGTTAATGGTGAGCGTCATCTGACAGCCGCTATTACAAAAGTAAAAAATGATGCATTTGCAGATATGCTTAACCTTCGTTTAGCTCGCGTACAATTAGCATTAGATAAAACTGATGCTGCTTTGATTTCGTTAGAGCAAGTGAAAGGCAAAGCATGGAATGGAATGAAAAATTATATCCGTGGTGATGTATTAGCGAAAAAAGGCGATAATGCAGGTGCAGCAACCGCTTATCGTAGCGCATTAACTGATGAAAATGCGGGTGCTATTCGCTCACTGGTTGAACTTAAACTCAATAATTTATCCAATTAAAGGGATCTTCAGACATGCAACTGCGTAAAACTCTCCTGGTTGGTCTACTAGCATCTGCTTTATTGGCAGGGTGTTCTAGTGAACAGGATAATGTGACAATGTCTCCATTACCTGAGGTGCAGAGCCAATTTACACCTAGAGCTGTTTGGGACAAATCAGTTGGAAATGGTATTGGTAAATACTATTCTCACTTGTCACCAACATGGGATGGCTCAGTTGTCTATGTCGCTGATCGCCATGGTTTAGTTAAAGCGTTAGATTTGGAAACAGGTAAAGAGCTCTGGTCACAAGATCTCTCTATTAAAACGGGTTTTCTTTCATCCAATGAATCCGCATTACTTTCTGGTGGATTGACTGTTTCAGGTACTCGCGTTTTTGTGGGAACTGAAAAAGCAAAAGTCTATGCGTTGAATACTGATAATGGTTCTATTGATTGGGAAACCGATGTTGCAGGCGAAGCCCTTTCAAAACCTGTTGTTAGCGATGGGTTAGTGCTTATTCATACCAGTAATGGCTTATTGCAAGGGTTGGATTTATTAACTGGCGAAATATCATGGACGGTTAATTTAGATACACCATCATTATCTCTGCGTGGTGAATCTGCGCCAGCTGTCGCTTATGGTGCTGCAATCATTGGTGCAGATAATGGCCGTGTCAGTGCAGTTATCCTTTCTCAAGGACAGTTGATTTGGCAACAAAATATTTCACAGATTAAAGGCTCAACTGAAATTAGCCGATTAAATGATGTGGATATGACACCGATTATTGATGAAAATACGGTATATGCGATGGCGTATAACGGTAACTTAGTTAGCCTTGATATGCGTTCTGGACAAATTCTTTGGAAACGCGATTTAGGTTCAGTCAATGATATGGTGCTATTAGGTGATAATCTTTACCTTGTTGACCAAAATGACCGAGTTTTATCTGTTCGTAAATCTGATGGTGTGACATTATGGACACAAGAAGATTTGTTGCATCGTAATTTAACCGCCCCTGCTATTTTTGATGGCTATTTAGTGGTTGGTGATGCTGAAGGTTATCTCCATTGGATTGATACCTCAACAGGTAAATTCATTGCACAAAACGAGGTAAATAGCTCAGGTTTATTAAGTCGCCCTCAAGCGGTAAATGATAAACTGATGATCCAAGCTCGTGACGGTAAGCTTTATCTTTATAGTCGGTAATTAATTACTGACAAATCCATTTATTTTACGGCTCCTTTAAAGGAGCCGTTTCGTCTTTTTAGTAATTACATGTAAAATACAATCAGAATTATGATTGTATTTTTATGAGGCATCAAAAAATGATACCCGTTATTGCCTTAGTAGGGCGCCCTAACGTGGGTAAATCCACGTTATTTAATCGACTAACACGCACCAGAGACGCATTAGTTGCCGATTTTCCTGGCCTCACTCGTGACCGTAAATACGGTCGTGCAGAGTTAGAGGGCGAAGAATTTATTATTATTGATACTGGTGGTATTGATGGCGCTGAAGAGGGTGTTGAAACCCATATGGCATCACAATCATTACAGGCAATTCAAGAAGCCGACGTTGTACTATTTTTAGTTGATGCGCGTGCTGGTTTAATGCCAGCAGACCAAGGTATTGCCAAACATCTTCGTGGTGTTGAGAAAAAAACATATTTAGTTGCGAATAAAACTGACGGTATTGATACTGATACTGCGTTAGCTGATTTCTATTCTTTAGGTTTAGGTGAAATTTTCCCAATTGCAGCCTCGCATGGTCGTGGTGTGGCTCAATTAATTGAACAAGCATTATTACCTATTACAGGGAAAGTGGTTGAAGAAGAAAAAGAGCTGACTGAAGAAGAAGAGAATGCAGCATATTGGGCTGCATTAGAAGCTGAGCAAGAAGCACAAGCATTAGAAGAGGAAGAAGATGACTTCGATCCTTCTACATTACCTGTAAAATTGGCGATTGTTGGTCGTCCTAATGTAGGTAAATCGACGCTGACAAATCGTATGCTTGGTGAAGATCGTGTTGTTGTTTACGATATGCCCGGTACAACACGTGACAGTATCTATATTCCTATGCAGCGTGATGATAAAGAATATATCATCATCGATACAGCAGGTGTTCGTAAGCGCGGTAAAGTGAAAGAAACAGTAGAAAAATTCTCTGTTATCAAAACACTGCAAGCGATTGAAGATTCTAACGTTGCATTGTTAGTTATTGATGCCCGTGAAGGTATTTCAGACCAAGATCTTTCATTATTAGGTTATATCTTGAATGCAGGTCGTTCATTGGTGATTGCTGTTAATAAATGGGATGGCATGACACAAGATGATCGTGAACAAGTAAAAGCCATGCTTGATCTTAAACTCGGTTTTGTTGACTTTGCGCGAGTTCACTTTATCTCTGCATTACATGGTAGTGGTGTAGGTAATCTTTTTGAATCTATTCAAGAAGCTTATGTCTGTGCGACACGTCGTGTAGGTACATCAATGCTCACTCGCATCATGAAGATGGCAGAAGATGATCACCAGCCACCAATTGTTCGTGGACGTCGTGTAAAAATGAAATATGCACACGCCGGTGGTTATAACCCACCTGTTGTGGTTATTCATGGTAATCAGGTAACTGATTTACCAGATAGCTATAAGCGTTATTTGATGAACTATTTCCGTCGTACTCTGCAAGTTATGGGCACGCCAATCCGTATTCAATTTAAAGAGGGTGAAAACCCTTATGCGGATAAGAAAAACAAATTAACACAATCTCAGTTGCGTAAACGTAAACGTTTAATGTCTCACTTGAAGAAATCGAAATAAGTTAATTTAGTATCAAAATAAAAACTGAGTTCAATTTATAATGAACTCAGTTTTTTTAAATCTCAACCTATTGATTGGCTAGCATTTTTTCTACCATGAGTTGAGCAATAATCGCTTGCTCACCGCTTGTCATTGGTGTGGTATCATTTATTACACATTGAATAAAATGCTCAACTGCACCAATAAAACCTCTTTGTAATAGAATGGGATCCCAATTTTCAGGGTGTTTTTCAGTTATTGAATTATTATTTTCACTGCGCCATAAATTCATATTTGTAATTTGATGAATGGCATCTTCACTTACAGCAATAAGTTGTTCTTGTTGGCTACCCGCTTTCCTATGCATAGAGGTTGTTATCCAACAATCCTTACTTTTTAAATGATGTTCCGCATAAAACAGTGAGTTTTTTTCTGTTTGAGTAATACTACCACTGAGCAGCTCTGCTTTTGAGCCTGTAAGCCAAAGTGCAGTATCAACAACATGTAAATAATCATCCAACAAAGTAAAACGTGTATCGTTAGGGCCAACGCTATCACACCGATGTTTATCAATTCTTAATGAAGAGAGGTGAGAGATATTTTGTTTTAACTGGTGATAAAAAGGCGCGAAACGACGATTAAAACCGACCATTAGCTTTTTATTTTTTTTAGTAGCAAGCTCAATCAATTCTTCAGATTGATGAATATGTTCAGTTAAAGGCTTATCAACATAAACATGAACACCGGTATTTAATAAAAAGTCTATAACTTCAAAATGGCTTGAAGTTGCACTGTGCACAAATATAGCATCACATTGATTAGCAAGCGTATCTAACCTATCGAAGTAAGGAATACGATAATCAGTACAAATCTTAGTTCCTTTTTCTTTATTAGGTGAATACGCACCTAAAAATTCCCAGTTAGAAGCTTTAGTTAAAATAGGAAGATAAACTTTTTGTGCAATTGATCCTAAGCCGACCATACCGATACGTAATTTCGTCATTATTCACCTTTCTTATTAATGCAGAGCCTGTTAACTCTAGATCATTTCGTTCTATTTGTACGATATACGTGGCTATTATTTCAATGAGAAATTTAGCTAGGAACTCATCATGGTAGATAGAGTGATAAATTTTAAAGTTATTGAGATCGGGGTTTCTCGTATTTCATAAATAATTAATTTAGCGATTTCAATAAACACTTAAAATAAGAGTGATTCTTATTTGCTTTAATGAGCCAGCTATCTTGAAAAAATATATTATTGTTGCGTCTGTTTTTGTTCTTTCTGCTTGTGCAACACCTGAAAAATGGGAAGCAAACACCACCACACCATCTCCTTTAGATATCGCTAAGAACATGTGTATGCAAGAAGCCAAAGCGCGATATCCCGCGAGATATATGGCTTCAAGTCAACCTTCTTTTGCTCCAATGAAAATAAATGGTAAAGATATGCCAAATTCAGGGGCAGGTACATCTTTTCCTTCAGATGCGAATGAATGGCAACGTAGAGATTATTTTAATACCTGTATGAGAGGAGAAGGTTGGGAAAATAAAAATAAAGTCACCGGATTACTGGCCTTTTTATTTAATTGATCTTAGAAAATATTTTTATTAACTTTCTTGTTTTGTCTTAGTAGAGCCACTTTATAAAGTGGCTCTACATTTAATGATTTATTGGCTTTATACCCACTCTTTTTGGATCAAAAAGTCACTGTATAGCTTTGCTTCTGGAGTATCTGGCTCGGGCGAATAATCATACTCAAAACGGACTAAAGGTGGCATAGACATTAAAATTGACTCTGTTCTCCCTCCACTTTGTAGCCCAAATAAGGTTCCTCTATCCCACACTAAATTAAACTCAACATAGCGACCACGACGATAGAGTTGGAATTGGCGCTCACGCTCTCCCCAAGGTATTGATTTACGCTTTTCAACGATAGGTAAGTAAGCATCAAGATAACCAAGGCCGACACGTTGAACAAACTCGAAACAATGGTCAAAATTGGGGGTATTTAAATCATCAAAGAAAAGCCCACCGACACCGCGAGACTCGTTGCGGTGTTTAATATAAAAATAATCATCACACCATTTTTTATAACGCGGATAATAATCTTCATCAAAAGGGGTGCAAACGGATTTAGCAACCTTATGCCAATGAATAACATCTTCTTCAAACCCATAATAAGGTGTTAAATCAAAGCCACCACCAAACCACCAAATGGGATCTTCACCTTCTTTTTCAGCAATAAAAAAACGGACATTCGCATGAGAGGTTGGAATATAAGGATTAAGTGGATGAATAACTAATGAAACTCCCATTGCTTGAAAACGACGTCCTACTAATTCAGGGCGATGCGCCGTTGCAGATTTAGGGAGTGATTCACCATAGACATGTGAAAAGTTAACGCCTGCTTGTTCAAAAAGTGCCCCATGGGTTAATACGCGAGTACGGCCACCGCCACCTTCTTTTCTTTCCCAATTATCTTGCTGAAAAGTCGCTTTTTGGTCTATGTTTTCAAGAGAGTGACAAATCGTATCTTGTAGTGATAAGAAAAATTCTTTAACACGATGAATATCAGGTAAATTCATAATAACCTACAATTTTTATCATATTTATTAAAAATAGAACTCCATATTGTCTATGTTCTCATTTTCAAGTTGATTCATAAACCAAACAAGCGATAATAAATTCAGATTTATATGAACAATAACAGGCAAAACCATGGAAATACGTGTATTTCGCCAAGATGATTTTGAGGCAATTATTACTCTTTGGGAACGTTGCGATTTAATTTCGCCAGAGAACGATCCCGAAATTGATATTGAAAGAAAAATAAACCATTCACCTGATTTATTTTTGATTGCAGAAGTGGCCGGTGAACTGGTAGGGAGTGTGATGGGGGGCTATGATGGTCATCGTGGATCTTTATACTATTTAGGGGTTCATCCTGACTTTCGTGGTAGAGGCATTGCGAATGCATTGATCTCTCGATTAGAGAAAAAGCTGATCGCGAAAGGATGTCCACAAATTACATTAGTTGTACCAGAAGAAAATGATGCAACGATTTTTATGTTTGAAAAGTTATTGTATGAAGATCAAAACCAAGAAAGTACAACTTATACTAAACGGTTAATTATCGATCAGGATTTCGATCTCTAACTATGTCATAAGCCCTCAGTATTTTGAGGGTTATTTTTACTTCTGTGTTTGTCCTTTCGGTTTCTCTAATTTTATCTCTACACTTAATTCTCTTATTTTATACGTAAAATCTGATATTGCTTTTTCTATGGAACAAACTGTGATGTAAAGGGTCGTAATTAGGCTTTCTTTTTCATGGGGTTATTTGGCGTTAAATTAGACAATACATTGTTATGCTAATTTATTGTGAGTGTTTTAGTCTGATGATTGAGGTGCAGTAAAGAGTAAGATAAGGTGTGCCTAATGACATCAATATCTATTTTAATGAGTGATGAAAAAGTTTAACGGAGAAACAAATGATGCCTAAGTTTTGGTTACCCTTGTGTTTAAGCACAAGCGTTTTGCTATTAAGTGGCTGTTCATCCATGGGAGGAATGTCTTTTTCTGCACTAAATCCGATGAATTGGTTTTCAAATGATACACTGACCGTTTCTGCTAATGGATTAGGTAATATTACAAACTCAACAAAAATAACAGAAAATGATATTAAGAATGAGCTAGGGAGTCGTTTCCATTATCGTGAAGGCATGGAAATGCAAGGTAGTGATATTACCGTTATTGTTCAGGGTCTAGAAGATAATAAAATTCAAGTGGCTTTCTATGGTAAAGAAAAAGGCACCGTTGAGAAAATAGAAGTCTTTGATGTCAAAGCAACGACGGATTGGGGCACGACTATGGGTACGCCATTTAAAGATATCTATAAAAAAGCCTTTGGTGCGTGTAGCAAAGGCCCTAAAGATGAAAAACAAAGAACAATATTATGCCAATCAGAGCAAGCTAAATCAGTGAGTTATGTCTTTAGTGGACAATGGGACGGCCCTGATGGATTAATGCCACCGGATGAAGTTTTATCGAATTGGACATTAACGCAAATTATTTGGCAGAACAAAACACCTACACGCTATTCCCTATAATATATGGAAGATTTTATAATCAGACTGTCTGATTTTTGTTAAAAGGCAAATCTTCGGAAAAAAATATTCGATATAATTAACATTATTCCGAGCGTTTTGATTATTGATTAGGGAAGCAATATGTCTCATGCACAAAGTGGCATTTTAGTCGCACATAGTAAATTTGGTCTTTTCATCGAAGCAATGGTCGTGGGTGAATTAGAATTTCTGCGTCAAGGATGTCAGAAATTTATGCAATCATTATCTGATTTACAAAAGCAATTTCCTGATGCGTCATTAGGCGCAGTTGTTGCATTTGGCTCCGATCTTTGGAAAAAATTATCAGATGAAAATAGTGCACCTGAACTAAAACCTTTTCGCCCGTTAGGTAAAGGTTTAGCACCAGCAACACAACGAGATCTACTTATTCACATTCAATCTATGCGTCATGATGTGAACTTTTCGTTGGCACAAGCGGCAATTGCTGCTTTTGGTGATGCCATTAAAATTGAAGAAGAAATTCATGGTTTCCGTTGGATAGAAGAGCGCGATTTAAGTGGTTTTATTGATGGTACAGAAAACCCACAAGATGATGAGCGCTACGGTGTTGCATTGATTAATGATGGTGTTGATGCTGGTGGTAGTTATGTTTTAGTTCAGCGTTATGAGCATAATCTAAAAAAATGGGCTCGTTTTAGTGAATCAGATCAAGAAAAAATGATCGGTCGCACTAAAAAAGATAGTGTTGAACTTGATGAATCTGAACGTAATGTTACCTCTCACGTTTCTCGTGTTGTAATTGAAGAAGACGGTGAAGAGTTGGCAATTTTACGTCACAGCCTACCTTATGGTACTGCAAGTGGTAAACATGGTTTATATTTCTTAGCTTATTGTGGTCGTTTATATAATATTGAACAGCAATTACTAAGTATGTTTGGTGAATTAGACGGCAAACATGATGACTTACTACGTATGAGTAAACCTGTTACAGGAAGTTACTACTTTGCTCCATCTTATGAAGTCTTAAAAGCACTGTAAATTACCGAGTATTAAATAAGTTTTTATTGATGAAATGCCTGCTTTAATCGCAGGCATTTTTGTCTGAATTTTTTTCACATTAATCTTAATCAATATAAATTTAATGAATTAGCTTGCGTTTCACTTAATTTTAATAGCTTTCGGTTATATCAAATAACAAAAGCTAACTACACTGTTATAAATAAAGCCGATAAAGTAACCATTAGAATAAAACTTACAATGATGGGTACTCTTGATGAAGAAAAATACAATCAGAACCTTTGCATTACAAGCAACTACAGCATTGTCTTTGGTTGTCAGCAGTTATGCAGGGGCGGCTCAATTACTTAATAGCTCTTATGACATTGCGCGAGAGTTATTCACACAGCTAAATAGTCATTTTAAAACCCAGTGGGATGCACAGCATCCTGATGACAAAGTGACAATCAAACAATCTCATGCTGGCTCTTCTAAGCAAGCACTTGCGATATTGCAAGGGCTACC
The DNA here is from genome assembly GCF_016239305.1 of Proteus vulgaris. Lineage (GTDB taxonomy): Bacteria > Pseudomonadota > Gammaproteobacteria > Enterobacterales > Enterobacteriaceae > Proteus > Proteus vulgaris_C. The sequence goes on along the minus strand of NZ_JAEHOQ010000014.1, from coordinate 20,612 downwards.
TGCGGATGTGGTGACATACAACCAAGTGACAGATGTGCAAATTCTGCATGATAAAGGCAAGCTTATTCCTGCGAATTGGCAACAACGTTTGCCCAATAATAGCTCACCTTATTATTCCACTATGGCCTATTTAGTTCGCAAAGGTAATCCTAAAAATATTACGACATGGGAAGATCTAACCCGTGAAGATGTCAAAGTGGTTTTCCCTAATCCAAAAACATCAGGTAATGGGCGTTATACCTATTTAGCTGCTTGGGGGGCTTTTGAAAAAGCCTATGGTAATAATGCAAAAACCCAAGAAGCAATGAAAAAGTTCCTTAAAAATGTTGAAGTGTTTGATACCGGAGGTCGTGGAGCTACAACTTCTTTTATTGAGCGTGGACTAGGGGATGTGCTGATCAGTTTTGAATCGGAAGTTAATAATATTCGCCAGCAATATGGCGAAGATGAATATCAAGTTATTGTGCCACCCGTAGATATCCTAGCTGAGTTTCCAGTTGCTTGGATTGATAAAAATGTGCAACGTAACGATACCGAAGCATTGGCAAAAGCTTACCTCAATTATTTATATAGCCCTGAAGCACAAGAGATCATCACGCAGTTTAACTATCGCGTAAATGATAAAGCTGTGATGGCTCCAAAGGCAGCACAATTTCCAGCAACGTCTTTATTTACTGTTGAAGAGATATTTGGCGACTGGAATAACGTGATGAAAACGCATTTCACAACAGATGGCATGCTTGACAAGTTATTAGCGCAAGGACGTCAATAATGTTTACCACAACCAGCAAACGGGTATTACCAGGATTTGGATTAAGCTTAGGCGGAACCTTATTTTATACCTGCTTGATCTTACTATTACCAATGAGTGCGCTGGTTGTGCAACTTTCTGATATGAGCTGGGCGCAATATTGGGCAGTCATAACGCATCCTCAAATTGTTGCTGCGTATAAAGTCACACTACTCGCGGCTGCGGTTGCCAGTATTTTTAATGCTATTTTTGGCATGTTGCTTGCGTGGATCATTACACGTTATCGTTTTCCGGGCAGACAATTACTTGATGGTTTAATGGATTTGCCTTTTGCTTTACCCACTGCGGTTGCAGGATTAACGCTTGCTACTCTGTTCTCAACACAAGGCTGGTATGGCTTTGTGCTAGATAAATTTGATATCAAAGTTATTAATACATGGATTGGGATAGCTGTTGCTATGGCCTTTACCAGCTTACCTTTTGTAGTAAGAACGGTTCAGCCAGTACTTGAAGAATTAGGCCCAGAGTATGAAGAAGCCGCTGAAACGCTAGGGGCGAGCCGTTGGCAAACATTTCGTAAAGTTGTATTACCTGAATTATCACCCGCATTAATTGCTGGAACCGCGCTCTCTTTTACGCGTAGTTTAGGTGAGTTTGGTGCCGTTATTTTTATTGCCGGCAATATTGCATGGCAAACAGAAGTAGTTTCCTTGATGATTTTTATTCGATTACAAGAGTTTGATTATCCTGCGGCTAGTGCTGTGGCTTCTGTGATTTTACTTGTTTCTTTAGTCTTACTGTTTTCAATTAATGGATTACAAAGCCGATTTGGTCAACGGTTGAGGGGGCATTGATGTCAGATATTATACAACAACGCTCTATTTATCGTCGGCAAATTGATTGGGTGAAGTGGGGATTGATCCTTACAGGTATTGTGTTATCCATTTTATTTTTAGTTGTGCCTATTGCGTGGATCTTTATGACCGCGTTTTCAAAGGGTGTTGAAATATTTACAGAGAACTTATTAGACAGCGATATGTTACATGCTGTCTGGCTAACGGTATTAATCGCGCTAATCACAGTACCTGTCAATATGTTGTTTGGTGTCAGTATGGCATGGTTGGTCACTCGTTTTCGTTTTCCGGGACGCCAACTGTTAATGACATTGATTGATATTCCTTTTGCGGTATCGCCTGTTGTCGCTGGACTGCTCTACTTACTTTTTTACGGTAGTAATGGCTGGGCAGGTCAATGGTTATCTCAGTTTGATATTCAACTTATGTTCTCATGGCCAGGGATGGTTTTAGTCACCGTATTTGTGACTTGTCCTTTTGTTGTTAGAGAACTGGTACCTGTAATGATGAGTCAAGGCAGTCAAGAAGATGAAGCGGCTGTGTTATTAGGGGCGAGTGGATGGAAAATGTTTTGGCGCGTGACATTGCCGAATATTCGTTGGGCGTTACTCTATGGTGTGGTATTAACCAATGCCAGAGCCATTGGTGAGTTTGGTGCTGTTTCAGTAGTATCCGGTGCCATTCGTGGTGAAACATATTCACTGCCGTTACAAGTTGAATTACTGCATCAAGATTACAATACCGTTGGTGCTTTTACGGCGGCTGCATTACTCGCCATGATGGCGATATTCACCTTAATGTTTAAAAGTGCATTGCAATGGCATTTAGCTCGCCAGCAATGACATCATTATTGACACAAAAGTAGAGGCAAAATATGAGTATTGAAATTAATAACGTCACAAAATATTTTGATCGCACCGAAGTGTTGCATGATGTCAGTCTTGATGTCGCTTCAGGTGAAATGGTGGCATTGTTAGGACCTTCAGGATCAGGAAAAACAACGCTTTTACGTATTATTGCGGGATTAGAACATCAAACCCAAGGAAACATCTGTTTTGAAGGGCAAGATGTTAGTCAATTACATGCACGTTCACGTAAAGTCGGTTTTGTTTTTCAACATTATGCACTGTTTCGCCATATGACCGTATTTGAGAATATTGCATTTGGTTTAACCGTATTACCACGTCGTGAAAGACCAAACAAAGATGCTATTCATAAAAAAGTGACTCAACTATTGGAAATGATCCAATTGCCTCACTTAGCTCAACGCTATCCGGCACAATTATCCGGTGGGCAAAAACAGCGGGTGGCTTTAGCTAGAGCTTTGGCTGTAGAGCCTCAAATTTTATTATTAGATGAGCCTTTTGGCGCTTTAGACGCCAAAGTAAGAACAGAATTACGCCGTTGGTTACGTGAATTGCATGAAGAGCTTAAATTTACTAGCGTCTTTGTGACTCATGATCAACAAGAAGCGATGGAAGTGGCTGATCGCATTGTGATAATGGGAAATGGAAAAATAGAACAAGTGGGTACACCACAAGAAGTGTGGCAATCGCCTTCAAGCCGTTTTGTACTCGAATTTCTAGGTGATGTTAATCATCTACAAGGTGAGATTAATGGCGCCCAATTACACATCGGGGGCTATCACTTGCCGTTGTCGGTAACACCGCTTTATCAAGGTGAAGTAGATGTATTTTTACGCCCTTGGGAAATAACATTAAGCACACATGAAAATAGTGTTTGTCGATTACCTGTTAAAGTGATTGAGGCTTCACCTAAAGGGCATTATTGGCAATTGATTTTACAACCCATTGGGTGGAGTAAAACGCCAATTACGGCAGTATGCAATGAGATGTCTTTAACGCCAGAAAAAGGAAACACCTATTATATGGGAGGTGCCCAAGCCCGTTTATATTCGGGAGATACTCCCTTAAAAACGGTATCGTTGGCGTATACCGCGTAATTATATTTCTCCTTGTACTCCCTCATTTTCACCCATGCTTATTTTTATGCATGGGTGTTTTGGTTTTTACAATGACTTAAGGTTATCGAAATACGTTAATGCTATTGCGTTAATAAGTTAAATATGATTTCTTCATTAATACAGACAAATAATTGAGCAGGGACTTATTGTGGCAGGGTTAGAACAATTTATTGGTAATACACCATTAGTAAAACTACAACGACTTACACAAGAGGTAGACGCTGAAATCTGGGTTAAGCTCGAAGGTAATAACCCCGCAGGTTCAGTGAAAGACAGAGCTGCATTATCTATGATTGAACAAGCAGAATTACGTGGTGAAATAAAGCCCGGTGATACGCTTATTGAGGCAACCAGTGGTAATACTGGGATTGCTTTAGCCATGATTGCAGCAGTAAAAGGTTATCGCTTAAAATTATTAATGCCGGAAAATATGAGCAAAGAGCGTCAAGCTTCTATGCAAGCCTATGGCGCAGAGCTTATTTTGGTAAGTCGCGAAATAGGAATGGAAGGTGCACGAGATCTTGCACAACAAATGGAACAGCAGGGAGAGGGAAAGGTATTAGATCAATTTAATAACCCAGATAACCCAAGAGCTCATTTTATGTCAACAGGCCCTGAAATTTGGCAACAGACGCAAGGTCGTATTACACATTTTGTGTCAAGTATGGGCACAACAGGCACCATTACTGGTGTAGGAAGTTATTTAAAAACACAATCTGATCAAGTGCAAATTGTTGGTCTTCAGCCAGAAGAAAAAAGCCAAATTCCAGGTATTCGTCGTTGGTCACCGGCTTACTTACCGGGAATTTTTAAAAAAGAGCTGGTGGATAGTGTGATTGATATGTCTCAAACCGAAGCAGAATCAACGATGCGCCTTTTAGCAAGTCAAGAGGGTATCTTCTGTGGTGTGAGTTCTGGAGGTGCTGTTGCTGGCGCTCTGCGCGTTGCAAAAGAAAATCCTGGAGCAGTGATTGTGGCTATTGTGTGTGATAGGGGGGATCGTTATTTATCGACGGGTGTTTTTGGCTAACTTTACTCATCATAATTCAAACTGTAGCGTTGTTGACGGCGTTTACTCGCACTAGTCACATACTTATGTATGCTCCTAGCGACTCATTCACTTGTCGCCTAGCTACACCTTGAATTATTTAGAGTATCTATTTCGTCATAATTCAAACTGTAGCGTTGTTACTATATTTAGGTTTTTGGGGTGTTGAATATAAAAAAAACCGCCACATATTGGTGGCGGTTTAAATAGAAAACATCACAGAAGATTATTTTTTAATCTGAATAATAACGGTTTCACCAACAGTAACTGGGCCTGTCATTTTGGTTAAACCTTGAATTTCATCCATATTAGAAATGACAACTGGTGTTAGAACTGATTTTGCTTTTTCTTCTAATACAGCCAAATCAAATTCTAAAATAGTATCACCAACTTTTACTTGCTGACCTTCTTCAGCGATACGTTTAAACCCTTCACCTTTCAGTTCAACAGTGTCGATACCGAAGTGGACAAATAACTCGATACCGTTGTCAGACTCAATAGAGAAAGCATGGTTAGTCTCGAAAATTTTACCGATAGTACCATCGACTGGCGCAACAATTTTATTACCAGCAGGTTTGATAGCAATACCGTCACCTACGATTTTTTCAGCGAAAACAACATCAGGAACATCTTCGATATTGACGATTTCACCTGAAAGTGGTGCAACAATATCAATCGTGCCACTGCCTTTCTTTTCCTCTGAAACCAGTGATTTTAATTTATCAAACAGACCCATGAATCTTCTCCTAATTATTGTAGTTGGGACCGGGCTCTGGCTAATGCGATTAGCACAGTGTCTTTTCTTTAGTAAAAGTTTCTACTAAGTCCATCAATTCTTTTGCAGTCGGCTGAGCAAGTGCTTGCTCTGCTAGTGCTCTTGCATCGTCGTAATTCGCATTGCGGATCACTTTTTTGATGCGAGGAATTGAAATAGCACTCATACTAAACTCATCTAATCCCATGCCTAGAAGGAGCAATGTTGCTCGTTCATCTCCAGCAAGTTCACCACACATTCCAGTCCATTTACCTTCAGCATGTGATGCATCAATCACCTGTTTTATCAGGTTGAGTACGGCAGGTGACATTGGATTATATAGATGAGATATCAGCTCATTTCCACGGTCTACAGCCAGAGTATATTGTGTTAGATCGTTAGTCCCAATACTGAAAAAGTCAACTTCTTTTGCCATATGGCGAGCCATCACTGCGGCTGCGGGTGTTTCTACCATCACACCGACTTCAATAGACTCATCAAAAGCTTTATTTTCTTCACGAAGTTGGCTTTTCAATATTTCAAGTTCTGCTTTCAATGCTCTGATCTCTTCAACAGAGATGATCATTGGAAACATAATGCGTAGTTTACCAAAAGCAGATGCTCTTAAGATAGCACGTAATTGTGAATGAAGGATCTCTTTACGGTCAAGACAAATACGAATTGCACGCCAGCCTAAGAATGGGTTTTCTTCTTTAGGTAGATTCATGTAAGGCAAGTCTTTATCACCGCCAATATCCATAGTACGAATAATGACCGCAGGACTTCCAACCGCTTCAGCTACCGCTTTATAGGCTTGGAATTGCTCATCTTCTGTTGGTAAAGAGTCTCTATCCATAAATAAAAATTCAGTACGATACAGACCAACACCTTCAGCACCGTTACGTTCAGCACCAGCAACATCTCGAACTGTACCAATATTAGCGCAAACTTCGACTTGGTGCCCATCAAGTGTAATAGCAGGTAAATCTTTGAGCTTGGCTAATTCTTCTTTTTCGTGCAGATACTCTTCTTTGATGGCTTTTAATGCTTCGAGTTCTTCGTCAGATGGATTAATAATGATTTTGTTATTAATTGCATCAAGAACAAGATAATCGTCTTTTTTAATGGTTTGTGTCGCATTAGATGTACCCACAATAGCAGGGATTTCTAATGAACGCGCCATAATAGAGGTATGGGATGTTCTACCGCCTAAGTCAGTAATAAAGCCTAATACGTTATCTAGGCTTAATTGAGCTGTTTCAGAAGGGGTGAGGTCAGTTGCCACTAAAATAACTTTTTCTGAGATAGCACTTAAATCAATAATTGGCATTTCTAAAATATTACGCATCAAGCGTTTACCAATATCACGAACGTCAGCAGCACGCTCTTTTAAGTATTCGTCATCTAATGCTTCTAATGCAGTGGCTTGATCTTCAATAACAGATTGAACAGCAGCTTCGGCAGTTTTTTTGTCGCTTTTGATAAGAGTAACAATTTCTTGTTCTAACTCTTCATCTTCTAACAACATGATGTGGCCTTCAAAGATTTCGGCTTTATCTGCACCGAGATTCTTTTCAGCACGCTCTTTAATGATTTCTAGTTGTTGTGCAGATTTATTACGGCCATCTTTAAAGCGCTCGATTTGATTCTCAACTTCATCACTTTGGATCTTACGTTGGCTAATGATGATAGGTTCTTCTTTGAGGAGAAGGGTTTGACCAAATGCGATACCGGGTGATGCTAAAATTCCTGAAATCATAATTTATCCTACGACTTGCTGGTGATAATCTTAAAAGAATAGGATTGCAAAATACTGTTGTTTTAAAATCATCATTAGAGGTTAACTCCCCTGAATGGTTTCAGGGGAATAAATACGGGCTAATGCTTAATCGCGAATTACTCTAATTCCGCCATTAATTTTACCAGTGCTTCAACGGCTTGTTTTTCGTCTTCGCCTTCAGCAGAGATAGTCACTACAGTACCTTGGGTTAAACCTAAGGTTTGTAATTTGAAAAGGCTCTTAGCACTAGCAGATTTACCACTAGAGATAAGGGTGATATCAGAAGAGAACGTTTTGGCTTCTTTTACAAATTGTGCCGCAGGACGAGTATGTAAGCCGTTTGGTGCTGTAATAGTAACTTCTTGCTGGTACATAGGATTTTTTTCCTTTTATAACTCAATTGTTCACATTAAGTCAGGACTTTAGTAAGTGTAGATGAAATTGTCCTGCTTTGCGTAGCAATATCAGATAATATTAAGTCGTAAAGCGTCATCTGATAAAAATAGTGTTCGGGAAAATAAAAGAGTGTGATTTTATCGTCTCGATTATTTTCTGATTAATTTCGACCTTCGAAATAATTAATTGATTAAATACTAAACTCGAAGGAATAAATCACCTGTCTGGATGACAAAGTTTGATCTCTACCACAAAAAAAGCACCATTAAGGTGCTTTTTTAATAAATATTTTACAATTGAGATGATGCGATTTAGCTATCAGAAATGTCAGCAAAAAGTGGTGTGCTTAAATAACGTTCACCTGAAGAAGGTAAAATTACCACAATTTCTTTGTTTGCAAATTCGGGGTCTTTTGACAATTTTACGGCTGCCGCAATCGCTGCTCCAGAAGAAATACCCGCTAAAATACCTTCTTTGGTCATTAATTCTCGTGCAGTATCAAAAGCTTCTTCGTTTGTGATCTGAATAACGCGATCCAGTAACGATAAATCTAGGTTTTCAGGAATAAAACCAGCACCAATACCTTGGATTTTATGAGGACCAGGTTTAATTTCTTCACCAGCTAAGGCTTGTGTAATAACAGGAGAACCTGTTGGCTCAACAGCAACCATTGTCACCGCTTTGCCTTTGGTTTTTTTCAAGTAACGGCCAATCCCCGTAATAGTACCACCAGTACCAACACCTGCAATCACAGCACCGACTTCACCATCAGTGTCGTTCCAAATTTCAGGGCCTGTGGTTTTTTCATGAATTTCAGGGTTAGCCGGGTTACTAAATTGCTGTAGCAGGAGATAACGACTAGGATCGCTATCACGAATTTCATTGGCTTTATCGATAGCGCCTTTCATGCCTTTTGCGCCATCCGTTAACACTAAGTTGGCACCTAGCGCTTTGAGTAATTTTCGGCGCTCAACGCTCATGGTGTCCGGCATGGTTAGGGTCAATTTGTACCCGCGTGCAGCTGCAACGTAGGCAAGTGCAATCCCTGTATTACCACTTGTTGGCTCTACAAGTTCAACACCTTCTTTTAGGATACCTTTCTTTTCAGCATCCCAAATCATGTTAGCACCGATACGGCATTTCACACTAAAGCTTGGGTTACGAGATTCCACTTTAGCCAGAATATTACCATTTCCGAAATGCTTTAAGCGAATTAAGGGAGTGTGTCCAATAGTTTGCGAGTTGTCTTCGAAAATCTTGCTCATTTTTATCCTCGGTACATGATTTTTTATAAGGTCAGATGAAATTACCATACGCCATCAAGACAAAGATGGAAATAAGCTTTATGAATAACCTTATAACTTTTTCTTCTTTTTATTCCAAAAGGTTCTAATCAAGAGTGAGTGAGAAGATTCACAAATTAATAAATCAAGAGATGTGCGGTATATTGATGACTGATAATCTATTTTTAACTATATCTATTGTAAATGCAGGGGTCATAATGGAAACGATCGAAGAGTTGATTACAGCACTTGAACTCGCTGTACCTGAATTAGATACGCAAGCGTTGCGTGAGAACTTACCTGAATCTGATGCACAAGAAGATGTACTTAATTGGCTATATGAATCACTCTCTGCTCAAGGATTAATGGATTATGTAGAATGGACAGAATATTTCGGTGATATTCCTGAGCTGAAATCGTTAGAACAAATCTCTTTTTCTGAATCACCCAGCGCACTGATTTTATCTCAAGTAGAAAATATTGATTGGGATGAGGTAAGTGTTGATCCTTATATGTTGCCTTATGAATTACCTTATCTGGAATATATTAACCACTTCTTGACAGAAAAAGGGTTACGATTAGTAGATCTCACACCGTTTGAAAATGCGTATATTTTCTGTATTCGAGATGATGAAGAGCTGATTGAAAAATTAGATGGTGCTTTAAATATCTTTGAGATGGGCATTAATGAACGCGAGCCGATGGATAGAGAAGAAACGAAAGATTATATTCGTTCACTCATTGAGTAATATACTCAATAGCTAAATCAGTGTCTTAAATATAATCTATAAAATAAAACCCCGTCTTTAATAAAACGGGGTTTTTCAACATTATCGATAAGTAACGAAATAATACTTACCACTGTCCTTCTTGTGTATGTTGTTTGCGATAACGATCGCACCACATTGCAGTTGCGCCACAAATAGCGACAGGCATGATGACTAAATTTAGAATAGGGATCATGGTAAAAATATTAATAATCATACCAAATTGAAGATTGTTCCATTTGTCCTGTTTGAGTGAGGACTTCATCGTCGCAAATGAAATTTTATGGTTATCAAACGGGAAGTCATTATATTGAATTGCCATCATCCAAGCACCAAAAGCAAACCATAAGATAGGGGCAACGGTTTGTCCGACAACAGGGATAAAATAAAGTAATAACAAGACAATAGCACGAGGTAAATAATAAACTATTTTCGTTAATTCACGTTTTAAAATACGTGGAACATCTTTTAATATACCCGCAATTCCTGTATCTGGTGGAGTAATGCCAGTTATTTGACCTTCTAATTTTTCAGCTAACAGGCCATTAAAAGGGGAGGCAATAATATTAGCTAAAGTGCTAAAGAAATAAGTGAACACCAATAAAATAAAAATAACGGATAATGGCCAAATTAAATAACTTAGCCATTGTAACCAATCAGGGACTTTTTCCATCATCCAATTGACCATATCGCCAATTTGACCATATAACCACCAAAAGGCGCTTCCGAGAATAATAATATTGGCAAGTAACGGCAAGATAACAAAACGTTTTAGCCCTTTGCGTGTAATTAAACGCCAACCAAGAGCAAAATAATGAAATCCATTTAAATTTTTATTCGTTTCTGTCAAATTTGTCATACTTCCTATTCTCTCCAATGAGGGCAAGCTAGTATCATATAGGGAGATAATCAGCCTTACTAGTCATGAATTGTCTAAAAAATGCACATAAGAGATTGAAGTGTGTATCTTTGTGATAAGAAAATTAAGTATTGGCTTGCACTTATGAGCATTGGCAAATACTCTTAGTAAAAAGTAATATTTGCCAACGTGGCTATTAAACCTCAAGACAACAGAGATAGAAATGATGCAGCAAAATTTGCGTCTGATATTAATCGTTGTTGGTGCGATTTTAATCATAGCTTTGTTATTACACGGCTTATGGATTGGTCGAAAAGAGCGTTCTAAGCTTTTCCGTAATCGCCCAGTAAAACGTCAGAAACAGAATTATCAGTCAGATGAGAACGATGACGAACCACATTATGCTGAGGCTAGTCATCAGACATCAACTTTATCCTCTACTGAAAAGCGGGAGAGTGAGCCACCGATAAAATCGGAGTCTCTACATGAACCTGAATTTTCGGTGGCAGATAGAGATCCATTAATGTCTGAAAACCAAGCAAAAGGGCATTCTAACGAGATATCATTACAACAAGAGCCAAGCCTTGGTGTGTTTGATGCTATTGAAAAAGAGTCTGCACCTGCTGTCAGGGATGAGCCAGGACAAGTTCCTGTGGTTAATGTAGCGGGTGAAATAAAATCACACGTTAATACAGTTAGCCCATCGGTGAGCTCAGAGCCTTCGATTTCAGAGACAACGGCTCATGTGACTTCTGTTGAAACTGAATCATCGCATCATGCTCCGGCTGAAGAGCCAAATGTGGGAGCTGCTCCACCTGTAGAAGAAGCAGAAAAAGAGCTGGTTATTGTCTTAAACGTAAGTGCACACCATGGTCAAATGTTGGATGGTGAACTATTGATGCAAAGTATTATTCAAGCTGGATTCCAGTTTGGAGAAATGAATATTTTCCATCGCCATCTAAATCCAACAGCTAATGGACCTGTTTTATTTAGTTTAGCGAACATGGTGAAGCCGGGAACCTTTGATATTGATACTATGGCTGAATTAACCACACCAGGTGTCTCTATGTTTATGATGGTGCCGTCTTATGGTGATGCTAACCAAAACTTTAAATTGATGTTGCTTGCAGCTCAACGTATTGCATCTGATGTGGGAGGCGTTGTACTTGATGATGAGCGCAAACTCTTAACACCACAAAAAATCGAGCTTTATAAATCTAGAATTCGCAGGACACTGGATTTAAATCAATAGTTTTTATCTGTAAAAAAGCCCCCGCTTGCGGGGGTTTTTCTTCTTTGGTGATAAATCATGAATAAGAATACTCAACAAAAAATTAATAAACTTCGCGTTACCTTACGTCACCATGAATATCTTTATCATGTCATGGATGCGCCTGAAATACCTGATGCTGAATACGACCGCTTAATGAATGAGCTAAAAGCATTAGAAGCCCAACACCCTGAATTAATTACCTCTGATTCACCCACACAACGTGTTGGTGCACTACCGCTCACTGCATTTGAGCAAGTGAGACACGAAATTCCAATGCTGTCTTTGGATAATGCTTTTGATGAAACCAGCTATCAGTCATTTGATAAGCGTTTGCGAGATCGTTTAAAAAATAGCGAAGAAATAACTTTTTGCTGTGAATTAAAACTTGATGGACTCGCAGTTAGCTTACTTTATGAAAATGGAGTGTTAGTACAAGCTGCAACGCGTGGGGATGGTACAACAGGAGAGAACATCACTGAAAACGTAAGAACCATTAAAGCTATTCCTCTACGTTTATATGGTGAAAATATTCCTGCACGTATCGAGATCCGTGGTGAAGTCTTTATGAATGAAAAAGGCTTTGAATATTTAAACGAAGAAGCACGTCGTACAGGGGGGAAAGTCTTTGCTAACCCTCGTAACGCAGCTGCGGGATCTTTACGACAACTTGATCCGCGCATCACAGCGAAACGCCCATTAACCTTTTTCTGTTATGGCGTTGGTGTGCTTGAAGGTGGAGAGTTACCTACAAGCCACTATGCCCGTTTACAACTATTTAAAGAATGGGGATTACCTGTCAGTGATGCGGTAAAACTGTGTACGGGCAGTAAAGCCGTTCTTGAGTTTTATCGTCATGTAGAAGAAATACGCCCTAACTTAGGCTTTGATATCGATGGTGTCGTTATTAAGGTGGATGATATTGCTCTGCAAGAAGAGCTGGGTTTTGTTTCAAGAGCGCCACGTTGGGCTATTGCTTATAAATTCCAAGCACAAGAGCAAATGACGATTATCAAGGATGTTGAATTTCAAGTAGGACGCACGGGTGCAATTACTCCTGTTGCCCGTTTAGAGCCTGTGCAAGTTGCTGGTGTTGTCGTGAGTAATGCCACATTACACAATGCCGATGAAATTGAACGCTTAGGGTTACGTATTGGCGATACCGTGGTTATTCGTCGTGCGGGTGATGTTATTCCTCAAGTTGTTAGTGTGATTGAAGAGAAACGTCCTATCGATGCACAAGAGATTATTTTTCCAACGCAATGCCCAATTTGCCAATCTGATATAGAACGTATTGAAGGCGAAGCCGTCGCACGTTGTACTGGGGGATTAATTTGTGGTGCGCAACGTAAAGAAGCGCTTAAGCATTTTGTTTCTCGCCGTGCGATGGATGTTGATGGTATGGGCGATAAAATTATCGACCAACTGGTTGAAAAAGAGTATGTCAAAACGCCAGCAGATCTTTTCCGTTTAGATGAAAAAATCCTGTCAGGTTTAGAGCGAATGGGTGAAAAATCAGCAAAAAAATTAATTGCTGCATTAGATAAATCTAAATCGACAACATTTGCGCGTTTTATTTATGCGCTCGGAATTAGAGAAGTTGGTGAAGCGACGGCAAGTGGATTAACTGCCCATTTCTCTACGCTTGAGGCATTGAGAAATGCAGATGTTGAAGCACTAAAATCAGTCCCTGATGTGGGAGATATTGTGGCTAAGCATGTTGTGAATTTCTTCCAAGAAGAACACAATAAAACGGTTATTGATCAGCTAATTAATGATGCAGGCATTACATGGCAAGCGCCAGTGATTGTTGCTCATGAAGCAGGAGATAATCCTTTTGCAGGTAAAACCGTGGTGTTAACTGGCTCACTATCACAATTAACACGTGATGAAGCAAAAGATAGATTAGTGGCTTTAGGGGCAAAAGTGAGTGGAAGTGTCTCTAAAAAAACCGATATGGTGATTGCAGGTGAAGCGGCAGGTTCTAAATTAGTTAAAGCTAACGAATTAGGGATAGCCGTTATTGATGAAGATGAGATGATAAGATTACTTGATCAATCTAAATAATCACTCTATTATTTAATAAATGCTACTGAGAAACGCTCTCAGTAGCATTTTTTACTTAAGTGAAATTTACATTTAATGTTTCTTTAGTAACTTCTAAAGTGTGATCAACCTATCTTATTTAATAAATAGTGTGTATGCGGTTTCATGATATTGTGACAATAGTCACATCCTAATGTTACGCGTTACATAAAATGCTCCTCAAGATTTATTTTTATTTTTGGAGCATGCATGTCTTCTATCATTCACTTCGTTTTAGCACTCGCCGTTATTGGCGCATTAGCATTCATTGCGAGTAATAATCGCAAAGGGATCCGTCTGCGTTATATCGTGCAGTTATTAGTTATCGAAATCGCATTAGCATGGTTCTTCCTCAACTCTGATGTTGGTGAAGGCTTTGTTCGTGGTTTTGCTGGATTATTTGATCACTTATTAGGTTACGCTGCTCAAGGTACTGAATTCGTATTCGGTGGCATGATGAAAGGTGGTTTAGCATTCTTCTTCCTGAATGTATTATGTCCAATTATCTTTATTTCTGCATTAATTGGTATTCTTCAACATATCAAAGTATTACCTTTCGTGATCCGCATTATCGGTACAGTGCTTTCTAAAGTGAACGGTATGGGGAAACTAGAATCATTCAACGCAGTTAGCTCATTAGTTCTTGGTCAATCAGAGAACTTTATTGCCTATAAAGATGTTTTAGGCAAAATGTCTCAGCGTCGTATGTACACCATGGCTGCAACAGCAATGTCGACAGTATCAATGTCAATTGTTGGTGCATACATGACAATGTTAGATCCAAAATATGTTGTTGCTGCTCTAGTACTGAATATGTTCAGTACCTTTATCGTCCTTTCTGTGATTAACCCATACTCTGTTGAGAATGAAGAAGATATTCAAATGGGTAATCTGCATGAAGGTCAAAGCTTCTTTGAAATGTTAGGTGAATACATTTTAGCAGGTTTCAAAGTTGCATTAATCGTAGCTGCAATGCTGATTGGTTTCATTGCCTTAATTGCTGCAGTGAATGCAATTTTTAGCATGATTTTTGGTATTAGCTTCCAAGATTGCTTAGGTTACGTTTTTTATCCATTGGCATGGGTAATTGGTGTACCAGAACAAGATGCATTACGTGTTGGTAGTGTGATGGCAACAAAATTAGTGTCTAACGAATTCGTTGCAATGGGCAGCTTACAAGATATCGCAGCCGATATTTCACCACGCTCAGTGGGTATTTTATCAGTATTCTTAGTTTCATTTGCTAACTTCTCTTCAATCGGGATTGTAGCCGGTGCAATTAAAGG
Source organism: Proteus vulgaris (assembly GCF_016239305.1). Lineage (GTDB taxonomy): Bacteria > Pseudomonadota > Gammaproteobacteria > Enterobacterales > Enterobacteriaceae > Proteus > Proteus vulgaris_C. Next base: position 5,495 of record NZ_JAEHOQ010000014.1, on the reverse strand, counting down.
TCTAAACGAAATGCAAGGTAACGTTGTTTCTCGTTTCGGTTTGAAATTACTGTTCGGTTCTACATTAGTTAGCTTCTTATCAGCAGCTATCGCAGGTTTGTTTGTTTAATCGCTCAAGATAAAACAGATAGCATGTGAATAAAATAACAATGTAAACCACGTTACTTGTTAATCAGGTAATAAAAATCAAGCAGTACCTTTGGGTACTGCTTTTTTTATCTTTAAATTACCCTATAATTGATTCTATTTCTTCGATAATAACGGTATAGAACATGCTAGAAAAACAGCATCTTATTGATATAGCAAACACACAAATGCCATTTGGTAAGTACAAAGGGCGAATGTTGGTTGATTTACCTGAAGAGTATTTATTATGGTTTGCTAAGAAAGGAGAGTTCCCTGAGGGAAAACTAGGGCAACTCATGGAAATGACCCTTGCAATTAAAATTGAAGGCTTAGAAGGACTATTAAAGCCCTTAAAGCGGTGATGTTAATTATTATCTAGACCTGATTTCTCAGGTGCTAATGCATTAATAATTTTCTGACTTAATTCAATAAATAATGTTTGTTCTCCCAATGTCAAACATTCACTTATTTTTTCAGCATTTTGTTTTCGACCTAATGCAGCTCTTGCTAAAAAAGCGTGGCCATCGTCAGTTAAATGAGTAATAAACTCACGTTTATCTTTTTCTGAACGATACTGTCCAATAAATCCTAAGGCTTTTAATCCGCGCATAAACTTCGATAAATTTTGTCTTGAAATCGCTAACGAATTACTTAATTGGGATGGAGTTAAATCACCTCGTAAGCGCAATAATTCTAAAATATCATATTGGCTCCAAGTGACTTGCTCTGGGGTGTAACGAGTTCGCTGCGCGACTAATGTACATTGTAATAATGACAATGCATTTTCTAATTCACATTTTTCCATAAATACGATATCTCATGAATAATATTAACTAAAGTTAATATTATCAGGTCATTCCGTGTGAAGAAACTTTATATTGATTAACTAAAGTTAATCAAATATGATGGTGTATAGTTAACTTTGGTTAATTACTTTCGATTGTACGACAAAACGAGATGTCATTGATAAGAGGTGAAATAGAAATGAAGGACTATTTTAAAGATAAAGTGATTTTAGTCACTGGTGCAAGTACTGGTGTGGGTGAAGGTATTGCGCAATTGCTATTTCAACATGGTGCAACGGTTTTCATTACAGGTAGGCATTTAGATAAAGTAACAAAAACAGCGCACTCCATTGATTCAACGGGTAAAAAAGTCATTGCTTTACAGGCTGATATGACCTCACCTTCTCAAGTCGAAAAAATGATTGAGGCTGTTATGTCGCAAGCTGGGGCATTACATGGCTTAGTTAATAATGCTGGGATCACGGGGCCTCATAATACATCTATTGTGGATTATGAGATTGAAGATTGGAAAGCTGTGATTGATACAGACATTAATGGCGTATTTTATGGTTTAAAATATGGCATACCTGCAATATTAAAAAGTGGAGGAGGGAGTATTGTCAATCTATCGTCTTCCAATGGTATTATTGGGATAGCGGGAATTTCAGCTTATACTGCAGCAAAGCATGCTGTGTTGGGTATTACGCGTTCTGTGGCTCTTGAATTTGCAGATAAAGGCGTGAGGATCAATGCAATAGGCCCTGGTTATGTCGATACGCCTAAAATGCAAATGCTACCAAATGAAGTGCGTGAATGGATGGCAAATACACATCCAATGAAACGTATGGCAACTAGAGAAGAAGTTGCTAAAACCGTTGCTTTTTTACTTTCAGATGAGAGTAGTTTTTCTACAGGGGCATTTTACGCTATTGATGGTGGCTATACAGCTCAATAACTAATAGGAAAGTAGAAATAAAAAATCCCGAAGATTTCTCTTCAGGATCTTGAAATTCTGGTGGAGCTAAACGGGATCGAACCGTTGACCTCTTGCATGCCATGCAAGCGCTCTCCCAACTGAGCTATAACCCCACATATTGTATTGTTCTAAAAGTATATTGGTGGAGCTAAACGGGATCGAACCGTTGACCTCTTGCATGCCATGCAAGCGCTCTCCCAACTGAGCTATAGCCCCAACATACTGGAACGGGCTTGATAATAGGCAACAAGCACAATACTGTCAATCAGTTAATCTCACATTATTTGTTGATTGCTGAAAAAGAATACAAAAAAAAGATACATTCCGTAATTTAGGAATGTATCTCTCTTAGCCAGCAAGTTTAATGTGCAAATTAAGCTTGGTTTTCTCTTTCTGTAATAAAGTCTAATGCTTTATTAATACGTGCAATACTGCGTGTTTTACCAATAGCATGAACAGTAACATCTAAGCCAGGGGATTGGCCTGCACCTGTTACAGCAACACGTAATGGCATACCGACTTTACCCATACCGATTTCTAATTCATCAGCGGTATCTTGAATAGCTTGGTGAACATTTTCAGCAGTCCAATCAGTAATTGCAGACAATTTATCACGAACTACTTCTAATGGTTGGCGAGCGACTGGGCGTAAATGTTTTTTCGCTGCTGTTTCTTCAAAGGTTTCGAAATCAACATAGAAGTAATGGCAACTTTCAGCCATCTCTTTTAATGTTTTACAGCGTTCGCCTAATAATTTGATCAGTTCAACTAATGATGGGCCATTACTGGTATCAATATTTTGTTGTTTGATATGCCAATCTAAATGAACAGCGACTTTTTCTGCTGGCAGTGTATTGATGTAATGATGATTTAACCAAAGTAATTTATCAGTGTTAAATGCACTGGCTGATTTACTAATAGCTTCTAAAGTGAAGTGTTCGATCATTTCATCAATAGTAAAGATCTCTTGGTCACCATGAGACCATCCTAAACGTACTAAATAGTTTAATAGTGCTTCTGGTAAATAACCGTCATCACGGTATTGCATCACACTTACAGCATTATAACGTTTAGACAGTTTTTTACCGTCGTCACCTAAAATCATTGATACGTGAGCATATTCAGGTACAGGTGCGCCTAATGCTTTAAGAATATTGATTTGGCGAGGTGTGTTATTGATATGATCTTCACCGCGAATAACGTGCGTAATTTCCATATCCCAGTCATCGATAACAACACAGAAGTTATAAGTTGGAGAACCATCAGTACGACGAATAATGAGATCATCCAATTCTTGGTTACTAAATTCAATCGGGCCACGGATTTTATCATCAAAAATCACAGAGCCTTCTTGTGGGTTTAAGAAACGCACAACATGAGGTTCATCAGCACTGTGATTATGGTTACCACCACGGCAACAACCATCGTAACGAGGTTTTTCGCCTTTCGCCATTTGATCTTCGCGTAATTGTTCTAAACGTTCTTTAGAACAATAGCAACGGTACGCGGTGCCCGCAGATAACATTTGATCGATAACTTGGTTATAGCGATCGAAGCGTTTAGTCTGATAATAAGGACCTTCATCCCAATTCAGATTTAACCAATTCATACCGTCCATGATTGCATCGATGGCTGGCTGAGTAGAACGTTCTAAGTCGGTGTCTTCAATACGCAGTACAAACTCGCCCTTATTGTGACGGCTATATAACCAGGAATAAAGTGCGGTACGCGCACCACCAACATGTAGATAGCCAGTAGGACTTGGTGCAAAACGGGTTTTTATTTTACTCATTGGGATTGCCTTAGTACGTCTTACTTATGTATAGATAAGTAATCGTGATTATCAAAAAAACGAAATGGTTGCCTTATTTTATCACTGGATGCTAATTCCTCAATGGCATTAAGCTTTTAACAGAGATAAAAATTTCAAATTGATGATTTTTTGTTTGACGAAGACTACCTATAAGATTATTTTGGTTAATTGCTGCGTCACTTATGGTGCTAAAAAAAGCATCTTGACTAAAAATAAAACGAACAGTCATTTTCACGATAAAAATCTGATAAAAATCGTTGACTCATAGCGCAGTATCCCTATAATGCACCCCATCACGACGGGCGGTTAGCTCAGTTGGTAGAGCATCTCCCTTACAAGGAGGAGGTCGTTGGTTCGAGCCCAATACCGCCCACCATTATTTTCGTTGTGATAAGTTGTATGATTTGATGTAATTGGGCGGTTAGCTCAGTTGGTAGAGCATCTCCCTTACAAGGAGGAGGTCGTTGGTTCGAGCCCAATACCGCCCACCAATTACATTAAAGCGTGGTAGTGAGAATTTAGTCATCATGAAGTGGGCGGTTAGCTCAGTTGGTAGAGCATCTCCCTTACAAGGAGGAGGTCGTTGGTTCGAGCCCAATACCGCCCACCACTTCATTCGGTTATTTCGCGCAATATCACATAATTAGGTATGGGTCGTTAGCTCAGTCGGTAGAGCAGTTGACTTTTAATCAATTGGTCGGGCGTTCGAATCGCCCACGACCCACCATTCCTAAGAATACAACATAAAGTAGTGAACATTGTGACGGGTCGTTAGCTCAGTCGGTAGAGCAGTTGACTTTTAATCAATTGGTCGGGCGTTCGAATCGCCCACGACCCACCATTCACAAAGCTACTTACAGATTTACGCAAAATTATTAAATGGGTCGTTAGCTCAGTCGGTAGAGCAGTTGACTTTTAATCAATTGGTCGGGCGTTCGAATCGCCCACGACCCACCATTTAATAATCAAGCGGGCGGTTAGCTCAGTTGGTAGAGCATCTCCCTTACAAGGAGGAGGTCGTTGGTTCGAGCCCAATACCGCCCACCACTTCTTCTTATCCTCAGTCATTACTTCCTTATTTACTTCCCTAATTTTCTTTAAATAATCATAGTTACTGTTAGTAATTTAACGTTTCATTTATGTATTGCTACAACCTAACTAATTGATTTTTTTTTAATTTAACTTTTTAGTGGTTATTACATCGTTTTACCTATTACAATTACTTCAAGCGTATACGCTTTCTAAGTTATCCTAATGGTTTTACTTTATTTCCATGTCCCCATAGCTTGTTTTCTTTAGTTCTTTTCTTCTATGCGCTTTCCTTCTATACGGTTGTTTTAGTCTATTCAGACATTAAGCCTTCTATATTCAAAAAGATTAAAAAGCAATTTTCCATTGCGTTTTTTACATTCTGTTATGTTTTATCAGGAAAATAGAGCTGCTCCGAAAGAGGAAATAAGGGCTTTTACGTCTCAATTGGCATCCTATATTTAAACTAAAGGTGAGCAATTCTTTGAATGCTTTCTATGTATTAGCCCTAAAATTCAAAAAAAGAAGCAGGTATCAAAAGAAAGATCTACTCTTTTTTTGATGGTTTAGAGGTTTTTTCGGTTTATTTACAAAATTAAATAACTTTAAAAACAGCATATTGAGTGACTCTAATGTGTTTCATGAGCTAAATCTTCCATAAAATGAGTGGGTTAAAACATTTTTTATGGCTATAAAAAATGTTCATTCATTTATTTTTGATGAGAAAATTGAAGGAATAAAGATAAAAAAATACATTTTTTAGTTA
>NZ_JAEHOQ010000013.1 GCF_016239305.1 Proteus vulgaris | reverse complement strand
AACCATCTTTATTGCTTACCTAATAAGATTAATTTAGTTTTATTGAGAAATTTAAATAATTTTTTTTATTAATAACTTTTCAGTTAGTTCAATAAGTCTTATCACATTTAATGGTGCTTCTCTTTTTTTTAGTTCGTCTAAAGATAGCCATTGGAAAGATTTATTTGTCAATTGGCTATTTTCTAGCGGCTTACAAAGGTAAATCATATCAATGTGATAATGAAACCCTTGTTTTTTATCGTGAATAGGCTCTTTTAAAATGGCAAGGGGTTTAACAAGCTCAATAACATCACTATTATTTAGATCAAGATTTAAGCCAAGGTTAAATTCCGGTTGATAACACAAGCATTCACACAATAAGCCCGTTTCTTCTTCTATTTCTCTTAACGCGGCGTTTTGTGGTTCTTCATTTTCTTCGATATGGCCTCCTGGTGGTAGCCAATATCCTATTTTGGGATGTAAATGGAAAAGAAATTGCCCTTGTTGATTAAATACAATACCTGTTGCGGTGAAATGGCTTTTAGGTACTTCTATTGTCATAACAGCGTATCCTTATGTTTTATAATCTTGTTCCAATGTACATCAAATTATTATATTTTTTGTGCTATTAATTGTTTTTCGTATTTGCTGAAGATTGTTTTATTCCCATCAGAAAATCAAAAAAGATCCTCTTGAAATCCTTGCAGGCATTTTCTGATAATGTTGCTTCATTTTTTAAGTTAATCGCGATATGCGTGAGAAAGCCATAGATTAAATTAACGACAATATCAGGAGAGTAAGTACAAATTTCTTGTTTAGAATAGAGCGTTTCTACACAGGATTTGATTCGAGGAATGAGAATTTGTGCATCAATTTCATCCCATTCCTTCCAGCCTAAAACAGAAATAATCTCTTGTAACGGAATAAGCTTATCTTTATGTTGGTAAATATGATCAACACAAAAACTAAAAATAACCTCAAGCTCTTGCCATTTATCATCATAAATAGGTATTTTAACCAGTTGCTTCATGACTTTATCAACTTGAAAAAGATAGCACTCTTTTAGTAGTGCTTTCTTATTACTAAAATGATGATAAAACGCCCCTTTCGTTACTCTTGCATGACGTGATATTTCATCAATGGAAACATCACAATAGTTTTGATTTATAAATAGTTCTTGTGCTGCTTCACGTAACGCCGTGCGTGTTTGTTCTGAATTCTCTTGTTGCCGTGATTTTATTTTCATGATAAAACCCTTAAAACATACCATAAGTATGTAATAATATATGGGTATCAGTTTCGTGTAAACTGAACAAAATATTTTCAGGAAATTATCATGTCATCTCCGTACAATGGGTTTGCTCCCTTAAATACCTTATCCACATTTAATATAGAAATTATCAAAGAACTTCTTCTCTGGATTGAGGTAAATCTGGAAAAACCGTTGCTACTTGATGATGTTGCGATTAAATCTGGCTATACAAAGTGGCATTTACAGCGAGTCTTTAAACAGGCAACAGGTTTAACATTAGCTTCATATATTCGTGGGCGACGTCTAACAAAAGCAGCAACCGAATTACGATTAACAAAATTGCCTATTCTGACTGTGGCACTACGTTATCAGTTTGATTCTCAGCAATCATTTACACGTCGCTTTAAAGCCACGTTTGGCGTCACACCCACTGAATATCGCAAACTTGATAATCTTTGTGGTGATAATTTTCAACCACCAATTAATTTTGATGTCACTGACTTGCCTATTCCTAAGATTATGGATCTGCCAGAAAGTTATGTTTATGGTATGCAATACCAATATTTTTGTTCTATCGAAGATATTGGCAAATTACATGAAGATATTCGCCATCAATTTTGGAATGATTTTTTACTGTATACCGATAAGAATTTTACAGAAAGTACAGTGCTGATTTCATATCAACCTAATACGCTACGTAAAAATAAAATCCAAATTGACTATGAGATTGGTTTAAATAGCTTAGATCATTTTACAAAAACCAGTGGCTTTAGAAAAAAACTCATAGGATCGGGCCGTTATGTTAGATTTCAATTTAAAGGAACACTGGAAGAATATAAGCAATTTGCGATGAAAATTTATTTTTATACCCTTCCTGCTTTAGGTCTATGTCGTCGTTTAGGTGCTGATATCGAAAAGTATATTAGTATAGAAACAGACATCGATTTAATGGAATTACCAAAAACCTTAGAAATAGATTATTTCGTTCCAATTCACTGATAGCCGTACCAGATAGCCTGAGTATTTCAGGCTTTTTACCATTTATTCTTTATAAGAAACTTTATTCACTTAAAAAGTTATACTTAATTTAAATCCCTATTCTGTATCCCTATAAAATTCAATAAGGTTATCATGCGTATTTCATCTCTCGCTTTATTTTCTGCTTTTTTATTGCCTTCTTTCACAAGCTATGCTGATATTTCAACGCATAACTTACCTCGTGAAGATGGAAGTAAAATACATTACTATTTGGATAAACGAGCTGAAAAAAACCAAACATTATTAGTCTTAATGCAAGGTTCTGATTGTAATAGCATTAAAAACAACACATTTATCCAAGAGACATTTGGCAAATGGTTACCTGATAGTGATGTTTTAATGATAGAAAAGTACGGCATTACAGCGCAATTACCCTATTCTCAATATAATAACGAGCGTCTTGATTGCCCTATAAACTATAAGCTTCATGATAATCCGAAACAACGAACTGAAGATTATGAAGTTGTTTTAGATAAATTATCGCCACAGTATCAAAATATTATTTTAATTGGGGGAAGTGAAGGTGCTACGATGGTGCATTTAGTGGTAGCGAAACGCAATGATATTAAAGCAGCTATTGCTCTAAATGGAGGCGGGCGTTTTTTTCTTGATGATGTTCTTTATAATATCCGCCATACTACGCCGAAAGAACACGTTGAAGATGCAATAAACGGCTTTCAACAATTTGCTGATGCAATAAAAAATAATCAAATTGATGATGAACAATTTATAAGTGAACACAGTAAAATATGGTGGCAACAATTTTTTGCTATTGATTTGCTTAAAACAATTAAAAGTAATCAACACACCCCTGTATTAATTATTCAAACACTCAATGACACAAATGTAAACGTGGATACCTTCCATCAACTAAGCCAAGATATTAACCAACCTAATGTGAAGTTTATTAAATACGATAAATTAGATCATGGATTTTATAATGAACAAGGTGAACGTTTAACAAGCGAAATAATCAGAGATATACAGCAATGGTATACGCTATTTGTGAAATAGCTTAATAACTGATTTAAAGCAGGATTTTTATATCACTATTTCTGTATAATGATAACTATTCTCTCTTCTATAATTAGGATAAGAATGGAAAGTACAACTGCACTTTTACGGCTTGATAAAATAGGCTATCGAATTGACAACAAAACTATCCTCGATAACATAAATTTTGAACTTCAATCTTCTGAATTTAAACTTATTACAGGCCCGTCGGGATGTGGTAAGAGTACCTTGCTTAAGCTTATTTCCTCTCTACTATCACCCACGAGTGGTAACATTTTCTTTGAAAATAAAAATTATTTGACCCTCTCACCAGAAGCGTATCGTCAGCAAGTTTCTTACTGTACACAAACTCCGATGTTATTTGGTGAAACTGTTTACGATAACCTTAAGTTTCCTTATTTTTTACGAAAACTCACTGTAGATGATAAGAAACTGGCACATGATTTAGATTATTTTTGCTTGCCCGTATCTATTATGAAAAAAGGGATCAACGAACTTTCTGGGGGCGAAAAACAACGTGTTTCATTGATAAGAAATCTGCAATTTATGCCTAAAATCTTATTACTTGATGAAATAACAAGTGCATTAGATGAAGATAATAAAACAAAAGTGAATGATATTATTCACCACTACGTTAAAGATCAAAATCTCGCTGTGTTATGGGTCACTCACGATCAAAATGAAATAAAACATGCTGATGATGTGATTTTATTACCTTCTCACAATGATGCCTGATCTTTTAATTCTTTATCAGTCACCCTTTTGTTATGAGCGAACATAATATTATGAACGAACATACGATTAGCAATGAGTCTCTTATTTTCTCGCTTTTACTCGTTCTCGTGGCTATTTTTATTAGCCGTAAAGAAAAATTATCATTAGAAAAAGATATTATTTGGAGTACCGCAAGAGCCATTATCCAACTCTTAATCGTTGGCTATGTATTGACCTATATATTCCACGTTGACCATTTTATTCTCACCTTTTTAATGGTGCTGTTTATCTGTTATAACGCAGCACACAACGCAAAAAAACGCAGTAAATATGTTAAAGATATTTTTCTTATTTCTTTTACTGCTATTACCACAGGGGCATTATTAACCCTGACTATTTTATTACTCACCAGTTCGATTGCTTTTACTCCTATCCAAATTATCCCTATTACCGGAATGATTGCAGGTAATGCAATGATAGCAACTGGCCTTTGTTATAATAATTTAGGGCAACGTTTTCAAAATCAGCAACAGCAACTACAAGAGATGTTAAGTCTTGGAGCTACCCCTAAATTAGCCTCGATGAGTATTATCAGAGACAGTATTAAATCTTCATTAATCCCTACGGTTGATGCCGCAAAAACGGTCGGCATTGTGAGTTTGCCAGGTATGATGTCAGGACTTATTTTTGCAGGTGTGGATCCATTACAAGCCGTGAAATATCAAATTATGGTGACGTTTATGTTGATGGCAACAGCCAGTATTTCGACCATAATTGCATGTTACTTAACCTATAAGAAATTCTTTAATCAACGTCATCAGTTAATTAATTTTGATACCTATTAGAGTGCATAGCACCTTAGTTCAAATCTGTTTTTTGTGACGTAATATTAGACAGATAATTCAATATATTCCAACCTGAAAGAACGACTAATGATGCCAATGGAACCTAATGACCACGGTCAACTTTTAAGGTTGCATTGGCATTTTTGTAATCAACAGGTGATAGCGTTTTATGAAGAGAGAAAATTATTTATATCACCGTTTTCTTGTTGTTCTTGAAGTATTGATACTTCTAATAAGTGAGAAGTTCCTAGAGCTTTATTTTTTCGGATGTATTATTATTCGAAAACTGATAGAAAGGAACTATCATCATTTTTTACTATACAAAACACAAACTTACCAATAATTAACTACATTAAACTCTATATAAAAGATTTAAATTAAATTGGGTTATAACACGAGAAATACAGATGCAAAACAAAACCCCCTTCCCCATTGAGAACGAAATCAAGGTACACCTTGTAAACGCATTTACCCGAAATAATTCTGGGGGTAATCCGGCAGGCGTAGTGCTTAATCCCCCCAATCTAAGTGATACGCAAAAAATAGAAATTGCACGCCTAGTCGGCTTTTCTGAAACAGCGTTTGTCTATGCAGGTAAAGAGACTAATTTTAAGGTTGATTTTTTTACTCCAGAAGGTGAAGTTGATTTTTGTGGACACGCGACATTAGCTGTTTTCTTTACAATGGCTTCACTCAATATCATTGGCTCTGGTCATTACACACAAAAAACGAAGGCCGGTATTTTAAGTGTCACAGTAAACCCACAAAGTATTGTTATGGAACAAACACTCCCTGTTATGCGACAAGGCCCTGATATTGATGATGTTGCCACAGCACTTGGTGTGCACAGTGATGTTATTAGAAAAACAGGTTTACCTATTACGATTATTTCAACAGGTTTACACGATATCATTGTACCTGTGCAATCAGGATCACTAGATACTTTACAACCCAACTTTGACACAATTGCAAACCTAAGTCGTGAATTTGATACCATCGGTTTTCACGTATTTGAATTAAGTAGCAATGCAACTATTACAGCCCACTGCCGAAATTTTGCACCGTTATATGGCATAAATGAAGAATCCGCAACAGGTAGTTCTAGTGGCGCATTAGGTTGCTATTTTGTCAATTACGTTTTTCCTAATGAAACTCATTTTCTACTAGAGCAAGGTCGTGCAATGGGATGCTCATCGTTGCTTGAGGTGACTATTGATTCACACGCACAAGAAATTAGTCGTGTTAGTGTTGGTGGACAGGCAGCTATATTCGGGGAAAAAATAATCAAACTTTAAATAGTAAAAAAGCCCCAAAAAGGGCTTTTAATGATCGATATCCGGAACGTTATTTGAGTTTAATTAACCTCGTCCTTTCGGGCGATTAAGAATATGATCTTCCCAATCTTCAACTTCCGTTTCTGGCACCGCAATATACCTTACAGATATATTACCTTGGTGCATTTTTGCTTTATTACCTGCAATAAGTGGATGCCAATTTTGTAATGTTTTGCCTTCAGCAAGAAGACGATACGCACATGTCATTGGTAACCACTCAAATGTCGGTAAATTATACCGTGTAAGCTTGATACAATCTGGTTCATAACGGAAACGATCTTCATAATTACTGCATTGGCAGGTTTTAATATTAAGTTGATTACAAGCGACATTGGTAAAATATATTTCGTCGGTATCATCATCCATTAACTTGTGTAAACAACATTGTCCACACCCGTCACAAAGTGACTCCCACTCATCATCACTCATTTCATCTAATGTTTTAGTCTGCCAAAAAGCCTGTGTCATCTCTACGTTATTACCTTATTGCTCATCTGATACGAATTAAATAACCCGCGTTGTCAGCTGATGTTCGTTAACACTTAATACCAACATATCACCCGATTCTAGAGGGCCGACACCTTCAGGTGTTCCCGTTAAAATCACATCACCAGGACGTAGGGTAAAAAAGCGAGACATATAGCTGATAAGGGGTAAAACAGGGGTAAGCATATCACGACTGTTACCCTGCTGACGAATCTCGTCATTAACACGTAACATTAAATCAGCATTTTGTGGATCACCAAAAGAATTAACTGGAATAAAGCCTGATAGTGGTGCAGAGCCATCAAACGCTTTACTTTTTTCCCATGGTTGTCCTGCTTTTTTCAATTTACCTTGTAAATCACGTAACGTGAGATCAAGACCAATACCGAAACCCGCAATTGCGCGATCAACTCGATCTTCATTGGCTTGCTTCAGTGGTTGGCCGATAAGTACGGCTAATTCGATTTCGTGATGAACGGCTCCCATATCTTTAGGAATTGCAATAGGTTGACGAAGATCACACATTGCGGTTTCTGGCTTGATAAAAATCACTGGCTCTTCTGAACGAACTGAACCCATCTCTTTAATATGATTTGCATAGTTACTGCCAACACAAATTACTTTATTGACAGGGAAATCAAGTAGCGCACCTTCCCAATCGCGATGTTGATACATAATGTGTTCCTTTTAGGTAAATTGCTGTGTTTTATTTCACTGCAAATATAACTAACCCGCGTTAGGCAGTGAGTTTATTTTATTAGCAACGCCATCAGCCATTGTGACAATGCTAAGGGCAAAGAAGTAAGAACTATTCCAATGCATAATTGTACGGAAGTTTTGTGTCACTAAATAACTTCTGTGCAAATCATCATCAGGAATTATTAACCATACCTGCATATCGTCACTTAATTGGCTATTAGCAGGTAATTGAACGCCTAATGCTTTCCATTGAGCAACCGTTTTTTGTTGCTCGGCCTTAATGCCTTCAAGTTGCTGGTTAAAATCTACAGATAAAGTAACCTGTTCCCCCCAAGGAAGTCCACTTTTCCAGCCTTCAGTCGCTAAATAATTAGCAGCCGAAGCAAATGCATCTTCACGCGTATTCCAGATATCGATTTTTCCGTCACCATTGCCATCTGCGGCATAAGTAAGGAAAGAAGTTGGCATAAACTGAGTTTGTCCCATTGCTCCGGCCCAAGAGCCTCTCAAACGCTGTCCTTGCGGTAAGTGCCCTTCCTCGATAATTTCAAGCGCGGCCATAAGTTGGCGTGTAAACAGCTCTTCTCGACGACCTTCAAATGCTAATGTAGCCAGCGCAGAAACAACATCTTCTCTGCCTTGCACTTTACCAAAACCACTTTCAAGCCCCCATAACGCAACAATATAGTTTGCAGGCACTCCATATTTCTTGCTGATTAGCTCTAAGGTTTCTTGATTTTCTTGATAGTGATTAGCACCTTGGTTTAGACGACCATTGGTGACAATGCGAGGTAGATAAACATCGAGTGTAATTTTCTTTTCCGGTTGATTTCGATCAGATTTAATCACTCGTTCAATAAAATGTGCCTCTGAAAAAGCAAAATCTATTGTTTCTTGTTTATATCCCAATTGAGCCGCTTTCAATTTTAATGCTTCAACATAAGCAGGAAATTGTGCGACTGTGCGAGCATCTTTAGGAAAGGCCTGTTCTAATGATGCAACATCCACTTGTTTCCATCGGGCTACATTTTGTGTTTCAAGCGTTGTTGGCTCTGAAACTTTAATTTGCCTTTCTGCCAATTTTTGTTGGCTATTTGTACACGCTGATAACATTAAACCAGAAACAATCACAGCGATGAACGAATATTTGAACATTTATGCTCCTTTTATCTCGATGATTTATTCAGTTTTTTCTGATTTTTTTAATTCATCTAAATAGGCATTTAACATACTTTCGACAGGTGGTGGAACTTGTAAATAAAAACCTTGATCAACTAACGCTTTTTTGACTTTTTCAATGTCAGCATGCGCTAAACGCTGTCTATCCGCGAGATTAAGCAACATTGCAAACTGAGGCTCACCAAAACTTTGCAATAATTCGTCCGGAATTCGAGAAAAATCATCCTTTTTTTCGATGTATAAATAAGTTTGATCACGTTTGGTACTACGGTAAATTGCACAAATCATTTTCATTAAACTCTAATTATTAAAATAAGCGACTTGCCTGAATATTTTAGTAAATATAACATGCTTATATACTTTCGTAATATCGTCTCTGGTTTTTTGTGCCAGATTATAAAAAATTTACTGAGTCAGATAGATGTCAAACACGCCCATTGAGTTAAAAGGCAGTAATTTTACCCTTTCGGTACTTCATTTAAATGATGGAACACCGAAAGTTATTCGTCAGGCAATTTCAGAAAAAATTGCACAAGCGCCTCAATTTCTGAAAAATGCGCCTGTGGTTATCAATGTCTCTGCATTAGCAGGTGACAATATTGATTTTAAAAAACTGAGGCGAATTGTAGAAGATGCTGGCTTACGTGTTGTGGGAATTAGTGGTAGTTCAGACGCTCAACAGAAAGAAGCGATAATTGCCGCACAGTTACCTATCTTAAATGAGGGTAAAATAGCTAAGCCAACAACTCAGGCAAATAACGATAAAACGAATGAAGCACTGTCAGTTGTGCGTCAAAAAACAAAAATCATCCATACCCCTGTACGTTCAGGGCAGCGCATTTATGCTCAAAATAGCGATTTAGTGGTTATTAGCAATGTGAGTGCTGGCGCTGAATTAATTGCTGATGGTAATGTTCACGTTTACGGTATATTGCGTGGACGTGTACTGGCCGGAGCATCGGGTGATCAAGAGAGTCATATTTTTTGTACACATCTGTCTGCTGAACTTGTTTCCATTGCTGGCCAATATTGGCTAAGCGACCAAATTCCTACAGACTTTGTTGGTAAATCAGTACAACTGAGTTTGCAAGAGAATGAATTAACAATCGAGAACTTAATTTAGAGCATCGACAAGGAATCACTCCATGGCACGCATTATTGTTGTTACGTCAGGTAAAGGTGGGGTTGGTAAAACAACTTCCAGCGCGGCCATTTCTACCGGCCTCGCTCAAAAAGGTCATAAGACGGTTGTTATCGACTTTGATATTGGGTTACGTAATTTAGACCTTATCATGGGTTGTGAACGTAGAGTTGTTTATGATTTTGTTAACGTTATTCAGGGTGATGCCTCTTTAAATCAAGCTTTGATTAAAGATAAGCGTACAGAAAACCTATTTATTCTCCCTGCTTCACAAACAAGAGATAAAGACGCGCTCACCCGTGATGGTGTAGAACAAGTATTAGATGAACTCGATGAAATGGGTTTTGATTTTATTATTTGTGATTCTCCTGCAGGTATTGAAAGTGGCGCATTAATGGCTCTTTATTTTGCAGATGAAGCAGTTATCACAACAAACCCAGAAGTTTCATCTGTACGTGACTCCGACCGTATTTTAGGCATTCTCGCCTCTAAATCACGTCGTGCTGAGCGCGGTGAAGATCCAATTAAAGAACATCTGCTATTAACACGTTATAATCCAGGCCGAGTAAGCCGTGGCGATATGTTAAGTATGGAAGATGTTCTTGAAATTCTATGCATTCCACTTTTGGGTGTTATTCCCGAAGATCAATCTGTTTTACGTTCATCTAACCAAGGTGAACCAGTTATTTTAGATAGCGAGTCTGATGCGGGTAAAGCCTATTCAGATACAGTAAATCGTTTGTTAGGTGAAGAACATCCATTCCGTTTTATTGAAGAAGAGAAAAAAGGCTTTCTGAAACGCCTTTTTGGGGGGTAAAAGATGGCTTTACTAGATTTTTTCCTGTCGCGTAAGAAGTCGACAGCTAATATTGCCAAGGAGCGTTTGCAAATTATCGTCGCCGAACGTCGCCGTGGTGATAGCGAGCCAGCTTATTTACCTGATATGAAAAGAGATTTATTAGGTGTTATCTGTAAATATGTGCAGATAGATCCAGAGATGCTTTCTGTTCAATTTGAACAGAAAGGTGATGATATCTCTGTATTAGAGCTAAATGTGACCTTACCTGAAAGCGAAGAACCAACAAAGTAAATCATATTTTACGCTTTATATAATCCATTATTCACAGAGCCAACCATGAACTATAATTAATTTGATTGGCTCTGTGTTTAATTATATACAATTTGAGTTCACCTGAATGCGCAAATAGCGCTATATCTCGTTGCTATTTTAATCATTGGTGATAAGTCACAGGAGCCTTTTTATTCCACAATAACGTTAACTTTTACTGATCCTATATTTAATGCATTTTATTACTATCACCTATTTTTATAGGCGTTTATTTGCGTACAAAAAATAAGAGTCTCTAAAGAGACTCCCATTATTCTTTGCTGTTTACTTTGACTATTTCATCTACTTATTGCGCTACACATATCTGTTTCATGCTAGATATCAATTAATAGAAAATAAACACTCAATAAAATTTAAGGATATAGCGCCAAAATTTCAGACACTTTTTCTTCAAGTAATGCTTTACGCCAACGTGAAATAAGTTCCGGTTGCCCTTCTTTTATTTTCCAGTGAATACTCAATAACTGGTTAATTTGTCTTCTTGATGCCAATAGTTCAGGGTTATATCGTTCTCCCTCACTAATTTCTTGAATAACCGCCTTAATGGCTTTAAATGCTTTTTTGTAGTTTGGTTGTTCAATAATATTGCTAATAGGTTCAGGACAATCTTCATCTTTAATTTCTTTCGCTTTAGCAACAAAATCTAATAAGCGACGACCATGGCAACGGATCTCTTGTCCAGATAGCGACAATGCATCTAATTCTGCTAATGAGGAAGGAAGATAACGAGCAACAGACCATAGATGCTCTTCTCTCACAACAAAGTTTAATGCCATATCGCGAGCTTTAGCTTGATTTAAGCGCCATTGAGCAAGCATCTGTAAGCAGGCTAACTGTTGGCCTTTTAATTGACATGCATTGCTAATATCACGGTAGGCAAGCTCAGGTACTACAGCTTCTTGGCGACGCTCTGCTATCATTTCACATTCATCAGTTATTGCGTCCATATAGCCGACGTCTTGTGCTTCTGCAATGAGTTTTTTAGCAAGAGGAAGTAAATAGAAAACATCACCACTGGCATATTGACACTGCTTTTCCGTTAAAGGACGAGCCAACCAATCAGTGCGAGATTCGCTTTTATCTAATGCGATATCTTCGTATTTCTCAACTAATGTTGCAAAGCCACAAGAAATCGGATAGCCCAAAAATGCAGCAACCACTTGAGTATCAATCATCGGAGTGGGAACACAACCAAACTGATGAGTAAATACTTCGAGATCTTCGCTCCCTGCATGGAGATATTTCATTATGTTTGGATCAGTTAATAATTCAACGAAGGGAGCCCAATTTGTTATTGCTAGAGGATCAATAAGAGAGATCTGTTTACCATCATACATCTGGATCAAACCAAGATGTGGGTAGTAGGTACGTATGCGGACAAACTCTGTATCTAATGCGATTTGAGAAGCTTGTGATGCAGCTTTACAAGCGGTTTCTAATGCAGTGTCTGTCGTAATCAATTGATAATTCAAAACAGGTTTCTCTTGTTTTTATGTCTAAAGACTTTTTATGTAATGACAAAAACGCCGGTATAAACCGGCGAAATTGAAAAAGGTTATTGAATGTTGTATCAAGATTCAGTTGAGGTTTTCAACTGTTTTTCTTCATTTCTTAACTCTCTGCGTAAAATTTTACCAACATTGGATTTTGGTAATTCATCACGAAACTCAATAATTTTAGGTACTTTATAACCTGTTAAGTAACGACGACAGTGTGTTTTTACCTCATCTTCTGTCAATGTAGGGTCTTTTTTCACGATAAAAATCTTAACTGTCTCACCTGAGTTTTTACTCAGTACACCAATTGCTGCTGATTCCAATACTTTAGGGTGAGCCGTAACCACTTCTTCAACTTCATTAGGGTAAACGTTAAACCCTGAGACTAAGATCATATCTTTTTTACGGTCAATAATGCGAATAAAACCTTCGTCGTCCATTGTCGCGATATCACCCGTTGCAACCCAGCCATCGTGTAAAACCTCGTCAGTGGCATCAGGACGATTCCAATATCCTTTCATGACCTGAGGCCCACGAACCCACATTTCACCGCCTACAGTGCGGTCAACTTCGTTACCTTCATCATCCATAAACTTAACGTCAGTTGAAGGTACGGGTAATCCAATACTACCACTGTATTTTTTCAGATTATAAGGATTACCAGTGACCAATGGAGAACATTCCGTCAGACCATAACCCTCTAAAAGATGTTTACCTGTTAACTCTTCCCACTCTTTGGCGACACTGCTTTGTACTGGCATACCACCACCAACAGAAAGATTTAGTTTGGAGAAATCGAGTTGACGAAATTCAGGATTTTGCAACCAAGCGTTAAATAACGTATTTACACCTGTAATCGCCGTGACAGGGTAACGTCCTAACTCTTTAATTGTCCCTTTAACGTCTCGTGGATTGGTGATCAGTAAGTTTTTACCACCAACCTCAATAAACAACAGACAGTTAACCGTTAAAGCAAAGACGTGATACAGCGGTAATGCCGTTACCACCAGTTCTTTACCTACATGTAATGCAGGTACATAAGCGGCTTTGGCCTGTTCAAGATTTGCCAACATATTGCGATGCGTTAACATGGCGCCTTTAGCAATGCCGGTTGTTCCACCTGTATATTGTAAGAATGCTAAATCACCGCCTGTAATTTCAGGTTTGATATATTGCATTCGATAACCAAAATGCATTGCTCTGCGAAATGAAATGGCATCAGGCAAATTATATTTAGGCACTAATCGTTTGATGTACTTAACAACAAAATCAACGAGTGTTGCTTTAGGACGGGATAGCTGATCGCCCATTCGGGTTAAAATAACGTGCTTAATGCTGGTATTAAACACAATTTTTTCGAGTGTATGCGCAAAGTTAGAGACAATAACAATAGCACTTGCACCACTGTCATTTAACTGATGTTCAAGTTCTCTTGGTGTGTAAAGTGGATTTACGTTTACGACAACCATACCTGCACGAAGAATACCGAAAAGCGCGATAGGATATTGCAATAAATTAGGCATCATTAAGGCAACACGATCACCTTTTTTTAGTCCTAAGCCGTTTTGCAGGTATGCTGCAAAAGCACGGCTACGCTCTTCAAGTTTGCGATAAGTCATGACCTCGCCCATATTGATAAAGGCGGGTTGATCTGCGTAATTTGCGACAGCGTTTTCAAGCATCTCAGCAAGGGATGCGAAACGGTCCGGGTCAATTTCAGCCGGGACATCTGCCGGATAACGTTTAAGCCAGACTTTTTCCAAAGTAGTACTCCTGATTAATCGCACTTCTTGGGTTAATATTATGTTTCATTTTTAACAAAGTATTAACTCATCCTACCAGCACAAACAATTTTCTGTTGTGAAGATGCGAAGTGTGTCACTAAATATTTTATTTTTTAGATTAACAAAAAAGAAGGCGGTCAAAACCGCCCTCTCTTTTATTTTTATTCAACTTTAATAACGCTATTAGATAGTTACCTAATATATTATAGATATCAATTATACACCGTTTCACCCAAATGGAGATGAAATATTATATCGTCATGCAATCATAAACCCAGTTTTTATTCTAAAACGGGTACGACCTGACCAGTTCCATATGGATATCCACCATAACCACCATATCCATGATGATAACCCCAATATGGGCCATCACCATAATAACCCCATGTCATAACAGGCGCTGGCATAATCACT
The DNA here is from genome assembly GCF_016239305.1 of Proteus vulgaris. Taxonomy (GTDB): domain Bacteria; phylum Pseudomonadota; class Gammaproteobacteria; order Enterobacterales; family Enterobacteriaceae; genus Proteus; species Proteus vulgaris_C. The sequence goes on along the minus strand of NZ_JAEHOQ010000013.1, from coordinate 103,757 downwards.
TGCTGTGTCAGTGTCCAACGTTTCATTCCTGTTACATCCATGCGTAAAAATGGATAGCTCGCTTCTCCGACTTTTCCTGTTTCAACGCCTTTAATCGTTCCAACTACCGTTACATATTGGTTTTTATAATCTGTAGGATCTAAGAAATGCATGACATTTGCATAGAGGCGTCCAATAGATGGTTGTTGTAATTCAGGTGCAGCATCATATTGAGAAAGTGGCATAACGGCAATTTCTAGCTGTGTGGATGATTGAAGATTTTTAACATCAACTACACGTCCGCCAAAACGACCTTCTTGACCTACATAAAGTTCAGGCGCTACAAAAATACCATTTAAATCAGTGACAGGCGTTGCTGATGTTCCTTTTATTGATTCAGGTATTGAGACGCATCCCGCTAGCAACAAAGCACCAGACAAAAATAGCGCTTTGCTTACCAAACGGTAGTTTAATTGTCTTTTCATAAACCACCTCGTTGCAAGTCATTATTAACGTCACTCTATAATACTATTATAGCTTTACTCTCTAATTTCTAATAGATACTCATAGTCTATTCACGACCGGGTAATTTTTTCCACGTAACTTCATTACGCAAATAAACAGGTTCAGCCTCTTCCACTTTTGTGGCTTTTCCTTCATGCCAAGCGACAACTGCAAGTGGTAGCATATCTTGTGCCGCTGGCAATGTAATGTCAGTTTCAACTGCAGTAAAAGGCAATGTCTCTTTTAATTCAGGATAGGTTTGCCAACCCGTACCCGCCATTGCCCAAGTACCCGTGGTTGATTGTAAGGCTTCAACAAAGTGTTCGGGTTTCATCACTGCTTCTGTTCCTTCACCTAACCAAATCCCGTCGTCATTACGTTGATATTGAGCACAATAAATTTCGCCCATACGTGCATCTATTGCGACTAAAACCTGTTTGATCCCCGTTGTTCTAAATACACCTTCTGCCATGGTGGCAAGTGATGAAATACCAATCATAGGTAATTCAGCACCCAATGCGATACCTTGTGCAACACCGACGCCAATACGAACTCCGGTAAAACTGCCTGGGCCTCGCCCAAAAGCGAGGGCATCTAATGATTGCAATGTTAAATTTGCTTCTTCTAAGGCGCTTTTGACCATAGGTAAAATCTTTTGTGTATGTTCACGAGGTGAGATTTCAAAACGTGAAGCAACAACGCCTTCATTCCAAACTGCAACTGAACAGGATTCTGTTGCAGTATCAATTGCTAAAATTCGCAGTGACACGCCATAACTCCGGCAAATTCGATAATTAAAAGAGGAAGAATAATATCATAATAGTGTTCAACAGAATAAACACACATTCTATGCGATCGCTATTATGAACCCGATATTTCTTGTATTTCATCATGCTGTGCGCGTTGGCTCAAAAATTCCATCGTTTTTTCGAGTGAGCGTGTGCGTGGTGATGGAGGCAAACTGCTTAAAAAAACCTCACCATATGCACGAGAAACTAATCTATCATCACACACTATAATTGCGCCATAATCGTGTACATCGCGAATTAATCGTCCAACACCTTGTTTTAAACTAATTACAGCATCTGGTATTTGCACATCCCGAAATGCATCACCACCTCGTAATTCACAATCTTCAATACGTGCTCTTAATAGAGGATCGTCTGGCGCTGTAAAAGGTAATTTATCAATAATCACACAAGAAAGTGTATCCCCACGAACATCCACACCTTCCCAAAAACTTTGCGTTGCGACCAAAAGCGCATTTCCTGATGAAACAAATTTTTGCAGTAATTGTGTTTTACTCATTTCCCCTTGCATCAATACAGGTAATGGCAAACTGGCTTTAAACTCTTCAGCTAGTCCACGCATCATTGCATGTGAAGTACAAAGGAAAAAACAACGGCCTTGATTCTTTAAAATAACAGGCGTTAGCATGGCCGCTAAACGCTTCGCCGTATAAGGCTGATTTAAAGGTGGCAAATAACGCGGTACACACAATAATGTTTGATGTTGATAATCAAAGGGGCTGTTTAAAATCAATGTTGTTGCGTTTTCTAAACCTAGCCTATCTGTGTAATAAGACATTTGTTCATTTACAGAAAGCGTTGCCGAAGTGAATACCCAACTACTTTTATGTGATTTAATTAATTCACGAAATTTATCTGCAACAGAAAGTGGCGTAATAGCCAATAAGAAATGGCGACCGTAACTTTCAAACCAGTAACTATAACCAGGAATTGTGGTATCAATCAGACGTTTTAAGCGATTGCGATAAACAGTAGCTCGTTCAAAAGCACTATCAAGTAATTGGCTTCGCCCTAATGAGAGTTTCATAACGTCATAACTTAGTTCTAACGCATCATCCAGTAACGTAAGAAAACGTTTAGTTTCACCACCTTGTAGTAGCTCACGCAAATTCCCTCGATAGCCTGTTTCACCTAATACTAAGCGAAAATCCATTACCATTTGAGTTAATCGGTCGGCACTTTTTTGTAATTGAACTTGATCACGCACTTCAGTACGGTAAGCAACGGTCATATCTCTAGCGAGATCAAAAAGCTGTCTACTGGTAAGTTGTTGACCAAAATAGTGGCTGGCAATATCTGGAATTTGATGGGCTTCATCAAAGATCATAATTTCAGCTTCCGGAATTAATTCACCAAAACCAGTATCTTTAACGACAGTATCCGCCATAAATAAATGGTGATTAACGACGACAATATCTGCATCCATTGCTTTTTTACGTGCACTTAAAACATAACACTCTTTATAGCGAGGGCAATCACTTCCTAAACAATTATCGTTAGTGCTCGTGACTAAAGGCCAAACTCGGCTATCTTCAGCAACACTATGACAACGGCTAACATCGCCATCATCTGTCTGTGTTGACCATTGGCGTACATACATTACGTCTGATAATACTTCGGCTTCTAGATCACCACCACTAAGCATTTGTTGATCCAGTCGCTCTAAACACAAATAATTTGAACGCCCTTTTAATAAAGCAGTGTTGCCATCATAATTAATTGCTTCAATGATTGTCGGTAAATCTCGACTATAGAGTTGATCTTGTAGGGCTTTAGAGCCTGTTGAAATAATGGTCTTTTTACCTGAACGCAAAGCAGGTACAAGGTAAGCATAGGTTTTCCCTGTTCCCGTACCAGCCTCCGCAATAAGTACACCTTGCTTATCAATAATATCTGTTATTGATTTCGCCATTTGTCTTTGAGCTTCACGGGGATGAAATCCAGGAATAGTTCGGGTTAAAATCCCGTTTTCTGCAAAATCGTCTGACACAGGCATACTCTTTTTATAAAATAAGACGTAAATTATGCCAGTGGATAATCAAAAGTACCACCTATGCCGTTAATACAAAGGAGAACTCAATGACAATTAAACGTATCGACCCTGAAGATCGCTGGTCTGAAGCTGTTATTCATAATGACACTATTTATTACACCGCTGTACCAGAGAATTTATCGGGCGATATTATTGAACAAACAGCAGATACATTAGCGGCAATCGATGTTTTATTACAACGTGTAGGTTCTGATAAAACTCAAATTCTTGATGCGACAATCTTTTTAGCTGATAAAGCCGATTTTGAAGGTATGAATAAAGCATGGGATGCTTGGGTTGCTAAAGGTAGTGCGCCTGTTCGTTGCACTGTGCAAGCGCAATTAATGCATCCTGAATATAAAGTTGAGATTAAAATTATCGCGGCAATGTAAATACATTTAATAAGCACCTACTTTTATAGGTGCTTATTTTCTTTGATTTAACATATTTTTTATAATGTTATTTTAACTCAGGGATCCTGTTTTTTTATTGTCTCGGCATGAAAACTGTATATTTTTGCTAATTTTTTATCACTTTATTTAACTAATATCAGAAACACAATTCTGGCTAAAAAAATAGAACAATAATACCTTAAATATAAAATAAAGGGCCAAGTTCAGAAAAGCTCAGCCCTTTGTTGTTTTCTAATTTTATTGTGATATTAATCTTGCTGCTCTTACCTATTTATTACTCATTGCATTAAGTAGGTTTAGGCAAATTTAATCATTACCATACCGACCAGTAATAATATAATCCCACCCCATCCTTTATAATTGAGTCTCTGGTTAAATAAAATCCAACCAGCGGCAATAGTTGCAATAATTCCAAAGGCACCCCACAGTGCATAAGCAACAGAAAGCTCGATCCCTTTGACCGCCATTGCCAGTGCGCTAAAAGCACCTAATACACAAAACAGTGATAATATTCCTAATCCCATTCGGCTAAAGCCGTTAGACATTTTTAAGAATATATTCGCGACAATTTCAAGCACTACGGCCAATATTAGAAACGCACCATGCCACCATTCAAATTGAGCTAACATAATTAAGCCTCCTTAATATTGGCAGGAATTGGCTTATTTGCTCCTTTTACGGCACTAGCAACGTGCTTGGCTTTACCCGCGATACTTTTTACCGAATCTGTTGTTTTCTTAGCAACAGTCGATTTTTTAGTACCAGACTTGATAAGCGTGATCCCTGCAATTAACATCGCTAGACCACCTAATTTTAATGGTGACAGTGATTCACCAAACCACAGAACGCTGAATGTCGTAATAATGACAATTCCAATACCTTCCCACAGTGCATATGCTACACCTAATGCCACTTTTTTAACGGCTATGGCTAAAAAGATATAGGAAGTGGCAATCATTAACCACATCACTATCATACCGGTGTAACCACCGCTTACACTGGCGTACTTCATTGATAAAGTACCGATAACTTCACAAACAATAGCTAATGCTAAAAATATCCAATAAATCATTTTTTCATCTCTCATACACATTTGAAATACGCCGAAACGTTTCTTACGCAGGAAGATAAAGAAGATGTAGATAGTCTTTCTGGCGACAGTAAAAGTCGAACGTTAAGGCAACGTCATTTCCTGATTGCGTCAGGAATTAAGATGAGAGATTTCTATAATGCGCCACACCAGTAGTGTTCGCTGGATAAAATAGCAGAAAGGAATAACTTATAGGTAGAACGTTTAACTTTGACGCTTTTGGCGCTAGTCATGATTATTTATTCTTTCATCGCACAGACCATCCGCACGATATACTCCGAACCCTCATATAAGATGGTTAAATGTTACATGATATTTCTATCATGCCGAATTATTTAAAGCAATGCCTTTTAGCAATTTATTTTTGTTAATTGATTGGTTTTGTTTAAGTTTTAGTTTCCAACTAAAATTAGATTGCATAGTTAATCAGTGGTTTTACGATCCTTCAGTAGTTTTATTCATCTAAATTGCTGTAATTATGCTTAAAGGTATTTAACTGAGACAAAAACACCCAGTATAACTGGGTGTTTTCTCGTTAGAATGGACAATCGAAATCAATTATTCAATTTCATTCCATGAACGACCATCACGAGTGATCATTGCAACAGATGCAACAGGCCCCCATGTGCCCGCTTGGTAAGGCTTAGGCAGTTCATTATCGCATTCCCATGCATTGATAATTGAATCAACCCATTTCCATGCTTCTTCGACTTCATCTCGACGTACGAACAATGCTTGAATACCACGCATTGCTTCTAACAATAAACGTTCGTAAGCATCTGCTAAATGTGTTTGATTAAATGTTTCAGAGAAACTCAAGTCCAGTTTTGTAGTTTGTAAACGATGTTTATGATCAAGACCCGGTGCCTTATTCAACACTTCAATATCAATACCTTCATCCGGCTGTAAACGAATAGTCAGTTTGTTTTGTGGTAGCTCTTGATAAGTCTCACTAAAAATATTTAGTGCTGGTTTTTTAAAATAAACTACCACTTCTGAACATTTACTTGGTAGACGCTTACCTGTTCTTAGATAAAACGGAACCCCTGCCCAGCGCCAGTTATCAATATCAGCGCGGATAGCCACAAAAGTTTCTGTATGACTGGTTTTATTTGCACCTTCTTCATCAAGATAACCTGGCACTTTCTTACCCTGTACAAAACCACCCGTATATTGCCCACGAACTGTTTTTTCGCGAATATTAGTATTATCAATACGACGTAATGAACGTAAGACTTTCACTTTTTCTTGACGAATACTATCAGCAGTTAAATCAGCTGGCGGTGACATTGCAATCATCGTTAGGATTTGCAACAAGTGGTTTTGTACCATATCACGCATTTGACCCGCTTGATCGAAATATCCCCAACGCCCTTCAATACCCACTTCTTCTGCAACAGTAATTTGGACATGATCAATCGTTTTATTGTCCCAATTATTAACAAACAGTGAGTTTGCAAAGCGCAGTGCTAATAGATTTAAAACCGTTTCTTTACCTAAATAGTGGTCGATACGATAAATTTGGCTCTCTTTAAAGTATTTAGCCACACTATCATTAATAGAAACAGAAGACGCTAAGTCTGTGCCCAATGGTTTTTCCATCACAACACGATTTGGCTCTTTATTAAGTTTTGCATGACCTAAACCTTTACACATTGCACTAAAGGTACTTGGTGGCATTGCAAAGTAATAAATAGCCGGTAATTTGTCTTGTTTGAGGTGCTTTGATAGCTCAATGAAATGGTCTGTTTCATTGACATCAAGATTACAAAAATCTAAGCGATCACTTAAACGCTGCCAAATTTCAGGATTAATTTCTTCTTTTAAAAAGGTTTTTAATGCTTCGTGGGCAACATTTTTATATGCCTCAGCATCCCAATCAGCACGACCTACACCAATAATGCGAGAGTCAGGGTGAATATATCCTGCTTTTTCCAATTGATATAATGATGGAATAAGCTTACGGCGTGCTAGATCCCCTTTCGTACCGAAGATAACCAGATCACAGGCCTGAGCAGTCGATATCGCTGCCATAGTACGTCTCCTCATGATGAGATTTTGTAATTTTGTTACAGAATTTTGTATTAATGTACTCTTTTGGGTGTATTCAGTAAATACGCTCGCACATTTTAACCTCTAACTTACCACACATATTGTAACTCTTCATTTTATGTCTAGTGTTTTATCCTTTCTTGTAACTTTACAACAGTTTTGTTTCTTGTTTTCAGCTTTGAAAGTTAGACACGCGTCATACTTTAACGAAAAAAGCCCTGTTTACCGATGGTTTACACTGCAAGCCTTGTTCTTTGCGTAGTATATTTTCATAAAACCGTTATAGATTTCTCCTTTTATTGAAATTGGCAAAGCCAAGGATCTGTATATTTAATGAATATATTGGAAAGAGTTCAGTCTAATCTGGACATCTTGAGTAAATCAGAAAAAAAAGTTGCAGAAGCTGTTTTAACTGCGCCACAAACTGTTATCCATTCTAGTATTGCCTTAATGGCTAAAACGGCTGATGTCAGTGAACCCACGGTTAATCGTTTTTGCCGTCGCATGGCGACCAAGGGATTTCCTGATTTTAAATTACAATTAGCACAAAGCATTGCCAACGGCACTCCTTATGTAAATCGTAATATTGATGATTCTGATACAGTCTCTTCTTATACCAATAAAATCTTTGAATCCGCCATGGCGGGGCTTGAGAACGTTAAAAATAATATTGATATCGCCGCAATCAATCGTGCAGTTGATATCTTGACGCAAGCTAAAAAAATCTCTTTTTTTGGCTTAGGTGCATCAGCAGCCGTTGCTCACGATGCCATGAACAAATTTTCTCGTTTTAATATTCCTGTTACTTACTTTGATGACGTTGTTATGCAACGTATGAGTTGTATTAATAGCACTGATGGTGATGTTGTCGTGGTTATCTCCCATACAGGGCGGACTAAAAATCTCGTTGAAATTGCTAAAATTGCGCGTGAAAACGATGCTGCAGTGATTGCTATTACGACACCTGGTTCACTTTTAGCCTCTGAGTCCACCCTCCCTATTTTACTTGATGTGCCTGAAGATACTGATATCTACATGCCAATGATCTCCCGCCTTGCACAACTCACTATTATTGATGTTCTCGCAACAGGATTTATTTTGCGCCGAGGACCAAAATTCAGAGATAATTTGAAGCGCGTCAAAGAAGCTTTACGTGATTCACGGTTTGATAAGTAACCGTTTTTAATTATTCTGTTAGTATTGTCACACTTCCTATTGTGCCCTGACTAGATAACTTTTTGAAAACTGGTAGCATATCTGCTAGCTAACTCTCACATATAATGAAAACAGTAGTGTATGTTGCAATTAGCTTGATGCGTTTCACTTAACATATTGGATAAAATATTGTCTGATTTCTGTTTTATCCAATAGCCAACACCTTTCGTTCAAGGTCAACGGAGTAATACATGTCCAGACGGCTCAGAAGAACAAAAATTGTTACCACCTTAGGCCCAGCAACAGATCGTGATAATAACTTAGAAAAAATTATTATTGCTGGTGCGAATGTTGTTCGATTAAATTTCTCTCATGGTTCTGCGGAAGATCATCTTGCTCGTGCTAATCGTACGCGTGAAATTGCAGCGAGACTTGGTCGCCATGTTGCTATTCTTGGGGATTTACAAGGCCCTAAAATCCGTGTTTCTACATTTAAAGACGGAAAAGTTTTCCTGAATGTCGGTGATAAATTCTTGCTTGATGCCACCCTTGAAAAAGGTGAAGGCAATCAAAATCAAGTCGGCATTGACTATAAAGGCCTACCTACCGATGTAGTTCCTGGTGATATTTTACTGCTCGATGATGGTCGCGTTCAGTTGAAAGTCCTCAAAGTTGATGGACTAAAAGTCTTTACTGAAGTCACCGTGGGTGGCCCTTTATCTAATAATAAAGGCATTAACAAACTTGGTGGCGGTCTTTCTGCTGATGCATTAACAGAGAAAGATAAGCAAGATATTATTACGGCAGCTAAAATTGGTGTCGATTACCTTGCTGTTTCATTCCCAAGAACAGGCGAAGATCTTAACCTCGCTCGGCGTTTAGCCCGTGATGCAGGTTGTGAATGCCAAATTGTATCTAAAGTAGAGCGTGCTGAAGCGGTCGCTAATGATGAAATTATTGATGAAATCATTATGGCATCCGATGTCGTAATGGTGGCTCGTGGCGACTTAGGTGTTGAAATTGGCGATCCTGAACTTGTTGGTGTACAGAAAAAACTAATTCGTCGTGCTCGTCAGCTTAATCGTGTTGTTATCACTGCTACTCAAATGATGGAGTCAATGATAACAAACCCAATGCCAACTCGAGCTGAGGTTATGGACGTTGCTAATGCCGTGTTAGATGGCACTGACGCGGTTATGCTTTCGGCAGAAACTGCAGCAGGACAATATCCAGCAGAAACAGTCGCTTCAATGGCACAAGTCTGTTTAGGGGCTGAAAAAATGCCTGCTGCTAATGTGTCTAAGCACCGCTTAGATATGGTGTTTGATACCGTGGAAGAAGCTATTGCGATGTCCACTATGTATGCCGCTAACCATATGAAAGGCGTTAATGCAATTATTGCGATGACAGAATCAGGTCGTACTGCACGCATGATGTCCCGTATCAGTACAGGTTTACCAATTTTCTCAATGTCTCGCCATGAGAAAACACTAAACCAAACGGCACTTTATCGTGGTGTTACACCTGTTTATTGTAGTACTCATACTGATGGCATTGCTGCTGCTAACGAAGCAATTGCTCGTTTACGTGACAAAGGTTTCTTAGTTTCTGGTGATTTAGTGTTAGTTACTCAAGGTGACCTAATGGGTACTATCGGTAGCACTAATACATGCCGTATTTTGACGGTTGAATAATACCAAGTTGTAAATCTTAATAGTAAAACGGGCACTTTAATTGAGCGCCCGTTTTTTTATATTTGCTTATTAACTAACTAGTCCAATATATTTTCACGCGAATAAGGCTCAATTTCGCCCTCTTTACGTGTTTTTAATAATTTTAAGATCCAAGTGTATTGCTCTGGCGTTGGTGTGACTAACGCTTCTAGTTCTTCATTCATTCTACGTGCAATATAAGCATCATCTTTATCTTCAATATCATCCATAGGCTCACGAATAATAATATGAAGCTGATGTGTTTTATGGCAATAAACTGGGAACAAAGGCACGATAGCTGCTCGGCATACTTTCATTAAACGCCCAATTGCGGGTAATGTTGCTTTATATGTACCAAAAAAATCCACAAATTGACTATGCTCTGCGCCATGATCTTGGTCAGGTAAGTAATATCCCCAAAAGCCCTGTCGAACAGAAGAAATAAATGGCTTAATACCAGCTTCGCGCGAATGTAACCGTCCATCAAAATGGTGGCGTGCTTTATTCCATAAATAATCAGCCACGGGATCTTTTTGATGGTGAAACATAGCCGCCATTTGCTGGCCTTTGGCGGCTAATAACATTGCAGGGATATCAACAGCCCAACCATGAGGCACCATAAAAATAACATTACGGCCTTGCTCTTTAAAACGCTCGATGATCTCTAAGCCCTGCCAGCTTGTTCGTTTTAATATGTGCTCAGGCCCCCTTAAACAAAGCTCTGCTAACATCACAAAGGATTGGGGCGCCGTTTCAAACATACTATCAAGAACTGTTTCACGTTGTGTTTTATCCCATTTTGGGAAACAGTATCTCAAATTGATATCTGCACGACGTCTTGCACTTTTCGCTTTACGCCCAACAAAACGACCAATAGAAGCAAGAAATGGATCACGCCATTTAACTGGCATATAAGCCAATGCACTTAAAACACCAGCGCCTAGCCAAGTTCCCCAATGACGAGGATGTAAATATGCGCGGTGAAAAGTAGGCACATAACCCGCTTTGCTATCTGTATCTTTTTCTTTATTCATCAGATAACTCTCTGAACTGACACCCCTAATAGGCGTAAAAAACGTTAAAACAAAAGCGGATGATATCAATCATCCGCTTTTATGTCTTTAAAATCGTATTAATTGTCAATCGGCTAGCACTAATTGAGGCTTAATCTCTTTGACTTTAGCTAAGTATTCTTGCTTGTTTTTACCTGTTAAACCGTCAGCACGAGGTAATGTTGCCGTTAATGGATTAACTGCTTGTTGGTTGATCCACAGCTCATAGTGTAAATGAGGTCCTGTAGAACGTCCTGTATTACCCGATAACGCAATTCTATCGCCACGTTTAACTCGTTGCCCTGGCTTTACCAATAATTGACGTAAATGCATATAACGCGTGGTGTATTGGCTACCATGGCGAATAGCGATAAAGTTACCTGCGGCACCGCTATATTTTGCTACAATCACTTCGCCATCCCCTGTTGCTAATACTGGTGTACCCACTGGCATAGCAAAATCGACACCTTTATGAGCAGCCAAACGTCCTGTAACAGGGTTAATACGACGAGGATTAAATTGAGATGACACTCTAAACTGCTTCACCGTTGGGAAACGCATAAATCCGCGTTCTAATCCACCCGCTTGGCTATCGTAGAAACGGCCATCTTCAGCAAGAAACGCATAATAATCTTTACCCGCACTACGTAAACGGACACCAATTAGCTCACTTTGCTCGGTACGCCCATCAAGCACTTCACGAGAAAATAGTGCCGCAAATTGGTCACCACTTTGTAACTTTTTAAAGTCTACTTGCCACTGTAATGCTTTAGTAACAGCGCGTGCTTCGGCATTAGTTAAACCTGCATTTGTTGCACTTACAGAAAAACTACCTCGAATAACACCTGTCGTTACGCTGTTTTTCCATTCACCTTTTTGGAACTCTTTTGTTTCTTTAAAACCCGTTTCTGTACGGGTATAAACGCGAGTTTCACGACGAGAGACACCCCAGCTTAATTCTTGAAGTAACCCATTATCATCAAGTTCCCAGCTAATAGGTTGCCCAATTTTCAGGTTTCTGAGATCTTTATTTTGATTAGAGATAGTCGCAATATCAGCAGAATCAATACCAAACTGAGTCAGTATTGAACTTAATGAATCGCCACTAGACACAATATAAGTGTGAGGAACTTGTGCGACTGCTGTACTTGTGTCAGTGCCGTCATCTGCACCAACTAAGCCTTCATCTGTAAGTTGATCACTACTATCAGTGATGATGTCATCGGTATTTTCGCCTTGATTAGCGAGAGGCATTTGAATACTGACAGGAACTTCTCGGCTTTGCTCATTTTGAAGAACTACTGGCCGCCAAATCGCGACGGCCAATGTTGCTGCAGTTAACGAACCAAGCATGATTTTATGTGGGAGTGGTAAACTTAAATATACCTGTGCAATGGATTTCTTCTGCTGCACGTTCTTAATTCCTTATTGTGTTTCATTCAGGCAGCTCGCATATTGGTTAGCTAGTTGGGTAAGGAATTTCACATAGCTCTCTTGAGTTAGAGCAATCCCACTTCCTAGGGGGTCTAATACACCCATTTTAACCCCAGTGCCTTTCGCCACTGTTTCTATTACTGTCGGCCTAAATTGTGGCTCAGCAAAAATACAGGTTGCTTTTTGCTCAACCAACTGTGTTCGTATTTGATGTAATTTCTGCGCACCTGGCTGTATTTCAGGGTTGATAGTAAAATGACCTAATGGCTTTAAATTATAATGTTTTTCGAAGTAGCCATAAGCATCATGAAAGACAAAATAACCCTTATTTCTAACAGGCGACAGAATATTAACAAGATTCTTATCAGTTTGCTTGAGTTGTTCGCTGAATTTACCTAGGTTTACGTCCAGAAGTTCTTTTTTATCTGGATAAAGTGCAATTAACCTTTCATGGATCTGTTTTGCAGACGACAACGCAATCTCTGGTGATAACCAGATGTGCATATTATAATCACCGTGAGAATGATGTTCGTGATTTTCCTCATATTTATGCACATTGTCATCATCATCTTTCAATAAAAGCGACTTTATTTCGTCAGTTTCCGCTAAAGCCAACTTATGATTGTCTGTAAGTCTGTTTAATGGTCTATCTAAAAACACTTCCATATCAGGCCCAACCCATACCATCAGGTCAGCAGAAGTAATTTTTTTCAAATCAGATGGTTTTAATGCGTAATCATGTGGAGATGCACCATCCGGTAATAAAACTTCCGTTGGTGTCACCCCGTCAGCGATAGCTGCGGCAATAAATCCGATTGGCCGAATAGAAACCACCACATCAGCCTGAACAGAAGCGCAGAATGAACTGATCATCGCTGTCGCTAAAAATGATTTCAATAAAAAACGATGCGCAAATTTGTTGTTTTTATGTAACATAGGAAGAATTCTCGTGAATCATCATTGGAAATGTTATATTATAACGTTTCAATGATTCTGCAAGTGCTAATTTTATGTCTGACTTGATTTGTTTAAAATCGGTTTCTGTTTCTTTTGGTGAAAGAGAAATTTTAAAAGATATCTCTTTTGATTTAAAAGCAGGCCGTATTCTTACTTTACTTGGCCCTAATGGTGCGGGTAAATCCACGGTTATCCGTTTAGTTCTTGGGTTATTAAATCCAACATCAGGAAAAGTAGAACGCCATAATACGTTACGTATTGGCTATGTTCCTCAAAAACTTTATCTTGACCCTACAATGCCATTAACAGTTAAGCGCTTTATGACGCTAAAACCAGGTGTACAAGATAAAGATATTCTCCCTGCCCTTGAGCGCGTTAATGCGGCTAAATTAATCAATCAGCCAATGCAAAAACTGTCAGGTGGTGAATCTCAGCGCGTGTTATTAGCAAGAGCCTTACTTAATCAACCTCAACTTTTAGTCTTAGATGAGCCAACTCAAGGTGTTGATGTTAATGGTCAACTTGCTCTTTATGATTTAATTAATCAACTTCGTAATGAATTAGGTTGTGCCATTTTGATGGTTTCTCATGATCTTCATTTAGTCATGGCAAAAACAGATGAAGTGCTCTGTTTAAATGGTCATATTTGCTGTTCAGGCACACCAGATGTTGTTTCTTCCCACCCAGAATTTATCGCTATGTTTGGTAGTCGTGGTGCTGAACAACTTGGTATTTATCGTCATCATCACCAGCATAGTAAGGAGTGTCGTCATGATTGAGTTGCTGTTACCGGGTTGGATTGCCGGTATGCTCTTAGCAATGGCGGCGGGCCCATTGGGCTCTTTTGTCGTTTGGCGTCGTATGTCTTATTTTGGTGATACCTTAGCTCATGCCTCATTACTCGGGGTTGCTTTTGGTTTGTTATTTAATATCGAGCCTTTTTATGCTGTTATTGTAGTCACTCTTCTTTTAGCTATTCTATTAGTATGGTTAGAATTAAAACCACAACTTTCTGTTGATACCCTTTTAGGGATCATGGCACACAGTGCGCTTTCTTTAGGGCTTGTAGTTGTTAGTTTAATGTCCAATGTGCGTGTAGATTTAATGGCGTATCTGTTTGGTGATTTGCTTTCGGTTAACTACCAAGATGTTATCAGTATTTTTATTGGCGTTGTGATTGTTTTATTTGTGATTATTCGTTCATGGCGTCCACTGCTTTCTATGACCATTAACCAAGATATAGCCTTTGTTGATGGTGTAAATATTCAGCGAGAACGCTTAAAGCTAATGATGATCACCGCCCTAACTATTGGTTTAGCCATGAAGTTTGTTGGCGCATTAATTATCACCTCTCTACTCATTATTCCTGCAGCAACGGCGCGCCGTTTTGCTCGCTCACCAGAGCAGATGGCCATGATTGCTATTGCCGTTGGTATGTTAGCAATTACAGGTGGTTTAACTTTCTCTGCTTTTTATGACACTCCCGCAGGCCCTTCTGTTGTTTTAGCAGCGAGCTGTTTATTTATCTTGAGTTTGTTCGCCCCCGCTAAGCAATAATCAAATAAGCCAAATTTGATACAAAAAAACCCTTGATGTAATTACTCCATCAAGGGTTATTCTTATTTATGATAAATGACAGAACGTTAATTTATTCTTCTACGATACGATTAAAATGACGATAGGCATGATTCGTGGCAACACGGCCTCGTGGCGTGCGCTGAATAAAACCTTGCTGGATTAAATAAGGCTCTAACACATCTTCGATGGTTTCTCGCTCTTCACCAATAGCGGCGGCAAGGTTATCTAATCCCACAGGGCCACCCATAAATTTATCAATGATGGCAAAAAGTAATTTACGATCTAAATAGTCAAAACCCGCAGCATCTACATTTAACATATCAAGCGCTTTAGAAGCGGTATCCTCATCGATGGCACCATTACCTTTAACCTGAGCAAAGTCTCGTACTCGGCGCAACAATCGATTAGTAATACGTGGTGTACCTCGTGAACGCATTGCAATTTGACGAGCACCTTCATTTGTCATCTCTAATCCCATAAAATTGGCGCTACGAGAGACAATGTGTTGGAGGTCATCAACATTATAAAACTCCAAACGTTGCACAATACCAAAACGGTCGCGCAAAGGTGATGTTAAAGAGCCCGCTCTTGTGGTTGCTCCCACTAAGGTAAATGGCGGTAGATCAATTTTAATCGAACGTGCGGCAGGCCCTTCGCCAATCATAATATCAAGCTGGTAATCTTCCATTGCAGGATAAAGGATTTCTTCAACAATGGGAGAGAGTCGATGAATTTCATCAATAAACAGTACGTCATGAGGCTCAAGGTTAGTTAGCATAGCGGCTAAATCTCCCGCCTTTTCAAGCACTGGGCCCGATGTCGTACGCAAATTAACTCCCATTTCATTAGCAATGATATTTGCCAATGTGGTTTTACCTAATCCGGGAGGGCCAAAAATAAGCAAATGGTCGAGTGCATCATGACGTAATTTAGCCGCCTGAATAAAAATCTCCATCTGTTCACGAACTTGTGGTTGCCCAACATATTCGGCAAGAGATTTAGGGCGAATAGCCCTATCTATTATTTCTTCTTCAGGTTGTTGAATTTCTGCTGAAATCAGGCGATCTGCTTCAATCACAATGTGTTACTCCTAAATAGCCGCGCGCAATGCTTCTTTGATAAGCGTTTCACTATCTGAACCCAGTTTTGCTACTTTACTGATCATTTTTGCTGCTTCTTGTGGTTTATAGCCCAATGCGATTAATGCAGCAGAGGCTTCGGCTTCAATATCAGCCGCTTTTGGTGTTTTAGGCGAAGTACTTTCTGGTAACTCAATATCGCTATTTTCGAATAAATCACCATTAAGCCCCTTGAAGCGGTCTTTCATTTCAACCACTAAACGTTCTGCTGTTTTCTTACCCACGCCCGGTAATTTTACTAATGAAGAGATAGATTCATTTTCAATAGCTGTCACAAATTGACGGGCCGACATACCAGATAAAATGGCTAATGCCAGTTTCGGGCCGACACCATTGACTTTAATTAATTCACGAAAAAGTGCACGCTCTTGTTTTTGGTTAAAACCATAAAGTAATTGAGCATCTTCACGTACGATAAATTGCGTATAGATAATGGCTTCTTGTCCAATATCAGGCAGTTCATAAAAACAGGTCATTGGCATATTTATTTCATAACCTACACCATTACCTGCCTCAATCAGCACCACTGGTGGCTGTTTTTCAAGAATAATTCCTCTGATACGACCTATCACCCTAACGCCTCCGCAAATATATTTACGCCAAGTTTATAACATAAAAAAAGCTGGACGTATATCCAGCCTGTGAAAAACCAAAAACATTTACCAAGATAACAACTTATCTTAATCGACCTCGCGTTAAAACTAATCGAGGATCCCCCACACGTAATAAATTTTGGTTAAAGTGGCAATGTGTGATAGCAATTGCTAAAGCATCGGCGGCATCTGATTGTGGCGCAGCGGATAGCTTTAATATTGAACGTACCATATGTTGCACTTGGCTTTTTTCGGCAGCACCTGTACCCACAACCGTTTGTTTAACTTGACGAGCCGCATATTCAAAAACAGGTAAATCATTATTTACTGCAGCCAGTATCGCCACACCTCGCGCTTGCCCTAGTTTTAATGCAGAGTCAGCATTTTTAGCCATAAATACTTGTTCAACGGCAAACACATCTGGCGAAAATTGCGTAATAATTTCGCTAACACCAGCATAAATACGTTTAAGTCGATTAGGAAGGTCGGAAACTTGTGTACGAATACAACCGCTTCCCAAATAGATAAGTTGTCGTCCTTGTTGTCGAATTACACCATAACCTGTAACCCGTGATCCAGGATCTATACCTAAAATGATAGCCATATCAATTCCTGTTGCCGATATGGTCGATGGCGAGAGAAAAGAGCAAGAAAATTTGCTCTGCTCTTCTCTTCGCACTTTTTAATAACAGTAATCAACACTGTTATTTTCGATAATCGTTAGAACGATTACAGGATATCTTCCAGTTGTTTTGCAACTTCATCAGAGATATCACCATTGTGATACACTTCTTGCACATCATCACTGTCTTCTAACATATCAATAAGACGCATTAATTTCGGTGCTGTTTCGATATCCAATTCTGCTTTTGTTGAGGGGATCATGGAAACTTCGGCAGCTTCAGCGACAAAACCTGCAGCATCCATTGCATCTTTTACTTCACCAAACGATTCTGGCGTGGTGTAAACATCAATAGCGCCATCATCATAAGTTTCAACGTCATCCGCACCCGCTTCTAACGCAGCTTCCATAACAGCATCTTCATCAACACCCGGTGCGTAAGAAATTACACCTTTTTTGGTGAAAAGATAAGAAACTGAACCATCCGTTCCTAAGTTACCACCTGTTTTGGTAAATGCATGGCGAACATCGGAAACAGTACGGTTACGATTATCACTTAAGCATTCAACCATCACAGCAGTACCCGCAGGGCCATAACCTTCATAGATGATAGTTTCCATATTATCATTTTCATCATTACCCACACCGCGTGCAATCGCACGGTTTAAGGTGTCACGAGTCATGTTATTTGATAATGCTTTATCAACTGCCGCACGTAAACGTGGGTTAGTTGCAGGATCACCACCACCTAAACGTGCTGCTGTAACTAATTCACGGATGATTTTAGTGAAAATTTTACCGCGTTTCGCATCTTGCGCTGCTTTACGGTGTTTTGTATTGGCCCATTTACTATGACCTGCCATGAAAATATCTCCAAACGTGGTCTAATCATTAAATAACAAATTCTTCAATCGCTTGCTGATTACTGGCGGATTTTGTTAATTTTGCCGCCAGTGGTGCGTCGAGCCATTGATATTGAGAATGCTCAGTTAGCACAAGTTCTCGCTCTGCGGGCAGTGCTAACGTAAACCAATGTTCCTGACAATGTGTCACTTCGGGTGCATAACGATGCCGAAAATGTGCAAAAATCTCAAAAAGGACTGAGCGATGGCAATCCACCAGCTCAAGATTTTCTTTTATGATATCAATTCCAACTTCTTCTTGCACTTCACGTAACGCAGTTTGAAAAGGCGTTTCGTCCTCTTCTAAGCTACCTGTCACCGATTGCCAAAAATCAGGATCATCTCGACGCTTAAGCATAAGCACCCGTTTGGTCTCTTTTGCATAAATAACAACTAAAACGGATATCGGGCGCTTATATTTCATTATTTACTCTTTATCTTCGCTAACTTCTTTTTGAGTTACTGCAATTGCTAGCTCTTTTAAAGAATCAGCATTAGCAAAACTTGGTGCATTAGTCATTAAGCACGCTGCAGCTGTTGTTTTAGGGAATGCAATAACATCACGGATATTATCAGTTCCGGTTAACAGCATCACTAAGCGGTCTAAACCAAAAGCTAAACCTGCATGTGGTGGCGTACCAAATTTAAGTGCATCTAATAAGAAACCAAATTTTTCTTGTTGCTCATCTGGTGAAATACCTAAAATGCTAAATACCGCTTGTTGCATTTCATTACGGTGGATACGAACAGAGCCACCACCGACTTCATAACCGTTGATAACCATATCATACGCATTTGCTACCGCACCCACTGGATGTGCTGTCAGCTCAACAGGTGATAAGTCTTTTGGTGAAGTAAATGGATGGTGCATTGCACTTAGGCTACCTGTTTCTTCATCTTCTTCAAACATTGGGAAGTCGATAACCCATAATGGTTTCCATGCATTTAAGTCTGTCAGCTCAAGATCACGACCGACTTTCAAACGCAGAGCACCCATTGCATCACTCATAGTGCCTTTACGACCCGCACCAAAGAAGATTAAATCACCATCTGTTGCGCCTGTTGTTTCTAAAATAGCGTTAACAACATCGTTAGTCAGGAATTTAGCAATTGGGCTTTGTACACCTTCAATGCCTTTAGCACTTTCGTTGACTTTCATCCACGCAAGGCCTTTAGCCCCGTAAATACCAACAAATTGTGTATACTCATCAATATTTTTACGGGTTAATGATGCGCCACCTGGCACACGCAGTGCGATAACACGGCATTTTTCATCATTGGCGGCTTGTGCAAATACGCTGAACTCAACATCTTTGACTAAATCAGCAATGTCTTTGAGTTCCATTGGGTTACGTAAATCTGGTTTGTCTGAACCATAACGACGCATTGCTTCAGCAAAGGTCATGACGGGGAACGCGCCTAAATCGACATTAAGAATATCTAACCATAATGCGTGGATCATACGCTCCATCACTTCGCGCACTTGATCTGCGCTCATGAAAGAGGTTTCAACATCGATTTGTGTAAATTCAGGCTGACGGTCAGCACGTAAGTCTTCATCACGGAAGCATTTTACGATTTGATAGTAACGATCAAAGCCAGACATCATTAACAGCTGTTTAAAAAGCTGTGGTGATTGTGGTAATGCGTAGAACTTACCTTTGTGTACACGACTTGGTACTAAATAGTCACGCGCACCTTCTGGTGTCGCTTTTGTCAGCATTGGAGTTTCGACATCAAGGAAACCTTCACCATCCATAAAACGGCGAACAAAGCTTGTGATTTTAGCACGGGTTTTTAAGCGCTCAGACATTTCAGGGCGACGCAGGTCTAAATAACGATAAGTTAAACGACGCTCTTCAGTATTTGTTTGATTGCTATCTAACGGTAATGGCTCTGAACGGTTAAAAATAGACAGAGATTCTGCCGCTAACTCAATTTCACCTGTTGCCATATTCTTGTTAACTTGGCTATCAGGACGAGCGCGTACTGTTCCTGTGACTTGAATACAAAATTCATTACGCAGTTCTGATGCCTGAGAAAATGCCTCTTTCTGCTCTGGGTCAAAGAAGACTTGAACAATACCTTCGCGATCTCGCATATCAATAAAGATAAGTCCACCTAAGTCACGGCGACGGTTAACCCAACCACAAAGAGTCACTTTTTGGCCCACATGGGCACTATTCAACTGCCCACAATAATTAGTACGCATACAATATCCTTTTACTCAGCTTGTTGTGCTTTCTGCTGCGGAAATTTTGGCAATAGTCTTTTTCGAGTAGTGTCAAAAAAAAGGCAGACATTATAACGAAAATTCTTCCTGGAGATAAGAGTATAGACCTAGTTTATATGATACATCTTTTCAAGGATTTGCTAATCCCCAAACAATTAATTAATAATAATTATTTATAGCGACAGAAGTCGCTTTGAGGTTTATCATTAAATTCGCCGTTTTTTGGCTTTGGCAATGGAGAAAAGATGGTTAGCTCGCTTTATATCGTACTGGGCGCACTATTATTGATTAAATTGTCCCTCAATGTCGTAAAACTCAGAACACAATATCGGGTTGCTTATGGTGATGGTGGCTTTTATGAATTACAAACAGCCATCCGTGTTCACGGCAATGCGGTAGAATATATTCCTATTTCCATGATCTTATTGCTGGTCATGGAAATGAATGGTGCTTTTGTTTGGATGGTACACATCTGTGGCTCAATTTTAATCGCAGGTCGCTTTTTACACTCTTATGGATTAAAACACCGTGAACTTCGTTGGCGTCGTTCAGGCATGGCTGCCACTTACTTATCAATGGTATTGATGATCATTGCTAATATTTATTTCCTTCCTTGGATACAAATCTTTTCCTTTTATTATTAAGTCCTCGTGGGAATAACATGATCATCCATGATCAAAACCGACTTCCTTGCTGTTGTGTCTAATAACGGCAAGGTATCAAAAAGGTTTATTTATTTTTTCCAATTTCTTTCTAAATAATGCAACTTTGTGAGCACCGTCGCTTCTGGTAGAATGCTTGCTTCTTTTATTCCTTAAACCTATTTTAGTTATGTCGAATTCAAAATCATCACAACAAGACAGCTTATTTGCGACACCTATTGCAAACCTTGGTGACTGGCGCTTTGATGAAAAAGTCGCTGAAGTGTTTCCTGATATGATAAAACGCTCAGTACCCGGTTACTCAAATATCATCTCTATGATTGGTATGCTTGCAGGTCGCTTTGTTACACCCAATAGCCAAGTCTATGATTTAGGCTGTTCTTTAGGTGCGGCTACCCTTTCTATGCGTCGCAATATTAGCGTGACTGGTTGCAAAATTATTGGTGTTGATAATTCACCGGCTATGGTAGAACGCTGTCAACGCCATATTGATGCCTATAAAGCAGATACTCCCGTCAATATTATTGAAGGTGATATTCTTGATATTGAGATCAACAATGCCTCAATGGTCGTACTTAACTTCACCTTACAATTCTTAGCACCGAGCGATCGCCAAATATTATTAAACCGCATTTACCAAGGCCTTAATCCCGGTGGAGTGTTAGTACTTTCTGAAAAATTCAGTTTTGAAGATAAAGAAATTGATGAATTGCTGTTTAATATGCACCATGATTTCAAACGCGCTAACGGTTACAGTGAATTAGAAATTAGCCAAAAACGTAGCATGTTAGAAAATGTTATGCTGACAGACTCTGTTGAAACGCATAAAGCTCGCTTACATAATGCGGGCTTCCCTCATGCAGAAGTGTGGTTCCAATGTTTTAATTTCGGCTCTCTCTTAGCGATTAAAGGCAATAACTAATGATTAATTTTGGTTCGTTCTATCAACTTATTGCGCAAGATGAGCGCTTATTTCATTGGTTAGATACATTGCCTGCTCAATTATCAGAATGGCGTTCAAATGCGTTACACGGTCACTTTTCCTCATGGGAAAGAATGCTCGAGGGTTTGCCAGAAATAACCCCTACTGAACTTGATTTAAAAAATGGTGTAATTGCCAATAAAATTCCCTCATTAAGTGCAGGCGAACAACTGGGTTTAAATAATATTCTGAAATCCTTAATGCCGTGGCGAAAAGGTCCTTTCTCCCTTTATGGGGTCGATATTGATACAGAATGGCGCTCAGATTGGAAATGGGATCGTGTTTTACCTCACCTTTCTCCCCTTGAAGGCCGTTTAGTATTGGATGTAGGTTGTGGCAGTGGCTATCACATGTGGCGAATGCTAGGTGAAGGTGCTGAATTTGTTGTGGGGATCGATCCTACTCAACTTTTTTTGTGCCAATTTGAAGCAGTCAGAAAATTATTAGGGAATGATCAACGTGTACATTTAATTCCTGTTGGTATTGAACAAATGCCAGAATTAAAAGCCTTTGATACCGTATTCTCAATGGGTGTGCTTTATCATCGTCGTTCACCGCTTGATCATTTATGGCAATTAAAAAATCAATTGGTTTCGGGCGGTGAATTAGTATTAGAAAGCCTCGTTGTTGATGGTGATGAATTTCAATGTCTGATCCCTGGTGAACGTTATGCACAAATGCGTAATGTGTACTTTATTCCATCGGCAAAAATGCTAAAAGTTTGGCTAGAAAAATGCGGCTTTAAAGATGTACGCATTGTCGATGAAAACACAACTTCTCTGGATGAACAACGTAAAACAGATTGGATGATAACGGATTCATTAGACGCATTCTTAGATGTTGATGATAAAACAAAGACAGTTGAAGGTTATCCGGCACCTAAACGTGCGATATTAGTTGCAACTAAACCTTAATTTTTATTTATTGTAAGCGTGCTACAGATGATCATCATAAAAAGGGTATCTTATAGAGATATCCTTTTTTCTATATTAATTGTATTTTTAAAATTACTTTTTCTAACTTAAATATTGTTTATAACTATAAAATTGGCTCTATAAAAGATCATCATGGCAAAATATAAAGAAATTAAACAAGCTAAACAAAAAAGGATCGCACAACAAAAGCAGCAATCTCTTGTTCTTAATAAGCAACGAAAAGAGAATGAAAAACGAGAGATGTTCTTTTCTAAGCCAAATTTTTCAGAAGAAGAATCACCCGTTATAATCACACCATTACAGCGTAAAATCAGTAAGTTATTCTCTTGGTTTGATTATTTTACTCAATTCTTCTATATCGCTTTCATTATTACCGTTTGGTGTTATCCCGCGTTATTTAGTGTTCAAACCATTTATAATTTAACCGTTATTTTTATCTTCGAATTTATTCTTGTTCATTCAGGCCTATTTATGGCTGTATTAGCACGCACTAAGCTTGTTTTTGTTCTTATCCCTGTTTATAGCTTATTTGCCTTTATAATTAATAGTTTTGTCATGGGTGATGAAAATATTGTACTTTGGCTCTACGCTGTTATCGTCGCTAACCGTCTTATTGGTAGCTATCAAACGAAAAGTAGAGAAGCTAGGAATAAAAACATCCTTAATTCCGCATATATGACGCTTAATTTTCTCTTTTGTATCTTCTTAATTGCAATAATTCAATTTGTTGTTCCTTATGGTGGTTTAACACCTGAATATTTAGATAAAGTAAATTATTTAAATTTAATTACTTCACATAGTGAATATTTTAATGCACCTCATGTCGGTATGGCGCTAGGTACACTTTTATATACCATTCCTTTTATTTTCCTAACGATTACAATGTTTTCACCTCTTTATAAAAAAATTAAGTTTAAATTTATTTATAACAGAGAAAAAACAACCCGAGGATCACGACATTAATCGCCTATTGATCAGGAAATGTTTATCGCTATAATAGGCGGGTTACATACGTATCCTATTTTATTTTTTAAGAAGGCACTTCCCTACGATGAATTAAATTCTGCCAGAAAATTTTTCAATTACCTTTTGGGGTATTCATTTTCTGTTACTGGCAGACAATAATTTATTTCGTCGCATCTAGAAAAAGATCTCGGCTGTCTGCCACCTATTTCGCTTAGGAGGTATTACTATGACAATAGCCTGTCACTTCTCACAACTTACTATCGAATTTAATCAAGAACGTCTTTTTCCACCATTAACTCGCTCATTAGCTTGTCAGCAAAATGCATTAATTGGCCATAACGGTAAAGGAAAATCCATACTACTACGATTATTAGCACAAAAAATAATGCCTTCATCCGGGCAAGTTAATTGGAATATGCCTTTTGTCCACATTGATCAATTAACGCGACTACAAGGTAATACACTTGCCCAAGCGTTAGATGTCGATGAAATTTACCAAGCTTTTCAACGTATTGATAATGGCACTGCAACATTAGAAGATATCGAATTAGTTGATGGAAAATGGCAACTTCCTGTTACTTGGCAGAATTTATTAGATTCAGCACAACTCCCTGTCGCATTAGATACTCCTATTGAGCATCTAAGTGGTGGAGAACAAACACGTTTAGCACTTTGTCGCGCTTTTTTATGCGAAGAGAGTTTTCTTCTGTTAGATGAACCTGATAATCACCTTGATTATCAAGGACAGCAATGGCTAATAAAACAATTGGCTCAACATAAGTCAGGATCGCTTATCGTAAGCCATAATCGGAATTTACTCACTTATGCAGACACTACTTTAGAGTTAAGTGAGAAAGGTTTATCTGAATATGGTGGAAGTTATGCTTTATATGAGACGCAAAAAAGTGCAGAAATAGCATCGTTAGAAGCCGCCAGCGATCGATTAAATAGCCAAATTAAAAATGAAAAACGCCAACAACAAGCCACCTTGCAAAAAGCAACGCAACGTAAACGCCAAGGTGAATCAATCAGACAAAGTGGCTCTCAATGCCTACTTTTACTAGATATGCAAAAAAACAGAGCAGAACAACGCCAATCTGCTGTAGCAAAACGGCATCAGCGTGTAATAGAAGATATGCAATATCAAAAACAAGGTGTTGATGAAGAAAAAGTACATGTTCATCAGCAGAAAATGGTATTGAATTACCAAAGTGATGGTCATCGTTTAAATGTATTTGTTGATAATCTTCAGCTTCCATATGGTTATCAACGCCCCATTTCATTTTCAGCTTACGGTAATGAGCATTGGCATATTAAAGGTAAAAATGGGTGCGGAAAATCGACATTATTAAAATGTTTGATCCAACAATTTAGCCCTCGTTCTGGTGAGTTTCGGCTCAACAAAGATTATTGTTATCTTGATCAACATCTTGCTTTACTTGATAAAACATTACCAGTTGCACAAGCATTACACCAATATCAACCCGCTATTTCTATCGAACAATGGCGCACACGGCTGGGTATGTTAAGAATTAGAGGCGATAAATCATTGCTCCCGCTTGAAAAGCTAAGTGGTGGCGAGCAATTAAAAGCAACGCTATTGGCTTTAACACATAGTCCAATCCCCCCAGCAGTATTATTGCTTGATGAACCAGATAATCACCTTGATATTGGATCTAAACAGTTATTGGAAAATCTACTCATTGAATATCAAGGTACATTGTTACTGGTTTCCCATGATGAAGCCTTTGTTGAACGTTGTGGTATAACACATACCTTAGTATTAGATGATATTGCATAAAAAAACTGCGCTATAAAAGGCGCAGTTTTAAAATCTGTCACTAAAGCTAATTAAAATTAAGAGGCTAATGGCGTATAAATACTCATAATATCTTTCATCGCTTCAACGGTATCTTCATCCACACAATAATGGGTAAACTCATCAACTTCACTGTCTGAGCTCATTGTTACACCTGCTTTACGATAAATCATTGTTGAGGGTGCGACTTTGCCTGCGGAGCTATGTATTTCTTTTAAACCTGCATCTAAGAATTTTTGGATATTACTTAATCTTACGCCTGCTCCCGCCATAATTACGGGGCCTTTTGTTTTTTCATTTAATATTCGTAATAAAGGTAAACCTAATTCCGCATTCGCCTGTTGACCTGATGTTAGAATACGAGAAACACCTAACTGTGTCAGTTGTTCTAACCCTAATAACGGATTAATACACATATCAAAAGCACGATGGAAAGTAATAGCTAATGGGCCTGCAAGCTCCATTAGGATTTGCATTTTAGGTAAATCAATATGTCCTTCTTCATTTAATAGGCCAACAACTGCACCTGGAAATCCCATATCACGAATAAGACTAATGTCATTTTTCATTGCTGAAAAATCAGCTTGAGTGTAACAAAAATCTCCCCCACGAGGGCGAATAATAGGATGAACGGGAATATGAACCAGATCCCTGACTTGTCTTAGCATCCCAAAACTTGGCGTAATACCACCTTCTGATGGACTGGTACATAGCTCAATTCTATCTGCACCTGCTCGCTCTGCCACCAGCGCACACTCTGCGCCAAAACAACAAATCTCCAACGTAGCCATATCATCCCTCTTTATCCTTAAGACAGAAAGTAATCAGAAAATAAATATCATTTCTTAGCGATTACTAACAATAGTTGTCGAATATCATTATTCATTCAATTTCACTATCAGAGTTTTGTGCTGACACAAGCAAACTATTTTCTGAAAGTGTCGTTCAACACTCACTTTCTACGATTTCAAGTAACGAATAAGGATGATACTTCACTGTCACTTTACCATTAGAAATAGCCACAGTAGGATTTGGTAATCGTTCTTTTTCGCCTTTTGGCTCACTGATTTTTAAGCTAATGTTCTCAGGTAAAGGGGAAAGCAAAAATGACATAACGTTATTGACTAAACCAGTAGGCTCAACAGGGATCACTTGCTCAATATGTTCCCAACCTTGGTACTCATATATTTTATGTGTTGGGAATGGTAATTCAACAATAGAAACGGCTTGATTTAAAACCATTAATGGGGTGTCTAATTGAAAAAGATAAATTGGGCGTCCGTTAATAATATTATCAGAAATACACTTTCCACATTGACTAAGGCCTTTTCGCCATTGTTCAGCCAATGTTAAATCGTGACAACGTAACGAAATATGATCAGTAAGATAAAGTGTGAAATTTAAACCTAACTGATTGGCAAGCTGTGTCATTTTTTCTTCAAATTGTGGAAGCTCGTGAGTTAAATCATTTAATTGAGGAATTGAAGAAAATAACGCCATTTTGAGTAACCTTAATGAAAAAACAGAGAAAAAACCTTAAAGATAAGGTTCAGATGGTAGCATGTTCTAGCTGGAATATGTTATAAATTCAAGGTTAATCCTAATTCTTTATAATAAACCTGTCAGACTTTTGTCGTCAGGTTTTATTTTCTCAATAATTTAAGGTAACCCGGTGAATATTCAGGCTTTTCTTTCAGAAAAAATCAGTGTGGCAATGTGTGCTGCTGGCGCACCCGCTGATAGCGAACCACTTGTCCGCCAGTCAGCCAAAGCGCAATTTGGTGACTATCAGGCAAATGGTGTCATGGGAGCAGCAAAAAAAATGGGGATCCCACCCCGACAACTCGCAGAGAAAATTCTGGAACAGCTTGATATTACAGGTATTGCAGATAAAGTTGAAATCGCGGGTCCCGGTTTTATCAATATCTTCTTATCGCCACAATGGGTTGCAAAGCAAGCAGAAGACGCATTAGTCGATGAACATCTGAATGTAACATCAGTTACACCTCAAACTATTGTTATTGACTATTCTTCTCCAAATGTTGCAAAACAAATGCATGTCGGCCACTTACGCTCTACGATTATTGGAGATGCAAGTGCGCGTACATTATCTTTTTTAGGTCATAATGTTATTCGTGCCAATCACCTTGGTGATTGGGGTACGCAATTTGGTATGTTAATTGCGTATTTAGAGAAAAAACAAAACGAAAATGCCGCAGATATGGCGTTATCTGATCTCGAAGAGTTTTATCGTGAAGCAAAAAAATGCTATGACGAAGATGAAGTCTTTGCAGAGCGCGCGCGTAATTACGTTGTAAAATTACAAGGCGGTGATGAGTATTGTCGTACAATGTGGCGCAAACTTGTTGATATCACCATGCAACAAAACCAAGTGACTTATCAGCGTCTTAACGTCACATTAACCGAAGATGACATTATGGGTGAAAGTCTGTATAACCCAATGTTACCCGGTATTGTTGCTGACCTAAAAGCAAAAGGCCTTGCTGTAGAAAGTGAAGGTGCAACGGTTGTTTTCCTTGATGAATATAAAAATAAGGAAGGCGAACCTATGGGTGTTATCGTTCAGAAAAAAGACGGTGGCTACCTTTATACGACAACCGATATTGCTTGTGCTAAATATCGCCACGAAAATCTACATGCTGATCGCGTTCTCTATTATATCGATTCTCGTCAACATCAGCATTTAATGCAAGCATGGACTATTGTCCGTAAAGCAGGTTATATCCCAGATTCAATGTCTCTTGAACACCATATGTTCGGCATGATGTTAGGTAAAGACGGTCGTCCATTTAAAACACGTTCTGGTGGTACTATTCGTTTAACTGATTTACTCGATGAGGCACAAGAAAGAGCACGTACATTAATTGCTGAAAAAAATCCAGATATGGATAAAGATGAATTAAATAATGTTGCTCGCGTTGTCGGTATTGGCGCAGTGAAATACGCTGACTTATCTAAAAACCGCACAACAGATTACATCTTCGATTGGGATCTGATGTTAAGTTTTGAGGGTAATACTGCACCTTATATGCAATATGCTTATACTCGCGTTGCTTCAATTTTTAAACGTGCAGATATTGATGAAAACTCATTAACTCAGCCTATCACATTAGCGCAGTCTCATGAAAAACAACTTGCATTACGTTTAGTGCAATTTGATGAGACCATCATGCAAGTTGCTCGTGAAGGAACACCTCATGTAATGTGTGCTTATCTCTACGATCTGGCACAAAACTTCTCTGGTTTTTATGAAAACTGCCCTATCTTATCTGCTGAAGATGAAAACACTCGCCAAAGCCGTCTAAAACTGGCTCGTTTGACTGCGAGAACCTTAAAGCAAGGTTTAGATACGTTAGGGATTGAAACGGTCGATAGAATGTAATTAGCTAAAGTATGCAAATTACAGAGACAAAAAACCGATGGCATTTAACCATCGGTTTTTTATATATTAATTCTTAATTCAATATAGCTAAAAACCACTTCAAACAATTACTCAATCTAACTTCCAATGCTACTTCGTCATTAATCTTCATTAGCAGTTATAACATCCTGACACAATAGACCTCTGATATCTTTTGCCTCAATCCAACCATCAACACTATCTATTGGTTTGCTTGGGCTATAAAGGCGATCGTTAACGTCTTTAGCCGTGAATGACAGTTGCTCATTTGTCTTGTCAAATACACCCACACAGTTAACTGGCGTTAATTTTGAGGTATTGATTTTCCCATCAGCAGTACAGCCAGCAAGAAATAACGTAGCTAATGATACAGAAATGATAATTGCTTTTTTCATAGTAGCTCCTTGACACTCTTTTATTTTTATTTTTACTAAAAAACCATCTAATTGATTATTTAGTAGTCTTTAAACTAGAAATATCTAATAGTTTATAACTGCCTTGAGTATAGCGAACAAATAGAGAAATATTTGAGTTATTGAGCTATTAATGAAAAAAACAAGAACATTGCGAAGGATTTGAAAAGAGAGGGAAAAACAGAAAACAATAGCGGACAAATGAAAGCAATAATTAGTGTACCATACCGAATTACCAGTAATCTAATTATCTATTAATAATAGATTTAGCATTAATTTCATTATTCACACGACTTATTGTTTACTGCTTATCCCCAGCAATCGTATTACCTATTTGAAGCGCAGACAAAATAGATATGATCACTTTCAGTAGTACTGAACGATAACAAGCAAATAACTTTACAGTCACGGTTAATCTACCTGAATAAAGAAATAATAATATGTTTTAAATCAAAAAAATTAAATGTTTTAAAATATACTGCAATATTTTGAAATATTTGCAATATCTCATCATTAAGTAAGAAATATTTAACAGATGTGTCATTTTTTAAACCTAGACAACACCAGAGAGTTTATCTAAAAAAAGATAATTCGTCAAACCATAAGTACTTAGAATATAGCGTCTATTTTTTTACTTTATGTAGAATGGTCGTGTAAGTAAACAAATTGTCTAAAGATATTCCGGATGATTAATGATTAGCATAATTTATATATTTAGCTTAAAAAACACATTTTAATGCCGAAAAACTGTATAAACCATTCAGAAATTGGAAAAAAAATTTAATAAAAAAATAATACAGAAAAAAATTTTCTTTGTGTTTTTATCCTTTTTTTCTTTTTGGACGGCATTGAGCCAATCGAATTAAATGCCCAAAGTGTGATCAATGTTGCATTATAAATAGTCTAAAAATAGAGAAAGGATCTAAATGAGAGGAATAGTACTGATAAAAATATTGTTAATTTAAACCTCCCCCGCTTTTATATAAAAAGCGGAGGAGCATATTTCATCAACTATAAAGCACGTAAAGAAAAGTGACGAGGCCTAAAACCTAATACATACAAGGCAACAAAATAACTGCCAGCCCCAACCACAACGACGAGTAATAGACGTAAAATACGCATAAGCATACTTCCGATATCCCAGCTTGGCATGATCCATAACATTCCAACTAAAACTGCCCCCATTACCACCAACGCAATTGTTAGTTTTAACAAAAAAACTGGCCAACCCGCCAAAGGTTGATAAATATCTTTTTTACGAATTTGCCAAAATAACATAGAGGCATTAAAACAAGCTGCAATACCAATCGAAAGCGCAAGGCCAACGTGCTTTAGGCTACCAACAAATGCGAGATTCATTAATTGTGTCAGTATTAATGTTGCGATAGCAATTTTTACAGGCGTTTTAATATCCTGACGAGAATAGAAACCCGGTGCTAAGATTTTTATGATAATAAGTCCCATCAGCCCAACACAATAAGCGATTAACGCTTGCTGTGTCATTAATGCATCATGAGCATTAAAATTACCATACTGGAATAAAGATGCCGTTAATGGCCCTGATAATACAGCTAAACCAATCGTACAAGGTAATGCTAATAAAAAGCACAGTCTTAATCCCCAATCCATCAGTTTTCTATATTCTTCAGTATTACCACTAGCAAAACTTTTCGATAACGAAGGTAATAAAATAGTGCCTAATGCAACTCCTAACACACCCGTCGGTAACTCCATAAGACGATCAGCATAATACATCCAAGAGACCGAGCCAGACACTAAGAAAGAAGCAAAAATTGTATTGATAATTAAAGATATTTGACTAACTGAAACACCTAAAATAGCAGGACCCATTAATTTTAAAACACGCCAAACTCCACTATTTTTAAAAGAAACTCGAGGTAGTACAAGCATACCGATTTTTTTCAAATGCGGTAATTGATAACCAAGTTGTAAGATCCCACCAGCAACAACCGCCCATGCCAATGCCATAATTGGCGGATTACAATAAGGTGCGACGACCAAAGCAAAAAATATCATACTGACATTGAGTAATGTCGGTGCAAAAGCAGGCACTGAAAAACGGTTCCATGTATTTAAAATAGAGCCTGTTAATGAAGCCAAAGAAATAAGAAAAATATAAGGAAACGTTATCCGTAATAAATCAGTCGTAAGTTGAAACTTATCTGGCGAGCTACTAAAACCGGGTGCTGTAACATAAATGACCCATGGTGCAGCAATAATACCAATCACGGTAACAACGGCAAGGATCAGTGTTAGCATACCTGAAATATAAGCAATAAAAGTACGTGTTGCTTCATCACCTTGCTGACTTTTATATTCAGCTAATATTGGCACAAAGGCTTGAGAAAATGCCCCTTCTGCAAAAATACGACGAAGTAAATTCGGTAATTTAAACGCAACAAAAAAAGCATCGGTTGCCATACCTGCGCCAAAAATACGCGCAATAATTGCATCACGAATGAATCCTAAGATCCGTGAAAACATAGTCATGGAACTCACTGCGGCCAGTGATTTAAGTAAATTCATAAAGTCATTCTAATTTTTGTTGAATGGAATAAAAAGAAAGGGACTATACTCCGTCTCTAACATCGAAAAATCAATCATCAATTGGCTAAAAATAAGCAGTTTCAGCTTACTTTTAGCTCATCCCAATAAAAGAAAAACACGTATTATTTATGCCTTAGCCAATATTTTTCTCAACATCAATTCCAACATAGTTTGGCTCTCACTTTGATTAAATTCAGGATCGATAATATTTCGCCCCATAGAACCATCTGCAATAACAAATAACCAAGTAGCCATTTTTTCTGGCTCTAATAGCGGATCAATTTGCCCTTTTTTAATACCGTTTTCTAACATGGTAATCAAACGTTGTTTATTATTTCTTTCATTTTCAATGAAAATTTCGTGAATACTCGCATTACGTGAAGCTTCAGCAAAAATTTCGATACTAATACGTGCGTACTCCGGATGATTATAAAGCGCTATAATTTCTTTCATTAAATCAATAACTGCTTGAATACTCTCTTCTTGCACTTCATAACGACAAAAAATTTCATCAAAAAGCTGTGCATCTTCTGATGCAATAGCTTCAATAATCGCATTTTTATTGGGAAAATAATGGAATACATTTCCGGGGCTCATACCTGCTTCATGACAAATTTCTGCTGTTGATGTGGAGTGAAAGCCTTTTATAGCAAAGCAACGTATTGCAGCATCAATAATGTGCTTCATTTTCGCTTTTTGTTTTTCAGTCGCTGTCTTGTTCATAACCTAAAAATCTCTGGACAAAATAAATTAGACTGACTAGTCTATAATAAACTAGACCAAACAGTCTAAAAAATAACCCTATTATTGCAGAGTAACGATATCATGCAATTACTTAATGAACACTATCAGCTTCGTGTTGCAGAACCTTCAGATATTCCTGAAATTATTCAATTATTTGTACAAGCCTTTCGTTTTAAATTGAATGCTTTTAATATTGATAGTGCTAACCCTAAACAACGTCAACAATTAGAAGCCATTTGGAATACGCTGGCATGTAAAAAAAATAGCCAACAATTTGTTATCACCGAGAACAACAAGATAATCGCGACATTTTGTTTAGTCACAAAAGAAGCTCAATCTATGTCAAATTCTTTTGCTAAAACACCTTTCTCTAATTATTGGCGCTATGGCATTACTCATTACATTAAGCAAAAGATTTTCTTTTCATTATTTGATTACACGCCAAAAGAAAATGAAGTTTATTTAGCTCACATTGCTGTTTTATCCACTTATCAAGGTCGTGGTATTGCTTATGCAATACTTCAATGGATAACGCAATACAGTAAAGATATTCTGAAAAAAATATATTTATCACTTTATGTGGATATTCATCATAAAGGCGCTCTTTATTTATATCAAAAAGATGGGTTTTATATTGAAAGAAAAGAATCATCACACTTAACACAATCTATTTTTCATATTCAACATTGGTATTATATGTTGAAAAAAATCGACTAACGACAAATCAAATATCACTATTAGCGTCAATATATTGGCTAAAAGCACTGAAAAAAACAAAATATCACTATAATTATAAACAGTGCTTTATCCTTAATAATAAGGGCTATTTATCGTTTGAAGTAAGTTCGTGTTGTTAATGCGGTTAATACATGATCACGCCATTCTTGGTTTATTTGCAGATAATTTTTTGCATAACCTTCACGCTCAAAACCATGCTTCACCAACAAATTACCACTGCGTAAATTATGAGGCATATAATTCGCCATAATACGATGCATTCCTTGTTGACGTTGCATATAAGTCAACGTTTCAGTTAATGCCTCAGACATATAACCTTTACCTTGCCATTTCTCGCCTACGGAATAACCTAAAAAACAGGCATTAAAGGCGCCGCGCATAACATTACTGTAATTAGCCACACCAATAATTTCATCTTCAGTTGGTGTTAACAACAAAAAATGAAATGCACTTTCTTGTCGATGTAATTCGTTCATATATTGCAAACGATGTTCCCAACCGGAAGGCAAATAATGTGTTTTATCCCTTAATGGCTCCCATGGAATTAAAAAACGACGATTTAATGTATAATAATTAGCCAACCTTTCCGCATCTCGTTCATAAGCTAAACGAATTATCATTCTTGTCGTTTCGAAACGAATTTTAGGAACTCCACCACGATAACCAAACATTGCGATCCCATTATCCTTTGATATAAATAAGTCTAATTCTGAAGTAACTCTTCTTATTCTGCCACTAACCTTAATAAAAAAATATCATCTTTAATTTACTAGGAATTATGCACATTTAGAGACAGAATAGTCGAAGAAATAAATTATTTCATTCCCCTCTTATTTTATTTAAATTATTTGCTTATTGATGGTGAGTAATGGCACTGGTAACACAAGCCCGTACCTTGGGTAAATACTTCCTCCTAATTGACAATATGTTAGTTGTCTTGGGTTTTTTCGTCGTTTTTCCTCTAATTTCTATTCGTTTCGTCGAACAATTGGGTTGGGCTGGTGTTATTGTCGGTTTCGCATTAGGGCTTAGACAATTAGTCCAGCAAGGCCTAGGTATTTTTGGCGGCGCCATTGCGGACCGCTTTGGTGCAAAACCAATGATAATAACTGGAATGTTATTACGTGCTTTAGGTTTTGCTTTAATGGCAATGGCAGACCAACCGTGGATACTTTGGTTATCTTGCATTTTATCTGCATTAGGGGGAACGTTATTTGATCCTCCTCGCACAGCACTAGTTATTAAATTAACCCGCCCTTATGAACGTGGACGTTTTTATTCTCTATTATTAATGCAAGATAGTGCAGGAGCCGTTATTGGGGCGCTGATTGGTAGTTGGTTATTATTGTATGATTTTCATTTAGTATGCTGGGTTGGCGCTGGTGTTTTTGTTATTGCTGCTTTATTTAATGCTTGGTTACTACCTGCTTACCGTATATCTACTACCAGAACACCGATTAAAGAAGGGCTAAATCGCGTAGTGCTGGATAAACGCTTTGTCAGTTATGTCTTAACGTTAACAGGCTATTTTGTATTGTCTGTTCAAGTCATGTTGATGTTCCCTATAATTGTTAACGATATTGCTGGTACTCCCACTGCAGTAAAATGGATGTATGCCATTGAAGCATTGCTCTCTTTAACCTTGCTCTATCCTATTGCGCGCTGGAGTGAAAAACGTTTCAAATTGGAACAACGTTTAATGGCAGGATTATTCTTGATGAGCATCAGTATGTTTCCTGTTGGAATGATCCATTCACTACAAGGTATTTTCTTAATTATTGGTTTATTTTATCTTGGCACGATCACCGCAGAGCCTGCGCGTGAAACGTTAAGTGCCTCACTGGCTGATCCTCGCGCACGTGGTAGCTATATGGGATTTAGTCGCTTAGGTTTGGCCTTTGGTGGCGCAATCGGATATACCGGTGGTGGGTGGATGTACGATCTAGGTAACCAATTTGATATGCCTGAATTACCTTGGTTCTTATTAGGTACGGTAGGATTAGTAACACTTTACGCACTACACCGCCAATTTAATCGTAAAAAAATAGAAACAGCCATGCTTACTCCTTAGATATCAGGTAAACTTTTAGTTATCAATGATCAAGGAGTGTTTATGAAAGCTATTTTTCTAACAACCATATTATTACTAACAAGCTTTGTGGTGGGTTGTGATCAGCTCAAGCAATTTGATGTAAGTGAAAATCTTATTAATGACTATATTAGCCAAAAAACTAATCTTCAAAAACATATTGGTGAAGATGATGTTGTATCCGCTGATATCAAATTAAGTAATCTTTCAATCCAAATTGGTCGTACAGAGCCGGGTAAAATCAGCCTTTCAGGTGCTGCCGATCTAAAAATTAATTCATTTTTTGGTAAAACAAGTGCCAAAGTTGATCTTACATTATCAGGTCAACCTTCTTATCAAGCCGATCAAGGGGCGATATACATAAAGTCCATGACTATTGATAGCTATAAAGTATCACCAGAAAAAATGGATGCTGTCGTTATCGCATTAAAACCTTATTTAGATGCTACGATTGCAACGTATTTTGATAATCACCCTGTTTATGTCCTTGATCCTGCGAAAAATAGCGCTGAAGCTGCGGCGTTTAAAATGGCAAAAGGTATTGAAGTGAAACCCGGTAAATTCGTGATCCAACTCTAATAGTTACGTGAGTTGATTAAAAATATTTATCGACATTAATGAGAAAGGCAAACCTAATGGTTTGCCTTTTTTATGAATAGTAAAATACCTTTACAAAGAAAATAAGATATTACTCTGCTTCAGTATCTTCACCCTCTTCATCATCAGAAAGCTCTTCACGTAATGCCGATAACGCACCACGTGCAATGGCAGCTAATGTACGATAAAAACCACTCGTTGCATGAGCTTCTACTTTACCAAGAAATGCCCCAGCCCAAGGTAATAAATATTCATCAAATAGTTGTATTTGAGCTAATACTTCATCTTCTGCTGAATTATCTTCCAGCCATGAAGCAGCCAGCAATAAAGCACCAAAACTGTCTGTTGCATTATCAGTAACAGGCATACCTCTTGTGGCTAAAAATTGACGAATATCGCCTTCTTTGATCTGTTCATAATCATGGGCATAAATAGATACAGCCGGCGCTTCGCCACCAAAAAGAGATTGATAATCTGCTTCAACAATAGCTAAATCTTTGACGCTATTTTTTAATGTATTAAATAGTTCGTCTTGCTCCAATGGCCATAACTGGCTCAATTTTCCCTCACCAATCATTTTAATAATTGGCGCTAAAATAGGATCATTTGGGTCACGTTGAAATAATGTGCCTAAAAGTCGGCAAACTATTGAGAATTCATTCATTGTATTTTTATCCTAAAAAGTTTCGCTTTATTGTGCGTTTAACGACAAGAAAATCAACTTTTTTCTTTTTTATGATTATAAGTATTAATTTAATCAAAGGGAGCTTTTAAAACAGAAAAAGCGCGCTCTTAATAATTAAGCTTTTGCTTAATATAAGAAACGCGCCTAATCCCATGCTACTTATCTTTTAAAACAGTTTTATTATAACAACTTTAAAACTCTTTTATGACAACAGCATTTTTGTTGCATTAGTTAACTTGCGATATCAAGAAAATTATCTCTTACACCATTGACACGAAACCACCCAGCAATACTTATTCGCTCTTTATTAGTAGGGAGCACTTCATGAGGAAATTGTTCTGAAAGGAAAACAACTAAACGTCCTCCTTTGGGCGCGATTGTTGCAATTTCGTTATTCTTTAAATCGTAAATAACTAATTCGCCACCATCTTCGTTTGTCCAATCTTCATTAAGATATAACACAGTGGTTAAACGTCGAGTCACATTTTCTTTAAAAGCATCAAGATGCTTTTTATAAAATGCTCCTTTTTCATAACACGCAAAATGCGCTTCGTATTCAAAAAGTCCTAAATAAAATTCTCGATTAACAGCACGTTGAATAGATTCCATTTGCATTAAATAATGTTGTACTGGTTCACCCATTTCTGGCTCTAGCCAACTTATTTTATCACTACGTATTGTTATTTCTGCTTGACGATTTTCATGACGACCAATACGAGCTTGTTGTGCATTGTCACCAAAACAAGTGCGTAGTTGTTGAACAGCTTCTGGTGTAAGGAAATCATCCCACACACACCATCCTTTCTCTGCTATTTGCTCAAGAAGTTCTGCTATATTCATTAGGTATATTGTCTGATAAACATGGGAAACTACTTTATATCACCAAGTTGACTAAAATGACAACTTAATAAATTTATCTTTTCGATAACATCAATTAATCAGAGATTAATTCTATAAAGACCACAAAAATAGACTGTGTATTCTTCTAGCCTTAAGAGTAAAAGCGGTTCCTGTTTAGATGAATAGATTTATATTGATAATATTTATTTGTTCTTTTAATAAGATTAACCTTTATATTGATTAGCATTAAATATTATTTTTAATAATGTAATCTAAGCTTTAATAAGGTTATTATTAATAGATATATTTTTATAGTTTGAGTTTTATAAATTTAAATAAAACACTAAAAAATCATATTGTTTAAAAGTAGAGATAAAATAGGCGATAAATATAAAACTTATCGCCTATTTCCTAAAGTTAAAATATAAGAGGAAAAAACTTAATAACCACTATCCATATCAACCACTCCAAAAGGAGCCTCTCCTTTTTCAATTCGTTGAATATTTTCAACTATGGTATCCATTGCAATATTTGGAATGGTAAACGCAGCAATATGTGGTGTAATAGAAACACGAGGGTGAGTCCAGAATGGATGCATACCCGCCAAAGGTTCTTGAGCAAAAACATCAAGAGTTGCATCAGCAATGTATCCTTGATCTATCGCTTCTAATAAATCTTGATCAACTAAATGCGCGCCACGAGCGAGGTTAATTAAATAAGAAGAAGGCTTAAGTTGTTCAAAAAGAGAAAAATTCAAAATGCCATGAGTTTCTGGTGTGTAAGGTAATAAGTTAATCAACAAATTACACTCTTTAAGGAAATCATTAAGTTGCTCTTTACCATAAAAACTTTCAACATTTTTAATTTGCTTTTCACTGCGACTCCAGCAACGGACTTTAAAACCCAGTTCAGCGAGTTTAGTTGCGACACTCCCACCTAAAGCACCAGCACCTAAAACACCAATCACAAAATCATCATAAGAGTGTGAAGGAAGCTGTTTCCATAAACGTTGGGATTGTTGGCGTTTATAATCATCCATACGACGAAAATAATACATCACTTTCGCAATTGCATATTCTTGCATTTGAAGTCCCATTCCGGTGTCTTCCAAACGCATAACAGGAACACCTGTTGGCAGTGTACCTGGCTTTTGTTGTTCTTGTTTTAAGATAGCATCAACGCCTGCCCCTAATGCAAAAATACCTTTAAGTTGGTTACGACTTGCAAGCATTTCATAAGGAGGAAGCCAAACCATAGCATAATCAGCGGGTTGATTATCACCGGGTTCCCAAATGCGTATATTAGCATTCGGCAAACGTGCCTTTATACCATTGGTCCATGTCTCTGCGTCAAAAAAAGGATGATAATAAATAATATTCATTGTGCCTTCCTCCAGCATTTTTATCATAGGGTGCGAGGGTTACGTTCTGATTTCAAGTCTCTTTGAATAAGTTGTTAATAAAAATGTTGAGAATGTTAACCAGTTAACGAAAATCTCAATTCTTTTTTCAATACGCTAACCTATTGCGTGAATTGATTTACTGCATAATTTGTCTAGCATTTATGCATATTGTTTTTTATTTGACTGCTTGATACAAAAGTTAAAAGAAAAATGCATTTAGCTGTTGACGCTTATGCTCCTTTTCCCTATAGTAGCGCCCCGTTGAGAGATGTTAAGTACATATCCAACAACAATACGGTGAGATGTCCGAGAGGCTGAAGGAGCACGCCTGGAAAGTGTGTATACGGCAACGTATCGAGGGTTCGAATCCCTCTCTCACCGCCATATTCTAAGATAGAGCCTAGTTTTTTAACTAGGCTCTATCTTTTTGCGGAAGAAATATCGATTTTTCAACCTGTTTATTTTTTCTCTCTTTCCATCTATAGCTCATTTAAACTCATTTTTCGATACTATTTCTTTAGTATACAACACATCACTTACTTTATTCTTTATTTTGGCTTAATCGTTTTATTTAATAATATTTAATCAGTTAACAATCTCTAATAATTAATTTTTAATGTTCGAAAGTAGCTTATCTAGTTGCTATTTAACTCTATCGTATTTTTATGACAGAAAACGACTTTTATTATCTCTCTATAAACGACATTTATTCTAAAATAAAACGCTTTTTATAATTTTAAAATAAATTTAAACTTTATTTTCAAGCGAGCAACAGAATAAATACAATAAGATACATTGTATTATCTCTTTACGTTAACTTATTAGTTTAATTGATTTAATTTTCACTAAGCTTTAAGATATACATTAATAATTTGATGTATCACATTATTATCAGCGAATAAAAGCGATATCCTCTCTTTTTCTTATCGCCGTTATTCGGCATCTGACTTCTTATTTTGGTTTAAGCCTAAATGAAAACTCATAAAGTTAACCGGGTTCGCCCCTTTAGTGCATTTATTGATGCATGTGTAAAAGAGCCTTACTCTTTTGCAC
Source organism: Proteus vulgaris (assembly GCF_016239305.1). Classification (GTDB taxonomy): domain Bacteria; phylum Pseudomonadota; class Gammaproteobacteria; order Enterobacterales; family Enterobacteriaceae; genus Proteus; species Proteus vulgaris_C. The sequence continues at coordinate 63,587 of NZ_JAEHOQ010000013.1, read as the reverse complement.
GTTTATTAAAAGATATTATTGCAGGGATCACCGTCGGAATTATTGCGATACCATTAGCCATGGCACTGGCAATTGGTAGCGGTGTTCCTCCGCAATACGGTCTTTATACCGCAGCTATTGCCGGTATAGTTATTGCTGTTTCTGGTGGCTCTCGCTACAGTGTTTCAGGCCCAACAGCCGCTTTCGTTGTGATACTTTATCCTGTATCTCAGCAGTTCGGTTTAAGTGGTTTATTGATTGCCACATTAATGTCGGGCGTTATTTTAGTTGTTATGGGATTAGCTCGCTTTGGTAAACTCATCGAGTATATTCCTGTTTCTGTAACACTTGGGTTTACCTCAGGGATTGCTATCACCATCGCGACCATGCAAATAAAAGACTTTTTTGGTCTTGAGATGTCGCATGTACCCGAAACTTATATCGATAAAATTATTGCCTTAGGTTCTGCATTACCTACCATTCACCTTGGTGATACGCTTATCGGCTTAACAACACTGTTTGTTTTAATCTACTGGCCAAAATTAAATTTACGCTTACCAGGGCATTTACCCGCTTTAATCGCGGGTACTGCAGTGATGGGTATTATGAATATGTTTGGCCATGAAGTTGCAACGATTGGCTCACAATTTAGTTATCTACTTCCAGATGGATCGACTGGGCAAGGTATTCCACCAATACTACCTCAGTTTGTTTTACCTTGGAATTTACCAAGCACTGGAGCCTCTCTTGAATTAAATTGGAGTACGGTTTCTGCTTTGTTACCAGCGGCTTTTTCAATGGCAATGTTAGGTGCAATCGAATCGTTACTGTGTGCCGTTGTGCTTGATGGCATGACAGGTAAAAAGCACCACTCTAATGGTGAATTACTAGGACAAGGTGTCGGTAACATTGTCGCACCTTTCTTTGGCGGTATAACAGCGACGGCGGCTATTGCGCGTTCAGCAGCTAACGTCCGTGCAGGTGCAACATCGCCAGTTTCAGCTATTGTTCACTCATTATTGGTATTACTAACTTTACTGGTATTAGCGCCATTTCTTTCATATTTACCTTTAGCCGCAATGTCAGCACTGCTGTTAATTGTTGCATGGAATATGAGTGAAGCGCGTAAAGTGATTGATCTTATTCGTCACGCCCCTAAAGACGATATTATTGTCTTAGTGTTATGTTTATCACTCACCGTTCTCTTTGATATGGTCATTGCCATTACTATCGGTATCGTATTGGCTTCACTGTTATTTATGCGTCGTATTGCCAATATGACCAAAATAACTGAATCCCCTTATACCGATGATGATAAACAGTTATTAGTTGTGCGTGTTAATGGCCCGCTATTCTTTGCGGCTGCTGAGCGTATTTTTAATGAATTACGTGAGCGTAGCAAAGGTTATAAAACCGTTATTATGCAATGGGATGCTGTGCCAGTCTTAGATGCAGGGGGCTTACACGCCTTCCAACATTTTGTGACTGATGTAAAACATGACACTCATATTATTGTGTGTGATATTCCTTTCCAACCTTTAAAAACGTTGGCAAGAGCAAGAGTTACCCCCATTGAAGGAGAACTTAATTTTTATCCTTCATTACAAAAAGCACTGGATGACTTGGAATTAATTCAATAGATATTTAGATTTTTCAGATAAAAAAATTAACGCCTTTAATTAATATTAGATAAAGATTAAAGGCGTTTTTAATTATGAATAATTATAACATTTAATTTGAGACGTTATTAATTTCAACGTTTATTCTTAATATAAGAAATAATTTACTTAATAAGGGATAAACATGTTACCAATCCCACTTCCTTGCACGCCTTTTTTTAATAAATCTTGATAAAGTGCATTCATCCCAAGCCAATGATTTTCACACCATTCTGGGGCAAGTAAGGTCGGTTTTCTCGCGCTGGCACAAACGCGGTGATAAATGATTTCAGGAGGAGTATGGCGGATCATCTCACCCGCAGTATAAACATATTGTTCTTGCGTCAATGCATTAATACGCCCCGCTTTCCATGCCTTAGCTATCGTGCTGCCTTCAACAATATGTAAAGGGTGTAATTTAAGCCCGTCAGTACCCGTTTCAATCACACGATCTAATGTTTGCATATTAAGCAAATGATCTTCTCTTGGTAATCCGACAATAAGGTGCGTACACACTTTTAAACCACGACGACGAGCCTCTCGTGTTGTTGCTTGATAACATTGAAAATCATGCCCACGATTAATGTGCCTTAATGTTTTATCATGGGCGGTTTGTAAACCAAGCTCTAACCACACTTCATAACCTTGCTCACAATAACCTTGCAATAAATCTAACACACTAATCGGTACACAATCTGGTCGAGTTCCTACACATAGTCCTACTATATCAGCTTGTAATAACGCGGTTTCATATAAAGTACGTAAGTATTCTACTTCGGCATAAGTGCTAGTATAGGCTTGAAAATAAGCGAGGTATCGATGCGCTCGGTTAATATTTTTAGCTTGTAATGCAATTTGTTCTTCAATGGAATGATATTGGGTTTGTTCATCAGCAAAAGAGGAGACATTACAGAAAGTACAGCCACCTCGCCCTAATGTACCATCTCGATTAGGACAATTGAAACCGCCATGAAGGGTGATTTTATGGATCTTTTCGTGATAACGGCGCTGAAGATCAGCGCCGAACATATTCACTACTGTATGCAGTTGCATGACAATTTTATTTGCTGGTATCTAACTCAGGGAAGCTTTTTACTAAGTCATCAATCGCTTTAATTTGTGCTAAGAATGGCTCTAATTTTGCTAATGGTAAGGCTGATGGGCCATCGCAACGTGCATTATCTGGATCTGGGTGAGCTTCAAGAAATAATCCTGCAAGTCCAACCGCCATACCTGCACGTGCTAATTCAGCAACTTGCGCACGACGTCCACCTGATGCGGCACCAAATGGGTCACGACATTGTAATGAATGCGTTACGTCAAAAATAACAGGAGCACCTTGAGAAGCTTGCATCATGACATGAAAACCTAACATATCTACAACCAAGTTATCATAGCCAAAGTTACTACCACGATCACATAAAATAACTTGGTCGTTACCGCCTTCTTTAAACTTATCGACGATATTTCCCATTTGACCAGGGCTAACAAACTGAGGTTTTTTTACGTTAATCACTGCACCTGTTTTTGCCATTGCTTCAACAAGATCGGTTTGACGCGCTAAGAATGCAGGTAACTGAATAACATCAACGACTTCTGATACAGGCTGAGCTTGCGCTGCTTCATGAACATCCGTAATAATTTTAACACCAAAAGTCTCTTTTAACTCTTGGAAAATCTTCATTCCTTCTTCTAAACCAGGACCTCGATAAGAGTGAATAGAAGAACGGTTTGCTTTATCAAAAGAAGCTTTGAATACATAAGGAATATTCAATTTTTGAGTCACAGTGACGTAGTGCTCACAAATACGCATGGCTAAATCGCGCGATTCTAATACATTCATGCCACCAAAAAGCACAAATGGTAGGTCGTTTGCTACCTTGATATCACCAATATTCACCACTTTATGTTGCATATTTATCCCTATACTGTTTGTAATGTACTGTGTTAATCAAGTACGTTGCGTAAACTTTTAATGTAGAACAACTGGATTTTGCTCTATCGAATGAATTTGAATTTTAATCATCTCTGAAATAGGATCTTCGGGACACTGCTCAACAAAATAGTTTAAGTCAGAAATTGCCACATGATGACACTCTAACTGAGCAAAAATCAGTCCACGATCACGTATCTCATAAGGATCTTCAGGATCAAACATTAATACCGTTTCACTGGCTTTTAATGCTTGTTCCATATTCTTTTCTTCCATTAAAGACACTTTCAAGGTATCTAAAAGCTTGCGAATAATGGAGCTGTATTCTGATTCTTCTAAATCGGCCTCTAATAACACCGAATTATTTCCTACATTCCCTTTTAACCAAACTTCTAGGGTATGTTGTGATAGATATTCGCCATTTATTGGGTTTAAAAATATCGTTTTTTCATTGGGAACATCTATTCTGATGATAAGTTGTGTAGGAAAAATAACGGGAGCTAACGGCAGATTTAACGCTTGTGCGATATAAATAAGAATCGAACCTAGTGAAACAGGAGAACCCACATGTGTCGCTAATACTTTATCTAACCATAATGTATCGGAAAGACAATATTTGCCACTTGCACCACTAAAGTGCCACTGCTTATAAAACAGTTTTAGTAATGCTTCTATTTGCTCTTTGATGTTTCCTTGCTTAGGAATTTCAGCTTCTGCTTGCTCAACAAGTCGTGCTAATTGATAGCCAACAGAAGTGGTCGGAAAATCAGGTCGAATAGCCTGAGAGATAAGGATCATGCCCTTAACTAAAGGGGCTTTATTAAATTCGTAATCAGCTATGGTTTCTATCATAATTCCAACGACCTACTGTCACTCGCTCATTACCGCCATAATCACGGAAAGTTTCCACACAGCAGTAACCCTTATCAGTAAAAATTTTGCGAACACCTTCACCTTGCTGCCAACCGTGCTCCAGTAATACCCAACCTTTATCAGTTAAAAATTGGCGGGCAGTTTCAATGATAATCTCGATATCAGCAAAACCGTTATTACCAGCAACTAACGCGGTTAAAGGTTCAAAACGAACATCCCCCTGATGAATATGCTCATCATTTTCATCTATGTAAGGAGGATTACTAATTATCATACCAAATTGATACCCAGAGAGTGAACTAAACCAGCAACTTTCCATAAACTCTGTGTTGTTTAATGCTAAGCGGGTCGCATTCACTTGTGCTAATGCCACTGCTTGGGCTTGTAAATCCACACCAATAATATGGCAATCAGGACGCTCTGACGCCATAGCAAGTGCAATAGCACCCGTTCCTGTTCCTAAGTCAAGAATAGTTGTTGGCTCTGTTGGCAGTTTTTCTAACGCTTGTTCAACAAGACATTCAGTATCAGGACGGGGAATTAATGTTGCAGGCGAGACTTTTAAAGGCAGTGACCAAAACTCTCTTTCGCCCACTAAATAAGCAATAGGCTCACCTTTAATACGTCGAGTCAATAATTGCGATAATTGTGTTAACTCATTTTGTGAAAGCAACGTTTCATTGAAGGCAATTAAATACGTTCGAGCACGTTGTGTTACGTGCCCAAGTAGAATTTCAGCATCACGTTTAGGGCTGTCACTTTCAATTAATTGCAAGGCTGCTTGACGCAGCCATTGTTCATAATTCATTAATTTAACTCAGAAAGTGCAGAAAGCTGATCCGCTTGATATTCAGTGACAATAGGTTGAATTAGAGGTTCTAATTTTCCTTCCATCACTTCATCTAAACGATAAAATGTGAGGTTGATACGGTGATCTGTAACTCGCCCTTGTGGAAAGTTATACGTTCTAATACGGTCAGAACGATCGCCAGAGCCTAATAAGTTACGACGTTCAGAAGCTTCGGCTTCTTGACGTTTTTGCATTTCAGCGGCACGAATACGCGCACCTAATACAGACATCGCTTTGGCTTTATTTTTGTGCTGTGAACGCTCATCCTGACATTCCACCACAATGCCAGTTGGAATATGCGTGATACGAATTGCAGAATCGGTGGTGTTAACGTGCTGACCACCTGCACCTGACGAACGGAATGTATCAATACGTAAATCGCTTGGGCTAATTTCAGGCAATTCAGCTTCTGGTACTTCAGCTAATACTGCGACCGTACAAGCCGAGGTATGAATACGACCTTGAGATTCTGTTTCTGGTACACGTTGAACGCGGTGACCACCTGATTCAAATTTTAATACCCCGTAAGCGCCATCACCCACTACTTTTGCAATGACTTCTTTATAGCCACCATGCTCACCTTCGTTAGCATTCATGACTTCAATACGCCAGCGACGTGATTCAGCATAACGGCTATACATACGGAATAAATCACCAGCAAATAACGCGGCTTCATCCCCACCTGTTCCTGCACGAATTTCAAGGAAACAGTTAAATTCATCATCAGGATCTTTAGGCAGTAACAACACTTGTAATTGTTGCTCTAAATCATCGTTTAGTGCTTGCGCTTCTTTCAGCTCTTCTTGCGCCATTTCTTTCATTTCAGGATCATCAAGCATCATTTCTGCTGCTTCGATGTCGTCTTGCACTTTTCGCCATTGACTAAAACAAGCCGTGACGTCGGTTAATTGAGAGTATTCTTTTGAAAGCGCACGAAAACGCTCCTGAGAGGCAATCACATCGGCTTCTGACAGAAGTGCCTGAATTTCTTCATAACGCTCTTGTAGAGCTTCCAACTTAGCGACAATAGAAGGCTTCATTCGTAGATTAAGATCCTGTTAGACAAAGTTAATTATGGGTAATACCCAAACTTTCACGTAATAGATTCAGGCGTTCAATATCACCATCACTGGCAGCCTGTTGAAGAGATTTTGTTGGTGTGTGAATTAGACGATTCATCAATTGATGCGAGAGTTGCTGAATAACTTTTTCTGCATCTGCTCCGTTTTGTATCAATGTGATGGCTTTTTCTGTCATTTCTGCACGTAACATTTCAGCGCTGTCTCGATATTCTCTAATCGCACCCACGGCACCTTGCGCTCGTAGCCAATCCATAAATTGTCCACTTTCTTGTTGGACAATATGTTCGGCTTGAATAGCTGCAGCTTGGCGTTGTTCGCGGTTATGTTGAATAATCGCTTCTAAATCATCAACACTATAAAGGTAGACGTTATTGAGCTTTTCAACATCTTGTTCAATATCTCGCGGAACCGCAATATCCACCAGCAACATAGGTTGATTGCGGCGTTTTTTAAGTGCCCTTTCAACCATCCCTTTACCAATAATAGGCAAAGGACTTGCGGTAGAACTAATAACAATATCAGCTTGCGATAGACATTCATCAATCTCTGATAATGTAATAACATCCGCATCGACTTCATTGGCTAAACGCTGAGCACGCTCTTTAGTTCGGTTAGCAATAATGATTTTTTTAACTTGATGTTCACGAAGATGACGAGCAACTAATTCTATCGTTTCACCCGCGCCAACCAATAAAATAGTCAAAGAAGATAATGATTCAAAGATTTGACGCGCTAAGGTACAAGCAGCAAAAGCAACAGAAACTGCATTAGCACCGATTTGTGTCTCTGTTCTCACTCTTTTCGCAACTGAAAAAGATTTCTGAAACAAACGTTCCAGCTCTGAAGAGAGCGAATCATAACTTTGAGAATCAGCAAAGGCTTTTTTAACTTGCCCTAAAATTTGAGGTTCACCTAATACGAGAGAATCTAAACCGCTTGCCACTCGCATTAGATGACTGACAGCTTGATTATCTTGATGCCAATAAACACTGCTTTTCAGTTCATTGGGCTCTATTTGGTGATATTGACATAACCAGCGAATAAGCTGTTCATGGCTATTTTCTTTGTCTTCCATACTCAGATAGAGCTCAGTACGGTTACAAGTGGACAGCACAACACCGCCTCTGACAGCGGGTTGCTGTAAGAGGTTATTTAAGGCATCACCCATGGTATCGGGAGAAAAAGAAACTTTCTCACGTAAAGCAACGGGGGCTGTTTTATGATTAATACCTAATGCTAATAACGTCATATCAACTATATCGAGTTATGAATAAATACCGCCTCGCGACTTGACTTAGTGTAAACCTAAAACAGCGCATTTAGTATGGACTCTTCATTTCCGCCATTCTACTTGATGAACAGATTCAATAAAAGAGCTTACTTGAGTGATAGAAGATTTCTATACACAATTTAACGAAATATCGTTATATCATAAGGTTTATGATACTCTTTTTTTTAACTAATAACGAATTAAAGGAATGTCTCAGCTATGCGTTCACGCTTTTTTTCAACCAAACAACTCCTGCGTATCATCCCGCTTACGGCGTTGTTGCTGAGTGCCTGTAATCTAAATCAGATAAAGACACAAGGCTCTGCGTCTGATAACGATGTGCAATGGCAAGCTCGCCAACAAGCATTAAAGAAAATTTCACAATATGAAACTCGAGGCGCTTTCGCTTATTTCGAAGATACAAACAAAACTTATGCCCGATTCTATTGGCAAGATAAAGCAGATGAGCGTTATCGTTTATTATTGACGAATCCGCTAGGTACCACAGAGCTTGATTTAAATGTTATGCCAGGTGTCATTGAAGTCACGGATAATAAAGGCAAAAAATACTATAGTGATAACCCCGCAGAGATGATTTATCAACTTACCGGCATGGTTATTCCACTGAAAAACCTACGCGCCTGGCTTGTTGGTTTACCGGGTGATGCAACTAATTTTGAGTTAGATGCAAATCACTTATTAAAATCTGTCACTTTACCCACACCCGAAGGTGATTGGCATGTAACTTACCAAGCTTATGATTCAAGCACTACCCCCAACCTGCCACAACGCCTTGAGTTAAAACAAGGTGAACGTATTATCAAATTAAAAATGGATAACTGGGATATACAGCAATGACTCTAAGTTGGCCTTCTCCTGCCAAATTAAACCTTTTTCTCTACATCACAGGGAAACGCTCAGATGGTTATCATAATCTACAAACGTTATTCCAGTTTTTAGATTACGGTGACACATTAACGATTACCCCTCGTGATGATACCCAGTTAACTATCTTAACGCCGATTGAAGGCGTAGAAGATAAAGATAATTTAATTATTAAAGCCGCTAAATTATTGCGTGACTATTGCCAACAACATAATATTCCTTTGAAGTATCAAGGGGCTGATATCAGTGTTGATAAAAAACTTCCAATGGGGGGTGGCTTAGGTGGAGGCTCATCTAACGCTGCAACCACATTAATTGCACTTAATTACCACTGGCAAGCGGGTTTAAGTGATGAAACCTTAGCCGAATTAGGGGTAAGTTTAGGGGCTGATGTCCCTGTTTTTGTAAAAGGTCATGCTGCGTTCGCCGAAGGCGTTGGTGAAATTTTGACCCCTGCAGAGCCAAAAGAGCAATGGTATTTGGTCGCACACCCCGGAATTTCGATTCCAACCCCGACAATCTTCACAGATCCAGAATTAAAACGTAATTCTCCTATTCGCTCTCTTGGCGCATTATTAAAGGCTCCGTTCGAAAATGACTGTGAAATGATCGCAAGAAAACGTTTTCGTGAGGTTGAATATCTGCTTTCGTGGCTGTTAGAATATGCACCGTCACGCTTAACTGGGACAGGTGCCTGTGTATTCGGTGAGTTCGGATCACAAGTTACCGCTAGTGAAGTGTTAATTAACGCCCCTGAGTGGGTGCATGGGTTTGTAGCGCAAGGCGTCAACATTTCTCCTCTGCATTTATTCCGCTCAAGGATACCTGTGTTATTGCACCCGTAAGATGATGTTTACAAACCCTATGTTCATAAACACGTTCTTTACAGGTCAACAATATCTCTCTCTGGACGCAAGCCTGAGGTTTTTCTCGTGCCCGATATGAAGCTTTTTGCTGGTAACGCAACCCCGGAACTGGCTCAACGTGTTGCCAACCGACTCTACACTAGCCTAGGAGACGCGGCTGTAGGTCGTTTTAGCGACGGTGAAGTCAGTGTGCAAATCAACGAAAACGTACGTGGTGGTGATGTATTTATCATTCAATCAACCTGTGCACCTACTAATGATAATTTAATGGAATTAGTGGTCATGGTTGACGCATTACGTCGAGCTTCCGCTGGTCGTATCACTGCTGTTATTCCTTACTTCGGTTATGCCCGTCAGGATCGCCGTGTTCGTTCAGCCCGTGTTCCTATTACGGCAAAAGTTGTTGCGGATTTCTTATCTAGTGTAGGTGTAGACCGTGTTTTAACCTGTGACTTACACGCAGAACAAATCCAAGGGTTCTTTGATGTACCGGTTGACAATGTCTTCGGCAGCCCAATTCTTTTAGAAGATATGCTTCAAAAAGATTTGGACAACCCTATTGTTGTTTCTCCAGATATTGGCGGTGTTGTTCGCGCTCGTGCTATCGCTAAACTGCTTAACGATACTGATATGGCTATAATTGATAAACGTCGCCCTCGTGCTAACGTTTCTCAAGTTATGCATATTATCGGTGATGTTGCTAACCGCGACTGTATCCTTGTTGACGATATGATCGACACAGGCGGTACATTATGTAAAGCAGCTGAAGCGCTGAAAGAACGTGGTGCTAAACGCGTATTTGCTTACGCAACTCACCCAATCTTTTCTGGTAATGCTGTTGAGAACATCAAAAGCTCTGTTATTGATGAAGTGGTTGTCTGCGATACAATTCCATTGTCAGCAGAAATCAAAGCATTAAATAAAGTCCGTTCATTGACTCTTTCTGGCATGCTGGCTGAAGCAATTCGCCGTATTAGCAATGAAGAGTCAATCTCTGCGATGTTTGAACATTAATTTGTTATAACATTCATTGCAATTTGAGATAACTAAACCCGCTATAGCGTTTGTTATAGCGGGTTTTTTGTTGCCGTTTTCCAAAAACAAGGTAGTTTAGGCAATAAAAAAACCCGTCATGATATCAACGGGTCTATTGATGTGTATTACACTCATAATAATGACAGTTATTCACTTAATACCAGTTTATCTTAAACTTAGTTATTATTTTATCTATTCTGATATTAATTGTATTAACAATATTATAAATAACGGTGATTATCATGGCGACGATAACGTTCGTCATGATTACGTAACCACCAATATCTTTCTGCTATTGTTTCTCTACCACCGATACGGGCACCTGCTAGCCAAACCAGAGCTCCGATAAAGATCCCCATTAAAGAGATATCAGCTAAAAATTCAGGCAATCCTAATGGGAAAATATGACTAAGAAGTGTATAACCAAGACTACCGAGCATCACAACCATCCCCGTAGCCATACATAAATTACCCACTGCAAATGCATGTTTATATTTCATGTTGCACCTCCAAGCGCGTCGTCAGACGATTCAACAACAAAATGCATCAAATATCTTTTATTCATTGTGGTTATTATAGTCATAAATCCTAAAAAGGTATTGTCGAAGCGATCACATCGTTCTGATATTTATTGACAAATCTTCACAAAAAATGTGTTTTTTTCTTTTCAAAGTAGAAAATAACGCTGTTTTTATCGCTTTCGCTCTTTTTGTTAAATTTAAATAAGGATATTTCCTCGCTCCTCCATTTCTAAAAAACATTCTATATAATCTATTTTGTGCTTCTGTGCTTAGACAGGTAAACTATGGGCTTTCTTTTAAGACGATAACAGTGAAAGGCTATTGTGAGTAAAATTAAACTTATCGTCGGGTTAGCAAACCCCGGTGCAGATTATGCCCAGACTCGCCATAATGCGGGTGCTTGGTATGTAGATTTATTGGCTCAACGTCATCAGCAATCTCTAAAAGAAGAGAGCAAATTCTTTGGTTACACCGCACGCATTAATTTAAACGGTAATGATGTTCGTTTATTAGTTCCGACCACCTTTATGAATTTAAGTGGTAAAGCGGTACAGGCTATGGCGAACTTCTATCGTATTGAACTTGATGAAATTTTAGTTGCACATGATGAACTCGATTTACCGCCCGGCATTGTCAAAATGAAATTAGGCGGCGGTAATGGCGGTCATAACGGATTAAAAGATATTCAAAGTAAGTTTAGCAATAACCCAAATTTCTATCGTTTACGCATTGGTATTGGTCACCCTGGTGATAAAAATAAAGTTGTAGGCTTTGTATTAGGAAAACCACCAATGAGTGAACAAAAATTAATTGATGACGCTATCGATGAAGCCCTTTCGTGCACAGATATTTTAATGCGTGATGGTTATGAGAAAGCAATAAACCGCTTACATAGCTTTAAAGCATAATCATTACATTGATAGATTAAGCGATTTCAATATTCAGAGGGTAAAATCCCCCTCTTCTTTTGTGCGATTAATTCCTGATGATTTAATCAAACAGGGATTTGTTCTATAATAGCGCCAAATTTTTTTAACAGCACACAACAGGAACACTCCCTCCTGTTGTTTTTATGTGACAAGGTGAACGTTTATGGGATTTAAATGTGGTATCGTCGGTCTGCCTAACGTAGGGAAATCTACACTGTTTAATGCCTTAACTAAGGCAGGTATTGAGGCAGCCAACTTCCCATTCTGTACTATCGAGCCAAACACAGGTGTTGTTCCAATGCCTGATCCTCGCTTAGATAAACTGGCTGAAATTGTTAAGCCACAGCGTATTTTACCCACAACAATGGAATTTGTTGATATTGCGGGCTTAGTAAAAGGCGCATCTAAAGGTGAAGGTTTAGGTAACCAATTCCTAACAAATATCCGTGAAACTGAAGCAATTGGCCATGTGGTTCGTTGTTTTGAAAATGACAATATCATTCACGTTGCGGGTAAAGTTGATCCTGCTGAAGATATCGAAACTATCAACACTGAATTAGCTCTTTCTGACTTAGATACCTGTGAACGTGCAATGCACCGTAATCAGAAAAAAGCAAAAGGTGGCGATAAAATTGCTAAAGCAGAAATGGAAGTGTTAGAAAAATGCTTACCGCATTTAGAAAACGCTGGCATGTTACGCGCTTTAGATTTAACAGAAGAAGAAAAAGCAACCATTCGTTACTTAAGCTTCTTAACGTTAAAACCAACAATGTATATTGCAAACGTTAACGAAGATGGTTTTGAAAATAACCCATATCTTGAAACTGTTCGCAAAATCGCAGAAGCAGAAGGCTCTGTGGTTGTTCCTGTTTGTGCCGCTATCGAAGCAGACATTGCTGAGTTAGAAGATGCTGAACGCGAAGAATTTATGCAAGATTTAGGCATTGAAGAGCCTGGCTTAAACCGTGTTATTCGTGCTGGTTACTCATTACTGAACTTACAAACTTACTTCACTGCTGGCGTTAAAGAAGTACGTGCATGGACAATCCCTGTAGGTGCAACAGCGCCACAAGCCGCAGGTAAAATCCACACTGACTTTGAGAAAGGTTTTATCCGTGCTCAAACTATCGCTTATAACGATTTTATCACTTACAATGGTGAACAAGGCGCTAAAGAAGCAGGTAAAATGCGTGCAGAAGGTAAAGAGTATATCGTTCAAGATGGCGATGTAATGAACTTCTTGTTTAATGTGTAATGTTTAATGTTTAATAGCTGCTTATATTAAATGTCATTACTAAACCCACGAGTATATTCGTGGGTTTTTTTATATGTATTCATTTAGTTTTCTAATTAACAATCCAACGCCTCAAATCACGTTATTACATATAGGTTTACTTAGACTCGTGATATTAACACGTCTATATCCTAGAAGCCTCTTTTGTACACAACAAGGCAGATAAAAATAACCACTAAAAATGATGACGAGAAATGCAGCTTTTTTCTATGCTAATGTATAACTTAGTTTATCTTTTCAAATAACTCAGCCACAAAACCATCTACCTAACCATTTTTAGTTATCACTTTCATCCCACACACTCAATAAATATAACTTATCAATAATAATATTAATTATTAAACTATTTTTTACTCGGTAAACAGCATCAATTAAATCACAATAAAACAATAAGCTATGTTTAATTTTTAAAAATAAAACTATCACTCATCATTTAATTACAATAAAAACATTTGAAATACTTATGAATCAGGATAATACTTAATTTGATAATCGATTAATGATTGTTATTTATTTAATAAAGGAATGGCTTTACATGAATAATAATTTTCAACCTAATGTGCGAGATAATAGCGATATAAATCACAACAAAAATCATCATTGTCAATGTGGACAGGAAATAATAACAAACTTAAATAATTATATTAGTAAACACCCTGAATGTACTGTTTATCAAAATTCATTAATGAGTAGTTTAATTGCTGGTGTATATGATAGTGACGTTACTATTGCTGATTTATTAAAGCATGGTGATTTTGGTTTAGGAACTTTTGAACAACTTGATGGCGAACTCGTTGCATTCGACAATAATGTTTTTCAATTACGCTCGGATGGTAGCGCTCGTGAAGCTTTACATTCTCAAAAATCCCCTTTTGCTGTAATGACATTTTTTAATTGTGATATTGAACATCACTTTTCTTATGGCGTATCGCAAAAAGAGATACACAATACCATTAATCAGTTTGTTCCTTCTGACAATTTATTTTGTGCGATCAGAATTGAAGGTGAGTTTGAATTAGTTAAAACCCGTACTGTTCCTCGCCAAGCTCCTCCCTACCTTCCGATGTTAGAGGCTATCGAAAATCAGCCTAATTTCACGTTTCATAATGAAACAGGGATTATTGCTGGTTTTCGCTCACCACAGTTCACACAAGGAATAAATGTTGCTGGATTTCATGAACATTATATTAATCAACAACGCCAAGGCGGTGGTCATGTCCTTGATTATTATTTAAAACAAGGCACCTTACAAATCGGTATTATTTCCCGTCTTACTATTGACTTACCCAGTCATTCCACTTTTTTACAAGCAAACTTAATGCCAGACAATCTTCATCAAGCAATAGAACAAGCCGAAAATTAATTTAAATATCGCTTAACTTTATTCTTAATCTTATTTTTATTCACTTGCAAAATTAAAGAAGGTTATATGAACACTACTCATTGGAAATGTGGTGCAGATTTAGTTGTCAAACAATTAGAGCAACATGGCATTAAACAAGTGTTTGGTATTCCGGGTGCAAAAATAGATCGTGTATTTGATTCTCTTGTCGATTCAACTATTGAAACGGTGGTGGTCCGTCATGAAGCTAATGCTGCCTTTATGGCCGCAGCGGTTGGTCGTTTAACAGGTAAAGCGGGAGTGGCTATCGCAACATCGGGGCCGGGATGTTCTAATCTTGCGACAGGTATTGCAACAGCAACATCTGAAGGTGATCCATTAGTTGCATTGGGAGGATCAGTAAAATCCGCAGATAGATTAAAACTGGTTCATCAAAGCATGGATACCGTTACCATGTTTAATCCTATTACTAAATTTTGCGCAGAAATTGATTCATCAAAATCAATTTCTGAAACCATGGCCAATGCTTTTCGCCATGCGGAATCAGGAAGACCGGGTTCGGCTTTTTTAACTTTTCCAATGGATATTTTAAATAATGAAGTTAATAGTCCAATATTAATACCTAAATCAAAATCCAATATTGGTAGTGCAAATAATGATGCTATCCAAGAAGCCGTTAAATTAATGCTAAATGCTAAAAGCCCCGTTGTCTTATTAGGACTACAGGCTAGCTACCCTGAAAATGCATTAGCATTACAAAAACTACTTGATATTTTTCCTCTCCCGATTGTAGGTACTTATCAATCCGCAGGTGCGATTGCTCAACGCCATTTTCCTTTATTTGCTGGTCGTATTGGCTTGTTTAATAATCAACCAGGTGATGAGTTATTATCTCATGCCGATTTAGTAATTACTTTAGGTTATAGCCCTATAGAATATGAGCCATCATTATGGAATCACAATAATGCCAACATTATTCATGTAGACGAGATCCCTGCTGAAATTGATTTAGCTTACTGTCCTGATTTAGAATTAACAGGTAATATCAAACTAACAATTGATAATTTGACTCAGTATTTTGCTAAACAATCTACATCTCAATTTACACTCTCAAATAATACTCATCAAATTTTAGAGAAAATTCGTCACCAAAGAGAAATTCTGCAGCAAAATAGTTATTTTCGACATGGTTCTCCTATTCACCCTTTAACCATCATCCATGAGATGCAAAATATTATTGATAACGATGTAACACTTTGTATTGATATGGGGAGTTTTCATATATGGCTTGCACGTTATCTTTATAGTTTTAGAGCAAGACAAATGTTAATTTCTAACGGACAACAAACCATGGGTGTTGCATTACCTTGGGGAATTGGTGCTTCTTTTGTTCGACCTTCTGATAAAATTATTTCTGTTTCTGGTGATGGTGGCTTTATGCAATCGTCCATGGAGTTAGAAACTGCGGTTCGTTTGAATACCAATATCTTGCATATTATCTGGGTGGATAACGCTTATAATATGGTAGAAATGCAAGAGCAAGAAAAATATGGCCGTTATTCTGGCGTAAAATTTGGTGCAATTGATTTTAAGCGTTATGCCGAATCCTTCGGAGCTAAGGGGTTTTCTGTCGAATGTGCTTCTCAATTACGTACCGTTTTACATGAAGCGATGGCTGTTGATGGCCCCGCTGTTCTTGCTATTCCTGTCGATTATCGTGATAACGCTAAATTAATGGAACATATTGATTATAATTTGATCATTTAGTTATTTTACTTAAACGTTGTGTTATTAAAAATAAGGGTGAGCATTTTCTACTCATCCTTATCTCTCTCTTTGTTTTTTCTTCCTATTTTATTCTTTTGATACAAAACAACTTCATTGTTAATAAAAAGTTATTATCTATTTCTTCTTTCATTTTTTTTATTAATAATACGTTATGCGATTTTTGTGCATAAAAATGAAAGTAGATCATATAAAGTAAACTAAGTCTTATCTGACGCCGCCATTTTAGTGCTTACAATAACCATATAAATTAAGTATCGAACTTTCAGTTATTAGGATAATCACAATGTCTCACACCTCATTACTTTCTTCCCATGCTCGATTTATTCCACTTCGCCTTCTCCCTAATGAAGATGTGATTATGGCGTTACGACAGATAATGAAGGAACAAAACCTAAAATCGGCATTTATTGCAGGTTGTGTAGGAAGTTTAACAGATGTGGTATTACGCTTTGCAGGACGCGAAGAAAATCGCTATCTTACAGGTAAATTTGAGATTGTTTCACTCATTGGAACATTAGATGACCAAGGTGAACATTTGCATTTAGCTGTCTCAGATGAAAATGGATTAATGTGTGGTGGACATATGATGCCAGGTTGTACAGTGCGCACGACGCTAGAGCTCGTTATTGGTGAGTTAGAGCAAGTGACTTTTAGCCGTCAGCCTTGTAAACACTCTGGTTATGAGGAGTTGGTCATCACACCGCGTAAATAGCTTTTTATAAAAAATTGCTATATATGCAAAATAATAAAACCAATAGTCACTATCCTTTGTAAAGGTTTTTAAACTATGTCTACAACTCCTCAAATTTCGAGTCGTACACTCGTGCTAATTGTTGTTTCTATTGCAATAAATATGATCGGCGGTCAAATTACCTCAATGGTAAAACTTCCTATTTTTTTAGATTCTATCGGTACACTGATTTGTGCTTTATTAGGTGGACCATGGGTCGCATTATTCACTGGATTATTAACCAATTTATTATGGGGATTAATCAGTGGTCCAATGGCGGCTGCATTTGCTCCGGTTGCCATGATGATAGGATTAAGTGCGGGTTTATTGGCTCGTGCAGGTGGCTTCCGTTCTTTAATTCGCGTTATTGGTTCAGGTATTGTCATTACTTTAGCGTTAATGATTGTCGCCGTTCCAATTCGTACTTATTTATTTGGTGGCGCAACAGGTAGTGGTGCTGATTTCTTTGTTGCTTATTTTCATGCCGTGGGTGAAGGACTTATTGAGTCTGTTGCCATTACTGTATTAGGTGCAAATCTCGCAGATAAAATCTTATCAGCGATTATCGCTTGGTTATTAGTGCGTCAATTACCACAACGAACACAACGTAATTTCCCAGCGATTGCCAAGGTTCGCTAATAATGCATCCATTTACCTCATTGGCATTATGGCTTTGGCTAAGTGCTAGTGTGCTTTTTTTATCATTAGGCTTACCACTGCTGATAATCAGCAGTGGTATTTTTATTAGCCTATTAATTTGGAAAGCATCTCGCTGGCGTTGGCGTTTTATTGCTTGGTTGATGATCCCCATGGCAATCGGGTTATGGTTAGTCCATAGTGGCTGGTTAGCTTATTGGTTAACAGGTGAACCTTTAGATACCAGTAAACAGACTATGGCAATAACACTATGGCTAAGATTATTAGCAATAATAAGTGGCGCTCAATTGTGGTTACAACACACATCAACAGAGCAATTTATTAGAGCGTTATTTGCTAGCCGTTTACCTATGAGCCTTTCCTATTTATTAGCAGGACCTTTGTTACTTGTAGAACAATTACGCCAACAATTACACAATATAAGAGAAGCGCAATTAGCACGAGGCGTTCCTCTTGATGGATCATTTTGGCAACGCCTCATCACATTACCGGCTATTATTCTGCCTCTTATTAGTCATATATTAAGTGATTTAACTATTCGAAGTGCAGCATTAGATATGCGAGGATTTCGTATTATTACAAAACGGACAACCTTATATCCCCCAACGGATACGTCACTTCAAACAATGCTTCGCTACTTAATTTTATTGCTTATTTTGGTTGAAGGAGGTATTTGGCTATGGTACTAAATCTTCAACAACTGAGTTTTACTCCCAAAGGTGACGAACAACCCATTTTTGGTCCTATTGATTTGCAGTTAAAACAAGGGGAATGGCTTGTGATTTTAGGGGGTAATGGCAGCGGGAAAAGCCTTCTTGCGCAATTACTAGCAGGTTGGTATCCCGATTTATTAACAGGTTCCGTGCAAGGCTTGGGAATTGTACAAAACATTGCCCTCAATAAAAGTCGATTGGTGTCGCTAGCGCCTGGACGACAGCTCGTTCAACAATCGCCACAATTACAACTTTCAGGATGTGCATTCACCGTAGAGCAAGAAATTGCCTTTGGCCCCGAAAATTTAGGGTTGAGCGATAATGAAATTCGATTTCGAATAAAAGAAGCTATGACATTAACACAATGTGAATACTTACGTTTTCGCCACCCTTCAACCCTTTCTGGCGGTGAGGCTCAACGTGTTGTCATAGCAAGTGCACTTGCTATGCACCCCAAATTATTATTACTTGATGAAGCTTTTAGTCGCTTAACACCCAATGCGACCCAACAATTACAGCAACACATAAAACACTATGCAAAAGAGCATAAATGCAGTGTAGTCATTTTTGAACGCAATTTATTACCTGCAATAAATCTAAGTGAGCAATTTTTATTATTAGAGGCAGGTAAAGTGAAGGCAAAAGGTACTTTAGACTCTATTTTTCCGTTCTTGTTTTCAACGATTAATGCTCCAGATGCATGGCAAGCTTTACATTGGTTAATTGAAAACCATCATTGGAATAAGAATATAGTGAATAATGATAAAGCCTTGCTTAATGCTTTTAAGGAATTTTATGTTACAGCTCAATAATGTGACTTATCGCTGGAGCGATGATGTTCCGCCTTGTATCTCTCAATTATCCTTAACATTAAATCAAGGGGAATGGATAACCTTAGTCGGTGATAATGGTGCAGGTAAATCCACCTTATTACGATTAATTGCAGGGTTATTAGCTCCCAACGAAGGTGATATAACACTCAATAACCAGTCAATTTTTCAACTAAAAGCACAGCAACGCGCTCATTATATTGGGGTATTATTTCAAGAGCCTGAACGACAAATTTTTCATAATACTGTTGAGAAAGAGATCACCTTTGGTTTAAAACAACGTAAATTTCCTAAAGAAGAAATTAAAAAATGTTTAGATGAAACACTGTCGCTTTGTGGTTTAAGTGATGTTGCAGATGTTCATCCTTTAGATTTACATGCAGGCCAGCGTAGAATGGTTGCTGTTGCAAGTTTAAGTATTTTATCACCTCAAATATTATTACTTGATGAACCCACTCGTGATTTCGATGCACATTGGTTAAGCTGTTTTGAGAATTGGCTTCAAGTACAAAAGGTATTAGGTACAACGGTATTGGCGATTAGTCATGATCTTGATTTTACTGCTCGCCATTTTCAGCGTGTTATCCATTTATCTTCAGGTAAATTAATTGCAGATGGTTCCCCTGAAAAAGTGCTAATGAATTCAACACTGCAATCCCTTTCTGATATTCCGGCACCTACGCTATACTCATTAAGCCAGAAACTAAAATTACCAATTAAAAATACACCTATTGAATGGGCGACAATGTTAGTTGAAATGAATAAAAGTTCTAAAATAACCTCATAATAATCTTAAGATTTATCGCTATTATTGTATCTATTTATACGTGATTGGAGATAATTAAATGGAAATTATTCATACTTTATTAGACTCCTTGAGTCATTTATCTCCTATTACCTTATTCTTATCGATTATTTTAATCACAGCTGGAAAATCGACCATCGGTATTTCTTCATTTTTGCCACCTGCTTCTTTAATGTTGATCTTTATTTTTGGTGCCTGTTTACCGCTTTATTCCCCAATATTTCTTTGGTTAGCCACCAGTTGTGGTGCTTTATTAGGTTCAATTTTAAGCTATGAGTTGGGGCGTTCTATTTATCGTTTTCCTCGTCTTAAAATATGGGTTAATCGTTATCAGTCAAAAATTAATCGCACCCAACAGCTATTAAGAAACAAAACTCACTATATTTTGTTTATTTCTCGATTTTTAGCTGTCTTTCGCTATTTAACCCCTTTTAGTGCTGGCTTATTAAAATTACCTGTACCCGGTATTTATATCACCAGTGCCATTTCGGCCTTAGTCTGGTCTGCAATGTTTGTTTTAATTGCAACGGGTGTACTTACTCTTGCTTTGTAAACAGGCAAATTAGTGCTTAATTTTAATCCTTCCATTAATACTAAAAGCGATCTATTTTCTTTTTACATAATCATATTGTTTCAATATCTTCTGAATCCTCCTTTTTTCATTTTATTTTTAATTATCGATAATTAGACTGTTTTTTAGCTTCTTTTATCTTTTCTTCCATACTTTATTGATATTTTCTTTCGCATTTTGTGTCTATCACCATAATTATGATTAAAATTTGCATAATTACTATATTGATCACAATTTGTTATCTTCTTGTTTTAATTTCATTACGCCACATCACAAATTCTTAACAACACTTATTTCTATAAAAGTTGTCATGTTGTATACAAGTTGGTGTGAAACATTCACCTGCGTTTTTATGTACAGGAACAACATCATGAGAATAAGAAAAACAAAGCTTGCCATCGGTATTGTTGCTGTTATTGCTGTTGTCTCATTAGCAATAGCTGGCAAAAAAGAGAATGCGAATAAACAATTTCTCTCTGTAGCAACCGCTTCAACTGGAGGAACGTATTATCCAATGGGAGTGGGATTAGCAAACGTATGGAGTACGCACCTTAAGGATAGAGGCGTTCAAGTAACAGGACAATCCTCGGCAGGCTCGATAGAAAACATCTATTTAATGCAGAAAAATGAAGCTCAACTCTCAATTTTACAAAGTCTTTTAGCTGTAGAAGCTTATGAAGGTGTCCGTAATTTTGAAGGTAAACCAGAAAAAAATCTGCGTTCAATATCTATGTTGTGGCCCAATGTCGAACACTTTGTTTTAATGAATAACAAAGTAAAAACCGGCACATTAGATGATATTCGTGCAACAAGTTTTTCTGTTGGCCCTCAAGCTAGTGGTACAGAACAATCAACGATTATCATTCTTAAAGGTGTTAATTTAACCAAAAAAGATATCACTCCTGAATATCTTGGGTATGGTGACACCGTTTCTGCCATGCGAGATGGCCGTCTTGACGGTGGCGCATTACCTGCCGGTGTTCCAGCCTCAGCCGTCACCGATATGTATGCCAGTGGTGTGAGTGCAAAACTACTCGAAGTCACAGATAAACAACTTGATGATATCAATCATGTGGCAAACTCATGGTTTCGTTTTGAAATACCCGCGAATACTTACCCTCGCCAAACTGAAATAGTCAATACGATAGCTCAACCTAATATCTTAATGGCCACAACCAGTATTGATAATGACTTAGTTTATGAGCTAACAAAAACTATGTTTGAGAACCTTCCTGAGGTTCATCAAGTTCATAGCGCAGCCAAGTACATCACCACAGAAAATGCATTAAAAGGCGTTTCTGTACCATTACATTTAGGGGCTTACCGCTACTACAAAGAAATCGGATTAGAGATCCCTGATTATCTTATTCCACCAGAAGCTCAAACGCAGACTAATAATAAATAACAGGAGTGAGTTATGACTAATAATGACCACCTAACTCCGGTAGAGCCACCAGCATTAGATAAAGAAGCAGGCTCTGGCAGCCGCCAACTTGCCGGCATTTACCTGAAAATCACAACGACTCTTGCAATATTAATTTCACTTTATGCGATTTATTCCAACGCATTATCAAATACTCAAGAGTTTTACCGTAATACTATTTTTCTTAGTGGTATTTTAATTTTAGGCTTTATTCTATTTCCATTCTCTAAGCGTTTTTCCACACCTAAATTTAATGGATGGGATTATCTTTTTATTGCTTTAACATTAATCAGTTATGGCTATTTTTTCTTTAATTACGTTGATCTTCATGTAGTAAGAAAAAGTATTCCAAATACTACCGATTATGTCATGGCTATATTAGGTATTATCGTACTATTTGAAGCAGCAAGAAGAACCACTGGTTATTTTATTCCTGGCCTTGCGACTTTCGCTATTATTTATGCTCTTTTTGGTCAGTATTTTATGGGTATTTTCGGTCATGCCGGATTTTCTGTAGAAAGATTGTTATACCGTTTATTTATGACCAGTGAAGGGATTTTTGGTATTACTCTTTCAACTGCTTCCACCGCTATTGTGGTCTTTATTCTCTTTGGTTCATTCCTGAGTGTCAGTGGTGCTACTGCTTTATTTAACGATTTAGCGCTGGCTATCGCAGGTCGCCGTCGTGGAGGACCAGCTCAAGTTGCTGTTATTTCATCTGCATTAACAGGCTCTTTAAGCGGAAGTGCTGTTGCTAACGTAGCAACAACGGGGACTTTCACCATTCCTTTAATGAAAAGTATTGGATTAACTCCTCGTTTTGCTGGTGCTGTAGAAGCAACCGCATCAACGGGAGGCATGATCATGCCTCCGATTATGGGTGCAGCTGCATTTATTATGGCGGGCTTTTTAGGAATTTCGTATACCACTATTGTTATTGCAGCCATTATTCCAGCACTGTTGTATTACGCCGCGCTAATTATGGCCATTGACATTGAAGCCAAGAAGCAAGGATTAAAAGGGTTAAGCAAAGAAAACATTCCACAAGTTAAAGCTGTATTAAAAGCCCGTGGCTTACTGTTATTACCATTAGTTATTGTAATTGGAACCTTATTAGTAGGTAAAACACCTATTTATGCCGGCTTCTTAGGTATTCTAACCATTATTGTTGCAAGTTGGATAACACCTGACAAAACTGTTCGCATGACTTTAACTAAAGTGGCTGACGCCTTAGCCGAAGCGGCTCGTGGGTCAGTTCAAGTCACTGTAGCATGTGCGGCTATTGGCGTGATTATCTGTGTGGTTACAATGACGGGTATTGGGGCAACATTGGCCTTCAATATCGTCTCAATGACGGATAATACACTATGGATGATCTTATTAGTTGTTATGCTGGTATGCATTGTATTAAGTATGGGGTTACCTTCAACGGCTTTATATATTGTTGTTGCAGTTACAGTGTCACCTATCTTAATTAAAGCTGGAGTTCTGCCTTTAGCGGCTCATTTCTTTGTATTCTGGTTTGGTGCATTATCCAATATTACACCTCCTGTTGCATTAGCCAGCTATACAGCTGCAAGTATTGCAAGAGCAGATCCTATGCAAACATCATGGGATGCAGTGCGACTAGCACTTCCCGGTTTTATTATTCCGTTTATTTTAGTCTATAACCCTGCTTTACTGATGCAAGGTGATAATTTAGGTGTACTTTCTATTGGATTAATGATTATTACTGCATTAGTCGGAATTTATGCACTAAGTATCGCAACAGCAAACTTCTGGATGATTAAAACAACATGGTTTGAGCGTATTGCATTTGCAGCAGCAGCAATTCTAATGATTAAACCGGGCTTATATACCGACCTTTTAGGTGTTGCCTTGATCCTATTAACTGGTGCATTCCATCTATTACGGTCTAAAAAACAGTTAGCTAATATGGGGCATGCATCTGGAGAAAACTAGATGATACAAAAGATCTCACGCCAAAAAGCGTCGCATCAAATTCTTGAGCAGATTAAGCAAAACATTCATAACGGCACCTACCCTGTAGGTGAGAAGTTACCCTCTGAGAATGTCCTTGCTGATGCCTTTGGTGTCAGTCGAGTTCCTATCAGAGAAGCATTAGGTGTCTTAGAGGCCAGTGGTATTGTGACTTCACGCCAAGGAGGCGGTCGCCGTGTAATTGACCATTCTATCCTCAGTAAATATGAACCGATAGTCATGGAAATTGCTTGTCCAAAAGAGGTAGATTCACTGCTTGAGATGCGTGAGGTCATTGAACATGAAGCGGCAGCTATTGCCGCTTTACGCCGAACACCAGAAGAATTACGCGCTATCGAAAATGCCCACGATGCCTTTGTTTTAGCAACAAGACAAAACAAAAGTATTGGTCATGAAGAAGACTATCAATTTCATCGTTCTATTATGGTTGCCGCCCATAATCCTTTTTTTGTCAGGATCTTAGATAATATGCATGAACTTTATCTTGGTGTCTTAATGTATTCATTAAGTCAAAATAAAGGGCGAGAAGCAGAAACAGAGCGTGTTATTGCAGAGCATGAAGCGATTGTTGAAGCAATACGCCAACAAGATCACGATGAAACAAGCCATAAAATGCGTCTTCATTTAACTAATGTACGTGGCAAATTAAAGCGCTTACAACAAGAACCTTGTTAATATAAAATTTATAAAATGGATAAGATTATGACGTATGACGTGATTATTATTGGTGCGGGATTAGTCGGACTAGGGGTTGCAAGTGCGCTACAAGAAAGTCAACCTGAACTAAAACTACTGGTGGTTGATAAAGAATCCGGCCCTGCCGCTCATCAAAGTGGACATAATAGTAATGTTGTTCATTCTGGTATTTATTATACACCAGGGAGCCTTAAAGCAAGGCTGGCTAAACAAGGCAATATCACCACTTATGCGTTTTGCCAACAACATAATCTTTATTACGATCGTTGTGGCAAAGTAATTGTCGCTACCAATGAAAAAGAGCTAAATGCGTTAGAAAATATTTATCAGCGTGGCATTGATAATGGGCTTGAAGTCATCAAAATGACTGAAAGTGAACTAAAAGCAAGAGAGCCTTATGTTAATGGCATTGCTGCATTATTAGTTCCTGATGCAGGGATTGTTAATTATCCTGAAATTGCAGCAAAACACGTTGAAATCATTCAATCTCGTGGCGGTACATTTGCATTCGGACAAGCGGTTACAGCAATTAATGAAACCGATGATAGTGTCACAGTAACGACATCCAATAACCAATTTGCGGGCAAATGGTTGATTAATTGTGCAGGTTTATTTAGTGATCGTATTGCTAAAATGGCAGGTTATGACACGGGTATGAAGATAGTCCCATTCCGCGGTGAATACTTTATGCTTAATGCTAATAAAAACTACTTAGTAAACCATCTAATTTATCCCGTTCCTAACCCTGATTTTCCATTCTTGGGTGTACACTTCACGCGTATGTATAACGGACATCGCGATGTTGGGCCTAATGCGGTCTTAGCATTTAAGCGCGAAGGCTATAAAAAAAGCGATATTAACTTAAAAGATCTCGCTGACGTGCTCACTTATAAAGGCTTTTGGAAAATTGCAGGTAATTATTTAGGTGAAGGAATAGCCGAGCTTCGTCGTTCATATTCACGTAAATTATTTACTGCAAATGCACAAAAATTAATTCCTGATTTACGTGAAGCAGATATTCATCCGGGTCCTGCGGGAGTTCGTGCTCAAGCGTTAACTCGTGAAGGTAAATTAGTAGATGATTTTCATTTTGTGAAAGGTAAACGTTCTTTACATGTGTGTAATGCCCCATCACCCGCTGCAACGGCATCTATTGAAATAGGTAGAGAAATCGTTAAAGAACATTTTTCTTTATAATTAAAAAATATACTGCAAGTAAAAATAATAAATAGCGCTGAAATTAATCAGTGCTTTTTATTTTTATATCACTCACTACATTCTTTTAGCGCTTCATTCATTATCCACTGCTGAAATATTTCCATTGATGCGGTCATTGGTTTTGATTTTAAATACGTTAACCAATACTTACCCATTTCAACTTCTATTTTAAAAGGTTGTATTAGCTGACCACATTCTATTTCTCTTGAAAACATCTTTGCGGGTGCTAATGCAACTCCGCCTTCATAAATCGCACTTTCTACCATTAAACGTGAAGAGTCAAAAACAGAACCTGTGATTTTTATCGGCGATATATCTGCTTTTTCAAACCATTTTGACCATTCATCTTCTCGGTAAGAACGATATAAATTTTCATTTATTAAATCAGATGGATAATGTAGTCGTTCTGCTGTTTTTGATGAGCACAAGACCGTTAATGGTGCAGAAAATAAAGCTTTATTATGAGTTAGAGGCCATAACCCTTCGCCAAATCGAATGGCAAAATCAAGTCCTTCGGTTGCCAAATTAACTACATTATTATTTGTTCTTAAATTCACTTCTATTCTTGGATATTGTTGCTTAAATTCAGCCAATCGAGGTAATAACCAGCCAACAGCAAATGTTCCCACAGTGGCAATCGAAACAACATCACGGTATTCACCTCGTTCAAACTGTTTAAACACCCGTTCAATATCACTAAACGCGGTTGTTAATACCGAAAATAAGATCTGTGCATCATCTGTCATCTCTAAACCACGGGGTAAACGCTTAAAAAGCATCACGCCCAAACGTTCTTCTAGCATCCTCACTTGTTGACTCACCGCGCCTTGGGTGACATAGAGTTCTAATGCAGCTTTGGTGAAATTAAGGTGTCTTGCAGATGCTTCAAAAGCGCGTAGTGCATTGAGGGGAAGATGTGTTCGCATAATATTCTTAGCCATTAGATTTTCTATAAGCTAAGGTGATTTATTATCGATTGTCAATAAATCAATTAAATAGGATATTGCACCTGATAAATAAACAACGTCATCTCCTGTCGATAACTGTCTATTTATATTGAATTTTCTTTATTAAATTAATATGAGTATCAATTTCTATGTTTAAAACAACATGTCGTCAAACAGCAGTGATCGCAGTTTCATTACTATCTCTACTTGCTTCGCCAATGTTATGGGCGAAAACAAATAGCACTATTGAAGAACAATTAACTACACTTGAAAAAAATAGCCAAGGCCGTTTAGGTGTTGCATTAATTAATACTAAAGATAACTCACAAATAACTTATCGTGGTGATGAGCGCTTTGCAATGGCAAGCACCAGTAAAGTCATGGCAGTTGCCGCCATTTTAAAAGAGAGTGAAAAGCAAGCAGGACTGCTTGATAAGAATATAACTATCAAAAAAGCCGATTTAGTCCCTTATAGCCCAATTACAGAAAAATATTTAGCAACCGGAATGACACTGGCTCAATTAAGTGCTGCTACCTTGCAATATAGCGATAATACGGCAATGAATAAAATTCTAGATTATTTAGGAGGGCCTTCTAGCGTTACTCAATTTGCACGTTCAATTAATGATGTGACTTATCGCCTAGATCGTAAAGAGCCTGAATTAAATACAGCCATTCATGGTGATCCTCGCGATACGACCTCTCCAATTGCTATGGCTAAAAGCCTTCAAGCATTGACATTAGGTGACGCGTTAGGTCAATCTCAACGCCAACAACTTGTCACTTGGTTAAAAGGTAATACAACAGGCGATCACAGTATTAAAGCGGGTTTACCAAAAAACTGGATTGTTGGAGATAAAACCGGTAGTGGTGACTATGGTACAACTAATGATATAGCCGTTATTTGGCCTGAAAACCATGCACCATTAATTTTAGTCGTCTATTTCACACAACAAGAACAAGATGCAAAATACCGTAAAGATATTATTGCTAAAGCTACTGAAATTGTAACAAAAGAATTTTCCAATTCATCTCGAAAAAATTAATTTTTTATTGACAATCTAAATAAGAAAATAAATATAGTAATAGAGCTATTTATTGGTTCTATTACTACAAGTGCACGCAAAATAATATAAATAACTTACAGATAAATAATTAAACAGTAATAAACAAGCCTAATATACTGACTCTTATTAAATGGATTTATTTTAAGGAAGTAAGGTGTCCGATCTTTTTGAATTGATTGGTGAATTATTACCCTGCGCGGGTCAAATAACTCTCACGCAGATCAGACTTTGTATCGTTGTTCTAACCATTATCATGCTAATTATTGTCCCTTTATACACTTGGTCATTTGATCTCTATTTTATTAGTACATTATTATTTATCTGTATGTTGCTTTATACACCAGAAATATATCAGTTTCTTAAAAGCTGAATAGTTTAATTTATGGCAATAAAAAAGCCTCTGTTGAAATTTAACTAGAGGCTTTCTCTACTAAACATGTCTGTGATAATTTAAAATCAAATAGCTCTAAATATTTAGAAAATTAAAGTGGTAAAGCAAAACTCACTTTTACCGTTTCCATGGGTACTTCTGTTTTTATACTTTGGATGCTTGGAATTTGTGTTAAATAATCGGCATGAAAACGACGATATGTTGCTAAATCTTTAGTCACGATCCGAATTAACGCATCACACTCGCCGGCCATTAAATGGCACTCAACCACTTCAGGTAACACTTTGATAGCCTTTACAAATTCTTCTATAGTTTCTGCATCCTGAGCTCTAAACCAAATTCTTGCGAATAAAGATAAACCGGCATCAACCATACTGCCATCTAATACAGCAACATAACGCGTGATCACTCCCGATTCTTCAAGTAAACGCACTCGGCGAAGACAAGGAGACGGTGAGAGCCCAACTTCTTTTGCTAGCTCAATATTTTGGATTTTGCCATCACGCTGAAGCACCTGCAAAATATGTTTATCTATCTTATCTAATTTTATTGACATCAAAGATTAACCTTAATTCTATTTGTGGAATTTTATTGCCAATTAATTCTTTTTGTTAGCAACAAAGCAACCCGATTTTTTCGAAAACATCATATAATCTTTCCGCTAAATTTCACAGCAAAAACAATGTTTCTCTTAATCTATCTCTATCAGGTAAAAAGATGGAATTTAACACTTTATTATTATTCGCACTGACTGTTCTACCGCTTATCTGTACACCTGGACCTGATATTCTTTTTATCTCATCCCAAGGGTTATCAGGAGGAATGAAATCAGCATGGATTGCTAATTCAGGCGTGATATCTGGTTACATAGCTCATGCGTTACTGAGTGCTTTGGGGCTTGCAACCTTGGTATCTACATTTCCCATTTTATTTCACTTACTCAAATGGATCGGTGTTTTTTATATCAGTTATCTTGCCCTTAAAATGTTGATATCAGCCTGCAAAAAAGGAAAGTTAGTCCTTGATACCACTAAAACCTCATCTCTATTTCGTAAAGGTTTTTTAACCAGTTTCCTTAATCCTAAAGGCTTATTAGTTTATCTCGCTATTTTACCAAATTTTATTGATAATCATAATGATGTCACAACACAATCATTGCTGTTATCTGGGATATTTATCACGACTTGCTTAATTATTTATGGCCTTCTTGGTAGCTTCTTTGCTTATATCGGCTTAAAAGGTGGTTTAAGTGATAAACGTCGTCGCTATAATGATGGCATTGCCGGTGGATTACTCACTTTTGCTGCCATTAATCTGGCTTTTAATTAGCCATAATCCTAAGCATCATTTATTATTTCAGTCAGTATTTGACCACAAAAACACCTTTATTTTAGTGGTCGAATATCTGCCCATAATAATTGGCAATTTGCCGTTAACGGTCTTATTTCACCCTCACGAATATCTGGTAACCACCATGCACCTTGCCCTTTTGATAAATGCTGACAAGTAGCACCGGTTAAAGTCCATTCACCTTGCGTTATATAAATAAGTCCCGCGTGAGAACTTGGTAATATAAGTGGTTGTGTCACTAATGTGGTTTCTGCTTTCCAGCATGTTCTGCGTACCATAATATTTAAGCATTTTACGCCCCCTTTAATCAGCTCTGATTTAACATGAATATCGCCTGAAAAATCAAAAGGCTGGTAAGGATCAGTGACAGAGTGGCTCAGAAATCCAGTACTATTTAAATTAAGTCCATTGCCTTCTAATAGCACCATTTGCCGTTCAATATCAGGAAACTGCCCTAATGAGCCATTATCTTCGATAGATGTTAAACACGCTCGCCATGAAAAATCATTATTCACTGGCCAACACACAATTTCTTGGGTTGTGCCTTTGTGATTACTCCATGGAATAAACGGTAACTCTTGTTGATCAAAACAACGTAGCTTCATTGTATCCTCCTGCAATATCTGGCTAGTCAGTCTGATAATGAGGTTAAGAATTAATCATTGGAGATTACCGTTCATAAATCAATATCTAACTTTTAAAAATGTGCGCTAACGTCCGCTATTTACGCCGTAATTTTCTACATCCTTCACCGATAATTTCCATTCCTTTTTCTGTCCGGCTATTCCATTGAAAAGAAGAATTTAAACGAAAGGCATGGTTAAATTGAGAGCTGGTGGAAAACATAGAGCCTGGGGCAATACTGACCCCTCTTTCTAATGCAAAGTGATAAAGCTTATTCGCATCAAATGTTGATTCAAATTCTAACCAGAGAAAATATCCTCCTGTTGGAATATTCACTTTTACATCTTCAGGTAAATGTGTCTGTATGGCTTGCAACATACGATAACGTCTTTGTTCTAATAATAATCTTAATCGACGAAGATGAGTATCATAGCCCCCTTGTGATAGGTAATCCGCAATGGCTTGCTGTGTCGGCATACTCGCAGAAACAGTACTCATCATTTGTAGCTGTTGTATTTTTGTTGCATGTTTACCTGCTGCAACCCAACCAACGCGAAACCCTGGCGCCAAGCATTTAGAAAAAGATGCACAATGTAATACGCTATTCGTTTTATCGAAGCCTTTTACTGGCATCGGCGCCTTTTGACTGTTATAGAGTTCTCCATATACATCATCTTCAATTAACGTTATCTGTTTTTTCGCTAATATTTCCACCAGTCTTATTTTATTTTCATCAGGCATTGTTCCACCTAATGGATTTTGGCAATGACTCATCAACCAACACGCTTTTATATCGTATTGATCCACTACTTTTTCTAGTTCATCTAAACAAATTCCTGTTACAGGATCTGTTCTAATAGCAATGGCTTTTAAACGTAAACGTTCAATAGCTTGCAATGCGCCATAAAATGCAGGTGATTCAATCACAACCCAATCACCCGGTTCGGTTACTGCCTGTAAGCTAAAGCTTAATGATTCCATTGCACCCGCAGTGATCACAATTTCATCTGGAGAGACGTGAATACCTTGCAACGCATAGCGTTGTGCAATGTTACGGCGTAACTTTTCATTTCCTGGTGGTAAGTTAATTACTGAACTTTGAGGTGCTAAATGCCTTGCAGCTGATGCTAATGCACTGCTGAGTTTAGGTTGAATAAATAAACTAGGATCGGGAAATGCTGAACCAAAAGGAATAATCTCGGGATCTTTACATGCTTGGAGCACATTAAAAATGGAGGTGCTAATCTCAACATTTTCACTCATGTGTAGCCCTTTACTGGCTGTCACTTGGCCAAAACGTGTATTACGATGTGCAACGTAATAACCTGATTGTGGTCGTGCGGTTATCCATCCTTGACTTTCTAATAACTGATACGATTGTAAAACAGTCATTAAACTTAAACCTGATTGTTTTACCGTATCCCGCAATGAAGGTAAACGGTCGCCAGATTGCCAGATATTATCTTCAATCTGTTGGCGTATTTGCGCTGCAAGCTGTTCATATCGAGTCATATAAAACTGTTCACCTCAAAACTGTTATAGTCATTTTTAAACTTATTGTCACTATTATAGCTTACTGTCATATGGTCTACTAATCCACACGATTTACCTGCAATTTACATTTACATATCAATAAAACGAGGTTTTTTATGCTTGGGTTAAGTGCCTTCGATTTGGCGCGTATCCAATTTGCGTTCACAGTTTCTTTTCATATTATCTTCCCCGCAATTACTATCGGACTGGCTAGTTTTTTAGCCGTATTGGAAGGTTTATGGTTAAAAACTCGCAATAAGGATTATTTAGCGTTATTCCATTTTTGGTCAAAAATATTCGCTGTTAACTTTGCTATGGGTGTTGTCTCTGGTTTGGTTATGGCCTATCAATTTGGAACTAACTGGAGCTTTTTTTCTGACTTTGCGGGCTCGATTACAGGCCCTTTACTGACTTATGAAGTGCTTACCGCATTCTTCCTAGAAGCTGGATTTTTGGGTGTAATGCTATTTGGTTGGAATAAAGTGGGTGAAAAACTTCACTTTTTCGCAACCTGTATGGTTGCATTAGGTACATTGATGTCAACGTTTTGGATCTTGGCATCAAATAGCTGGATGCAAACACCACAAGGATTCGAAATCATTAATAATCAAGTCGTGCCAGTAGATTGGATTGCGGTTATTTTTAATCCCTCTTTCCCTTATCGTCTCGCTCATATGGGCGTTGCTGCATTTCTTGCTTCTGCCTTCTTTATCGCAGCTTCTGCGGCATGGCACCTCCTTAAAGGCAATAAAACATCAGCAATGAAAAAGATGCTTTCAATGTCTTTGTGGATGATTTTAATTTTAGCACCAATTCAAGCACTCATTGGTGATGTCCATGGTTTAAATACTTTAAAACATCAGCCGGCAAAAATTGCAGCCATTGAAGGGCATTGGGAAAATAAACCGGGTGAAGCAACGCCTCTGATCCTTTTTGGTATGCCGGATATGGATGATGAAGAAACAAAATATAAGATAGAAATTCCTTATCTTGGCAGCATGATCTTAACCCACAGTTTAGAAAAACAGGTTCCTGCATTAAAAGAGTTTCCGAAAGAAGATAGGCCTAACTCACTTATCGTTTTCTGGTCTTTCCGCATTATGGTTGGCCTGGGAATGTTAATGATTTTAGTGGGTGTTTGGGGAACTTGGCTGCGATATAAGAAGAAACTTTATGAATCTAAAGCCTTCTTACGTTTGACTTTTTTAATGGCACCATCAGGTCTTATCGCTATTCTTGCCGGTTGGTTTACAACAGAAGTAGGTCGTCAGCCTTGGGTTGTTTATGGCATACAGCGAACACGAGATGCTGTCTCTGCTCATGGTGAAATGCATATGAGTATAAGCCTGCTGATCTTCTTTGTTGTTTATGGCTCTGTGTTCGGTGTTGGATATGCCTATATGTTAAGACTGATCCGTAAAGGTACTTCGGAGGTTCATCATGGGAATTGATTTACCCGTTATTTGGTTCGTCATCATCGTATTTAGTACATTAATGTATATTGTGATGGACGGTTTCGATCTCGGTATCGGTATGCTCTATCCATTTATTAAAAGTGACCAAGATCGTGACTTAATGATGAATACCGTTGCCCCTGTATGGGATGGTAACGAAACATGGTTAGTCTTGGGAGGTGCTGCATTATTTGGTGCATTTCCGCTTGCTTATGCCGTTATTCTTGATGCATTAGCAATGCCTTTAACTTTAATGCTGGTCGCGCTAATATTCCGTGGTGTTGCCTTTGAATTTCGTTTTAAAGCAGACAACAATCACAAAGGTTTTTGGGATAAATCCTTTATTTTTGGATCAATGCTAGCAACCTTTATGCAAGGAGTTGTCGTTGGTAGCGTTGTTCAAGGTCTGCCTGTTGTTAATCGTACATTTGCAGGTAGTTATTTTGATTGGCTGTCGCCTTTTGCACTCTTTTGTGGTTTTGGCTTAGTTATCGCCTACTCCTTATTAGGATGTGGCTGGCTAATCATGAAAACCGAAGGTCACTTACAGCAAAATTTATACAAAATTGCTAAACCGCTGACACTGATAATGCTTGCTGTGATTGCTGTTGTTAGTGCATGGACACCGCTAGCACAGCCTGCCATTGCTGAACGCTGGTTCACATTACCTAACTTATTCTTCTTTTTACCTGTTCCACTTTTAGTGTTATACAGCTCATGGCTAATTTTGCGCTCAATAAAAAAACAAGGACATTATCTTCCTTTCTTCGGGGCTCTGGCTTTAATTTTCTTAGGTTTTGCAGGATTAGGTATCAGTATTTGGCCTAACATTATACCGCCTGCCGTTAGTTTTGTAGCCGCTTCTGCACCACCAGAAAGCCAAGGATTTATGTTAGTTGGGGCATTGTTTATTATCCCGATTATTCTCGTTTATACGTTCTGGAGTTATTACGTTTTCAGAGGAAAAACCAATTATGAAGAAGGCTATCACTGATCCACAAATACAAAGCAAACCCTCATTATTAAAAAAATGGGGTTGGCTAATTACAATTTGGTTTTGTAGTGTTTTAGCTTTATTTGCGGTTTCTTCTCTTTTTCGATTCTTAATGACGCTTGCGGGAATGAAAGTGAAGTAAAGGCAAAACACACAGCAATATAAAAAGCAGTACCGCACCACGGTAAAAAATAAACACAAAGGGCTGATATTATTTTAGCCCTTTTTTATTTTCTCATAATTAACTAAAATTAAATCAAACGCATTGATAAAATAACTATAAATACATCATTTTTGATTAATAGTAAGGGATAAAATCTTTTTTTATTATGTTATGACGATAAATAAAGATATAAACAATCCTATAAAAAGCCATCTTCACTAGAAATAAAATAGAGTACTTGTTGAATTCAATTTCTAAAGTAATTATGATACCCGCCACTTAGCACTCCACATCAGTATTACTTTAAAAAGACGTATATTGTGTATCATTTAGATCTTTCCTATTTGATTAACTTAAAAATTAAGCTCATATCCCTATAAAATAGAGGGAATGACCATAATGTCTTATTAAAAAATATATTTTGATAATTTAGAATTATCTTAATTGCTAAGAAAGATCACCTAAACTAGGCTTACGTATTGTTGCTACTAAATTAAGGATGAAGTCATGAATTGGTATTTGGAAGTCATTAAAAATAATTACGCTAACTTTTCAGGCCGTGCTCGCAGAAAAGAATATTGGATGTTTACTCTGGTAAATACCATTATCATTACTGTTTTATACGCTATTTTAATGTCATCAATAGATATGAACACTGGTGAAATGAGCTCATTAGGTTCGATTGTGGGTATTATTATCGGTATTTATTCTTTAGCTATTATTGTACCTAGCCTTGCCGTAACTATTCGTCGTTTTCACGATCAAGATAAATCAGGTTGGATGTTCTTACTTGCATTTATTCCTGCTGTTGGTGGATTAATTGTTTTTGTCTTTATGTGCCTAGAAGGAACTAAAGGCGATAACAGATTTGGCCCAGATCCTAAAGCTTAATCTATTGCTTGATGTCATATAAAAATACAGTGAGTATAATATTTTTGAGTTTACTCACTGTATTAATTGAATTTTCTGCCTTTATTACAACTCTCTGAAGCCATCCCTTTCTTTAAAGAAATTAATACCGCTCCATCTCCCACCACATTGTACTTTAGTGTTTTTATTTCCCTCTAAATTATTACCTCAAGCTTATTACACTGATTTTTAAGTTTTTTTCTTTATTATAGTTTGAGCCTAATCACACAATAATAAGTAAAACATACACCTTACTTTACTAAACCAGAGTTAATGTTGATAATGACTATCATTATTAATTGAAAATGATAATATCTACATCGATAAAACAATTAAATGAGTCAGGTAAAAAAACGTGAGTAACCCAAAAATACCTCAAGAAAAAAATATTTATAAACCAGCTCCTCCTCGCCTAGTTCAAGTAAAACATATTACTGACGTCACTCCAGGAATGCGTTGTATTACCTTTACTAGTGATGATTTAGATACTTACCCTGCTGATACTGCGGGCGCACATTTAAAAATATTTTTGCCATTAAAAGGCCAAGTTAAGCCAACAGTACCGGGTTTTTCTGAAAAAGGCCCTAAATGGCCTGAAGGTGAACCAAGATCGATTGTACGTACTTATAGTGTTCGTGCTATTCGCCCTGAGCAAAAAGAGCTAGACATTGAATTTGCTGTTCATGACGATGTCGGTCCTGCTATTCATTTTGCGTTAAATGCTAAGCAAGGCGACTATATTGGGATCACTAATCCAGGCGGCCCTGATCCTTTATTAGCACCAGCGTCACATTACTATATGGCAGCCGACCCAAGTTCATTACCTGCTTTAATGGCTTTAATTGAAACCATGCAGCCTAATGTTCAAGGAAAAGTCGTTATACGAGTAGAAGACGAAACACATCGTCAAGAAATTAAACGTCCTAGTGGCTTAGAAATAATCTGGTTGATTGGCTCAGTTGAAGAACAAACTGAAAACTTAATTAACGAATTTATGTCATGGAAATTACCTGCTGAAGATGTAGCATTTTGGATTGCAGGTGAAGATAAAATTATTCGAGCATTAAGACGTCATATTCGTCGTGATAACGGTTACGATCGCAGCTTAATTTATGCAATTCCTTATTGGCGTTTTGGTTATGACGAAGAAGGTTATCATGCTGAACGTCACCATGTTATGGATAATGAAGACGTGAGCTAAATGATTAATTAAAGATTAAATGTTGGCTGTGCAGGCTGCATATTAACTCCCTCAATAATATGCAGCCTTTTTTATTTTATACAATATTTCTTATGTTCAATTTAATCATTATAAGCAGCTAATACATGCTGACATAATGTAGATCGTACACAATCTTCCTGCATAAATTTAATCACACCCACTCGACTATTAGCTTCAAATCGAATAAGAGCATCCGCTAATCCAGATGGTACACTAGAAGGTAAATCACACTGTGTAATATCTCCATTTACCACAACAGTGACATTCTCTCCCATTCTAGTGAGAAATAATTTCATTTGATTGACTGTCACATTCTGCGCTTCATCTAAAATAACAAATGCATTTTCAAAGGTACGCCCTCGCATATAAGCAAAAGGGGCTATTTCGACTTTACCGATTTCAGGTCGTAAACAATATTGTAAGAATGAAGCACCTAAACGTTTCACTAATACATCATAGACAGGACGAAAATAAGGTGCGAATTTTTCCGTAATATCACCAGGTAAAAAACCGAGATCTTCGTCTGCCTGCAACACAGGTCGAGTAACAATAATACGTTCGATTTCTTTATTAATTAAGGCATCAGCAGCCATTGCAGCACTAAGAAAGGTTTTACCGCAACCCGCTTCCCCTGAGGCAAAAATAAGATCCTGATGTTGTATTGCATTTATATATTGGTGTTGTGCTTCGTTACGAGGAGATAATACACGTTCATCACGCTTTTCTCTCGCCATTCCAATCGCATCAATTTCCCCAAACCCAGTTAAAATCATTACATTATCTCGATGTGCTCCGTTACGTTGTTCTTTACGTGAAGTGCGCTTATTTTCTCGGCGTAAACGTGTTGCTGCTTTTTGTCTACTCATAATGGTATTTACCCTTGTTAGTCTTCAAAAAGTCATCGACATCTCAATTTGTATTCCATTCGCTTACCGATGAGTCCCCTTTAGACTCTATTTAATCGCAAAAAACAAAAAAACCGGTCACAATCCTGAACATTAAACATCAATGAACGGTTGTTGCCGGTTTTCTGTAAGTAACGAGATATTTTCATTGCTTCTATCATTCATATTCCCCATCATGGAGTTAGAGTGAAAATTAACGAAGCTTTATGACAGTATAATGACAAAAGAAAAATATTTTCAATACTGAGATGATCTATAACGAGATGGACTTAACATAAAAATAACAATAAGTGTTATTTAGGGGGAATAAATGAATTTCTTTCGATTACCTTTTGTTTATTGGTTACTACTCAACCTAATTCCATTTATTGGTTTTGAACTTCACTCTGGCTCTCTAAAAATGGGCTTCTTTTTTTATTTAGGCTTACTCACTATTACAACGTCTGGGATCTGGCTTTTTTATTGCCTCTCATTTTTTATTAAACAAAAAACATCTCCTAATCCCAATCACACACCTCGACAATTAGTGACAACGGGCCCTTATAAAATTAGCCGTAATCCTATGTATCTCGGTTTTTTAGATATCAGTATTGGGCTGTTTTTTATTTTTGGTAATTGGGGATTTTTAGGTGCTACGATTGCATTTTTCTTTATTACTGATCGCTATACGATAGTACGTGAAGAGAAGATCTTAAGTGAATTATTTCCAGAAGCGTGGCAACAATATTGTCGCCACGTTCGTCGTTGGATGTAATCTAAATAATTACCCTTAAGGCTGTTTGCAATTATTCGCTAAACGGTAACCTGCCTTAATCGCTTCACTTTCAGTTTTAAAGAAAACAGCATTTTTATCTGACATGGTTTTATAACCAGAGCAATGGGCAAAATGATAAATCTTGCTATTTATATTACCCTTAATACTTTCAGATTGTGATGCATTTACTTGTTTAGGTGTTTCAGTTTTGGCTTTAGTGACAGGTACATTATTTGTTGCAGATAATCCGGCACCACTATTTTTATGCCCTAATTGCCATTTCACTTCACCAGTCACAAAAGGATTATGATATCCAACAATATGAGCAATGCGATTATCACGCTCTTTTTCCCATACTGTAGGTGGATAGGCCTTATCCCATGCCATTAATAATTGTTGTTGCTGACGTGACATTGAGAGGTTATAGCGATCATGTAAATAGAAATAGACTCTTGCTACCTGGCCTTTTACTTCATTACGAGGCTCAAAGGTGCGTGAAGCAAAATCAACACGGCTACGGCATTGACCATATTGGTAAGGCGCTTGTGCGGGTAGTTGTCCAAAACTGAAGTTACTGCGATCGCCATTAACTTCACCAATAGAAGGTGCTAAATTATGTAAATCGGCTTCGATCTTGCCAAATACAGGATCGTTTTTCACACAATTAGCTCTTCCTCCATTTTGCCAACATTGACGCTGATG
Organism: Proteus vulgaris; assembly: GCF_016239305.1. Lineage (GTDB taxonomy): Bacteria > Pseudomonadota > Gammaproteobacteria > Enterobacterales > Enterobacteriaceae > Proteus > Proteus vulgaris_C. The sequence goes on along the minus strand of NZ_JAEHOQ010000013.1, from coordinate 24,623 downwards.
CCCAAACACCCATGCAGGAACAATATGTTCCCACTCAATACGTGCAGCTCTTGTTTGTTGTGTCCTTACTTGATAGCCACAACTGGCTAAATCGACACGACCACCCGATTTCCCTACCCATTCCCAATCACAGCCACAATAAATCGTTCCTTGTGATTTTTGATTTTGATCATAATAAATACGTTCTTTTGCTATCTCTTTTGCTTTTGTAAAATTTTCTGGGGCTTGTGCTTGAACATTTAATGTAAAAATAAATAAACCCAACACAACCGCGGTATAGTGTAATATTTTTCTCAAAGTGGTATCTGCCTTACGCTTTATTTTATTAAACCCAATAAGAATTATCTTTAATAACCAACTGATAAACTTATTTTTATTTTTCTTTATATTACCTTTTTTAAATTTATTTTGGGCAATCTTTCTTACTATTTTTTATGTGAAAAATAAAACAATAAGCGCGAATGGTAATAGAAAAAGCCGTTATTCTCGACATTAACGCAAAAGGGATTTGCTATGGTTTAGTCCATCAACAATTTTGGGAAATTTAAAAATGAATGAGAATATGCTGAATTTGATGGATGAATTAGTAGAGATCACAAAAAAGCATGCGAATAACGAAGATGTTAAAGCGCATGCAAGTTTGGAGTCTGAAAATAAATTACGAATTCAAATTATTATTTCTGACAAAAATGAACTGGATATTACGTTAAATTCACTACAACACGCGATGTAAGAAATTATACACTCGGACGCTTGCGATATAACCATAATCCCGGCAAGGATAGCCCAATAGAGAGCGCTCCGACAATAAATGAAGCTTTAAGGAAATTAGTAACTAAAGCTTCAAAAATCTCCTCGCTATAACCGATTTGTGTTAATTTCACTACAGAGATCATCGCAATATAGGCATTAATTCCGGGGAACATTGGAATAACAGCTGCGACAGTAAAGACTTTAGGATGAGCAAGCCACCAGCGTGACCATTGAATGCCAATACAACCGACTAAAATAGCAGCACAAAAACTCGCCCATTCAATATTCATTCCACTCATAATCAGTACAGTACGTGAGCCATGTCCTATTGCCCCTAATAACGCACAATATTTTAAAGCACGTAAAGGTACATTGAATACCATTGCAAAGCCCACCGCAGGAATGGCAGCTAAAATCATGTCTTCAATAAGGCTAAGAATAATCGTTATTATGCCCAATCTCTTAACTCCCATACTGCCATGGCTAAAATAACCCCTAAGCAGGTTGCCAATGTTAACATTGTTGCCATTGCCCAACGCGCTAAGCCCGTATTGACATGACCTTTAAACATATCAGCAACAGCATTAATTAAAGGAAATCCAGGAACCAGTAATAAAACACTAGCGGCCATTGAAATAGTTGCAGTTGTTTGAAAGTAAGAAAGTTTTAATAATAAACCTGAAACAGATGTGGCAACAAAAGCGGTTATACAGAAATTAATTAATGGATTCATTTGACGATGCGTTAATACTTGGCGCACAAACATACCAAGACCGCCACCAATAGCCGAAACTAAAAAACCATCCCAATTACCACCATTTAATTTAGAGAAACAGCCACAAGATAAGGCAACCATAAATATAATCGCCCAACGTGGATAACGTAATGGTTTTATATGTTCAAAGCGTTTTCTTGCTTCATGAATATCTGCAAGATGATGTTCAACCAAAATAACAATATGCTGAACTTCTGTCACAACATGCATATTAATGCCACGATCGACTATCTTTCGTGTTGATGTTTGGCAATGTCCATTGACTATTGTCGTTAATACAACTGCATTAGCGGAAATTGCACTTTCGACTTGATGTACACCTAAAGCTAAGCCTAGACGGGTTGAAAGCTGTTCAACCAGCATACTTTCTGCGCCATGTTGCAATAACAATAACGCAGTTTGAATACATAACTTGGTAATTTCACGCTGTTTATCTTGTGAAATGGCAGTACAGTCCGCCATTATCTCATTATCCATACTATGCCTTAGTTTTAATCCAAAACGAGCCATTGCTAATATAAAGTTTATCAGCATAGCTCGTTTTTCGCTCTATTATCTTTTCATACTATTATGAACAAATAAAATATTTAAGGCAGTAGGTAGATCAATCTTTATTTACTCACTCACTTATTCATAGATTTCTTCTTTAAAAAAACCAGTAAATAATATGTACTCTAAATCATTCTAGGTATAGCTAGCCAATAAGTAGCGCTTTTAGGATACGAGCAGTGGTATATAACTTGCGCTAATAGACGCCGTCTATAACGCTGTAATTTGAAGTATACGAGTATATAAAATAATAAAGGTGCCAAAATCACTGGCACCTCAAATAGCTTTTCATTATTTTATAATGAAGTTTAATTACGCAACTAACTCGTTAGCTTTAACATACGACTCATTCAACGTTTCTGCAACAAATACAGGAACACCATAAACGGCTGAAATAACAGAAGAAAATTGCACCAGTTGCGCTTTATCATTTTTTTGTGGATCAGCTGTCATTATCATACCTGCACAATATTCACTAAGAAGTACCTTACCCTCTTTTAGCCAACGCCTTACTGCTTTCATTCCTTCCATATCTTCTTTTTGATGCTCTTTCTCTTTTTTATTAATGGACGGATAAATCAAAACAAATTTTTTCTTTTCGTTTAGTACTACATCCATTTCAGCTGTCCAATTGTTGGCATCTTCCAAAGTTTCTGGAAATATTTTCATGGTAACAACAGGAAATTGTTCAACATCCATGACAACAAAATTTTGGTTATTCAACATAATACTCATCTCTCATTAAAAAATAACAGACTCTACTTTAGAATGCCTATCATTCTCAATCAATGAAGTTCCTTATGTTTGCATAAAAACCGCATTAATAAACAATTGCGCCCTATCTATATTTTTTATCTAGTATTGAAGTGAAAATGTATATCCAAAATGATAAATAATTTTTTATAAACTAAAGTAAAAAAGCCCCTAAATAAATAATTTAGGAGCTTTTACTCTTTTTACTTTTATGAGAAATTTTAGCGGACAACTAAAACAGATTGCTTAGCGTAAGCAACGATACCTGACGCATTTGAACCTAATAAATGTGTTGAAATACTCGGACGACGTGAACCAATCACAATCAAATCAGCATTAATTTTTTCAGCTAGCTCTAAAACTTTATCTCTCGCAGAGCCAAATACGGCTGAATACTCAACTCTTTCATTAGGCAAATCGATACTATTAGCTAATTCTTGCAGTTGTTCTTGTACACGCTCAAGTGCTTTGTTGGCAAAAGAACTTAACATGTCATAATGATAGCTATAGCTAATAGAAAAACGTGAAATATCTGGAATAGCATGGAAAAGATGCAGTTTTGCACCTTCTAGTTTGGCAATATAAACAGCATGTTGTAAGGCTTTTGTCGTTAACTCATCTTCTGAAATATCAACAGGTACTAGAATTGTTTTGTACATAGCAACTCCTCATTATCAGATTACTGTCTGTTTTTATTGTAGCGTTAAACCCACAGCTTGCTTATTTAATCTTCCTCAAGATGCCATTTATGCAATTGTCGATGAATAAATGGCGTGACAACCAACCCAATTGATAAAATAAAAACACACTGAAGAAACAAACCATAAATTGCAATAAAAAAGCGCCCTGTTGGGGTTGCAGGTGCAGGCTCTACAGGTTGTCCACTCAACATAGAAATTGCATTTAATGAGGACTCCATAAAGCTATGCCCTTCAATTAAATAGAATCCTAATACGCCGGGTAATAACCCTAAAAAAAAGAAAATAGAGCCTATTACATAATAGCGTAAGATGCGTAGAATAAAATGATCGAGCCTTAAAAGTTCTTGGGTAAATTTTTCCATTCTTATTCACTCTATAGAGTGTTTGCTCAATGGCTTATTAAATAAATAAGATAAACTACGCAAAAATAAAAATATGCTACGAGGAATACTCATAGCATATTAAAGAATATATTAACGAACAACTAGCACTGAAATTTCCGCGTAACGAACTACGCCCGCTGCAGTTGAGCCTAATAAATGAGTGCTAATATTAGGTCTACGTGAGCCAATAACAATTAAGTCAGCTTGAATGTCTTTTGCTGTAACTAAAATCTCATCACGAGGCGAGCCAAAAGTAACCGTATAAGCGACCTTTTCAGCAGGTAAATCCACCGAATCTACCAACATTTGCATATCATTTTCTGCTTTCACTGTCGCTTTATCTTTAATCTCTGGATAACCCAGTGAATAAGCATTAATGATTGCCGAAGAGATAGGAAGAACATGAATTAAATGTAAGTTAGCTCCCGTTTCTTTTGCTAAATACACAGCATGTCGTACTGCTTTACTGGTTAACTCTTCTTCTACAATATCAATAGGTACTAAAATCGTTTTATACATAATAACTCCTCTCAACGCTCCATTTGCCTTAATCCTACCGCAATAACCCAAAGATTACTGTGAGTGAATTAACTAAAAACAATCTAATCTTAATATAAACCTACTTTAATTATTAATACGTTATACGAAAAAACGAAAGATCTTACTCAAAATAATCGGCATTATGTTGTTGTATTAGCGCCCATATTTGATTACGAACATCCCGGACAGTATCTATCAATTCTGAAGCTGTTAATCCTATTGGCCCAATACCCTTTTTAACTAAAATATCAGCAGCAATACCATGTATCCAAACCGCGCTTTTAACGGCATCAGACATTACCATTCCTTGTGCTAAAAAACTTCCCATGATACCAGTTAATACATCTCCACTTCCTGCTGTTGATAATCCACTGTTACCTGTTTTATTAATTATTATCTCACCTGTAGGAGAAGTAATAACTGTATTTTGCCCTTTAATTATTGCCCAACAGTGATAAAGTTTTGCCATTTCTTTGGCGGCTTGTTCTCGGTTATTTTGAATATCACTCAATGTGCAATTAAGTAAAATAGCAGCTTCTTTGGGGTGTGGCGTTAATACACAATGTTGATTAAGTGAGATTTGTGATTTAAATTTTGCCATCAGCACTAGCGCGTCTGCATCAAAAACATAAGGCAAGTTTTCATCTCGTTGTGCTAATACATTTAATAAAATATTTTCAGAATTTGCTGATGATCCTAATCCACAACCAATCGCCCAAGCGGAAATATCTTGCCTATCCACTAACTCAGACGCCGTTTTTAGCATGAGTTCTGGTGCACTATCAATAAAAGGAAGAGGAAGTTGTGATTGTGCAAAACCAAGAAAAACTTTTCCACAGCCCGCTTTTAATGCACTTTTACCAGCCAATACGATGGCACCACTCATTCCTTCAGCGCTACCAATAATACCAATTGTCCCAAACGTACCTTTATGTGTATTTCCTGTTTTACGCTGATAAAGTGCCGGGTAATGTGTTATTGCATATAATAATTGCTCTTTTTTCATCTTATGCCCTTTCACCATTTCCTGCATTTTTTCTTATTATTAATCACAATAGATATACAATCTCTTGTTCACGTCTGATATTCAAAGTATAGCGCGATTTTGGTAAGTAAATGTGAGAGCGTATTATTTTGACTAATTGTCGCTCTAACGGCCTCAATCTTATAGAATGCTTGAGGCTACACTATTCATCCCTCATCAAGACTTTGCTATTCTATCGGCCTAATTTGATATTATTGGCCAATTAAACACAAAGGAAGTAGATAATGAACGAAAAATTTAAAACACAAGCAGATGTTGAAACATTGGCAGAAGAAGTGGCTTGTTTAAAAACGCTTGTCACTTATATGTTAAAGGCATTAGGCCAGGCTGATGCAGGTCGTATTATTTTAAATATTGAACGCGCGATTGCAGAAGTTGATGACGAAAAACAAGCAGAAACATTCCGTAATACTATTAGCCAAATTAAAACTGTTTATCGCCAATAATTGATTTACTTTGGGTTGAGTACTGGTACATATTTTTATTCTATTTTCTGAACTTTTTGTGCTGCACAAATAAACAAAAATTAGTTTTAAATTCCTATATACTCAACTTCGAAATAAACCATTCTTTATTCATTTAGCTACCCCTCTACCTTTATAGAGGGGATTTTTTTCTCTTTCATTCCCCCACTCTTAATTCTCCCAGTAAAAAATTTTTCATATTTTATAAATGATAATTATTTTTTTATTCGTTATTTTTAGCTAACAATGTGAATAACAAACTCTTTTTGTTAAGTGTTTTTAATGTTATTTGAATTAAAAAATAAGAAAAATCCTTACATCATAGTGTGATGGTTATAAATCAACCTATAGAATACAGTAAATTAAGTTTATCTTAGTGTTAAACTATTATTATTTTATCCTTATTTTTATATTTAATTCTCTATTTTTTATTATTAACGTAAATAAAAATCAATATCATAAAATGTAAATAAAGATAAATCCTAATATTATTACAATTATGTTGTTTTATTTATTATTGATTATAAATTTTTATTAAAAATAAAAAGCTAGCTTATTGTCATTAAACACAATTATAGCTATGAAATTAGATTCAATCGGATTAAAAAAATTAACATTTTATATTTTTACTCTTATTCTGATTTATCACCATCCCCGTTTATATGTTACACTCAATGAGTACGTACCAAAAAATAAACATGAGGCTAAAATGAAACCACTTCTCTTATCTCTGCTATTATTGCCCGCGGTTGCTTTTGCTAACCCAACAAAAATGGCTGATGATTACTGCGATGCTTTTAAAGATATCTCTATTAAAGCTTATGATACAAAAGAGCCAGCAGAAAAAATTGCCAAAGATGCAGTAGCCTCTTTAAATGCAAAGAAATTCGATTTTGCAAAATTAGAAGCAACTGAAGCACAATTTACTGAAGGCACTATCGAAGTTGTTAACTCTTTACGTGACGCAAAATCTGAAATTGGTTCTCGAGCAGAATTCCAAGAAGGTCTAACTCAAATTGTTGCCGCTTGTAAAATTCAAATGATCGCTGCATTAGAAGAGCAAAAAAAATAATCTTCTCATTAAGAAATGAGTAGTAATCAATTTAAAGAGTAGAAATTATCCTGCTCTTTTTTGTTTCGCCTCTCCATCACTTATTTTTCTTCCTTTTGCTTTTCTTTTCTCTTTCTCTATAACTAACTCTCTATACTAATAATTCGAGGTATAGCTAGGCGACAAGTGAATGAGTCGCTAGGAGCATACAATAGTATGTGACTAGTGCGAGTGAACGCAGTCAACAACGCTACGGCTTGAAGTATGACGAGTAAATACTCTAAATAATTCGAGGTGTAGCTAGGCGACAAGTGAATGAGTCGCTAGGAGCATACAATTCGAATAAACACAGTCAACAACGCTACGGCTTGAAGTATGACGAGTAAATACTCTAAATAATTCGAGGTGTAGCTAGGCGACAAGTGAATGAGTCGCTAGGAGCATACAATAGTATGTGACTAGTGCGAGTGAACGCAGTCAACAACGCTACAACTTGAAGTATGACGAGTATCAATTATAGAGTATCTATCTATTGATATTAAGGTTTATAATACCTCGGTAAATATTTGTTAGTACTGGCCATAAAAAGGAGATATTGTGAGCAACGAACAATCCATCCAGCGTTTAAGAAGACTACGCCAGTCAGAAAACCTGCGCGCTCTCTTTCAAGAAACAACCTTAACTAAAAATGATCTCGCTCTGCCTATTTTTGTTGAAGAAGGGCTTGATGATTATCAGCCTATTAAAAGTATGCCGGGTGTGTTTCGTATTCCTGAAAAGCGTCTTGCTTATGAAATTGAACGCATTGCCAAAGCTGGCATTAAAACTGTCATGACTTTTGGGGTATCCCATCATCTTGATGAAACTGGGAGTGATGCTTGGAAAAGTGATGGCTTAGTTTCTCGCATGTCTCGTATTTGTAAAGATGCAGTACCAGAAATGATTGTGATGTCTGATACTTGTTTTTGTGAATACACTTCACATGGTCACTGTGGCGTTTTACATGGTGAACATGTCGATAATGATGAAACTATCTATAATTTAGGTCTTCAAGCTGTTGCTGCCGCACAAGCTGGCGCAGATTTTATCGCTCCATCTGCAGCGATGGACGGCCAAGTCGCGGCTATTCGTGCTGCACTTGATAAAGCAGGATTTAGTGATACTGGCATTGTTTCTTATTCAACTAAATTCGCTTCTGCTTTATATGGTCCTTTCCGTGATGCAGCTGGCTCTCGTTTAATTGGTGATCGCAAAACTTATCAAATGAATCCAATGAACCGTCGTGAAGCTATCCGTGAATCATTAATTGATGAACAAGAAGGCGCTGATATGCTGATGGTAAAACCCGCAGGCGCTTATTTAGATATTATTCGCGATGTGCGTGAACGTACGTTATTGCCTCTAGCCGCTTATCAAATCAGTGGTGAATATGCCCAAATTAAATTTGCGGCATTAGCTGGTGCAATCGATGAAGATCGTGTCGTAATGGAAACTTTAGGTTCAATAAAACGCGCAGGTGCGGATTTAATTTTATCTTACTTTGCACTTGATTTAGCTGAAAGAAACCTACTTTAACCATCTTATGCTCTATATGATCTAAGATATATTAAGGTACAGCTATACGACAATGTCTCATTTGAGTACATACAGTAAACAACTTATTGAAGATACTCTAAATAATTCAAGGTGTAGTTAGGTAATAACGCTACACCTTGAGATATGACGAGTAATTTTATTATGGGGCTACTATGGATAACTGTATTTTCTGTCAAATCGTTGCGGGAAAAGCACCTTGTCATAAAATTTGGGAAGATGATCATCATCTCGCTTTTCTCTCTATATTTCCTAATACCAAAGGCTTTACTGTTGTTATTCCTAAAGAACACTATCCAAGTTATGCGTTTGATTTAAGTGATGAAGCCTTAGCCTTACTCGTTATTGCGACCAAAAAAGTCGCTAAGATCTTAGATAAAACATTTCCCGATGTTTCTCGCTCAGGAATGTTTTTTGAAGGGTTTGGTGTTGATCATGTTCATAGTAAACTTAGCCCAATGCATGGTACTGGTGATATGACTAAATGGGCACCTATTGAAAACAAGCAAAAGATTTTTTTTGATAAATATCCTGGTTATCTTTCATCTCACGATTTTGAACGCGCGAGTGATGAAGAGCTTGCACAATTAGCGGCCTTGATCAGAAAATAAAATAAAATAAAATAAAATAAAAATTTAACTTATTCTTTTTATACTCAAGGCTTTCAAATATAAAAAACGCTCAGTCTTATATTTTAAGCTGAGCGTTTTTTTATCAAGATAAATGAATTATTTAGTTGAAAGCTTTGCTTCCATCGGTAAATAAGGCTGAACTTTCTGTTCAAGGAGTTCAATTAATGCCAGATCATTAAAGCGATAATTATCAGGTATTCCCAATACATGTGCTTTTTTATAGCGCATGGTTGCCGGAAAATGTGCAGATAAACGATTTAAATGTTTAGATTCCATGACAAGCACTAAATCAGCCCATTTTAGCAATTCATTATCAACAACACATTGCGCATCTTTGCGCGTACCTGCCGAAAGTGTATTGGTCCCTTCTCTATCTGCAAACAATAGTTCAGCGGTTGGGCTTCGCCATTGGTTTTTACTGCAAATAAATAAGATATTCATTATTACTCACTATCAGATAACGCATTTAATCGACGCTGACTACGAGAAATTCTTGGGTATTCAATTCCTAATTGTGCAGCTCTGGTCATTTTGAGTGATCGAGTATATAAATTAGACCATTTCTTTTCTGGTTTAAACATTTCTCGAGAACAACCCATTTCTTGATGTTTATTTTTGCGGTTAACACATTGACGCCAACCACGATCTCTTTGTGTAGACATAAAAACCTCTCAGATTAAAGGGATAGCAGCCGCAGTAATACGGAGAGGGTCTAACCGTATGTATAATACATGATAGAAATAAAATTTGAAACTCAATAATAAAAGATGTCTTTTATCTTTATGCGTAGTTATCCTTAATAGTAATTAAATAAGTTATATTGCTTTAAAATAAAAAATAACAAAATATGATACTGAATATTTGATATAAAAAGAGAATAATTAAGTTATTAACCGTGGTGTTAAATAACTAACTAGGCTAATCTATTATGATTGAATAAATTTAACTCGAGAATAAAGAATGAAAAAAATAGTGCTCTTATTTTTAAGCTTATTAATTTTAAGTACAACTGGATGTGTAACAGGTGCTGTTTGGTATAGTAATCCTGTCGTAGATTCAGAATACAAAAAACAGGCCAGTGTAAATGATAATATAATAAATGCCTTTGAGTATAAAAATCTCAGAGTTAAATATAATCAAAATAATGAAAACCTAGCACCTATTCAATTACCAGGATCTGGGTATGGGTTCTTAGGTGAAAATTATATTTATATATTAACTCAAGGTGCTGATGAGTTAATGCAATTAAATGAAATCATTAAAACAATCCCATTGAAAGCATTTGATAATTCTGAAGGTATCATTAAATTAAAGCTTACCCAAAAGAATGATAACGTCATAGAGTTTAAAGAAAATTACTATGTTTACATCAGTAAAAAATTCACATTAACTGGAGAGCAAACCGAAATATTAAAAGATTTAGGGTTTAAAGAAACACGTAATTCTAATGATAGTTCATGGGTAAAAACAATACCTATCAAAGGATATGTATTTCAGAAAGACGTTATGGAAATGCCTGAAACATTGAAAGGCAAATTAAACGAAAATTATAAAGTCGAACTGTATACTTATGAAAAGAGCGACTCATTTAAACCTGGTAATTTAGCTGGCAATATTATCATTACTCCGATCACTCTTGTGGCAGATGTGATTGCTACCCCTGTGATTATTTTTGTCTTTTGGGATTATATTTGGCGATAGAAAACTCGGAGATAATGGATCAGTTATTATTTACTGATCCATTATTAAGATAAATTAAAAATTACTTGTAAGTAATTCGAGTTGGCTTATCTAACATAATTTCTGTTTTTGCTGGCTCTGTTTGTGCGATCACTTTACCTTGACGAATTGAATAGCGCACAGGTACTTGACGACGCAAAGCGTCAAACCCATTATCCGCTGGCAGAATAATAAAGTTTGCACTATTTCCTACTTCAACACCGTAATCCGCTAATGCCAATGTTTTAGCACTATTATGACTAATCAATTGTAATCCATTATCAATCTGGCCATAGCCCATTAATTGGCAAACATGTAATCCCATATGCAAGACTTGAAGCATATTTGCCGTACCTAATGGATACCAAGGATCAAAAACATCATCATGACCAAAACAGACATTAATATTACTTTCTAGCATCTCTTTTACGCGAGTAATACCACGACGTTTGGGATAAGTATCAAAGCGCCCTTGCAAGTGAATATTAACCAGGGGATTAGCCACGAAATTAATACCAGACATTCTTAATAGCCGGAATAATCGCGAAGTATAAGCCCCATTATAAGAATGCATTGCAGTTGTATGGCTTGCCGTAACCCTTGAACCCATATTTTCTTTATGGGCTAAAGCCGCAACAGTTTCAACAAAGCGCGATTGTTCATCATCAATCTCATCACAATGAACATCAATTAAACGATCATATTTTTGCGCTAAAGCGAATGTTTTATGCAGAGATTCAACACCATATTCTCGTGTAAATTCAAAGTGAGGAATGGCACCAACAACATCTGCGCCTAATTTTAATGCTTCCTCTAATAAAGCTTCACCATTAGGGTAAGACAAAATACCTTCTTGAGGAAAAGCGACTATTTGTAAATCAATCCAAGGTTTAATTTCTTCTTTCACTTCCAACATTGCTTTTAATGCTGTGAGCGAAGCATCCGAAACATCCACATGAGTTCTAACATGCTGAATACCATTAGCAATTTGCCATTGCAGTGTTTGCCATGCACGTTGTTTAACATCATCATGCGTTAACAGTGCTTTTCGCTCTGCCCAGCGCTCGATACCTTCAAATAACGTACCTGATTGATTCCAGTTCGGTTGCCCTGCGGTTTGTGTAGTATCTAAATGAATATGAGGTTCAACAAAAGGCGCATGAACCAATCCGCCTTGTGCATCTAAGGCATCTGGATGAAAACCATTTTCAGGTTGAGATGTAATGGCTTCAATTTTGTTATTTTTTAGCGTAATGCGCCATAAACCTTCTTTTCCAACTAGGCGAGCATGGTTAATTTGTTCGATATTTTTACCCAGCATGACTTATCTCCGCTTGTCGAGCCGTACGACGATTTAATATTGGATTTAACACAGCGTAGCTTATTGCTCCCCCCAACACGGCATTAACGGGCACAATACCCGGCAACCAATGCCCTGCCATAATACCAATTGCAACAGCGAGTAACGCTACCCAGTTAACCGATTGCATTGTAGCAACATTAAAGGTGTTATAGCGTGCTTTATTCATCAGATAATCTGCAATAATAACACCTCCTACTGGTGGTATTGCTGCAGATAAAAAGGTAAGCCAACCGACAAAGTTATTATAAAGCCATAATGCACACAACGTACCAATGATACCGTTTATTACTGAAAGCTTTTTACTTGATAAACCAGTGATATTGGCAAAACCTAATCCTGATGCATATAACGCATTGTCATTTGTTGTCCAGATATTTAAACCTAGCACCACGATAGCTGGAAGTAATAATCCTTGCGCAATCATCACATCAGAAATATCTGCCATTCCCAGTGAAGCTGCTCCAGCTGCACCAAAAACAAACATCAAGGTATTTCCTAGGAAGAAGGCAATAATCGCGACAACTACGGCAACTTTAGGGTTTCGTCCAAAGCGGACAAAATCAGCTGTCAGTGTACCCGCACTAATAAACGATCCAACAACCATTGCCAGCGCTAAATTAAAATCTAATGGCTGAGCAGGTTTTACTGCCATCAATGTTGAAAGCCCCCCCATATCATGCACTGCAAGATAAACAGAATAACTTCCAAGGATAGCGATAGCCGGAACAGCGATAATAGAGAGAACAGTGAGTGCAGAAATACCGAAGAATACAGTGATAGTCATTAAAATGCCGGAAATGGCGATAAGGAGATTGATATCAATACCTGTAGCTTTTCCTACTGGAATGGCAAACATTGCCACACCCACACCAAACCAGCCAACCTGAGTACCACCGAGTAAAAATGAGGGAAGCCAAGAACCTTTAATACCGAAAGAGTAACGCGCGAGGAGATGAGTAGTAAGACCTGTTTTTGAACCAATAAAACCAAGAAATGCGGTGTAGATACCAAGAAGAAGATTACCAATTAGAACTGCGAGGAAGAAATCATTAAAGGAAAGACCAGTACCAAGAGCGCCGCCAGTCCACATACTGGCTGAAAAAAACGTTAATCCCAACATTACAAAGGTTAACGCCAATCCACCCTTTCTTGCGGATATGGGCACTGGGCCCTGACTGTAATTGTTGTCCTGAGACACTTTAACCCCCTATTAATTTCACCAGGCCAAAAAAATCTGACGAATTCTATCTACATAAAAATATTATGCAAACGTTTTCGTCGTCTGTTTATTATTATTAATGGAATGCTTTACTTAAGGAGAGTTGATATCTATCACATAAATGACAGAAAAATCTTTGTTTTACTTGAATTTATCTCGTTATTTTGAATTTCTTTTATAAAGTAATTTTATTTAGAAATATTTATGATAAAAATTAATCATATTTTTCCTGAATACTTGGACTTTTATATAAGTTATTTTTATACAATATCAATATTAACTAAGAGGAAATAATGATAAAAAGACAAAAAAGGGATTTACACCCCTCTTTTGCCTATCGTAATTTATACGCTTAGATTCATTTTTCTTACAGGCCGATCACCTGCAACATAATATTTAGTCTCACTTTTAGGTAAAGGTTTAATTCCTCTCACCTTATCAGCTAACTTTTCTGCAATCATAATTGTAGTCGCATTCAAATTCCCAGTAATTATTAGGGGCATAATAGATGCATCAATAACTCTTAAGTTTTCAATACCATGTACGCGACCATCCCCATCGACAACGGCCATTTCATCCGTTCCCATCTTACACGTTCCACAAGGATGAAATGCGGTTTCAGCTCGTTCTCTAACAAAAGTATCAAGCTCTTCATCACTTTGAATATGTTTACCTGGGCTAATTTCTTCGCCACGATAAGCATCTAAAGCCGGTTGTGCCATTATTTCTCGTGTAATACGGATAGCTGAGCGAAACTCTTCCCAATCTTGTTCTGTGGACATGTAATTAAACAAAATACTGGGATGTTGATGAGGATCTGTAGATGCTAGTTTTACTCGCCCTCGACTAGGTGAACGCATAGATCCCACATGCGCTTGGAAACCATGCACTTCTACCGCATTGGTTCCATTATAATTAATGGCAACAGGCAAAAAGTGGAACTGAATATTAGGCCACGCAAATTTTTCACTAGAGCGAATAAATCCCCCCGCTTCAAATTGATTACTTGCGCCTATTCCTACTCCTTGAAATAGCCATTGTGCGCCAATCTTAGGCTGGTTATACCATTTTAAAGCAGGATAAAGTGAAACGGGTTTTTTACATTCATACTGCAAATACATTTCTAAGTGATCTTGCAGATTTTCCCCAACACCGGGTAATATATGTACTGGCTGAATATTAAATTCGTTTAATACCTTTTCAGGGCCAACACCAGAACGTTGCAGAATTTGGGGCGAAGCAATTGCACCAGCGCAAAGTAATACTTCTCGATTGGCTTTGACATGATGAGGTTTGGTGTTTTCTCCTGAAAAATAACGGACACCCACGGCTTTTTTACCTTCAAACTCAATAATATCGGTCGTTGCATGTGTCTCAATCGTCAAGTTTTTACGTACTTTTGCTTGATCAAGATAGCCTCTGGCTGTACTTGCTCGACGACCTTTAGGTGTGACGGTTCTATCCATCGGGCCAAAACCCTCTTGCTGATAGCCGTTAAGATCGATCGTTCTTGGGTATCCTGCTTGTACACCTGCCTCAATCATTGCTTGAAATAAGATATTATTACCTTTTTTCGGCGTAGTCACACTCACAGGGCCTTTATCACCATGATAATCATTGGCGCCAATATCGCGACTTTCTGCCTTACGAAAATAAGGTAAACAGCTTAAGTAATCCCACTCATCAAGACCGGGTAATTTAGCCCAACCATCAAAGTCCATCGCATTACCACGGATATAACACATACCATTGATTAATGATGATCCACCAAGCCCTTTCCCACGACCACATTCCATGCGTCGATTATTCATATGGGGTTCAGGCTCTGTTTCATAAGCCCAATTATATCGCCTACCTTGTAACGGATAAGCTAATGCCGCTGGCATTTGTGTACGAAAATCGAACCTGTAGTCCGGACCTCCAGCTTCAAGGAGCAGCACAGTAACTTCAGGATCTTCTGTCAAGCGGGTAGCAAGAACGTTACCGGCTGAACCAGCACCGATAATAATGTAGTCATAGACCATTGTTATCTCCTCTGTTTCAGTCATTAAAAAAAGAATGGATTAAAAAACGGATGAAAACTCCCCAAGTTCAACTTGAATAGATTTTATTTGAGTATAATTTTGTAGTGTAACAAGCCCATTTTCGCGTCCCACTCCAGAATGTTTATAACCACCAACTGGCATTTCTGCTGGAGACTCGCCCCATGTATTAATCCAACAAATTCCTGCTTCCAATTGGTGAATAACACGGTGAGCTGTTGTGAGATCTTTAGTGACAAGACCTGCAGCCAAACCATAAATGCTATTATTTGCACGTAAAATCACTTCATCTTCAGTTTGATAACTAAGAATACTCATCACAGGGCCGAAGATTTCATCTTGTGTGATATTCATATCATCAGTGCAATCCGTGAAAACAGTAGGTTCAACATAAGCACCTTGAGCAAAATTGCCTTCTAATAAACGATGACCACCACAAAGTAATCTTGCTCCTTGAGTTTTGCCTAACTCAATATAATTCAAGACTTTTTCAAGATGAGGGAAACTAACCAGTGGACCAAAATTGGTGTCCATTTCAAGAGGAGAACCGATCCTAATACGTGATACGCGCTCTATAATTTTTGCTTCAAATGCAGGTTTTAATCTTTCAGGAACAAAAACACGAGTACCATTGGTACACACCTGTCCTGAACTATAAAAATTCGCCATCATCGCAATATCAGCCGCAGTATCTAAATCTGCGTCATCAAAAATAATTAAAGGTGATTTTCCACCAAGCTCCATGGTTACTTCTTTTAAACTTGAAGCAGAAGCATTTGCCATGACTTTTTTACCCGTTTCAATTCCGCCAGTAAAAGAAACCTTCGCAATATCAGGATGCTGTGTTAACCATTGCCCCACATTAGCTTTACCTGTAACAACATTAAAAACGCCCTTTGGTAATCCTGCTTCAGTGTATATTTCGGCAAGTTTTAATGCTGTTAATGAAGTCATCTCACTTGGTTTAAAGATCATGGCATTACCTGCAGCGAGTGCAGGCGCTGATTTCCACAACGCTATTTGAATGGGGTAATTCCAAGCACCAATACCAGCAACAATTCCCAATGGTTCACGGCGAGTATAAGCAAAAGCGGTTTCTCTAAGCGGGATTTGTTCTCCTTCAAGTGCAGGAATAAGGCCGGCGTAATACTCTAAAACATCAGCTCCCGTCACAATATCGACATAACATGTTTCTGATAGGGGTTTGCCCGTATCTAAGGTTTCTAAATGAGCCAATTCATCATTACGTTCACGTAAAATATCAACAGCACGTCGCAAAATCCGAGAACGTTCCATCGCGGTCATTGAACGCCAAATTTTTTGACCTTGCTTCGCGCTCTCGACGGCCCAATTGATATCTTCTTCACTTGCAGATTGTAAATGTGCGATCACTTCGCCATTAGCTGGGTTAATCGCTTCAAACTGTTCACACTCCGGTTGTGCGCAATCAACATATCCACCATGAATATAGAGCTTATGTAACAGCGGATCTGGCATAGTTTCTCCTTTATTATTAGTTTATTAAGTCTTTATTTGACTTCGATTTGTAAGTTGCATATCGATATATTCATTAGTAATGGTTTTGGCCTCTTCAAGAGAAAATGGTGCATTACTTAATGCACTTCGTAGCCATAAACCATCTATTAATGCGGCTAAACCTTTCGCAGCCAAACGTGCTTGATCTTTAGTAAGAATACGCCCAAACTCGTAACTTAAATTGGAATAAAGCCTTCTATCATTGACCTTTTGTAGTCGATTCAAATTAGGCTGATGCATACTACTCGCCCAAAATGCTAGCCATGTCTTCATTGCTGCTTCACTGGTTTGAGTGGTATCAAAGTTACCTTCAACAATGGCTTGGATACGTAGCTTAGGTGTTGCATCGCTTAACATTCTTAAACGTATCGCCACCGCAAAACCCAATTGATACTGAATATGGCGCATTGCAGCTTCCAATAATCCATTTTTATCACGAAAGTAGTGACTAATAATGCCGTTAGAAACACCGGCTTTTCGAGCTATCAATGCGATGCTCGCCTCTTGCATTCCAACCTCATTAATAACTGCTAACGTCGCTTGGATTAATTGCTGTTTACGTATCGACTGCATTCCTATCTTCGGCATGTTTTAAAGACCTAAAAAATACATTGAACACATTCATTAAACGTTTTTTTAATTGAACATTCAATCAATATTAACTATTGTTTATCACAATTAATTTACATTTCAATATGGGAGGATATTGTGAAAATTTGAATCTTTGCAACTAATTCAATTAGTTAACAAAGAATGCAACTTTTAACTTTTAGATAAATAATTTTTTGGAATTTCTGATGACAACTCTTAACAGCACAAAAAAACCACAGAAAGACAAGCTAAACTCTGTCGTTTTTTTCGCTTCAGCAACGCTGATTTTAGCGTTTTCTTTTTTCACTATTTTGATGACAGAAACAGCAAATAGATGGATTGTTGCAACACTGGGATGGGTATCAAAAACCTTTGGTTGGTACTATCTATTGGCGGCAACGTTATACATTGTTTTTGTTATTTTTGTTGCCACATCTCGTTTTGGAAATATCAAATTAGGACCTGAACAATCGAAACCTGAATTTAGTGTTTTAAGTTGGTCTGCGATGTTATTTGCGGCAGGTATTGGGATTGATTTGATGTTTTTCTCTGTAGCTGAGCCCATTACACAATATATGTTACCGCCAACCGGCGAAGGTGAAACTATAGAAGCAGCCCGTCAGTCGATGGTGTGGACTTTATTCCACTATGGCCTGACGGGCTGGTCTATGTACGCACTTATTGGTATCGCTCTGGGCTATTTTAGTTATCGTTACAATTTGCCCTTAACCATACGCTCTGCACTTTATCCTATCTTTGGAAATCGTATTTATGGCCCAATTGGTCATACAGTTGATATTGCAGCAGTATTAGGCACCATTTTTGGTATTGCAACAACGTTAGGTATAGGCGTTGTACAACTTAATTATGGGCTAAAAGTTCTTTTTGATTTACCTCAAGGATTGGGCGTTCAAGGCGGATTAATTCTATTATCTGTTATTATGGCCGTTATTTCTGCAACATCGGGCGTAAACAAAGGGATCAGGATTTTATCTGAACTGAATGTATTACTCGCACTGGGGCTGATTTTATTTATCTTATTTGCGGGTGATACTGAGTTTTTATTAAATGCGCTGGTATTAAATGTCGGTGATTATACGAATCGTTTTTTAGGCATGACATTAAATAGTTTTGCATTTGATAGACCAACAGATTGGATGAATAGTTGGACTCTGTTTTTCTGGGCTTGGTGGGTTGCATGGTCACCTTTTGTTGGGCTCTTTTTAGCACGTATTTCAAGAGGACGAACAATTCGACAATTCGTCATAGGTACCTTAATTATTCCCTTTGTTTTTACACTGCTATGGTTATCCATTTTTGGTAATAGTGCTTTATATGAAGTGATCCATGGCAATAAAGAACTCGCACAAACAGTATTAGAAGCTCCCGAAAAAGGATTTTATTCATTATTAGAACTCTATCCTGGTTTTGGTTTAACGGCTTCTGTCGCTACAATTACAGGATTATTGTTTTATGTCACTTCTGCTGACTCCGGCTCATTAGTATTAGGCAATTTCACCTCCCAATTAAGCCATGTTAATAACGACGCACCCAATTGGCTTCGCATTTTCTGGTCTATTGCTATTGGTTTATTAACGTTAGGTATGTTAATGGCTGATGGTATTTCTGCCTTACAAAACACGACAATAATAATGGGGTTGCCCTTTAGCTTTGTTATTTTCTTTATTATGGCCGGACTCTATAAATCATTAAAAGTCGAAGATTTTAGACGAGTTAGTTCGCTAAATACCAATGCGCCAGCACCACTTTATGGTAATGCTACGATGAATTGGAAACAGCGTTTAGGGCGGGTTATGAATTTCCCAGGAACGACCTATACGCAACGCATGTTAGATTTAACCTGTATGCCGGCAATGCAAGATGTGGCTAAAGAGCTTTTATTACGTGGAGCGAAAGTTGAATTCAATTACTATCCAATTGAAGATAATGAACGCTTACATCATTTAGAGCTTGTGGTCGATCTTGACCAAGAACAGAACTTTATTTATCAAATCTGGCCACAAAAATATTCAGTACCTGCGTTCACTTATCGTGCTCGTCGAGGTAAATCAGATTATTATCGTTTAGAAACCTATTTATGGGAAGGCACCCAAGGAAATGACTTAATGGATTACACTAAAGAACAGGTAATTACTGATATTTTAGATCAATATGAAAAACATCTAAACTTTATTCATCTTAGTCGCGAAGCTCCGGGATCGACATTAACTTTTCCTGAATCAAACTAAATCATAACTTAAAATAAAGAAAAGGAGATCGTTATCTGATCTCCTTTTTATTTGATTAACTTTCTACTTCACTGAAATAAACAGCAATCCAATACCTAAAAGAATTAATAACACGCCAATAATTTTATCTGACATTCTTTGATGTGAAAGTATTTTTGTGCGTAATAAAGGTGTAGAGAAAAATAGCGCAACACAGCTAAACCAAATCCAATGAGCAGCAGAGATAAACATACCATAAGAAAGATTTACCCAGAGTGGATTACTCAAATTAGCCACTTGTGTATAAAGCGCAATAACAAATAACATTGTTTTAGGATTTAATGCATTTGTAAAAAAACCAACACGTAATGCCTGAAACACACTAGGGGCTGAATTTACCGCATTTTCAATCGTCAATTGTGTTTTATTCGTGAATGACTTAAATCCTAAATAAATTAAATACCCTACTCCCAATAGCTTCATCATAAAAAAAAGAGTTGGCGACTCTATAATAATAAAAGAGATACCAAATACAGTATAAAAGACATGAACCTGAACACCAATCGCAATGCCAATTGCAGTAATCAGCCCAACTCTCACACCATAGGAATAACTATTTTTTGTCACCATAGCAAAATCAGGGCCTGGACTAATCACAGCCAATATCGTGATCATCGCGACAGCAATTAACTCACTCATTTCTTTCCTTATTCTCACATTTGAGTTTATTATAAGTAATAAAAAGTGACATAAATAAGTTTTTATTTTAATAAAATACTTATTAAATCCACCTGAAGTCCCTCTATTTTGCTAATTTGACTAGAAATAAAAAGCGATTTATCTTGCAGTATATCTGTAATTTTTCATCGTCTATTTTATTACTTACTTTATGGCTTACTTTTATGAAAATGCCTTCTTTAACATCCTTACGTTTTTTTAATAGTGCGGCACAAACAGGCAGTTTTGTCAGTGCGGCAGAACAACTTCATGTTACACACAGTGCTGTAAGCCGACAAATACGGTTATTAGAAGATGAATTAGGCATTGCTTTATTTGAACGCCGTAATCGTGCAGTTTATTTAAATGAAGCAGGTCAGTATTTATATAAAACAACGTCAGCAATATTTGAACAACTTGAAGAAACCGTTACCCATCTGCGCTCTCCTTTAAATAATCCGGTGTTAGTGGTTTCTTGTGAACCCACTATTGCGATGAAATGGCTTATTCCTCGTTTATCTCACTTTTATACTTTACATCCTGAAATCACGTTGCACTTAGTTGCCGCTGGTGGTGCGATTGATTTTAATAAAGAAGGCGTCGATTTAGCATTTCGACGAGATGATTTTTTTTGGAGCAAGAATATTTATGCAACCAAGATTTGTGATGAAAAAATAGGTGCTGTCATAAAATCGAATAATCTTCATCATTCACATAAACAGTTAATAACATTGTCACGACCTCAAGCTTGGCAAGATTGGTTTCAATACTCAGGAATTGTATCAACCTATACAAAAACGAGTGAATATGAGCATTTTTATCTCGCTATTCAGGCGACATTGGCAGGATTGGGGGTAACAATTGCCTCTTTTCTCATGGTACAAGATGAATTACACAATCAGCAATTAGTTGCCATAAATGGGTTCGTAAAAGATAACTCAAGTTATTATCTACTTTCACCAATAGAAATTGCCCCGAACTCTAAACAAGAAAAATTTAAAAATTGGATAATCGCTGAAGCTGAAAAGAGTTCAAAAGAGATTGATGAACGATCGTTCTAATGCTGTTTTCACACAAATATAACTGTATTCTTAATTTATCCCTTTAAAAAAGATTGAATAAATAACTATTTTTTAAGCATAGATATTTACTTTGATCTATTTTTTAGTAATCTATGTGAACTAATAAAACATAGAATAATTTACTTGGGAAACATCACATGAATCGTCGTTCATTCTTAACATCATCAAGCTTAGTGATTGGGGGGCTTTCATTAAGCTCCTTTGTTAGCTCTGCTTATGCCAATGAAACACTGAAAAATAACTTAGTTTTTAACGCAGAAAATCCGTTATTACTTAACTTTAATGAAAACTCATTAGGCATGTCGCAAAAAGCTAAGCAAGCCGTTATTGATGCCTTACCTAATGCATTTAGATATCCAGATGACGCACGTAGCGCATTAATTAGCGAATTAGGGAAAGAATTTAAACTTTCAGATAAACATATCACTTTAGGCAATGGTTCATCTGAGACGATTCAAGCGGCCGTACAATTTGTGGCAAACAAAGCACAAAAAGAAGGTAAAGCGATTCAACTTATTGTTCCTGATCCAACATTTAACTATGCCGAGCTTTATGCAGAACCTTTAGGGGTAAAAATCGTTAAAATCCCTGTCGATAATAATCTGGCTTTTGATTTAGCCACCATGCAGAAAAAAGCACAAGAGTTTGATGGTATTAGCATGGTTTACTTATGCAACCCAAACAACCCTACAGCAATGTTAACCCCTACCTTAGAATTATCGAATTGGGTAAAATCGGCAAAAGAGAATGTCTTTTTTATTATTGATGAAGCTTACGCTGAGTTTGTTTCAACACCTGAATTTACCAGTGCAATTGCGTTAGTTATTGCGGGATATAAAAATCTAATTGTCGCCCGTACATTCTCAAAAATTTATGCCTTAGCTGGATTACGTGTAGGTTATGGCGTTGCCGTCCCAGAAGTCATCTCGCAGATTGATGCTTTTGTTTCTATTGATAATACTAATACTGCAGGTGCAGTTGCCGCATTAGCCTCACTAAAAGATAAAGCCTATGTGGAATATAGCCGTAAATCGATTGATGTTTCACGTCAGATGGTAGTTGATGTCTTAAAAGAGCTGAATATTGAATACGCACCTTCTCATGCAAATTTTATATTCCATAAAGTTAAAGGTGATGTAAAAACCTATCAAAATAGAATGAAAGACGCGAATATTATGGTCGGCCGTGAATTTCCACCCGCTTTTGGTTGGAGCCGTTTAACATTAGGCACCCCCGAAGAGATGAGCTATTTCGTCACTACATTAAAAGTCTTTAGAGCTAAAGGTTGGATTTAATCTGATTTAACGCTTAGTTAGCTGTTGATGAAAATAACGCCCTTGTAAATACAATCAAGGGCGTTTTTATTTATCGTTATTTATTACTGTTCTTGTAATTCTAACTCAGCAATAACAGGAAGATGATCACTTGCGTCTGACCATTTAAAAGTTGCTGAATCTTGTGGGATTTTCATATTTTTGATATCCCAGACTTGACCTTTAAATGTAAATATATGGTCGATATCTATAGCTGGATTAATTGCTGGCCATGTACGTTTATCGCTATTTGGCTTTTCAACAGGGTTCCAAAAATAATTAATTTCTTGGATTGGTTGCTCATTGGCGGTGGAGTTAAAATCACCAGCCAATATTTTTATTGAAGTTGAAATATTATCAAAGCCGGTTTCTGTATCACCAATTGCGGCATCTAATATATGTCTTACTTGACCGATGCGAATAGTGGGATCTTTTTGCCAATCAAGGTGTGTTCCCATAATAATAATCGGCGAATCAAACCCTGGTTTAGTAATCTGTGATAATAAAACAATACGTTGTTCTGCATTACCTGAAGGCAGATTAACGACCTGTGATTTATCAATTTTATATTTTGATAAAATACCAACACCATATTGCCCACCATCAAAATCGAGCGCTTTGCCAAAAGCAAACTGCATATTATTGGCTTTTGCTAATTCTTCAAGCTGGTTAATATTTTTACTGCGTGCTGTTTTATTATCAACTTCAGTGACAACAATAACATCAGCATCGATATTTTTGATTGCTTGGTTAAGCTTGTCAAAATTGGTGACATCTGCTGAAACTTCATTTTTACCAATGTTATAGGTAGCTACTTTCAGTGTCGGTTTATTATTTTGATACACCTTATTGGGTGTACCGCCTGATTGCACAGCAAGGATTTCTGAGCCTGTGGTGTTTGCTACTGCCATTGATGACAGTAATACGCCAGTGCTGACTAGGATAGATATTGCACTTTTTTTCATAATTTTCCCGAAAAATAAACAGAATGCTAATGGATGGTCAACAATAAACTATCACACTGAAAATATGACGCAGTGATACAATCCACAAAGTTATTTCGAGATGCAAAAAATCAACCCAATGTTACTACATCAAAAGCCTTTAGAGCTAAAAGCTGGATTTAGTCTGATAATAATACTATTAAATAGTATCAGTTTTATTTATTTTTAGTTTTCAACTAATATTCCATTAGACTATAAATATTTAATATTATTTAAAATAAAACATCAGTGTATTCGCTATTCTTATTATTTCAATTAAATCTAATAAAGGTTAATAATACCAATTCAATTACGTATAACCACTATAGTAAAAATTTATTTTTGCGAATCTTCCCTTAATAATATAATCAACACATTGATAATTAGCATATTGCTTGCTATAACTAAAATTATCGAATAAAAATATAACTTCCAACTTAAAAATAATAAATAAGCTTTATTATCTTTAATAATTAAGATCTTTTTTATCATTTTCTGAAACATGGTTATAACCGCCAAGGACAGCAATATTATTGAATTAGTATGATGTTATAAATCACAATTTTTTATAGATACTGTGATTAATTATAC
>NZ_JAEHOQ010000012.1 GCF_016239305.1 Proteus vulgaris | reverse complement strand
TTTTGGTGGCTATTAATAACGAGGATTTCCTTGTAATGCTCCGCCTCTCAGTTCAGTTTTGAGCACATCATAAACAGTGCCTTTTACCATCTGTGCTATTTGCGTGGCTTCTTGTTGAGTTATGCCATTAGGAGCATGTACGTTAAAGTTAAACTGCATATTCCCAATGCCAAAACCACCACCAGCACCAGATTGTCTATTGCTAAGAACACGTCCATTATCGCCAGGTATCATATATTGGTTACCATTACTGGCTCTAAAAATTTCTGGTAAACCACCTTCACCCACTCGATACATGCTATTAGCGTTTACAGGACCACCATTTTTACGTCCACCAGCAATCGCTATCATCATAGGAATAGCTGCGGCTAACGCGACCATTCCCCAAGTTGCCGCAGACCCCATCGTTGCAACACTTGTAGCTGCAGCAGCGGGTGCCATTGATGATGCAATGGAACTCCCCGTAGCTGCTGCGCCAGCTACAGCTTTTGCATTTGAAGCTGTTTGAATAGCATCACTAATGATCATATTCTTAACTTGTTGCATTCCCATTTGAACAAGTGCACTAATCGCCTGATCAACAATAGTTAATGCGACATTTTGAAAAGCATCATTCAAAGTCATCGTGCCGTCTAACAGGCCTTTAATAATCCCTGTTGATTGTTGCCCTAATGCATTTATTCCATCAGCAAGAAATTGATGCCCTTCACTTTGATTTTTCCAGATCTCCCATTGAGCACTAATTCTTGCTTGTTCATACTGTGTATTAGCTGCATTCATCAACTCTAAACCACGTTGATTAATTTGACCCTTTTCTGTTTCAAAAGCTTCTATCAAAGCTAGCTTACGAGCATGTTCATTTTCAAGTTGTTGAACAGGATCAATTTGCCCTTGAAGATTATTTTGTGAAGTTACTGCGTTATCTACTCTTATTTTTGCGATTTTTTCTATGTATTCAGCTTC
Source organism: Proteus vulgaris (assembly GCF_016239305.1). Classification (GTDB taxonomy): domain Bacteria; phylum Pseudomonadota; class Gammaproteobacteria; order Enterobacterales; family Enterobacteriaceae; genus Proteus; species Proteus vulgaris_C. The sequence continues at coordinate 117,474 of NZ_JAEHOQ010000012.1, read as the reverse complement.
AATTTCAGCTTTTTTTCTTGCCGCTATTTCAGTGAGCGAGACATCATCTTTGCTCACTCTCTCAATATCAGCTAATTCCTTATCTCGAAGTGCTTTCGCTTTAGTATATAAATCTAAATCAAGTGCTAATTGTTCATCTACTTTTTTCTGCTCAAGTTCAAATATCTTAGCAACCGTTTCTTCAGCTTTTTTAATTTGTAGGTCTGTTGCGCCACTGCCTAAAGCTTGAACGGCATCATATTGTGCCATTTCTAAAGAGCCTTCTTTATACCCTTTATTTAATCTCTCAAGTTGTACTAATTGATTATTGAGCGCATCACCTGCTGTTTTTGCGGCTTGCTGTGCTGCTTCACTTGCTATTTTACGTTGCTTTTCATTTTCTTGTTCTACATTTCTTTCCTCATAAAGAGCTTTTAATTTAGTTGCTTCACCATCAGTAATATTTCTATCTTCTAAATCAAAGCCAATTTGAAGCTCCATTTTTTTATCTTCAGTGGCTGCTTTAGCTAATTGAATTTCTCTATTAATTTGTTTTTCTAAATCTAGCCCTTCTTTGGTTCTTTCTACTTTTAATTGTTGAGCATTAAATTTACTTTTGGCCGCTGTTGCTGATTGAATTATATTGGTTAACTTTCCAAAAACAGAATTTTCGATGTTTAAATTCTTCGCGTTATCAACACTAAGCTGTATTGCTTCTTGGACTTTTTGATTATAAGTAGCTTGTGCTTCAGATAAGTATTGAATAATAGATTCAGATTCTTTTTTCTTAGTTGATAAATCACCTTCTAATTTAATTATTTCCTTCATAGTTTTGGCTTGAGTTTTATTTAAAAAATCAATATCAAAACTCAATGCTTCTGGTTGATTTTCATACATTTTTTTTAATCTACTAAGCTCTTTCATTTGTTCTTGAATTTCTTCATTTAATAGAGCTTGCTTATCTTTTGCTATATCAATATCTCGTGCAATTTCTTGATAAGATAATTCTTTTAATTTTCCTTTTAAATTATCAAGACTACTAATAAAATCAGTGACTTCTTGTTTAGCTTGCTCTGATTTCTGGAAAAAATAGTATATGGCTGAAGCGGCTAACATTGCGACGCCAGTGGGACCTCCTAAAAATGCCATAACATTTTTAAGTGCGCCTATTGATAGAGAAGCTGCCTTTGCAGCTATTGCAGAGTTGTTGATTGCTGTTGATTGAACTTTTGTGGCTTCCGTATGAGCAATAGCAGCATTTATAGCCAATGTTTTTGTTGCTGTTAAATTAGCTTGTGCTGTTGCCTCAGCATTAGTTCCTCTAGTCGCAGCCAATTCAGATTCAGCCTTTACAACAGCAGCTCTCGCTGCATCTAAATCCGCCTTTGTTTTTCGAACGGTCATGTTTGCAGTGTATTCTGCTGCTTTTGCTTCTTGAAGAGTCGCTAATGTAGCTTCTCGAGTTGAGATCATATTTTGTACTTTCGTTTTTGTTGCAAGTGCTATAGCTCCCACATAACGAGAACCAAAAACAACTGCGGCAATATTTAATATATTACTCATGGTTTCAATATGATCACTAACCAAAACAACCGAATCACCAAATAGGTGTATGCCTGCTTGTACTGTTGTATTTTCTCCTAAAAATTTAGTTAAGCTATTACCTGCAATTTGCATTGATTGAACGACAGTTTGGGTTGATTCCTCAAATTCTTTGCCAATATGATCACCTTGTAACAGCAAGCCTTTAGCAAGTACATCACTGGTTAATTGACCTTCATTTGCCATGTTTCGTAATTCACTTACCGATACACCCAATGATTTAGAAAGAGCAATAAGTAACTGGTTTCCTTGCTCTGTCATCACATTGAAGCTATCGCTACTTAAAACACCAGATGCTAAGCTTTGAGAAAACTGCGTAATTGCACTTTCAGCACCTTGTGCGGAATTACCTGAAAGTAAAAAACCTTGGTTAATAATAGTTGTAAGTTGAGCTAACTCTTCAGCTGATAGATTATAGCTTCGGGTACCTTCTTCGAGTTTTGAATAAAGTGCCGCTGTTAAACTTAAGCTAGAACGCGATCCTTGGGCTGCGTTATAGACTCTGTCTGTAACCTCAACTAATGACTCATTAACTCTCACTGACTGAGCAAGTTTATTATTTAGATCAACCCAATCGTCTGAATAACTGGCTACCATTGATAAAGATAGTTTATTACTAAGAGAACTTGCGACTTTTGATAATGAAAACATTGATTTTTCAGTGTTATTAACAACTTTTGTTGTTTTATCAAAATGACTATTTAAACTTTTTAAATGTTGTTCAACTTGACGTTGCGAAGTAAGCATATCTCGAACATCTAATTGTATTTTATAAGCAACACTATTTTGATTTGCCATTTGAGGATCTCCAAAAATAAAAAAACCGCTCAATGGCGGATATTAGTTAGATAATTTTCTTTTTCTGCTAACTAGTCGTCGTTTACCACTAGTCAACTCATCATTACGCTTATCATCTTCTTCCATGATGGCGTTATATTCTTCTTTAGTGAAACCTTTCTCATCTGGATATTTCGCTTTTAACATCAACTGAAATTCAGTCATAGTTAATTGCTCTGCATCATAACGAGTCATACCAAAATGGGCTCTAGCGGCACTAATGTATTCAATAGAAAGAAAAGAACCAGAAAAGTCATTTTGATTTTCATTGCGTTGTAGTTGACGGATCTTTGCTTTTCCAATTACGCCATGCGTAAATAACTCTCGTGCGATCAGTATGATATCTGAAATAGGCATTTTGCCTTGTTTATAAACAAGACCGCGTTTTCCAGGTTTCCATTCACCGATTATTTCATCACATTCATCGTTGCAACAAGATTGCATGACCAACATAGCAAGTTGAAGAATATTTCGACCATAAACTGGTTTATTAATCATTTTAAATAACCAGTCGGGTATTTTTTGGTAATTCATCATAGCTTGACTAAGCAAATTTTGAATTTCAATACCATTTAATAATGCAAAAATATCAACAATCTGTTTAGGATCGCCAATACGAGTCATATTGGCGAAAGATGGGCGGAAAAAATAATCTTTTTTATCAGTAGAGATAACCATCTCACCGATTTCTAGCATGGGTGTCATAAAGCCTCCTAAATATTATCAAGGGTACTCGAAAGTACCCTTTGTAATATTATTCAGCTATAGACACCGAACAACTTGCACTCTTAGCACCGTCTTCAGATGTTACTGTAATTACTGTATTACCAGCAGCAATACCACGAACAGTAACGATGTCATCACTTTGAGAAACCGTTGCAATATTTGTTTTATCGCTAACAACAGCATAATTACCGTTAGTGGCATTTGTTGGTATAAATTTCACAATAAATGTTTTTTCTTCATTTGCTTTAACAGATAAAGTTGTTGGTTCTAGAACAATACTTTGTACAACAATTTCTTCTTGCAACCATTCAACAGTATCAGCATCATAAACTTTAAGCTCACCAGAATAGGTAGAAATCTCTTTCGTTGGAAACTCCATCGACCATGATGTAAATGCCATGTAACCTTGAACCACATCAGAACCATCACCTTTCATATCAAGCTGAACCCAATATGCAGGTTGGTTATTTGTTTTTACTTCATCTAAAATTTCCTTTGCAACATCAAAAGCTGATGTAGAGCCTGTCACACCTTTCTTTTTCAGTTCACCATCGAAACTAATAGTAAAGTCGGCACCTGTAACAATTGATTCAGTTAAACCTTTTGTATCATCAGCATTCGATGTTACTGTTTCCATACCAAAATCAAATGACTTACTTGTTAAAGCGCCTAGTCGTAAGAATTGACTTTGTTCTGGCACACGATTTGGATGTCCTTTAGCAATACGTAAAATACCAGCATTGCCCATTACTAACCCTTTGTTATCTGTATTATTCGTCATATTTTAAAACCTCTATTTTTGAAATAAAAAAAGCCACTTATGTGGCTTATATTTAATTTACGTTTAATTTTAATATCTTCAGTTGTAGCTATAATTTATCAACAATTAACTGAAATGCTTTTCATACAAAAACACTCTTTTGCAGGACTTATTTTAAGTCCTGTTTTAATAAAGATATTTTATATTTTATTTATCTAACATCATGAATATATGTTAGTGAAATACAGATACAAAAAAGCCCCACTTCAGAGTGGGGCTATTTATATTCTGTTGTGAGGTCTTTAGGTACAAATCTCTCACTGTGGGGATAGTGTATGTTTATTCTTCCTAAAGGTCAATAGTAAATTCCTATAAAAATAAACAAATAGAGAAAATTATTACTTCGCGGTCACTTCTTGAAGAATTTTTTCTGATAAAGACTCTTCTTTAAAGCATTCTTCCACTAAATGTTCAAATAATACCTTATAGTTACTGTATGCAACTGTTTTAGAAACACTCACCACTGTTTGTACTTGTGCTAATACTTCACTGAATTTTAAACGAGGATATCCACGTCCTGCACATTTACCACAAGGTTTAAAAACTGATAAACCTTGTTTTTCACTCTCTTTTTTATCTAAAACTTGGCCACGACCATGACAACGGCAAGCTAAGCGAATTTCAGCTTTCCCTTTACAAGTAGGGCAAATAACACGAGTTGTCTCTCTCACTTCGCGGTAAGAAGTGTTACTTATAGGTTTGATTTTAAGTGCATTTTTAAGATCTCGCTCAAATCCTTTAACGGGTTTTGAGGTATAACTTTTGGTAGTAAAAATATCAACTTCAATAAATCCATTGGTGCAATCAGGGCAGGCTTTTTTGCTTGCTGCACTTCTTGCATAATCTTGAAAGGCATAATTAGCAATAATATGTAAAACCTTAGCTTTATCATTTTCAGTTAGTTTATCAATTGCTTTATATTGGTATGCTTGAGTTAGTGCATATTGATAAAGACTTTCTATCGCTTCATCTGGATGACTAATATTATGTTTAGCTAAAAACAACTCTATGCCCATGCGCCCTTTTCGCGTAACTAAGCTAATTGATGTCATCACATCAGTTACGGAAAGCGAATCTACCGCTTTAACAGTTCTTACATCACTTAATACAATGCTTTTTGGTGAAAAATATTTAGGTAAGTCTGCTAGTCTCATTTAATGCTCCTTTTGATTTCCTATCATTACTAAATTGGTCATCCATGTACCACGACAAGGCATGGCATTTATGCATCTAAATCACCCGCATTTTACGGCGTTATCTCAACGTGATTTTTACTTACCACTCTTGCATTGGTTTATTTAGTTACTATTTTGTACTTCTCGCACTTTTATTAACTATTAGTTAATGCTATATTTTAACCAAAGTGGCGTCAAGTAGCAAAGGAAATTAACCAATGGTTAAAAATGATAATAAAACGGAGTTCACAAAAAGGCTTCAAGAAGCTTGCTTAGATTCAGGGATTGCTGGTCGTGGGCTGGGCAAAAGAATTGCAGATGCGTTAGCTCAACAAGGTATAAAAGTCAGCGCACCTGCAGTGTGGAAATGGTTAAACAGTGAATCGATTCCTGATCCAACTAACATTTTAGCATTAAGCCAGTGGTTAGATATTCGACCGGAATGGTTAGAATATGGGCGAGGAGCAAAAAGAAATGACGGTGTTTCAGTAAATGAAATGACTCCGGTTGATGATTGGGATAATAATACACCGATAGAACGAGATGAAGTTGAAATCCCCTTCTATACTACTATTGAATTAGCTGCCGGTTTCGGAAGTTGTACCACTGATAATCAAAAGGTGGAATTGTTGAGATTTTCTCGTTCTACATTTAATCGCTATGGTGTACAACCTAGTGATGCCGTTGCTTTTAAAGTACATGGTGACAGTATGTCTCCGGTTATTCCTGATGGCTCTATAGTGACTATCAGTACAGGGCATACAAAAATTGTTGATGGCGGTATTTATGCTATTCAACAAGGCGATCTTTTAAGAGTTAAAATTTTACATCGACTCCCCAATAACACTATTATCATTCGTAGTTATAATACGATTGATTATCCTGATGAACGTTCCACATTAGAAGAAGTAAAAATCTTGGGCCGTGTATTTAACTGGTCGGTAATGGGCTGGTAATTATTGTAATACCCAAAAACACCACCATCTTTTTATTTATGTGGTGTTTTTTTAGTATATACATGCTTTAGCATTAGGATTTAACCAAAGAAAAAACCCGCTATCTCTTACGAGATAACGGGTTCTTATATGGTGCCGGCTACCGGAGTCGAACTGGTGACCTACTGATTACAAGTCAGTTGCTCTACCAACTGAGCTAAGCCGGCTAATTCTGGCGGAAGGATAGAGATTCGAACTCTAGGATGGTTTCCCATCGGCGGTTTTCAAGACCGCTGCCTTCAGCCACTCGGCCATCCTTCCATAGCGCGGAATTATGCCTATCTCTGACCCCGCTGTCTAGCTCCTATTGTAAAAAAATCTGTTTTTTTTGTTTGTTTGCTCAAAGTTCATCCGAATATCCCTTTTAAAGCGATAACCTGTTAATATAATGGCTGAATAATGGTGATTGTTTATTCAACTTTTCTTTTTTAACTACATTGTCTCTTAAAGGCTCGCAAACTGAATGCGTACATTGAACCAACTCAAGCCAAATACACTAACTCGCTTATATGTCCTATTTCTTCTTTTTATGGTCATATCACTTTTTCTATACGCTTACAGTTATTTTGATACTTGGCTAGATAGTAAAAAGAATGCTATCAACAACACGACTCATAAATTTGCTTTGCAGGTTGAAGATTACCGTTATCATTCTAATCAGCTTTTTCAGTTATCAAATAAAATATCAGACACAACTGTCTTTCCATCCTTACCATTAACCCCAATAAAACTACGTTCTGATGTCTTTTGGCTTGAAGGTCGGGATCAAACAGTAGATGCCATTATATTTGGTAAACCTAACGAACAAACGTTCCAGCTAGCACAACGGTTTGCAAATTCACTCGAAATTATCTGGGGTGTACGTAATGATTACAGTTCACTTTATTATCTAAATGGTAAAGGAAATGATCTTATCTTAATTACGACTCACTCCGTGCTTAAACCAGAAATTCGTTACAAAGAAAGCTACCTAACTTTAACTGCTGAGAACAAACGCTCTGAACTGTTGATGCAATCAACCGCTTTAGATGAAAAAGAGAGTCTTTCCCCTATTAGAAAGATGTCTACAGAAAATATCTATTACTATACCTACCGCATTATGTTTAATGTGCCAGGGCAACTTACTAGCGTGGTCGCATTTGATTTACCTATCAATAATTTTTTACCTTCAGAACTATCACCACACTACTTGAGATTACTGCCAACAGGCCAACAGTCGGTCTATGATAAAAACAGCATTGAAATTTCAACCGATGGCTCTTCTTTGATTTTTTCTCAACCTATTGCGGGCATTCCCTATTCACTCTCTTATGAATATCCGTTGAAACTAATTATCAAAGAAATTGCTTATAAAAACATCTGGTTGTTAATTAGCCTGCTTGCCTTTATTTCAGTTTCTGTTTTCGGACACATTTATATACGTAACAAGTATGTTTTTCCGTACATCTCAATGACTCGTAATCTACGCATCAAAGAAGAGATGACTAACGACATCATTTCTAATCTTCCTATTGGGTTATTGGTATACAATTTTTCCTCCAACCATAAAATTATTAGCAACAGCCATGCTGAAAAACTATTACCTCATATCGATTTATCAAAGATCCGACAGATGGCGATTGAGCATAATGGTTTAATCCAAACAGCAATCAACAATGAGATTTATGAGATTAGAACCAGCAATAACAGCAATATTGATAATACGTCATTATTCATATTTCTGAATAAAGACAACGAAGCACTCATCAATAAAAAATTACAACTTGCACAGCAAGAATATGAAAAAAACACCATCGCACGACGTAAGATCTTATCTAATATGTCACTAGAATTAATGCGTCCAATCAAAGATATAAATGAGATGGTTTATCAATTCAAAGAACTATTGCCTGAAAGTACGCATCAGCAATTGCTTAGCTTATTATTAGAAAAGACAAATTATATTTCTGAATGGATAGAAAATATTACGTTAATTAATAAGTTAGAAAATCAAGAATGGAAAATTCACAAGGATGAATTTGAGCTTTCGACATTAGTTGAATCTATTTTGATAACTGCATCACCATTTATGATAAGAAAAGGTTTAACCCTTTATTTCCATAATAATATAAGGCCAGGTTTACTTTTAATTAATGATGGCCCTGCATTAAGTAAGATTATTTTATCATTGATTAATTATGCCATTAGTACGACTAACTATGGAAAAATAACTGTTAATCTAAATTTAGTTAAAAATAAAGACAAAGAAGAAATACTTATTGATATTATTGATAGCGGAAGTGGGCTAACACCACAAGACATTGCCAATATAAAATACCCATTCCTAGGGCAAGCAATGGGAGATAAATATTATTCCAATTCTGGAATTATTTTTTATTTATGTCATTTGTTATGTAATAAAATTCAGGGTGAGTTAACAATTAAAAGCCAAGAAAGTATTGGTTCTCATTTCCGAATTGTACTCCCATACCAGCATATAGATACAGAAGAACGAACTTTTAACGTATTATTGGAAGGAATAAGCGCAAAACTCGCCATAAAAAACCCTGAAATAGAAAAAATTATCTGTCAACAGCTTGATAAATACGGCGCGACATACTTTGATAAAAATAAAGAGAATCTTTATCCCGAATACGATATCATACTTAAAGATACTCCGGATGATAGTCCTGAGTCCCCAACAATATTATTAATGAGCTCTATTGTTGGATTTGAAAAAATATCAAAAGATTTAATAAAGTGTAACTATAACTTCGGTGATCCTTTAATTGAAGCTATTACTTATTTAATTGAAGAGAATGAGCCATTTTCTCTAGATACAACTGAAGAGAGTATTTTGGATGAAAATAATAACCTTGATAATTACGAAGTAATTCTTAATAATTATAGGAAGAAGTTGAATGGTAGTGATTATAAGGAACTATTTATCAGTACTGTTCCTATTGATGTTGAGAAACTACACTTAGAAGCAACAAATAAAGACTTTCATTCTCTAGCCCAGACAGCTCATCGCCTAAAAGGGGTTTTTGCCATGTTAGATTTAGAATATCTCAGAGAAAGCTGTGAATATTTAGAACATGACATAAAAAATCATAATGAATTAGAGATCAAAGAACGTATCACTCAACTGGATAAATGGATTCAACAGTTGCTGCAGCAAGGTAACAATTAAACATGAATAACCTTAATATTATTATTGCCGATGATCACCCAATCGTTTTATTCGGTATTCGTAAATCTTTAGAACAAATTGAATGGGTCAATGTTGTCGGTGAATTTGAAGATTCAACTTCACTTATCAACAACTTACCTAAGTTAAATGCAGATGCTTTAATTACTGACTTATCTATGCCTGGGGATAAGTATGGTGATGGTATTACGCTAATTAAGTACATCAAAAGACATTACCCGAATTTGTCGATTATTGTGCTTACCATGAATAACAACCCTGCTATTTTAAGTGCTGTCCTTGATCTTGAAATTGAAGGTATTGTACTTAAACAAGGTGCTCCAACGGATCTACCAAAAGCATTGGCTGCGTTGCAAAAAGGCAAGAAATTTATGCCTGAAAGTGTCGCGAAACTACTTGAGAAAGTAAATGCAAATGGTTATGGCGATAAACGTTTATCACCTAAAGAAAGTGAAGTACTGAGATTATTTGCTGAAGGCTTTCTCGTAACTGAGATCGCAAAAAAACTTAATCGTAGTATTAAAACAATTAGTAGCCAGAAAAAATCAGCAATGATGAAACTGGGTGTTGATAATGATATTGCATTACTTAATTACTTATCATCCGTAACTATTGATAAAGAAATTAACGGCCCAGATTAATCTTTTCAATCGACCGTTTGTAATACCGATAAAATCAGGAAGCTCAACCTATTTTGGGAGCTTCTCTGCTTTTTGTCTTTATTTTATCGCAATATCCCACCCACTAAGCACCAAACCGATGTAACATAACCTAACACTCATCTTTTATCTGATAATGCCCTAGAACCTATAGGATGTGTTGCTTACGGTATCATTCTTTATGTCTATCTTATCCGTACAATTAACATTGTTCTTATTTGTTCATTTTTATGATGACTATGTAAACTATTTTTTCGGTATATGTCCTACCAAAACTTCTTTTAGAATAGAAAGTGATACAGGTTTAGACACACAATCATTCATTCCAGCATCAATACAGCGTTGCTTTTCTTCTGCTATTGCATTTGCTGTTACGCCAATTACTGGCATATCACTACCCATTTCTCGTATATGAGTTGCAAGCTGATAACCATTCATATTTGGCATATTGACATCAGTCAGAATAATATCGATGTGATTTTTCACTAAATAGGCTAATGCATCACACCCATCCTCTGCGGTTGCTGTATTAAAACCAATTTTTTTCAATTGATCGGTCAGCAATAAGCGATTTATAGGATGATCATCAACAATCAAAATGGTCAATGCTTGTAAACCGCAATCTGTATTCAGCTCAACCATATCAACACAATTTGCTTCAATTTTATTCTGTGGTAATTGTAGTATTATTTTTGTTAATTCATTTAATTTATAAGTACTACATACCCATATGTTCTCTGCTATTTTTTTGGATGGCTCGAGGTAATGCTCATTAAGCCTAATAAATTGGCAATGATGCGCTCTAGGATAATCATAGTCCGTAATAATAAAATCTGTTGAAGACAGTGTTGTTTCTTCCGTTAATAATTCGCAGTTCAATCCAAAATAATTAAGATATCGCCCAATAAATCCTTCTAAATAAAGATTTTTGATATCAATAAAACAACGAACAGTGCTCTCTTTATAAATATCCTTTTCGGTAGCAAGTTCACTCTCTTCTAACGCACCATAAAGTGGTATTCGAACTGTAAATCGGCTGCCAATATTTTCTTGTGAAACAACGCTGATATCGCCATCCATTAAGTTAATCAGCTTTTCACAAATAGCTAAACCTAACCCTGTACCTTCGGATGCGCTTTCTGTATTTTGTGATACTTGGAAAAATGGTTCAAAAAGCTCATGTAATGCCTTCTCACCGATCCCTCGTCCTGTATCATGAATATCAAAATATAGGTAATACTCATCTTTATAAAGATGTAAAGTAATACATCCTGTCGTAGTAAATTTAATACTATTATTCAATAAATTAGAAATAACCTGTTGTACACGAACAGGATCACTGTTTACAATTTTAGGCACATCTGGTTCGATAAAGCAGTAGATCGCTAAATCTTTTTTCGCAATTAAAGGTAAATAATTAGAAATAACAAAAGAGAGTACTTGGCGACAATTAAACGGTTTAATCTCAATTTTTAACTGTTTAGATTCAATTTTTGAGAAATCGAGAATATCACTAATAATTTTTAGCAGTAATGATGAGGAGTTATCCATCGTTTTTAATAATCGACTTGTATCATCATTTTGTGTAAAGGATTGTAATAACTCTAAGTTGCCAATAATGCCATAAAGTGGTGTACGTAGTTCATGACTCACCGTGGCTAAGAACATTGATTTTGCTTGGTTCGCTTGTTCTGCCGCTGTTGCCATATTTTGTAGCGAACGTTCCATTTTGACACGAGCGCTAATATCCACTAAAACACAGATAGCCACATCTTCATTTTGATAACGCGAATTAACAAAACTGATTTGTAAGTGATTACGGTTATTCGTCACTACATCAACCATATTGCTACTTTTCTCAGCAATAATAGATAAAATATTTTGCTTATCACTGTGGCTGAGTAACCTAAAATAGTTATGTGCTAATTCGTTACTTAAAATGATCATGCCATCGCGAATTCTCAGAATACTAATTCCGACAGGTGCTGATGCCACAATTTTATGGTTAAACTGTTCATGCTCTTCTAGTCGGGAAGCGTTATTTTCTGCTGGTGAGAATATTTTCCTTTCGAAGATCCACACAAAAATAAAAATAAAAATGGCAGAAATAATATTTAAAATCAGTGCATTAAAAATAGTAAATTTAAATTCATTTAGAATTTGCTTCAGTGGTAATGAATACACCACACTAAAAGAGGATGGCAATAGTTTTCGCTTTGCAACTAGTTCACTGAAATCTTCGTCAAAACCAAAATAGGGTGCACTTACATCAGCAACTTGCTTAATAGAACGATAATTATTTTCTGCAGGATAGCTTAATACTGTGGTGTTTCTGCTATTTAGAAGATGGATAGAAATCACTCTATCTTTGGCTGGAGAGAAATATTCAAGACGAATTGCTCTTTCAATACCAATTAACCCAATGAATTTACCTGAAGCATAAACTGGTGACATTACATATAAAATGCCACTATCCCCTTTTGCATCAGGAACTATCCAGTATTGATTAACTTCTTTGCCTTGCGCCCGTTGATTAATATAGTTACGCGTATTTTCGTAAACCATCTTTTTCAACATTTCAGTATCTACAGGTGATGCACGTAAAGGGAAGTTAATCATGCACATACTGTGAGAACCTACCATGAAAACTTGGTTTATCCCTTGTAATGCAGGGGTGTTATCTTTCCAATAATATAAGATACTGTTAAACGAACGAAAATAGTTGTTGGTTTGTCCCTTAAATAACTCACAGTCCGCAGCCTCATTGAGTTTATGAAGTGAAAATGGTCCTTCATAAAATAATGAATTTTTTATACCTGGATTTAAATTGATTTGCTCTTGATGACGTTCTGCGAGGTATTGTAAATCACGGATGGTGCCAGAAGTTTGTCGAAAAAAACCGAGGAGATTAGTGTAGTTATTACTATACTCTTGCCTAATATCTGACTTTGTATCATTAAAGATATTGATGAGGTAAAACATTGTTAATAATGCCCCCATCGCCCACAACATGATACCTAATACGCGAAAAAGGTAGCGGGAAATTTTTAACGATGTTTTAAAGGACGAGAGATATCTCAAACAACCACCCTAATCAATATTCCTACCGCATAAGAAACTTATTCTATTCTAGCAGAAGTTACTGTATGTCTGAATAATATGATCTTTATCATCAGAATAATTATTTCTGATGATGTACTGATCCTACCACATAAAAAAAGCAGGCAATTATGCCTGCTTTCTTTTATTTATACATCACAATAATGATAAATATTATTCTTCGTCTGCTGCATCATCGGTTAAATCTGATCCTGGCTCTTCAGGTGATGCTTCGTTAATAACCTCATTAACTTCATCATCATCTAATGCATCATCTTCATCTTCAACACGTTGCAAGCCAACAACCAACTCATCTTCTGTTGTACGAATTAAGGTAACACCTTGTGTATTACGTCCAACAATGCTGACCTCTGAAACACGAGTACGAACTAATGTACCTGCATTGGTGATCATCATAATTTGGTCAGTTTCTTCAACTTGAATTGCACCTACCACTTTACCGTTACGCTCACTCACTTTAATAGAGATAACGCCTTGTGTAGCACGATTCTTCGTTGGGTACTCGTTTTGTGCAGTTCGTTTACCATAACCATTTTCAGTGACAGTTAAAATATTACCGTCACCACGAGGAATGATCAGAGAAACGACTTTGTCGTCATCACTCAGTTTCATACCACGAACACCTGTCGCAGTACGACCCATTGGACGAACACAATCTTCTGCAAAGCGGACCACTTTACCATCAGCAGAGAACAGCATAACTTCGTTCGTGCTATCAGTTAAGTCAACACCAATTAGCTCATCGCCTTCATTTAAGTTGACTGCGATAATACCTGCGCTACGAGGACGGCTGAAATCTTGTAGAGGTGTTTTCTTCACTGTACCGCTTGCCGTTGCCATAAAGACAAACTTACCTTCTTCATACTCTCTCACTGGCAATATAGCCGTAATACGTTCATTTTGTTCAAGAGGTAATAAGTTGATAATCGGACGGCCACGAGCACCACGACTTGCTTCTGGTAACTGGTAAACTTTCATCCAATAGAGACGACCACGGCTTGAGAAACATAATATGGTGTCATGGGTGTTAGCCACCAGCAGGCGATCAATAAAGTCTTCTTCTTTAATTCTTGCTGCTGACTTACCTTTACCGCCACGACGTTGTGCTTCGTAATCGGTAAGTGGCTGATATTTAACGTAGCCTTGATGAGAAAGTGTAACAACCACATTTTCTTCATTGATCAGGTCTTCGATATTAATATCCGCTGTATTCTCAGTGATCTCAGTACGACGTGGATCGTTATATTGATCTTTAATCGCATTTAGCTCTTCTCGAATGACTTCCATCAAACGCTCAGGGCTTCTTAAGATATGCAATAATTCAGCAATTTGAAGCAATAAGTCACGGTATTCATCTAACAGTTTTTCATGTTCAAGGCCGGTTAGTTTCTGCAAACGCAGATCCAAAATAGCTTGAGCTTGTTGTTCTGTAAGATAGTATTTACCGTCATGCACACCATATTGTGGTTCTAACCATTCAGGGCGAGCAACATTACTGTCACCAGCACGCTCTAACATAGTAGAAACACTACCTAAATCCCAAGGCTGTGCAATTAATGCGGCTTTTGCTTCTGCTGGGTTTGATGCTTGGCGGATCATTTCAATAACAGGGTCAATATTCGCCAATGCAACAGCCAATGCTTCTAATATATGAGCACGGTCACGCGCTTTGCGTAATTCGTAAATAGTACGACGAGTAACGACTTCACGACGGTGACGAATAAAAGCAGAAATAATTTCTTTTAGATTTAATAGTTTTGGCTGACCTTGGTGAAGCGCAACCATATTAATACCGAAAGAAACCTGCATTTGTGTTTGTGAGAATAAGTGATTTAATACCACTTCACCCACAGCATCACGTTTAATTTCAACAACAATACGCATGCCGTCTTTATCAGACTCATCACGTAATCCGCTGATACCTTCAATGCGTTTATCTTTAACAAGCTCTGCTATTTTTTCAATTAAACGCGCTTTATTCACCTGATAAGGAATTTCCGTTACGATAATTGTTTCGCGACCGGTTTTCTCATCAGTTTCAATATCAGCCTGAGCACGGATATAAATTTTTCCGCGACCAGTACGGTAAGCATCTAAAATTCCTCTGCGACCATTAATAATAGCGGCAGTCGGGAAATCAGGCCCCGTGATATGTTCCATCAACTCTTCAATAGTGATGTCTTCGTTATCAACATAAGCAAGACAGCCATCAATAACTTCGCCTAGGTTATGTGGCGGAATGTTTGTTGCCATCCCCACCGCAATCCCTGATGAACCATTGACTAGCAAGTTTGGAACTCGGGTTGGCATAACTGCCGGAATATGTTCTGTTCCGTCATAGTTAGGAACAAAATCAACCGTTTCTTTTTCCAAATCCGCCAGCAGTTCATGGGCGATTTTCGCCATACGAACTTCGGTATAACGCATTGCAGCCGCCGAGTCACCATCAACTGACCCGAAGTTACCCTGCCCGTCAACCAACATGTAGCGCATAGAAAAAGGCTGTGCTAAACGAACAATCGTTTCATAAACAGCACTGTCACCGTGCGGGTGATATTTACCAATAACATCCCCAACAACACGGGCTGATTTTTTATAAGGTTTATTCCAATCGTTTCCTAGTACATTCATCGCGAAAAGAACTCGGCGGTGTACTGGCTTCAGTCCGTCTCGAACATCGGGTAATGCGCGTCCTACAATAACAGACATCGCATAATCCAAATATGAGCTTTTCAGCTCTTCTTCGATATTAACTGGTGTGATTTCTCTGGCAATGTCGCTCATGGAGCCACTGTCCCTCATACTACGGATTCAAAGGTTTAGAACTATACCACAAATCGCCAATTTTTGGAAAAAGGAAACAACTAAATTAATGATCCTTTCGCTATTCTCTTCGATTTCACCGTCTAACGTTGGTAGAATCATGGCAATATGAAAATAGGAGTAATACTTTCTGATGAATGATAAAACAACCTCTTTACATGCTAACGTGGATCAGCATGAAATCGACAAGTTTGAAAGCGTCGCGTCACGCTGGTGGGATCTTGAAGGTGAATTTAAACCATTACACCGTATAAACCCACTAAGACTTAACTATATCCAAGAACGCGCTGACGGCTTATTTGGAAAAAAAGTCCTCGATGTTGGCTGTGGTGGCGGTATTTTATCTGAAAGTATGGCGTGTGTCGGTGCCGAAGTTACTGGCCTTGATATGGGCACAGAGCCATTACAAGTTGCACGCTTGCACTCATTAGAGTCAGGTATTCCTGTGACTTACATTCAAGATACCGTTGAAAACCATGCAAATGAAAACCCACAAACTTACGATGTTGTTACCTGTATGGAGATGTTAGAACACGTTCCAGATCCCTCTTCTGTCGTAAGAGCCTGTGCAAAATTGGTAAAACCCGGTGGACATGTTTTCTTTTCGACCATTAACCGTAATAAAAAAGCATGGCTAATGCTGGTGGTAGGTGCGGAGTATATTCTAAATATGGTACCTAAAGGCACACATGATGCTAATAAGTTTATTCGTCCATCAGAACTGCTCAGTTGGGTTGATGAAACAGCCTTACGTAGCAAAAATATGATTGGCTTACATTATAACCCAATCACTGACAAATTCCGATTAGCGCCAAACGTCGATGTGAATTATATGGTACACACACAATCGATACATAACTCGAATTCGTGAAACTGAAAGTTTGATTTGGTTTAATAAAACATCAAACGATCACATTTTTTAAAATTGACTTTACATCATTGTCACTTGAATTTGAGTTTCTTACTGCCTGTATTTATGCAGGGTACGGGCAGTTATTAAAAAATTTATCCCCTATTTATCCACAGAAACAATCAGATTTGTACACTTGATCAATCTCTCAATTACCTTTATCTTGTTATCACAATTTGAACCAACCCCTATATATTGTGTTTCCTTAAATTTCACACCACAAGACTCCTTGACACTCATTGTCATCGGGAGCGTTTTTTTGCGGTATAAAATTTCAGGTAGCACTAATGCAAGAAAGGTGCATCGCTCATGAATCACAGCCTGCTTGTCACAAAACGTGATGGTCATAAAGAACGCATTGACTTAGACAAAATTCACCGTGTAATTGCCTGGGCCGCTGAAGGTCTAGAAAATGTCTCTGTATCTCAAGTTGAACTACGTTCTCAGATTCAGTTTTATGATGGTATCAAAACTGCTGATATCCATGAAACTCTGGTAAAAGCTGCTGCAGATTTAATTTCAGGTGAAACTCCTGATTATCAATATCTTGCTGCCCGTCTTGCCGTATTTAACTTACGCAAAAAAGCCTATGGCCAATTTGAGCCACCAACGCTCTATGAACACGTTAAAAAATTAGTTGATCTAGGTAAATACGACCGTCATCTTCTTGAAGATTACACCCAAGAAGAATTTGAACAGATGAATAATTTTATTGTTCATCAACGTGATATGAACTTCTCTTATGCAGCAGTTAAACAGCTAGAAGGTAAATATTTCGTTCAAAACCGCATTACCGGTGAAATTTACGAAAGTGCACAATTTTTATATGTTTTAGTTGCAGCTTGCTTGTTCTCCCGTTATCCACAAGCAACACGTATGGACTATATCGAACGCTTTTATAATGCGATTTCTACTTTTAAAATCTCATTACCAACGCCAATTATGGCTGGCGTCAGAACACCAACTCGTCAATTTAGCTCTTGTGTATTAATTGAGTGTGACGATAGCCTTGACTCTATCAATGCGACATCAAGCGCTATTGTAAAATACGTTTCTCAACGTGCGGGTATTGGTATTAATGCAGGTCGTATTCGTGCATTAGGCAGTGCTATTCGTAATGGCGAAGCATTCCATACAGGTTGTATTCCTTTCTATAAACACTTCCAAACTGCGGTGAAATCTTGCTCACAAGGCGGTGTTCGAGGTGGTGCAGCCACACTGTTTTATCCATTATGGCATTTAGAAGTTGAAAGCCTTCTGGTACTGAAAAACAACCGTGGTGTTGATGATAACCGTGTTCGTCATTTAGATTACGGCGTACAATTAAACAAATTAATGTATGAGCGTTTAATCAAAGGTCAAGATATTACTTTATTTAGCCCTTCTGATGTTCCAGGTTTATATGATGCCTTCTTTGCCGATCAAGATGAATTTGAACGCTTATATGTACAATATGAAAAAGATAAGAGCATCCGCCAAAAACAAGTTAAAGCGGTTGAGTTATTTTCATTAATGATGCAAGAACGTGCATCAACAGGTCGTATTTACATTCAAAACGTTGACCACTGTAATACACACAGCCCGTTTGATCCGGCTATTGCACCTATCCGCCAATCAAACCTGTGTTTAGAAATTGCACTGCCAACTAAACCATTGAATGATATTAAAGATCCTAATGGTGAAATTGCACTCTGCACCTTATCGGCCTTTAACTTAGGTGCAATTGAAAATCTTGATGATTTAGAGGAGCTAGCTCGTTTAGCTGTTCGCTCACTGGATGCGTTATTAGATTACCAAGATTATCCGATCTTAGCGGCTAAACAAGGTGCAATGGGCCGTCGTACCTTAGGTATTGGTGTTATTAACTTTGCTTATTACTTAGCAAAACACGGTGTTCGCTACTCTGACGGTAGTGCAAATAACTTAACTCATCGTGCATTTGAAGCAATTCAATACTATTTATTAAAAGCATCTAATGAATTAGCAAAAGAACAAGGCGCGTGCCCATGGTTTAATGAAACCACTTATGCTGAAGGTATTTTACCTATTGATACCTATAAAAAATCATTAGATATCCTGACAAAAGAACCTTTACATTACGACTGGGAAGGCCTACGCAAAGACATTAAAGAGCACGGTTTACGTAACTCAACATTGTCTGCACTGATGCCATCAGAAACCTCTTCACAGATTTCGAATGCAACCAATGGTATCGAACCACCACGTGGTTATATCAGTATCAAAGCCTCTAAAGACGGTATTTTACGTCAAGTGGTTCCTGAGTATGAGCGTTTGAAAGGCGCTTATGAATTACTGTGGCAAATGCCAAGTATTGAAGGTTACTTGCAGTTAGTGGGCATTATGCAAAAATTCGTTGACCAAGCGATTTCAGCGAATACTAACTACGATCCTACTCGTTTCCCTAGCGGTAAGGTTCCAATGAACCAACTGCTGAAAGATTTGCTGCTCGCTTACAAATATGGTGTAAAAACACTTTATTATCACAACACCCGTGATGGTGCAGATGATGTACAGGGTGATCTGGAAGAAGTCGTTGAGACGGAAGATTCAGATTGTGAAGGCGGCGCGTGTAAAATTTAATTGAGGAAGCTATGTCCTATACTACTTTTTCACAAGTTAAAAATGATCAACTTCAGGAGCCCATGTTTTTTGGGCAGCCTGTTAACGTAGCGCGTTATGATCAGCAAAAATACCCTATTTTTGAAAAGCTAATTGAAAAACAACTCTCCTTCTTCTGGCGTCCAGAAGAAGTGGACGTTTCTCGTGATCGTATTGACTATAATGCGCTGCCCGATCATGAAAAACACATTTTTATTAGTAATTTAAAATATCAAACACTGTTGGATTCGATTCAAGGCAGAAGCCCTAACGTGGCATTTTTACCTTTAATCTCGATCCCTGAGTTAGAAACATGGGTTGAAACATGGTCATTTTCTGAAACCATTCACTCGCGCTCTTATACTCATATTATCCGTAATATTGTTAACGATCCTTCTGTCGTATTTGATGATATCGTTGAAAATGAAGAAATTTTAAAACGTGCACGTGATATTTCTTCTTATTACGATGAGTTAATCAGATTAACTAACCTATATCACATGTATGGTGAAGGCGATCATCATGTTCAAGGCAAAACCGTTAATGTGACTTTACGCAAATTAAAGAAACAACTTTATTTGTGTATCATGAGTGTAAATGCGTTAGAAGCTATTCGTTTCTATGTGAGCTTTGCGTGTTCATTTGCCTTTGCTGAACGAGAGTTAATGGAAGGTAACGCCAAAATCATTAAATTGATTGCGCGTGATGAAGCCTTGCACTTAACTGGCACACAACACATGCTAAATCTACTGCGTTCAGGTCAAGATGATCCTGAAATGGCAGAAATAGCCGCAGAATGCGAACAAGAATGTTATGACTTATTTGTTGAAGCCGCAGAGCAAGAAAAAGAGTGGGCGGAATATCTGTTCTCTGAAGGCTCGATGATTGGTTTAAATAAAGAAATCCTCTGCCAATATGTTGAATATATTACAAATATTCGTATGCAAGCAGTAGGCCTTAAATTACCATTTAAAGCGCGCTCAAATCCTATTCCATGGATCAATGCATGGTTAGTGTCTGACAACGTTCAAGTAGCACCTCAAGAAGTTGAAGTCAGTTCTTATCTTGTGGGTCAAATTGATTCACAAGTTGATACTGATGACTTGAGTAATTTTGAACTGTAATACTGAGAAATAACACTGATACGTTATGGCATCTCATAAAGTGACCCTGCATCAGCAGGGTCTTTCAACACCGCTAGAATTTCATACTGACGCCCATCCTTCACTGCTGGATGCTTTAGAGCATGGGAAAATCCAAGTCGAATACCAATGCCGTGAAGGCTATTGTGGCTCTTGTCGTCTACGTTTAGTAAAAGGTAAGGTTTGCTATCGCAATGAACCTTTAGCATTTATCCAACCTGATGAAATCTTACCTTGTAGCTGTCATCCTATTAGTGACATTGAAATAGAAATTTGCTCTGAATGATTTGAATTATCTGAATTTTCCTTTTTTTCTAACATTGTTGTCTATCATTGACTAGAATTAAATTACATTGATAAAAAAGGAAAATTATTATGAAATTAAATTCTATTTTCTCAGTTGTTGCTATCTCTGCATCACTCTTATTAGTTGCTGGCTGTTCAACTCCACAAAAAATAGAAACAGTGAATGGAGAAACGATTTTAACAACAGATAAACCCCAAGAAGATGAAAAAACAGGATTAATTACCTACAAAGATGCAGAAACAGGACAATTGAAACAAATTAATCGTGATCAAATAAGACGAATGGTAGAGCTTGACGATTAATATTCTTAATTACCCCTCCAATTAAGCGCCAATTAATACTTATAAATTGGCGCTTTTTTATTCGCCCTTTATTTTTTGTAAACATATCATTACACTATACGTAATTAAAATTTGACAGATATTTACCATTCTTATACTCTGCATTTTATATAAATAAAATAGGCTAGCGAGCAGAGGATTTAGTGAAAAATCGCACTATAGGTAGTGTTTTTATTGTTGCAGGAACAACAATTGGGGCAGGCATGTTGGCAATGCCACTGGCTGCGGTAGGTATTGGCTTTGGTACTATCATGCTATTACTCGTAGGACTGTGGTTATTAATGAGTTATACCGCACTCTTGCTAGTGGAAGTCTATCAATACAACGATCCTCATACTGGTCTTGGTTCAATTGCTAAGCGTTATCTTGGTGTTGGTGGTCAAGTGATCACTGGGCTTGCTCTACTCTTATTGATGTATGCATTGACGACGGCTTACATTAGCGGTGCTGGCGAATTGCTTTCATCTACCCTATCCTCTTGGATTGGTCATGAACTCTCTGTCACTCAAGGTATTATAATCTTTACAGTGATTGGCGGTGCTGTGGTGGGTATTGGTACCACATCAGTTGATATGATTAATCGACTGCTATTTACAGCAAAAGTCTTTTTCTTAATCTTTATGCTAGTTGTGATGCTACCCCACGTTGAAAGCGCCAATTTAACGTCAATGCCCGTCGCTCAAGGACTTATTCTTTCTGCTATTCCCGTTATTTTTACTTCATTTGGTTTTCACGGTAGCGTGCCAAGTATTGTAAGTTATATGAATGGTGATATTAAAAAATTACGTATTATCTTTATTATTGGTAGTGCGATCCCTCTTGTTGCCTATATTTTATGGCAAATTGCCACACTAGGTGCCATTCCAACAAATACCTTTATGGGAATTATGGCGCAACAATCAGGTTTAAATGGCTTACTTACAGCTATCCGTGATGTCGTTGCAACGCCTCGCGTCAATATTGCAGTAAACTTATTTGCCGCATTGGCTTTAGCTACATCATTCCTTGGTGTTGCATTAGGCTTATTTGATTATCTTGCTGACCTATTTAAACGCAGTAATCGTGCAACAGGTCGCATGCAATCAAGCTTATTAACATTCGTTCCACCTTTACTTTGTGCTCTTTATTTTCCTAACTTTGTGCAAGCCTTAGCTTATGCTGCTATTGCATTATCTATTTTGGCACTGTTACTACCCGCTTTATTAGTTTGGAAAGTAAGACAAGAGCAACACAGCTCTGATAAATACAAAGTCAAAGGCGGAAAAGGTGCATTAACCGTTGTATTTACTTGTGGCTTAGTTGTAATTGGTATTCAAATCGCCATCACTTTTGGTTTATTACCTCAAGTTGGTTAATCACTTTTTTTATATAGACAACAAAAAAGCAGGTGTTGATTTTTCAATACCTGCTTTTTATTTAACGTCACTGCAAGTTTTTGCTTAGAAGCTTAAACCTGCACCAACATAGAAACCATCAGCTAATTTATTATTACTTCTATTATGTGAGTTTTCGATTTCAATCACCCGATAACCTGCATTAACATGAAGTGGTTTAAATACCGTGTATTTAGCGCCGACATCAGCTTCATAATAAGATTTACTTCCTGATGTTAATCCTTCCGGCGAGGCATAAGCTTCACCATAAACACTCAGTGAAGGCAAAACACGCCAATTAAGTCCAACACCACCCGCTAAAGCAGCTCCGTCATCACCATTTTTTGGTGATAGGTAAAGTGCTTTACCGCCAACACTTGCCGAGAAAGGACCGAGTGGTAACGCAAATTTTGCACCTAAGCTACCTAACTGACCATCGTGATCACTACGTGCCCAGTTACCGTTAAAAGAGAGCCCAGAATCGGCATCACCTAAACCTGCTTGTACATCAGTATAATGTTTACCTGCTTGCACATTCATCGATATGGCATTGGCATTAGCAGAAATAAACAATGCGCTCATCGCTCCTAATAATAAAAACTTTTTCATTATGATTACCCCAGCAAACAATTGTCCTAACTTATAATTATACAACAAATTTATTAAA
This sequence comes from Proteus vulgaris, assembly GCF_016239305.1. Classification (GTDB taxonomy): domain Bacteria; phylum Pseudomonadota; class Gammaproteobacteria; order Enterobacterales; family Enterobacteriaceae; genus Proteus; species Proteus vulgaris_C. The sequence continues at coordinate 94,189 of NZ_JAEHOQ010000012.1, read as the reverse complement.
CAACTTGAGTCAAAATTGAAAGCTAATCTGTAGAATTTTCAATCTATGTAAATAAGTTACATCTATCAATGTTATTGGTCTAATTGGTTTTATTAATAAGTTTAATATTGCTAAAGTGGAATTACAGCAAAAATTAACCATAATAAATATAAGGCTGTTCGCTTCGTTTTATTCACCCATGCTATTTTTTAATGTTCACTATTCCACAAATTGGAGAAGATGTGATGGAAAAGAAAAAGCTCACAACGGCGGCTGGTGTACCAGTTGTAGATAATAATAATGTAATAACAGCAGGACCTCGTGGCCCAATGTTACTACAAGATGTCTGGTTTTTAGAAAAACTCGCCCATTTTGATCGTGAAGTTATCCCTGAAAGACGTATGCACGCAAAAGGCTCTGGTGCTTTTGGTACTTTTACCGTCACTCACGATATTACGAAATATACTCGAGCTAAAATTTTCTCTGAAGTAGGTAAAAAAACAGAAATGTTTGCTCGCTTTTCAACAGTTGCGGGTGAACGTGGTGCAGCTGATGCTGAGAGAGATATTCGTGGATTCGCCTTAAAATTTTATACCGAAGAAGGTAACTGGGATATGGTGGGAAATAATACCCCTGTATTCTATCTACGTGATCCACTTAAATTCCCTGATCTTAACCATATCGTAAAACGTGACCCTCGCACTAATATGCGTAATATGGCTTATAAATGGGATTTCTTTTCTCATTTACCTGAATCTTTGCACCAATTAACTATCGATATGAGCGATCGTGGTTTACCTTTAAGCTATCGCTTTGTACACGGTTTTGGTAGCCACACTTATAGCTTTATCAATAAAGATAATGAACGTTTCTGGGTTAAATTTCATTTCCGTTGCCAACAAGGTATCAAGAACTTAATGGATGATGAAGCTGAAACTTTGGTTGGTAAAGATAGAGAAAGCTCTCAACGTGATCTTTTTGAAGCCATTGAACGTGGTGATTATCCACGCTGGAAGTTACAAATTCAGATCATGCCAGAAAAAGAGGCATCAACGGTTCCTTATAACCCATTTGATTTAACTAAAGTTTGGCCACATGCTGACTATCCACTAATGGATGTTGGTTACTTTGAGTTAAACCGCAATCCAGATAACTACTTCTCTGATGTTGAACAAGCAGCATTTAGCCCTGCTAATATTGTTCCTGGCATTAGTTTCTCACCAGATAAGATGTTACAAGGTCGTCTATTCTCTTATGGTGATGCGCATCGTTACCGTTTAGGCGTTAACCATCATCAAATCCCGGTTAATGCGCCAAAATGCCCATTCCATAATTATCATCGTGATGGTGCTATGCGTGTTGATGGTAATAGTGGTAATGGCATTACTTATGAGCCAAATAGTGGCGGTGTGTTCCAAGAGCAACCAGACTTTAAAGAGCCACCACTCTCTATTGAAGGTGCTGCCGATCACTGGAACCATCGTGAAGATGAAGATTATTTCAGCCAGCCTCGTGCACTGTATGAGCTATTAAGCGATGACGAGCATCAACGTATGTTTGCGCGTATTGCGGGAGAATTATCACAAGCAAGTAAAGAGACACAACAACGCCAAATCGACTTATTTACTAAAGTTCATCCTGAATATGGTGCAGGCGTTGAAAAAGCGATTAAAGTGTTAGAAGAGAAAGACGCTAAATAACCGTATAATAAGAAGCCCTGTGAGCAACTCGGCAAAAATAATAAGGCGCCTTCGGGCGCCTTTCTAAAAAGAATTCGATAGAATAACAATATCAATTCACTTGTTGCTGTTTCACCCACTCTTGCACTTGTTTACGGGAAACTTTAATTCCGCCATTTTTAAGGCTTTCAGGAAGTTGTAAACAAGCAACGGGTCGTTGAAATCCCGCTAATCGAGAGTGATACCACTGTGGTAATTGATTGATTATTTCAATATCAGCATCGACAACCGCAACAGGACGTTGCCCAAATTCTACATCATCAATAGGGACAACAAAAGATTGGCTAACACTTGGATATGTATTGAGAATTTTTTCTATATCTTCTGGTTGAATACCTTCGCCAGCACTGAAAAAGAGATTATCCAAACGTCCTAAAACACACCATTCATCAGCAATAAAGTCGCCTTTATCTCGTGTTGAATACCAGCCATCAGCAGTGAGTGATAATGGTTTTAATTTACTATCAAACCAATAGCCTAAAGCAACGCTGTCAGATTGTATCTGGAGTTCATCATCGACTAACCTAATTTCTTTGCCTTTTAGTGGACGCCCTACTCCTGCTTTACCGTCAGCGCGTTTGGCACAAACAGTAGAGGCCATTTCCGTCATTCCATAACCACACCAACACTGAATTCCACGATGCTCTGCTTCTTGTGTTAACTCAATGGGGATCATCGCTCCACCTAATAAAACAGATCTTAAGGTAGTAGATAGTTGATTATCTTGTTGAGCGCTATTTTGCAAGAAACGCCAAAGTTGTGTAGGTACCAAAGAAGCATGAGTGCAACCTTGTAACGCTTTTTCAAAAGGATACATATCACGCACCACTAGCGTTGCACCACGTAACAACCAGCGCCAAAAAATACCTTGCCCTGATACATGAAATAGAGGTAAAGAGAGCAACCAGCTATCATTTTTTTCAAAAGGTATTAATGATAGAACACCTTTAGCACTACAAAGATGAGCATCAAATGTATGTACCGCTGCTTTAGGTGATCCTGATGAACCAGAAGTCAGGATCAGGGTCGCCATACGAGAAGGCAACCATGATACATCCCCAGTTTCATTTTTATGTTGGCGTGATCTGCTATCAAACTCAACACCCTCAAGATCAAGCAATGTAGCCTCTAGATCCTGTATTGACTCACTCAGATCGGCATAAAAATCAATGTCTAAATGAGGTAGTAAATCATCCAGTAAGGGCTTAGGGAGTTGTGGATTTAGAGGTAAAACCTTTGCACCACATTGAAAAATAGCGAGTAATATAAAAACAAGATTGATATGGTTTTTGCCACGTAACAATACTGTGCTTTGGGTATTAACACCCTGCTTAATAAAATGGTTCGCTAATTGATTAATATGACAACTTAATTGTTGCCATGTAATAGGTAAATCACCTGAAATAATGGCCGTTTCATTTGGACTAACTTGTGCCCAGTGATGCCACGGCCATTGTTTAAATTGAACTACTGTTGCCATACAATCTCTAGCTGTTCAAGAGAGATAAGCGGAATATCCACATCGGGCCAAGGACGAATAAGTTGTTGCTTAATTAAATCAACGGTATCCAATCCTGGAATGCTATTAGGCGTTAACCATTGTGCAATTCTTGCTAATTGAGTAAGTCCGAAGCTACTTTCAATGCTTGAGCTGATAATAGCATCAAGCCCTAAAGCATGCGCTTGCTCAACTAAAGAGCGGCAATGTTCAAGGCTTCCCACCAATGAGGGTTTTATCACAATGGTAGAGACACCGGGTTGTGGTGTTATTTCAAACCCATCGTCTCGAACTGTTTCATCCCAAGCAATATTAATTCCCGTTGCTTGAGAAAAAGCCAGCGACTCTTCTGGTGTTTTGCAAGGCTCTTCTAAGAATGCAATACGATCACGCCATGCAGGGTTTACATACTTCGCAAATCCTTCTGCTTTGGCGGGGGTCCAACTTCTGTTCGCATCCAATCTTAATTTTAAGTCTGGAATGGCTTCTAATAACAGGTTAACGACTATTCCATCGCGTACCGCTTCATATAATCCCACCTTGATTTTAGCGACTTTTTCACCTTTCATATCATTAAGGCTTAAAATCAAATCATCAGGGTCGCCATTACATAAAGGTGCCGCGCGATAATTTGCCTCTAGTGGCAATGTGCCTTCAAGCTCTGCTAATGCACAACTTATACCAAAAGCCACGCTTGGCAGCTTACTGTGCTCTGGGTTTTCACCCGCACACCACGCAGTTAACCAAGATTGCGCTGATGCTTGTGCTTGCTCTAAAGTTTCACGGCTAAACTCAGGAAGAGGTGAAATTTCACCCCATCCTTGTTTGCCATTTTGCTCTAAACAGACAAGAAAACCATCACGCGTTTTTAGCCTTTGATAGCGCAGAACAACGCCTGCATCTACAGGTAGGCTGAATGAATAGAGTTTGGCGTTTCTCATTATGGGTTACGTTTAAATCGAGAGAAATCAGGTTGACGTTTTTCGTTAAAGGCGTTGCGACCTTCTTGACCTTCATCCGTCATATAGAACAGCATAGTTGCATTACCGGCTAATTCTTGCAGACCAGCTTGACCATCACAATCCGCATTTAATGCTGCTTTCAAACAACGTAATGCCATTGGGCTGTTTTCCAGCATTTCACGACACCAACGAACCGTTTCTTTTTCAAGAGAGGCATAAGGAACAACAGTGTTAACCAAACCCATCTCTAATGCTTCTTTTGCATCATATTGACGGCATAAGAACCAAATTTCGCGTGCTTTCTTTTGACCTACAATACGGGCCATATAAGAAGCACCCCAACCACCATCAAAAGAACCCACTTTAGGGCCTGTTTGACCAAAAATAGCGTTTTCTGCCGCGATAGTTAAGTCACACATCATATGAAGCACATGACCACCACCAATAGAGTAACCCGCGACCATTGCCACAACAGGTTTCGGACAAGTACGGATTTGGCGTTGGAAATCCAACACATTCAGGTGATGTGTACCGCTATCATCGCGATATCCGCCGTAGTCACCACGAATTTTTTGGTCACCACCAGCACAGAATGCTTTTTCACCCGCACCTGTTAAAATGATAGTACCAATTGTGTCATCATAACGTGCATCCGCTAATGCTTGGATCATCTCTTTCACTGTCAAAGGACGGAAAGCATTACGCACTTGCGGGCGGTTAATCGTAATTTTTGCAATGCCATCGACTGATTTATGGTAGAGGATATCTTCAAAACCTTCAGAACAATCTAGCCATTCAATCGGTGCATATAACTTTTCTTCGCTCGGGTAAAGCATAATTAGGTTCCTTTAACCAAAGAGGGATAAAACATGATTTATCACCGCAGCATAAGCAGCTGGCTGTGCCTGATGCGCATTATGTCCAGCTTGCGGGATAGTCGTTAATGGTAGCGAATATTGCTGCGCTATCGCTTGAAATTTTTTATCTTTCTCACCACAAAGCCAAATAAACGGCAAGGTGAGTTGCTGTAATTCAGGGACTAACCAAGGCTGGTGGCCTAAAGAAAGCATCTCTAAACTTTCTGCAATACAAAACCCCGCATTATGGCGACGTTTTTCAATCAATAATCGTCTGTTTTCATCACTTAGATCAGCAAACACGGGTTGTTGATACCATTGTGTTAATACATCACAAATAGATTCATTACGAAAACGCTCAGCCCAACGTTTATCATGTGCAATGCGGCTTTGCCTTTCTGTTGCATCATACAAACCTGGGTTGCCACCTTCTACAATCAATCCCATTAATCCTGTCGTATCACCAAAACATGCATGATACATTGAGATCCTGCCACCTAACGAGTAACCAATTAACCAATAGTGATCAATACCTTGCTCTTTTAGTGTGTCTGTTAGCAATGTACTCACTTCAACAAAATCTTTCGCGCTGATAGATGCAGAACCACCATGACGAGGCAAATCAATCACAAGTGATGGATATTCATGGCAAGCCTGAATGACAGGCTCCCATTCACAACCTTCACCTAATAGCCCATGCAACCAAACTAACCAAGGCCCTTCATTATGGGTATTATATCGCTGACATGCTAAAGTCATGAGATGTTACCTGTTTTACCAGCTGATTTAATGTTTTTGCGCCATCAGTATTATCAACAATTAATTCAATTAATGTGGTTGTTGGCGCCCCTGCCCAGCACTCCTGAACAGTCGTTAACAGTGCATCCCAACTTGTTGGTGATACATAATGCAAACCAAACATTGCGGCTGCATGTTTGAAATTTAATGAGTGAGGCATACAGTAAAAACGTTCTCGCTCTGCCTCTGGCGTGGGTAACATAGAAAATATTTGCCCACCGTTATTATTCACTACGATAATAACATTAGGTGCATAAACTTGTTGATGCAACGCTAAGCTATTCAGATCATACAGTGCCGATAAATCGCCCAAAATTGTTAATGTTGGCTTTTTTGTCGCGCGGTGAACGCCTGCGGAGGTTGAAATCAAACCATCAATACCACTTGCACCTCGGTTGCTCATTACAGGATAACCTTGTGGTAATTGAGCAAAAGCATCAATTAATCTAACTATCAGACTATTGCCAACAAATAACTGTCCATCACTAGGAAGTAATTTATCTAATTGATGTGCAACCTGTGCTTCACCAAAATAATTCGTTATTTCACTTACCTTTTGATAGGTTTCTGTAGCGATACGCGTTAATGCTTTAGCCCAAGGTAAATTATCAACAGCCGGATGCGTCCTTAACCATTGCATTGGTGATAATGTAAATTTTTCACCTCGATGATGGCCGGGATCTAAGCGTCCCGGAATAGGATCAACAATCCAATAAGCGTTAGGAGAACATCCCACTTGCCATTGCAATAAACGTTTACCTGTTAAACTTGAGCCAAATTGAATAACGATTTCGGCGTTATTGAGTTCTGATTTTGCTTGTGCGTTATTCAACCATAAATCGGCACAAGGTAACGGTTGCCCAGTTTGTGATAATACATCACCTAATAAAGGCCAGCCTAATTGTAATGCCCATTTTGCGACTTCAACACCTTCTTCATGGCTAATACGCCCTGCAATAACAACGCCTTTTTTCTGGCGTAATTCATTCCATTGAGGGTGTGTTGAAACTGAGTTAAAACGTGTTTCTTGTAACCAAGGGTTATCATTTTGCCACCAATTTCCTAAAGCCTCAGTCCATGGCGTTGATGTTTCAACATCATCACCATATAACGGTTCAGCAAAAGGACAATTGACGTGTAATGCGCCATGAACCAATGTATTCATCGCATTATCAAGTGTAGAAACTAACCAACTTGCGGGAATATCCGTTGTCGGTCGTGGTAAAGAGAGTGTTTGTGAAGGATGCGTTGCAAAAATACCTTGCTGACGGATAGCTTGATTTGCACCGCAATCAATTAACTCGGGCGGTCGGTCTGCGGTTAAAAAGATAACACGCTCCCCTGTTAATCCCGCTTCAATTAATGCCGGATACAAATTAGCGACAGCGGTACCCGATGTCACAATCACAGCAACAGGATCTTTGGTTGCTTTTGCCAACCCCAAGGCTAAATGCCCAAGCCCACGTTCATCAAAATGCGTATGACATATTAATTTTTGATTAGTGGCAGCTGCGAGTGTTAAAGGAGTCGAACGTGATCCGGGTGCGATACAGATATGGCGTAAACCATGACGAGTCAAAGTTTCGAGTATAACTTTAGCCCATTGGCGATTAAACGAACTATTAGACATTGATCATCCCAACAACGAAAACCTGCAATTGCTATTATAATATCTGTTCCTAAATACTTTTCCTTAGCCTAGTTCAATGAACAGAAGTTTTCGTTAAATAAATCGTTAAAGAAAACACTCAAAGAGTGCATTATTTAGGCGAATTATCCGCCTTACTTTCAAAGCGCTCTTTTTTATCGTTAAGAATAAGAATAAATAACGCTACAGCGGAAAGAATAGCATCAATTAGTTAACAACTGGCAATGGTTATTTGAAGAGTAGCACTAAATAGCTGACTTTAAAAAACACCTATCAAATTATGATTATTATTGCTGATACTATTTATTCAAACTCAGGTTTTCTGTAGAAAATTAACTCTCTTTTTCCAACAACGTTCGTAAACCCGCCGCTTTATTTTCAATTTCTGCCCACTCTTGCTGTGGTTCAGAGCCTGCCACAACCCCTGCACCGGCATACAGCGTCAAGGTATCATCGTGCAACTCACCACAACGCAAGCTTACTGCAAATTCCGCATGAGGAAGCGATAAATAACCAGCAGAACCTGCATACCAACGTCGCTCAAAAGGCTCATGCTTACGAATAAAAGCGCGCGCAACACTTCTTGGTAATCCACACACCGCGGCAGTGGGTTGCAATCGTTTTAAACAATCAATATCATCTGAATTAATTAATTTTCCATGAATATAACGACGAAGATGCTGTACTTTACGTAAGCGGATAACATCTGCTGACGATACATCAATTCCGTCAACAACACCTTGTAATCGTTGACAAATATCATCAACGACGACCAAATTTTCATGCTGATTTTTTTTGTCATTCATCAGCCAATCTGCAAATGCTGTCGCTTGTTGATCATTATCCGAACTCGCTACGGTTCCCGCTAGCGCTTCGGTATATAGCATCAACTCATCACGTTTATATAATCTCTCAGGTGTTGATCCCATAAAAGCATCTGAAGGTGAAAATGCCAGCATATAATGATAGCAATGATGATTGACATCACGACTTGCTTTCATAAATTGAATGGCTTTAAGTGGATTATCCAATGTTAAGCACGTAGCCCTTGCTGGTACTACTTTTTCAAATAAACCTTGGTTGATTTCATCTAATGCAATATTAAGATAATGAGTCCACTGTTCTTGCGTTAAAGAGTGATTAACTTGAGTCACAGAAACAGAGAGAGGCTCAATGTCTAGCGACTGATTTAATGTTTGCAGAAAACCTAAGGTATCTTTTTTATCAGCGTCATCAAGTAGATTTAAATGAACAGAAAGCTGTTGCTGGTAGCGCCTAATTTCAATTCTAGGTAAAAAAAGATAAGCATCATCTCCGTTTATATCATCTATACGGCCAGGAATAATGGTATCCCATGCGTTTAAACCCCAAATACGCACATCATCAATATTTATATCAGACTGATGCGTGGCTAAGAATTGGCGAGCATCCTGTATATGATTGAAGCAACATAGTTGCCCACACGCAGCCACTTCTTCATGCTCATCACGGTGCTGCCAATAAAATTGCGGATAATATACCTGAGCAGCAAGCCATGAGAGCAATGAAAATGAGACCTCTGATGGCAAGGCGACTTTCAAGTGTAAAAGATTACCTTGTGCTGTCAGATTTATTTTTTTAACTTTTTCGTACAGTGTCGAAAACACAGGATTAACCTTTTCCACTCCAAATACCCACAACTAATTAAAAGGGAGATTATACGTCTCTATAAGAATTATCAAAGAGCTGATTAATTATAACCTTTGTCATTTATCAAAGTTTTGTATTTTTCATGTTACAAAGTAGAAGCGTTAATCTGTAAATTCAAAATAGTATACAAATCATTCTAAGAACATGCTGTATAGATAAAAAATCATTATACATAAGAGAGGTTATATGGATACAACCACCTATGAACATATAGATAAAATTATCGAAGCGCCCGATATTCCTAAAGTTGCACTCGGTTTAATACTAGGTATAGATAACGAAAATGGTCGATTACCAGGTATTGTTACTTCTCATGATTTAATTAAGATAAAATCTTATATTAACAAAGCACTTTCACTCCCTTACAAATTAGAGGATGTTATCAATTTTATTGGTTACACTGAAATAAACATACAACAACTCTCCTCTGATAATATTTTATCGCTTTTTGTTCGGATCCGAGAGCATGCTTTTGAATGGAATAAAATTGAATATGCAATAAAACAACAAGCTATTGATTTAGAAATTATTGGCAGGGAAATAACATCTACGGGTGAAAGTATCATTTCATTTATTAGTCAAATGCCTTTATTAACAAAAATCTCAACTACTATCAATGATCTTTCCGAACAAGAGTTGGCTAATATTAAATATACTGATCAGGATAAACAAATTTCGACTCAACTTATTCATATATTAGAAAGTATGAAGCAAGATATCGAAACTGAACGAGATAAAACCCTTAAGATAAAAGACCTTTTATCGACCTTTAGAAGTAAAATAATGGGTGGAAAAGATAGTAGAAATATACAATATCAATCTATTTATCATGAAGTAATTAATAAAAAGAAGCTCATTAATGAATTCTACAATAGTAATAATATGTCTCTCACTGATGAACGAAATTTACTGGTTGAAGATATTAAAATATTAAAAGAGGAATATAAAAATTATGTTGGTCTTGCTTTTACAGGACTTGCAGCAGGTATTATTGGCGTTGTTATTACAGGAGGGATCTTTGGTGCTAAAGCTGAAAAAGTACGTAAAAAACGAAATGAATCAATAGAAAAAGTAAAAAACCTTAATAAGAAGATAGATATCTATACTAACCTATCTCTCCATTTAAATACTCTTTATATTGAATTGGATGAGGTTGAACAACTCATCGAAGATACATATATAGCGCTTGAACATATTGAATATGTCTGGCAAGCCATAATAACAGAGATAGATGCTTCAATAAGTAACTTCAATAAAATAAACAATGCATTAGAGCTCATTAAGTTTAGTATCTATTTAGAAAAAATTATTTCACCTTGGTATATGGTTATTGGATATTCGAAAGAGATTTTTATTTCTTTTGATAACGCCCTCTCTTCTTTTTACTCATCAAATTAACAAAAGGAAATTGTTATGAATAATAGTGAAAAACAGGTAGCATATGAAATACTATTTGAACATACAAAATTATTTCATGCTTATAGAAACATTCTTTACTTAAGTAATAACAAGTGTTATATGAATAATGACTTTAATAATGAATTAACTTTATTTATAGAAAGGAATAATAAAAATATTGAAAATATTATCTATTTCTCACTTATTTTAAAAACCAGACTAAGGCAGAAACTACTTAATGATACATTTAAAGTAGTTAATGAAATTGATAATGAAATAAAAAAAGATTCACTTAGCATCGAATTAAAAACAAAATTAGAAGAGGAAAAAAAAGAGATATTAGATATATTTCTAAATGAAGTTAATGAAACTAAAAAAATCATTGATGAACATTGTTTATTTCTTTCATCAGAAATTAACCAACTCAAAACACAGTTTGTTAGTGATAGAATCATACCTTTTATTATTGATAAAGAAAACTTTATCGATACACTAACAACTCATATTTCAACATTAGAACATGAAACTGAAAAGACAAAACAAGAACTCAATATCATACGCCAAAGTGAAGATATTTTAAATAAGCAGAGTTTTTTTGATCTTTTTAATGGCTCTATTCCTTTAAAAGCAGAAATTGAAGCACTTAATATTGAAAATAATGAAAAAAATATTTTATCTTCTTTAATAGAAATACTTAATAGATTATTTTCCACATTAAGCCATGGCTTCTCATATACTAAAATTGTTGAAACTCGTCATCAACTCACAACGCTCTTTCTTTCAAAAATAAAACAACTTAGTCAATTAAAAAATGAGAAGCAAAATGCTTTATTTACATTAAAGCATTACTATAAGTTAATTGATATTGATCCTTTTTTAAGAGTATTTATTGAACAATTAGGACTGTTAAATGAGTCTTGGCAAGAGATAAATTCACAATTTACAAATTTAAAAAATAATATGTTATTAACGGAAAAAATTCTCCCTCCCCTTTTTCTATTCTTAGATGATTTTACTTTATATTATGGTAATAAAGAACAAATAAAATATACAGAGAATTAATCCATAAAAAACGGCTCTATAAAAAGAGCCGTTTTATTATTTTGGTTTATTGCTATTACAATTAATTTACAGCAGGTGCAATAATCGCAAAGTTCGTCAATTCGATTAATGGTTGTGGCCATACACCAAATACAATCACAACAATTGCACAAATTAACGCAACAAATGTCGCCATATTTTGTGATGTTGTTGCAATCGCAGGCGTATTGTCATTGTCTGGTTTACGTAAGAAGACAATCGCGGCAGCACGTAGATAGTAGAATAAACCAATCGCACTACCTAACACGACCATACCGGTTAACCACCATAAGCTTGAGTTAATACCTGCAATAATCACATATAGTTTACCAATGAACCCTAAGGTAATTGGTACACCAGCCAGTGATAACATCATCAGAGACATAACCACAGCAACAACCGGACGACGCCAGAATAATCCACGGTAATCCTCAAGTGAATCCATTTCACTTTCACGATAAGGACTTGAAGCTACCGCGATTGCACCGAATGCACCTAAGCTTGCAAACAAGTAACCCGCTAAATAGATTTCAGCCGTTTCTTGCGCCAGTACAGGACTGTATTGCAATACAATTAATGCCACTAGCAGATAACCAAGATGTGATACTGAAGAGTAACCTAGTAAGCGTTTCACACTCTTTTGCGTTAACGCCATAATGTTACCAAACAGAATAGAGGCAATTGCCATGAAACCTAAGATCATTCGTAAGGTTTCACTATCTGCTGCAGGCGCTTCAAGGAATAAACGCATCACAACTGCAAAAATACCAATCTTACTTGCAGTGGCTAAGAATGCCCCTGTTGGTGCTGGCGCACCTTGGTAAACATCAGGTGTCCATAATTGGAATGGGAATAGAGATAATTTAAATCCAATTCCCACCAACATCATGCCTAACCCTGCAAGCACTAATGGTTTATGGATATTGCTATCACTTAAACTTTGTCCCATGGCAGTAAAGGAAAGGTTTCCTGCTTCTGCATAGAGCAGTGCCATACCAAACAGTAAGAAAGAAGACGCAGCTGCTGAAAGCAGCATATATTTAATACCCGCTTCCAGTGATGGACGTTGTTGGAATGCATAACCGATAAGACCAAACAGTGGCAATGTCAGCAATTCAATACCAATAAACATCGATGCGAAATGATGAGCAGATGAGAGTAAAATCCCCCCCACTACGGCAATCGCAATCAGCAAGTAAAACTCTTCTTTGTTATCTTGATAACCTTCTAACCAAGGATAAGCAAAAGCGATAGTACCAATACCAGAAAGAATAACTAGCGCAGTAAAGAAGCTAGAGTATCCATCAACATGGTAAAGCGTGGTCACATCAACGACGCCTAATGCATTAACGTAATAGAGTGATCCTAACGCAATAATGAAACCCGTTGCTGTCAAAGTGGCAATGGTGAAATGATCGCGTCGCCACGCAATGGACAGCATCACAACCACCACCGTCAATCCGACGATTAATAGCGGTAGCATTGCGATCAATTGTTCAGGAGTTATTGTCATGGCGAATTACGGCCTTACTGTTGAAATAGAAGCGGAATACCAAGTCTGGAGATTTTCCATCGCTGATGCTGAGGTGTCTAATACAGGTTGTGGGAAGAAACCCAGAATAACCAGTAAAACCACCAAGGTGATCAGGATAAAGAATTCTCTCAGATCCAGCCCTTTATAGGTTCTTTCAGCTGTTTTCGGTGAACCGTAGTAAGCCTGTTGCATCATCCATAGTGCGTAAACGGATGCAAAGACTAAACCAAAGACCGAAATAATCGTGATCAGCTTAAAGTTGCCATAAGTACCAAACAGGATCATAAACTCACCGACGAAGTTACCTGTTCCTGGCATACCTAAAGAGGCAACCGCAAAGAACAGTGAAAACGCAGGTAAGAAACGGATGCTTTTCCACAATCCACCCATTTGATTCATATCACGCGTACCTAAACGCTCATACAGCATGCCACACATGATAAATAGACCTGCAGCTGACAAGCCGTTAGTGATCATCTGAATGATAGCACCTTGGTAAGCCAATACAGACCCGGCATAAATCGCAATCACGATAAAGCCCATATGAGAAATACTACTGTAAGCCGCAAGACGTTTAATATCTGTCTGACGAAATGCCAGTAGTGCTGCATAAAACACGGTAATTAAACCTAACCACATTGCCACAGGAGCAAGCAACGCTGATGCTTCTGGGAACAGTGGTAAGTTAAAACGCAATAAACCGTAAGCTGCTGTTTTTAGCAAAATACCGGATAGGTCAACGGAACCCGCCGTTGGTGCTTCCGCGTGTGCATCGGCTAACCAGCCGTGAACAGGAACGATTGGCATTTTCACCGCAAACGCAGCGAAGAAACCTAGCATCAGGATAAATTGCAGCTCAGTACCTAATACAGTGTGTGCTTGTAATAAGGTGTCATAGCTAAACGTCCAAATACCTGTTTCACGGTAGAAAGCGACCGCTAAACCGATAATGGCCAGCAACATTAACAGGCCACTTGCCTGTGTATAGATAAAGAATTTCGTTGCTGCACTGACGTGTGCTTTATCGCTACTTCCTTTGTGTCCCCATAAAGAAATCAGGAAATACATTGGGATCAACATCATTTCCCAAAAGAAGAAGAATAAGAACAGGTCTGTTGCTAAAAATACCCCCATTACACCTGCTAAGATCCACAGCAGGTTAAAATGGAAAGCACCTTGTGATGGCTGGTTTTCACTCCACGAAGAGAGCACCGCTAAAATACCTAAAATTGCGGTTAAAACAGCCATCAGCAATGACATACCATCGAGTGCGAACTGGATATTGATCCCTAACGCAGGGATCCACGGCACAAAGAAATACTCTGTCCAGCGTGGCGCTCCATCAGCACTGAGTAGTTGATAATCGCCTTGCAACCATAGTTGCACAGAAATAACGAGTGTTAATCCCATCGTCAGCAACGCAACCCAGCGAGGAACTTGCGAGCCGATTCGTTCAGCCTGCCAACTTAGCAGGCCACCGATGAAGGGAATAAGTATTAGCCAGGGTAATAACATGGCGCAATGTGTCCCTTAATTAAACCAGAAGCAGCAGAGCGATAACCAGCACTGCACCTAAACCGAGAGAAGCCGCATACCAACGTGCTAATCCATTTTCACTGAAACTTAATCCTTTATTGGTGCCTTTAAGCAAGCATCCGAATAAATTAAAGAATTGGTTAACAGGATCATTTTGGATAAGCCACGCCGCCCCTTTATAAGGTTTGACAAACAGCACTTCATACAGCGCATCAAATCCCCAAGCATGGAACCACCATGTTGAGAAGAAACGACCTGTACGAGTATTGGCAACCTTAGCAACACATTGACGCTGTTTCAGGTATAACCACGCTGCAATGGCAACGCCTACAATCGCTACCACACCAGAAAGTATTTCTAACACATACTTACCATCATGAGATATGTTTCCTTCAGGGAATACAGCACCTAATGGTTGAGTAATTAACGCACCGATAAACGTTGATAACAGTGCTAATATCGCTAATGGGAAAGTATGTGTAAAACCTTTAACTTGGTGTGCTTCGGTTTTGGTTTCACCATGGAATACGATGAAAATCAAACGGAAGGTATAAAGTGACGTAAATAACGCACCAACTAACCCTGCTAGCATTAAGTTAAAATGCCCATTTGAGTACGCACCCCATAAGATTTCATCTTTACTGAAGAACCCTGCTGTTAACAGTGGTAATGCCGCTAATGCGCCACCACCAATTAAGAAACATGCATAAACAAATGGGATCTTCTTACGTAACCCGCCCATCTTAAAGATATTCTGTTCGTGGTGGCAGGCTACAATTACCGAACCTGCGGATAAGAACAGTAATGCTTTAAAGAAAGCGTGGGTCATTAAGTGGAAAATTGCCGCATCCCATGCTTGAGCGCCTAAAGCCAAGAACATATAACCAATTTGGCTCATGGTTGAATAAGCAAGAATACGTTTGATATCCGTTTGTACTAATGCCGCAAAACCCGCTAACACTAATGTAACAGCGCCGATAATACCGACTAATTCCAGTACTTCTGGTGCCATTAAGAATAGCGTATTGCTACGAGCCACTAAGTACACACCTGCCGTGACCATGGTTGCGGCGTGAATTAATGCAGATACAGGTGTTGGGCCTGCCATTGCATCGGCTAACCAAGTTTGTAATGGAAGCTGTGCTGATTTACCTACGGCACCGCCTAATACCATTAACATTGCCCAGTTAATGACACTTGAACCTACTGCTAATTGTTCAGGAGCCAATACGGCCATTTCACGGAAGCTCAATGTACCTAATTGGTCAAACAGGATAAACATACCGATAGCTAAGAACACATCACCGATACGCGTTACGATAAACGCTTTCATCGCCGCAGCGCCATTAGCAGGATTGCTATAATAGAAACCAATTAACAGGTAGCTACATAGACCAACCCCTTCCCAACCCATATACATCAGCATCATGTTATCAGCCAGTACTAAAACAACCATACTTGCGATAAATAAGTTGGTATAAGCAAAGAAGCGAGAATACCCTTCTTCGCCACGCATATACCACGATGCATACATATGAATAAGAAAGCCAACACCGGTAATAACACCCAGCATGGTTAACGAAAGACCATCAAGAACCAGTGTGAATGGAATATTAAAATTCCCTGCTGACATCCAGTTCCATAAAATCAGAACATGAGTTTCTTGCCCATTGGCAAAGAAATCCATACCAGCCCAAAGTGCAACTAAAGCTGATAAGCCAACCGAACCTGTACCAATCCATGCTGATACGTTTTCAGACCAACGACCACGCGAGAAAGCGAGCAGTAAAAATCCCAGCAGTGGTAGCAGAATGGTTAAATAGAGTATATTCATCCGCGCATCTCACTGACTGTATCAATATTGATGTTTTGGCGATGTCTATGAAGCTGTAACAACAATGCCAGACCAATACTTGCCTCTGCCGCCGCCAAGCTAATAGCCAGAATATACATTATCTGACCATCGGTTTGACCCCAAAAGCTACCACCGACAACAAATGCCAGTGCAGCCGCATTAATCATAATTTCTAGTCCGATCAACATAAACAACAGGTTGCGGCGAAGTACTAAGCAGGTAAAACCTAACACGAACAGTACCGCAGCCAAGATCAAACCATGTTGAAGAGGTATCATTTTTGCTCCCCTGCGTTTTCGTTTTCGACGAGATCGTCATGGCTCTGATCACGACCAATGTGATAAGCAACGATTAACCCTGATAATAAGAGAACAGATGCTAACTCAACAGCCAGAATATAAGGCCCAAACAAGCTAATACCGACCTCTTTCGCGCCAATTATTTCTCCAGTAATTTCACCGTGAGTGACACTACTAATGGCATAAATAAGCACGACTAATAGCATCAGAGATAAAAGTGCTGGCCCAATCCAAAACTTCGGCTGTAGCCACTTTTTCTCTTGATCAACGACAGATTTACCTAAGTTGAGCATCATCACCACGAAAACGAACAACACCATAATGGCGCCAGCGTAAACGATGATTTCTAATGCACCTGCAAAATAGGCGCCCAGCGAGAAGAAAACCACAGAGAGTGCAATCAATGAAATCACTAAGTACAACAATGCGTGTACTGGATTGGTATGAGTGATAACTCTCAATGTTGCAAGGATGGCAATCAGCCCCGCGATGTAAAATGCAAATTCCATGAATATCGCTCCTTACGGTAACAGGCTTTTGACATCGATAGGTTTAGCTTCATCATCTGCTTCACCTTTATCTTTGCCATTAATCGCCATACCTGTTTTACGGTAAAAGTTATATTCAGGATATTTGCCGGGCCCAGAAATCAACAGATCGTCTTTTTCATAAACCAGATCCTGACGCTTAAACTCACCCATTTCAAAATCAGGCGTTAATTGTAACGCTGTTGTTGGGCAAGCTTCTTCACATAAACCGCAGAAAATACAGCGAGAAAAGTTGATACGGAAAAATTCCGGATACCAACGACCATCTTCATGTTCTGCTTTCTGTAATGAAATACAGCCCACTGGACAAACTGCTGCACACAAGTTACAAGCAACACAGCGCTCTTCACCATCGGGATCACGCGTCAATACAATACGTCCACGGTAGCGTGGTGCAACATTGACAGGTTCTTCCGGGTACATCTGTGTTTCGCGTTTGGCGAAGGCGTGTAAGCCAATCATCCAAATGCTTCGTACCTGGGTGCCGAAACCAGTCAATAACTCTTTTAAAGTCATGGTTCAATCACCCCTTATTGAGCGTTGTAAAGTATCACTGCAGCAGTTACCAGCAGATTGATAAGAGTTAACGGTAAGCAAATTTTCCAACCAAAAGACATCACTTGGTCGTAACGCGGACGCGGTAACGAAGCACGAATAAGGATGAACATCATCATGAAGAATCCTGTTTTCAATGCAAACCAAATAAATGACGGTAAGAAAGGACCTTGCCAACCACCAAAGAATAACGTCACGATAAGACCGGATACCGCAACAATCCCGATATATTCACCAACAAAGAACAAACCGAATTTCATACCGGAATATTCAATGTGATAACCATCAGCAAGCTCTTGTTCTGCTTCTGGTTGGTCAAATGGATGACGGTGACAAACAGCAACGCCAGCAATCGCAAACGTTATAAAGCCGAAAAATTGTGGAATGACATTCCACATATTCGCTTGTGAATTCACGATATCTGTCAAGTTAAAAGAGCCTGCTTGAGCAACAACCCCTAAGATTGAGAGTCCTAAGAACACCTCATAACTTACAGTTTGTGCTGATGCACGCATTGCACCTAACAATGAGTATTTATTGTTACTTGACCAGCCCGCAAATAACACGGCATAAACCGCGATACCCGCAACCATCAAGAAGAATAAAATACCGATGTTTAAGTCAGCAACAACCCATGTTGAACTAACAGGTACAATGGCAAATGACAGCAATAAAGATGAAAACGCAATTACTGGTGCTATGGTGAAGATAAAGCGGTCAGCAAATTTCGGGATCCAGTCCTCTTTAAAGAACATTTTGATCATATCCGCGATTAGCTGTGCTGAACCTGCATAACCGACACGGTTAGGCCCATAACGATTTTGGAATAATCCCAGTAAACGGCGTTCCCCCATACTCATAAAAGCACCACAGGTGACCACGACAAGCAAGATCACCACGGCTTTTAGAACGGTGAGTAAAATCTCTGTAACTTCAGGAGATAACCAGCTCATTATGCAATACCCCGCAGTTGACGAACCGATACACCCACCAGCGATGGAGAAATACCTGCCATACCTAACGGCAAGCCAATTTGACCTTGAGTCAGGTGAGCACTGATTTTCACAGGTAAGGTGAATTCACGACCTTCGTAAGTAAACATAGCTTGCTGACCTTGAGTTAACGCTAATGCTTGTGCATCAGATTCGCTCAATGTTAAATAAGCCGTTTCCATACGAGATTGGATAACTTCTGCGCGTTGTGATAATTCTTCACTACCAAATAAACGGTAGCAAGGTGCGACAGTCCATTGATTTTTCTGTGCATTAAATGGCGCAGGGATATCCGTGAAGTAGCCAAGTGTATTATCACCACATTCGATTAAGCGCACACCTGGATCGCCAAAGCGTAAACTACCACCCACTTCTGCTTGGAATTTATTCCACGCTTGAGGTGAGTTCCAACCCGGGGCCCAAGCAAATGGAATTTGCTGACGAGGTGCTGTTGGACTGTTATTACCTTCCATTGAGAACGCAAAAGGTGTGTCGATATCTTTTGGTTGACGCTGTTCATGAACAGACACATTCGCTAGCATGGAAGTACGTCCACTGTAACGATGTGGTTCACGTGCTAGTTTTTGACCACGAATACGGAATGACGCATTCGGTGCAGCATCAACAATGCCAGCAAACTGAGGAAGACGGGTTGCACAATGCTCAATAACATTGTCTAACTGTGTCCAATCCAGCGTTCTTTCATGCCATTGTGAATCAACCGCGCTTAACCAACGCCAGCTTTCATGCATCACCACTTCTTTGTTATAGAAAGAAGGTTCGAATACTTGGAAATAACGTTGTGCTCTACCCTCTTGGCTAACCATGGTTCCGTCGCTTTCAGCAAACGAAGAAGCAGGGAGAACCAAATGTGCTTTCGCCATAATGTCTGTTTGCTGGTGGTCAATAACAATTAAGTTATCAACTTTCGCAATCGCATCATCAATCACGTCGGCATCGTAATGGCGATATAAATCGTTTTCCATAACAACAACCGTGTCAGCTTGACCACTGCGCATGATTTTTAACGCATCATCAAGAGGTTGTGCATTCATCATGGCAAGGCCCATGCTGTTTGCATCATCAGCAACGAAAGAAAGTCCCACTTCATTGCCTTTCGCTTTTAATGCAAACGCAATGTTGGCAGCAGCTTTAATAACATCTTCACTACCTGCATGACTACCACTGATAATGAGTGGTTTCTTCGCTTGAGAAAGTGCTTGAACAACCATTTCGATATGTTTATTCAGCGCGTCATCGATACCATCAACCGCAGGTGCTTCACCGTTAATATTATTGGCAATCGCAAAACCTAAGCGTGCTTGATCAACAACCGGTGCGCGATAACTCCACGCTGCAACATCATCAAGGCGAGTCTCGTCAACATGAGTCACAAACAGAGGATATTTCGCACGTTGCCCAATATTCATAATCGCAGCAATTTGCCAGTCAGCAACTTTTTGAGCAGCAGCCATTTCACGCGCTTTGCCTTTCACCGCTTGGCGTACAGATAATGCCATACGAGCACCAGTTTGTGTTAAATCTTCACCTAACACTAAAACTGCATCGTAATCTTCAATTTCACGTAGAGATGGCGTATGAACACCACCTTTTTGTAAAATCTCTAGCATTAACGTCAAACGTTTCTGCTCTGATGCAGAAATACCGCTATAGAAGTTTTCAGCACCCACAACTTCACGTAATGCAAAGTTACTTTCGATGCTTGCACGCGGTGAGCCAATACCGACAATACGCTGGCTTTTCTTCAGCATATCCGCAGCAGCTTGAGTTGCTTGAACAGCATTGATCTCTAACCAGTTACTACCTAAACGTTTTTTAGGTTGGCGAGGTCTGCTTGCTAAGTTCACATAGCCATAGCCAAAACGACCACGGTCACAGAGGAAATAGCGGTTCACTGTTCCGTTATAACGGTTTTCGATACGACGCAGTTCGCCATAACGTTCACCTGGGCTTGTATTACAACCCATGCTACAGCCTTGGCAAATACTTGGTGCAAACTGCATATCCCACTTACGGTTATAACGCGATGAGTGAGTTTTATCAGTGAAAACACCTGTCGGACAAATTTCAACCAAGTTACCCGAGAATTCGCTCTCTAATGTGCCATCTTCAACGCGTCCAAAGAAAACGTTGTTATGTGCACCGAAGACACCTAAATCAGTACCATCAGCATAGTCTTTGTAGTAACGAACACAGCGGTAACAAGCAATACAACGGTTCATTTCATGAGAAATAAACGGTCCCAGATCTTGGTTTCTATGTGTACGCTTAGTAAAGCGATAGCGACGCATAGTGTGACCAGTCATTACCGTCATATCTTGAAGGTGGCAGTTCCCCCCTTCTTCACAAACTGGACAGTCATGAGGATGGTTTGTCATATACCATTCAACAACGCTTTCGCGGAATTTCTTCGCTTCTTCGTCATCAATAGAAATAAACGTGCCATCAGTCGCTGGTGTCATACAAGACATCACTAAACGACCGCGGGTATCCTCAGCATTTTGATATTGCTTAACCGCACACTGGCGGCAAGCGCCAACGCTTCCCAGCGCTGGGTGCCAGCAAAAATAAGGAATATCTAAGCCTAAATTAAGACAGGCTTCTAACAGGTTATCAGCCCCGTTAACTTCATATTCTTTGCCGTCTACATGAATCGTAGCCATAGTCAGCATGCTTCCCAAAGGCCTGCACAGCAGGCGTTAAACCTAGAATGTGTCGTGAAAAATTACCAGCGGCTTTTCAGCAAGTTAGGCTGAATACCTCTGATTAAATTGGCATTGGTATAATCTTCTTGAATAATGCCTGCTTCAAATTCTTCACGGAAATATTTAATGGCGCTTTGTAAAGGTTCTACTGCACCCGGTGCGTGAGCACAGAATGTGTGTCCTGGACTTAAAGAACGACATAAATGCTCAAGGGTTTCGATATCACCAGGGCGACCTTTACCATTTTCTATCGCACGTAAGATTTCGACACTCCATGGCAAGCCATCACGACAAGGTGTACACCAGCCACAAGATTCACGCGCAAAGAATTCTTCTAAGTTGCGAGTCAATGAAACCATATTAATTTCATTATCTACTGCCATCGCAAGCGCTGTACCTAAACGGCTACCTGCTTTTGCAATCGTGCCAAAATCCATTGGGAGGTCGAGGTGATCTTCGGTTAAAAAGTCAGTACCTGCACCACCCGGTTGCCATGCTTTCAATTTAAGACCATCACGCATACCGCCTGCGTAATCTTCAAGGATCTCACGCGCTGTTGTACCAAAAGGTAATTCCCATAAGCCCGGATACTTCACGCGACCAGAGAATCCCATTAATTTAGTACCCGCATCTGGGCTTTTGCCTTCACTTAAGCCGATATACCAATCTTTGCCATGTTCAATAATCGCGGGCACGTTACACAGTGTTTCAACGTTATTGACACAAGTTGGTTTACCCCATGCACCTGATGTTGCAGGAAATGGTGGTTTAGAGCGCGGGTTAGCACGACGACCTTCTAAGGAGTTGATTAATGCCGTTTCTTCACCACAGATGTAACGACCAGCACCTGTATGAACAAACAATTCAAAATCAACACCTGAACCAAAGATATTTTTACCAAGGAAACCTGCAGCTTTTGCTTCCTCGATTGCATGGCGTAAATGCTTAGCTGCTTCGATATATTCACCACGAAGGAAAATATATCCACGGTAAGCTTTTAGTGCGTGAGCACCGATAATCATCCCTTCAATTAACAGATGTGGAAGTTCTTCCATTAAGAGACGGTCTTTATAAGTCCCCGGCTCCATTTCATCTGCGTTACAAAGGATGTAACGGATATTCATGCTTTCATCTTTTGGCATCAGGCTCCATTTCAAGCCTGTTGAGAATCCAGCACCACCACGACCTTTTAGGCCTGCATCTTTGACTTCCGTTGTGACTTCAGTCGGTGACATGCCTTTTAATGCTTTTTCTGCCGCTTTATAACCGTTTTTAGCACGGTATTCATCCAGCCAAACAGGCTGACGATCATCGCGTAAGCGCCACGTTAGCGGGTGCGTTTCTGCGCTACGAATAATCGGTTTTGCTCCTGAAATTGCTGTCATGGATACTGCTCCAGTAACGTTTCAATCTCTTCAGGTTTAACAAAGCTGTGAGTATCGTCATCTACCATCATGGTAGGACCTTTATCACAATTACCTAAACAGCAGGTTGGCAGTAATGTAAAGCGACCATCTGGTGTTGTTTGACCAGGGATAATATTAAGATGCTTTTCAATTGCTGCTTGAATGCCTTGATAACCTGTAATATGACAAACCACGCTGTCACAAAAACGAATAATGTGACGACCAACGGGTTGACGGAAAATTTGGCTATAGAACGTAGCAACGCCTTCAACATCGCTAGCGGGGATCCCAAGAACATCTGCAATCGCATAGATTGCACCGTCTTCAACCCAACCACGGTTCTTTTGCACAATTTTCAGTGCTTCTATAGAAGCTGCTCGCGGATCTTCGTAGTGATGTTTTTCTTGTTCAATTTCAGCGCGTTCTTCTTCAGTTAATACAAACGTCGCTTTCTTTGAATGCGTGACATCAACAATTTCAATCTGCACCGCATCATCTTTTTGGTTTAATTCATTTTGCATGATTAACGATCCACATCCGACATTACAAAATCAATACTTCCCAGATACACAATCAAGTCAGAAACCAAGCTACCGCGGATAACCGCAGGGATTTGTTGTAAATGAGCAAAACTAGGCGTACGGATACGTGTACGGTAGCTCATTGTGCTGCCATCACTGGTTAAGTAATAGCTATTGATCCCTTTAGTGGCTTCAACCATCTGGAATGATTCATTAGCAGGCATAACCGGGCCCCATGAAACCTGTAAGAAATGGTTAATCATAGTTTCGATATGCTGTAATGTGCGCTCTTTTGGTGGAGGCGTTGTCAGTGGATGGTCTGCTTTAAATGGCCCTTCTGGCATATTTTTATAGCATTGTTCCAAAATGCGTAAGCTCTGGCGGAGCTCTTCTACTTTCAGCATGACACGATCGTAACAGTCGCCATTACTTGCGACAGGAATTTCAAATTCAAAGTTTTCATAACCTGAATATGGACGCCATTTACGCACGTCAAACTCAACGCCTGTTGCACGAAGACCCGCACCAGTAACACCCCACTCTAACGCTTCTTTCGAGTTATATGAGGCAACACCGATAGTACGACCTTTCAAAATACTGTTTTGCAACGCTGCTTTTACGTAAGAATCTAGACGTTTTGGCATCCAATCTAAAAATTCACGTAATAAACGTTCCCAACCGCGTGGCAAGTCATGAGCAACACCGCCAATACGGAACCATGCAGGGTGCATACGGAATCCGGTAATCGCTTCAACGATGTTGTAGACTTTTTGACGGTCAGTAAAGGCAAAGAACACCGGTGTCATTGCACCAACGTCTTGGATAAAGGTACTGATATACAGTAAGTGGCTATTAATACGAAATAGCTCAGACAGCATGACACGAATGACTTTAACGCGTTCAGGCACTTCAATACCAGCAAGTTTTTCCACTGCAAGTACATAAGGCATTTCGTTAACGCATCCGCCAAGGTATTCGATTCGATCTGTATATGGGATATAGCTGTGCCAAGATTGGCGCTCACCCATTTTTTCAGCACCACGGTGGTGATAACCCACATCGGGTACACAGTCGACGATTTCCTCGCCATCAAGCTGAAGAATAATACGGAATGCACCGTGAGAGGATGGATGGTTAGGGCCGAGGTTTAAGAACATAAAGTCCTCATTCTCCGTACCGCGCTTCATTCCCCACTCTTCAGGTTTAAATGTCAGCGATTCCATTTCCAGATCCTGTTTCTGCTTTGTCAGCACATAAGGATCGAACTCTGTCGCACGAGCAGGATAATCTTTACGCAGTGGATGACCTTCCCAATCAGGAAGCATCATGATACGGCGTAAATTAGGGTGTCCATTAAAGACAATCCCAAACATATCCCAGACTTCACGCTCATACCAATTCGAGTTAGGAAAGAGAGATGTGATAGTCGGAACATTAAGATCATTTTCACTTAATGCGACTTTCAACATAATATCTTTATTACGATCGATTGATATCAGATGATAGAAAACGGAAAAGTCTGCTGCAGGCAAGCCTTGACGGTGCGTACGCAGACGCTCATCAAAGCCATGCATATCAAACAGCATGACATAAGGTTTTGGTAAAGATTTGAGGTATTGCATTACCTCAATGAGTTGTTCCCGCTTAACCCAAACAACTGGCATGCCAGTACGAGTAGGCTGGAATGTAAACGCATCTGGCCCAAATTTCTGACGCAGTTCATTAACCACCTGATCATCAATATGATCGGTCGTTTCCCACGCTGGCCGAGCGCCTTTTTGCGCTATCTGATCGGTCATTTCTATTCACCACAACTTTGATCAGGGTTACTATGATCGCAACACATTGCTCTGGTTACGTCTTAGGCAAAAGCCTTTAAATTTCGTCTGGAGTACGCAGATTTTTGACTGCGATACGCTCACCGTGTTTTCTTTCTCGTTCTGATTGCATATTGGCACGGTAAACGCCTTGGTCACCGACAACCCATGATAATGGGCGACGTTCTTTACCAATGGACTCTTGTAATAACATTAATGCTTGCATATAAGCTTCAGGGCGTGGCGGACATCCAGGAATATACACATCAACTGGAATAAACTTATCCACACCTTGCACTACGGAATAAATGTCGTACATACCACCAGAGTTAGCACATGCACCCATAGAGATAACCCATTTAGGTTCTAACATCTGATCGTACAAACGCTGAATAACAGGAGCCATTTTCGTAAAGCAAGTACCCGCAACCACCATAAAGTCAGCTTGACGAGGAGATGCACGCAATACTTCAGAACCAAAACGAGCCACGTCATGCACAGCTGTAAATGACGTCACCATTTCAACGTAACAACAAGAAAGACCAAAGTTATATGGCCATAAAGAGTTTTTCCGTCCCCAGTTCACAACGTCATGTAACGCATGTTCCAGTTTTCCCATATACACGCTGCGATGAACGTGAGCATCTAATGGGTCACTGACAATTTCCTGTGATTGCAGGGGATAACGGTCATTCTCACCGTTCGGATCTATGCGGGTGAGGGTATAATCCATTTCTAATGCCTCGCTTATTACTGCTGCGGATGTTTGCCGCTGGTTAATCGAACATGGCTTTTACTCGCAGTTTCGCGGCGAGAGCGAATAGGTGTCCAATCTAATGCACCTATGCGAACCAAATAGAATAATCCAGCTAATAAAATAGCGATGAAGACTGATGCTTCAATAAAGCCTAACCAGCCGACTTCACGAACGGAAACAGCCCAGGCATAAAGAAACAGTGCTTCAACATCGAAAATAACGAAAAACATGGCAACTAAATAGAATTTAGCCGACATGCGCAGACGAGCGCTGCCAACAGAATCAAGACCAGATTCATAAGGAACATGCTTTGCCCTTGCCTGTGCGCGTCCGCCTAAATAGCGGGCACCCAACAACATGAGCGAACATAACCCCAATGCGCCTATGAGGAAGACAGCAAATGCCCAATGATGGGCGATAACTTCGGTGGTTGTAGACATACTCATTGCTTACTCATCAAAGGTGGTGTCAATTAACCAACTCTTATCCGGCGGTTTACACCACATTTCTAATTACGAAAAAAAAGCGTATTAAACAGACTTGCTAATTAAACAAATAATAACAGTCTATTTATACCTTTCTTCTTTTTTAGAAAACTTTGTAATAAATTACGCCGTTTTCTATCGCGATTTAACAAAATTAACACTCATTTTTAACACCCAATTACTGGCTAATGCTAAAACGTGTCAGTCAATCTACAAAATTTTTGCTAACACGCTTAGTCTAACCGATAATTCGATTTTACTACACCAGTATCTCAGGAAAAACCTGACTCAACACAGGCAAATGTGCCTTATTTTTTTGATCAAACTCACAAAATAGTCGAAAAAATACTTAATCAGTTTAAAATTTATCCAAATTTTAACAAATTAACTTTCCAATATTGTGGAGGAGGTCAAATATCCGTTTTGATTTGCGTTTTTATTCTCTAAAAACCTAGACAATCTTTTTATTTGTTAACAAATCCTACAACTGATTAACCAAGGAGGAAGGTAAACATTTTTTTAACAAGCAGTTAAGGAGGTTATGGAATGAAATGTCACAAAGATGAATACATAAATCAACATAAATATTAACATAATGTTACTATATCTAAATATAACAATAAAAAAACGGAAATAAATGCGCTTAATTGCATCTATTCCCGTTTATCATTATTCATCACTTTTCAGTCTTATTTGACTGTTTTTTAATCTTTAATTTTTGTGTTTTAATACTCTATATTTACACAACAATTAATGTGATTATTCCAGCTCAGTAGAGCTAATATCTTCAGGTGCAGTGACGGTATAAGGTGTTTTCTTGTTTTCAATTGCATTGAATACTGTTAACACCGCTTCATTTTGTTCATCAAAGTTACGATATAACCAAAATTGTGTTTCAGGTAAACGCGGTAAACCTTCGCTTTCACCTAAAATACGTAAATCGGCATTTTGCATTTCAAGTGGACGCGCTGTAATACCCACTTCTGCATTTACGGCCGCACGAACAGCAGATAAAGAAGCAGCTTCATAAGCAATACGCCATTGAATGCCGGCATCATCTAGTGTATTCGTTGCTAATTGACGGAATGGGTTTGTTTCATCCATCACAACTAAAGGGAGCGGTTCATTCATTTGTATTTGGAAATCAGGTGCACAGTGCCATAACACTGGTGCAGTGCGTAACGCTGTACGCGGGTGATGTCCAATGCGTGCTGTTGTTAATGCTAAATCAATTTCATGATTATCTAGCATTGTTTCAATATATTGAGAACGTTTAATACGTACATCAACAGCTAAACGTGGATACACAGACGCGATACGGTTTAATAAAAAAGGCAATAAAGTATCAACAGAGTCGTCAGAGGCACCAATACGTAGCTCCCCTTCCGCATCGCTATACGTTAATGACGCAGTTGCATCATCATTCGCACGTAAAATTTGACGCGCATAACCTAATAATTGAAGGCCATGCTCTGTAAGTAATTTATTACGACCATGACGGGCGAAAAGCTCTCTGCCCACCAATTGCTCTAAACGTTGCATCTGCTGACTAACAGCAGACTGGGTTCGACATACAGCAGCCGCAGCGGCTGCAAACGTGTTTAAATCTGCTACAGCTACAAACGTTCTAAGCAGATCGAGGTCGAGATTCATTATCGGACGATTTGCATTAATCATTGTTTATTCTTCACTTATTTTTGATTTTTAAATTACATATACCTGGTGTTTTTTTATCAAAAGTCTAAAAAAGACTTCCAATTAGACAGTACTCTACTCTGAAAAGGAGAGCAAAGACATACCGAATACTTTACATTTGTTTCTTATCGTTTACACCTCCTAGATAGAAAGGAATTGCATCTTTTTGTAACAAATTAAATTTTATTATCATTTCAAGCATTCACAAGAAAGAACTGTATACCATCATCACAAGTTAGACATGGATCATACTATATTGCTTTCTCGTACATAAATTTTAACATTTTGAAAATAATTTAAATTATCTTAACTATGCATTCCAGTTTAAGTATCTTCCCCTATAAATTAAATTTAAGATTTAAATTTAATTTATACTTAAACTGATTGATTGCTATAGAATAAAGTAGATTTAACCATATTATTTGAAAATTTAATATATTAAGTCAGATAATACAAATCCGATAAAATTATTCAATAATTGATTATGCAACATTCCATCTACCTATGTATCACATCAACTTATTTCTGATCACCACACTAAAAAGCCCTTATTCACCAGAATAATAATCCAGATTTAAAATCAAAACTGAAATATAAATCCGACATAAACCACACAATTAGTCATCAAAATAACATTCTAAGAATAAACTGACCTTTTACACCAAAAATTACCTAGCATCTTCAAAAGTTTGTAACGTAAGAGTAGAGTGATAGAACAGTTATTTGCTGGGACAGCCTTTTCATTTGTATCTTTCTATATGAATAGCAATTGGCGATAAATGTCGCTAAGTCGCCACAGTAGAGATACATGTCAGATCCTATTAGGTAAACGCGCTATGAATCAGATTAAAAAATCAAACAAACTCGAACATGTCTGTTACGACATTAGAGGTCCGGTTTTGCAAGAAGCAAAACGTCTGGAAGAAGAAGGTAATAAAGTTTTAAAACTCAATATTGGTAACCCGGCACCTTTTGGCTTTGAAGCACCTGATGAAATTTTAGTAGATGTTATTCGTAATCTACCAAGCTCACAGGGCTATAGTGATTCGAAAGGACTGTTCTCTGCGCGTAAAGCAATCATGCAGCATTATCAAGCTCGTGACATGCGTGACGTTACTGTTGAAGACATCTATATTGGTAATGGTGTTTCTGAATTAATCGTACAAGCGATGCAAGCCTTATTAAATAATGGCGATGAAATGCTGGTACCAGCTCCGGATTATCCTTTATGGACAGCAGCGGTTTCCCTTTCTGGGGGAAACGCCGTTCATTATATGTGTGATGAACAACAAGGCTGGTTCCCTGACCTCGATGACATTCGTAGCAAAATTACAAAAAATACCCGTGGTATTGTCATTATCAATCCAAACAACCCAACAGGTGCGGTATATAGCAAAGATATTTTGATGGAAATCGTTGAAATAGCTCGTCAACATGACCTAATTATCTTTGCCGACGAAATCTACGATAAAATTCTCTATGATGATGCCGAACACCACTCTATTGCTGCGATGGCTCCTGACTTATTAACAGTCACCTTTAACGGTTTATCAAAAACCTATCGGGTTGCGGGTTTCCGTCAAGGTTGGATGGTATTAAACGGCCCTAAAAAGCATGCTAAAAGCTACATTGAAGGCTTAAATATGCTGGCTTCCATGCGTTTATGCGCCAACGTTCCGATGCAACACGCTATTCAAACTGCATTAGGTGGTTATCAAAGTATTAGCGAATTTATTCTACCGGGTGGTCGTTTATACGAACAACGCAATCGTGCTTGGGAACTGATCAATCAAATTCCCGGTGTATCTTGCGTTAAACCTATGGGTGCATTGTATATGTTCCCTAAAATAGACCTTAATCGCTACAGTATTAAAGACGATCAGAAAATGATCCTCGATTTATTACTGCAAGAAAAAGTTTTATTGGTACAAGGTACTGCCTTTAACTGGCCATACCCAGACCATTTCCGCATCGTCACCCTTCCCCGTGAAGATGATTTAGATATGGCAATTCAAAAATTTGGACGCTTTATTGTGGGTTATCATCAATAAAATTGTCTTCTATTAGAGAAAACGCAGTATAACAACCCGTTATATTGCGTTTTTTTATTTTCTTTTTCATTGGCGTTTACATCTGTAAGTTATCCACTCACAATAATGTCTTCAATCACGCAATTGGGAGATATTATGAGTTACTTTTTTGCCCACCTTTCTCGCTTGAAACTCATTACTCGTTGGCCATTAATGCGTAATATTCGCCAAGAAAATGTTTCTGAGCACAGTTTACAAGTCGCTTTTGTCGCCCATGCATTAGCAGTAATTAAAAATCGTAAATTTGATGGTAATGTCAATGCAGAACGTATTGCATTACAAGCGATGTATCATGATGCCAGCGAAGTGATCACCGGCGATATGCCAACACCAATTAAGTACCATAATCCACAAATTGCTCATGAATATAAAAAAATAGAAAAATATGCACAGCAAAAATTAATTGAAATGTTACCCGAAGAATTACAAGAAGATTTTCGTCCTCTTATTGATGAGCAATTACATAGTGAAGAAGAAACCTTTATCGTCAAACAAGCCGATAGTTTGTGTGCCTATTTAAAATGCCTTGAAGAACTTGCCGCCGGTAATAGTGAATTTAATTTGGCGAAAAATCGCTTAGAAAAAACATTAGCAGAAAGACATAGCCCTGAGATGGACTATTTTATGAAGGTGTTTGTACCCGGTTTCAGCTTATCTCTTGATGAAATTAGTGAGTAAATGATCAAAAAACGCCGTTTATGATGTGATGACTAAACGGCGTTTCAGAAAAATGCAAAGCATTAGAATGGAAATAATAGCGGGATCAAGAATACGCTAATAAACATCACAATAATCGTAAATGGCACACCAATTTTAATAAAATCTGCAAATTTATAACCACCAGGCTCAAGAATAAGTGTATTAACTGGTGATGAAACAGGTGTCATAAATGCGGCTGATGCGGCAACACCAATCACCATTGCAAATGGTAACGGCGAGACATTCATTTGGTTTGCAGCTGCAATCGCAATGGGTGCCATTAATACCGCCGTTGCCGTATTCGAGATAAACAACCCAATTGACGCACAGAGTACAAACAAGCACACCAACATCACTTGAGGCCCTGCACTACCAGCAACATCCATTAAACCATTTACAATAAGCTCAATACCGCCTGTTTTTTGCAATGCAGCGGCAAATGGCATCATACCCACAATCAAAATAATACTTGGCCAATGGATAGAACGATAGGCACTTTCCATATCAATACAACGGAATTTCCCCATTAATAAACAGGCAATAAGTGCTGCAATAAAGTTGGGCACTTCATTTGTCACCATTAACGCCACCATTAATGCTAACGAAAATAATGCATGAGGTGCTTGTGATGAGGCTGGCGCAACAGTTTCAATTTCTGCAGCTAAATTTAACACAATAAAATTACGTGGTTTAGTGGATAAAATACGAATAAGCTTCCAATCACCAATAACCAATAGCACATCACCAAGGCGTAATGGCTCATCAACAATTTTACCCGGCAACGCATTGCCTTCTCGACGAATAGCAACAACGTTTAATCCATAACGAGTACGGAATTTTATCTCTCTTAATGATTTGCCTAATAACTCTGAATCTGGATTCATGGATACTTCAGCAAGACCCACATCACGGGATTGCTCAGAGAAATATTCTCCTCGTAATACCATCGGCTCTAACATCTGTTCACGGCAAAATTCACGCAAATCAACATCGCTGGCAGACATATCAACCAATAAAACATCACGCTCTCTTAATTCAGTGCCCCCTGTTGCGCTAACCATTACACGCCGAAACCGCCTCCAGCGTTCAATACCAACAACGTTTGCACCATAACGAGAACGTAGGTGCAATTCATCAAGTGAATGACCTATAAGTGGCGAGCCTTTACGAATGGCTAAACGACGAGCACGTCCTGCTAATTGATAATCACGAATAAGATCACGGAAAGTACGACGATAAGCCTCTTTTTGCTTCCCATTATCGTTATTTCCTAACCAACGACGTACCACCAGCATATATAGAATGCCGGCAAACAATACAGCGATACCAATAGGCGTAATGGAGAAAAATTGAAAACTTGGCAACCCTTCTCTGACTAATTCACTGTTAACAACCATATTAGGCGGAGTCGCCACTAAGGTCATTAATCCACTGATAAGGCCCGCGAAACCTAACGGCATCATTAAACGACCTGGTGATGTTTTCATGCGAGCAGCAACACTCAGCACAACAGGAATAAAAATGGCTACCACTCCTGTTGAACTCATGAAAGCACCTAGACTTGAAACACATATCATTAATAGCACAAGCATTTTAACTTCACTGCTACCCGCGACACGTACAAGCCAGTCACCCATTTGATAAGCCACGCCTGTTCTCACTAACCCTTCGCCAATAACAAAAAGAGCAGCAATAAGTAATACGTTAGGATCACTAAATCCTACTGTGGCTTCATTTAATGTAAGTGTACCGCTAAGAACGAATGCGATGATGACAAGTAAAGCGACCACATCCATACGGATTTTGTTGGTCGTAAAAAGGACAATAGCTATCAATAGCAGGCTTAAAACCCATAATAATTCGCTATTCAAAATGGCCTCGATCAGCAATAAGTGAAAACAGGTTAAGACATCAATTCACTACATTGATAAGTAGACCATTTTTACATCAATAAGTCTTCTAGTATGATCAAAGAAAAGACTATCTTTTGTGCGTTATTATCACTTTTTCAGCTTGCTTCTCGATTTGAATATCATTTAAAGAATCAATAATTAAATGAATCTCATTACGGCGAGGAAGGGATAAAGGAGCATGAACCGCAATGACTTGACAACCTGCATCTAAACCAGAGTAAATACCAGCGGCTGCGTCTTCAAAAACCACACACTCTTGAGGCAATAAACCCAATTTTTTTGCGCCTAAAAGATAAGGTTCTGGATCAGGCTTACCTTTACTAATACATTCAGCCGTCACCCAGTGTTTAGGCTCAGGAATACCCGTGACAGATTGGCGGGTTGATGCGATTGGTACAGTACCTGAAGTCACTATTGCCCAAGGAATATCTAATTCATTAAGGTGATTAATTAACTCAATGGCACCCGGAAGTGGTGCTAAACCATCTGTTTGGGTTGATTCTAATTTTTCTAACCAACGAAAAGTATCTGTTATCTCTTGTTCGGTAGCATTAGGCATAAAATGGCGAATCGACTCAATGGCAGGCTTTCCATGGATATAGTCATTAATCTCTTGTGTTGATACACCGACGCGTTCACCAAATAGCGCCCAACAATATTCAACAACAGGTAATGAATCAACTAATGTTCCATCTAAATCAAACAGAAAGCCTTTACATGTGATCGCCATAATTTATGCCTACCTTAGAATGATGCGTTACTTATTACGCATTAAGAATTTGTTGGATTTCAACGGCGCTAAGGTGATATTGGCGAGGGCAGGCTAACCAAACAGCTAGCATTCTTTGGTATTTTTCCCACATCGGTGTTTGTGAGTTGAAACCATGACTGCCACTATCAAAATGCGTATAGCGCCCTTCTGTATTCACCATAAAACGCACATAACTAAGATAGCGGGATTCTGTCGCCGCATCAAAGCCAATAAATGCGACACGACGAGCATCTGGCATTTCTTGATCTTTTAAGTTATCGCGAGAAACTTGCAGTGCATGGTACATTTCCATGACGTTAATAATGGTACGGCAAGTCTCTTCAGACATTTCATCAAAATCACGGTCTAGTTCACGCAATTGTAATCCGTAACCGCGCTCAATGATTGTCTGATAGCGACGATAACGTTCAGCGTTATCAGGATCCATCATAGTCATCATTTTATATTGATTAGAGAGGATCAAGCGTTGTGCGTGTGTCATTTCCATCATTAATTCTCCAAAGAAATCATTGAGGAGAGCATGACATTAATCAAAAGTATTGAGTAGTGTTAACTACGCGTTTTTTGATCTCAACGGGTAATTCTAAGGACAATAATGACAAATGACGAAGGTAGAACAAATGTTCTACACATCATCAAGAAAAGAGCGATCAAGTTGCTTAAAAGCACGTTTTAATAAATGTGCAAGAGAAAGGTAAGTCGGCGTTTGTTCCACAGGTGCTAAAGCAATACCTGCTTCTTCAAATTTATCACGTATCTCATAAAACCAGCGTAACAATGTGCCAGGAAGGGGTGTTGCGGCTCGCTTACCCAACCACCATAAACCTTGCATTGGTAAGCTACAGGCAAATAACGCCGTTGTAATTGCTGGCCCTAAACTACCCCCTAAAGCAATTTGCCATGTCATCGTAAAAATAGCGATCGGTGGCATAAAGCGAATGCCAAATCGCGTTGCTTTGACAATACGGTTTTCAGGGAAAACGGGGGCTAATTGCTTTTCAACCGGCCAGGTTTTTAAATACTCATTACCCAAACGAAGCTTCTTAAAAAAGCCGGGGGGAGTCACTGTCGGTTCGCTCATAATGACCTCAATCAATTTCTTCTGTAACTTTTAAAAAATATCTATAAAGAATAAAAATCTTTTAGTAGAATTAAGTATATTTTGTCTTTGTTGCCTTTACTCTGTATCCTGTGCCCATTCTAAAGGTTTGTGGCAATAAAGCGCTATATTTTGTTTGCCGGCGTGATTTTCAACCCTTTTCGACGATTTTAACGCGAAAAGCTAATGGGTGAATAAAAATCGTCCAATTAATGATTGGCAACTATAATTAGCATCAAGTTTTTTACTTTAAGCATGATGCGCGTCATTAATGTCATCATAGTAATGCGATAGGCTTTTATGATTGACGTTTTATTAACCACCGTCTTTATAATATAAAAGACACTACGACAACAAGATAAATAGGTAATTCCATGTCAAGTAAGCTGGTGCTGGTACTGAACTGCGGTAGTTCTTCTCTTAAATTTGCAATTATCAACCCAGAAAATGGTGAAGAATTCCTTTCAGGTTTGGCTGAATGCTTCAACCTTCCTGAAGCCCGCCTGAAGTGGAAAATGGATGGCCAAAAACATGAAGCTGCGTTAGGCGCAGGTGCTGCTCATAGCGAAGCATTAAACTTTATCGTAAATACTATTCTGGCTGAAAAACCAGAACTGTCTGCACAAATTGCTTCTATTGGTCACCGTATTGTTCACGGTGGTGAGAAATTCACTAAATCTGTCGTGATCACTGACGAAGTTATCAAAGGTATTGAAGCTGCTATCCCATTTGCCCCATTACATAACCCAGCTCACCTTATTGGTATTGAAGAAGCGCGTAAAGCATTCCCTCATTTAATTGAGAAAATGGTTGCAGTATTTGACACTGCATTCCACCAAACAATGCCAGAAGAAGCTTATCTGTATGCACTGCCATACAGCTTATATAAAGATCACAGCATCCGTCGTTACGGCGCTCACGGAACTAGCCATTTCTTCGTTTCTCGTGAAGCCGCTAAAATGTTAAACAAACCTGTTGATGAACTGAATGTAATCACTTGCCACTTAGGCAATGGTGGTTCTGTTTCTGCTATCGTTAACGGTAAATGTGTTGATACTTCTATGGGTCTGACTCCATTAGAAGGTTTAGTAATGGGCACACGTAGTGGTGATATCGATCCTGCTATCGTATTCCATTTACATGATACTTTAGGTATGAGCGTTGATGACATTAATAAACTGCTAACTAAAGAATCTGGCTTATTAGGTTTAACTGAAGTCACTAGTGACTGTCGTTATGTTGAAGATAACTACGAAACTAAAGCAGATGCTAAACGTGCAATGGACGTTTACTGCCATCGTTTAGCGAAATACATCGGCTCTTACTGTGCACTGATGGAAGGTCGTTTAGATGCTATTATCTTTACTGGTGGCATCGGTGAAAACGCAGCAATGGTACGTGAATTATCACTGAAAAAACTGGCTCTGTTAGGCTTTGAAGTGGATCATCAACGTAACTTAGATGCACGTTTCGGTAAATCAGGCACTATCACTACCGATAACAGCCGTCTTGCTGTTGTTATCCCAACTAACGAAGAGTTAGTTATCGCTCAGGACGCAAGTCGCCTGACCGCTTAAGTTCTTTGATGTACTGCCAGTATCATGCTGGCAGTACTGTTTTACATAACGAGCAACCGATATTTAAAGAGGTTTCCGTGTCCCGTACAATTATGCTAGTCCCAACTGATACACGCGTAGGTTTAACCAGCGTCAGCTTGGGTGTTATTCGTTCTATGGAACAAAAAGGCGTTCGCCTTAGCGTGTTCAAACCTATTGCACAACCTCGTGTAAAAGGTGCATTAGATCAGACAACTGCGATTATCCGTTCTCACTCCACTATTCAATCATCAGAACCTTTAAATATGGATTATGTTGAGTCTCTGCTCAGCTCAAACCAAAAAGATGTTCTGATGGAAGAAATTGTTGCTAGATACCATGAAAATACCGCTGATGCAGAAGTAATTCTCATCGAAGGTCTGGTACCTATGCGTAAGCACCCTTTCGCACAATCATTAAACTATGAAATTGCAAAAACATTAGGTGCTGAAATTGTTTTTGTTACTGCATTAGGTAACAACACGGTTGAACAGCTAAAAGAGCGTATCGAATTTGCGCGTGCTGAATTTGGCGGTGTAAAAAACCAAAATATCACAGGCGTTATTGTTAACAAACTAAATGCGCCTGTTGATGATCAAGGTCGTACTCGCCCTGACTTATCTGAAATCTTTGATGATTCAAGTAAAGCGATTATCTCTAATGTCGATTTAAAAACCATCGAAAAAAATAGCCCACTACCTTTACTGGGTTGCATTCCATGGAACTTCGATTTAATCGCTACTCGTGCAACAGATATGGCAAAACACTTAAATGCGACTGTCGTCAATAAAGGCGATATTGAAACTCGTCGTATTAAATCTGTCACTTTCTGTGCCCGTAGTATTCCACACATGTTAGAGCACTTCCGTCCAGGTTCACTTTTAGTCACCTCAGCGGATCGCCCTGATGTATTAGTTTCAGCGTGCCTCGCAGCAATGAATGGCGTTGAAATTGGTGCAATCCTACTAACAGGTGGTTATCAAATTGATGCACCGATCAAACAACTTTGTGAACGTGCATTCGAAACTGGCTTACCAATCTTTATGGTTAATGCAAACACTTGGCAGACCTCTTTAAATCTGCAAAGCTTTAGCTTAGAAGTGCCTGCTGATGACCATGAGCGTATTGAAAAAATTCAGAACTACGTTGCTCAACATATCAATACACAATGGATTGATTCACTGACAGCTAACTCTGAACGCCCTAACCGTTTATCACCACCAGCGTTCCGTTATCAATTAACAGAATTAGCACGTAAAGCGAAAAAACGTATCGTTTTACCAGAAGGTGATGAGCCACGTACCGTTAAAGCTGCAGCTATTTGTGCTGATCGTGGTATCGCTACTTGCGTACTGTTAGGCGATCCTGAAGAAATTCGTCGCGTAGCAACTGCACAAGGTGTTGAATTAGGCACAGGCATTGAGTTAGTCAATCCTAAAGAAGTACGTGAAATCTATGTACCTCGCTTAGTTGAACTGCGCAAAAATAAAGGTATGACAGAAGTTGTTGCTCGTGAACAACTAGAAGATAACGTTGTTCTCGGCACATTAATGCTAGAAAAAGGCGAAGTAGACGGCCTTGTTTCTGGTGCTGTTCATACAACCGCTAACACTATTCGCCCACCACTACAGTTAATCAAAACTGCACCAGGTAGCTCATTAGTGTCTTCTGTGTTCTTTATGCTGTTACCAGAACAAGTTTATGTTTATGGTGACTGTGCAATTAACCCAGATCCAACAGCAGAACAACTGGCTGAAATCGCGATCCAATCTGCAGACTCTGCAATTGCATTCGGTATCGACCCACGCGTTGCAATGATCTCTTATTCTACTGGTAACTCTGGTGCAGGTAGCGATGTAGAGAAAGTTCGTGAAGCAACACGCTTAGCACAAGAAAAACGCCCTGATCTGATGATTGATGGTCCTTTACAATACGACGCAGCTGTTATGGCTGATGTTGCTAAATCTAAAGCACCAAACTCACCAGTTGCAGGTAAAGCGACTGTGTTTATCTTCCCTGATCTGAATACCGGTAATACCACTTATAAAGCGGTACAACGTTCAGCTGACTTGGTTTCAATTGGACCAATGTTACAAGGTATGCGTAAACCAGTAAATGACCTTTCTCGTGGTGCATTAGTAGACGATATCGTCTACACCGTTGCGTTGACAGCTATTCAAGCAAGCCAACAAGAAAACGCATAATTATTGAAGTTCGCTTCAAATAAAAAAACGCCAGATGATTGATTTCATCTGGCGTTTTTTATTCTACAGATTTCTTATTTGACTAAAATTCGAGGCAGTCTCAAAACCAAACAGCTTGATTCTGTCTCCTTTATAACGGAGTGTCAAATAAAATCACACATATAAATACCCAACATAAAAACAATTAACACATTGATTTTACTTGCTTATTTATATCTTTACTATTCAGAAAAAGATAGGAGTGAGGTGAGTTTCTGTTAGTATGCTGGTGGGTGCTTGGATCATTTTGGTTCAAGCATTTGCAGGAGCCAAAAAGACGAAAGCCCCGAATTTTAATTTACTAAAATCCGAGGCAGTCTCAAAACTAGACAACTTGATTCTGTCTCCTTTATAAAGGAGTGTCAAGAGAAATGACTAAGCTTGCCCTATTAGGGCTGATTACTGTATGTATTACAGTTTTGTGTTTTGCTTTACTGAAACATGAAAGATTATGTTCTTTTAATATCAGTAGTGGCGACACCGTAGTTCAAGCTATTTTATCTTGCGATAAATAGTTTTGTGGGGGAAATTCCCCCACAATTTCTCTCAAAAGTTGTTGAGATTGGTGATCACTAGCACCCTACTTTAATCCACGAGTACACGCTGATTGGTCGCACCCCACAAAATCGACATCTCTGTAAACAGTGCACCACTAATATCTTCAACCTCTTCAGCAGTGATCTCTGCATTACCTTGCTTACCAAAGAACACGACTTCATCCCCTGATTTGATATTTTTAAGATCGGTAATATCAACAATCACCGTATTCATTGACGTTTTACCCAAAACAGGTACACGTTGACCACCAATTAAAGCATGTCCTGCATTACTAAAGACTCGACGATAACCATCTGCATAACCGACAGGGATATTAGCTAATACTGAATCACGTTTTAGTGTGTAAGTGCGATCATACCCAACAGTATTACCTTTAGGATAGTAATTGATTGAGGCAATATTGGATTTAAAAGTCATAACACGTTTGTAATCTGTACTTGCGATGGTATCACCATAAAAAATCCCGCCTACACGCACCATATCTAACCATGATTCAGGTACAGTAATTGTGGCAAAAGTATTTGCCATATGCAGAGTGACATCTTTACGGTTTAGCCCTGTAACATCCAATACCTTTTGTGATTGCTGTTTAAAACGAGCGAGATCTTCTCTTACTTTATCCGCATCTTCTTCAGGATAATGAGACATAATGCCAACCACTTTAAGGTTGGCTAATTGGGAGATTTGTTTCGCCT
This sequence comes from Proteus vulgaris, assembly GCF_016239305.1. Lineage (GTDB taxonomy): Bacteria > Pseudomonadota > Gammaproteobacteria > Enterobacterales > Enterobacteriaceae > Proteus > Proteus vulgaris_C. The sequence continues at coordinate 54,151 of NZ_JAEHOQ010000012.1, read as the reverse complement.
CTTCAAGCCCTGCTTTGTTATTAACCTCTAAACCATTACGAGACATTCCACCTGAATTTAAGGCAAGATGAATAGGGATCACTGTATTTTGTTGTTTAGCAATGGCATCTAATTTCTTAGCCATATCTAAGTTACCAATCAATTCTTCCACGTTATAGCTTGTCGCCTGAGCCATTTCTTGCTCTGTAGCATTACGTACACGCATTAAACGACCTTGAAATCCTAGATCACGCACTTCTTTTAGCTCTTGGTTATTCGTTACACCAATACATTGCACATTATTTTCAATCATAACAGGTGCAACTAATGATAAATCATGACCATATGCATCCCCTTTTAAAACAGCACAAAGCGAGGATTTATCACCTAAAAGTGATTGTACTTTTTTCACATTAAAATCAAGCGCACTACGTGAAATTTCAATCCATGAGTTATTCACAATTGCAGGTTGAACCTGAGCTGTTTGAGTCGCTGGTGGATTGTGATTAACAGGCTGTTGGCAAGCAGTGATAACCAAAAGTGGTAACAACGCAAGATATCGAATACCAAAAGACATCTTCTTTTTCCTTAGTGATTGTGATGTTAAACCTATTTTTATAATTAATTAGGTATGAAAATATACACATTATGAATATCCACTCAAGATAATAGCATTATTATTCATAAAATAAACATGCTAATTCAAAATGATATGTATGGAGGCTCAATGTCGAAAATTAATAGAAAAGGAAAAGATGATTATAGGTGTGATCTCTGTAGAGAACATCGGTTTATCCCTGTGCATACGGGGAACACTCTAATCATAATATATTGAATATATAAAAGAAATTTAAGCACATTATTTCTACCAAAAAAATGCCCGACTGATTAGAAAGTCGGGCATCTATTAAAATTCAATAAATATTATCAACGAACAATAATTCCTAACAGAATACCGATAACACCGAAGTCTGCATCACTAAATGTGGTGTTAGCAATACCGATGTCTCCAAGTACTGGTAATAGGAATACAGGCAAGAAAGTAATTAATAAGCCTTGAACGAATGCCCCTAAAATTGCACCACGACGTCCACCAGTTGCATTACCAAATACCCCTGCGGTTGCACCCACAAAGAAGTGAGGGACTACACCAGGAATTATTACTGTCCAATCTAAAGCGTACAGAATGAACATACCGATAACACCCGCAGCGAAGCTACTTAAAAAGCCGACTAATACTGCATTGGGTGCATAAGGGAATACAACTGGGCAGTCTAAAGCAGGTTTTGCATTAGGCACTAACTTATCTGAAATACCTTTAAAGGCAGGAACAATCTCAGCAATAACCATACGCACACCTTGCAGGATAATATAAACACCGGCGGCAAAGGTAATGGATTGCATTAACGAGAACATAAACCAGTTTTTACCACCACTGACTTCACGAACAAATGTATCGCCCGCAAATAAACAGGTAATGATAAAGATAATGCCCATAGTGAAGGCAATGGCAACGGGTGTATCACGCAAAAAGAGTAAACTTTTAGGCACATTCATCTCTTCAGTTGAATGCTCTTTATTACCAAATTTACTACCTATAAAACCTGCAACGACATAAGAGATAGTTGAGAAATGCCCTAATGCCACATCATCAGAGCCAGTAATTTTTTTCATATAAGGGTGTGCAATGGCTGGGAAAAATACCATTGAAACCCCAACAACTAATGAACCTACCGCAACTAATACAGCGCCTTCTAAGCCTGCTGTTGCCAGAATAACTGCCACCATCATTGACATAAATAATGTATGGTGACCCGTTAAGAAAATAAATTTCCACGGCGTTAAACGAGCAATTAAGATATTAATCAACATGGCAAAGAACATAATCAGAGCCATTTCTTTACCAAAGCTTTTTTGTGCAATAGAGACAATAGCCTCATTATTAGGCACAACACCTTGAATGCCAAATGCATGTTGGAAAATCGTTGAGAAATCACCCAGTGAGTTAATTACAAGACCTGCACCAGCACCTAAAATCACAAAACCCATAATGGTTTTTACCGTGCCTTTAATACATTCTGTAACAGGTTTTTTCTGGGCGATTAAACCAATCAATGCGATCAAACCCACTAAAATAGAGGGCTCAGAAAGCACATCACTCATTAGAAAGCGGAAAAAGTCCATGATAGGCTCCTTATAACGCGCCTAATTCACGTAATGCGACAGAAAGTTTTTCTTTCATCGCGACTTTATCAATCATATTATCCAGTGAAACTACTCTTCCGTTTACTGCTTGTGAGTTAAGTTGCTCTGCAATATCACGAGTTCCGACATAGATATCACTTGGCGTACCTTTTGCTGAACCTAAATCAACGTGATCCACTTCTGCATTGACAGCGAGATCTTTTAAAATACTTTTGATACTCATTTCCATCATTAAGCTACTGCCTAAACCATTTCCACACACAACTGTAATTTTCATGGTATTCCCCTTGGTAATTTTAAATTGTCATTAATAGTTGTTGATAACTGCTAATACATCCGCTTTGCTTTTCGCATTAAATAGCATTTGAATATCTTTATCGTTATCAAAAAGTTCAGCTAATTTCATAATGACATTAATATGGCTATCGTTATCTGTTGCTGCTAAAACAATCAGTAACTTCACCGGATCGTTTTCATCTGCACCAAATTCCACACCTTGCTCAACAATCGTTAATGCAAGAGAAAGTTGATTAACACCATCTTCAGGACGAGCATGAGGCATCGCAATACCAGGGCCTAAAACATAATATGGCCCTATTTTTTCATGTGATTTGTAAATAGCATCGATGTAACGAGGTTCAACGTACCCTTTATCAACTAATGGCTGACACGCCACTTTAACGGCTTCTCGCCAATCGCTAACGCTTGGAACCACTTGCACCACATCGGGCGTTAATAATGTTTTAAGCATCTTTATAACCTCAATAAGACTCTCTTTGAGCTTCGTTATTAAGGATAGTAATCATAAATGGTAGCGCTATCTAGATAGAACATTCGTAATTGTGATAGCGCTATCATTTTAATGAAATGTTAATTGCAGAAAATGCCAACAATTGACACTGTATTGTTTCAGCATAATAGGAAGTTTTCAGGTAGGATCTGCGGTTAATAAACTAGGCTAAGCAAGCATAATCACACATGATCAAAACACGTAAGCGCCGAAATACAGGTCGCGTCACATTACAAGATGTCGCTAAACGCGCGGGAGTCGGTTCAATGACCGTTTCGCGTGCATTACGAACCCCAGAGTTGGTCTCTGATAAGTTAAGAGAGAAAGTTAATCAAGCCGTAGAAGAACTTGGCTATATTCCTAATGCCTCGGCAGGCGCATTAGCTTCGGCTCAAAGTCATATTATTGCAGTACTGTTGCCCTCTTTCACAGATAAAGCCAGTGCTAATTTTATGCAATCTTTACAGCAAATATTAAATCGTCATCAATATCAAATTCTCGTCGGTTGTTATGAACATCAACCACATAAAGCCAGTGATGTGATTAATATGCTATTACAAAGCAACCCAGCCGCACTTGTTGTCTTTGGATCACAACTCAGCCCCACTCACTTTTTACATATTAGTAATGCCAATGTGCCGGTTGTCAGTGTTGCGAGTCAATCTGATGAACAAGCGGCTATTAGTATTGATTGTTCTTATGAGCAAGCAGCATACGATTTAACTAGCCATTTAGTCACCCAAGGAAGACGTTGCATCGGCTATATTGGGGCTTTACAAGGCCAACGTTTACACCATCAGCAAATTACCGGTTGGTCACGAGCCTTGCTCAAGCATTATTTAAATGCTGAACAAAGCGTTACAACCCCCGATCCTGCTTCTATGGCTTATGGTAAACAAGCTTTAACAGAGATTTTATTGCGACAACCTGAATTAGATGCCGTAATTTGTAGTCATGAGAGCATTGCGTTAGGAATGATTTTTGAATGCCAAAGGCGATTAATTAAGATCCCTCAAGATCTGGCAATTGCTTGTTTGGAAGGCTCTGATAATAGTGATCAGATATCCCCGTCTCTCACGTCAATTCGTTTTGATTATCACAAAATGGGAAAAGAGGCAGGAAAACACCTTACCGCCCTTTTACAACGCTTAAAAGACGAAGATGATAACGCTATATTCGAAGATACCGTTATCAACTATGCTTATCGCTTTGAAATAGGGCAAAGTACCCCTTAATCGACGGTTTCTCGGCTTTCTAAGCGTGTACTGTTATTACGTGTTAACCAAAGAGAAAGCGCTTTTAGTGAATCTGGCGTGAATTCATCACAACGCTCTGTGATTTCAGAGGGAGTTAACCAACACACTTCCTCAATTTCTTCTGCTTGCAGAGCGAAAGGTCCATGAGAAACACAACTAAATAGACTTCCCCAGACACGGCAGCTTTTATCATCATAATAAAATTGCCCGTGTTCAGCGAAAGGAACCCCCGCAATACCGAGTTCTTCTTCTGCTTCACGGCGCGCGCTTTCCAGTAAATTTTCACCTTGTTGGACAACACCACCGGCTGTGGCATCTAACCAACCAGGATAAAAATCTTTTGTTTCTGTTCTACGTTGCGCCAAAATTTTTCCCATCCCATCATGAACAACAATATACGTTGCTCTATGTCGTAGGTTTTCAGCTCGCATTTGTTGACGTGTTGCTTGTGCAACGACTTCATTTTTATCATCAACAATATCAACCCACTCAACCAATGCCGTCTTTTCTTGTTCCATCCTCAACAAACCTTTTTTAACCGATACTAAACGATCGTAATTTTTATCCTGAATATACCAAAATCACTATTTTTCACCACTACAATAATCATACGAGACTTGTCTTATCCATCTTGCGCTTTTTTGCTTTTTATGATGTTAGAAGGCAGACTGTGAATATAATAAACATTTCGTGCCAACTTTACTTTGGAGCTTTCAATGATTGATTTATATTATGCAGATACCCCAAATGGCCAGAAAATAACACTTTTTCTTGAAGAAGCAGGCCTACCTTATCAGTTACATCGCATTGATATTAGTAAAGGCGATCAATTTAAGCCTGAGTTTTTAGCGATTTCCCCTAACAATAAAATTCCTGCCATCGTTGATAATTCACCGGCAGATGGGGGTGAACCACTCTCTATTTTTGAATCTGGTGCTATTCTTATCTATCTAGCTGAAAAAAGTGGCAAATTAATTAGCCAAAATTTACGCGAAAAAACAACACAACTACAATGGCTATTTTGGCAAGTGGGAGGTTTCGGTCCAATGTTAGGACAAAATCATCATTTCACCCGCTATGCCACAGAAAAAGTGCCTTATGCGATTAAACGTTATACTGAAGAAACACAGCGTCTATATAGTGTATTGAATAAAAGATTAGCGCAATCACCTTACCTTGGTGGCCAAGAATACAGCATCGCGGATATCGCTACATATACATGGGCTCGTCTTCACGATCACCACAATATTGATTTAGCTAATTACCCCGCGATAGAAAAATGGCTAAATAAGATTAATCAGCGCCCAGCAACTAAAAAACTCTTTGGTGAGTAACAGCAATTCATAATGTCAGGATGATATTTATTCTTTATTAGGCAAAATGATCAGGAGGACGGTGATGAAAATACTTATCACAGGTGGTACAGGATTAATTGGCAAAGCATTGGTGTGCGAACTCGCACTGTCTAATAATGATATTACAGTGCTTTCTCGCTCACCTCAAAAAGTCTATTCCCATTTTTGTAATGAAATCACCTGTTGGACTCAACTCAGTGATAAACAAAATCTTAATGAGTTTGATGCAATCATTAATCTTGCTGGAGAACCCATTGCCGATAACCGTTGGACACCTGCTCAAAAGCAAAAACTCATTAACAGTCGTTGTGATTTAACCCAACAATTAGTTGAGTTAATTAAAGCCAGCGACTCTCCCCCTACTGTTTTTATTTCTGGCTCTGCGGTTGGTTTTTATGGTGACCAAGGTGAATTGCAAGTCACTGAACAGACGCCAGCAAACCCTGAATTTACACATGAGCTCTGTGCTAAGTGGGAACGTATTGCACTTGAAGCACAAACACCATTAACACGTGTTTGCTTATTACGTACAGGAATTGTACTTTCAACATTAGGTGGCGCACTTCCTAAAATGAGTAAACCCTTTAAGTTAGGATTAGGTGGCAAATTGGGAAGCGGAAAACAGTATATGCCGTGGATCCATATTGATGATATGGTCAGTGCGATTGTTTTCTTACTTAAGACTCAAGATACTCAAGGCGCTTTTAACTTAACAGCGCCTAACCCTGTACAAAATAAAGAATTTACTCGCCTATTAGGAAAAGCGTTTAATCGCCCAGCCTTAATGACCGTTCCTGAAAGTATATTACGCTTAGTGATGGGAGAAAGTGCCACGTTAGTATTGGGCGGGCAACGAGCCATTCCTGAAAAATTACTTAATGCTGGCTTTGAGTTTCGTTACCCACATTTGGAAGAGGCATTAAAAGATATTATAACCACAGGAAAATAATCTCTTTTTCTATTCTCAACAGGTTGGAATAGATATTCTACCAAATAGATACTCTAAATAATTCAAGCTGTAGCTAGGTGACAAGTGAACGCTGTCAACAACGCTACAACTTGAAGTATGACGAAGGGATTTATCGAGCAGGTTTATCTCCTTCCCACCTTTGGAATAAATCATCAGGCAAATCAATCTCAAACTGATCGAGTACACGATTAACCGTTTGATTGACAATGTCATCAATGGTTTTAGGTTGAAAATAGAAAGCTGGAACAGGGGGCATAATCACTGCACCTAATTCCGACGCTTGTGTCATTAAACGCAAATGGCCTAAATGCAGAGGCGTTTCACGTACACATAACACCAATTTACGCCCTTCTTTCAGCACAACATCGGCGGCACGAGTGACTAAAGTATCGGTATAACTATGAACAATCCCTGATAAACTTTTGATTGAGCAAGGTAAAATTACCATCCCATTGACACGAAACGATCCTGAAGAAATTGATGCGCCAATATCGCGATCGTCATAAATCACATCGGCTAAAGCATGGATATCTTTTAGCGAATAATCAGTTTCTAATGAAATAGTACGGCGAGCAGCTTGGCTAATCACTAAATGGGTTTCAACTGACGGCACAGATTTCAGAATTTCTAATAAACGTATACCATAAATTGCACCACTGGCACCGGTTAGCCCAACTATCAGCTTTTTCATTATAATCCTCAGAATATATATCAACATAAATCATTATGATGATTACCCCTAAAAAAACAAGCGTCGATGCAGAACACACTAGCATCGACGCTTTATAAAGGTATTATCTTACCGAAAAACTAACCTTCGTTATAGATTTCCAAGTTTTCTATCTCATTTTGATCACGAATTTTATGTTCATCATCACGACGAAGATTTTCTAAATAATCTAAATAATCTTGGTCGATATCTTTCGTTATATAAACACCATCAAATACAGAACATTCAAACTGACTAATATCAGGATTTTCTTCTTGTACGGCGGCAATTAAATCAGAGAGATCTTGGAAGATAAGACCATCAGCACCAATTAATTTACGAATTTCATCCACTTCACGCCCATGGGCAATAAGTTCATTGGCATTTGGCATATCAATGCCATACACATTAGGGAAGCGAACTTCTGGTGCTGCTGAAGCAAAATAGACTTTCTTCGCCCCCGCTTCTCTTGCTAACTCGACGATTTGCTCTGACGTTGTACCACGAACAATAGAGTCATCAATCAATAAAACATTTTTATCACGAAACTCTGCACGATTTGCATTCAATTTACGTCTTACTGACTTACGACGTTCTTGTTGACCGGGCATAATAAAAGTACGCCCCACATAGCGATTTTTTACAAAGCCTTGGCGATACGGCTTATTAAGAATATGAGCGATTTCTAACGCGATATCACAAGAGGTTTCAGGAATAGGAATAACCACATCAATTTGTAAATCTTCCCACTCTTTCGCAATTTTAGCGCCTAATTTTTGCCCCATACGCAAACGCGCATTATAAACAGAAATTTTATCAATAAAGGAATCTGGGCGAGCAAAATAAACATACTCAAATAGACAAGGCATTAATTGCGGATTTTCAGCACATTGGCGGGTAAAGAGTTGTCCTTGTTCTGTGATATAAACCGCTTCACCGGGTGCAACATCACGCAAGAACTCAAAGCCTAAAGTATCTAATGCAACACTTTCAGATGCGACCATATATTCATGGCTACCATCTCCTAATGTACGCTTACCGAGTACTAAAGGACGAATACCAAAGGGATCACGAAAAGCTAATAAACCATGACCGATGATCAACGCAACGCAAGCATAAGCACCACGTAACTTTTTATGCATTGCTGCAACTGCAGCAAAAATATTATCAGGCTCTAGAGGGAAATGGTCAAAACGATCTAATTCATATGCTAATACATTAAGCAGTATTTCTGAATCAGAAGTGGTATTGATATGGCGACGCGCTGTTTCAAATAGTTGGCGACGTAATAAATGCGCATTGGTTAAATTACCATTATGCGCCAACGTAATACCAAAAGGTGAATTTACATAAAAAGGCTGCGCTTCTGATGCACTAGAACTACCCGCTGTTGGATAACGGACATGCCCTATCCCGATAGTACCTTTTAAACGCAACATATGACGGGTTTCAAACACATCTTTAACCAGTCCGTTAGCTTTGCGGAGACGGAAACCGTTGTTACCGTCTATCGTTGCAATGCCAGCTGCATCTTGACCTCGGTGTTGTAACACCGTTAACGCATCATAAATTGATTGGTTTACTGGATTCGCTCCAGCGATACCGACAATACCGCACATGAATAGATCCTCATCAGCCAGACGGAGAGGTTATATTCTCTCCGACACGAAACTTGACGCATTTTGCAGGTAGTCAAAGAACCACCTAATAATATGGTTGAATTGAGGAATAAGTTCAGAACGTTGCCAATCAGCGCTATCTGCCATAGGCGTAAAAGCACCTAAAACAAACAATAATGCTGACACGATCAGCACGCCTCTTAATGCCCCGAAACAGACCCCCAAAACTCGATCTGTACCTGATAACCCTGTGCGTTGAACAAGAGAGCTAATCACATAGTTCACAACAGCACCAACAATCAGTGTCGCAATAAACAAAGTGACTATTGCAATCCCGTTACGAACCAGCTCATCTTCAAACCGGGTAAAATAGACGGCAAGATAAGGATAAAACTGACTAGCAACAAAGAAACCACAACCCCAGGTGATGAGTGACAAAGCTTCACGAACAAAGCCACGGATCAGGCTGACTAATGCGGAAAAACCAATAATGGCAATGATGGCGTAATCTATCCAGACCATAAATTCTTTATCCAATAATGATGCTCCGCATTAATACGGAAGCATTCTAACAGAAAACGAAAACGTTTGCGTAATGCTAATTTTCGCTAATTTCAAAATAATTTACGGCGATATGAAAAATCATAATCGCCGCAATAAGTTAACGTTTTGTTACATCACTCATCAGATGACACGTTTAGAAAAATTAAGGCTTATATGCCCTTACCTCACCTTGTAGGCCTGTAAGCTCTTTTAAATGAGGCAAAATGGCCTGTAATTCAGATTTAGACGCACTTGGCCCAATATAAATTCGAGTCATTTGACCAGCTACAGGACGCGCAGGTACGGTATATACCGGATAACCTGAAAAATGCATTTTCGCAATAATTTCTTCTACCTTCGCTGCATTTTTCAATGCACCTAATTGAACAACCCAAGCTTCGCCTTTTGGTGGTTTCGTTTCTTGTACAGGAGGTGCTGGTGGTTGTACAGGTGGCGTGACCACAGGTGGTACAGGTGTTGGCTGTGCAGGTAGTGTCGGCGTTGGTTGTACTGGTGGCGAAACAGGAACAACGGTTGACGGTTGTGGTGTTGTTGCCGTAGGTTGTTCAACACCTGTGACTGCTTCAGAAAGCATTGCTTCAGAAGCGCCTTCTGATGGTGTTGAAGGCGTTGTTGTTTGCTCTATAGGTGCAATAGATTCAATTTCTTGTTCATCACCCGGTTTTGGTACTAAAGGTATAGCGGCAAATTGGTCTTCGTTATATTTCTTATCGCCGTCAAGCAACGCAGGTAAAAAAATAACCCCTACAGCCACTAATACCACGGCTCCGACTAAGCGATTTTGAAATTTACTCGCCACCCACACTCTCCTTTTCTAAAAGTTCCATCACATGTGCGACTGTATGAAATGAGCCACAAACCACGACGATATCATTAGGATTAGCATCGGACATAGCTTGTTTCCATGCGGTCTCTACACTCTCAAATACCGATGGATTTTCAAGATGTTGGGCAAGTACATCCGCCGAAGCGCCACGAAATTCATTAAGTGGAGCAACATACCAACTATCCGTTAAAGGTGTTAAGCACGCTAATGTTCCCGCAATATCTTTATCACCTAGCATACCAACAACAATATGTACTTTGGTATCAGATTTACGCGGTAATTGTGATAATTTTTCAGCTAAATATCCTGCTGCATGAGGATTATGCGCCACATCAAAGATAACCAGAGGGTGTTGTGAAATCACCTGAAAACGCCCCGGTAATTGTGCGCGAGACATGCCTTCAATAATACTTTGGTGTGTGATTGCTTGGCTAATTTTATCATCAGATTTGAGCAAGCAACGAATAACACCCATCGCTGTTGCCGCATTAGCTAACGGAATATTAGGGATTGGTAACGCATTAAATTCACAATCAGCACAATGCCACTGCCAATGATCACCTTCAATAGCAAACGTCCAATCAGCCTCACGACGAAAAAGTTTAGCTTGTTTTTCATTCGCCACAAGCGCTATGGAATGAGGCATATCTGGCTCACCTACCACAGCATAGTGGTTAGCGCGGAAGATACCCGCTTTCTCATGACCAATATGTTCTCTATCGGCTCCTAACCAATCCGTATGATCAAGTGCAATACTTGTGATAGCAGCAATATCAGCATCGACGATATTCGTGGCATCTAATCGCCCCCCTAATCCCACTTCAAGGATCACAATATCAAGCTGAGCTTGCTGAAATAATTTCAGTGCTGCAAGTGTGCCATATTCAAAAAAAGTGAGCGATATATCGCCTCTAGCTTGTTCAATCTCAGCAAATACTTCACAAAAAGCGTTTTCTGGGAGTTCTTTGCCTTGAATGCGTACACGTTCTGTGTAACGAACAAGATGAGGGGAGCTATAAACGCCGACTTTCAATCCTGATGCCATCAAGATTGACTCTAACATATGACAGGTTGTGCCTTTTCCATTTGTACCTGAAACAGTAATAACTTTAGGTGCAGGACGTAACACATTTAATAATTTTCCTACCTTGCCTACACGTTCTAACCCCATATCAATGGCGCTTGAATGTAAGTGTTCAAGATAAGAAAGCCACATCGACAGAGGCGATGTGGCTTTAGGAGCAGTTATGATATTAGACATCTTCTTTTTTATTCGTTTCGATGTTAATTTCTGGCTCGTTATCAGTAGATTCGATTTCATCAGCAATCATTTCTTCGCCAATAATTTCATCTTCATCTTCAACTAAATCATATTGAGTCAGCTTAGCCAGTAATTCAGCCAGCTCATCACGCATTTCTGGACGACGAACAATCATATCAATCGCCCCTTTTTCTAACAGAAACTCACTACGTTGGAAACCTGCGGGCAGTTTTTCACGTACAGTTTGCTCAATAACGCGAGGGCCTGCAAAACCAATCAGTGCTTTAGGCTCCGCAACGTTAATATCTCCTAACATGGCTAAACTTGCAGAAACACCGCCCATTGTAGGGTCAGTCATCACTGAAATATAAGGCAAACCACGTTCTTGCATTTTTGCTAATGCTGCACTAGTTTTTGCCATTTGCATTAATGACATCAGCGCTTCTTGCATACGAGCACCGCCACTTGCAGAGAAGCAAATCAGAGGACAATTATCTTCCAGCGCTTGTTCAACAGCACGGACAAAACGTGCTCCCACAACAGAGGCCATAGAACCGCCCATAAAAGCAAACTCAAAAGAGGCAACAACAACTGGCATCTTTTTCAATGTTCCTTTCATGACGATTAATGCGTCTTTTTCCTGAGTTTGCTTTTGGGCAGCACTAATTCTGTCTTTATATTTTTTGGAATCGCGGAATTTCAGAATATCTTTAGGTTCTAATTCACTACCTAATTCTGTGGTACTTCCTGTATCAAGGAAAGTCTCAAGGCGACGGCGCGCTGAAATGCGCATATGGTGATCACATTTAGGACAAACCTCTAAATTACGCTCTAATTCTGCGCGATAGAGTACCTGTCCACAGCTATCACATTTAGTCCAAACCCCTTCTGGGATATTGGCTTTACGTGAACTTGTAATAGTGCTTTTATTTAGAATTTTTTCAATCCAGCTCATTAACGGACCTTTTCGTCTGAATCTGACCTTCGCCAGTAAAATTATTGTGAGCGTATCAACCACAATGCACTGGCTGTGTGGTTAGCAAAGTTTATGATGATACCGCTTACTGAATTTCAGCGCATCTCTTTATTATGGCTATTCTACGGCAAAAACTAATGATAACTGCTCAAACCTCTTTGCTATCACTTTCTTTCTTCGCTTTTGCGCTCGCTCTGCGATGGCGTATGATCTCAATGACGCCCGGTAAAATAGAAATAACAATAATGGCAACAATTAGCAATTTTAAGTTCTTTTGAACTATATCTAAGTCACCAAAAAAGTATCCTGCATAAGTAAATAGCAGTACCCATGCAATTGCCCCAGTAACATTATAAAAGGCAAAATGACGATATGACATTTTTCCCATTCCTGCAACGAATGGCGCAAAAGTTCGGATAATCGGCACGAATCTTGCCAAAATAATCGCTTTACCACCATGTTTTTCATAAAAAGCATGGGTTTTATCCAGATATTCACGACGGAAAATACGTGAATTCGGCTTACTAAATAGCTTTTCGCCAAAAAGTCGCCCTATAGAATAGTTCACTGCATCACCTAAAATCGCGGCACAAAGCAACAGTAAAACAATAATATGGACATTCACATCATTGGTATCTAAAGAAGCTAACGCACCAGCAACAAACAGTAATGAATCACCAGGTAAAAATGGCGTTACCACCAGCCCTGTTTCACAAAAAACAATCAGAAACAAAATGGCATAGACCCACGTACCATATTGAGCGACAAGCTCTGCTAAATGCGCATCAATATGTAAAATAAAATCAATTAGAAATTTTATTAAATCAATAAATTGCGTTAATAATTCCATAAATCCTCAGAGAGCTGGGCGTTTTTATGATTGAGATATCTCAATAGGGTTATCCGCTAAAAATAGCGGACCCATTGCAGGTTTTGGTAATTCAAAATGCTCAGGATAATCGACAGCTACCAAATACAAGCCATTCGCTTTAGCCGTTGCTGCTGCTTTGGTTCTATCTTTTAAGGCTAATAGTTCAGCCATCCAAGTAATATCCTGATTGCCACACCCTATTTCTAAAAGGCTACCGACAATATTTCGCACCATATGGTGTACAAAAGCATTCGCTTTAATATCCACCACAACATAATCACCATATCGAGAAACATTAACATGCATAACGTTACGCCACGGCGTTCGTGATTGACATTGGACGGCTCTAAATGAGGTAAAATCATTTTCACCCAGTAAACATTGTGCGGCTTGGTGCATACGCTCAGCGTCTAAAGGATAATGAAAATGTGTCACACCCGATGATAATATAGCGGGACGGTAGCGATGATTAAAAATCACATAACGATAACGTCTTGCCGTTGCACTAAAACGTGCATGGAAATCATCAGAAACCGTTTTTACCCAACGTACAGCGATATCTGCCGGTAAATGGGTATTAACACCCATAGTCCATGCGGGATCTTTGCGGTGCGCGGTTGTTTCAAAATGAACAACTTGCCCTGTTGCGTGCACACCAGCATCTGTTCTTCCTGCACAAAAAACTGATATCGGCTCATTAGCCACTTGTGAAAGTGCTTTTTCTAACCGTTCTTGTACACTGCGCACTTCATTTTGGCGTTGCCAGCCATAATAACGGCTACCATCATACTCAACGCCTAACGCGATTTTGATTGTTGTGCTTTCAGAAATAACCGTTGACTCAGTCAAGGGTTGTTCTGCAACGGCAGCACTCAATGGCGCATTCATTAGTAAAACTGCTCCTGCATTAATTGTTCTGCTACTTCAACGGCCATTAATGCCCCACCAAAGCGCACATTATCTGCTACTGACCAAAATTGTAAGGCTTCTGGCATACCATAATCATTACGGAAGCAACCTAAATTTAGGTTCACATTCCCGGAAGCATCAGTCACTTGTGTTGGAAAATCATTTTCATCACTGATACTCAGATCTTCATTTTCTTGCAATGTTTCTCGCGCTTCATCGCTCCCCATTGGGCGTGATGTTTCTAATTGCACTGATTGCGCATTACCATAGAAAACTGGAGCCTGTAATGTTGTGATAGAAATGGGAAGACCTTCGTCTTGTAAGATTTTACGAATTTGGTCAACCATACGACGCTCTTCTTGTACTGAACCTTCGTCATCAACCATAAGCGGTAGAATATTAAAGGCCAGTTGCTTATTAAAACGGCCCAATTCAGGTGGAATACCATTAAGTAAACGAGCACTTTGTCCAGCAAGTTCATCAACCGCTTGTTTTCCCAAACGGGAGACAGACATTAAATTGGTCACACTAAGGCGTGTTAAGCCAGCAGCTTCTGTTAATGGATTAATCGCGCGTAGCAATTGGCTTACCATGCTGTCAGCAATAGAGACAATATTACGGGTACGATATTCTGCAAGCATGGAGCTATTCACGCCGGGGACAATCAGTGGTACATCCCAATCCATGGCAAATATGCCACTACAATCAATGACGATACAGCCTGAGTCTGCTGCTTGTTGTGCATATTGCGCACTAATTTCTGTCGGGGCAGCAAAGAAAGCTAATTGAATATCTGCCCACTCAATATTGTGAATACCTTGAACAGCAACACTTTTGCTGTTTACACGCACAGACTTTCCAATACTGTCTTCACTCGCGATTGCCGTCAGTTCACCAATGGGAAATTCACGCTCTTGCAACAGCTCTAAAATAGCTTCACCAACAGCGCCTGTTGCACCAACAACAGCAATATTCCAACCTTCTCCCATAAGATATCCTCCAATACCATAAAATTTTTAAAATAATGTTGTACTTTATTTGTGTGTAGCACTTTTGCATGTAGCACTAAAACCAATCGCGTTTAATGTATTGGCTGTGGCTTGGTTATCACAAATCACATGCAGTGAAGACCATTCACGACGTACAGGATAAAGTTTGCGTAATTTATCAAACTCTCCTTTTACGCCTGCCACTTTTCGTAATGGTGCATCATCACGACGCACATCATAAACAAGGTGGATCAGTTGTTTTAATAACGTTTGTGTTAGCTCACCTTGTACTGAAATTGTTGAGATAGTCGGTGCCGGTAACAAGGTTGATAATTCAACCTGTTGAGACTGTCCAATAAAATCACAATAAGCTTCAAATACTTGTGTTGTGCCACGCGCTTTACCTTCTAAGGTATAACCCGCAATATGTGGAGTGCCTATATCGACTTTATTTAATAATTCAATAGAGAGATCGGGCTCTGGCTCCCAAACATCTAATACCACACGCAAGGATTTACCTTTCTCAAGTACAGACAATAGTGCTTGATTATCAATAACCTCACCACGGCTCGCATTAATTAAAATACGTCCTTCAGGTAATTTTTCGAGGTTGCTCTCATTAATTAAATGATAACTTTTGTATAGGCCTGATTTATTGAGAGGTGTATGGAAAGTCAGAATGTCCGCTTTTTCTAATAACGTTTCCAATGAATGAAATTCTTCATTATCACCGTTATCTGCTCTAGGTGGATCGCAAAGTAATACATCCACACCCAATGCTCGTAAACGTGTAGCTAACCGTCCACCTACATTACCCACACCCACAATACCAACAACTTTATCAGTTAATTGAAAGCCGTCTTGCTCTGCGAGCATCATCAGTGCAGAAAATACATATTCAACAACAGCAATAGCATTACAACCTGGTGCTGATGAAAAACCAATTTGTTGTTGCTCTAACCATGCAATATCCACATGATCAAAACCGGCCGTTGCCGTTCCAACAAATCTTACTGGCTTGCCTGATAATAAGGTCTCATTGACTTTAGTAATCGATCTCACCATTAAGGCATCAGAATCATTAAGCTCATCAATAGGTAAAGGACGACCAGAGACCGCTTTTACCTCGCCTAATTGGCGGAAAAGTTGTTCCGCATAAGGCATGTTTTCATCAACCAGAATTTTCACTGTGTTATCCCACTGATTTGGTATTTATGTGTGTAAACAATCAACCGAAAAATAAATTTAAGCGGTCTATTTTGCCACTTATTAACAACAAAGCCTATTATTGACAGTAAAATCTGCCTAGATTTTAAGTAAATATATGAAAAGAAGACTTAGCAATTAGGTAATCGACGAAAACGTTCTGGCGTTGTGCCAGCAAATTGTTGAAACATTGCAATAAATGAAGACGAAGAGCTATACCCCACATCAAACGCAATTTCATTCACACTTTTTCCTTGTTCTAATAAAGAAATTGCATGTAAAAAACGTAAGCGTTTACGCCATTCACTAAAAGACATGCCAAGTTCTTGTTGGCAACGACGAGAGAGTGTTCTTTCTGAGGTATAACGTTTTTTAGCCCATTCTTCTAACGAAGTATTGTCAGCCGGATCCTGCTCTAATGCAGAAAGTATTGGGGCAAGTAATTTATCTTTAGAAGAAGGTAAGTAAGTATGATGAATCGGCGAAGCTTTAAGTTGATCTATCAACACTTGCGCTAAGCGAAAATCTTCTTCTGTTTGTGGTTTACAGACACCACGATGAAAAAAATCAGAAAATATAGTTGAAAAAATAGCACTTAATTGAATTAAACACGGTTTATCTAACAAACCTTCACACCAACTTGGTGCAATATCTAGCACCTTAAAAGAGAGTGTTTTTTTGTTATAACTAGCATGCCCTACATTTTTAGGGATCCACACACTAAATTCGGGCGGTGCTAAAAACCGCTGTCCCCCAGCTTCTAAATCCATGACACCTGAAATCACATAAAGCAACTGACCAAAGTCATGTTGATGATAAACAAACTCGGTTTCAGCTAATAGTTGCTCATCACGAAATCGTACTGTATCTGGATCAGACAATAACCATTGCATTTTTTGTTGTTCAATTGTCATCTTTATGTTGTTCTCTTGTCATGTTGTCTTTATTCGCCTATCTGTTGTCTGGTTTTCATTATATATATCTAATCAGACAGGCATACAATAGCGACCTGGTTTAAAAATAGATGTGAGAACAATGAAAAACGCAATTTTTCCGCTTTTAGCGGTACTGATCTGGTCCATTAATGCCGTCGTCAATAAAGCAGCTGCGTCTGTTATCGATCCTGCGGCTATCTCTTTTTATCGTTGGTTTCTCGCCTTTTTAATTATGACGCCTTTTTTGATCATGCCTGTTTGGCACCATCGTAAAACCGTCAAACAATATTGGTGGAAATTATTTATTCTTGGTGCATTAGGAATGGTGATGTACCAAAGCTTAGCTTATTATGCTGCACATTATGTTAGCGCCACGTTTATGGGTATCTTGAACTCGTTGATCCCATTACTGACTGTGATTATCAGTATTTTTGTTTTACGTGTTGTACCTACTGTTGGGATAGTGCTCGGTACTGTGCTTTCAATTAGTGGTTTAGTCTGGCTAATTAGCCATGGAGAACCGTCTCAGCTACTTTCTCAAGGATTGGGATACGGCGAGCTAATGATGTTTATTGCTTCAGCATCATACGCACTTTATGGTGTTTTAACAAAACGGTGGTCTATCGCACTACCTAATTGGCAATCTCTTTATGTTCAAATTGGGTTTGGTGTTCTGTTATTATTACCAAACTTCTTTCTTGCCGAAAGCGTGGCATTAACGAAAGATAATATTGGGTTAGTGGTTTTTGCGGGGATTGGCGCTTCTATTCTTGCACCTTACCTGTGGATCTTAGGTGTGATGAAATTAGGTGCGAATACAACTTCTATTTTTATGAACCTAATGCCATTATTTACAGCAATGATTGCTATCGCACTTCTTGGTGAAGAAATGCATAGTTATCATTTAGTGGGTGGTGGTATTGTATTACTGGGTGTGCTCTTAGTGCAGCAACTTAGAACACCACTGAATTTCCGACGTCAGTCTGCAACGAAAAAAGCAGATTGTCATCAGGAGATGTGAGTCAATGTCAAAAAGACAACAATAAAAAAATGCCGGCTAAATTCTTAGCCGGTCACATTCATGATGTTAGATTTAATAAATAAAACTGACATAAGAAATCAAAGTATAAAATATAAAGTAATACAAGTATCCGTGGCAAACATTACCAACTTTTATATTAAATAGCTCCTACTTATTTGTAATAAAATAATCCAGATCAATTTTTTACAGTTCTTTTTGTCCTATTAGTCCTTTCTATTAACCTAACTCCATATAAAACAAAACATTTAATGATTTTAGTTACAATTAAATTAAACAATTGAAATAAAAAACGATTAATTTAATTTACTCAATTAAAACAATTAGTTATGAAAATCCGTCTATTTTATTAGAATAATAAAATAAGTAACTATTAGGCGAGGTATTTTTTAAAATTATTTATATAACCTTTTTTAAATAGTTTTTATTCGAAAAATATCTTTATTAGAATAATAATTTACTTTCCCTGGTTAATTTAAAATAAAAAGGCAGACTCCATTAAAATGAAGCCTGCCTTTTTTAATAAGAAAATATAAGTATAATTAACTAATTTTTATATTTACTCATCACTAATGAAGCATTCGTGCCACCAAAACCAAAGCTATTTGACATCACAGTGTTTAACTTTTGTTCTGTTGGTTGAGTAATGATATTCATACCCAATGCTTTATCGTCTAATTCTTCAATATTAATACTTGGTGCAATAAAACCATGTTCTAACATCAATAAGCTATAAATTGCTTCATGTACACCAGCCGCACCTAATGAGTGGCCAGTCATCGCTTTAGTTGCTGAAATAGCTGGGGTGTGTGTACCAAATACTTCAGTGATAGCTTCCAGTTCTTTTAAATCACCTACTGGCGTTGAAGTACCATGTGTATTGATGTAATCAACTTTCTCAACATCTTGCATTGCCATTTGCATACAACGCACAGCACCTTCACCTGAAGGAGCAACCATATCTGCACCATCGGAAGTCGCGCCATAGCCTACAACTTCAGCATAAATATGCGCACCACGCGCTAATGCGTGCTCTAATTCTTCAACAACTACAATACCACCGCCACCGGCGATAACAAAACCATCACGGTTTTTATCGTAAGTACGAGAAGCTTTACTTGGTGTTTCGTTATATTTCGTTGAAAGTGCGCCCATTGCGTCAAATTCGCAGGTCATTTCCCAACTTAATTCTTCGCCACCACCAGCAAATACAACGTCTTGTTTGCCTAATTGGATAAGCTCAACGGCGTGGCCAATACAGTGTGCTGATGTTGAACAAGCAGAACTGATTGAGTAGTTAACGCCTTTAATTTTAAAAGGTGTTGCTAAACACGCTGAAACACCTGATGCCATTGCACGAGTCACCATATAAGGACCTACACCACGTAGACCTTTTGCTCTCATGCCATCAGAACCTTGAACCTGATTACGTGGGGAACCACCACCAGACCCTACGACTAAACCTGAACGAATATTAGAAACTTGGTCTTCACTCAGACCTGAATCTGCTATCGCTTCTTGCATAGATAAATAGGCATAAACCGATGCGTCGCTCATAAAACGGCGGATTTTACGGTCAATAAGACCTTCAGTATCAAGCTTAACGTTGCCCCAAATGTGGCTACGAAGCCCCATCTCTTTAAATTCTTCTGAGAAAGTTATCCCGGAACGGCCTTCCTTTAAAGAATCCAGCACTTCTTTCTGGTTATTACCAATGCTCGAAACAATACCCAGACCCGTGATCACTGCGCGCTTCATTCATACCTCTTTACAATAATAGTTGTAGCTGCGGGATTTCTGAGTAGCACTCTAGCGTACAGTTGTACGCTGAACAAGTCCGATCAGGATCTTTTTTACAAAAATGCAGATAAGCTGATAAAACACTTTCCCCTTAAAGGCTGGTACAACCTACTTAACAGCGCTAAGATATTAGACAATTTTTTGGAGAAATACAGGCAGTTCCGTGAATAATAGCCCGATAAATACCGCATCTTTAAGTTGGAATGAACTTGGTACGCCTATCTCAGAACAATTTGGCGATATTTACTTTTCAAACCAAGATGGTCTAGAAGAAACACGATACGTATTCTTACAGGGAAATCATTTTCCATTACGTTTTAGTACACATGTACGCTCTGAATGTGTTATTGCAGAAACAGGGTTTGGTACTGGACTGAATTTTTTAACACTGTGGCAAGCGTTTGAGCAATTTAGGCAAACATCGCCCAATGCGTGTTTAAAGCGCCTTCACTATGTTAGCTTTGAAAAATTCCCTCTCACAAAAAATGATTTACAATCCGCACATTACCATTGGCCTGAACTTGAAAAGTATTCAAAAGCACTCTGTTCTCAATGGCCGTTACCTATCGCGGGTTGCCATCGTATTGTTCTCGCAGATGGGGCAATCACACTAGATTTATGGTTTGGTGATATCAACGCCTTGTTACCACAAACTCGCCAAGCACTACACAATAAAGTAGATGCATGGTTTCTCGATGGCTTTGCCCCTTCTAAAAATCCACAAATGTGGAGTGAAACGCTCTTTCAATCTATGGCTGATTCAATGAGAGAAAATGGTACATTTTCGACATTTACTGCGGCCGGTATTGTAAAGCGAGGCTTGAAAAGTGTTGGGTTTGAGATAAAAAAAATCAAAGGATTTGGGCAAAAAAGAGAGATGTTAACAGGTGTATTCCCTCATTCGCCCTCTCCCGAACACCTGCCTTATTATGCGCGACCTCATGCAATACAAGCACAAGATATCGCTATTATAGGCGGTGGTATTGCTAGCACCTTTATCGCACTTTCTTGCTTAAGAAGAGGCGCTAAAGTCACCTTATATTGTGAAGACAAACAACCCGCAACAAATGCATCAGGTAATCGACAAGGTGTTTTATATCCTTTGTTAAATGGCAAGTCAGACGAAATAGAGCAATTTTTTACAACCGCCTTCTTATTTGCTCGGCGTACTTATGACAATCTAAGTCAAGCTGGCATTATGTTTTCTCACCAATGGTCTGGCGTTGCTCAACTTATTTATAATGATAAAGTGCGAAAAAAAGTAGAACGGATACTTAATCATTCTGCATCTTTTCGCGAAATAGCTCGTTACCTTTCTCAAGGTGAGATAAATACCCAATGTGGATTAGATATTAATTACGAAGGGCTTTTTTATCCGCAAGCAGGTTGGCTCTCTCCCACTGAATTAACCACTCAAGCGCTAAAATATGCTCAACAATTGGGTTTAATACTGCATTTTAATCATCAAGTTACGCAGATAATAAAACACGGTTCATCTTGGTGCTTAGATATCGTTCATCATAATGACAATCATGTAACACAAATTCAATCACAACATGATTGTGTTATTTTGGCAAATGGACATCGAATTACTGACTTTACCCAAAGTGCCAAGTTACCTATTAGTGCGGTTAGAGGCCAAGTTAGTCATATTCCAACTACAAAGACACTATCAAAACTAAAAACAGTGCTTTGTTATGATGGCTATTTTACCCCTGTTGATAACCAAGATAATTTACATTGTGTTGGCGCGAGCTTTCGCCGGGATAGGTTAGATTTGACAATTTCTAGTGAGGAGCAAGAAGACAATCAATATCATCTTACGCACTGTTTAGCCAATACCCCCTGGTGTTTTGATGTTGATTTTAGCCAAAACAATGCACGAGTAGGTATTCGTTGTACAATACGCGATCATCTGCCGCTATTAGGTGAAGTACCCGACTTTGAAAACTTACTGCTAGCATACACTCATTTAGATAGGTTTAAGCGTAGAAGACAAACGCCCGTTTTAGCGCCAGCTTATCATCAGCTTTATATTATCAGTGCGCTAGGCTCTCGTGGATTATGTTCAGCGCCGTTATCAGCCGAAATTCTCGCAAGCCAGATTTTTAATGAACCATTTCCGGTTGAAGATAGTGTATTGAATGCCTTACACCCTAATCGTTTTTGGGTAAGACCATTACTACGCGGAAAAGCGATTGAAGTAAAAAAATAGCATATCCAGTTGGCATATAAGCAACCACTCTAGGTTGCTTTGCTTGCTTGTTTTAACGTCATTATTTTTTTATGTTATAGCCTAATAAATCTTACACTTCATTGCACAGCGAGTTTCTTTCACAAACCCTCCTATTTCAACTTCATCGTCTAAGATTTCTTGCAAAGAATGTGGAATTTCGTTTTCTGGCAAAATAGAAAAACCTAAGCGTTGATAATACGGTGCATTCCAAGGAACATGACGAAACGTTGTCAATGTAACGGCACTGAATTGGCGCGCCTTTGCTTCGTCTTTGACTTTTTGAATAAGTAATTTACCAATTCCATTATTTTGCCAATCTTGACTGACAGAGAGTTCATGAATAAATAAACTATCAGGCAATGTTTGCGTCATAATAAATCCCACAGGTTCATTATCGTGATTAACTGCGACCCAATGACCATGTTGGTTAATAAATTCTAGGTGTGTTTCAATCCCTTGGACATCACTTTCGCTGATCCACTTTAAGTCTTCTAATGTGCTAAAAAGTTGCCCTGCAGATTGTTCAATCGTAGGTAATTTAATGGCATCATCAATTTGTGTTTGGCGAAGTGTAATACCCTTATTTTTTATTTTATTGTTTGTGATTGTCATATCTATTTCCAGTTCTGTACTTTAATACTTTGATAATTAAACTTATTAAAAAGCCATCCTATTGGATGGCTTATATTAACACTAAATTGTTGACTTCTTTTTCGGCTATTTTAATCTTTCGGTAAAATACCATAAGATTGAAACTGACCAGTCGCCTTAATAAAACCTGTGTAATATTTATTATCTTCTACCGAGTTTTTTACTGCTCTATTAGCATACGCATTAGAGACAGCCAATGTCGCCTTATAAAGTTTATCTTTTAATGCGTTGTGGATCTTCGGATCTTCACTTTCCTGAATTTGATTTAAAAGCGACACAAGCTCTTCTGCTTCAGCTTGAATATCAGGATCAGTAAATTCTGCCGTCGGTAACATGTAATCTAAATCGAGATTCACAGAATCGTTATACTCATCTTCTTGTGTAAATGGCTTTAAATCTTTAGCGTACTCAGCAGAGATATATTTAATAAATTCTGGTTTATCAAAACACTTATTTTTTATACCACCGTCATTATTTCTATTGCGTGTACGAATTTCATTAGGAAATGGCTCTCCTAAAGAGTAGGTACATTGAAAGGTATTACCATCAATTAATGTAGCATTAGTGCTACGTACGGGGAGTTCAAATTCGTAACCATTAATAATCAGTGGGTAGTCAACCGTTTTAAATTGGTCTGTTTTTCCCTTCACCGCATACACTTCAGAAAGGGTGTAGTACATGAAATTATCAGGGTTTAATATGCCACCATTATTGTTGTCATAAACCATAAAAAGGGCATTATTACCCGCACTGTCTTTTAAGTTATGCTCACCAGGCGACAATGTGATATAGCCATTTTTACCAGGTTCAACCTGATACTCTTTACCATCAACACTAAAGCTAATCATATTTTCGCTTGGATTACTGTAATAAAATTTATTTTTTTTATTATCTAAATCAACTTGATCACAAGCAGATAAAAATAAAACAGCACTTGTAAGTAGGCTTATTTTAAAGAAATTTTTCATCGTATCGTTATCCTTATCATAAATATTCTATGCAAATCATTTGCATCCCGAGAAACATTCCTAAAAAACATTTAAAAGTAATTTTGCAGAAATGGCAAGGTGTTACAAAAGATAGCACTATTATGCTTAATCAATGAGAGATACATCGACTTTGAAAAATCAAATAAAAACAATTGATAAATTGTGAGGATTAATTTTTGACTAAACACTCACCTTTTTCAACAGCAAATATCTTAAATATGACTTAATTGTCATTATTTTAATGAGATTTTAAGAAAGAAAAAACAACCGATTTTGCCGGTTGTTCTCTTAGATAGGCATATAAAATTAATTAATTGAGTTAACTAAATCATGCCACGTAGATAATACTAATGCTTGATCAGGTGGTGACAACTCACCTGCTTTTATTGCTTTTTGAATGCTCTCTTCCACACGCGCTCTTAGCGCTTCTAATTGTGTGTTGTTTTCTTGCTCAAGCTCAGCAATAGCCAGTGTTATATGGCCTTGTAAATATCCACCTGCAAATAACTCATCGTCAGTGGCATGTTCAACACGGCTATCAATTCTATCTAACAAGTACGTTTCATACTCAGAAAGCATTATTTATCCTCAATATATAATGTTGCTGTACTCACCATCTACACTGCATTATCAATACATAAAAATGTATGATACAACAACCTTACTACATCAGACTCCACCCTATCGGGTAAAACCTTCACAGTGGATAAGCGATAGTTATTCTCGCAATCCTTAATTAACTAAAGGGTTTTCCTGATAAGGAAACATCTCTTCCGTTAGCTCTGGGGTATTGTAAAACAAATGTAACGCATTAATAAATAGCTGAGCACGAGGTGGCGTGTTTTTATCACGTAAATAAGCAAGCACTTGTTCTCTGACCTTGTTTCTAAACTCATAGCGATCAGGCTCAAAATTACCTTCTAAATTGTCGCAACTGACATTAAAAGGATAACCAGCAGCTTGGCAAAATAACCAATCCAATGCTTGAGGTTTAATTTCTACTACCTCAAACTGCCCTTGCGTTGTTTCGTCGCGTCCATCTGGACAATACCAGTAACCATAATCAACTTGTTGGCGGCGAGTCGCACCCGCAATACACCAGTGTGAAATTTCATGTAATGCACTCGCATAAAAGCCATGAGCAAAAATAATTTGGTGATAAGGCGTCTTTTCATTTGCAGGCAAATAAATCGGCTCGTCATCCCCTTTGACTAAACGGGTTTGAAAACTTTCGCTAAAACATTGATTAAAGATATCAATTAACTGTTGATAATGATGTGCTGACATTTAAAAAACCATTTATTCCTAATTAAAAAGTGCAGAGAACCAAAGTGCAATAGTATCGCCATGATTGTCATTAATGAGTTTGATGCTCATCAAGAAGGAGATAATGACCAGCATAGGTCTTATTAATTTTTGCCCTTTCGTTAAAACTAAGCCTGCACCTAAGCGAGCACCAATAAATTGCCCACAAAGCATAACTAAACCAAGAGTCCAAATAACTTGCCCACCAATAATAAAAAATAGCAGGGAACCAAAATTAGAGGTGAAATTGAGTAACTTAGCATGAGCAGTCGCTTTTGAGAGATTATACCCAAGTAACATGACATAACCTAAAGCGAAAAAAGAGCCCGTACCAGGCCCAAAAATACCATCATAAAAACCCACGCCTCCGCCTAATATTGCGCCAAATGTATAGTAACCAATACGTTGTTTACTGTCTTGAGCACCAATTGACGGAGTAAGAAGAAAATAGAGACCAATAGCAATAGTGAGTATAGGAAGCGCTTGTTTAAGAACCTCAGGATTAATAAATTGCACCAACATGGCGCCAGAAACTGCACCAATAAAGGTCATTAAAATCGTAAATCGTTGTGATTTTAAATCAATAACCCGGCGACGTATAAAATAGAGTGTTGCTGAAAATGAACCACCAACAGATTGCAGTTTATTGGTTGCAAGCGCTTGTACAGGTGAAATACCGACCGAAAGTAAAGCTGGAATAGTAATTAATCCCCCACCACCTGCTATGGAATCAATAAAACCTGCAATTAAAGCGACAAAGAAGAGAAGAAGGTAGATGCCATCTGAAAAGAGCCAATCCATTTATCTATCCGAATTATCAGAAATGAAAGGACGTGTTGCTGTTTCTTTCGTTTATTTATTTTGAAGAGAGTGGCAGCAACACGGTCTGAGCATAATAAAATTAGGCGCTCACACCTTTAAAGCCTAACATCAAACTTACTACAGCTTATTAATTACATTATTGATGTAGAATGATTACCATTGCATTAAAGGTGGTTCGACATCACCACACTGACCACGCTGACGCAATGCATGATCGAGTAATACAATCGCCATCATCGCTTCTGCGATTGGAATAGCGCGTATTCCCACACAAGGATCGTGACGCCCTTTAGTTATCATATCGACTTCTTCACCGTCACGATTAATTGTTTTGCCTGCAATCGTGATGCTAGAGGTTGGTTTTAATGCAATATGCGCAACAATAGGCTGACCACTGCTAATTCCACCTAAAACCCCCCCCGCATGATTACTAGTAAAACCATTCTTGGTGATTTCATCTCGATTCTCTGTGCCTTTTAGTGTTACAACACCAAAACCATCCCCAATTTCAATACCTTTAACAGCGTTAATACTCATCAAAGCATGTGCTAAATCGGCATCTAATCGATCAAAGACAGGTTCACCAAATCCAGCAGGTACGCCTTGTGCAACAACTGTGACTTTGGCACCAATGGAATTGCCTTCTTTTTTAAGTGCACGCATATATTCATCAAGTGCATCTAAACGCGAAGGATCAGGACAGAAAAACGGATTGCTTTCGACAATAGACCAATCAACAAGATCACACGTAATTGGCCCCAATTGAGAAAGGTAACCTCGAACTTCGATACCCAATTTCTCTTTTAGGTATTTTTTTGCAATTGCACCTGCGGCAACACGCATTGCTGTTTCACGAGCAGAAGAGCGTCCACCACCACGATAATCACGTAAACCATATTTTTGTTCGTAGGTGTAATCAGCATGACCTGGGCGAAAAACATCTTTGATTTCACTGTAGTCTTGAGAACGTTGATCGGTGTTTTCAATCAACAAACCGATGCTAGTACCCGTTGTGACGCCATTAAATACACCCGATAAAATACGAACTTGATCAGGCTCACGACGTTGCGTGGTATAACGTGAAGTTCCAGGTCTACGTCTATCTAAATCAATTTGTAAATCGGCTTCTGTTAAAGGCAATCCAGGAGGTACACCATCAACAATACAACCTAATGCAACACCATGAGACTCACCGAAAGTCGTCACTCTGAATAATTGTCCGATACTGTTTCCTGCCATCCCTTTATTCCTATCTTTTACTGTGTGATGTTATCAATATGTTATTTGCAATAAATAACAATCTACCGTCTCATTGCTGTTACATCAACGATTATCACTAGAAAAACAGTGTGAGTGCTCAACAAGCTGTTCGCGGGTCAGCATAAAGACACCAAGCCCACCATTATCAAACTCAAGCCATGTAAACGGAACGGCTGGGAATTGTTCGATAAGATGAACCATACTGTTTCCCACTTCACACACAAGAACACCTTTTTCACTTAAATATTCAGGGGCTTTTAGTAAAATTTGACGTGTAATATCAAGACCATCAATACCTGATGCCAACGCTAATTCTGGTTCAACTTGGTATTCATCTGGTAAATCGCCCATATCTTCAACATCAACATAAGGCGGATTTGTCACAATAATATCGTAAGGCGTTGGCACAATAGCGTTAAATAAATCAGATTGCATTGGGTAAACACGATGAGCTAGGCCATGGTTTTCAATATTAAATTCTGCTACTTCCAGAGCATCTACAGAAATATCAACCGCATCTACTTCCGCATTTTCAAATTCATGAGCACATGCAATGGCGATACAACCACTTCCGGTACATAAATCAAGAATACGTGTTGGTTCTTGCTGAATTAAGCCATCAAAATGGTTATTAATTAATTCACCAATTGGGGAACGAGGAATAAGCACTCGTTCATCAACATAAAATTCATGACCGCAGAACCAAGCTCGATGAGTTAAATAAGGAACAGGGATCTTTTCCTCAATTCGACTTTCAATCAGTGTAATGATTTCCATTTTTTCAGAGGTTGTTAATTTGGTCGATAACAGCGCATCTGGAATATCTAAAGGAAGTGCAATGGTTGGTAATACAAGCTGTAATGCTTCATCCCAAGCATTATCTGTGCCATGACCATAATAAATGTCAGATGAATTAAACTGACTCATAGCCCAACGTAGCATATCTAGGATAGTGCTTAAATCAGCAACTGCTTCCTCTTTTAGTGTTATATCCAAAATGGTTGTCCTCTGAAGAAATAGAAAGTCTGTAGTTTGCCATGAAGATGGTGATAAATCAGCGGGAAACCGTAAAAAAACATAACAACGTTATCACCACTCCTTATACCTACACACTTATTATGGTTTTATACTTCAGTCATAGAATGAAAGACAAAACATACGATCTACTTAAAATTAGAATTTGATATTTTATACTTTTAATTTAACTTTCATTAGCAATGAAATAAAACTAAGCCATACTTAATACATGAAAGAATTAACTGTATACCAATATGCGCCTAGAGATATTTTTTCATTCAATATGCAGTCACTTGAAAACAAATACATAATTTTTGAAGACTCTTTTTGATATCTTTTTATTGTAGTTTTACCGCAAGCTTAAGATATAGAAAGGTTTATGTTCCACAGATATTCCGAGCAAAGAACTTATTAATCACCTCGTATTTGCTAGCTATGTGACTATTTCGGCAGGGTAGATACCCTGCCTTTTTTATGCCAAATTTATAGCCTATACTTTTTTATCTCTGACACTATTTCATGTACTATTGCCTTATAAAAACAGTAACACTATGAAGAATCATAAAAAATGAATAAAAAATTTTCACTACCACCTTCTGAAATTGAGTTATTTCAGGAAGTGATAAAAGGTACAAAAAAATTACCTCAAGATAAAATACTTCACTCGCCAAAACGCAAAAAAGTGACACACTACGCCATTGAACGTCTGCAACAAGAGCAAGTTGATGCTTCATATTATTTTTCTGATGAATTTCAACCTAATTTAGCGACAGAAGGCCCAATGCGCTACTTAAGAGAAGGCGCAAATGCTTATGAGTTGAAAAAACTACGTCGTGGCGATTATGTTCCTGAGTTTTTTCTAGACTTACATGGTTTAACACAATTAATTGCAAAACAAGAGATTGGTGCTTTGATTGCAGCTTGTAGGCGAGAGCACGTTTACTGTGCTTGTATTATGCATGGGCATGGCAAACATATTTTAAAACAACAAACACCACTTTGGTTAGCACAGCACCCAGATGTCATTGCGTTCCATCAAGCCTCAAAAGAATGGGGAGGTGATGCGGCGTTATTAGTGTTAGTCGAAAATGATGATATTGCCCGTCGTTGATATATCAGTTATCTCAAGCATTAACCCTTAAATCACCCGAATGGTGAAATAAGGTGTTAATTATTTTTATTGAACTAATTTATTTTAATGTTGAGGGTGAGACTTGCCATAGCAACTCTCCAGCACCTTTTGACAAATCAAAATCGACACAAGCTATCGTTGATGTTGAAAACATAGGCGCACACACTGCAGGGCACAGTTCAGCCACAACATAGCCGACTAAAGGCAAATGAGATATAACCAAAACATTTTGATATCCCGTATCCCCTAAAGCACGTAAATAATGTGCAATATGTGACGGATTACCACCAGGAATAAGCCCCTCATCTATTTCTATTTTGCTTGGTAGCGCCAAATCTGTTGTTACAACCTCTAATGTTTGTTGAGCTCGTAAATAAGGGCTAACTAAAACATAATCGATTGTATGTCCTTGCGTTGTCATCCATTCAGCCATTTTTATTGATTCACTTCTTCCACGCTCTGTCAGTGGTCGAAGTGCGTCGCTTGCTGCATCAAGTGCCGCTTCTCCGTGGCGCATAATAAAAATTTGCATAGTAAATTATTAAACCTATTTTATTTTTTGTATATTACTGACATTGACGTTTTTAAGAGAGTTAATCTAATCAAGATAAAATTAATATATTCTTATATCAAATCGTCAATGTCCTAATTGCAATTGCATAATTCACCTATTTGAAATCATGCCATTGTTTTACAAAATTCATGTCATTTTTCAGGATTTTATTTTTAAAAACTTCATTTTTAAATATATTTTCAAATAACTATATTGCCATATCTGGCTATCATTAACACTTTCGACCTCTTTTTCCATTAAAAATTCATCAATTATTAATCTGACGCAAAAACTACAAGAAAAAAGGCGCCTAAGCGCCTCAATTAAAACAAGTGTCACAAAAGGAAAACGCAATGGTATAGAGGTTTAATTAGTCATAAAAACGTTCATTTCGTTTAGCCATTTCAACTAATCGTTCACAAGGACGATATTTTTCGCCATATTTATCAGCAAGTTGATTAAGTTTTTCTGCTACTTTTGTCGTTCCCATGCTATCCATATAACGGAAAGGCCCACCAAAGAAAGGAGGAAAACCGATACCAAAAACAGCACCAATATCACCGTCACGCGGTTGTTTTATAATATTTTCATCTAAACAGCGAACTGCTTCATTTAGCATTAATAATAAACAACGCTCGGTAATTTCAGAGGAAGATAATTGGCTTTTGGGTTTAATCTGTAAAAGACGATAAATAGCAGGGTCGGGCTGTTTTTTATTTTTGCCAAATGAAAAAGGCATAACATGTTTTGTATAAAGGTAAAAACCTCTGCCATTTTTACGCCCTTTTCTATCATCAGCAATAATGACATCAACAGCTGGTGGTGACGCAAATCGATCACCAAATGCATTCACCAATATCGGTGTTATTTTTGTACCAATATCAATACCAACTTCATCCAATAACTGAATAGGCCCGACAGGAAAACCAAACTGAACGAGTGCTTTATCAATATTTTCAATCGGTTCACCTTGTACTAAACACGTCAATGCTTCACTAATATAAGGGGCAAGAATACGATTAACATAGAATCCGGGTTTATCACCTACAACTATCGCGACCTTACCTTGCTTTTTAGCGAACGCCACCGTTGTTGCAATCGTTTTTTCGTTAGTATTTTCATGCGGAATAACTTCAACTAATGGCATTTTTTCTACGGGGCTAAAATAGTGAAGCCCGATCACTTTTTCTGGGTATTTCGCTGTTTCTGCAATTTTATGAATAGGTGATGAAGAGGTGTTAGATGCAAAAATAATTTTACCTTTACCCACATCTTCAATATCTGCCACCATTTTCTGTTTTAAAGCGAGATCTTCAAAAACCGCTTCAACAATAATGTTAGATTGATGAAAACCACTGTAATCCAATGTACCAGAAAGTAAGCTCATTTGGCGTTGGCGTTCACGCACAGGTAATCTTTTTTTGCTAACCTTGGCCGAAAGCGCTTTCCAACTATAATTTAAGGCTTGAGCAATTCCCTTATCACTAATATCTTTGATCCTTACAGGTAAATTGCCCTTTGTGGCAGTAACAAAAGCAATACCTCCCCCCATTAATCCCCCACCTAAAATACCGATGTGATGCAAACTATCTGGCTTTTCAGATGATCCTGTCTCATTTTTAAGTGCTGTAGAAGCAAAAAAGAGGTGTCTTAACGACGATGAAACAGGTGTCATCGCTAACTCACCAAAAATATTCGCCTCTTCTTTAAACCCTGTTTGAATATCTTTTTCAAGGCCTCGTTCTATTACATGTAAAATACGTTCAACTGCGGGATAATGCCCTTTTGTCTTAGCTAATGCGCGTTTTTTCGCTTGCCCAAAAAGTATATTCCTTCCTAATGTGGTATTTGCCCAGAAACGATCCATGATTGAATGTTTTTTCTGCTCTTTTTTACCCGATAAAATCCATTTTGCTGCAACATTTAATAATATATCTTGTGAAACAACATCATTAACAAGGCCTAATTTTAACGCTCGTTTAGCATTGATTTGTCTACCCGTTAAAATTAAATCTAATGCCGACGTTACACCAATAAGACGAGGTAAACGCTGAGTTCCCCCAGAACCGGGCAATAATCCAAGTTGCACTTCAGGAAGTCCTAAACGCGTTTTGTTATTATCAGAACAAATTCGTCCATGGCAGGCCAATGCTAATTCAAGCCCCCCACCAAGACATGCGCCATTGATAGCAGCAACAACAGGTAATGGATAATTTTCGAGTTGGGTAAAAAGATCTTGCCCTGCTTTTGCGAGTGCGCTTGCTTCTTCTTTTGTTTTGCAACCCGCAATCATTGAGATATCAGCGCCAGCAATAAAACTATCTGCCTTACCTGATGTGATAATTAATCCTTTTACACCAGAATGTTGCTGCGCTTGTTTCAAAACATCTTGGAACTGCTGTACAAATTCAGCTTTTAAGGTATTCACTTTTTCGCCAATAACATCAATGGTTATTACGCCGACTTTATCGTTACGAACTGAAAATTGGAAAACAGAAGATTTTTCTAGTGTTGTTTGTTGTTCCATTATTCCACCTCCAAAATCATCGCTGCACCTAATCCACCCGCCGCACATGCGGTCGTTAACCCAAACCCACCACCTCGGCGTTTAAGCTCATGGAGCGTCTGTGTTACCATTCTTGCACCAGTCGCCGCAAACGGGTGTCCATAAGCAATAGAACCACCAAGCACATTAAACTTATCCATATCCACGTCTCCAATTGCCTTGGATAATCCTAATTGCTCTTTAGCAAATCGTTCACTCGCAAATAACGTCAAATTACTCAACGTTTGTGCAGCAAAAGCTTCATGCATATCAATTAACGTTAGATCACTCAAAGAGAGACCTGCGCGAGAAAGCGCAATTGGCGTCGCATATGAAGGTCCCAATAACATATCTTTCCAGACATCTGTTGCTGTAAACGCATAACTACGTAGATAACCAAGAGGTTGATAACCTAAGCTTTTCGCAACTGATTCTTTCATCATTAATACTGCGGCCGCACCATCTGTTAATGGCGTACTGTTTGCAGCAGTGACGCTACCATGGCGACGATCAAAAGCAGGTTTTAACTTCGCGTAAGAATCAAGAACTGAATTTTTACGAATATTGTTATCTTGATGAAAACCTTCTTTGTAAGGAGGGAAAAAAGCGGTCATCACTTCATTATCTAGTTTTCCCATTTCCCATGCTTTAGTTGCTAATTGATGAGAGCGATGTGCTAGCTCATCTTGAGCAACTCTGGAAATATGATAAGTCTTTGCCATTTGCTCAGCGGTATCTCCCATACGTAATCCGGTTGAATACTCAGCCACAGCAGGGGCGACAGGAAGAAGATCACGAAACCGTAGTTGACTTAAGTAACTTAAACGCTGGCCTAATGATTTTGCTTTATTAAGACTTAGCAACACATCCGCTAATTTTTTACTAACACCAATAGGTAAAACAGATGATGAATCTGCGCCACCAGCAATACCGACAGAGACATGCCCTGCCATCATGCTTTCAGCAACATTTGCAATCGCTTGAAAACTCGTTGCACATGCTCTTGTAACGCTGTAAGCGTCTGTTTTTACACTTAAGCCAGCACCGAGCACAATTTCTCTGGCAATATTGGGAGCTTCAGGCATTTGTACGACTTGTCCAAAAACAAGTTGATCAATAATTTCGGGAGGAATTTCATTGCGAGTCACTAATTCTTGAACCACTGAACGCCCTAATTCAACCGCAGGTATTCCTCGATACGCAGTCGCTTGTTTAGCAAAAGGTAAGCGTAGTCCGCTGACAATGGCGATGCGATCTTTCATAACACTGTTCGTTGATGACTTCATAACGGCTCCTGACAAAATGAGTTCCTAACACCAAAGAGGTCTGACCTGATAATAGTGTTAACAAAAATTTCACCTATCAGAAACATCATTTTATGAGAAGTGGGAGTTAGCGCGCATTATTTCGATAGAATGTCTGAAACCTAGCAATAGCGATAGAAAAGGTAAAAGCACAATAGTGGACAATAAAAAAGGCTGTTGAATTTCAACAGCCTTAAATCTATTTATTTTCAGCGGATTAGCGTAATCCTAACTGGAAGATCAGGTTTTCTGCTTCACAAGAAAATGTAAAATCAGCGGTAAGTTGAACACCACCATCAACATCAGCAAATTGTTGATTAATTTTGCAAGGCTCTGAAGCGATAGATTGTGCTTTTGCACTGAGTTGATCCAACATTGCTTGCGCTTCTACTTTATCAGCGAAGACATGCTGATATGACGCAGTGCAATTTTTATTGTCAATAATAGTACCCACATCTACACAACAGCAAGCAGCGGTTTCTTCTGCACTACAGCGATTGATTGCATCTGCCATTTTAGTCTCCCAACGAAAGAAATGTTAATTATCTATCATAATCGCAAAAAAATAAAATAAACTGCTTTAGCTCAAATTATTCTACAATTTTACAAAATTAATTGATTATTCTGTTTATTTAACAATCAAAAACATCTTTATTG
The DNA here is from genome assembly GCF_016239305.1 of Proteus vulgaris. GTDB lineage: Bacteria > Pseudomonadota > Gammaproteobacteria > Enterobacterales > Enterobacteriaceae > Proteus > Proteus vulgaris_C. The sequence continues at coordinate 19,421 of NZ_JAEHOQ010000012.1, read as the reverse complement.
GCATATTTTGTGAAAATAATGTTAACCAAATCCCAATTATCAAATCAAAATGGCAATATTTGTAAAACATACTTGCAACATTTAGGGTGTTCAACTTTATACTTAAACAACTGGTCTGATTTGTCATAACGACAACCGCACCTAAAATCCAGCGCTTCTAATCAGAAGTAACAACTTAAAAAAATTATGAGGGTTTAGGTCATGAACCGTAAAAACCTGTTTACTCGCACAGCACTAGCTACCTTGGTAGGTGTTATCTCCTCTCAAGCAGGCGCTGCCGGTTTTCAGTTAAATGAATATTCTACTTCAGCACTAGGGCGTGCATTTTCAGGAGAAGGCGTTATCGCTGATGACGCAAGCGTAGGTAGCAGAAACCCAGCTGCACTCACTATGTTTGATCGTCCTGAATTCTCTGTTGGTGCTATCCATATCAACCCGAGCGTCGATATTAAAGGTAAATCTCCACTTACAGGTACTAACACTAATGCTGGTGATATCGCACCAAGTGCATTAGTCCCTAATATCCACTTTGTTGCCCCTATTAATGATAAGTGGGCGATTGGTGCATCAGGCACAACAAACTTTGGTTTAGCGACTGATTTTAAAAAAGATTATCCTGCAGGCCTTATCGGTGGTAAAACCGATTTAAAAACCATGAACTTAAACTTAAGTGCAGGTTATCGTGTTAATAATCAATTTAGTGTCGGCTTAGGATTAAATGCCCTTTATGCGGATGCAGAAATTACCCGTCATGTTGGCGAAGCGGGTAAAGTTTTAGGTGGTGCTTTATCTCAAAAACCAGGCATGGGGCAATTAGGCGGTTATTTATCAAGTTTGTCTCCAAGTGATCGCTTTGCCCAATTAAAAGGGGATGCATGGGGTTTTGGCTGGAACGCCGGTTTATTATATGAATTTGACGAAGGTAACCGTATTAGTTTCACTTACCGTTCTAAAGTGAAAGTGAAATTTAAAGACGGTGAATATCAAAGTGATTTACGTTCAATCCCACAACTTGAAGGTATGGGAATTGTTGGTACTAACGGCGAAACTATTAAAGGTAAGCTTGATCTTAACTTGCCTGAAATTTGGGAATTTGCAGCCTATCACCGTGTAGCACCCAAATGGGCCGTTCACTATAACTTCGCTTACACAAGCTGGAGTGCATTTGAAGAGCTAAGAGCCACACGTAAGAGTGATGGTCAGCAACTATTCAAGAAAGAAGAAGGCTTTCGTGATGCATGGCGTGTCGCATTAGGAACAACCTATTATCACGATGATAACTGGACATTCCGTACAGGTATTGCCTTTGATGATAGCCCAGTTCCTGCTGATAAACGTTCTATCTCCATTCCTGACCAAGATCGTTTCTGGTTAAGTGCGGGTACAACCTATGCATTTAACAAAGATATGTCTGTTGATGTTGGCTTAGCTTACATGCATGGTAAAAAAGTCACAATCAAAGAGAAATTATCCGAAGACTTACCATTACCAGCTTATGAATTCGAGTCATCTGGTAAAGCATGGTTATACGGTATGAACTTTAACTATCGTTTCTAACTCTTGCACTATATGGCTTTTTATATAAAAAATGGTCTTTTTCAAGACCATTTTTATTTATACATAAAACTAACCACAAAAATTAGTCAATTGAATCTAAATCATCTTCAATCGCTTTCGCGTTAGGGTTCTCTTTTACCGTACCAGCTTTGAAGTCATTACTCTGAAAGTAAGCTTCACGCATCATTAAGTAAGGATCAGACGAGTTTTGCAAAATCGCATCGGAATCGAGCAATTGTGCGCGTGTTTCAATGCCTTCTAATGCCCATTTACCCGCTGACATCCAAAACGTTAAATAGCTCAACATTGGATACGTTAAATCAGCCCAGTCACCACCCTCTTCACGGACAGTAAAGCTACCATAGCCGGGTACAACCACATAAGGGCCATAATCCATACCATAATGACCTAACGTACTACCGAATCGCATTGGAACTTCTTTTTCCATCGTTTCTTTGGACATACCAGCAACATCAATTAAGCCACCCATACCAAAGACTGTATTGATCCAAAAACGACCAAAATGTTTTGCTCCCTTTTCAAAATCACCACGCAATACACTATTTAGCATACTAGCGGGCTCTTCTAAGTTACCAAGAAAATTAGATAAGCCATTTCTTGCTGGTGGTGGCACATAATCGCGCCAAACAACAGCAACAGGACGTAGGATATAAGGGTCTAAAACATAGTAGTTAAAATCAAACATCTGGCGGTTAAACCCTTCCAATGGGTCAGAGCGCCCTTCCCCATTATTAGGGGTACTTGCACATCCTGAAAGTAAGGCGACTGAAAGAGCAACACCGCACAGGCGATACTTCATAATGTTCTCCGCTAATTATCTTATGATGAGCAGCATCATAGTTCGCATATTCATAAATTCTATACATAATACTGTCAATACGTAACAAGTGGTACTTTTATTAGGCGTTGATCTTATAAGATAATTCAGTTTTTAGGATTACCCCATTGAGCTAATTTACAATATTAGCCCAATATTATAGGGCTAATATAAAAATAATTGATGCTTGTTTACTGATATTCTTTTACCACTAATTGCTCTTTAGCATTAGGATACGAAAAATGCTCTGTGATAAAATCAAACTCTGCATTTGTTGTTTTAAACGGGTTTTCATCAGATTGATTACGTAAAGATAATCGTTTTTTACATTCCCCATTTTCCACTTTTAAAACATGAAATAAATAAGGCATATTCGCATTATCGGCTAATGATTTTAACCATTGTCGTTGCTTAGGCGTATTAGCAGGAAAATCCATAATAACGGTATTTCCAGCACTCAGAAGAACTGCAATATGTTTGCTCAATAGCCCCTTCATTAACTCACTTTTTTCAATATAGTCAGTCACTGTTTTTATTTGATTTGGATAAAGTTGTGATAACCATTCATCTTCATTTATTAATACCGTTCTGGGTGATTTAGAAAGAGATTTGGCTAACGTAGATTTACCAGAAGCAATTTTCCCGCAGAAAAAATGTAAACGAGCATTAGTAGATGATTTTAATAAATCAGTACCATATGAGTTATCGATAACACAGAGCCATTGATCATTAATAAGTTTAAAAACATAAGTAGCTTCTCTTACTGTATTAAATTTTTCCTCATTTGGCATATTTGCACTTAAAAGTGTTTGCGCTAAAACGAGTGCACAATCTTCTCCAAAAATAATTTTCACTTTTCCTTGAGAAACTTGCAGTGAGTGATTAAAAAATCCAGCAATCGCCATAAATGCTTTTTTTAGTGAAGGCTTACCAGAAACATGCAAGTCATCTTTAACCACTAACGTGCCATTTTCAGTATAAAAATTCATTAAATACTCAAAATTTTCGTCAGTAATAGCCTGATCTGCATTCGCAATTAGTTGTGTTAGCGATTGGGTATGTTGATCAATTTCTTGTGGAGTAAACATTTTTTATCCTTATCTTTTCTTTATACCAGATAAGGAGTCTAAAATAAAAAAACCCGCTTATCTGGCGGGTTCCTAATACAACCAATCCCCACCACTAAGTGATGGTAATAATAATTGCTGAAGAGGTTGTAAAATATGACATAAAAATAAACCTTATAAATAGACTAAATAAAATCTAGCAGTAATTTACTTTGTAAACAAGAATATTTTTTAAAATCAAAGCGATAATTGAACTAATATTTTATTTCCCTTTGAATATAAAGCTATTTTATTTAACTGTTATAGATAGATAATGACTTACTCTCATGTTGGCAGCAACATGATGCTTTTCCAGATAACTTGGCCTCTTGAATAGGTGGGCAAGGTACTGTTCCATAAGAACAAAATACACAGCAATCTCCTTCAAGGGGTTTTAATAGAGTATGACAATGAGTGCATTCATAAAACCATTGGCAAGCATCCGTTGGCATTGTTTCTATTTTTTTCGTATGACAATGCGGGCAAGTAATTTCTGACATCAAGTTAATCTGATTGTTTGACATTTTATTTCCACATAAATTTTTAAATATCATCTTTGTTATTTAGAATATGCTATTTTCATTTTTTCAATAGAATATTAAATCAATTAATTGTTTCTTCATTTGTCACTTACTGATCGAATACTTGTTGTTTTATCGCTGAAATATCCACTTCTTCTAGATACTGAACAATATTAGGGAAAAAAATTTCGTGATAGCCATACTCTTTTTTTCTTAATTCAGTAATAGCTTGCTCTTTTGTCCAATTTTCAAAGACTAACCGATACATTGCTATGACAGTTCCTGTACGATCACTACCATGCCAACAATGCACTAACACTGGTTCAGACGTACCCTTTATTTTTCGCAATACTGCAATAATATCCTCATCAGTTATTCTACCTGCATTCATTTTTACTTGAAAAGCTTCTAATTGCGTACCTTTTACATCATCACTATCACTATGATATTCACGTAAGTTAATAATTGTCTTGATACCTTGAGCTTCTAACCATTTCATTTCACCAGGTGTCGGTTGTCCTGAACGGTAAACTTTTTCTGAAACTTGATAAAAATTTTCAGGGGGTACAAGCATATCTGTAGGTCTAGAGTTACACCCCATCAGCAGAAAAAAATAAGCAATAAATAAAAACTTTAAATATCGAATATTATTAATTGATTTTATGTCCATATAAAAACCTAAATTTATTCTTGGTTATTGAATGAGGAAGAAAAACAATAGCGATAATAGCGTGAATTGATAAACACTGCTCTAGGAATAATTTCTAAATTTACAGAATTGGGTAATAGATGGCGTTCCCTACAAACTACAAACATAACAAATAACACATTGAATATTAAATAATAATACAAAGATGATACAATCAAATACCCCCAGCAATACCCCAAATGAATTTTGTCATCATGTATTTTGGTGATTTATGAATTTACAGAAACAAAACCTGTGAGAAAGGTGATACTTTTATACCACCTCTGATTTTTTTAATTCCATATCCTGACAATCTTGAATAGGTAACGGGTGAAATTGGCGCACCACCTTTCGACGTTTCAGGTGTAGCTTATATGCCTAAAAGAATGATACGAAAATGACGGAGAGGACTTTATCGAAGGTGAGTGTGTTAAGATTAATTAAATAACTGAACTTTTCTTGGTAGTCACTTATAACAAAAAGCCTCTGTTAAGAGGCTTTCAAAACGATACTAGTTAATATTATATACTTTTATTCATTACCACTTATCACGGTAATCAAATGCAACCTGGTAATCGTATTTATTTAGCTCAATTTTATGTTTAATATATTTCTGTAGGTAAGGAACCCATGCAGAAATAACATTGAAGCTACCTGCATTTATGATATTTTCTGTCGGCTTAACAGTCTGTTCAATAACCGTGTCGTCATCACCAAGATCAATCGAATATTCTTCACCAATAAAACTTTCAGTCTTTTTATCGAACCAAGTTAAATCAATTTTCAATCCCATAATATTACCCTTACAAGTATTTTTTGATATTACGTTTTGGATCAGCAGGTTTCAACTGATTGCCCGTCTTTGGATCAAACGCGCCAAGGTGCTGACCATCGCTTGAACGATAACCTTCAATTTCACCATGTTGATAATCCCATTCATAAATTTTACGCCCTTTATCCCCAATCCAGCGCTTACGAGTACCACCCCCACCTTGTTTTGGTGTTTTATCTTTCCCTCGTTTTAATTCTCCCAACCCTTTAATTTCTTCAGTCTTCGGTGCTGGGTGATAATCATGACCTTTTTCTCTAACACCTTGGCGTTTTTTATCCTTAGCCTCATTGACCTTATCTTCAGCAGCTTTTTTCTCACCCTCTGCTTTTTTACGTGATTCGAGAATGGGAGCTAGACTTTCTTTCGATTTGGCTAATTGATTATTATATGATAGTACCTGCTCAGCAAGTCGCTCATAAAATAGTTTAATTAGGTAAATTTGTATTCTGTCAGGTTTATTTACAGCAATCCTTTTTTCTACTTCACCTAAATATGCACCCATTCCTTTATTTAAAAGAGTATTAAGTAAGATTTTATCCGCAATCTTAACTTCAACTTTAGTGACGCTAATTTGCTTATTATCTTGCTTATAAACAAGAGGATTTTTAACAGGATCTGCTAATGCCAAACCTTCTGGAGTCGCTTTGAGTTTATTAATAACAGCGACTTGAGCCTGATATTGTTTATCAATATTAGCTAATCTTTTTTTTGCTTCTTCAAGTTCTAATAATGCGGCTTCTAAAGGATATAGAGTCGACCATTCAGCCCATTCTTTTTCCACTATTTGCTTTTCATTATTTACATCAATAACGTCGATAATAGAGACATAAAGAGCTTCATGCTTTCCACCAAAATCAACAATCGCATGATGAGTCTTTAATTTGGATGAAGGGATATAGTATCCAACGTTAGGCTTGGAATTAATGACTACTTGTTTGTTTTTATCCGCTTTATTTTCAGAAACGCTAATACGTACTGGTTTTGTACCAGCAATAATAGGAGCGGTATAAACATTTGGTGTGCTTGTTACTGTTGCTTTTACGATTGGAATACTAATAGCCTGACCCGTTGATACAATGGTTCGTTGCTTTCCAGTATTCTTATCTAAAGCAGACATGACCTGAGTGTGTATACTTAATGATGTTTTTTTACCAATATCGCTAATTTGATTAGTAACAATATCAGCAGGCATGGTTGTAACTTTACGAGCTTTATTTCTATCAAAAATATCTCTGTCTAAAACACCGTATTTTCCCAGCAGAGCCATTTCAGCTTGAGTAGACATAATATTACTACTTGGCCACAATCCTTCGATTGCAATTCCAACAGCTGTAATCCTAGTTAGTTTTGGAGCAACAGAAATTGCTTCTAATGCGCTAGCTTTTAACGCTGTCAATGACTTAGAAAAAATACTCTTAATATTAGCGGAAACAAATGGACTTGATGTAAAACTGAGAACACCTTGATAAGTAAGAAAACCTAAAGCAGGAAGGCCGGCGGATGCCATTACTAACTTTTCAGGGTATTTGCTTAAATCAATATCAGAGACGTCTTGAATATCTCTTTCTCTTTCCTCCTTGTCGTCACCATCATCATTATCACCAGGATGACTGTCATCATGTGATTTATCATACTGATCCCAGTAAGAATCATTACCCCAAGGATCGTTTTCTTTACTCCAACCAGAATGGTCAGATGAATCAATATCACTCATATAAATTCCTTTTTATATTTAATAGCACACAACCACTGTATATAATCACAGTATATTCAATAATGATTGCAAAACAATCGTCTGATTTCGGCTATAGTCGGAATAGTTACAGATACCTTCTTTCACCTTAGATGAGTTAATCTTGAACAGCCAACCATTTAATTTCTTTAATGCCATATATAAAATATTACGTAATTCTTTATCTATAGCGACCATATCCATATGAACATAGTTGTATTAATTATTGTTTTTATTTATTTTTTTATTTAGTTAACCAACTCATACCAAGATTTTCTACAATCGACTTCATTGCTACATAAGCAATACTTTCTACCATCGCAGTAATTATTTATTGTCCATGAAATTGAATGTTTGATGTGTTACCGACACAAATAGATACCATCAGAGCCTCTATATGGTTTATCTTTTGCTTTAAATGATGATATCCGCTTTACAGTTAACATTTTGGGTAAAATCTCGCTGGAGAAAAAAATTTACCCAATAAAGATAGCGGTTTTCCAACGAACTAATAAGAACTGTAACGAAAAAGAAATTACTGTATGTATTGAATTTTGTGGGGTTTTACGAACGAAGGCGAACTAATGCGAATGGATTCAGAGCGTTCCCTACAGGAATCGAACCTGTAACTAGCCCTTAGGAGGGGCTTGTTATATCCATTTAACTAAGGGAACATACGTAATGAGGTAATGTATGACTAATGGATGAGCTGTATTTTACCTCCCTCACTCTCTATTAATCAAGTTTTAACGCACTGATATTGGAAGGAATTTTTTTGTTTCTTTTTTGAACAGTGAAATTCGCCTTAAAAAGGAATAATAAATACTATCATCAATGATTGTGTTTATTCTTATATATAGCTGTTTTACTAAAATTCTTTCAATTGCTTTAAAAATAATTTCGGTGAATATCCCATCTCTTTATTAAACATTGCGCTAAAGGCACTTGGATTCTCATACCCTAATTCTAAAGCAATTTCGGTGACTGAATGGCCTTTCTTTAACGCTGTTAGTGCGTACATTAAACATACTTTTTGACGCCATTCTCGAAAAGAAAGTCCTGTTTCCTTATGAAATAAACGGGTAAAAGTGCGTAAACTCTTATTTAATTTTTCAGCCCACATTTCTGGCGTAGTTCGAATATTCGGTTGTGTCATAAATTCAGTACATAACGCATCTAATAAAGCATGTTGAGGCAAAGGAGTAAAATAAGGTAATGGTTTGGCCTGAGCTAATTCATGACAAAGCAACGTTAATAAAGCACTATCTCTCCCTCCTAAATCATAAAGCAAAGGCAGTTTATTTGCTGAAAGTAATAGCTGATGAAGCAAAGGCGAAACATGTAAAACCTCACAATATTCCGAATAACGAGGTACTTTATTCGGCTCGATATAGAGGCTATAAGTGCTACTACCCAACATTAATACTTGATGTGTTTTTTCAGCAGGGATCCACACACCACTGTAAGGTAATACAATCCATTGGCCATCTTCTGTTTTGACTTTCATTACGCCATTGGGTGCATATAAAAATTGAGCTCTTCGATGATGATGTGCTTCAAGTAATGTGTCATAAGGATAATCAGAGCCTAATGCCAAAATATCACGAGAAAGATGATCCACACTGTTAATATCGATATTACGCATAATATTAAAATTGTCCTAAATTCATACAAACTTGTCATTATCACGTGGGTAAGCCATCATTTTATTCTATATTGTTAATCTCCTGACTCAACAGGAGATTTAAAATGACACTCTGGCTGATTTCTTTTGGTTTAATTTCAGGCATCACAACATGGTTATTTGGCTTTGGCGGTGGTTTTGTCACGGTTCCCTTACTTTATACACTTATTCTGACGCTCTGGGGGATAGACAGCTTACCTGCTGAGCATGCAATGCAAATAGCCGTTGCAACCTCTGCATTAATTATGTTGTTTTCTGCAACAGTAACAACAATTAAACACCATAAGGCCAAAAGGCTTGATTGGCATATCATGTTCATTCTTTTTATTGGAATTGCTTTTGGGGGGATTTTAGGTGCCCTTCTCACATTAATGGCTGAAGGTACTTGGATCAAATGGATCTTTATTGGTTATCTCTTTGTCACTATTTTAGATTGCTATTTTCGCCCTGGATTTATGGCTCCGACTCACCATACAAAAAAGATAACTAAAGCAAGAGAAATGATTAATGGTACGGTCATTGGCATCATCGCCGCTTTCTTAGGGGTTGGCGGAAGTGTAATGACGGTTCCTTTATTACGCCGCAGAGGTACACCAATGGCACAATCTGCAGCGATGGCAAATGCCTTAACCTTACCTTTAGCACTCACTGCAACATTCACTTATGTCGCACTTTCCTTTACGTCACCTTTAAGTAGTGAATCTGGTTTTATTGGTTATATTTGGCTAAAGGCAGCCTTTATTCTGATTTGTAGCACATGGATAGGTTTAAAGATCTCAGAACGATTTTTATCTCGTATTCCCGATAAATGGCATGCGAGAGTTTACCCCCTATTATTGAGCCTTGTCTTAATCGTTATGTTGTTTTAAATCTTTTCTTTTATATAAGAAAGATAGACAGAAAAATAATTTTGACAACATGTAAACAAAGTGACTCTTAATATTCAATGAGCTACTTTGTTTTTAACATTTTCTTTAAACTTTTCCTGCGTATATTTACTTGGCATTAATATTATTAAGATGTATAAAACAAAAAACAGCTCTTTTTGACAATCAACACACAGCCCTACAACTATTAGCTTCATTAATTAATATTTAAACATAGTGAATAATACTTTATAGATTGTCTCATTTTTAGTATCAGTTTGATTACGTTTCAGTGCGCTTTTTTTACACAAAATGTCATCTAGCTATTTTTCTCTTTTATTTGTATTTATCATCAAAATAATAAGTTAGCTATTTTTTTAAATTATATTTTAAGAAAAAATCGGATTTAACCAACACTAAAAAATATTATTTAATATAATTTTCAAATAACAAATTAATTACAATAACACCGAAATTCGATATATAAATAATTATATATCGATATACTTTTCTGTCAATTATTTATTATAATTAATCATATATTTAAAATACACTTTAATAAAATAGATTAATGCCATAACTAAATGAATTTAAAAGAAGTAAACATTATTACCATATCCTATAAAAACCTCTCTTCCTCCTCGAAATCTTTATAATATGAGCTAATAAAAGAAAATAATTATCATTTGATTTTGTCTATTTTAGTTAATTTATTTTGTGACATTTATTAACGTCTTATTCTCTATTATTTATTATTTACAACTAACTCATCACTTATGGATTAATAAACTGGAGACGCCTTCAAATATTTATTTAACCGTCTGTATATAATATTTAGCTATAAGAAGAAACTGGAGGTTATATGAGTATTAGTCGTCGTTCTTTCATTAAGGGGATGGGAATAGGATGTGTAGGTTGTACCGTAAGTAGTTTACCACCGGGTGCACTTGCATTTAATCCTGTAGATTCTCTAAAGGGTCAATCAACATTAACACCTAGTCTATGTGAGATGTGTTCTTATCGTTGCCCTATAGAAGCTCAAGTTGTTAACAATAAAACTGTATTTATCCAAGGAAACAGAAACGCAGAGCATCAAAATAGCCGAGTTTGCGCCAGAGGGGGAAGTGGCGTTAGCCTCGTTAACGATCCAAACCGTATTGTCAAACCCATGAAACACAAAGGCCCTAGAGGTGCGGGCGAATGGGAAGTCATAAGCTGGGAACAAGCCTATAAAGAAATAGCTGAAAAGATGAATGTAATAAAACAAAGCTACGGGGCTGAAAGCATCTCTTTTTCATCTAAATCAGGGTCGCTTTCTTCTCACCTTTTCCATTTAGCAGCGGCATTTGGTTCTCCAAACACGTTTACACATGCATCAACTTGCCCTGCAGGTAAAGCTATCGCCGCATCAGTTATGATGGGGGGTGATCTTGCAATGGATTTAGCGAACTCTAAATATATCCTCTCTTTTGGACATAACCTTTATGAGGGTATTGAAGTTGCAGAAACACATGAATTGATGACAGCACAAGAACGTGGTGCAAAATTAGTCAGTTTTGATCCTCGTTTATCTGTCGTTTCAAGTAAAGCAGACGAGTGGTTCGCAATCCGCCCAGGTGGCGATTTGCCTGTTCTAATGGCAATGTGCCATATCTTAATTAAAGAAGATCTCTACGATAAAGAGTTTGTGGAGAAATTTACGGTAGGTTTCCCACAATTAAAAGAGGTTCTACAAGATACTACCCCTGAATGGGCTCAAGCACACTCAGATGTTCCCGCTAAAGATATTGCTCGTATCGCCAGAGAAATTGCAGCAAAAGCCCCTCATGCTCTGATTATGCCTGGTCACCGCGCGACCTTTAATAAAGAAGAGATCAATATGCGCAGAATGATCTTCACCTTCAATGCCTTACTAGGCAACATTGAACGTGAAGGTGGTATGTATCAGAAAAAAGCAGCAGCAAAATACAATAAATTAGCAGGTGTTAATGTTGCACCTGAACTGGCAAAGCCAAGTGTTAAAGGTATGCCCGAAATTACCGCAAAACGTATTGATGCAACAGCACCTCAATTTAAATACATCAATAAAGGTGGTGGTATTGTTCAATCGATCATCGACTCAACATTAGAAGGTGTGCCGTATCAGACAAAAGCATGGATTATGTCTCGTCATAACCCATTCCAAACAGTCAGTTGCCGTCCTGAGCTAGAAAAAGTAGCACAGAAGTTGGACTTAATTGTCAGTTGTGATGTGTATTTAAGCGAAAGTGCCGCTTATGCCGATTATTTATTACCTGAATGTACCTACTTGGAACGTGATGAAGAAGTTTCTGATGTATCAGGTTTAAATCCCGCTTATGCATTAAGACAACAAGTAGTTGAACCTATTGGTGATACTAAACCAAGTTGGTTAATTTGGATGGAATTAGGTAAAGCGCTGGGATTAGAAACCTATTTCCCTTGGGAAAACATGGGTGTTAGACAGCTTTATCAAGTTAATGGTAACGAAGCACTATACAAAGAGATGCATAAAAAAGGCTATGTATCTTATGGTATTCCATTATTGTTACGCGAACCTTCTTATGTAGAAGCCTTTGTTGAGCAGTATCCAGATGCTATCAAACATGTTGATAGTAATAACACAATGGAAAAAGCGCTCTCCTTTAAATCACCAAGTGGTTTAATTGAAATCTACTCTGAGGAATTAGAAAGTCGTTTAGAAAATTACGGTATTCCTCGTTTCCACAACTTCCCATTAAAAGAAAAAGACGAACTTTATTTTATTCAAGGTAAAGTCGCCGTTCATACTAATGGGGCGACACAATATGTGCCGTTATTAGCTGAATTAATGTGGGAAAACCCTGTTTGGCTTCATCCAGAAACGGCAAAAAACCATGGTATTAAACATGGTGATGAAATCATTCTGGAAAATAGTATCGGTAAAGAAAAAGCACATGCTTTAATCACCGAAGGTATTCGCCCTGACACCGTATTTGTTTATATGGGTTCGGGTGCAAAAGCAGGAGCAAAAACAGCAGCGACTACTACAGGTGTTCACTGTGGCAACTTATTACCTCATGAAATTAGTCCTGTATCGGGTACTGATGTACATACATCAGGTGTCAGAATTAGTCGGGCTTAAGGAAAAAAATAACGATGAATAATAATGATAAACAATTTGTCATGCTACATGATGAAAAACGTTGCATTGGGTGTCAGGCCTGTACTGTTGCGTGTAAAGTCATCAATGACATTCCTGAAGGTTTCAGCCGACTTCAAGTTCAAATTCAAGGCCCACACAACGATGAAGCAGGTGATCCTCATTATCAATTTTTCCGTGTTTCATGTCAGCACTGTGAAGATGCACCTTGTGTTTCTGTTTGCCCAACTGGAGCCTCTTTTATTGATGAAAATGGCATCGTACAGGTGAAAAAAGAGTTGTGTATTGGTTGTGATTATTGTGTTGGTGCTTGTCCTTACCATGTTCGTTATATCAACCCAATGACACATATCGCAGATAAATGTAACTTCTGCTCTGATACTCGATTATCTGAAGGTGAATTACCTGCATGTGTATCGGTATGCCCAACGGATGCGCTTGCTTTTGGTCGCATTGACTCACCTGAAATTCAGGCATGGATCAAACAGAAATCCGTTTATCAATACCAATTAGATAATGTCGGAAAACCAAGTTTATTCCGTCGCAAAGAAATCCATCAGGGAGATAAAGCATGACTAGTATCTGGGGAGCAGAACTCCATTATACGCCAGATTATTGGCCTGTATGGCTAATGGCTGCCGGTTTATTAATCGTTGCCATGATAGCAGTCCTGGTTATTCATGGTTTGCTACGCTATGCCCTTGCACCAAAACACTCAGGCCATTATGAAGAAGAGCGTGTTTATTTATATTCTAAAGCGATCCGTTTTTGGCACTGGGGTAATGCCTTGCTATTTATCCTATTACTACTAAGTGGCTTTTTAGGGCATTTCTCTATCGGAAATGTCACTTCAATGGTGCTATTACATAAAATTTGTGGTTTCGTACTTATCGCGTTCTGGATTGGTTTTATTCTTATTAATCTAACAACTAGTAACGGTGTACATTACAAAGTAAGATTTAGTGGATTAATTGGGCGTTGTATCAAACAAGCTCGCTTTTACCTCTATGGCATAATGAAAGGCGAACCTCATCCTTTTGCCGCAACTGAAACTGATAAGTTTAACCCTCTTCAACAACTCGCTTACTTAGGTGTAATGTTTGGTTTAGTGCCACTGTTACTTGTTACTGGATTATTATGTTTATATCCAGAAATGCTTGGCTATGGCTATTGGATGTTAAAAGCACACTTAGTTTTGGGTATTGTGGCATTAATGTTTATTTGTGCTCATTTCTATTTATGTACATTAGGTGACACTTTTACACAGACATTCCGCAGTATGGTTGATGGTCATCATCGCCACCAAAAACATGATACTCATGGCTCAGTAACTAAAAAAACAGAGCATTAACCCCTCTGCTTACTCCTTACAGAATAATCATTACCTAAAATGTCCGTTTACACGGGCATTTTTTTGATCTTAATTCAGAAACAATTTCATAATCTTATTATTAGTAAATATATCATTTTATTTACATGTTATTCGGTGTATAGTCGGCGCCCACTTTCGTTATATATAAATTTATACAATGAAACACATTGCATTTTATTTGCGATAAATATCGCTATATATTTTTTTCAATAACGATGAATTTAAATAACTAAAAAATACATTTTTGGAGTCTATCGTGAAGAAATTTATCATTTCGACAATAGCTTGTGCTATAGCGCAAACATTAACCGTATCAACAAGCATAGCTACTGACGGCGCTGAAAAAATTATCGTTACTGCACAACCAGTGAATAATAGTGAAGCCGGTGCGGGGTTTGTAACCCGTGAAGTAGATATGGGACCATTAGGTGAGAAAAAATGGTTAGATACACCTTACACAACAAACACCTTCACCCAATCTATAATTGAAAATCAACAAGTTACCAGTGTTGCAGATATCTTAAAATATAATGCCTCTTCCCAAATGCAAGCACGTGGTGGTATGGATGTTGGTCGTCCTCAAAACCGTGGAATGCAGGGGAATGTTGTTGCCAATTCTCGTTTAGATGGTGTGAATATTATTTCTACCACTGCTTTTCCTGTCGAAATGCTTGGACGTGTAGATATTATAAACGGCCTAACGGGCTCACTTTATGGACCGGCAAGTCCAAGTGGACAATTTAATTTCACACAAAAACGCCCAACCTTAAAACGCATAACCTCACTGAATGCAACTTATGTCAATGATAACCAATTTAAAGGTCACCTTGATTTAGGTGGTTTTATTGATGACAACAACACTTTTGGTTATCGAATTAATCTAATGCATGATGAAGGTAAAGGTTATGTTGCGGGTAGTAAAACACGTCGCCAGCTTATTAGTACTGCTTTTGATTGGAATATCTCTTCTGATACTGTGTTAGAAGTGAATTTTAGTGACTATTGGTTTAAAAAAATGGGTTATCCAGGTGCATTTTCTTATGGACCCAAAGTCACCGCGTTACCTGATGCGCCAGATCCAACTAAAGTAGGCTATGGTCAAGCTTTTGCGGGTGTTGATCTTCATACCAGAACAGTAAGTAGTAGACTAAAACATGATTTTAATGAAGATTGGCAAATAAATGCTTCAATCGGTTATCAAACTGCCGATCGCGGATTCCGTTCTGTTTCTAACCAGCTAAGTAATGATGGTAAGCAATTTACACCAACGTTATCAGTTCCTTCTACTTATGGTCGTTTTACTGTTTTAAGCCATTCTATCAATGTTAATGGTCATGTGATGATAGGCGTACTTTCTCATGATTTAGTCCTCGCCAATAGTGGTTATCGTTGGGACATTTACGGAGCAAATGGCAACGATCTGAAATTTACATTACCAACTCAAGATATTAATAATCCACATCGTTATGATGATCCTTCTAATGAAGGCTTCTATACTGGTAGCGCCCGCACTAAAAATAGTCGCTCACAAGTTCAATCCATCACTTTAGGTGATACCGTTACCTTTAATCCTCAATGGTCAGTGATGGGATCATTAAGCCAAAATTGGATCAAAGAAACTTCCTATCGTGCTGGCGGTGGAAATCACACTGAAAATGGTTTAAGCCCTACTGTCGCATTAATATTTAAACCGATCCCTGAAGTAATGACTTATGTTTCTTACGCAGATTCATTAGAAGAAGGTGATTCAGCACCCGATACTGCAGATAACAAAGGTGAGGTGCTAAAACCCTATCACAGTGAACAGTGGGAAATGGGGGTTAAATCACAAATTGGCGATCTCAATTTAAATGCGGCTATTTTCCAATTAGAGCGCCCTTTTGCCTATGTAGGAAATGACAATATATTTAAAGAACAAGGCAAACAGCGTAACCGAGGATTAGAACTGATTGCTAATGGACAAGTGACTGATGAACTTTTCTTTTTCAGTAGTATGACATGGTTAGATCCAACATTAACTAATACCGGTAATACGAAAACCCAAGATAAAGATGTTGTGGGTGTACCAAAATACCAAGCAAATCTGTTAGCTGAATACCATTACCCTACCGTGCCAAATGTTATCTACAGTGCTAATGTTCACTACACTGGAAAACGTGCGGCAAACACTACCAATACGATGTGGGCAAAAGCCTATACCACTCTCGATTTAGGTGCTCGTTATCAAACACAGTATTGGGATAAAAAAACCACTTTCCGTGTGAATTTGGATAATGTTACCAATGAGCATTATTGGGCATCTATCTTCTCTGGTAACCAAAATGGTGTAGTTGGTGGTGCTAATGCTTTTCTAGGTACACCTCGTCAAATTTCTGCATCTGTCAGTATTGAACTCTAAGAGGATAGCTAAATGTATAAAGGTTTTTTTAAAACCCTGTGCATTGCATTACTGGGGGTTTCAACCCTCAGTACCTCTTCCAATGTATGGGCTCAAAGAATTGTTCAATATTACCAAGACCAATCGATTACTGTTTCAGATTCACCAGAACGAATCGCCACCAGTTGGAATGCACAAAATGTAATCCTTGCGATGCTTGGAGCTGGAGATAAAATTGTGTCAACAACCGATTTAGTCAAAACAATTCCCTTTTTTACTGAAATTGTTCCCGCAATAAAAACGGCCTCTATTTCTAGTAAAGGTAATAACGACACGCTGAATATCGAAACATTAATCGTTAGTCAGCCTCAAATTTTTTTTGCAACAGGAAAGCTGTCTGATGCACAAATGACGGCACTAAAAAATGCAGGGATCAGCATTGCATTATTAAAGTCAGGTTCAATAGATGCATTATTAGAAAGGACCTTGATTACGGGTGAAATTTTAGGCTCAAGAGGTCACCAATTAGCAAAAGATTATTTAGCTTACTTTCAGCGTAATACAACGCTTGTACAGAGTGCAATAAGTGAGATAAGCATCAAGAAACCAATAAAGGTTTATCATGCATTTGGTTCGCCATTAAGAACATCTGGCGCCCCATCACTTAATCATGATTGGATAACACTCGCTGGAGGAGTCAACGTTGCAGAACATTGGTTTGACAATGTACCTAGCCGGGCAGGTGAAGTTTCTTTAGAACAAGTTATTCATGCTAATCCTGATGTTATTGTCACCATGTATGCACGAGATACGGAAATCATCAAGAATTCACCTGAATGGCAATCAATTACTGCGGTACGCGAAGGTCGTGTCTACACGAATCCCAAAGGTCTATTTTGGTGGTGCAGAGAAACGACAGAAGAAGCTCTACAATTTTTATGGCTTGCTACAATTTTATATCCAGAGCAAACGCCACACATTGATATCGTTAAAGAGACAAAACAGTTTTACCAAACATTTTTCAATATCTCCCTAACCGACCAACAGCTCGAATATATTCTGACTCCGCCATTCAAAGACTAAAATTGGCAGCCTGTTCATCATAAAGGTGAAGAGGCTGTAGGCCCCCTTCTTGTATCAAGATTATCTGTTACCAACCCTACATTGCCATTAAATACTTAAATTTGAGAATTTGATCTCACCCCTATTTTTAACACAGTTATCTTTTTCAATTTTTATCGTGTTAACGTTTATTATTTTTAAATTCCTTGATATAAAACACATAAGTTATACGTTAATAGCTTTAAAAATGTTATCAATGAGTAAAATCATAGCAGGTAATATAAGAGCTGATTAGTAAGAGATTTATATTTATAGGTATCTATCCCCTGTTAATTTACACATAACAATAGGTAGGAGAATATATTTCTACGGGTATGTAAAACTCAGCTATTCTGCAATAACATTTTTCTTTTTTTAGAAGAAAATTAAAAGTTTTAATTCCTCCAAAAACGTAAAATGCCCTAATAAGGGCATTGATATTATATAGAGGCTTTATTTTTCTAATTAAGAAAATTCTTATTATTTACTAATCTTAAAGATATACATATATAAGAATTATCCTACTCAATTTAGTTATTCTAAAATGAATTATCTTCAAATTTAAAGATATTTTTAGAAAATAGAAAGAGCCTTACTATCGAAATGAGCTGGAATATGTTGTTCATTATGCTCAATTTCTTGAGTCATTCCGCCTGTCACTTCTTCAAAGAAGCTACCAATATTAACACCTAATACTTCAAGCACTCTGACTAAGCAATCAATATCAATACGGTTTACACCACGCTCATAACGGAATAATTGTTGTTCACTAATATCAATCTCTTTTGCTAACTGAAATACAGTATAACCTTGAGATTTTCTTAATGACTTAATTTTTTGTCCAACAGCATAAGCGACTGGATACTTGCTACTCATAATATGTTCTCGCTTTTCACTTTGATTGATATCTAATTTATAATGGTGTGTTATCCCACAATAATATATAAAATTATATATTATTAAGGACACCTTTTTGTTTTAATAAAATATTATTTTTAGTAGATAAGAAATATTACAATTCATAACATGACTTATCATATGTAAATAATATACTACGCATTTAAACACTTTCAACTAGTCGAAAAAAGACAATGAAGACTTGGTACTTTACTCATACTAGTTAATAATACCTAGGATGATGCTATATATTCTTTATTTTCATATAGTTAAAATATTTTATTTATAAAATAGCGCTTTTTTTTTCTTAAACTTTACTCATTAGTTGGAATAATTACCTATTATCTTGTTAATTTAAAGTGTGATAAACCAAATTGTGCAAAAATAAATCAATTTGTATTAGTCTAATTTATTTAAAATAATAAATTAACCTCATAAAGAAGATGATTTTCTTATTTTTCTGAAATAGCTTAAGCAATATCAATGAAATCTGATAGATTTACAATTACATATAAATTTTGATTTAAAATCAATTAATTACAATAATTTCACAAGAATTAGGATATAGATCACCTTTTAAACATTTGTTAATTAATTTATATAAGCATAAACCCTTAGTGATTCAGCTAAATATATTTAAGATGTAATAAATCTTTATTGTGCTGGAATGAATAGGCAATACATTTAATT
>NZ_JAEHOQ010000011.1 GCF_016239305.1 Proteus vulgaris | reverse complement strand
AAGCACGTCTGGCTCAAGAAGCCGAAGCCCAGCGTTTAGCGCAAGAAGAAGCGCAACGCCAAGCAGAACTTAAAGCAGAGCAAGAGCGTTTAGAAGCCCAGCGCCAAGAAGCCGAACGCGCAGAACAAGCACGTCTAGCTCAAGAAGCCGAAGCTCAACGCCTTGCGCAAGAAAAAGAAAACGAACGCCTCGCTATTGCGCAAGCAGAAGCAGAAGATATTGGATCTTTACGCGAAGAAGTGCTTACAGATAAAGTTGTTGAGCAAGAAAAACCTAAAAAAGAAGGTTTCTTTAGCCGACTGAAAAAAGGCTTGCTGAAAACCCGGCAAAACTTAGGTTCAGGATTCTTTGGCCTATTTCGTGGTAAGAAAATTGATGATGAACTTTTTGAAGAGTTAGAAGAACAACTCTTAATCGCTGATGTGGGAATGGAAACCACCACTAAAATCATCACTAGCCTGACCAAACACGCAACACATAAAGATCTTAAAGATGCTGAGGCCCTTTATGGCAAATTGCGCGAAGAGATGGGCGAGATCTTAACGAAAGTGGATAAACCATTAAATATTGAAGGTAAAAAACCTTTTGTTATTTTAATGGTCGGAGTTAACGGTGTTGGTAAGACAACTACAATCGGAAAATTAGCACGACAATACCAAGCTGAAGGTAAATCTGTCATGTTAGCAGCAGGTGATACCTTCCGTGCTGCTGCTGTTGAGCAGTTACAAGTTTGGGGTGAGCGTAATAATATTCCTGTTGTAGCACAACATACAGGCGCTGATCCTGCATCGGTTATTTTTGATGCGATTCAATCAGCACAAGCAAAAGGTGTCGATGTTCTTATTGCTGATACCGCAGGACGATTGCAGAATAAATCCCATTTAATGGAAGAGCTGAAAAAAATCGTTCGTGTTATGAAGAAATTAGACGAAGAAGCGCCACATGAAGTGATGCTGACGTTAGATGCTAGTACCGGACAAAATGCAGTGAGTCAGACCAAACTCTTTAATGAAACAGTTGGGCTAACTGGATTAACATTGACTAAACTCGATGGTACAGCAAAAGGGGGGGTTATTTTCTCTATTGCTGATCAGTTTAGTATTCCTATCCGTTATATTGGGGTGGGTGAAGGTATTGAAGATCTACGTCCGTTTAAGGCCGACGATTTTATTGAGGCTCTGTTTGCCCGCGAGGAGTAGTTGTAATGATCCGCTTCGAACACGTCAGCAAGGCTTATTTAGGTGGAAGACAAGCATTACAGGGCGTTGATTTCCATCTTCGCCCTGGAGAAATGGCTTTTTTAACGGGTCACTCTGGTGCCGGTAAAAGTACATTGCTTAAGTTAATTTGTGGAATAGAACGTCCTAGTGATGGCGCTATTTGGTTTGCTGGACATGATATTAGCAGACTAAAAAATAGTGAGATCCCTTTTCTGCGCCGTCAAATCGGGATGATCTTTCAAGATCACCATTTATTGATGGACAGAACGGTTTATGACAATGTCTCTCTTCCTCTGATTATCGCTGGCGCAAGTGAAGAGGATATTCGACGTAGAGTTTCCGCAGCTTTAGATAAAGTTGGGCTTTTGGATAAAGCTAAAAATTATCCGATCCAACTTTCTGGTGGTGAACAACAGCGTGTGGGCATTGCTCGCGCTGTTGTGAATAAGCCAACGGTTTTACTCGCGGATGAACCAACGGGTAACCTTGATGGTGAGCTTTCAGAAGGCATAATGCGTCTTTTTGAGGAGTTTAATCGTGTTGGTGTCACAGTGTTAATGGCGACGCACGATATGTCTTTGATAGAACGTAGAAATTATCGCATTCTTACATTAGGGCAAGGCAGAATGGTGGGAGGACAAAATGGCTAAAGCAAAAAGTTCCCGTAAATCAATGCCAACGCCAGGCGCAAAAACCAAGGCGCTAAAAGGGGGAAGACGCGAACAATGGCGTTATGCATGGCGTAATACCATGGCTGACTTTTTGCGCCAACCGCTTTCTTCTTTTCTAACGGTAATGGTGGTTGCCATTTCATTAACATTACCTAGTATCTTTTATATTGTGTGGAAAAATGTTTCAACTGCAGCAGAGCAGTGGTATCCCACTCCACAATTAACGGTTTATCTCGATAAATCCCTCGATGATTCATTGGCTGAAGCGACCATCAAAAAAATAGAGGCTCTAGAAAAAGTAGGTGAAGTAAACTACCTTTCACGGCAAGACTCGCTGGTGGAATTCCGTTCTTGGTCTGGCTTTAGCAGTGCGTTAGATATGTTAGAAGAGAACCCATTGCCTGCAGTAGCGATTGTGACTCCAGTCATGGATCCGAATGATCAACAATTAATGGTGAATTTGCGTGATACAGTGGCGAAAATACCCGGTGTTGATGAAGTAAGAATGGATGATAGTTGGTTTACTCGGCTTTCAACGTTAACTTCGTTGGTTGGGCAAATCGCTTTAGTAATTGGTTCATTGATGGTTGTTGCTCTGTTACTGGTGATTGGAAACAGTGTACGCCTCAATATTTTCAGTCGTCGCGATACCATTAATGTGATGAAACTTATTGGTGCAACCGACGGTTTTATTATGCGCCCTTTTCTGAATTGGGGATTGATCCTCGGCTTTATTGGCGCTGTGTTTGCCCTGATTTTTTCTGCTCTATTAGTGTGGAAGCTTTCTGATGTGGTGACTCAAGCCGCGACGGTATTTGGTACTTCTTTTTCTATTTCAGGATTAGGATTTGATGAGTCAATTATTCTTATACTCGTAGCGATGACAATCGGCTGGCTTGCTGCATGGTTGACGACAATGCAGCATTTGCGTCAATTCACACCGGAATAATGAATTAAGGCATTTTGATACTTATCCTCTAAATAAAGAGAAGATATTTTTTATCAGGCTGGGTTACGCTAATATCGTCATCCAGCCATTTTATCAACGCCCCTTCTCTGGCATAATAATGCACGAAATCTTTTCTAAGGCAGGCTAACGCTCATGTTTGTCTCTGCATGGAAAAGTACAAAGATATGTAAACATAGATGCGAGATGAACCTTTAATCTTTATGCTGGTCAAATAGTCGTTATGATAAAAACACATCGTAAAAAACCTAACGGACTTCCTATTTAAGCTATATTTATAAGGCTCATCTGTTTTCCCTTACAGTAATAATCTTAATTATTTATTTGATTTTCATGAGGATTTGAATGACAAAAGAAATGCAATCCTTAGCATTGGTTCCGCAAGGCAGCATCGAAGCGTATATACGTGCAGCCAATTCCTATCCGATGTTAACCGCAGAGGAAGAAAAGGAACTCGCTGAACGGCTGCATTACGAGGGTGATTTGGATGCGGCAAGAACGCTTATCCTGTCACATCTGCGCTTCGTTATTCATGTTGCTCGCAGCTATTCTGGTTATGGTTTACCCCAAGCCGATCTTATCCAAGAAGGTAATATTGGCCTGATGAAAGCGGTGCGTCGCTTTAACCCAGAAGTGGGTGTCCGACTGGTCTCTTTTGCCGTACATTGGATCAAAGCAGAAATTCATGAATATGTGCTACGTAACTGGCGTATCGTGAAAGTCGCAACCACTAAATCTCAACGTAAGCTGTTTTTTAATCTACGAAAAAATAAAAAACGTTTAGGTTGGTTTAATCAAGATGAAGTGGAATTAGTTGCAAGAGAATTGGGTGTGTCAGAAAGTGATGTCCGAGAAATGGAATCACGAATGTCAGCGCAAGATATGGCATTTGATATGACTGCTGATGATAGTGATGACTCACATCCTATTGCTCCAGTACTCTTCTTAGAGGATAAGTCTTCTGATTTTGCCGACGGCATTGAAGAAGATAACTGGGATAATCATGCAACGGATAAACTGACCTCAGCAATTGAAACTCTTGATGAACGTAGCCAAGATATTATTCGTGCTCGCTGGTTAGATGATGATAACAAATCGACATTGCAAGATTTGGCGACAAAATATGGTGTATCAGCTGAACGTGTTCGCCAATTAGAAAAAAATGCGATGAAAAAATTGCGTTTAGCGATTGAAGATTAATGATATTTCTGACCACGTACACGCTCTCATAAAGTAGAGTATGTTATAAAAGCGATATGAAAATATCGCTTTTTTATTGTCTGGAGAATATAACGTGAAAATAGTTATCGCCCCTGATTCATTTAAAGAAAGTTTAAGTGCGAAAGAAGTTGCCGAATCAATCAAAGAGGGATTTTCACGCTATTTATCGGATGCGCAATATTATTGTATTCCTATGGCTGATGGCGGAGAAGGCACAGTTACATCATTGGTTGATGCAACTCAAGGGCGATTAATGACTACGCCAGTTAGCTCGCCTTTAGGCAAACAAGTAATAGCAACGTGGGGCCTTTTAGGTGATAACACTACTGCTGTGATTGAAATGGCACAAGCTTCTGGTCTTCATCTTGTTCCAGTATCTCAACGTGATCCCAATTTAACGACCAGCTATGGTACGGGCGAATTAATTAATGCAGCTCTTGAAATGGGTGTTAAAAAAATCATTTTGGGATTAGGTGGTAGTGCTACAAATGATGCAGGTGCAGGTATGATGCAAGCGCTTGGTCTTGGCCTTAAAGATAAATTCGGTTCCTCTTTACCTTTTGGTGGACTGGCATTAGCACAGCTTCATTCTATTGATATCACAACTCTTAACCCTAAACTTAAGCAAGTCGAAATCGAAATTGCTTGTGATGTAATAAATCCGTTGTGTGGAGAAAAAGGAGCATCAGCTATTTTTGGTCCTCAAAAAGGAGCGACCAAAGATGATATTGTACAACTTGATAAAGCCTTACATCATTTTGGTACTTATCTTGAGAAAATGACGCAACGCAACCTTATTAATATTGCAGGAAGTGGCGCTGCGGGCGGGTTGGCGTTACCGTTGCTTGCCTTTACGCAAGCAACGCTTTCGCCGGGAGTTGAACTGGTTGCTAAAGCGGTTGAATTAGAAAAATATTTTATTGATGCTGATTTAGTCATCACTGGAGAAGGCCGAATGGATAGCCAATCAGCACAAGGTAAAACGCCAATAGGGGTTGCTCTGCTCGCTAAAAAATATCACCTTCCTGTCATTGCTTTAGTCGGTGGCTATCTCCCTGATTATGATGTTGTTCATCAGCAGGGAATTGATGCTGTTTTCTCTATTGTACCGGGTGTTTCTACACTGGATGGTGCACTTCATAATGCGCAAAAGAATCTTAGTGAGACGGCTTATAATGTGGCTAGACTTTATACTATTCGTTCTCGTCATACTTCAAGTTGTAGCATTGTTGACTAATATTCACTCGCACTAGTCATATACTTATGTATGGTCCTAGCGACTCATTCACTTGTCGCCTACCTACACCTTGAATTATTTAGAATAAGAACGTTATCAAATATTGAGAGCATAAAGATCAGATTGTGGTGATGCACTAAATTGATGATGTGCTAAAAAAGCATGAGCAATATCATACCCGCTTTCTTCCGCTGATAAGCTTATTGCCTGCCAATGGGTAATATCAGGATAGGCACATAAGCATTGTGTCAGTAAGTAATGTCCAACACCACGACGACGAGTGACTTCTCTGACCATAAAATCAGTAATAACCGCTTTTTTATTCGATAATTTAACCCAGCAAGCTGCTAATAATCGCTCATTGAATCTAGCTACAAAGAGTGTATTTTCTGCGTTAATCTCGGTAGCTAATGCGGATTGATAACGTGCATCTTGCCAAATTTTTCCTAAATCAATGCGGTCTTGCTCTGAGAGCTGGGCCAGTTTTTCAATGGTCAGTTTCATTAAATATCCTGTTAGTTTGTAGTTTGTTTTTTTTCTTTTAATGAAGACATTAAGGTCTTTATGGTGAAACACAATGCCAAACTCGTTAAGATCACACAAGAATAAAAGACATATTCATAGTTATTGTCAGTCACAAAATAGACCGAAATCATAGGGCCAGCAGCCATTCCACAATAACGAATAAAATTATAAATCCCCATTGCGGTTGCTCTCATTGCACTAAAATAACCCGCTAATAATGTGGTATGTGTTGGCATTGTTAATCCTAAAGAAAGCCCATATAACACGGTTAAACCAAGCATTACAGGTAATGAGATTTGCCAAAAGAGTGCAAATAACGTCAACATAATCAGGTTGATACAAGAGGTAATAATCACACCATATTCCGCACTAAATAGATGGCAAATTTTACGGTAAAGATAGCTACCTAAGATAAGCGCAATCGACATAGGCACATATAATCCACCAATTTCAGTGCTGCTAAGTTGATAGAGATGAAAAGCAATTAAGGGTAAGAAAACCAGTAGACAAAAATAGTTATAAAACACCATAAAACTCATGACAAATACAGATTTACCCTCAGGAGCTATAAGCACTTGTTGCATTGCAGATATGCTTTTAAAGGTTTCTTTCTGTTCCGGGCGTGTTTCAGGTAAATAAAAGATATGTGTGATCAGTAATAAGAGACCGATAACAGCCAAGAAAATAAAAATGCCTTGATATTGATAATGTTGCGCTAAATATCCACCTAATAAAGGGCCACAAGCAGGTGCTAATGCTAATAGCATTTGGTACGATCCCATTGCTTTTGCGCGATCGTTTCCTTGATAAAGATCACCAAGAATAGTTGCAGCAACCACAGGAATAGCTGCAATACCGATAGCTTGGATCACACGCCAAAAAATTAATAAACCTATAGAGTCAGACCAAACACAACCTAATGCACCCACAATAGAAATTGCTAATCCACTGAGCAAAATTGGTTTTCTTCCCCACTTATCAATTAATGAACCATAAAATAGTTGCATAACAGCCATAGCAAAAGTAAATGCAGATACCGTCAGATTAACCAGTGATAACGTGGTATTAAATTGCTGTTGGATCAAGGGAAGTACAGGGGTATAAATATTTTGTGCTAAAGAACCCAATAGTGCGCTAAAGCAAATGAGATAAAACAAACTACGGATTGATAATTTCATTATATTGCCTCTTGTTATTTTGTTTCCATGGAAACAAAATAGATGATAGCGATATTTTGATTATTGTAAATACTTTTGGTACTATTTTTTTAAATATTTTTTCCAAGGAAACAAAATGACAAAAGAGAATGTAACAACACAAGACTTGTTAAAAGGGTTAAGTGATTTCTTGCATCTTAAAGATGAACATGTCAATGAGGAACATAAAAAAGTATTAGAAGATAAGGGGTTAGAGAATTATTCACTCACAGAATTACATGTTATTCATTGTATTGGTGAGGAGAGTATGAGAAATCTCACCACCATCAGTGAATATATGGCAATGACTCGAGGAGCTGTCTCAAAAATTTGTAGCCGATTACAAAAAAAAGGTGCGATTGAAAAAATAAAATTGGCAGACAATCAAAAAGAGATCTTTTTTATTTTAACCTCTGAAGGAGAGCAACTTTTTCATGCGCATGAGGTGCTACATCAACAATCTCAAGCAAAATGGTCTGCGTTATTTGAACAATATGATCAGCATGAAAGGCAGGCAATTAAACGCTTTTTTACCGATGTTACGGATCTTTTTCGTCATTCGTAACTGATAAGCCTGAAAAGAAAATCCCCCAATACCATAAGATATAGGGGGAAGGTCATTATTTCTTATCTGTAGCGATGCGATTACGGATATTATCAGCGCGCTCTTTTGATGGTGGGTGAGAATCAAACATACTTGAATCACCACCGCCTAATTTAGCGAGCTTCTCAAAGCCTGTAACCAACCCTGCCGTATTAACGCCACGTTTTGTTAACAGATCATAAGAGAAATTATCTGCTTCAGTTTCTTGATGTTGCGAGAATTGAGCATTAATTAATTTCTGGCCCATTTCAGCTAATTGAGAGCTACTTAATTGTGCTGCAACGCCACCCGCTGATGATGCTGCGGTACGTGCTGCAACTGTTGCGTGAGCAACTTGAATTGCTTTACGGGTATGACCTAAAGCAACGTGACCCATTTCATGACCTAAAACGCCTTCAACTTCGTTATCAGTCATCATGTCCATTAAACCACTATAAACACGAACACAACCATTAGCCATAGCCCATGCGTTCACATCTTTAGTCATGTAAACTTTGTAATTTACCGGAGTACCGTTAACTTCATTACCTAACGCCTTAGCGATGTTATTTAAGCGTTTGGTGTAAGTGCTATTAGCTGGCGCGACTTTATTTTGGGCATCCATTTCTTTACATGCATCATTTGTTAGTGCTTTGATATCATCATCGCTTAATGTTGCGGCTTGAAAAAGTTGGGTTCCAGATTTAGTCAGCATATCGGTATTGAGGTTTTGACAACCAGAGAGTAGTGCTGCTGATACCATCACTGTAGCAAGTAATTTAATTTTCATTTTTTAATTAAGTCCTTTTCTGCTTGGCAGTTTATATAATTGCGGATCAAATTCGAGCAGAAGAATAACAGCGCTTATCTATTGGTGCAATATAGGCATTTTATGAAAAAAATATTATCTCAATATATGTTTTTTCTTTTCTCAGAAGAAAAGTATTATTATTTCTTTCCTTAACTTGAGGAAAAAACGGATTAATAAATTTAACTTGTTTAAAATTAAGATAATTAATTAGTAGGTTAAGTTTAAAAAGATAAGATTTGTTGGTTAAATATTATATAAATCATTTAATTGTACTTACTTCAAGTGTAAGCGATGTTATTTTTATTTATTTGGAATAATATCAAAAGATCACTGTATTTAGCATAGTCTTTCATTTGTTTAATTCTGATAAAGTTTATATTTTTAACATTTATTGCTTTATTTTAAATAAATAGCGATGCTCAATACATCGCTATTAAGATTAAACTGAAAGTGAATAAAACGATATCAACATCTTATGAAACCATTAATTCACTGACGATCATAAAAGGACGATTAATACGTTTTCCAGTTTGCTCATCAAAGAAATGTAGGTTTTCAGGATGAATAGTAAGACCTATTTTATGACCAATATTGATACCATGATCGTTCGGTGCACGAATAACAACAGGTTGTTTTTGTTCATCGCAAGTAGTGGTATAAATCAAAACATCTGCACCTAATGCTTCAATAAATTCAACATCGGCATGAAAAAGAGGATGCTGGTGGCTAATGAGTAAATGTTCAGGGCGTAAACCTAATTTAATCGCTTGATAAGGAAGGTGCTGAGATGAAACAGCAATGTGCCCATCAGCGACTTCAATCACACCATGATTAATTGGGGTGTCTAAAATATTCATTGCAGGAGAGCCCATAAAAGTAGCGACAAACACGGAGGCGGGGCTTTTATAAATCTCTAACGGTGTACCCACTTGCTCTATATTTCCTTGGTTTAGTACCACCAACTTATCGGCTAATGTCATGGCTTCAACTTGATCGTGTGTAACGTAAATCGAAGTTGTTGAGAGTTTTCGTTGTAGCTTTTTTATCTCAAGGCGCATTTGTACACGTAATTTTGCATCAAGGTTAGAGAGTGGCTCATCAAATAAAAAGACTTTAGGTTTACGGACAATAGCTCGGCCCATTGCCACACGTTGTCGTTGCCCACCTGATAGCTCTTTGGGTTTTCTATCAAGTAAATGGCTGATTTCCAGCATTTGGGCTGCATTTGTGACAAGTTCTTCAATCTTTGCTTTTGGTGTTTTTCGATTACGCAAGCCATATGCCATATTGTTATAAACCGACATATGAGGATAAAGGGCATAGTTTTGAAAAACCATGGCGATATCACGTTCACTGGGTTCATGTTCATTAACACGCAAATTATCAATAAGTAAATCACCTTGTGTAATGGTTTCTAACCCTGCAATCATTCGTAGCAATGTTGATTTACCACAACCACTTGGGCCGACTAATACCACCATTTCGCCTTGCTCAATAGAAAGATTTAATTTTGAAATGGCTTGATGACCATTTGGGTAACGCTTTTCCAAATCAGTGAGAGTGACGGTTGTCATGTTATTTCTCCGTATCAATAAAGCCTTTTACAAAGGCTCTTTGCATCAGAATGACGATAAAGACAGGAGGCAACATCGCAATTAATGTGGTTGCCATAATTTTATTCCATTCAATAACACCATCGGAAACCGCAACCATCTGTTTAATACCCATCACAATAGTGTAATAGTGGGTATCTGTTGTGATCAGCATTGGCCAAAGATATTGGTTCCAGCCATAAATAAATGTGATAACAAACAAGGCGGCTATATTGGTACGTGAAAGAGGAAGTAAGATGGTGAAAAAGGATCTTATTGGACCTGCGCCATCAATTTTAGCTGCTTCAATAAGCTCTGGGGTGATAGTAAGAAAGAATTGGCGAAATAAAAAAGTAGCGGTAGCGCTGGCAATTAATGGAACCGTTAATCCTGCATAAGAATTCAGCATATTAAGGTTAGTAACAACCTCAAATGTCGGCATAATGCGAACCTCAACGGGTAGCATTAATGTAAAAAAGATAGTCCAAAAGGCAAGCATACGGCCCGGAAAGCGAAAAAATACAACGGCATAAGCCGATAAAATCGAAATCGTTAATTTTCCGATAGTGATCACTAATGCCATTATTAATGAATTCAACAACATACTATTAATTGAGATAGCACTATTTTGTGTTGTACCCGTTTGTGATAATAGCGTTTTAAAAATACTGAAACCTTCCGTACCGAACCAAAGCGGCGATCCTGTGGCAAATTCAGTATTTTGATGTGTTGTAGCGACAAGCGCTATCCACACTGGAAAAGCGACAGATAGAATGCCAACAATAAGAATAAAGTGGCAAAAAGCATGAAATAAAGGTCTGCGTTCAACCATTAGTAAGCCACCTTTTTCTCAACATAACGAAACTGGATCACGGTTAATATCGCGACAATAAACATTAAGATGACGGATTGTGCGGCTGAGGAGCCTAAATCTAATCCCACAAAACCATCGTTATAGACTTTATACACTAATGTTGATGTGCTACTTCCTGGGCCACCTTGTGTCATTGCATGAATAATGGCGAAAGTATCAAAAAAGGCGTAAGCAAAATTCACTACCAGTAAGAAGAAAGTGGTCGGTGAAATGAGTGGAAAACTTATTGTTATAAAGCGTTTAATAGGCCCACTGCCATCAATAGCAGCTGCTTCTAACAGTGATTTAGGCACAGATTGTAAGGCGGCGAGGAAAAACAAAAAGTTATAACTTATTTGTTTCCATGTTGCAGTTAAAATCACCATCCACATCGCGTGATGTGTATTCAGTACGGGATCCCAATTAATACCTATTTGTTTTAATAATTGGCTTAATATACCAATCGTGGGATCAAGCATAAATAACCAAAGAAAACCCGCGATAACAGGTGCAATGGCATAGGGTGAAATTAAGATCGTACGATAAACCAGTTTGCCTCGTAAAATTTGCTCGGCAATACCAGCCAGAACAAGTGCAGATAACATAGAGAGCAAGACAACACTCGTGCTAAAAATTAATGTCGTGATTAAACTGTCAAAATAGTAACTATTGCTAAATAAACGCTGAAAGTTTTCGAGGCCAACAAACTCACTACTCAGGCCAAATGCATCTTCTAATTGAAATGACTGAAAGAAAGCTTGCCCAGCAGGCCAAATAAAAAAGATAAGCGTGATAGCCAATTGAGGACAAATTAGCGCTAGAGGTAACCATTTTTGTTTAAAATAAATGGATTCAGAAGCCATACAATATCCAGTAAATCGATAAAAACAGAAGGCAAGCCGTTAAGCTCGCCTGATAAATGTGATCATTGAGTTCGTTCAAAACGGCGTAATTGCTCATTTCCACGAGTGACAGCATTATCCAATGCCGCCTGAGCGCTCTGTTTTCCTGACCAGACTTTCTCTAACTCTTCATCAACAATTTCGCGAGTTTGCAAAAAATTACCAAAGCGCAATCCTTTGGAGTTTGCGGTAGGTTCTGAGGTTGTCATTTGTAATATTGCAGTGTCAGCCCCAGGATTTTTCTGATAAAAACCTTGTTGTTGTGTCAACGCGTAAGCGGCTTTTGTAACAGGAAGATAACCTGTAGCTTGGTGCCAATCCGCTTGTACTTCTGGGCTTGAAAGATAGGTGAAGAATTTTGCTACACCGTTATATTCCGCATCAGGGCGTCCTGACATAACCCATAGCGATGCCCCACCAATAATGGTGTTGGCGGGTTTTTGCACAAGCGTATCGTCATAAGGTAATTGGCTAACACCAATATCAACTCCTTTCATATTCTCTTTAATACCAGCAAAACCGGCTGATGATTCCATCACCATGGCGCACTCTTGGGTATAAAATAAAGGCATTGAGTCGGACTGACGCCCACCATATTTGAAAATACCAGATTGAGACCAATCTGCCATTTGTTGAATATGAGCAACGAAAGGAGACTTATTAAATAGAAACGTTGTATCTAAGCCATCAAAACCATTATTTTTTGTCGCAATAGGCAAATTATTACGTGCCCCAAAGTTTTCTATTTGTGTCCATGATTGCCATGTGGTGGTAAAGCCACATTTCACACCTGAGTCGAGTAATTTTTGAGACACAACTTCCATCTCTTTCCATGTTTTAGGTGGTTGGTCTATACCTGCTTTTTTAAAGAGAGCCTTGTTGTAATAAAGCACAGGTGTTGAGCTATTAAAGGGCAGTGACATCATTTTGCCATCGCTGGTGGTGTAATAGCCTGTGACAGTAGATAAATAACTATTAGGATCAAAAGGCTCGTTAGTTTTTTCCATTAATTGGTAAACCGGAAAAACGGCTTTTTTAGCTCCCATCATGCTGGCTGTGCCGACTTCAAAGACCTGCACAATAGCGGGTTGGTTTTTAGCACGAAACGAAGCTACTGCACTGGTCATGGTTTCAGCATAAGTGCCTTTATAAACAGGTTTTATCTCATATTCAGATTGGCTTGCATTAAAATCAGAAGCGATTTGATTGACTTTCTGACCAAGTGCACCTCCCATTGCATGCCACCATTCAATTTGTGTTTTTGCGTGTGTAGGTGAAGTAAAGAGTGTCATCGCAACAGCAAGGCCCGTTATTGATTTTATCGACATGCAGTATTTCCTTTTAAATCGAGAGTTAAAGGTGCAATCTAGTTTGTGAATTACCCTAAATGTCATTTATGACAAAGGGGTGACAATTAAATGAAGAGTTATTGATGGTGTGACTGTCAAATTGCTGTCATAAATGGTTGTCATGATGTCGGCACAAATGAAAAGGAGAGAGAAATGAAGATAGCTGCTCACCGAGGTTTTTCTGGAAAAGCCCCTGAAAATACGTTAGCTGCATTTAAAATGGCGATTGATTTTGGGTGTGAATGGATTGAGACAGATGTGCAATTAACGGCAGATCATGTTCCTGTGCTTATTCATGATAAAACGGTTAACCGCTGCACGAATGGGCAAGGTGCTGTACGTTTTCATACTTTAGATGATTTACATCGCCTTGATGCAGGAAGTTGGTTTAGTTCACTTTATCAAGGTGAGAAAATTCCCTCTTTAAGACAAGGATTACAGTTAATTAAGCGTTCAGGTACAAAACTTAATATTGAGCTGAAAACATGGCCCGATGATGATATTGAACGCTTATGTTTAGCCGTCTCTGATATGATAAAAAGTGCAGATATTCCGAATGAGCAAATTTTATTTTCTTCTTTTGATACACAAGCTTTAATTGTGATGAAGCGATATCTGCCTTTTATTCGAAGAGGGCAATTATGGGATGAGATCCCCGATAATGCGTTAGAAATATTAAAAGCTATTGATGGTTTTAGTGTGCATTGTAATTACAAATATCTCACACAAGAACAAGCGCAATTGTTAAAACAAGCAGACTATGAAATTTATTGTTATACCCCAAATGATCCTGAAGAAGTGAAAGACTTTGAGCAATGGGGAGTTGATATGCTAATTACCGATATGCCTGATGTTTATCAACAGGATATTTATGATGTAGCAAAATGAAAAAGTACTAACTATCCCGCTTATTTGTATTGAATAAGGCGTTATTGATCTGTTTGATGACGCCTCTCATCTCCTTTCTTCCTCATTCTATTTAGCGAAATTAAATAAGAGAAATGTTGAGTAGTAGATGTTTTATTTACATTCTCTGTTATTATCCTGCGCAATTAATGAATAGATATTGTTCAACACGATAATGTTTATCTCATTAAAAGATAAAATAGGGTAAGTGGTTAGCGATATGGCGACCTTATTAACCCAACCTCTGAGAGTTGAGGTGCGTTATTTCTACTTTAATTGCCAATAATATAATTGAGAGTGAAACATGAAAGAACTCGTTGTTGTTGCCATTGGAGGCAACAGTATTATTAAAGACAATGCTAGCCAGTCTATCGCTCATCAAGAACAAGCAGTACAAGAGGTTGCAGCCCATATTAGTGATATGGTGGCTGAAGGGTATAATATTGTTCTTACTCATGGTAACGGACCACAAGTGGGGCTTGATTTACGTCGAGCGGAAGTTGCACATGTACAAGAAGGCTTACCATTAACACCATTAGCCAATTGTGTTGCGGATACCCAAGGGGGGATTGGTTATTTAATACAACAAGCGTTAACCAATAAGCTTCGTGCTCAACAAAATAAACAAGCGATCACCCTTATCACACAAGTTGAGGTGGATAAAAACGATCCTAATTTTGTTTCTCCGACAAAACCTATTGGTGCATTTTTTTCCGAACAAGAGATGATGCAATTAAAACAAGAAAATCCTCAATGGCATTTTGTTGAAGACTCTGGTCGTGGTTATCGTCGCGTTGTTGCCTCTCCTATTCCACAACATGTAATTGAATCTAATGCAATTAAATCATTATCAGAATATGGCTATGTTGTGATTGCTGTAGGGGGCGGGGGGATCCCGGTCATTAAAAATGAGCAAGGAAATTACCAAAGTGTTGATGCCGTGATTGATAAAGATCTGTCATCGACGCTACTGGCAAAAGAATTACATGCAGATATTCTGATTATTACAACAGGTGTTGAAAAAGTCTGTATTCATTTTGGTAAACCAGAACAAAAAGCGTTAGGTGAAACCTCTGTGATAGAAATGACTCAATATATGCATGAGGGGCATTTTCCTCCGGGTAGTATGCTTCCTAAAATCGAAGCAAGTTTGTCATTTTTAGCTACAGGTGGAAAACGTGTGATTATCACAACACCGGAAAAATTGGCTTCAGCCTTAAAAGGTGAAACAGGAACACATATTGTTGCTTAATTATCCTCATAAGTAGTGTTCGATTATATCTTTAATAAGCGCCTTATCTGTAAAAAGTAAGGCGCTTATTTTATCTGTGCATTTTTTAATGGATGACTAAATAGAGTGATTGGCGGGATAGGCTTTTGCGTAATGACGTGGATTTAGTCGTGAAAATAATCCTATTGTAATAATCACTAAAATGGCATGAAATGCCCATGCATAAGTAAAGCTTCCATCCGGTTGGCGCAATAGTACAGCGACCAATGGCCCAAATGCGGCAATAATAAAACCACCACCTTGCATTAATGCCGATAGTGCACCAGCCTGCCCGGGATCAGGGATGTGATCGAGTGCGACGATCATCATCATGGAAAAACATCCTCCTAAGCCACAACCTAAGAAAATGCTCCAAAGATAAGGCGCACTCATGGGGATCGTCATTATTGCGCCAAATCCAATAAATTGACTTATTAATGTCAGCATCAGCCAAAAACGTCGATCGTGATTTTTAGCGGCTAAAAATGGAATGATTAATGCTGCCGATGCTTGAAAAAGGGAAAGAATAGCAACAAGAGAGCCACTTTGGGCGCTTGGCATTCCTAACGACTGATAGAAAGGTGCCAGCCATGTTACCACCGAAGCATATCCCGCATTAACACAGCCAAATCCTAAGATAAGTAACCCTGTTCTAGGCCGCCAAATCAGGGTATTTAGTGATATTTTATTGGCAGAGGTGGCGCTATTTTTAATAGAAAAAAGAATAGCAACAAAAGCAAAGCCAGCAGGAAGTGCAAACCACGCCAAAGCACTTTGCCAATGACCATTGGGAGCGGTAAGAATAGGGGAAAGTTGAGCACCTAGTGCGCCTCCACCCATTAACATAGCGGAATATAACCCCATCATGATAGGTGTTCTATTTCCAAACCATCCTTTAATAATGCCAGGAAATACAGCTTGAATATAGGCGACACTTAAACCACAAAAGAGTGCTGTTAGTAATAGTTGATGACCATCAGAAACATAAGCACGAGAAAATGAGCCTATAAGTAGCATCAACATCGCCACTAACAGCCCTTTACGTACTTGAATATAAGATTGTAAAAAAGGAACGATTAATGCACCTATTCCCATTAAAAGCATGGGTAATAGTGTGAGTAAAGAGACTTGGCTATAACTCATTCCTGTTGAGGCAATAATATTGTCAATAACAGGGCCAGGGCCAGTTAAGAAAGGGCGTAAATTTATCCCAACTAAAATAATAGTAAGGATAATCTGCCATGTTTTTTTTCGTGGTAAGGCAGTCATTGTAATTCCCTGATAAACATAAATATTGTCTATTGTATAGACAATATTTGTATAAACAAATGGCTATATTGGTAATTTAGATTTTATTTACAGTAATCGAATATGGATTATATGCATTGTTAGGAGTATCAGTTAGGGATATCAGTAAGGTATTTTATGGTGGAGAAAGCAGTTCATTATAAAATAAGGCAATAAACAGATTTAAATCAGTTTATTGCCTTAATAAGAAAACGAGAGAATAACTATTGTTATGAAAGACAGCTAAATTCACGAATGAGTTGCGCTATTTTCTCTGCACCTTTGTTCGATTGCGTCAATGTTATGGTATAGATTTCGCTATTTTTATCAGTAATAACAATCTCTTTAGATATTTTTCCTTTGATAATCACATTCTCAATATCATCATAAGGAAGGTAAAAAGAGTCATATAATTTACTCAGAACGCAGTAAATCCCCTCTTCCGCTAAGACTACACCATGATCACCTTTACCAAAGACTGTTTCATCAAAGTAATAGCGAATATCGTTTGTATTGAATAATGGTTCACCCAATACATTCATCGCTTTTTGGTAGAAGTGCGTTACTTTTTTATTATCTAAATCGCTATGATGATAAAAATGTTGATCTTTATTTGTTTGATACTCAGTGACTTTAGCAAGAGACATATAGGTGACTTCGGATGATGTTTTTGAGGCGCTATCTTGCTGTTTTGGAGTAAGGTTTCCAGCAACAGAAGCAGTCACTGCACCAGCTCCTGGCAATATTGAGGTTGTGGTGGTGGTAATTGTTCTGGAAACTTCACGAGTGTAATTACTGACAACAGTGTCACCACGGACATAACCTGAGACGTTTTGTGTCACTCGGATAGGAGATGTGGTCGTATTGATCACTGTTCTAAAGGCCGAACGTACCGCTGAAACAATGGTAATAATTAATATGGCGATGAGTGGGGCAGAGATCCACATTAATGAAAGTTTAAAGAGTTGATCTTTGGTTGATGAGGCTTGTTTTTTTAATCGATTATTGTAGTTAAATGCGACAACAACATAAATAAGGCCTGCGATTATACGAGGAATATAATTAACCTCATAACGACTGGCCAATAAATCAACTAAGGGATAAGCTAAGCAAGCATAGAGAATGATACTAAAAACGGCTTCAGGAAAAAGACTTTTTATACTGTCTATGGCTTTGGCAATATTATAAATTATCCAGCCAATCAGGATAATCGGGCCGATAAAAGGAATAATACTGGCAACAATAATGATCAGAAAGCCTTTCAATATCCCCCAAACTATCTCTGATGCATGTCCTTCAGAAATAAGAAAATAGATAAAATAGGCAACAGATGAAAACATAATAATAGGTAGAATAAAAAATGATAACTCAGGCACGATAAAATTGGGTGCCCCTATTAATAGCATGATATAAAAACAGATATTTTTTGATTCATTATTAGAATAGTCAATTTCTGAATTGCTAGACATTATAGTACCTAAAGGGAGAACAATAATGGCGAAGATAATACATGATATTGACTTTTAATAGATACAGTTTAATTACGCATTTTATAAACTATGATTTAAATAATAAATATTTAACATAAGTAAAATATAATTTCTATTATTTAGGAAATATAGGTGATAAATATTTTTTAATGATATAAAAGAGATAAAATGTGAAATACAACTTTATATTGATGATTGTTATTAGTATATCTTATAAAAAACAATATTATTTATAACTTATTGATAAAGATAAACATTATCTATTATTAAATAAATGCTTATCTGAATAATATATTGATACTAACATTAAAATAAGTGATTTTACGGTTGAGCTTTACCTATATAACCCAACTTCCATTGCTTGATCTGACTTTTGGGATTAATTAATGTGAATTCATAGTGTTCAAAATGAGAAAGTACTTTTTTAAATTCATTCGTCGCTTTATCTAAATCCCATGATTTAGGAAAATAAAAACCATCAAAAGGAATATTTTCTAATCTTGCAATAAACTGATGGATAAATTCATCAAATCCTGCGTAAGTTAGCGCGATTTTACCAGTCCAATCAATGTGAAAGGTATTATTGGTTTGGCGCTGGAAGGTGATTTGATGTTTTGTACACTCATCATGCCCTAACAAATAAAGACTAAAAGCAGGAACTTCTGTTTTTTCTTCATTCTCATCTATATCACTATTGATTTGAGGAACAATATCAACATTAAATTGATGATGAAATAAGCTATCAAAATCGAATGGTGTCTTTCCTGTACTAAGTAAAATACCTTGGTCGTCAGACCAATAAGTTGAAGAGAGAGTACAGCAGTGATAATTATCCCAGACAATTTGATCTTGCCAGTGTGCAAGACTGGTATATTCTTGCTCATCTTCTGACTCATCCTCATCTATATCTGCACAATAATCTTCACCCTCACTTAAATAGTAATCAGCACTTCTAAGGTGGAGATCAAACCAAAGTTGCCCATGTTTATCTAATCGTCCAGACCAGACAAACTCTTTGATTGCGTGAGGTTTAGGATAAGCACTATCAATAAAAGTAATGGTATGTGAAGGCGTTGTCATTATTATGGTCTTATTAGTGTCACATTTTTATCACGTAACTAAAGTGATAGAAATTGGCTGAGTTATGATAAAAAGAAAGTAAAGATAAAATACCATAAATTGAGCTATAAAAAGGAGATCAAATTAGTGAGGATAGAATGTTAACTGCATTAAATCAGTGGTTACCAATACCTTTATGTTCGGTAAATCGAGGAGAAGATAAGGAGTGGCCACTTATTGATAATCAATACACCTTTCCTCAAGACTATATTGAATTTGTCTCGCAATATGGTTCAGGACAAATAGCTAATTTTATTACGTTGTTTAATCCATTTAGTGAGGATGAGTATCTTAATTTCTTTCAGCAAAAAGAGGTCGTCCTCGAGGATTTTAATTCATTAATACAAGCTGATCCTGATTATTATACTTTTCTTTTGTACCCTAAAAATAATGGGCTGTTACCTATTGGTGAGACTGATAATGGTGACACGCTTTTTTGGGTTGTTTCATCTAATGATAGCAATTTATGGACAATAGCAATTATTTCATCCAGAGCCTCTGAGGTGGAATTTATTGCAGAAAGTTTGACGGGATTTTTAGAAGGCGTGTTATCAAAACGAATACGTTGTCATTCATTTCCGATGGGTTTTCCACTAGCGAATAATTACGTTGAGTTCGTTTAGTAATTGGTTTCATTGCACTCTCCAATCTTAGATTGGAAAAGTGTTAACCTTATTTAGGACAGGTCATAAGTGACAAAAAAGCCTTTTCTGGAAGCCAGAAAAGGCTTTTTACAAAAATAGACCTAACTGACTAGGATCAGTTCATGCCGTATTTTTTCAGTTTCTTACGCAGTGTGCCGCGGTTAATGCCCATCATTTGTGCTGCACGCGTTTGGTTGCCACGGGTGTACTGCATTACCATGTCCAACAATGGCTGTTCAACTTCAGCCAATACTAGCTCATATAAGTCATTAACATCTTGACCGTTTAATTGAGCAAAATAGTTCTTCAGTGCTTGTTTAACTGAGTCACGTAAAGGTTTTTGGGTCACCTGATCTTGTGAATTTACGGTGGCAACTGTTAGTACGTCTGAATTTACGCGTTGTTCGAACATAGTTCTGTCAGCTCTTTTATTTATTTACGCAAAAAATTTTCGAAATATGCTTCCAACGCCTCCAGCTGTTCGCTGGCATCCTCTATGGCGTTGAAGGAGCGCCGAAACTGGTCATCAGGGGCATGTTCCTTGAGATACCAAGAGACATGCTTGCGTGCAATGCGAGTTCCTTTGCCTTGACCGTAAAAGTCGTGCAACTCACGCACATGCTTTTGCATTATTTGTTGTACCTCTACAATCGGTAGAGGGGGCAACAGTTCACCTGTGTCCAGATAGTGCTGGATTTCCCGAAAGATCCAGGGTCTTCCCTGAGCAGCGCGACCGATCATTAAAGCATCGGCTCCAGTGTAGTCTAATACTGCTCTGGCTTTTAGCGGGTCTGTTATGTCTCCATTCGCAATAATGGGAATAGAAACATTCTGCTTAACTGTCCGAATGCTGTCGTATTCGGCTTCCCCTTTGAACAAACACTCACGTGTACGCCCATGAATAGTGAGAGCCTGAATACCACAACGTTCAGCCAATTTGGCAATCTCTACACAGTTACGTTCATCAGGTGACCAGCCAGTACGGATCTTGAGAGTAACAGGTACATCTACCGCGTTAACCACAGCAGAGAGGATCTCTGCGACAAGGTCGGGATGACGAAGTAGTGCTGAACCCGCTAGCTTTTTATTCACCTTTTTTACAGGGCAACCCATGTTAATGTCGATAATTTGAGCGCCACTATCTGCGTTTATTTTCGCAGCTGCCGCCATATCAACGGGATCACTTCCTGCAATTTGTACGGAGCGGATCCCCAATTCATCACTATGTACCATTCGTAACCGAGACTTGTCTGTCTGCCAAACCTGAGGGTTGGAAGAGAGCATTTCAGAAACTGTCATACCCGCACCCATATCATAGCAAAGCGACCGAAAAGGTCGGTCTGTAACGCCAGCCATGGGAGCCGCGATAAGGCAATTTTTTAACTGATACTGTCCGATTCGCATAGATGAAAAGAGGGCCAAACTGTGACTGCAAGGGCGCGTATATTACGCATTTTTTGCCAGATATGAAAGGACAAAGTTTAACCAAATTGCGAAAAAAAGTTACTTTTTTACACTTGATTTTTTATGAATTGATTATTTAATCAATAAAAACATAATGTTATGTCTTTTTAAAAATTTAAAAATTGATGCTGTAGAATTGATAAACAAGTGGAACTAAGTAGAGTTTATCAGGCAAAAATGTGATTAATGCCTGATAAACAATAATTAAGTGAAATTTTAACGTAATGAGATCATCTCATTTTGTTTAATATTTATTCGATGTTATTTTTTCACACCGGTAATACGACACCACTCTTCTTTTTCAGCAACAGGATCTAAGTTAAATAATCCTTCATAGGCTGCCGCCACACCTTCTGCTTGTGTCGCTAATACGCCAGAGAGACCTAGATGCCCACCTTGACGAGGCAGTGTACTGATAACGGGTGCAAGTTCACGTAGCGGGCCCGCTAAAATATTTGCCACGACAACATCAGCACTGAGGTTATCTGGCTGGTCTTTTGCAAGATACA
This sequence comes from Proteus vulgaris, assembly GCF_016239305.1. Lineage (GTDB taxonomy): Bacteria > Pseudomonadota > Gammaproteobacteria > Enterobacterales > Enterobacteriaceae > Proteus > Proteus vulgaris_C. The sequence continues at coordinate 105,096 of NZ_JAEHOQ010000011.1, read as the reverse complement.
GTGTGAGTGCGTCAGAAACACCATTACGTTGTGCATTATCACGGCTTGCTTGGATGGCTTGCGGGTCGATATCAATACCAATTGCTTTTGTTGCACCTAATTTTAGGGCCGCAATTGCTAAAATCCCAGAACCACAACCGAAATCGATAACTGTTTTACCTTCTAAATCTAAACCATCAAGCCACTGAAGGCATAAAGAGGTAGTAGGGTGGGTACCTGTACCAAATGCAAGACCCGGGTCTAGCATGACGTTGACAGCGTTAGGATCAGGCACTTCACGCCAACTTGGGCAAATCCATAAACGTTCGCCAAAACGCATCGGGTGGAAGTTATCCATCCATTCACGTTCCCAGTCTTTATCTTCGAGTTGTTCAATTTTATGTAGGAAGCCTTGACCTAGCAGTGGTGTGTTTTCTAACATCGCCACAACGATTTTCATGTCAGTTTCCGCATCATATAAACCGATAACGTCAGTATCACCCCATAGGCGAGTTTCACCCGGTAAAGGTTCAAAGATAGGGGTATCGTGGCTATCTTGGAAAGTCACTGAAACGGCACCGCTTTCAACTAACTCATCACCAATAGCTTCGGCATTGGCGGCAGTTGCATTAAGTCTTAATTGTATCCAAGGCATAATTAATCTCTTTAAAAACGAATTCACTGTAATGATGTTGATTGTGGCAGAGTATGCTCTCCAAATCGATTAGCAACAAGAAATGCCACTAAGCTCAATAACAGTGAAGGAACGATAGGGTGGAATCCGGCTATTTGGATATTAAATGTCGCAAGAGTGGCATAAAGTGTGGCACCTGTGATCATGCCTGCAATAGCGCCATAACGGTTCGCTTTTTCCCAATAAAGCCCAAGAACTAAAGGCCATAAGAAAACAGCTTGTAGGCCACCAAAAGCGAGTAAATTAAGCCAAATAATCATTGATGGTGGGTTCCATGCAGCAAACAGTAGTAACACACCTAAAATCAAGGTCGAAAGGCTCGATAAACGAGATATACGTTTCTCATTAGTGATCGCATGAGGGGCGATATTGAGATAGAGATCTTTGACCAGTGTCGCTGAGGATTGTAACAGTTGCGCATTAATCGTAGACATAATGGCAGCCATTGGTGCTGCAAGGAAAATACCTGCTGCAATAGGCGGTAATACTTCAACCATTAATGTTGGGATAACCTGATCAGGAACAGTCAGATCAGGAATAATCGCCCGACCTAATGCACCAGCAAAGTGCATACCAAACATCAATAACGACATCACTATAGTGCCAATAATGATCCCTTTATGCATGGCTTTGCTGTCTTTGTAAGAGATGCAACGTACCGCAGTATGAGGCAAACCTATGACACCAAAACAGACCAGTACCCAAAATGAAGCCATAAAAGGCCCTGTTAGAATACCATCCGCACCTTGAGGTGAGGTTAATGCAGGATCGATGGCATTGAGTTTTTGTATCGCAATATCTAAACCACCCGCTTTATAGATAATGGCAACCAGTAGGATAAAGGTACCGAGTAGCATTACAAGGCCTTGTAATGCATCGTTTAATACGCTGGCTCTAAATCCACCAATTGCAGTGTACAGCGCAATCGAGATCCCAAAAATAAGCAAACCAAACTCATAAGGGATACCCGCCGCGGTTTCTAATAAACGTGCGCCACCGATAAATTGCACTGTCATGGCGCCGACAAAAGCGACTAATAGACTTAAACTGGCAAACCAAACGAGAAAACGACTTTTGTAACGCGCATACAGCATGTCGTTTAAGGTAACGGCATTATAACGACGCGCTAAAATAGCAAATTTTTTCCCTAATACTCCAAGGGACAGCCAAATCGCGGGCAGTTGGATCATCGAAAGCAATACCCAACCAATACCATATTTATAGGCAGCACCTGGCCCGCCGATAAAGGAGCTGGCACTAACATAAGTGGCAGTGATAGTCATAGCTAGCACGAAGCCACCCATTGAACGATTACCCAGAAAATATTCGTTAAGAAATTCGCCTTTTTCGCGCTTACGATAAGCATAAGCCGACAGCAGAAAGACCAAAAGAAGGTAGCCAATCAGTGGCACTATGACCTCAGTTTGCATCGTCATGCTCATCTCCTAACGGCATATCTTTGAAAAAGTAGTGCACCATCAGATAGCACAACAGAAAAAACAAAACAGGTAAGAATAAGCATGAAAGCTCAAACCAAAGAGGTAAACCAGTAATGCCTAGTGTGTTATCAGGTAAATAAGCGGTAATTAACCAACCCAGCAAATACATAAAAGTTAAAATTAGGGCCCAAAGGGCTTCTTTGTGGGCCTGAACAAAACGTTTGTCCATCTGTTCTCCCAATCTTAATAGGGTTAAAAATGAATGGGAGGATTGTACGGGAAAGTGAGTATTGATTCAGTGAAAATTAATCACAAAGTCACGGGAGAATATTAAAAATAGATTATCTTATTGTTTTAAAAAGATTATTGTTGATTCTTAATTTGATGAGATAATAAAAATAGAGATGAATTTTTATATTAATTGAGAAATGAAGTGTTGAAATAATCACCAGAAATAGGATGTTTAAGATAATTGAAATCGGAAAAAAGAAGAGCAGACATTGAAATAGATTGATCAATGTAGCGCTCTTCTTTGTTTTACTCATCTCATAAATTAAAGGGCATTTTTTATTCTTTCTAATCCTTCTTTGATAATGGCGCGAGGGCAAGCAAGATCAATACGAATATAGTTATCGCCATTACTTACAAACATATTTCCGCCTTCTAATAAAATGCCTGTTTTATTGGCAAAATAGAATGAAAGTTGTTGGTTATCGACATCTTCAGGTAAATAATCTGCCAAATTAATCCATGCTAAATAGGTCGAATCAGGTATTTTAAAGTTTGCTTTTGGAAAATGAGTCTGAGTAAAATCTTGTACTAATTTAAAGCATCGGTATCTTTTCTATCTATAATTTCATCAAAGTTATATTTCATGGTTAAGCCTTTAATACGCCTAATTTAATTAAATAAATTTTAATAAAGCAGAATGCCCGTAAAAATAATCAAATACAGTGATCTATCTAGGGTTTAATTTTTATGTCTTTATGAATATTACGTTAGATTTGCATTCTGAAAATAATATGACGCACTTTGAACAAGACATAATGAAGATTGATAATGTGATTTCTTGCCATAATATTTCAGAACGATATGACTATATGTTGCAATTGGTCGTTAAAGATATGGACGATTTTCATAACGTTTCCATGATGAAAGTACGAGTAATTGGCAATATCAAAAAGATGAACACCAGTTTTAGCATTCGAGAAATAAAACCCTTTAAAGGGTTTCCTATTAAATAGATGCTTATCAGAAAATCAGCAATAAAAAAGGCATAGTGATTAAACTATGCCTTTTCTGGTTAAGTGAAGAAAATTACTTCTCAGCTAAACCTAAACGTTTTTCAAGGTAGTGAATGTTGGTACCACCTTTTTGGAATTGCTCATCATTCATAATGAACTGGTGCAGTTCAACATTGGTTTTGATACCGTCAATGATAAGTTCTGCCAACGCATTTTTCATGCGAGAAATCGCGATTTCTCGTGTTTCACCGTAAGTGATCAATTTACCAATCATTGAATCATAGTGAGGTGGAACAGTATAACCTGCGTAAATATGCGATTCCCAACGTACGCCAAATCCACCTGGTGAGTGGAAACGAGTAATAGTACCCGGGCTTGGCATGAACGTTTTTGGATCTTCTGCGTTGATACGGCATTCAATTGCATGACCATGAACATTAACTTGATCTTGCGTTACTGATAAAGGTAAGCCAGATGCAATGCGTAACTGTTCTTTAATTAAATCGATGCCAGTGATCATTTCTGTTACTGGATGTTCCACCTGAATACGAGTGTTCATCTCAATAAAGTAGAATTCACCATTTTCATACAGAAATTCGAAAGTACCCGCACCACGATAACCGATTTCAATACATGCATTCGCACAGCGTTCGCCGATATTTTTACGGATTTCAGGGGTAATACCCGGTGCTGGTGCTTCTTCAACTACTTTTTGGTGACGACGTTGCATTGAGCAATCACGTTCAGCCAAATAGATAGCATTACCTTGACCATCAGCCATGACTTGGATTTCAATGTGGCGTGGGTTTTCAAGGTATTTTTCCATGTATACCATATCGTTGCTAAATGCCGCTTTTGCTTCTGCACGCGTCATTGTAATAGATTGTTCCAGATCTTTTTCAGAACGAACAACTCGCATACCGCGTCCACCACCGCCGCCAGAAGCTTTGATGATAACTGGGTAGCCAATACGTTTAGCAATTTCAATATTTTTTGCAGTGTCGTTACCTAGAGGACCGTCTGATCCTGGTACACATGGAACACCTGCTTTTTTCATCGCTTCAATGGCTGAAACTTTGTCACCCATTAGGCGGATGGTTTCAGCTTTTGGACCAATAAAAATAAAGCCAGAGCGTTCAACTTGTTCTGCAAAATCAGCATTTTCAGACAGGAAACCGTATCCTGGATGAATGGCTTGTGCGCCACTGATCTCAGCCGCTGCAATAATTGCAGGGATATTTAGGTAACTTTTTGCTGAAGCAGCGGGACCAATACAGATAGTCTCGTCTGCCAGCAGAACGTGTTTTAAATCACGGTCTGCTGTGGAGTGAACGGCAACTGCTTTGATCCCAAGCTCTTTACATGCTCTTAGGATACGCAGTGCTATCTCACCACGGTTGGCAATGAGGATTTTTTCTAGCATGGACCTGCCTCGTTATTCGATAACAAAGAGTGGAGCGTCAAACTCAACATTGTCGCCGTCTTGGCAAAGGATAGTTTTAACAACACCCGCTTTATCAGATTCAATCTGATTCATCATTTTCATTGCTTCAACGATGCACAGAGTATCGCCGACATTGACTTGCTGACCGACTTCAACAAATTTCTTAGCTTCAGGGCTTGGTGAGCGATAGAACGTTCCGACCATTGGTGAACGAACAACGTGACCACTGATTTCTTGCGTTGGAGTCGCTGCTGGTGTTTCTGGTGCTACTGGCGCAACAGCATTGGCTAACGCAGGTTGAGGTGCCGCTGGTGCCGCAAAATATTGCTGAGGAGCCATTTGACCCTGAAGACCAGTATTACGACTGATACGTACTGACTCTTCACCTTCAGAAATTTCTAGTTCAGAAATGCCAGACTCTTCGACTAGCTCGATCAGTTTTTTAATTTTACGAATATCCATGAGTTGATTCCGTACTCTTTTTTGATGTTTTTTATTAAGACAAACGGCTGACCGCTGCCTGTAAAGCAAATCGATAACCTTCTGCACCTAATCCACAGATTACGCCTGTTGCGATATCAGAGAGATATGAGTGGTGGCGGAAAGGCTCCCGACTGTAGACATTGGATAGGTGAATTTCAATAAATGGAATATTCACCCCTAATAATGCATCACGCAGTGCAACACTGGTATGCGTGAAAGCTGCAGGGTTGATTAATATGTAATCGGTATTTCCCCGCGCCGCATGAATTTTATTTATCAGCTCAAATTCAGCATTAGACTGAAAATGGCTAAGTTTCACATTTAATGCCTGAGCATCTGCTGACAAACTTTGAACGATATCATCCAGAGTTAAGTGTCCGTAGGTTTCCGGCTCTCTTGTTCCAAGCAGGTTTAGATTCGGACCATTCAGGAGCAAAATATGAAAATTTTCCGACATTATGCTTCTATCTCCGTCAATTCGTCAACGAAATGACAAAATAACCTGTGCTTTTCGTTTTGTCATCTTTTATTGTATCCAATGTTACGATACATATCACAAAGTCCGACATTATAGACATTTCACAGAAGATAACAGCAAAATACTGGTCTAATCAGGGAGGGAAGGGGATATTTTGATGAAAAGTTAAAAGTTTTTACAAGATTGTAAACGTGAGAAAGCAAAATAAACAGGTGGTGAAAAAACAATCATAACATCACGTTATTTATTGATGTCACTGGAAATCTGAACTTCTTTGAGATGAATCGTTAATATATATTAAAAATGTGATCTACATCACAACTCTGTTACCTGTTTATATAGAAAGACGCTTATTCTGGCACTAAATGAGGCGAATTAATGCCAGAAATAAGCAGGTAAAACCCACGAATTAGAGTTTTACTAATGTTCTACCAGTCACTTGATTATCCATAATCATTTGAGCATAACGTGGAACTTCATCAAGTGTAATTTCTGTCATTGCTTGTTGATAGAATGTTTCTGGCAGTAATTTTAGTAAACGTTGCCAAACTTGAGCGCGTTTTTCCGCTGGGAAATAAACAGAATCGACACCTTGTAAGCGAACATTTCGTAAAATAAATGGCATCACTGTCGTCGGTAAAGAAAAACCACCCGCTAACCCACAAGCAGCCACTGTTCCGTTATAGTTTATTTGCGACAAAATATTAGCAAGAATTTGTCCACCGACGGTATCAATTGCGCCCGCCCAGCGTTGTTTATCTAACGCTCTGCCCGCAGGTTCAAACTCTTCGCGAGTGATAATATCTTTGGCACCAAGTTTGCGTAAATAGTCATGGTTACTGGCTCTACCACTTAATGCGGTCACTTGGTAACCAAGAGCGGTTAATAAACTAATGGCGGTACTTCCTACACCTCCACTGGCGCCTGTAACTAAAATATCACCACTTTGTGGCGTTACACCGCCTTGTTCTAATGCAATAACACAAAGCATAGCCGTAAAGCCAGCTGTACCAATTATCATGGCATTTTTTAAAGATAGCCCTTCAGGTATAGCAGTCAGCCAATCACCTTTTACACCTGCTTTTTGAGCAAGTCCACCCCAATGATTTTCACCTACGCCCCAGCCAGTTAATAAAACATGTTGACCAATATGAAAACGAGGATCTTCACTGTGATGAACGACACCTGAAAAATCGATTCCTGGAACCATTGGAAATTGGCGTAGTATTTTTCCTTTCCCAGTGATCGCTAATCCATCTTTATAATTCAGTGTGGAATAATGAATGTCGACAATAACTTCATGAATAGGCAATATTTTTGCATCGATATCTTGCACAGTGGCATTGAGTTTATCGTCGTGCTGTTCAACTAATAATGCTTTCATCTTGACCCCTTATCGATTTCTATTTGTTCTATGATAAGTGATTTTTTAGATATCGTCGTGATTGTGCACAATATCTATTGTAATAATGAGACAAATAATCCTTTTTTAGTGTATAAACGGGAGGTTCTACGTTTATTGATACAGAGATTATTCTGAGTTTTATATCTTGGTTATTAGATAACACCGCTAATGTTTGGCGATGAGATAAAAATAAGCATTTCCCTTTGTAGTTCGAAATAAAGATAATGCGTTGTTTATGAAGTATTTGAGGTGGATACTTTTATTATTTTTTCAGTCAACTTTGTCGGTGAAACACTATTTAATATCAATAGAGTGATTGAGCTTGTTCAAATGAATAAATTTTATTTGAACTTGCAGTGATGCTTTTGAGTCACAGTTTGGCAACGAAGTCAGATTTTTCTTTATTGATAGAAGCGTTGTTTGTATTGTTACATAAGTTAAATATGAACAGCGTAGGATTGAAATTATGCGTTAATCGTTCTAATTAGCCCATTTTTATGCAGTTTTTTTCTGCTCCAATTGGGAAAAGTAACGTAGAATATTGTGCCTTTATGATTATTTACGTGTCCACTTTAATCTAAGTAGTGAATCGCGCCTTGTCGCTGCTTATTGTGGTTGATAGAGTAGACGGATTTTTCCGTCCCGGCTTGCAGGATTATCCTTTCGTATGTTTAAAAAATTTCGTGGCATGTTTTCCAACGATTTGTCTATTGACTTGGGTACCGCCAATACCCTCATTTATGTCAAAGGACAGGGTATTGTTCTCGATGAACCCTCCGTTGTCGCTATTCGTCAAGATCGCGCTGGCACATCAAAAAGTGTTGCAGCTGTTGGGCATGAAGCCAAACAGATGTTAGGGCGTACACCTGGGAATATCGCTGCTATCCGTCCAATGAAAGACGGTGTGATTGCTGATTTTTATGTAACCGAAAAAATGCTTCAGCACTTCATAAAACAGGTTCATAACAATAGCTTTATGCGTCCAAGTCCTCGCGTGTTAGTGTGTGTGCCTGTTGGAGCAACTCAAGTAGAACGCAGAGCTATTCGTGAATCAGCGTTAAGTGCAGGTGCACGTGAAGTCTTCTTAATTGAAGAGCCAATGTCTGCGGCAATCGGTGCAGGCTTGCCTGTTTCTGAAGCAACTGGCTCGATGGTAGTGGATATTGGTGGTGGTACAACAGAAGTCGCTGTTATTTCATTAAACGGTGTGGTTTATTCATCTTCTGTCCGTATCGGTGGTGACCGTTTTGATGAAGCTATCATTAATTATGTACGCCGTAACTACGGCTCATTAATTGGTGAAGCAACCGCAGAACGTATTAAACATGACATCGGATCGGCTTATCCTTCTGATGAAGTTAATGAAATCGAAGTTCGTGGTCGTAACCTTGCAGAAGGTGTACCTCGTAGCTTTACATTAAACTCTAATGAAATCCTTGAAGCATTACAGGAACCATTAACCGGTATCGTTAGTGCTGTTATGGTTGCGTTAGAGCAATGCCCACCAGAATTGGCATCTGATATTTCAGAGCGTGGCATGGTATTAACAGGCGGTGGTGCGTTATTACGTAACCTTGACCGTTTATTAATGGAAGAAACGGGTATTCCTGTAATTGTTGCTGAAGATCCACTGACTTGTGTTGCGCGTGGTGGTGGCAAAGCATTAGAAATGATCGATATGCACGGTGGCGATCTGTTTAGCGAAGATTGAGATTAATTCTAACAAGGGAGAATGGATTCCCCCTTGGTGAAAATACTAACACCTGTTTTTTAATTTCTCCGTGTGAGTGATCTTAGAGTTTATGAAGCCAATTTTTAGTCGGGGCCCTTCCCTGCAACTAAGATTAATAATCGCCGTGGTTATCGCTATCTCTTTATTGATTGCTGATAACCGTATTGGTGCATTTTCTAAAGTCCGCCAGTATCTTGATACTGCTGTTAGTCCCTTCTATTTTCTTGCAAATGGTCCACGCCGTTTCCTCGATCAAATTTCAGAAACGTTTGCAACGCGTGAGCGTTTACAATTTGAAAACCAAGCTTTGAGAAAAGAGTTATTAGTTCGCAGTGGAGAAAGCCAACTACTAGAGCAATTTAAGCAAGAGAATGCCCGTTTACGAGAATTACTTGGTTCACCTCTTCGCCAAAATGAACAAATGACAGTTACACAAGTTCTATCTGGCAATAGTACGCCTTATCGAGATCAAGTGGTTATTGATAAAGGAACCAATGATGGCGTCTATGAAGGACAGCCGGTCATTAGTGATAAAGGTGTTGTAGGTCAAGTTATTGCCGTAAGTGAGCTTACGAGCCGAGTGCTATTAATTTGTGATACCTCACATGCGTTACCAGTGCAAGTTTTACGTAATGATATTCGTGTGATTGCCTCAGGTGCGGGTTGTGCAGATGATTTAGTGCTTGAAGCTTTACCTGCTAATATCGATATTCGTGTGGGGGATGTTTTAGTCACATCAGGACTCGGTGGCCGTTTTCCTGAGGGTTACCCGGTTGGTGTTGTTGCTTCAGTTAAAGTTGATAATCAACGTGCTTATTCAGTGATTAATGTTCGTCCTTCCGCAGAATTACAGCGTTTACGTTATTTACTTTTATTATGGAATGCATCAGATAAAACAGGAGAACCTCCGTTACCTTCAGAGGTGTATCACGCAGCGAATGAGCGTCTAATGCAATTGATGCCACAAGTCTTACCTAATTATGAGCAAGCAGGGCCTCCACTTCCTCGTTCTATGTCTCAAGAGCCATTAGAAAATACGCCAGAGACGGGTAATGGAACAACTACGCCAGCTACAACACCAACTACACCTAGCACAACAAGAAGTAGGTAACTCCGATGAATCCTTATCAAAGTCGCGGGCGTTGGATTGTTTGGCTCTCTTTTCTTATCGCACTTGTTTTGCAAATTATGCCGTGGCCAGAACAGTTGGAAATGTATCGACCTATTTGGCCAATGTTGTTTCTGATTTATTGGATAACCGCGATCCCTCATCGTGTCAGTGTAGGAACCGCATTTGTATTGGGTATGGTTATGGACTTAGTCCAAGGAACAACCTTAGGTGTAAATGCTCTCGCTTATACGTTAGTGAGTTATGTTATTGCTTTTAAATACCAACTTTTTTGTAATTTAGCGTTATGGCAACAGGCCTTAGTGATAATGTTTAGTGTGGTTGTTGTCGATCTTACTGTATTTTGGGCAGAATTTTTACTTTCACCAGTGACTTTTCACCCTCAAGTATTCTGGAATAGCCCAGTCAGTGGTATTCTTTGGCCATGGCTTTATTTTTTACTTCGCAAAGTCCGTCACCAGTTTTCAGTTCACTAAGTTAATTGGCTTATGACGGTCTCTTTTGCGTTACCGTCATGAGGACATTATCTGTGACCACGCTTTATCTTGCATCCAGCTCACCAAGAAGACGTGAACTTCTCGCGTTATTAGATGTTGAGTTTAGTATTATCACCCCTGCTATTGATGAAATTTGGCAACAAGGTGAAACACCAGAAGATTATGTCCTTCGTTTGGCAAAAGAAAAGTCACAAGAAGGTGTACGACAAGCCCCCTATGATTACCCTGTTTTAGGTTCTGATACTATTGTGGTTCATGATGGCCATATTCTTGAAAAACCACATGATAAAGCCCATGCAGTACAAATTCTACGTTCACTCTCAGGTGCAACTCATCAAGTGATGACGGCAATTGCTATCTCTAATAAAACACGCACATTGAGTCAATTAGTCGTCACACACGTCACTTTTCGAGAGATGACAGAGAGTGAGATTAGCGCGTATATTGAGTCAGGAGAGCCAATGGATAAAGCTGGTGCTTACGGTATTCAAGGAAAAGGAGGCCGTTTTGTTCAACGGATTGAGGGGAGTTATCATGCTGTTGTCGGATTACCTCTTGTTGAAACCGAAGCATTGATAGCTCAATTTTCGTCTCTAGCTAATGAGAAGGTGATTTCATGACAGCTGAGTTATTAGTGAATGTGACGCCATCTGAAACTCGTGTTGCTTATATTCGTGGAGGCATACTTCAGGAAATTCATGTCGAAAGAGAAGCGAAACGAGGCATTGTCGGAAACATCTACAAAGGTCGGGTCAGTCGCGTATTACCCGGGATGCAAGCTGCATTTATTGACATCGGGCTAGATAAAGCCGCTTTTCTACATGCTTCTGATATTATGCCTCACACTGAATGCATCGCAGGTGAAGAGCAGAAAAAATTTAATGTTCGTGATATTGCGCAATTAGTCCATCAAGGCCAAGATTTAATTGTACAAGTGGTCAAAGATCCTTTAGGAACAAAAGGCGCTCGCCTGACCACGGATATTACATTGCCTTCCCGTTATTTAGTATTTATGCCTGGTGCGTCTCATGTGGGTGTTTCTCAACGAATTGATAGTGAAGAAGAGCGCGAGCGTTTAAAGCAACTCGTTGAAGAGTATTGCGATGAAAATGGTGGTTTTATTATACGTACAGCCGCCGAAGGTGTTGGCGAACATGAAATTAAGCAAGATGCCGCTTTTCTTAAACGCTTATGGAATAAAATTATTGAGCGTAAGAAAAGAAATAAAACCCGTATTCAAATTTATGGTGAACTGGCTTTAGCACAACGTATTTTACGTGATTTTGCTGGCTCTGAATTAGATAGCATACGTGTTGACTCTAAATTAACTTATAATCAACTACAGGAATTTATTGGTGAATACATTCCTGAATTAACCGCTAAACTTGAATTGCATCAAGGGAATCAACCTATTTTCGATCTCTATGGTGTTGAAAATGAAATTCAACGGGCTTTAGAACGTAAAGTTGAATTGAAATCAGGTGGTTACCTCATTATCGATCAAACTGAAGCAATGACGACGATTGATATTAATACGGGGGCTTTTGTTGGTCATCGAAATTTAGAAGAAACCATTTTTAATACTAATATTGAGGCAAGCCAAGCCATTGCTCGTCAATTACGATTACGTAACTTAGGCGGTATTATCATTATTGATTTTATTGATATGAATAATGATGAACATAAACGCAGAGTATTGGCATCACTTGAACAAGCCTTAAGTAAAGATAGAGTGAAAACGACCATTAATGATTTTTCTCAACTCGGCTTAGTGGAAATGACACGTAAAAGAACTCGAGAAAGCCTCGAACATGTTCTTTGTGATGACTGCCCAACTTGTCAAGGACGAGGTACGGTAAAATCAGTTGAAACAGTCTGCTATGAAATTTTACGTGAGATCGTGCGTGTACATAAAACGATTGATGCAGATCGCTTCTTAGTTTATGCCTCTACGGCGGTTGCTGATGCGTTAAAAGGTGATGAATCTCATGCATTAGCAGAGGTTGAAATTTTCGTGGGTAAGCAAGTAAAAGTGCAAACTGAGCTACTCTATAGCCAGGAGCAATTTGATGTGGTGATGATGTAATGGAGTCGCCTTCCTAATGAATATGATGGCAGAAAGGAGACAGAAATGAAGCGGCTGCCTAAATACCTGTTAGTGATAACAGTTTTTTGCCTCATCGTTTTTGCCTTGGTGTTAAGCGGGTTTCGCTATTTTCTGCCTCGTTTAGATAATTATCGCCCTGAAATAGAAACGTATTTAACAAAGCAACTCAATAGTCCTGTTTCAATAACGAAAATTAATGGGGAGTGGCAGAATTTTGGCCCTGATATTCAAGTCGAAGGGCTTAATATTAAGAATAAAGATGTGGACGTTACGGCAGAAAAAGTCACTTTTTCGTTTGACGTTTGGCGTTCATTATTCGCTTTTCGCCTTCATTTTCGTGAACTGACCTTTGAACAGTTATATGTCAATTACCAACGCTCTATTTTTACTGGGGAAAGTGGCGATATTACGCTAACTGCACCTGATGATATCTCTTCGCTTTTTCTTGAACAGTTCGATCGCTTTAAGCTAGTTAAAAGCCGTTTTATTTTTCTAACCCCGTCAGGAGATACCAGTACATTACATGTGCCTGAGTTGATGTGGTTAAATCAAAAAAATCGTCACCGTGCTCAAGGTGAAGTCACCCTTGATACACCGATTAATCACTATGGTGGTTTAAAAGTTCGCCTTGACCTCTATACCACGAATGAAGGCTTAATTGATAATGGTAAGGTATTCCTTACCGCTGATGATATTGATATTTCACCTTGGATTAGTCAGTGGGTAAAAAATAATAGTGGTTTAGGTGAAGCTAAAGCGAGCTTATCAAACTGGATTGAAATCACCAAAGGTCGCATTACAGGAAGCCAATTACAAATTCATCAAGGTGAAATGGATTGGCGTGGTGAGGACACTTCACATGTATTAAATGTTGAAGATTTAATTTTACGCATGAGAAGACAAGAAAATGGTTGGCTTGCTGATATTCCTTATACTCGAAAAATTACCATGGATGGTGAAGAGTGGCCTGATGGCTATTTAGCCGTTCTTTATCAACCTAAAGAAAAAAAACATGATGAAGCATGGCGTATTAGAGCTAAAAATATCGAGCTAGATAGGCTGTATGCATTGTTGCCATTATTTTCGTTTTTAACCCCTGATTTTGTACGTCAGTGGCAGTATCGCCAATTCTCCGGTGTGGTTAATGATTTTGCCTTAGATCTCATGCCTGAACACTTTGAGCAAAGTGCGATTAATCTCTCTTGGGAAAATGTAGATTGGAAGCGTTGGCAAGAGATCCCATCAGTACAAAATTTCAGCGGGCAATTAAAAGGAAGCATGCAAAGTGGTGAACTTAACTTTGCCCTAGCGGATAGTAAAATAGATACAGGCGAATTATTTAAAGCACCACTGAATATTGAAAAAGGAAAAGGAACACTCTATTGGCAACATTCAGGGGATAATTTGTCACTTTGGAGCCAAGGACTAGATGTTCAAGCAACATCAGCATGGGTTGCGGGAGATTTTCGTTATGAAAAGCAAGGTGCAGATCAGCAACTTTCTATTTTATCTGGCGTAAGAGTGACCAATGCGGGAGATGCGTGGCGTTATCTGCCAGAAGAGTATGTTGGGAAAGAACTCACTCAATATCTTTCAGATGCAATTATTGCGGGTAATATCGACAATGGAACCTTTATCTTCCATGGCGATCCCACCGATTTTCCTTTTGATAACCACAAAGGGTGGTTTCAAGTTTATGCCCCTGTTAAACATGCAACCTTTAAATTTGATAGTGAATGGCCTGCATTATTCGATCTGGATATTAATCTAGATTTTAAAAATGATGGGTTATGGATGTCTTCTGCACAAGCGAAAGTGGGTAAAGCAACGGCCACAAACTTAAGTGCGGTGATTGAGAGCTATCGACAAGAGAAGATCTTAATTAATGCGGATATTCAAGCCACGGGCGACGAGTTGAAAGAGTATTTCTTAGACTCTCAAATGGAGAGTATTGGTCATACACTTGAAGAGCTTAAAGTTGCAGGAAAAATTAACGGTACATTGAAATTAGATATTCCCTTTGGCGGTGAAGATGTGGTTGCTTCAGGTGATATTAATTTAAAAAACAATGATGTCACATTGAATTTTATGGATACTACGTTAAAGGGCGTCAGCGGGCAATTTCGTTATCACAATGACAAACTTGAAAGTGATACATTAACAGCCAATTGGTTTGGTCAGCCACTCGCATTTTCATTTACAAGCCATAATACTGCGGAAAATTATCAAGTAGATGTTGGTTTAAAAGGCCAATGGGATATTCAAAAAATTCAAGGATTACCTAGCGATATTCAGCAGAAATTTAGTGGTGTATTCCCATGGAATGGCGACGTTAATGTTAAGATCCCCGAAAAAGGTGATGTCGATTATCAAGTTGATTTAACCGGAAATATCAATGCATTAAGTAGCAAGTTAACAGTACCTGAAACTCAGGATCTAAAAAACTCTCCCCCTATTATGATTTCAGCAAACGGTAATAGTGAAACCTTAACAGTGAATGCTAGTGCTGAAAAACAGTGGAAATTTAATAGCCAATGGGGATTAGGTAAACAACTTCGTTTATTACAAGGTAACCTTGTTTCTTCTTCCCTAAAATTACCTGATTTCAGCTCACAACAACGGTTAACCATTGCTCTTAAAGGATTAGATGGAGACAAATGGTTACCGACATTAATCGCATTTTCATCATTAACACCTTCTGAAAATGCAGTAAGTTTCCCTGATAATGTGCATATCAGCTTACCTGATTTAAATTTTGCTGGGCAAAAATGGAATAACCCACAAACTGAAATTATGCGCGTTAATGATGGTGTAAAATTGGCATTTTCAGGCAGTGAATTACGAGGTGATGTATTTATTCCTGAAACGTCGGCACCTTGGCAAGTAAATATTAACTATCTCTATTTTAATGGTGTTTCTGCTTCTCAAGAAGAAAAACCGTTAAAAATGGCCAATATTCCTGATCCTAACGCATTGAAGTTTTCAGTGAAAAATATCCCTTCTATTGATTTTGAATGTCGTGAGTGTTGGATTAATGGTCTACTTTTAGGAAAAATTGAAGGTTCGTTAAAACAAAACAAAGGTGCTTTATTTTTAACTGGCGGTAAATTAGAAAATAGTAGTGGTGAGCTTCAGGTTAATGGTGTGTGGTCTGAAGGTCTGAACGGGAATAACACTACAAAATTAATCGGTAAGCTAAAAGCTGATGAGATTGATGAAATGGCCGCTTACTTTGGGTATATCGTGCCCGTTTTACAATCTCCTCTTTCTGCCGATTTTTCATTACAATGGCATGATACACCGTGGAATTTTAATATTGCGAGCTTAAATGGTGATATTAAATCTGTTTTAGGCAAAGGACGCATAGAGAAAGTCGATGTAGGACAAGCGGGTAAATTATTACGACTAGTTAGTTTTGATGCGCTTTTACGTAAATTGCAGTTTGATTTTAGAGATACTTTCAGTGAGCATTTTGAATATGATTCGATTAAAAGTGAAATTACGATTAATCAAGGTATTATGAATGCAGAGAGTGTTCATGTTGATGGTGTTATTGCTGATATTGCGATAAGTGGGAAAGTGGATTTACTTGAACGTAAAATGGATCTACAAGTTGTAGTCACCCCGGAGATTTCAGCCACAGTCGGTGTTGCCACGGCTTTCGCAATAAACCCAATTGCAGGCGCCGCAGTATTTGCGGCATCAAAAGTTCTGGGGCCACTTTGGAGTAAGATTTCAGTTATCCGTTATCATGTGACCGGAACTATGGAACAACCCAAAATTGACGAAGTACTGCGTCAGCTTAAGGAGAATCAGGCGTTATGAAAAAAGTTAATGTCGCACTTTTGCAACTTTGTAGCGGAAAAAACACAAAAAATAATCTGGCGCAAATCGAGCAACAGATTAAGCAATTACCCGATTCAGTGAAGCTGGTATTAACACCTGAAAATGCGTTACTTTTTTCGAACTCTAAAGATTATCATAAACACGCTGAAATTCAGGGTGATGGGCCGTTACAAAATGCAATTGCTAAAATGGCTCAGCGTTACAAAGTGTGGATCTTAGTGGGTTCTATGCCTTTGATTAGCCGTGACTCTCCAGATCAAATTACCAGCAGTAGTTTGGTCTTCGATGATGAAGGCGTTATTCGTGCTCGTTATGATAAAATTCATATGTTTGATGTGAGTATTGACGATGAACAGGGCGAATATAATGAATCTTCTATTTATCAACGAGGTGAGCGCCTAACCGTGATTGATACTCCTGTCGGAAAATTAGGTTTAACCATCTGTTATGACCTCCGTTTCCCAGGTATTTTCCAAGCATTAAGAGAGAAAGGTGCAGAGATTATTTCTGTACCAGCAGCCTTTACTCGTTTAACGGGGAAAGCACACTGGGAGCCTTTATTACGTGCTCGCGCGATTGAGAATCAGTGTATTATCTTAGCGCCTGCACAAGTGGGTACACATGATACGCGCCGGACTTGGGGTCATACCATGGCGATTGATGGTTGGGGTAAAGTCTTGAAAAAGAACCCTGATGCTGTCAGTGCGCTAACGCTCAATGTGAGTGTCGAGAGTTTACACGGTATGCGCGAACAGATACGGGTCGTGAAACATAACCGCTTTCGCCCGAAACTGACCCACTTAATCAAAAAAGTTAAGGATAAAGAAGAATTATGAGTTTAGCTGTTGTCAGCGAAAGTCTGTTGGAAGCAAACAAACTTAGTTTAGATGATTTAGCATCAACACTAGAGCAGCTTGCACAGCGTCAAATTGATTATGGTGATCTTTATTTTCAATCAAGCTACCACGAAGCTTGGATACTTGATGATCAGATTATTAAAGATGGCTCTTATAATATTGACCAAGGGGTTGGTGTCAGAGCAATTTATGGTGAAAAAACCGGTTTTGCTTATGCCGACCAGTTAACGCTTAACGCACTGAATCAAAGTGCGCATGCTGCGCGAAGCATTGTTCAGGCTAAGGGTAATGGTCGTATCCATACTTTAGGTGCTATTCAACACTCACCGCTGTACAGCTTAAATGATCCGTTACAAAGCCTTTCTCGTGAAGAGAAAATTGCGCTATTACATGAAGTAGATAAAGTTGCGCGTGCTGAAGATAAGCGTGTTAAACAGGTTAATGCATCATTAACGGGTGTTTATGAACATGTGCTTGTTGCAGCAACCGATGGTACGTTAGCAGCTGATGTACGTCCTTTAGTTCGCCTTTCTGTCAGTGTGCTGGTGGAAGAAGATGGTAAACGTGAACGTGGTGCGAGTGGTGGCGGTGGTCGTTTTGGTTATGATTACTTCTTGATGAAAGTTGAAGGTGAAAGCCACGCAGTGACTTATGCACGTGAAGCGGTACGTATGGCATTAGTGAATTTATCTGCAATTGCAGCACCGGCAGGAACAATGCCTGTGGTATTAGGTGCAGGATGGCCAGGCGTATTATTACATGAAGCTGTTGGCCACGGTTTAGAAGGTGATTTCAATCGTCGTGAAACTTCTGTATTTTCAGGGCGCATTGGTGAAAAAGTCACTTCTGAGCTTTGTACTATTGTTGATGATGGCACAATTGAAGGACGCCGTGGCTCGGTTGCTATTGATGATGAAGGTGTTCCGGGTCAATACAATGTGTTAATCGAAAACGGCATTTTAAAAGGTTATATGCAAGATAAGATGAACGCTCGTTTAATGGGGGTTGCACCGACAGGAAATGGTCGTCGTGAGTCTTATGCACATCTTCCTATGCCTCGTATGACTAATACTTACATGCTAGCGGGTAAATCGTCACCAGAAGAGATTATTGCGAGTGTTGATCGCGGTATTTATGCACCCAATTTTGGTGGTGGTCAGGTTGATATTACATCGGGTAAATTTGTTTTCTCAACCTCTGAAGCTTATTTAATTGAAAACGGAAAGATAACGAAACCGATTAAAGGGGCAACACTGATTGGTTCAGGCATTGAAGCCATGCAACAAGTCTCAATGGTGGGCAATGATCTTGCGTTAGACAAAGGTGTCGGTGTTTGTGGTAAAGAAGGGCAAAGCCTACCTGTTGGCGTTGGTCAACCAACCTTGAAGCTGGATAAAATCACTGTAGGTGGTACGGCTTAATTATTGTTACCGTTATTTAGGTGTATTTATTAAACTCCATCAATCGATGGAGTTTTTTATAATGAAGGTGCTAAGTTATGGGCAAACGTTTATTACCAGTTATTATTGTTATTGCTGTTTTATTTGGTGTTCTTTATAAGGGCTTGCTTCCCGAAAGTAAAACATCAATATCTTCATCGTCAGTTTCTATTCCTGCATCATCTAGCAATGGCGTCAATAAACCGGCACAAATTCCTCTGTCTATCGATGAAAAAACGCAAGCTAGTGCAGTGGCTAACTATTTACAACGTCATCAGCAATTACCGGATTTTTATCTCACTAAAAAACAAGCAAGAGATAAAGGCTGGAATGCAAAAGCAGGTAACTTGTGTGAAGTATTACCAGGAAGGGCTATTGGTGGCGATCGCTTTATGAACCGTGAAAAACAGTTACCTGAAGAGCCTGGGCGCCAGTGGTATGAAGCCGATGTAAATTATCAATGTGGTCATCGAGGTAGTGATAGATTGCTCTACTCGAATGATGGGCTTATTTATGTCACTACGGATCATTACCGTACAATGACAAAGGTGGCTCCTTAATGAAACAGGTTATTTTTGATTTTAAGATGCTGGCAGATAGAGACGCCTTTTATCGGGATTTTGCATTGCAATTTCAGTTAGATGAGCAATTTGGTAATAACTTAGATGCATTATGGGATGTGTTAATGGGAGAAATTAAATTACCAGTAAAAATCATTTTCAAGCATTTACCTCATCATTCCAGCGATTTCCAGCCTTTGGTTGAGTTAATGCAAGAAGCACAAAACGAGCTAGGTAAAGCATTATTGAGCTTTAGTTGTGAGCATAAAAATCAAAAATAGCAAAGTATAGAAACAGACACCTGAAAATCGCAGTAGTAATATCGTTTTACACTGCGTTTTCAGGGGGATCAGGTTTTATGCTGATTCTGATAAATCTTTTAGATATTGAAACAGTAAGCGAAATGATTTTGGTGGTTTATTCGCTTCTTTCTCTTTTTTGGCATTACGGATAAGTGTACGTAATTGCTGGCGATCAGCCATTGGATAAAGGGCGACGACTTCTTCAATGACTTCATTGCCACCTTCGACAAGACGAATTCGCAGATCTTCTAATTTATGTAGCACTAAGATCTGTTGATTGTGGCGGTTTTTTAGTTTATCAAGCGCTTGGCGGATCGGATCTTCATCCACATTGCGCAGTAATTTTCCGATATATTGAATTTGGCGACGGCGCGCTTCACGCTGTACTTTTTGTGCTAATTGAATAGAGGCTAATAATTTCTCATCTAATGGCACACGCTCTAATTCTTGCGCACTTAATTCCACTAATTCAGTGCCTAGTTTTTTTAGCGCTTCAGCATCGCGTTTAATTTCACTTTTGCTGACCCAGATAATTTCTTCCTCTTCTTCCTCTTCTGACGAGGTATCGTCAAATTCAGGATTGAGGTAATGCCACTCTTCAGGCTGCTTTGCCATAATAAAAATTCCTGTTGCAGAGTAAGCCGGGAGTGTGATTTGGTGAATGACCAAAAGCCCGACGGGTGATAACATTCATATATCTTCTATTGTAACTGGGAAAATCGCTTGTTGACCACCTGTCAATTGATTTACTTTGCTAAAAATAAGTAAAAAGTGATGTTCTCCTTAGGAAAAATGGTTCTCAATGAATAATTCAGATCAGGTAAAACAGCTTGAAGACGCCGTCTCGCTTGCATTGGAGCTGGCGGAAAAACTGTGTGATAGTGCAGAAGTCGCTATTAATAAATCAACAGGTATTAGTGTTAGTACACGTTATGGTGAAGTTGAAAATGTTGAATTTAACAGTGATGGCGCGTTAGGCATTACGGTTTATCAACAACAACGTAAAGGTAGTGCTTCTTCTACCGACTTAAGTCCTGATGCGATTAAACGTGCAGTACAAGCTGCTGTGGATATTGCGCGTTATACTTCTGTTGACCCTTATGCAGGCCCCGCAGATAAAGAGTTATTAGCGTTTGATGCACCTTTCCTTGATCTATACCATCCAACTGATGTGACTGCGGATAAGGCAATAGAGTTAGCCTCAAGAGCAGAAAAAGCTGCATTAGACAGTGATAGCCGTATTATTAATACCGAAGGAGGTAGTTTTAATAGCCACAGTGGAACCCGTGTATTTGGGAATAGCCTTGGTTTATTAAAAAGTTATTCATCTTCACGCTATTCGATGTCGAGTTGTGTGATTGCTCGTGATGGCGAAGATATGGAGCGCGATTACGCCTATACCATTAGCCGTCGTTTTGATGATCTGGCATCCCCTGAATGGGTAGGGCAAGAGTGTGCTCGTCGTACTTTATCACGCCTCGCACCTCGTAAACTTCCAACCATGAAAGCACCTGTTATTTTTGCGGCGGATGTTGCGACAGGTATTTTTGGTCATTTAGTCGCGGCAATTAGTGGTAGCATGATTTATCGTGAATCTTCTTGCCTATTAGATAGTCTGGGTAAACAAATTTTCCCTCAATGGCTCAATATTCAAGAACGTCCTCACTTAATGAGAGGTTTGGCATCAACACCGTTTGATAGTGAAGGTGTGCGTACAACCGATGCCGAAATAATTAAAGATGGCGTGTTACAAGAATGGCTATTAACGAGCTATTCAGCAAGGAAGCTAGGTTTAAAAAGTAATGGCCACGCTGGTGGTATTCATAACTGGTATATCCCAGGGCAAGGTCTATCATTTGATGCGTTGTTAAAAGAGATGGGAACAGGTTTAGTTGTTACGGAATTGATGGGGCAAGGCGTCAGTACCGTGACTGGTGATTATTCTCGTGGTGCAAGTGGTTTTTGGGTTGAGAATGGTGAAATTCAGTATCCTGTTAGTGAAGTGACTATTGCCGGTAATTTAAAAGAGATGTGGGCAAATATTGCCACTATGGGTGATGATATTGAGATGCGCAGTAATGTTCAGTGTGGATCGTTGTTATTACCAGAGATGAGTATCGCAGGTCAGTAGTGCCTTACCTTTAATCTCAGCCCATTAGTGGGCTGAGATATCGCGCTTACTTGTATTTTATTGCGTTAATAAGATAAAAAATAACACGCGAACCTTCAGCTCTGCTTAACGGTGTAATTCACCAGCTGCTTCAGGTTGGTATAGAATTTCTAATACTTTAACCTTAGTTTCAAGGCCATTAGGCAACTTCCAACTGATCTCGTCATCAATTGCTAGACCCAGCAACGCAGCACCCATTGGTGCCATGACTGAAAGTTCTGTGGTGCTGTCTTTTAATGAAGCGGGATACACTAAAGTACGGGTGCGCTCTTCATTGTTTTTTAAGTCCATAAAACGGACTTTGCTGTTCA
This sequence comes from Proteus vulgaris, assembly GCF_016239305.1. Classification (GTDB taxonomy): domain Bacteria; phylum Pseudomonadota; class Gammaproteobacteria; order Enterobacterales; family Enterobacteriaceae; genus Proteus; species Proteus vulgaris_C. The sequence goes on along the minus strand of NZ_JAEHOQ010000011.1, from coordinate 82,980 downwards.
TTGTGACAATGTTAGCAGGGATATCAGCTGGTGTAACAATGTCAGCACGATCTAATTCTTCATTCAAGGCTTCAGCAATAGGGCTATCTGCAAAGGCCGGTTGCTCTAGCAATGAATCTAAACGTTCAGCATCAAGTTCGTTGATGATAATTGTTGGCTTTGTCATACCACACTCCAATTTATTCCAATGCAAAACAACACCCCCACGGGTGAGGTGGGGGTGTTGTTAAACTCATATATGAGATAATAGGCGGTTCTGTATAAAAAAGAAAGAGACCATGATCACAGTCTCTTTCGGGTTATTTAGTTAAGAAATGCTAATCTATTGTTTTATATTACGATTATTCTTCATCAAACCCAGATTCAAATAATACAATAATAGCATCAATAGCTTCATTTTCGTCACTACCTGTCACTTCTATATCAATTTGACTGCCTTGCTCTGAATCTAACATCAGCATAGCAATTACACTATCTGCTTGCGCTTCGACCCCTTCGTTATTGCGTAAAATCACTGTTGATTGAAATGTTTTCACTAAATCAAACAACTTCATTGCCGGCCTTGCATGCATGCCGAGTCGATTTTTAATCGCAACTTGTCGGTACTGGGTCATTTGCGTTTTTCTAGTGTTCTGTGCCGGGATTGTACGTTTTTCCCTCTGGAACGGAAATAGTCGGCAAGTTGCTCTGCAACATAAACAGAACGGTGTTTCCCCCCCGTACAACCAATTGCAACCGTCAAATAGCTACGGTTATTGGTTTCTAACATCGGCAACCAGAGTTCAAGATAGCTTCTGGTTTGATAAATAAAGTTATGAACTTCTGTGTGTCTATCTAAAAATGCCGCAACAGGGCGATCGAGGCCTGTCATCGGGCGAAGTTTAGGATCCCAATGTGGATTCGGTAAGAAACGCACATCAAAAACATAATCTGCATCAATAGGAATACCATGCTTAAATCCAAAGGATTCAAAGACCATAGTCAATTCACGCTCACGCTTACCTAATAAACGAGTACGTAACATTTCTGCGAGCTCATGAACGGACATTTCAGACGTATCAATGATGAGATCTGCGCGTGATCGCAATGGCTCAAGCAGATCACTTTCGGTATCAATTGCCATTTCTAATGAAAGGTTTTTGGTCGAAAGCGGATGTAAGCGTCGTGTATCACTATAGCGACGGATTAAAGTATTTCTATCTGCGTCTAAAAATAAGAGTTGTGGAGAATATTCAGCGGGTAAACTTTCCAGCGCTTTTTCGAAGATCTCCGGCGACTCTGGCATATTTCGGACATCAATACTGACTGCGGCAGCAGAAGCATCACGTTCAGCCAGTGTTTTTGCGAGCTCAGGTAAAAGATCAACAGGCAAGTTATCAACACAATAAAATCCCATGTCTTCAAGCGCACGCAAAGCGACTGACTTACCTGAACCAGAGCGTCCGCTGACTATCATCAGCACCATGAGGTAGCTCCCCTATAATTTCCCAGTGATGAATATCATGCCACTGTATGCTATTCGCGTCCCAACAAACCCGTAGGGGTTATTCTGTGATAATCTGATAAAGCTCTTCATCACTTTGTGCGGAGCGTAGTCGACGACATAAATTTTTGTCTGCCAACTGTTTTGCAATCAAAGACAGTGTGTGTAAATGTTCCTTGCACTGTGTTGCAGGAACGAGTAATGCGAACAACAAATCGACAGGTTGATTATCAATAGCGTCGAAGGCAATAGGTTCGCTTAGGTGAAGAAACACACCAACTACTTTTTCTGTTTCATCACTTTCAATACGTCCATGAGGGATAGCTAACCCCCCCCCAATCCCTGTTGTACCGACTTTTTCACGCGTCAGTAAAGCTTCAAATATCAGTGTTTCGGGTAAATTAAGTGCTTTTGCTGCATTTTCACTGATAATTTCTAACGCGCGTTTTTTACTCGTGCAATGTACATCATTATGTGTACATACCAGAGAAAGTACGTCGCTAATATTCATCTTTGTATCGTTGTTCATTGTCTTATTCACTTAGACCAGCAAACCAGATGCCACAAAGTGACATCTGGTTTTTTGTTACTGATATTGATTAGGCGTTGGCTTGAACCGAGTCATAAACAACGCAGTAACTTCGCCGATTGTATCTCCATTTCGCAATGGGAAATGAATTAATGTTGTCTCAGTTTATCTTTGTGTTTGGTTAATTGACGAGCCAGTTTATCCATTAATCCATCAATTGCTGCGTACATATCTTCTGCTTCAGCAGAGGCATGTAATTCACCGCCATTAACTTGAATAGTCGCTTCAGCGATTTTATTCACTTTCTCGACTTTCAGGATAACCTGAACGTTATTAATTTTGTCAAAGAACTGAGGTAATTTCGCGCTTTTTGCTTTGACGGTATCACGCAGAGCATCAGTTAATTCAATGTTATGACCAGTGATTTGAAGTTCCATAGTGTCTTCCTTCTCAATTATGCTCAAACCAACTCTTTGCGTTGGTTTGAAGGCGGGATGGATAATGACTCTCTATATTTCGCAACAGTGCGTCGAGCAACTTGTATACCAAGTTCTGCGAGCATATCAGCCAGTTTACTATCACTAAGTGGTTTCGCTGGATTTTCTGCTGCGATTAGTTTCTTCACTAAAGCCCTGATTGCTGTTGAAGAGGCTTCGCCTCCGCTATCAGTATTCACATGGCTAGAGAAAAAATACTTCAATTCGAAAATTCCTCTTGGACAATGCAAAAATTTTTGCGTTGTCACTCGAGAAATGGTGGATTCGTGCATTTCAACCTGTTCAGCGATATCCGCTAACACAAGAGGTTTCATATGCTCTTCACCCAATTCGAAAAATGCCTGCTGTGTGTCAACAATGCAATAAGCGACTTTTAATAATGTCTCATTACGACTTTCTAAACTTTTTATCAGCCATTTGGCTTCTTGTAAATTATCACGAATAAATTTTCCATCGCTCTCATTTTGAGTCGATTGACCCAATGCAGCATAGGTTTCATTTATGCGTAGGCGAGGAATGCTATCTGTATTTAACTCAACTTGCCAGCGTTCACCTGATTTTTTTACCAGTATATCTGGGATAACATACTCTGACTCACCTGTATCAATACTTAATCCAGGTTTAGGATCAAGTGACTGAATTATCTCAATAACTGATTTTAATGTTTCTTCACGTAACTTCGTTTGACGCATCAATTGGCGAAAGTCGCGATTACCCAATAATTCTAAATGTTGGCTAATGACCAACTGTGTTTCTTTAAGATAGGGTGTATCTGTTGAAAAAGCAGAAAGCTGGATCAAAAGACACTCTTTTAAATCACGCGCAGCAACTCCAATAGGATCAAAGCGTTGAATACGTTTTAATACGGCCTCAACTTCATCAAGCTCTATCTCATCATCGCCCATTCCAAGCAGGATGTCATCTGTTGTAACAGTTAAATATCCTGTTTCATCAACTGCATCGATAATACTTATGGCAATAGCTCTATCTATTTCTGTAAACGGGGTGAGATCGGCCTGCCATGTTAGATAATCTTGTAATGAAGCTGTTGTTTCACCTTGATACAGTGGGAGTTCATCATCCATATAGTCATTACTGGTACCAGAAGGTGTGCCCGCGGTGTAGATCTCTTCCCATTGGGTGTCTAATGGGAGATCGTCAGGCATCTCTTTTTGTTCTAAAGCATCCAGTGTGTCGAACTCTTCAACTTCGTTTTCAGTTGTTGTTTCTGTTGTAGAGTCAGATTGATTTTCTGTATGAGAGGCATCATCTGAAACGGGATCTTGTTGATCGTCATCTTGTTCGAGAAGAGGGTTGGATTCAAGCGCTTGCTGAATTTCTTGTTGTAATTCAAGCGTCGAAAGTTGCAACAAACGAATAGCCTGTTGTAGCTGTGGCGTCATTGCCAATTGCTGACTGAGACGAAGTTGCAGACTTTGTTTCATAATAATGCGATGAGTCCTTAGCTGTTGTCATCCATGACAGAGTAAAAGTGAATCTAAGATTACAGGCGGAAGCCTTCACCTAAGTAAACACGTTTAACTTGCTCATTTTCAAGAATTTCTTCTGGTGAACCATGAGCGATAAGGTGACCTTGGCTGACAATATAGGCGCGTTCACACACATCTAATGTTTCACGAACATTATGGTCAGTAATCAGTACACCTAATCCATAATCACGTAGATGCTGGATAATTTTTTTAATGTCCAATACTGATATTGGGTCAACACCTGCAAAAGGTTCATCTAATAAAATGAATTTAGGGTTTGCGGCTAATGCGCGTGCAATTTCAACTCGACGGCGTTCGCCCCCGGATAATGATTGCCCTAAGCTGTTACGCAAATGGCTCACATTGAACTCTTCTAACAGCTCTTCTGCACGATCTTTTCGCTGTTCTGGCGTTAAATCATGGCGAATTTCTAAAATCCCCATAATGTTATCATAAACGCTTAAACGTCTAAAAATAGAGGCTTCTTGAGGTAGGTAGCCTATTCCTTTACGCGCACGTTCATGTAACGGTAACAGAGTAATGTCTTCATCATCAATAGTAATACTACCTGCATCACGAGCGACAATACCGACAACCATATAGAATGTTGTTGTTTTACCGGCACCATTAGGGCCAAGTAAGCCTACAATTTCACCTGAATTAACATTCAGGCTAACATCACCGACAACGGTGCGCCCTTTGTATGCTTTTGCTAAATTTTCAGCTTTTAACAGCGCCATAAAGTGTTACTTACCTTTGTTGTTAGCACCAGTACCTTTCTCTTGCAACTGGGAAGGCAGTAAAACAGTAGTAACTTGTTTACCTTTACCGCTAAATGCTTCCATTTGCTGAGTTGGGACGAGATAAGTGATCTTATCACCAGTGATATTACTGTCTAATTGTTCAAGATAGGCTTTACCCGTTAAGGTCATTAATTCTTTATCCATTTCATAGGTCATTTTATCGCCACGACCTTTGATTGGTTTGCCATCATCTTGTAACTGATAAAAAGTTACGGGATTACCAAATGCTTCAATGACGATTTTTTTAGAGTCACCACCAGGGCGCGTGACAACGACTTTATCAGCACGAATATCGATAGAGCCTTGTTTAATCACAACATTTTGTGTAAATGTCGTGACATTTTTCTCTAGATCAAGCGACTGTTTTTCTGAATTGACAACAATAGGTTGTTGCGTGTCATCTTTAAGCGCCATCGCAGGTACGCTTATTGCTAATAATGTACCGATAATCAGTGTATTACGGATTTTTTGATTCATTAGGGATCTCATAATAGGTGTTTACCTTTTCAATCAGCTCTGCGTGTTTCTCGCGCAGATTGCCTCGCATTTTTAAGCCGACTGATTTCAGTCCGACGCCGATAATAGTCACTTCATCATCAGAGGAAACATCCTGTGTATCCAAATTAGCGATAGCGTTATCAGTGCTTATTCTCTGTAATTGAGAATCATCATTTAAGCTATCAATCTGAACATCGCCATAAAGATAGAGCATTTTACTGTTGGTTAGCTTGGCTTTATTGGCGCGTACGGTCCATGTTGCATCCCCTGTCGGAGAATAAGTGGTTAAGACAGGGTTAGTAAACCATGTAAACTTTTGCTGAGCATAGTTTTTGACATCATCAGCAACGAGTTTATATCCAAGTATACCTGTTGGCTCATAAACAAAAGATATCGATGATTTAGATTGATAAGTTGGTTGACCATCATCAACAACTTCACCATCACCGAATTCAGTGTTGTTAGTATAGTTCCAGCCAATTAGCCCAAGGGCGATAATTGCAAGAATTAAGGTAAACCAGGATTTTAATTTATTCATTCTGTGTCGTTATACGTTAAATCGAAAGACCTTTAGCTTCATCAAGCCGACCTTGAGCTAAAAGGATTAAATCACATAATTCTCGTACTGCACCACGTCCACCCATAATGCGAGTAACATAGTCCGCTCGAGATGTGAGTAATGGATGCGCATCGGCAACGGCGACGGAGAGTCCGACTTTTTCCATTACAGGTAAATCTATCAGGTCGTCACCAATATAGGCCGTTTGTTCAGGTTTAAGGTTTAGTGTATCTAACAGTTGTTGATACGCCAAAAGCTTATTATGCTGACCTTGGTAAAGATATGTAATGCCAAGCGTTTTAGCACGATCTTCTAACAGCTTAGATTGACGACCTGTAATGATAGCAACCTCAATGCCTGATGTAAGCAAACAACGAATGCCATACCCATCGCGGACATTAAAAGCTTTTAGCTCTTCGCCATTATTGCCCATGTAAATGAGTCCGTCTGACATCACACCATCAACGTCACAAATCAGCAATTGGATTTTTTCTGCTTTTTTGATGATTTGCTCGCTTACTGCACCATAACAAGTTTCTATCATTGTATTCATTTTTATCCTTCGAATGTTATGACTAGCTTATACAACACCGGCTTGTAATAAATCATGCATATGTAAAACACCTAATAGGATATCACTATCTTGTTCTGTTACTAACAGCGAGGTGATATGTTTTGCCTGCATTAAATTTAGTGCTTCAACGGCTAAACAATCAGGGCGGATGCGAATACCCCCTCTTGTCATCACATCAGAGATTTTGGCATTGTTAAGATCAATCCCTAAATCAAATATGCGTCGTAAGTCACCGTCAGTAAAGATGCCGTCAATCAACATACTATCATCGCAGATTACCGTCATACCTAATTTTTTACGGGTAATCTCAACAAGTGCTTCGCGTAACGTTGCGTCTTTAGTAACACGAGGGATATCAGCGTCTTTATTCATTAAATCACTGACATGAAGGAGTAATTTACGACCTAATGCACCACCTGGATGAGAAAGGGCAAAATCTTCAGCGGTAAAGCCACGAGCACGTAAAAGTGCGATAGCCAGTGCGTCACCCATCACTAATGTTGCTGTTGTGCTTGTTGTGGGAGCAAGTCCTAAAGGGCAGGCTTCTTTAGGAACTTTGATACAAAGATGAATATCAGACGCTTTCCCCATTGTACTTTGAGGAGTGCGTGTCATACAAATCAGTGTTATCTGTTTGCGTTTCAGAACCGGAATAAGGGCGAGGATCTCACTGGCTTCACCAGAGTTTGAAATCGCCAGAACAATATCTTTTTCTGTAACCATGCCTAAATCGCCATGACTTGCTTCACCGGGATGAACAAAAAAAGAAGGTGTTCCTGTACTGGCAAATGTTGCAGCAATTTTATGCCCAATATGGCCAGATTTACCCATACCCATCACAATCACTCGACCTTGGCAGTGAAAAATTTTTTCACAGGCAAGCGTAAAATCATCGTTGATATATTGTTCTAGTTCAGCTAACCCATCACGTTCAATATGAAGGACTTTTTTTCCTGCTTGCTGAAAATCAAACTCGGTCATTTTTTTGTACCATTTATTTTAGGTTAAGAGAGAATGTGCAACGCACAACACCGTAATATAAACAATAAAGCAAACTAATAAGAATATCCCTTTTCCTCGATTAAGGCGTCGTTTTCGCCCTAAGGAAAAGGCAGAAAACAATAAACTAGCCACACCAAGTACAGCAAAACTAAAATAAAATGTGTTGATATTAAATGTGCTTGGTGAAAGTAATGCCGGCATTCCTAACACAAATGTCAGGTTAAAAATATTAGCACCTATAATATTTCCTAAAGCTAATTCATTTTCACGTCTTAGCGCTGCAACAATGGTTGTTGCTAATTCAGGTAAACTTGTTCCAATAGATAGCAAGGTTAAGCCAACAAAAAGGCCACTAAGATGATACTGTTGCATTAGAATAAAGACATTATCTAATATCATTTGAGTAGCAACTGGAATAATCAGTAAGGCAATAACGACCCAAAAGAGAGCAACTGAATTACGAGGGTTTGTCTGTAATTCAAAACGGGTTAAGGTTTCTAAAGGTAATACATGACGCTCTTGCGTAAGTGTTTTATGCATTGTTTTTATCATGAGAAAAATAGATGCAAAACCAATAAAAAAGAGCAAAGTACCTTCTCTAAGCCCTAGGTTTCCACTGGATAAAATAATACCCACAAGCATGATGACGATAATCATCAACGGAAGCTCTTTTTTCAGTACCGCAGATTGTATGTTCATGGGGTAGATCATCGCCCCAATGCCTGCAATAAGAAGAAGATTAGTGAGTGTAGAACCAATTGCAGTACCAATAGCAATATCAGGTAAATTATGAACGGCGGCATCGGTAGAAACAAAAAGCTCAGGTAATGATGTGCCAGTGCCTACAATTAAAATACCGATAACGGCGGGTGGAATTTTTAACGATTGCGCAAAAACGCTCGCACCATAGACTAATCGGTCTGATGCATAAACAAGTAGCATCAATCCAAAAATTAAAAGAGACAAAGTAATCAACATGCCATCAGTTTTCCGACAATGAGCAAGTAAAGAAAGAAAAAACCAATAAGACAGGGCTGATAAAAAAACATATTGTCAAAAGGTTTTGCTAATTCACCATATTTTGACTAGCCAAGCACGAAAAGTAAAATTAACCGTGCAATAAATTGCTAAATAGTGGTGATTTCTTTGTAACATAACGAATGACCTGCCAAAATAGCGTAAAAATTTGTTTATGCAGACAGGCTTGAGGATGTTTTATTCATGAACGCACAATCTGACAATCTAATTGAAGTGCGCAATATGAACTTCACTCGTGGTAGCAGGAAGATCTTTTCTGAGATTAACCTTGTTGTACCTAGAGGAAAAGTGACTGCAATTATGGGCCCTTCAGGGATTGGTAAAACAACTTTATTACGCCTTATGGGAGGACAAATTCTTCCTGATAGCGGTGAAATTTGGTTTGATGGTGATAATATTCCAGCGTTATCACGTTCTGCGTTGTATCACGCAAGAAAGAAAATGAGTATGCTTTTTCAGTCCGGCGCCCTTTTTACCGACATGAATGTATTTGAAAATGTAGCCTTTCCGTTAAGAGAGCATACAAATTTACCTGAAGCGCTTATACGCACAACGGTGATGATGAAACTTGAGGCCGTGGGGTTACGTGGTGCTGCAAGTTTAATGCCTTCTGAATTATCAGGCGGTATGGCTCGAAGAGCCGCATTAGCCAGAGCCATTGCGCTTGATCCTGAATTAATTATGTTTGATGAACCCTTTGTTGGGCAAGATCCTATCACTATGGGCGTACTTGTTAAGCTGATTGATGAGTTAAATCATGCACTTGGTGTGACGTGTGTTGTGGTTTCTCATGATGTGCCTGAAGTATTAAGCATTGCCGATTACGCTTATATTGTTGCGGAGCAAAAAGTGATTGCTCAAGGTAGTGCAAAAGAATTACAGGACAACCCAGATAGGCAAGTTAGGCAATTTTTAGATGGAATTGCTGATGGCCCTGTACCTTTCCGTTTTCCTGCGGGAGATTATCAGGACGACCTATTAGGACGAGGAAATTAGTACGTGGTCAATTTATTAGCTCGTATTGGCGCTAGAGCGTTAGCGATTTTTGCAACATTCGGTAGAGCTGGCATTATGCTCTTTCGTGCATTAGTCGGTAAACCGGAATTCCGTAAACAGTGGCCTCTTTTAATGAAGCAACTGTATAACGTCGGCGTTCAATCCTTATTAATTATCATGGTATCTGGTCTATTTATTGGCATGGTGCTGGGATTACAAGGTTATCTGGTACTGACTACATTTAGTGCTGAAGCCAGTCTTGGCATGATGGTGGCTCTCTCATTGTTACGAGAATTGGGCCCTGTGGTAACCGCATTATTATTTGCAGGCCGAGCTGGTTCAGCATTAACAGCGGAAATTGGTTTAATGAAAGCCACAGAACAAATTTCCAGTTTAGAAATGATGGCTGTCGATCCTTTACGGCGTGTTGTGGCCCCCCGTTTTTGGGCCGGCTTAATTAGCATGCCATTGCTTTCACTTATTTTTGTTGCCATCGGTATTTGGGGTGGTGCCATTGTTGGTGTGGATTGGAAAGGGATCGATGAAGGCTTTTTCTGGGCATCTATGCAAGGTGCCGTTGAATGGCGATTAGATTTAGTGAATTGTTTTATTAAGAGTGTCGTTTTTGCCATTACCGTCACTTGGATAGCGCTCTTTAACGGGTATGACGCAATCCCAACATCAGAAGGGATTAGCAGAGCAACAACACGTACTGTTGTTCATTCATCGTTAGCCGTATTGGGTTTAGATTTTGTGCTAACAGCACTGATGTTTGGGAACTAAGTCATGCAAAGTAAAAAAATTGAAGTTTGGGTTGGTCTATTTGTTCTGATTGCGCTAGCCGCTGTGATTTTCTTATGCCTGAAAGTGGCTGATATTAAAGAAATGGGTAATCAACCGACTTATCGCGTTTATGCCAGCTTCGGTAATATTGGTGGGTTAAAAGAACGTTCCCCAGTTAAGATTGGTGGTGTAGTGATTGGTCGTGTTTCGTCTATCACCTTAAAAGAAGAAGATGAAGGGAATTACCGTCCTGAAGTCGCGCTCGATATTCTGAGTATTTATGACCACATTCCAGAAAGTAGCTCACTGTCTATTCGTACCTCTGGTTTATTAGGTGAACAGTTCCTTGCATTGAATTTAGGTTTTTATGATGAAGCATTAGATTCTACTTTGCTTGAAGACGGAGGACGGATCACAAATACCAATTCAGCAATGGTGCTAGAGGATCTCATCGGTCAGTTCCTTTATAAAACAGGGGATGGTGATAGCTCAGCAAAATCTGAATCCACTGAAGAACAACCAGCATTACCTTAATCGTTAATTCTTATAGGATGTATTTATACATTTAATTAAGTAAAGCATCCTATTATTAAAACCTTTTTAGGAGAGCGAAAGTATGTTTAAACGCTTATTAATGGTCGCACTGTTAGTCGTTACACCTTTTGCGATGGCTGTAGATAAAACCAATCCATACACACTGATGGAAGATGCCGCACAAAAGACGTTTACTAAATTAAAAAATGAACAGCCTGAAATTCGTAAGAACCCTGAAGTTTTACGTCAAATTGTTCAACAAGAATTATTGCCTTATGTCCAAATTAAATATGCGGGTGCATTAGTGTTAGGGCCTTATTATCGTACTGCAACACCGGCTCAACGTGATGCATATTTTACTGCATTTGAAGCGTATCTTGCACAAGTGTACGGTCAAGCATTAGCGATGTATGAAGGGCAAGAATACCGTATAGAACCAGCAAAACCGTTTGCAGATAAAACAAACCTTACTATTCGCGTTACCATTATTGATAAAAATGGTCGCCCACCTGTTCGCCTTGATTTTCAATGGCGCAAAAATAGTAAAACAGGTGAATGGCAAGCTTATGACATGATTGCGGAAGGTGTCAGCATGATCACTACAAAACAAAATGAGTGGTCAGATATTTTAAATTCTAAAGGTGTTGATGGTTTAACAAAACAGTTAGAAATCAGTGCCAAAACGCCAATTACACTGGATGAGAAAAAATAAGATGTCATCCTCGTTAAATTGGGAAAAAAAGGGCGATATCCTCTTTTTCCAAGGAACGTTAGATCGCGAAACGTTACTACCTGCTTGGCAGCAACGTAAAGCATTATTAGCCGATATTAATATTATTGATATTTCAGCATTGAATCATATTGATTCAACAGGATTGGCACTTTTTGTTCACCTAAAAGCAGAGATGGAAGCACAACACCGCCAATTTATTATTCAAGGTGTGAGTGAGCGTTTTCAAACACTGATTACTCTCTATGATCTTGATGAAATTATGAATATTGTCTGATCCTGGTTTTAAGTAAATGCAATTAAAAAACCCCCTTCGTGATACTTTTATCATTAAGGGGGTTTTTGATGGTTTAAGAGTAGGGCGGATTCCATTAGGATAGACGACTGATTATTATTTTAACGTTGAGATTGAGCAATTATGGATACAAATGAAATCAAACAAGTATTAATGGACAGCCTGTCTTTAGATGAAGTCATCGTTAACGGTGATGGCAGTCATTTTCAAGTTGTCGTTGTTGGCGCTATGTTTGAGGGAATGAGCAGAGTAAAACAACAACAGACCATTTATGCCCCTTTGATGGAATATATCGCAGATAACCGTATTCACGCTTTGTCTATTAAAGCCTACACACCTGATGAGTGGAAGAGGGATCGTAAACTTAACGGGCTTTGATTCAGTAGGTATACAGCGTACAGCAAAATAAAAAAGAGAGTTCTACAGATGGATAAATTTAGAGTACAAGGACCAACCTGTTTATCAGGCGAGGTCACTATTTCAGGCGCAAAAAACGCTGCATTGCCAATTCTGTTCGCTGCGATCCTTGCCGAAGAGCCAGTAGAATTAACCAATGTTCCTAAGTTAAAAGATATTGATACAACGATTAAATTACTTAATCGCTTAGGAACTAATGTTGAACGTAACGGCTCTGTTTTCGTTGATGCTCGTAATATCAATGAATTTTGTGCACCTTACGAGCTAGTCAAAACCATGCGTGCCTCTATTTGGGCATTAGGACCATTAGTCGCACGTTTTGGTCAAGGTCAGGTTTCTTTACCCGGTGGTTGTGCTATTGGTGCTCGTCCTGTTGATCTGCATATTACAGGTTTAGAGCAGTTAGGCGCTGAAATCACTCTTGATGAAGGTTATGTAAAAGCTCGCGTTGATGGGCGTTTAAAAGGCGCACATATTGTCATGGATAAAGTGAGTGTGGGTGCCACCATCACTATTATGACTGCGGCGGTGTTAGCTGAAGGTAAAACGATCATTGAGAATGCGGCAAGAGAACCTGAAATTGAAGATACTGCCAACTTCCTTAATACATTAGGTGCCAAAATCAGCGGTGCGGGTACAGACAGTATTACTATCGAAGGTGTAGAACGCCTTGGCGGTGGTACTTATCAAATTCTACCTGATCGTATTGAAACTGGAACTTTCTTAGTTGCTGCTGCTGTTTCCCGTGGTCGCGTTGTTTGTCGTAATGCAAAGCCAGATACGTTAGATGCAGTGTTGGCGAAATTACGTGAAGCGGGTGCAGATATAGAAGTGGGTGAAGATTGGATTAGCCTTGATATGCATGGTAAACGTCCTAAAGCGGTAACCTTACGTACAGCGCCACATCCTGGATTCCCAACTGATATGCAAGCACAGTTTAGTCTTTTAAACTTAGTTGCTGAAGGCGCAGGAATGATAACAGAAACGATTTTTGAAAACCGTTTTATGCATATCCCTGAGCTAATTCGTATGGGGGCTCACGCTGAAATAGAAAGTAACACTGTGTTATGTCACGGTGTTGAAAAACTTTCAGGCGCACAAGTAATGGCAACGGATTTACGTGCTTCTGCAAGTTTAGTCCTTGCGGGTTGTATCGCTGAAGGTACAACTATTGTGGATCGTATTTATCATATCGATCGTGGTTATGAAAATATTGAAGCTAAATTACAAGGATTAGGAGCGAAAATAGAACGTTTACGCGCTAATGACTAATCTATTTTAGTTACCTCTTTTTAACCTTTTAAAACCATAGTGCATTGTTGTGCTATGGTTTTTTTATGCATTATTTCAATAGAACTCTCAATAGAATAGGATAATTCATAAGGTATTTCTTTCGTGGCAAGATACAGTAAGAAAAATAGACCTGTTTTAGAAAAAACTCGATGAGCTGAAAGAAAGGAACAAATATGCAGGTAACAAGGAAACAAGAACGCCTTATTCGCCAAGCGCTTGATAAATGGCAACAATCTGGTGAGATTTCAGAACAAGAACACCAGCAACTAGGAAGTACGTTACAACGCATTCCCTTTGATTGGAAAAGGTTGAGCCGTTACGCGTTTTGGATAGCAATTGTGTGTTTGATTATTGCTGTTGGCAGTATCTTTAGTGACAGCGCATTAGTTTATTATCTAATTGAAATTTTTAGTGTTTCTGAAATTATGCGAGTGATATCTCCGGCACTTATTGCCAGCATACTTTATTTTTGGGGATTTAGGCGTCAGCGAAAAGAAACACAGTGGCACTATAGTACTGAATTTATTCTCTTTTTAGGTGTAATGTTTACCGCTATTTTTCTTTGGCAACTCGGTGAATTACTGGATACAGGAAGTGGCCATATTGCGCCTCTCTTTTTAATTGGTTGTGTGATTTATGGTGTGATTGGTTTTATCAGTCGTTCATCTTTGGTGTGGTTATTTTTCTTATTGATGTTAGGGAATTGGTTTGGCGCTGAAACGGGCTATATGTCAGGTTGGGGCGCTTATTGGTTAGGGATGAACTATCCTATTCGTTTTGTTATTTTTGGTGCAGCTTTACTCGCCGGGTGCTGTTTTCTGCAAAATGTATTGGCGCATCGTCGCTTGTTTACCATTACAAAAATAATGGGGCTCACTTATCTCTTTATTGCGTTATGGATCATGTCTATTTTCGGTAATTACGATCCTGATACTTGGTATCGTACTTCAAGTATGAATTTGTTACCTTGGGCACTGTTATTTGGTATTGTTTCCGTTATTTGTATCTATATCAGCCTTAAAACGGATGATGGCATGTTAAGAGGCTTTGGCCTGACATTCCTAGGTATTAACCTTTACACTCGTTTTTTTGAATATTTCTGGGATAGCTTACACAGTGCGATTTTCTTCTTTATTTTAGCTATTTCATTGATTTTAATTGGACGAAAAGCTGAAAAGATTTGGCATGCTGTTGAACATAATTCACTTACGAATAAACCGAGTGAAAATGAATAAGACTTCGCTTTATTCGTTGTTGTAATAGGAGATTACTTTGATAGAGAAACGCAGTTGTCATCTTCCACTTGAAGTGAGTTGTATCGCTTGCCATTATTTTGTTTTTAAAGACAAAGATGAGGCATTTTTTGAAATCTGCCCGGTTTGTGGTTGGCAAAATGATGGTACTAAAGAAGGTGAATATAGCGGTTGTAATCACAGCACGTTAGAGGATTATCGTAATACAGAAAGCTTTCAAGAAAATTGCTTACAAAGTGCGACGTTTTATATGAGATCTCCCTATTAGCTGGTAATAGGGAGATTATGTGTGAGTTACGATTCTGGTTGGTATTCAGAAATAGTCACATCAACATTGAGTTCATTGCCTTCGCGTAATAACGTAACGGGTAATACTGTACCAGGGCGAGTCTCTGCAATATAGTCCATCATCTCCATGGCAGAAGTGGCAGGAGCATGGTTGATGCTAAGAATAATATCACCTGTTTTTATGCCTGCTTTATCTGCAGGACTGTTTGGTGAGATCCGGAAAATACGTAGCCCTTGGATTTGTTTAATATCGGTATTTGACGAGCGAATTCTCGGCAATTCTTTGGCGGTAATACCGATAAAACCACGAATAACACGACCATCACGAATAAGTTTATTCATGATTTTTACAGCCAGTTCGGTTGGAATAGCAAAGCCTAGGCCTTCAGCACTTGGGCGATATCCATTGTAGGTTCCTGAGTCAAACGTCATGGTATTAATACCCACAAGTTCGCCCTCTGTATTAATGAGTGCTCCACCTGAGTTGCCTTCATTAATCGAGGCATCTGTTTGTAGGAAGTTTTGGTAACGTGTTGGACTTAACCCTACGCGTCCTGTTGCACTAATTATCCCTTGAGTAATGGTTTGCCCAATATTAAATGGGTTACCAATTGCGAGTACAACATCGCCAACATGTGAGATCCGCTTGCTATTAATGGGGATCGTTGGAAGCTTATCAGCATCAATTTTTAAAACGGCCAGATCAGTTAAAGGATCAGAGCCAACAAGTAAGCCTTCATAAAGATCACCATTTTGTAATGCAACAATAATCTGATCAGCATTATTAATAACATGTTGATTTGTTAGAATATAACCTCGTCCATCCATAATAACGCCCGCACCTAAAGAGGTCAGTTCGCGACCTTCTTGAGAAAAACTTCCCATGGTACTGCTATAAACATTGACGACAGCAGGGGCCGCACGTCGTACAGCCGTGTTGTAGCTAAAAGGAGCATTAAGAAAATCACCATTAATTAGGTGTTCAATAAAAATAGGACGGATCGAAGGGACTGCAATCAAAAGAATTGCTGCTGTTAAAAGGCCAATCAGTGTCGATCGCAGTAACTTAGTTAACATAAAAATCCTGTATTTATGTCTGACCGTGAGATTATTTGCGTAGAAGTGATGAGAATAGCATAGTTTAACTTATGAAAGCATCGCTCAGTGCATAATATCCTCTTTTAAGCCAATGGCTCTTATCAAAAATTTACATAAAAAAAAGCCCTATAATCAAGATTACAGGGCTAAGGAAATCAATAAATTAGATAAGTGAAAGCTTACTTTTTAGCGCGGTGTATTACGTAACAGCAGGTAAATTTCATCATTACCACGCTGAATGTTTAATGCAAGAACAGGGGGTTTAGCATCAATGGCTTTACGTAAATCGCCCAATGATGCAATTGGCGTGTTATTAATACCAATAATCAGGTCGCCTTTTTGTAAACCAGATGCAGCAGCCGCGGAATCTTTCTCTACAGAATCCACAACGACGGCTTTGACTTGTTTGTTTAAGTAGTTACTTAATGTGGCGCCTTGTAGTGCAGGAGAGAAGTTATCTGCGCGTGTTGCATCTGCCGATTGTTTCTCTAATGTCACTTTAACATCCATTGGTTTACCTTGACGGATTAAGCCAATCAAAATTTCTTTACCTGGAGGCGTTGTACCGACTTTAGCACGTAATTCTGCAAAGCTATTGATGCGTTTTCCATCAACAGAAATTAAAACGTCACCCGGTTTAATACCTGCTTTTGCTGCAGATGAGTCAGGTAAAACTTCGCTAACGAAAGCACCACGTTGTGCATCAATATTAAAGGATTTCGCCAGATCAGAATTCATTTCTGTACCACGAATACCTAAGATGCCACGTTTAACTTCGCCATGAGAAATCAGCTGTTGGCTAAGATCTCGTGCCATATTACTTGGGATAGCAAAGCCGATACCGATATTGCCACCTCCAGGTGCTAAAATAGCGGTGTTAATTCCGATTAACTCACCATTTAAGTTGACTAAGGCGCCACCAGAGTTACCACGGTTGATAGAAGCATCCGTTTGAATAAAGTTCTCTAACCCTTCAAGATTTAAGCCACTACGGCCTAATGCGGAAATAATACCGGATGTTGCGGTTTGACCTAAACCAAATGGATTACCCACGGCGACAGCAAAGTCACCAACACGTAGTTGGTCTGAGTCCGCCATTTTTATTGCTGTTAAATTTGTTGGTTTTTCAATTTGCAGTAAGGCGATATCTGTTTGTGGATCGCTACCAATTAATTTGGCGCTAAATTCACGACCATCATTAATTTGCAGTTGAATTTTATCTGCACCATCAACAACATGATTATTGGTTAATACATAGCCTTTTTGGGCATCAATAATAACGCCTGAGCCTAAACCTTCAAAAGGGCGAATACTCTGTTGTTGTGATGGAAAATTGGGACCAAAGAAAAATTTAAACTCTTCAGGCACTTGTTGGCTTTGTACTCGTGTTCCTGAAACATGCACACTGACAACAGCTGGTAGCACTTTTTCTAACATAGGTGCAAGGCTTGGGAGTTGTTCTCCCGATGGCATGACAGCTGGTAGCGCGGCCATACTGGTTGCTGGGATAGTTGAGAGTGAAAGTCCGACACTTATTGCTAATGCACTAAGTAATAATTTTCTTTTTTTAGTCAACATGAATTAGAGTCTCTTGATACAGTTATCAAAATAAAATTTATTGCTCAAAATGAGCACGATGTCATTAAGACCTGTACTAGCAAAGGAAAGTTCATTAAGACATGATGCACTTTGCTTCCTTTTACACGGATTTACAAGACAAAAGCTATCTTTAAAACCATAGCGAATAATTGTCATTTTATGGTATTTAATAGAAAGAAAAACGCCACAATAAATGTGGCGTTTTAATATTAACTGTCTTTTTTCTCTGTAGGTCTGAACAACCCGGATGCCCCTTCGGAGTAATCACGAGGTGGCATTTTTATTGGAGATTGATCATTTGCTGCTTCAGATTCACTTAATCGGTAATTAAATGGATTATCTTGAGCTGGCATATCTGGCATGAGTTCATTAGAGCTTTTTGCCATATGTTGGTAAAGCTGACGGTAATCTCTCGCCATGTTATCTAATAGTTCAGCGCTTCTAGCAAAGTGGCTGACAAGCTCATTGCGATAAGTGTCCAGTTCTTCTTTTTTTGTATCTAACTCTGCTTTTATAGCATCTTGTTGGCGAAGGGTGCTGTTACCGTAACGCATTGCGAGTGCGCCGATAATAAGACCTACAACTAATCCAATCAGTGCATAAACCCAAACCATGGCAACTCCTTTTCATCTAATAGTGAGGACGATGGATTCTTATAACATCATAACCGCTAAAAGGCATGGGTGGAATAATATCCTTAAGCTTAATATGAAATTCCTGTGTTACGTTGATGTTAAAACAACTCTTAATGCTTATAATAGAGGCATTCGACAGACACAACCCACTATGTCAGAAAATTAAGGATAAGAGGGCATTCATGACTGTTAGTACGCCGTTATCACTTTATGAAGCCGCATTGATGCAAGGTGATTATCAACCTGATGATGTTCAGCGAAAAACTGTTCTCCACCTTCAGCAGATATACCATGCATTATTAAAAGAGACTCCACCAGAAAAAAATTCGTTAACACAACGATTATTCGGGCGAATTCGCACAAAAAAACAGCTTGTTGCACCAGAACGTGGCTTATATATGTGGGGCGGAGTGGGACGAGGTAAAACATGGCTTATGGATATGTTTTATCAAAGTTTACCAACAGAGCGTAAGTTGCGACTCCACTTTCATCGTTTTATGTTACGTGTTCAAGAAGAGCTAAAAAGTTTACAAGGACAAGAAAATCCACTAGAAATTATTGCTGATGGCTTTAAAGCACAAACAGATGTGCTTTGTTTTGATGAGTTTTTTGTTTCTGATATTACGGATGCAATGATTTTAGGTACGTTGCTAGAAGCGTTATTTGCCAGAGGGATCACGTTGGTCGCAACATCGAATATTCCTCCTGATGAGCTTTATCGCAATGGGTTACAGCGTTCTCGTTTTTTACCCGCTATAGAACAAATCAAACATCATTGTGACATTTTAAATGTCGATGCAGGTATTGATTATCGTTTAAGAACGTTAACGCAAGCACATCTTTTCTTATCCCCATTAAGTGATAAAAACCGTCAAGAAATGGAAAGAGTTTTTTCTCACTTAGTAACCAGTGAACCACAAACCGATATTACCTTAACCATTAATCATCGCCCGATGAAAGTCAGAAAAGTCGCTAATGGTGTGTTGGCAGTTAATTTTTCGACCTTATGTATAGAAGCACGTAGCCAGCTTGATTACATCGAACTTTCTAAGCATTATCACACTGTTTTATTACATGAAATGACGCAAATGAACGCGTTAAATGAAGATGTTGCTCGCCGGTTTTTAGCATTAGTTGATGAATTTTATGAACGTAGAGTGAAACTGATTATTAATGCCGATGTTGAAATGAATGCGATTTACCAAGGTGATTTTTTACAGTTTGAATATCAGCGTTGCCTTTCTCGTTTGCAAGAGATGCAAAGTGAAGAATATTTGGTACAACCTCATCTCGCTTAATGTTTAATTCTTGAAGAAAGTCATCTTTCATTATGGTAGGATGGCGCAGGTTAAGTTGCTTGATGTTTTTTTATATGAAAATAGAAAGCATTAGGCAGCTTACAAACGCTCTGGAAAGGAACAATTCTTCTCTTCAGGTAGCAAGAATTTATCAGTCAAATCAGAAAAAAGTGCTAAATTCGTTTTTTTCACTGAAATATTGAAAAAGAATTCAATTGTTTTTCAATTATGACTCGATTTTTTTTTCTGACTTCTCTATAATCTTGCGACCCCACGTTGCAGCAAGTTTTTTATTTCCCAAAAAACTCGCATTTTAGAGTCAGCAGTGCTACTCGAAGGGGTAGGTTTGCTGGACACAAGAGTCGTGTGAACCTCAATAGTATTTGAACCGAGCGTTCACCAACGTGTAACTAAACATTGGGTAATTTTCAATAATGAAAACTTTTACAGCTAAACCAGAAACCGTAAAACGCGACTGGTATGTTGTTGATGCAGACGGCAAAACTTTAGGCCGTTTAGCAACTGAAATTGCTAGCCGTTTACGCGGTAAGCACAAAGCGGAATACACTCCGCACGTTGATACTGGTGACTACATCATCGTTTTAAACGCTGAGAAAGTAGCCGTAACTGGTCACAAACGTACTGACAAAGTTTACTACCGTCATACGGGTCACGTAGGTGGTATCAAACAAGCGACTTTCGAAGAGATGATCGCCCGTAGTCCTGAGCGTGTAATCGAAATCGCGGTAAAAGGCATGCTGCCAAAAGGGCCACTGGGTCGTGCGATGTATCGTAAACTGAAAGTTTACGCAGGATCTGAGCACAACCACGCGGCACAACAACCGCAAGTTCTGGACATTTAATCGGGATAATAGGCAATGGCTGATAATCAATACTACGGCACAGGTCGCCGCAAAAGTTCTTCCGCACGTGTCTTCATTAAGCCAGGTAGCGGTAATATCGTAATCAACAAACGTAGCCTAGAAGTTTACTTCGGCCGCGAAACAGCACGTATGGTTGTTCGTCAACCGCTGGAATTAGTTGATATGCTGGGTAAATTAGATTTATACATCACTGTTAAAGGTGGTGGTATCTCTGGTCAAGCTGGCGCGATCCGTCACGGTATCACTCGTGCACTGATGGAATATGATGAGACTCTACGTTCTGATCTGCGTAAAGCTGGTTTCGTTACCCGTGATGCGCGTTCTGTTGAACGTAAGAAAGTGGGTCTGCGTAAAGCACGTCGTCGTCCACAGTTCTCTAAACGTTAATTTGTTATCTTTTAGATATCAATTTGATGTTGAAAACCCGTCTTCACAGGCGGGTTTTTTATTTTTGATTAATTTGTATTTATTGATAATAAAAACATAATCTTGCTAATGTATTAAGACAATAGTCACGAAAATAGGCTTTATGTAAGATAGCAGAACAATTAAAAAACCTATTTTTTGAATATTTAATCTAAATAAACTTGTTTTTTAATATTAAAATCTTACTTTTAGGGTAATGTAGCATATTGTATTGAATTATTTGCATAAGCCCCCCTAAGTAACATGAATTCTGGTAGAATAACGGGCTTCGGTGTCTTTCTTTTTCTAATTTCACAATGTTGCCGATGGTGTATCAACAATAGTGTCTGTTATTCATTTTAAAGCAATACCAAAATTATTATGACAATAATGATTGTTGAATGATTGTTTTGGTATTACTTGATAATGATATGTGCCGCAAAGACAGGTGAGTTTTTAACCCTGTAGAATAAGATTATCCCGCGATAACACTTTTTATACAGGTAGTTACCCAATGTAGTTAATAACTTAGATACTTATTTAAGTTAACTGCGTTTGTGTGCTTGTCTTTTAGGAATGGGGAAATGGAAAAGGTATTGTGCCAATTCATTTCTTTAATTGATTAACTTGGAGGTTTTCATGGCTGTCGCTGCCAACAAACGTTCGGTAATGACTTTGTTTTCCGGTCCGACTGATATTTTCAGCCATCAGGTCAGAATTGTCCTAGCGGAGAAAGGTGTCAGTGTTGAAATTGAACAGGTTGAAGCTGGTAATCTTCCACAGGATCTTATCGATCTGAATCCTTACCAAAGTGTGCCGACTTTGGTCGATCGTGAGCTGACTCTGTATGATTCACGTATCATCATGGAATACCTTGATGAACGCTTCCCTCATCCTCCTTTAATGCCTGTTTATCCTGTTGCTCGTGGTAGCAGCCGTTTAATGATGCATCGCATTGAGCATGATTGGTATTCTTTAATGAACACCATCGAGAAAGGAACAGAACAACAAGCCAATGCAGCTCGTAAACAGTTAGCTGAAGAGCTACTGGCTGTATCGCCTGTGTTTAAAGAATATCCTTACTTTATGAGTGAAGAATTCAGCTTAGTAGATTGCTACCTTGCTCCGCTCCTATGGCGTCTACCGGTATTAGGTGTAGATTTAAGTGGTGCAGGTGCGAAAGATGTGCAAATTTATATGCAACGTGTTTTTGAGCGTGATTCTTTCCTCGCCTCATTAACCGAAGCAGAGCGTGAGATGCGCTTACCTTCAAGAGGGTAATAAAGTATGGAGATTATGGATATGTCTCCGCGTCGTCCGCATTTATTACGTGCGCATTATGACTGGATCATTGAAAACGAGTTAACACCACATTTAGTTGTTGATGTGAATATTGATGGCGTTCAAGTTCCAATGGAATATGCGCATGACGGTCAAATTGTACTAAATATTTCATCTCGTGCTGTAGATAACTTAGAGTTAACGCCGTATCAGGTTTTATTTAGTGCAAGCTTTGGTGGCATTCCTCGTAAAGTGCGAGTGCCTATGGCTGCTGTTATGGCCATTTATGCGAGAGAAAACGGTGCGGGAATGATGTTTGAGCCAGAGCCAGCTTATGAATCTGGTGCATCATTACAGTTTGCTGAAGATGAAAGTGAAGGGAATGCTTTAACGCCTGTGAGTGAAGGCTTATCGCTTGTCACTGATGGTACGGTAGAAACCGATACATCTTCACCGGATGATGATCCTGAGCCACCTCGCCCAACAGGCCGTCCATCATTACGTGTTGTGAAATAAGAGATTATTTTATTAATACAATAAAAAGCTCAGTTTAAGTGAACTGAGCTTTTTTATGTTGATTAATATTTATTATTTTCAACAAACCTTAGTGTTTTGGCATTGAATTTATCGCTGAAAATAAATATTGTCCAATCTCTGGTGTCATCCATGTCCCCTGAGATATTTCAGGGTGAGTGCGGTAAATCTCACTAATAATTCCCCGAATTTCAGGGTCGCCACCTGTAAATTGATTAAACATATTTAGCCACATTTTTGCTAGTTTTTGTACTGCAAGTGAATCAGGTTTTTCTCCCGATTTTAACGCATTATATAATCCTGAAATTAATTCAGGCCATACAAAACCGGCTTTGAAGTAATGTTGGCGAACTAAAGTAAATTGAGCTTCAGTTAAATAGGGTTTAAATAGCGATAATTGATGTTCACTAAATCCTTCTGCAACAAATTCAACCATTTGTTGAGTTATTCCTGATGAATAAGTAAATTCTTTATCAGTAAGGTGGATTTTATTAAGGCGCGCAAAAAAATCGGGATTACCACCAGTATCGCGCTCTAGCGCAAACATCCATTCTGCTGCAACCTTTTGTACTTCAACGGATTGCGGTGCAATACCTTTTTTCATTAATATTTTGACCGTATTTATACGTTGTTGCCATTCTTGGCTTTTTAACGTGTGGCCGGTATATAACGGCAATTGTTCTAATTCACTATGTGTGAAATATTTATCGTACATAGACATCATCTCCAAAACAGAAAACCAGTCACTTTGTGTTGGAATATTGCCCATTTTCATTTGATGTTGAATAAGCTCTAAACGATAACGCAACGTAGACATTTGTTTCATTTGTTGCGTGAGTATATTGATCCGCTCTTCAAGTAAATGAGCCATATCACCACTGTGACCATTAAGAATGTTACCGATGTCTTTAAGTTTGACGCCAATTTGACGTAGCATCTGAATTTGTGTTAAACGTTCAATGCTTTTAGTGTCATAGAGTCGATAACCTGCATCGGTTCTTGCAGTGGGTAGCAATAAACCAATTTCTTCATAATGATGAAGAGTACGGATAGTTAGTCCTGTCTTTTCCGCAATATCACCAACTTGAAATAGCATATTTGTACCTCCTGTATGTGATACAGGTTAGAGCCTCACGTAACGTAAGGGTCAATTGTTTATTTTGAAATTTTATTTATTTTATCTTCAAATAGAAAAAGAACGAACAAAAAACGCCCTATATTGCTATAGAGCGCTTTATCGGGTTGTATTACTGAAAAATTATTTCAGCAGTTCTTCTAAACAGCCCGTGTAAAGATTAACAGCCGTCATTAATTGTTTTTCATCAAAATCAAAGCCTGCTTGGTGGTGACCCGCAGTTCTATCGGCACCAACAACGAAATACAGTGATTTACCACCACAGCGTTGTACACGTTTTGCTAATACAGTTGCATCTTCACTTCCCCCAAATGGGCGAGTGGCAACCGCTGTTAACTCAGCATGTTTACCAACGACTTTTGTCATGACATCAATGAGTTCTTGGTCGTTTGTTAGGTCAACGGCTTCACCCATAATTTCGCTTTCCATTTCTAGTTGGAAGCTATGCGCTGCGCCTTCAGCCATACGTACTGCATTGGCAGCCATAAAGCTATTGATCTCTTCATTTTCACCGCGAACTTCAATTTGCATTTCAGCATTAGCTGGGGTGACATTACGGCCTTCACCGGCTTTTAATACACCGATGTTGATACGTGACATCCCTTTACCATGGCGAGAAATACCCAACATTTGTGTTGCTGCGTGGCAAGCACCTGCTAACGCATTGCGACCTAATTCTGGTTCTGCACCTGCGTGAGATGGCGCACCTTTAAAACGGAAGTCATATTTAGTGGTACATAAGAAGTGTGTTGGGTTAATAACAATTTCACCACTATTTGCAATAAAGCCTAAATGCGCACCTAAGAAGTAATCGGCATCATCTGCGATGCCACTTTCAGCCATCGCACGAGCGCCACGAACACCTTCTTCAGCTGGTTGGAATAAGATTTTAACTTTACCAACAACTTTATCTTTATTTTCAACTAACCAGTGAGCAACACCTAAGCCGATAGAAATATGTCCGTCGTGACCACAAGCGTGCATTTCGCCGGCGTGGCAAGAGGCAAAGTTCTCAGCATGAGGACGGTGTTTAGCTTCAGTTGCTTCGTTAACACCAACGCAGTCGATATCAAAACGTAAGGCTACAGTTGGGCCTGCTTTACCGCTGTCAAAGATAGCTACACAGCCTGTGAGTTCTTTCATTTCATCAAGCAGAGCTTCATCAACTTTATGCTCTCTCGCAACAGCTAGGCCTTTCTCAACAACTTGACGACGGCGACCAAAAGCAAACTCTTGATTGATAACGTCTGGGCCAACTTTAACTTCTAAACCTAAGCTACGTAATTCTTTGACGATTTTCGCTGTGGTTAAAAATTCTGACCAACCAATTTCTGGGTATTGGTGAAACTCACGACGCCATTTTACTAATTTTTCTAGTGTAATTGCTGACATATTCATTTCTCCACTTATAACATGAATAACGCAACAGCGATGACGCCGATAACCATACCTGGTGCAGTACGTTTTGCGATTTCCATAGGGTTAACATTTGCAAGGCCAGCACAAACAATCGCTGCACCTGCCAGTGGTGACATAGTACGGCCTAATGCGCCTGATAATGCCGCAGCCATACCCATGTCTGGGATTTCATAACCAAATTGTGCAGCATGAGGCGTTACTGTTTCGTTGAATGCGAATGCCGCTGCATCACCAGATCCTGTGATAATACCCATTAAGAATGGCCCTAAAGTACCACCCCAGCGAGCAAATTCAGGAGAGTGAGTTAAGAAGTTGATGAACGCGTCGATTAAACCAGATGCTTTCAAACCTGCTGCGAATACGGCTGCTGCAATGATGATACCTAATACATCACCATAAGCATTACCCATACCTTTAAAGAACTCTTTGGTAATTTGAGCAGGGTTAGTTAATGTGATGAACAGGGCATAGATAGAACCAATTAACATTGCTGCTGGTACTGACAGTTTAAATGTACTGAAAGTCTCAAAGAATGGCAGGATCAACAGGATTAGTGGAATAAACGGCGCCGTTGCGTATAAATAATTCGGACGAATAGCTTCTGGCGTTGCTTGTGCTGATGAAGAAGATGCATCACCGGCACCAGAAGCCATTTTGAACTCTTTTTTCACTAAAGCGACAACAGCAAGTGAAACCGCAGCAATACCACCAGCCATTAAGCTGTATGGGCTGTGGCGAGCAATTAAGTCAACCACTTCCATATTAGCCATGTTAGCAACGAAGGCATTATGCGACATACCAGGGCTTAACATTGAACCGATAGTACCACATAACACCGCACCACCAGCGATAGCAGGGTGAATACGTGCTGCGATTAATAATGGAATTAATGTCGCTCCTACCGCAGCCGCACAACCTGCTGCTGATGGGATCGCGATATTAATGAAATAAGTGACGATAACTGTAGCTGGAATAAGGAAGAAACCAAGACGAGTCATTACTTTTGATAATACGTGCACCAGATGCATATCACATTTGGTGTATTTCATAACATAAGCAAAACCCATACTTGCACAGATTGCTTGAATTAATGATGAAGACACCATGCGCTCACTAAATGCGGTAAACGCATCTAATGGGGTTAGACTTAAAATACAGAGTAATAAGCCCGCACCAATTAGCACCATTCGGGTTTCATATTTTTTTATTAGCAAATAGACAGTTACAATAATAACGGCTACTGCTATCAGTTGCATCACCATAGTGATCCCCTAGTTAATTATGACAATACTATTAATTGTGAAAACGAACCTAACATCAATAAATTATATTTTTCTGTAAAGTTATTAGGTGACTCCATTATGAAGTTGGTAGGTTGACAATATTTGATTGTTATCAAATTTAATAGCCGAAATAAAATCTATTTTTTTAGACTGTGATGTTATTAACAAATGCTGTAAAACAATTATCATTAAAAGATGACGGAAAAGTTAAATAAAAAGAGATAAAGTAAAAAATACGAAAACAAATTATATTTACTATAGGTTAAGAGTGTTATTTTGATACAAAAAAGAATATCTATTTTTATCAAAATATTATTCAATAAATCATATTAAATGTTAATGAGAATGATTATTTGATGAGGTATTTGGTGATCCTTAAATATTGTTTATTTATAGTAATAAAACATTAATAAAATTATCCCACTTAAATTAAATGGGATAATTAGCAAGAGAAATTGTTATTTTAAATATCAAAAAAAATGCTATTTAACAGGATAAATACTGCAAAATACCTTCTGCGGCCTCTCTTCCTTCGGCTATTGCTGTCACTACAAGATCAGAGCCTCGGACAATATCTCCCCCTGCAAATACTTTAGGATTTGTTGTTTGATTTGATATTTCTTGATTGTCTGAAATAATAATTTGCCCTGAAGATGTATATTCAATATTATTTTCATCTAACCACGGATAATGTGCAGGTTTAAAGCCAAATGCGAGAATAACAGCATCGGCAGGTAATTCATGTTCACTGCCTTCAATAGAAATTAACGTTTTATCATTTTTAGTTTTAATAACACGAATACCAACCACTTTATTTTGATTATCAACTTCAATATCCATAGGTTGGAGATTAAATAAAAATTCACCTCCTTCCTCTTTGGCATTTTTCACTTCACGTTTAGAACCCGGCATATTGCTTTCATCACGGCGATACACACAGGTAACTTTATTCGCTCCTTGTCGAATGGCCGTACGAATACAATCCATTGCCGTATCACCCCCGCCTAATACCACGACATTTTTATCTTTAAGGTCAATATAAGGTGTTTGGGGATCTTCGTTATACCCCATTAAATAACGAGTATTACCGATTAAATAAGGCAGTGCGCTATAAACACCTTCAGCATTTTCATTGGAAAAATGACCGCTTAGACTGTGATAAGTACCTAATCCAAGAAAAACAGCGTCATATTGCATAATAAGGGTATCTAAAGTGATATCTTTACCAACTTCAGTATTAAGGCAAAATTCAATACCCATTTCACTAAATAGCTCACGACGTCGGATCATCAGCGATTTTTCGAGCTTAAAAGAAGGGATACCAAATGTAAGTAAGCCACCAATTTCAGGGTGTTTATCATAAACAACGGGTTTCACACCTTGTCGAATAAGAACATCAGCACAGGCAAGACCCGCAGGGCCTGCACCGATAATTGCAACTTTTTTATCGGTCATTGTGACCTGAGAAAGATCGGGACGCCATCCTTGAGCTAACGCGGTGTCATTGATGTAACGTTCAATATTGCCAATCGTAACGGCACCAAAATCATCATTGAGTGTACAGGCACCTTCACAAAGCCTATCTTGAGGGCAAACACGGCCACAAATTTCAGGCAAACTGTTTGTTTGGTGAGAAAGCTCTGCGGCTTCAATAATGCGCCCTTCATTTGCCAGCTTTAGCCAGTTGGGGATGTAATTATGAACAGGACATTTCCATTCACAATACGGATTACCACAGCCTAAACAGCGATCAGCTTGCGCGGAGGCTTGTTGCGGTAAAAATGCTTCGTATATTTCAACAAACTCAATTTTGCGAATAGCTAATGGTTTTTTGGTCGGCTCAATACGATTTAAGTCGATAAACTGATACACATTCTGACTCATAATATTCTCCTATTGTGCCTGAACGCGTAATTCAGCAGATGAACGCCTAGGATGACCGAGTAACGCATTGACATCACTCGATTTTGGCTTAACTAATTTAAAGTGTTGTGACCAATATTCCCACTGCGAAAGTAATATTTCACCTTGCTGTGAGCCTGTTAATCTTACGTGCTCTGCAATCATTCCTCGTAAATGTTCAGCGAGAATGGCAAAGGATGCAACAGGAAGCAACTCAATTGATGAGGCATTGATCCGTTGTGATAATGTAGAATCTTCATCTAACAAGTAGGCAAATCCACCTGTCATTCCCGCACCAAAGTTAATACCGGTTTTACCTAGAACGCAGACAATACCTCCCGTCATATATTCACAACCGTTATCGCCAACACCTTCAACCACCGCAATTGCGCCGGAGTTTCTCACCGCAAAACGCTCGCCAGCTAAACCTGACGCATACAGCTTTCCACCTGTGGCACCATAAAGACAGGTATTACCCATAATTGTAGCGTGATGATTTTTAAAGGCTGAGCCAACAGGGGGGAAAATAACAATACGCCCTCCCGCCATACCTTTTCCTACATAATCATTAGCATCGCCCACTAAGGTTAATTCAACACCTTGAGCATTCCAGACACCAAAACTTTGGCCGGCTGTTCCTGTAAAATGAAGTTTAATAGGGGTCGCCGATAAACCACTTTCGCCATATTTTTTCGCAATAATGCCAGATAATGTTGCGCCAACAGAACGATCAGTATTACGAATATCAAAATAGTGTGTTTGGCTTTTTTGCTGCTCAACAGCTTCAATGGTTTGGGTAACAATACGTTGGTTTAATTCGCCTTTGTCATAAGTATTATTGTTTTCCTGACAATAAAGTGCTTGATCTGATGGTGGCGTTGCGGTTTCTAACAATCCACCTAAAGAGAGTTTTTGTTGTTTACTGCTAACGCCTTCAAGGCATGAAAGTAGGTCGGTTCGACCGATTAAATCCGTGATTTTTTTAACGCCAAGTAGAGCCATTAATTCACGAGTTTCTTGCGCAATAAAACGGAAATAGTTAATAACACGTTCTGGTAATCCGTGATAATGATTACGACGGAGCGTTTCATCTTGGGTTGCAACACCCATTGCACAATTGTTTAAATGACAAATACGTAAGTATTTACAACCCAGAGCTACCATGGGGCCTGTACCAAACCCAAAACTCTCTGCACCTAAGATAGCTGCTTTAACAATGTCTAAACCTGTTTTTAATCCACCATCGATTTGTAAACGAATTTTATGACGTAGATTATTTGCCACTAGCGCTTGTTGTGTTTCAACCAAACCTAATTCCCACGGACTTCCAGCATATTTTACAGAGGTTAATGGACTTGCTCCTGTACCTCCGTCATAACCTGCAATAGTGATCAAATCGGCATAAGCTTTGGCAACACCGGTGGCTATAGTACCAACACCTGGCTCTGAAACTAATTTTACAGAAATCAGTGCCGTTGGGTTTATCTGTTTCAAATCAAAAATAAGCTGAGCTAAATCTTCAATAGAGTAGATATCGTGATGAGGTGGTGGTGATATTAGAGTGACACCGGGTACGGCATAACGCAGTTGAGCAATATAAGGCGTAACTTTATCTCCGGGGAGTTGTCCACCTTCACCGGGCTTTGCCCCTTGTGCTACTTTAATTTGTAAAACATCAGCACTCATTAAATAAGAGGGGGTCACACCAAAGCGTCCAGAAGCAATTTGTTTGATCCGAGAGACTTTATTGGTGCCATAACGAGCTGGATCTTCGCCACCTTCCCCTGAATTTGAAAAACCACCTAAAGTATTCATCGCTTGCGCAAGGGCTTCATGAGCTTCTCGGCTTAATGCTCCTATTGACATCGCCGCAGTATCAAAGCGTTTAAATAATTCGGTTTCAGGCTCGACTTCTTCAATTGAGATGGCTGTTGTCTTGTTATTAAGCACTAACATATCGCGCAATGTTGTTATTGGGCGTTGTTGCACAAGGTTTGCATAGTGCTGATAGTCTGTATATTCCCCGCTATTTACAGCTTTCTGTAATGCTTGAACGACATCAGGGTTATAGCCATGGTATTCACCTTTATGTGCATATTTCAATAATCCACCAGTTTCCAAAGGATAACGAGCTAACCAAGCTCGTTTTGACAGATTAAATAAATCATGTTCAAAATCACTAAAGTCAGCACCATTAATGCGGTTATCAACACCCGCAAAACAGAGCTCGACAACGTTATCGTTTAATCCGACAGCCTCAAAAAGCTGAGAGCAGCGGTAAGAGGCAATGGTTGAAATGCCCATTTTAGACATGATTTTATACAGGCCTTTATTTATTCCATTACGATAATTCAGCATCATTTGAGCATAAGAACCTTGCAGGATTTTTTTATCAACACGTTGAGCTAAAGATTCGTAAGCAAGGTAAGGGTAAATAGCGGTAGCACCAAATCCGAGTAATACGGCGAAATGGTGTGGATCACGGGCACTGGCAGTTTCGACAATAATATTGGCATCACATCGTAAGCTATTATCTACTAATGCTTTTTGTACGGCACCTACCGCCATAGGCGCAGGAATAGGTAATCGCTCTTTAGCGATATTCCTGTCTGATAAAATCAGTAAAACAGCACCGTTGCGGACTTCCTGTTGCGCTTTCACACATAATTGGCGCAGAGCTGTTTCTAGATTAGATCCTGTTGGTTGATACGTGATATCAAGATGGATAGCTTGGTAATAAGGACTTTCTTGATTAATAAGTTGTTGAAAATCGCTATAAAGCAAAATAGGTGATTTAAAACTGAGTCGATGAGCCTGACCTTCCGCTTCGCAAAACACATTCATTTCACGTCCAATACATGTCGCCAAAGACATGACATGGGCTTCTCTTAATGAGTCTATTGGTGGATTAGTGACCTGTGCAAACTTCTGTCTAAAATAGTCATAAATAAGGCGCGGGCGTTGAGATAACACCGCAAATGGAGTGTCATCACCCATTGAACCTGTGGCTTCTTGTCCATTCTCTGCAAGTACATGCAAAATGCTTTCTAGCTCTTCTTGGCTATATGCAAACTGTTTTTGATACGTCGCTAATAATGTGTCATCAAAGGCGCGCTGCCCTGTTGCTTGTTGTTCTGGTAACGCTTCAAATGGCGTTAAGCGTTTAACGTTACGTTCAAGCCACAATTTATAAGGATGACGTCTTTTTAAATCTTCATCGGTTTCAGCTGAGTGTAAAATACGTCCATGATGAGTATCGATTACCATAAGTTCGCCGGGACCAACACGCCCTTTTTCTCGCACTTCATCAGGTTGATAATCCCAAATACCAATTTCAGAAGCACAAGTGATGATGTTATCCGTGGTGATCACATAACGGGCTGGGCGTAAACCGTTTCTATCAAGAGTACAGGCCGCATAACGACCATCTGATAACACAATACCAGCAGGGCCATCCCAAGGCTCCATATGCATTGAGTTAAAATCAAAAAATGCCCGTAAATCATCATCCATTTGAGGATTATTTTGCCATGCGGGGGGAACGAGTAACCGCATGGCACGAATAATATCCATACCGCCATTGAGAAAAAGTTCTAGCATATTGTCGAGTGAACTTGAATCTGAGCCACTCTCATTGACAAAAGGAGCTGCACTTTGTAGATCAGGAATGAGAGGGGTCTGAAATTTATAGGCGCGAGCTCTGGCCCATTGGCGATTACCCGTGATGGTATTAATTTCACCGTTATGCGCTAAATAACGAAAAGGTTGGGCGAGTGGCCATCTTGGCGTGGTATTGGTGGAAAAGCGCTGGTGGAATAAACAAATTGAAGATTCCATGCGTAGATCTGCGAGGTCGGTAAAAAAACGAGGTAAATCGATGGCCATACAAAGGCCTTTATAAACCGTTACCAAATTGGAAAGACTACAAATATAAAAATCACTATCAGTGATACGTTTTTCAATTCGTCTACGGGCAACAAAGAGTCGCCTTTCAATATCACTTATTCGCCAACCTGCGGGGGCATTAATAAAGACTTGTTCAATTAAAGGAAGAGAAGAAAGGGCAATACTACCTAAAATATCAGTGTTAATAGGAACTTTACGCCAACCAACAATAGAAAGCGTTTCACGTTGTAGCTCTTCTTCGACGATGAGGCGGCATTGTGTGGCAATATTGAGATCTTGGCTTAAAAATAGCATCCCTACGGCGTAATTTTTTGCTAAATGCCAGCCTTTTTCTTGTGCAACTAATTGGAAAAAACGCTCTGGTTTTTGTAAGAGTAACCCGCAACCATCACCAGTTTTACCATCAGAAAGAATAGCGCCACGATGTTGCATTCTGGCGAGACCATGTATGGCATTTCTGACAATCTTATGGCTGGCTTGTCCTTCGATATGCGCGATCAATCCAAAACCACAATTGTCTTTTTCCTGTGTCTTTTGATAGAGCATTTTTTGCTTCCTACTTAGTTTACTAGGCACCTCAAAAAAAGAGCGCAAAAGGAACGTTTTGGCTCAAAGTATGTAGGTAAATTTATGGGTGCTCAGTCGGGTGATGTTGTGTTTGCCTAGCTTGGTGTGTTTTTTATATTGCTATGCAATGCCTTTTCAACTTATCGATAAATAAAAATCAGGTCAATGTGTAGGGATATTTGACTGAGATAAAACAGATAAGGAGGTTTTTATTTTAAAATATTGATTAATAACTAAATTATTCTATTTTAAAATAGTAAAGGAGTGTTTTTTTAATGTGAGCTATATCACTTTATTTGAGTGATTTAGCTTTATCTCATCCTTTAATGATAAAAAGGGGTAGTGAGTTATTCTAATGGATGTATTGATTTTGGAGTTTTATTGTTTTTATACGTTTTGTATAAAAAAAGACAAATTGCATTTTTTTTAATAAGGTCTATTTATCGTTGATATCGCTATCGTTTATGTTATTTGATTCTGTATTATTTTTATGAATGCATATATCTCGAATAGGCTTGTTGAGAGAAAATAAACAGTTAACTCAAACAAAATAATGAAAAATAACCTCTCTTAATTAGATTTCTGAATGTTCACGACTGCGTCAATTCATTTTTGGGTTATCATTCCATAGATTCAATATATTGGAGTTTTCAATGAAATTGCTCAAAGGGCTTGCCCAATACTACGTTGACTTAATGATGAGGCTAGGGCTTATCCGCTTCTCATTGTTGTTAGCTTCTGCATTAGTTGTTTTAGCGATGGTTGTTCAAATGGCGGTAACATTCTTGCTTGCAGGTGATGTTACCAGTATTGATCTTGTTCGCTCTATTTTCTTTGGGCTGATTATTACGCCTTGGGCTGTCTATTTTCTTTCGGTTGTCGTTGAACAGCTGGAAGAATCACGACGTCGTTTATCTCGTATGGTGGATAAACTTGGTGTAATGCGACAGCGTGATTTAGAGCTTAATTCTCAATTAAAAGAGAATATTGAGCAATTGAACTTAGAAATTCAAGAGCGTGAAAAAGTTGAAAAAGCGCACCTTGAACTTTTGGAAAAACTCAAAAATGAAATGAAGCGTCGTGAATTGACGCAAATAGAATTGGAACAACAATCTTCACTTTTACGCTCATTCCTTGATGCCTCTCCTGACTTAGTTTATTACCGTAATGAAGATAATGAATTTTCAGGATGTAACCGCGCAACAGAATTACTGACGGGTAAAAGTGAGAAGCAACTTATTGGTTTAACGCCACTTGATGTGTATGACGAAGATATTGCGATAAAAGTGATGGAAACCGATGAGAAAGTTTTCCGTCACAATGTCTCACTGACTTATGAACAGTGGCTGGTTTATCCTGATGGTCGAAAAGCCTGTTTTGAATTACGTAAAGTGCCGTTTTATGACCGTATTGGTAAGCGTCATGGTTTAATGGGCTTTGGACGTGATATTACAGAGCGTAAGCGCTATCAAGACGCGTTAGAGAACGCTAGCCGTGATAAAACCACCTTTATCTCAACAATCAGCCATGAATTGCGTACACCGCTTAATGGCATTGTTGGGTTAAGCCGTATTTTATTAGATACCGAACTTTCACCAGAGCAACTTAATTACTTAAAAACGATCCATGTGAGTGCGATTACGTTGGGTAATATTTTCAATGACGTGATTGAAATGGATAAAATTGAGCGTAGAAAAATTCAGCTAGATAACCAGCCAATCGACTTTACTGAATTTATTTCTGATTTAGAAAACCTTTCAGGGTTATTAGTACAGCCAAAAGGATTGAAATTCACACTCGAAGCGGAAGAAACTTTACCGCATAAGATAACCTCTGATGGAACTCGATTACGCCAAATCTTGTGGAATCTCATTGGTAATGCTGTGAAATTTACGCAAGAAGGTGAAATCAAAGTTCGCATTTGGCAAGAAGCCCCTGATAAGTTGTTCTTCGAAGTCAAAGACAGTGGCATCGGTATCCCTAAAAGTGAGCTTGAGAAGATCTTCGCAATGTACTATCAAGTCAATGATAGCCAAGGTGGACGCTCTGCAACGGGAACGGGGATTGGACTTGCCGTTTCAAAACGCCTAGCACAGCATATGGGCGGTGATATTCATGTAGAGAGTGAGTTAGGTAAGGGATCTGTCTTCACGCTCTCTATCGTCGCTCCTACGATTGAAGAACATCTGGATATTGAGAATGATGATGAGTTCTTATTGCCGGCATTAAATATTCTGCTTGTTGAAGATATTGAGCTTAACGTTATTGTTGCCTGTTCAGTTTTAGAGAAATTAGGTAATACCGTTGATGTGGCAATGACCGGACAAGAAGCTTTATCGATGTTTAAGCCTGATGAATATGACTTAGTGCTATTAGACATTCAATTACCTGATATGACAGGGTTTGATATTTCAAGAAAGTTACGTCAAGAATTCGACAGTAATGAACTTCCGCCATTGATTGCATTAACGGCAAATGTTTTGAAAGATAAAAAAGAGTATTTAGATGCGGGAATGAATGACGTATTGAGTAAACCACTTTCTGTAGATGCTCTTACCGCAATTATCAACAAATTCTGGGGAGATGGTGCAGTTTCTGTGCCATGTAATGAGCCATTGGAATTGTTGAATAAAAATGAAGAGTTATTAGATATAGACATGCTGAATCAATACATCGAACTTGTCGGACCTCAATTAATCACAGATGGTTTAGATGTTTTTGAAAAGATGATGCCAAGTTATATGTCAGTCCTTGAATCTAATCTGACAGCACGCGATCAGAAGGGCATCACTGAGGAAGGACATAAAATCAAAGGGGCAGCAGGTTCTATAGGTTTAAAACATTTACAGCAACTAGCTAAACAGATCCAATCACCGGAATTACCTGCTTGGTGGGACAATGTGCAAGAGTGGGTAGATGAGCTAGGGAAGGATTGGAGAAAGGATGTGGAAAGTTTAAGAAACTGGTTAGCAGGGGCTAGAAAAAAATAACCCCAACCGAAGGTTGGGGTGCGCGAATACTGCGCCAACACCAGGGAAACTTTTCTATCCGCTTTTTTTGATTCTCATTACATAGGCGAATAGGATGAAACTATTCCATACATCATACAAGCAACAAAATAGCAAAGATAAGTTTTTTTGTTACAAGAAACATTTAAATATGTGATGGCGATTGGTGTTTACACCTATAAATGGGTAACTAGTAATCTACTACAAATGGAGAAAGATATGAAATCAATTGCGGTAATTTTAAGTGGCTGTGGTGTGTTCGATGGAAGCGAAATCCATGAATCAGTGCTCACAATGCTTTCTTTAAGCCAAAATAATGCTGAAGTTCATTATTTTTCACCTAATGATTTACAACCAACTGTAATTAATCATATTACAGGAGAAGAAAAATCAGAAAAAAGAAATATGATGGAAGAATCTTCGCGTATTTCTCGTGGAAAAATATCCCCTTTATCAGATGCAAAGGCCGAAAACTTTGATGCGGTCATTATTCCTGGTGGTTTTGGTGCCGCGAAGAATTTATGCGACTTTGCAACAAAAGGGAGTGAGTGTGAAATTAACAAAGATCTCTTAAGATTTGTTCAAGCCATGCATCAACAGAAAAAACCATTAGGACTAATCTGTATTGCTCCCGTTATGTTACCGAAAATGTTAAATGCTCCAGTTAAATTAACAATTGGAAATGATGTTGCAACGGCCAATGCTATTGAAAAAATGGGAGGAATTCATATAGATTGCCCTGTTGATGATATTGTTGTTGATGAAGAATATCGAGTAGTGACCACTCCTGCATATATGCTTGCGCAATCTATTGCACAAGCACAGGTGGGTATTGATAAATTGGTTAAGAAAGTCCTTGAAATGGCTTAATGTATAGGTGAAAACAGCAGATGATACTGGTGAGAAAGTTAAAGAAACTATTAATTATTCTAATTGCTTTATGGCTGTTAATAGTTGTGCTGTTTTCTTTTTTACCCGTGCCTTTTTCTGCTGTTATGATCCAAAGACAAATTTCTGCTTGGAGTGAGTTTGATTTCTCTTATGTGTCCCATTCCACTTGGGTTAGTGAAAAAGAGATAGCACCAGCGATGTATTTGGCGGTTATTGCTTCTGAAGATCAAAATTTTCCCAAACATTGGGGCTTTGATTTTGATGCTATTGAGAAAGTTTTCAAAAAAAATCATAACGGCGGAAAAACATTGCGGGGTGCATCGACAATTTCTCAACAAATGGTCAAAAATCTTTTTTTATGGGATGGCCGTAGTTGGATAAGAAAAGGGCTTGAAGCAGGAATGACGCCCGTTGTTGAACTTATCTGGTCAAAAAAACGTATTTTAACGGTATATCTAAATATTGTTGAGTTTGGTGATGGGATCTTTGGTGTAGAACAGGCTTCCCAACATTATTTTAGAAAGCCAGCTAAACAACTTACCCAACAAGAAGCGGCACTATTAGCCGCAGTTTTACCTAATCCACACATCTATCACGTTAATAAACCTTCAGCTTACGTCTTAAAACGACAACAGTGGATCCTAAATCAAATGCGATTATTAGGTGGAGTCACTTTTTTAAAGAAAAATGATTTGTCATAACATTATAAAGTTTGAAATATTTTTCTATCTGGCTCTGCCATTTTTTCTGACAATTTCGTTATCGCAGAAGGATCATTAGCCTGACGAGACTGAATTCGGAATTGTGATGGTGTGATACCGTATTTACGTTTAAAAGCATCGCAAAAATAGGCATTACTACCAAAACCACAACGATGGCTGATTTGAAAGACAGAATAATTAGAGAACGTCAGATAATTTAAGGCAATCCCCATTCGGACATCTAATAATAATTGGCAAAATGAAACCCCTTCTTTATTTAAATGTCGACGCAGTGTTGATGGGGTGGTAAAGAGCGTTTTTGCCACATCTTCTAAATGCCATTTTCGTTGTGGATCTTGTGTGATTAAATGCGTAATTGCCTGATTTTTGGGTTCGTCATAATTAAATCGGAAGATATTTAAAATATCGATACCTTCTTGATATACCGCCATCAAAATAAAAAACAGACACTGTTGCATAAACATGGTTTCTTGAGAAGGAGAACCATGAGGTAGCGGTAGACACTGTTTAAGTATGCCAAAGTTGCTTTTTACCACTTCTGGTGTGGATAAATGATAAGCCGGAAGGTGACTCGTTAGTGGAGAGCTTGATTTAATTAAAGGCTTTAATAAAGAAAAGACAGATTGAAGTTCTGTTTCGCATAAAACGAGGGTATGTAGCTCAATTGATTTATGCGTGAATTGATTGACAATATCACAGGAAACTTGGCTATATTTAGGAATAATAAGAGTTAAATGGGTTGATACATCAATAGTTTGCCCATTGATGCAAATTGTACCTTTTGCGCCACTAACCATCGCTATCATCGGGTTTTCGATGTAAAACGTTTTTAAAGACATTTGGTTAGAGGACAGAATGTGTTTGTATTCCATAATCTCCAATATACCGCAGGCAAGCTAAGCATCGATGTTGCTTAAATAAATAATATTTAACGTGAATTCATTTGTTTTATAAACGAATAAGTTACATCTAGAATAAATAGAGAGATTATTCTAGCTAAGAATGAGGGTCATCATGTGAAACGGTATGACAGCCTCACAGAATATAATCCCGTTGATGAAAGATGACAATATAGATATACGCTCATTTTTTACATTTATTTTAATCAATGTCACTTTTTCTAAATAAATTGCTATTTATTTAAAACGCATTTTTCGTAATAAGGTGTAGAATCGCGCGTCACAGACGAAGGGGATTATCCTGTTCTTAGGGTATCACAATTTGTCTTTTTACCCACACCCTATCCAACATTCATTAGCTTATTTTCTATTTGATTTTGAATGACACAATCTTATGGATAGTGCTGTATGTATTCACGTATTTTCCTGATTTATTGATAATTTTGCCGAGTTGGCAGGAGTGAGTATGTCTGACTTTTCAGGGAAGGGTTGGCTTGCTGAAATCGTTTTACGTTATGAAGTAAAACGCGGCATGACACGTCTTACAGAAAAACGCCATGTCGGCCCATTAATGGTTCAACGCCCTTTTTATCCTGAGCAAGGTATTGCACACACTTATTTACTCCATCCTCCAGGAGGAGTAGTCGGTGGTGATAAATTATTGATCAATATTGATGTGCAATCTGAAGCTCATGCATTGCTTACCACGCCGGGTGCAACCAAGTTTTACCGTAGTGCTGGTGGTGTGGCTCGTCAAATTCAAACATTAAACGTCGCACCGAGTGGCTTTTTAGAGTGGCTTCCACAGGAGAATATCTTTTTTCCTGATGCCCAAGCGCACCTAGAAACACATATTCATATTGCATCTACTGCCAAATTTATTGGGTGGGAAATTCAGTGTTTTGGCCGCCCTGTTTTAAATGAATGGTTTGAAAATGGCAATGTTAAAGGACGTTTTAATTTTTACATTGATGAAAAGTTGACATTAACAGAATCGCTTTTTGTTAATGGTTTACAAAGTAAAGCGGCCGTAATGCGTGAGTTTCCAATGTTGGGTTCGCTTTATATTTATCCTGCAACTGAGGAATTAAAAAATCTTATTCAACAATGTGTTGTGGCTTTTTTAGCTACTTACAACCCTGTTGTGGAATATGGTTTAACCGATGTAGACGGCATTTTAGTTTTACGGTTATTAGGCTCACAAACAGAGCCGATGATGGCGTGTTTTGCTCAAGTTTGGCAAACCGTCAGACAACACTGGTTAGGGTATTGTCCTGAGCCGCCTCGTATATGGGCGACATAATCGTTAATTTTAGGAGCAGAAATGGAATTAACACCAAGAGAAAAAGATAAATTACTGCTTTTTACAGCGGGCCTTGTTGCTGAAAGACGTTTAGCGAGAGGGCTTAAGCTTAATTACCCTGAAGCGGTTGCATTGATTAGTTGTGCCATTATGGAAGGTGCTCGTGATGGCAAAACCGTTGCCCAATTAATGAGTGAAGGGCGGACTGTTTTAACGGCAGAGCAGGTGATGGAAGGGGTGCCAGAAATGATAAAAGACATTCAAGTAGAGTGTACATTCCCTGATGGTACAAAACTTGTTTCTATCCATGATCCTATTGTGTAGGTAACAACATGATACCCGGTGAAATTAGAGTTAACCAAGCGCTAGGTGATATTGAGCTTAATGCTGGCCGAGAGACAAAAACAATACAAGTTGCTAATCATGGCGATAGACCCGTACAGGTGGGTTCTCATTATCATTTCTATGAAGTAAATGATGCGTTGAAATTTGAGCGAGAAGGCACATTGGGTTTTCGTTTAAATATTCCAGCAGGTATGGCGGTTCGTTTTGAACCCGGTCAAAGCCGTACAGTTGAATTAGTGGCTTTTGCAGGAAAACGTGAAATTTATGGTTTTCACGGCAAAGTGATGGGTAAATTGGAGAGTGAGAAAAAATGAAAACTATCTCACGTCAAGCTTATGCAGATATGTTTGGCCCAACAACGGGTGATCGTCTGCGATTAGCCGATACAGAGCTTTTTCTTGAAATTGAAAAAGATTTCACCACTTATGGTGAAGAGGTCAAATTTGGTGGCGGTAAAGTTATTCGTGATGGTATGGGGCAAAGCCAAGTTGTCAACGCCAAGTGTGTAGATGTGCTTATCACTAATGCCATAATTTTAGATCATTGGGGTATCGTAAAAGCAGATATCGGTATTAAAGATGGTCGTATTGTGGGTATCGGTAAAGCAGGTAACCCTGATGTACAACCCAATGTGGATATTGTTGTAGGACCTGCCACCGAAGTGGTTGCAGGTGAAGGTAAAATTGTTACCGCCGGTGGTGTTGATACCCATATTCACTTTATCTGTCCTCAACAAGCACAAGAAGGTTTAGTCTCTGGTGTGACTACTTTTATTGGTGGTGGTACAGGGCCAGTTGCAGGAACGAATGCAACCACAGTAACGCCGGGTATTTGGAACATGCACCGCATGCTAGAAGCCGTTGATGAATTACCTATTAATGTGGGGTTATTCGGTAAAGGCTGTGTGAGTAAACCGCAAGCAGTTCGTGAGCAGATTGAAGCAGGGGCTATTGGTCTAAAAATTCATGAAGACTGGGGGGCAACGCCAATGGCAATTCACAATTGCCTTAATGTTGCTGATGAAATGGATGTGCAAGTTGCTATTCACTCTGACACCTTAAATGAAGGTGGTTTTTATGAAGAAACCGTAAAAGCGATAGCAGGCCGTGTGATCCACGTTTTCCACACAGAAGGCGCCGGTGGTGGGCACGCACCAGATGTGATTAAATCAGTCGGTGAGCCAAATATTTTACCAGCCTCAACAAATCCAACAATGCCTTATACCATTAACACGGTAGATGAACACCTCGACATGTTGATGGTTTGCCATCACCTTGATCCTTCTATTCCTGAAGATGTGGCTTTTGCTGAATCTCGTATTCGTCGTGAAACCATTGCTGCGGAAGATATTTTACATGATATGGGTGCTATTTCTGTTATGTCGTCAGATTCACAGGCAATGGGGCGCGTAGGTGAAGTTATTCTTCGTACTTGGCAATGTGCACACAAAATGAAATTACAACGTGGCACATTAGAAGGCGATACCGCTGAAAGTGATAACTGTCGTATTAAACGCTATGTAGCGAAATACACTATTAATCCTGCTTTAGCACATGGTATTGCACATGAAGTGGGTTCTATTGAAAAAGGAAAGTTGGCTGATCTGGTTTTATGGGAACCCGCTTTCTTTGGCGTGAAACCCGCATTGATCATGAAAGGTGGCATGGTGGCTTATGCACCAATGGGGGATATTAACGCAGCTATTCCAACGCCTCAGCCTGTACATTATCGCCCAATGTATGCCTGTTTAGGTAAAGCAAAATATCAAACGTCAATGATCTTTATGTCAAAAGCGGGCATTGAAGCCGGTGTGCCTGAAAAGCTCGGCTTAAAGAGCTTAATTGGTTGTG
This sequence comes from Proteus vulgaris, assembly GCF_016239305.1. Classification (GTDB taxonomy): domain Bacteria; phylum Pseudomonadota; class Gammaproteobacteria; order Enterobacterales; family Enterobacteriaceae; genus Proteus; species Proteus vulgaris_C. The sequence goes on along the minus strand of NZ_JAEHOQ010000011.1, from coordinate 40,954 downwards.
TCCAAGGTTGCCGTAGCGTGACAAAAGCATCAATGATCCACAATAGCTATGTGCCACATATTGAGCTAGATCCGCAAACCTATATCGTGAAAGCTGATGGTGTGCCATTAGTGTGTGAACCAGCAACACAATTACCGATGGCTCAACGCTATTTCCTCTTTTGATGAAGATTTATTGAGAATATAGAGAATGAAAAGATTTACTCAACTTATTGATCAACAAAAAGCACTTGAAATAGCAACACCAGAAAAACAGGCTCTTACACTGTGCTTAACGATGGATGAAAGAACCAAAAGCCGTATAAAAGTCACATTAAGTGATGGGCAAGAAGCAGGGCTATTTTTGCCTCGCGGTACGGTGCTAAAAGAGGGTGATATCTTACTGTCAGAAGATAATACGCTAGTCACAATTGAAGCGGCAAAAGAGCAAGTTTCTACGGTGTATAGTGACGATCCACTGTTATTAGCACGGGTTTGTTATCACTTAGGCAATCGTCATGTTCCATTACAAATTGAAGCTGGCTGGTGTCGCTATTTTCATGATCATGTTTTAGATGATATGGCGAGAGGTCTAGGGGCAAATGTCATTGTTGGTTTGGAGAAATATCAACCAGAGCCGGGTGCTTATGGTGGATCGTCTGGTGGACATCACCATCATCACGCTCATGACGATCACCATCATCATCACTAATTATTTGAATAAGGGAGCCTATTGATGCTTGCAGATCTACGCTTATATCAATTAGTTAGTCCTTCTTTACCTGTGGGATCGTTTACTTATTCTCAAGGGCTAGAATGGGCAATTGAAAAAGGTTGGGTTTGTTGTTCTCAAACATTAACGGCTTGGTTAAGTACCCAAATGACAGGCACTTTATCGACGTTAGAGCTCCCTATATTACGACGATTACAAGAAAATTTGGCTCAAGCAAAAATGAGTGAGGTGAAGTATTGGTGTGATTTTATTGTCGCAAGTCGTGAAACTAAAGAGTTGCGACAAGAAGAGCGCCAACGAGGTATTGCTTTTGCTCGTTTACTTCCTCAATTAGATATTGAGTTAGATGAAACCTTACAAGCTTGTGTAAAACAGACACAACTTATGGCGTTTGCGTTAGCTGGTGTGAAATGGAATATTTCCTCTGAAAAATTATGTTGTGCTTACGCTTGGGGTTGGCTTGAAAATACGGTGATGTCAGGTGTAAAACTTATTCCATTAGGACAAAGTGCGGGACAGAAAATGTTGTTTACATTAGCAGAACAGATCCCTGCGATTGTTGAGCAATCAGCCCACTGGCCAACGGATGATATTGGAAGTTTTACCCCTGCTCAAATCATTGCCAGTAGTCGTCATGAAACACAATATACTCGACTTTTTCGTTCATGAGAAACCTATAATGCAAGAATATAATCAACCACTGCGTATCGGTGTTGGTGGCCCTGTTGGATCAGGAAAGACAGCACTGTTAGAAGTTCTTTGTAAAGCAATGCGTGATACTTATGAAATCGCGGTTGTTACTAACGATATTTATACTCAAGAAGATGCCAAGATCTTAACGCGCGCTGAAGCCTTAGATGCCGATCGTATTATTGGTGTGGAAACAGGGGGATGCCCTCATACCGCAATCCGTGAAGATGCTTCGATGAATCTTGCTGCTGTTGAAGAGTTGGCAATACGTCACAAAAATCTTGATATTGTTTTTGTGGAGAGTGGGGGCGATAACTTGAGTGCAACTTTTAGCCCAGAACTTGCGGACTTAACCATTTATGTGATTGATGTGGCAGAAGGGGAAAAAATTCCACGTAAAGGTGGCCCAGGTATTACTCATTCTGATCTGCTCGTGATCAACAAGATCGATCTGGCACCTTATGTTGGCGCATCATTAGAAGTAATGGAAGCTGATACCGCAAGAATGCGTCCTGTGAAGCCTTATGTTTTCACTAACTTAAAAGAAAAAGTAGGTTTGGAAACTATTATCGATTTTATCATCGATAAAGGGATGTTAAGACGCTAATGACATACTTTAATAAAATTCGATTTTAGTTAAGTGAGAGACTGCCAGTATCGGTCATTATTCACAAAGACCGATACTGTCAGGATAATACAAAACGATGTCAAAATACGGGGATTAATTAAGGTAAGTAAATGCGGTTGTTACTTTAACGACCCCTTTGGTTTCACTGGCGATTTTCGCAACAGCGGCCCCTTCTTGGCGAGTTAAAATACCAAATAAGAACACCTCACCATTTTCAGTGATCACTTTTACTGACGATGATTTCACTGAATCACTGCCTAAAATTTGAGAGCGAACTTTGGTTGTTAACCATGTATCTGAAGATGCTGTGCCTAATGTCACAGGCTCGCCTTGGCGGACTTCGTTATAGACGTTATTCACACCTTCAACTTTAGTTGCGACTTGTTTTGCTGTATCAGCAACGGACATATCAGGGCTTTGACCTGTTAATAAGATATTGCCTTGATAAGCTGTCGCCACAATACGTGAATTGCTTTTCTTGATCTGTTCATTTTTATTTAGAGCACCAGAAACACGCGCTTCCAATGTACCATCATCAACTTGTTGTCCTAATGAGCGAGGGTCGGTTGCCGTTTTGCCTGCAACTGCAGCCGTGCCAACAACAGCGGCACCGATACAACCTTGCAGTAAAAGTGCAGAGCACAGCACTGCGGTGAGAGGAAGCAATTTCATAGTAACTCCTTAGTCATCCTGATGTGGGAATAATGTATTATCAATTAAATCGCAGAGACAATTGACTGTTAGCATCTGAACTTCCTGTATTCTGACGGTACGTTGAGAAGGAATACGAATTTCAACGTCTTGAGGGCCTAATAACCCCGCAAGCTCTCCGCCATCATAGCCTGTTAATGCAACAATGGTCATATCTCGTGTTACAGCGGCTTCAACGGCTTTAATAATGCTTCGACTGTTACCGTGTGTCGAAATAGCAAGTAGCACATCTCCAGCTTGTCCTAATGCGCGCACTTGTTTAGCGTAGATCTCATCGTGTTGCTGATTCCCCATAATGGCTGTCATCACCACGCTATCTGTGTTTAACGATAATGCAGGCAAGCTTGGGCGTTCTGTTTCAAAACGATGGATCATGCTTGCGGCAAATCGCTGTGCTGTTGCTGCTGAGCTACCGTTTCCACAGCTTAATATTTTATGGCCGTTTAATAACGATTGAACCATCATCATGGCGGCTCTGGAAATGGCATCAGGTAATGCTTCTGCTGCTGCAATTTGAGTTTGGATACTCTCTGTAAAGCAGACTTTGATTCTATCAAGCACGTTAAGACCTATATAATCTAATTTAACGAATAAATTCCGTATAATCGAGAATGTTTTTTAACCATATTAACTGGCGTTGATTAAATGCACAAACATCGAAGCGACAGTCTGATGTTTCGACACTTTCTTGGCGCTGTGCTAACCAATACTTTGCTGTACGCCATAAACGACGTCGTTTAGGGTAGGTAATGGAGCTTATCGCATCACCAAATAAGGTGTTATATCTAAAACGAACCTCAACAAATACCCATGTCCTGTTTTCCTGCATAATAAGATCAATTTCTCCGCAAGGGTATCGGACATTGCGCGCAATGAATATTAATCCTTGTTTGCGTAAATATTTTAGCGCTTTTTGTTCATAGTATCGCCCTAAAAAATAAGGGCTTTTAGAAAAATCATCCATGATTTTCTTCCTTCATTACTCATAAAACAAACCGCCATAAAGGCGGCTTATTTTTATGATAACGGAGTGTATCTATTACTGTGTAACAGGTTCAATTTTACCTTGTTTAAATTGCATCCAAGGAAGTTGTCTATAAACAGTACAGTTATCTTCAACACGTAATGAGCCTGAAATACCATTAAAATGTAATGTGCCTTTTGTCAGATCATTGTAATTGTTTGCTAATGACCATGCATCAATTCCCATAGCATAAAGACGCATTAATGAGTAATCGTTCGCAAATTTACTTGATGCTTTTTGCATTAACGGCAAATTAGCGCCAGTCATCAACGGAATATCACTAAATTGAATGCCATCCATTTCCATACGGAAATCAGGGCCTGTTCCACCTTGGTTACTACGTGAACTAACATAAATAGGTGGGCGCTTTTGGGTACTGATCGCCATATCGATCATAGGTTTAATTAAAGTCAGTTCATCACTGGTAGCAATGATGTAAACCGAATCAATCGCACCACCTGCAGATGGAATAGATTGAGAGTCTAATGGCAGAGGTGCATTTTCTGTTGGTAAAACAGGTGTTCCTGTCATTCGAATACCGACACCGCGATTAATCGATGCTTTTAAGCTTTCAACAGAACTAAAGGTTTGTTGTAAAACTGTACCACCCCCTGTACGTTGCCATTCATCAGCAAAAGTTTGTGCCATTCTTTGACCAAATTTATTATCTGGAACAATAATTAATGGATTTGCTTTTTGTTGCTGACGTAAATGTTGTGCTGCATTACGGGTTTCATCTTCAGGTGAAAGAGAAAAGAAACAGACTGTCGTTGCAGAAGGGATTGCATCTAGCTCATTTAATGCTAACACCGGTAAGCCACTTTGAAGTTCAATGGTTTTCATTACTTCTGGTTTTAGCAGTGGGCCGACAATTAAGTTAGCACCATCTTGTTGTACTTTTTTCAGTAAGACATCAATAGGTTGGCTATTAGTATCATAAACAATCACTTGGCGCGCATTTTGAGCAACGGGATCTAAACGCAGTGTGGTGTTACCTGAAAATGTAGAACTCTCTTTTTCTTTATCTTGAGTTTTTTCAGTTGTTTCTTGTGCGGTATCCGTTGTAGGCGTTTCAGTATTTTTGATGCCTAACTCTTCTAAAATTGAAGCAAGGCTGTCATCATTTTTAGGGGTTTCTGGTTCAGGTATTGCTTGAGGTTGTGGTAAACCACTTTGCGCATCAAGGAAGCCTTGGCGAATAGCCTCTCCAAATACTTTAGCTTGTCCTGTCAAAGGTAGCAATAATGCGATTTGGCTACTTGTACTAACAGAAGGCTGTGAAAGGCGTAATAATGATACAGGAAGTGTTAACGCTGCAGGATTACGAGGATAGCGAGTTTGCCATTCTCTCACTGCAGTTGATAACTTATCAGCATCATCTTTGTTATATTCATATGTGTTGAGTAAATCTAACCAACCTTGCAGGGTATTTTCATCCGCTTTGATAACCACACCACGGCGTTGTTCTGGTGTGAGTTTGGTTAGCATGAGCCATGTATCATCAATATTCTTCTGATGTAGCTCAGGATCGGTAATTAATGTTTCTAACCCAATATAGGCTCTAATAACATCTAAAGATGCTAGCCCTTGAGCATCATCAATCACTTTTTGAAATTGTTTCATCTCCATTTCTGCTTTTGCAGCGGGAGTGAGGGGTTGTTCTTGTTGCCCCGTCAGGGTACAACCTGACATAATCAGCGCAGAGAGTATCGCAGTATAGGATAAACCTGTTTTAAAACGTACAAAAATTGAGGAAAGCATACTGTACCCAGTGATGTTTTATAATTATGCTCAATTTTAAATCGGTCATTCGGAATAAACAATGAATCAACCTAATCGAGCAGCGGTAACGACATCCACACTGTACATAGTACCCACACCTATTGGTAATCTGGGCGATATCACCCAGCGGGCACTTGATGTGCTGTCTCATGTCGATTTAATTGCTGCAGAAGATACCCGTCATACAGGGCTTCTATTACAGCACTTTGCCATTAACGCACGTTTGTATGCGTTACATGATCATAATGAACAGCAAAAAGCTGATCAATTAATTAGCAAATTACAACAGGGACTAAGTATCGCATTAGTCTCTGATGCAGGTACACCATTAATTAATGATCCTGGCTATCATTTAGTCAATCAATGTCGTAAAAATGGCATAAATGTAGTGCCACTGCCTGGTGCTTGTGCTGCTATTACGGCACTTTCTGCTGCAGGGCTTCCTTCGGATCGTTTTTGTTATGAAGGTTTTTTACCAGCCAAAACAAAAAGTCGTCAAGATTGCCTACGTGAGTTGTCAGAAGAACCTCGTACATTGATTTTTTATGAGTCAACACATCGGTTGTTAGATAGTTTAGCTGATATGGTGACAGTTTGGGGTGAAGATCGCTACGTAGTATTAGCGAGAGAGCTCACAAAAACATGGGAAACTATTCAAGGTATGCCAGTGGGAGAATTACTCAAATGGGTACTTGAAGATGAAAACCGCCGTAAAGGCGAGATGGTTCTCATTGTTGAAGGCTATGAAAAACCCGTTGATAATGATTTTTCTCCTGAAGTATTACGAACACTCGCAATCTTACAAAAAGAGTTACCTCTGAAAAAAGCGGCAGCTGTGACGGCTGAGATTTATGGCGTGAAGAAAAATGCACTTTACAAACACGTTATTGAGCAAAATAGTGAAGCTCAAGACGAGTAAAGTGATTTTTTAGCTTCTTTTGCTATACATTTTCTATCAGAATCCCTATAATCCGCACCCTGAGTTGACTAGACAACCGCTGCTTTATCGTTGTCCCTTCGGGGGAGACGGATAGAGGGGAGGAAAGTCCGGGCTCCACAGGGCAGGGTGCCAGATAACGTCTGGGAGGCGCGAGCCTACGACAAGTGCAGCAGAGAGTAAACCGCCGATGGCCTGTTTACAGGATCAGGTAAGGGTGAAAGGGTGCGGTAAGAGCGCACCGCGCAACTGGTAACAGTTTGTGGCATGGTAAACTCCACCCGGAGCAAGACCAAATAGGGGTTCTTATGGTGCGGCCCGCATTGAACCCGGGTAGGTTGCTGGAGCCAGCGCGCAAGTTCTGGCCTAGATGAATGGTTGTCCACGACAGAACCCGGCTTAACGGTCAACTCACCTCATAAAAAACCCTCGATTCACATTGTGTGTCGAGGGTTTTCTACTTTTTAGGCCAATCTAAACGTATCATTACGAAATAATATCAATAAATAAGCCACGAAAATCAGCTGAGCTTTTTAATGTGATACTGTGGCTATCTTGAATAAAAGCGCCATCGCTACACTGGATTTGCCCATTTTCTTGTGTTGACGTTTGCAAATAGGTGCCACCTTTTATGGATTGCAAAAAGCCTTTCTGTCCTTTTATTGGCAATGTAATTTCATCACCCGCTTGCAAATGAATATGATAAAGCCAAATGGTTTGTCTTAACATTAACGAACCATCATCGCCGGTAGGTGAAGCTAATAATTGATATTTTAAATTTTCATCCAATATCAATTTTTGTGAGGCTAAACTTTCTTGTTGTGGACAAGCATTTAGCCACAACTGAATACGGGTTAATGGTGTATCTGGACTGCTATTTTTCTCAATATAGGTTTCTGTATTATGAGGTGAAATAAGTAAGCACTCATTTTCTTTTGCTGTGACTGTCCGCCCCATATTATCAAGGTATGTTGCTTCCCCTTGAAGAATAAGATTAACCACATCAACATGAGGATAGGTCTTTGCTTTAAACTCTGAGTTAGGGGCAAGCACTTCTTGGTTAAGCACTCTTAGCGTGCCATAGTCTAAAAAATGAGGGTCAAAATAGTGGCCAAAGGAAAATGTGTAGCGAGCTTGTAGCCAACCATAATCCGCTTTACCACACTGTTGTGCTGTTCTGTATTTTATCATGGCGGTATTTTTCGAGTAGATTATCAATATATTTATCATAGAGGTATGGACTGTCTATTGTTAGCAAGTTAATCTGGTGCCTATAATCAAATTATTTGATAGAGATAAGTATAATGAGTAAAGACAAAGCAATTACGTTGGAATCTTTACGAGTCATGGATGCCATTGATCGTAGAGGGAGTTTTGCAGCTGCGGCTGATGAACTAAATCGAGTCCCATCGGCACTCAGTTATACCATGCAAAAATTAGAAGAAGATTTAGATGTTGTCCTTTTTGACCGTTCTGGTCATAGAACTAAATTTACCAATGTTGGTAGAATGCTACTCGATAGAGGGCGTATATTACTTGAGGCTGCTGACAAATTAACGTCAGATGCGGAAGCCTTAGCTAGGGGATGGGAGCCGCATATCACTATTGTTTGTGAAGCGCTTACCCCTGCATCTCGACTCTTTCCTTTGGTTGATAAACTGGCTGAAAAATCAAATACTCAACTTTCGTTAGTCACTGAAGTATTAGCAGGGGCATGGGAAAGTTTAGAAAGTGGTAAATGTGATATTGTGATTTCACCCGATATGCATTTTCGTACTTCGTCTGAAATCAACTTTCGCCCTTTATACAATACCACCAGTGTTTACGTTGCCAGTCCAGATCACCCAATTCACAATGAACCTGAACCATTAGCAGAAGAAACTCGCTTAAAATATCGGGGCATTGCAATTGCAGATACAGCCAGAGAGCGTCCAGTTTTAACCGTATTATTATTGGATAAACAGCGCCGTTTAACGGTCAGTTCTATTGAAGATAAGCGTCGAGCGTTAATTGCTGGTTTAGGTGTGGCGACAATGCCGATTGATTTAATTGAAGATGATATTAAAGAAGGGCGTTTACGTGTTGTTGGTCCTGAATATCATCATGAAAACAATATTATTATGGCATGGCGCAGAGATAGCATGGGCGAAGCTAAATCGTGGTGTCTACGTGAAATACCTAAACTCTTTGCGAATGACAAAAAATAGTTTTTTACATTAATAATATTTATGTTTTAGATATAGATAAAATATAGACTCTAATATTAGGCGGAAGTTTCCGCCTAATTAAAAACGGATCACTCTACCGCCACTAAGACACAACCCTTTAAACAACTGAATTGCACTTTATGTCCTTCCAACGCAACAGGGATATTGTTTTTCTTTTACAGTATCTAAAAAATTCAATTCAGTCATAGGTAAATCTTCATTATAACGCTCTCCCTGCTCTCCTAATGGTACAAGGTTTTAGACGGTGTGCTTTTTTCTGGGTTAAATAATATACTGATTAACGGCTCTCACTATTAATAAAACCTACAACAGAATTGGTTGGCTTAGATGCACCACTCTATGATCATCTTCACATGGGGATACAACTGTGTCTGCTTGTAAATTATGAGGACTCATTTCATTTATTTTTTGAACAACATCAACTGTATTAATCGTTTTTTCAGTTTCTGTTGTAATTTTAAGAGATAACAGAGCAATTAAAAAATCTTATCAACAAAAAAGATCCCCTAGAGGATCTTTTTTATTTTTAAACTTGTTATTACCAGTTTTTATTGAAAATACGATCTAAGCTCCATTTACCCGGGCCTGTCACAACCAGTAATAAATATCCGCCTGCAATTGTCATATTTTTCATAAACATTAATTGGTTTGCGCCTTCAGCAAAATTACTGTGGAACAGTAATGCGGTTAAGAGAGTAAATACCGTGGTAAAGATTGCTGTTGTACGGGTTAAGAAACCAAATAAGATAGCTAATCCACCACCTAATTCTAATAAAATAGTCAGTGGTAATAAGAAACCGGGAACGCCCATTGCTTGCATATATTGCTGTGTACCTTCGTAACCACCAATTTTTCCGTAACCTGCGCTGATAAATAAAATCGGCATTAAAATACGGGCAATTAATAACGCAATATCTTCAAATTTTTTCATAATGTTTATTCCTAATTAAACTCTATTATCTGCAATATATATCTGTTTATATTTGTATTTTCGTTGGTTAACTTTCTATTTTCAGAATTAATAACCACGGCTACGGTGTGAGATATACAATAATGGGAAATTGAAAAAGAGGATATTAAGAAGAATTAACATTCTTAGACAAAAAAATTGATGTTTAATCTGAGGTTTTTTTGAAGGACTTTTGTATTGCTCGAATTAAGCCAATTGCACCGATGGCGCGTTGTCCTAATCGTATGATTTTTTTAGGGTGTTTAATACTGTAAAGAGAGATAAAACTAGCGCCTACTAAAAATGCTGGTTTTAAAGAGACTAAAATCCGCCATGTTTTATCATAAGGCTCTGTCGCATCAAGCCAAGTTTGTGTACTTTGCCCCAAATCAGAGCGCTGTTGCTGAATTTTATTCAACAACAGCTTTTTACGTCTTGAGATGACACTCTGCTTATTTTGTTTGTTCATCATGATATTGCTCCAAAAGACGTTTATCTAATTCCAGCTGTTGGCGAGTATCGCCTAATAAGGTGGAATTTCGTGCTTTTTTTAATGTCATGATGGCGCCAATGAGGGCACAGAAAAGCAAAACCGCTGTTGTAATCGCTAAAGCATAAATTCGGTATTCTAGGGGAATAACCCAAAATAGTAATATAAGCAGGCTCATTAGACCGAATGCGGTAAGTAATAAAGTGATTCCAGCCATTAAAATAAGCTGGATCAAGGTGGTTTTTTCTTCTTCCAGTTCAATGGCAATTAATTGTAGGCGAGTTTCAACCATGCCTATAACGATAGCACCAATTCTACTGAGAGAATTCAGAACCCCTGAAGCGGGGCCCTGTGGTCTTTGAGTATCACTCATTATCGATTATCGCTTGGCGAGTAGAACACCAAGAACGACACCGACAGCAGCACCAATACCTATACCAGTCCATGGGTTTTCACGAACATAGTTATCTGCTTTTCCTGCGATTTCTTTGGTGTTATCGACAATTTCTCGACTTGCATCGCTTAATTTTGCGCGAGAACCTTTTATTGCAGATTCTGCTTTAGCTCGTAGACTTTGGATTTCTTCTTTGGATTTATCTGCAGAGGAGTTGAGTACTTCTTCTAGAGTATCAGCAAGAGATTTTAATTCACCGCGCAGATCTTCATTTGAACGTTGATGAGACATAAGTAACTCCTTTAATAGAAATAGAACGTCATACTTATAACAATAGACTAATTTTACAGCTTAATAAAATTAAATATCGACTTAAAAGTGAAAAAAAGAGATAAATCTTAATTGAATGGGAGAATTAAAAAGGGCTTAGAAGCGTGTATTCTGAAAAAAGACCTGCTCAATAAGATGAAACAGGCCTTTATTATTTTTTGCTGTGTAATTACCGTCGGAATATCTTGATAATATTTAATTCGTATTAAACTTTGGCTTTTCTTTTCTTTTTAATAACCACCCAGATGCTACCAATTAAACCGATCACTAATAAGCAAACAGGTAATAGCATAAGAATATTCATTAAATGGTGTTCATACTGACGAAACAGTGGGCTATTACCTAATATATAACCCAATGTGGTCAGTATACCGACCCATAAAAGACCACTTAGCCAATTGAAAATTTGAAAGCGGGTATTATTCAGTCCTGCAAGGCCTGCAATGGTTGGCAACAATGTTCTGACGAACGCTAAAAAGCGACCAATAAGTAATGCGGCTAAGCCATGACGATGAAAAAGCCCATGTGCGCGCTGATGATAATGTTCTGGTAGATGCGACAGCCAACTACGCACTAATTTTGTATTACCAAGCCATCGTCCTTGAAGATAGCCTAACCAACAGCCTAGGCTCGCACCTGCGGTTAAAATAAGTAAGGTCAATGGAAAGTCCATTGTATCTTTAGCAATTAACACACCCACTAAAATTAATAAGCTATCTCCTGGTAAGAAAGCTGCGGGTAATACTCCGTTTTCTAGGAATAGTATGGTGAATAATAAAATGTAGATAATCCATATTAATGAGGGATTAGCTAAGGTTTCGTAATCTTGATGCCATAGCGCCAAGAAGAGCTCTCTTACGATTTCCATATAAAAGGCTTCCTAAAACTGAGTCATTTGGGGGTAAATGTAAATTCAATAAGTGTTGTAATCCATTTACCCGTTTTTCACTTCATAGGGTCTATTTTTCATTGTTTAAAACAGCAACACTCTAACAAAATCAGGAAAAACTAGACAGAAAATTTTTTAACTCTATTACGACATAACTTACCCATAGATATGGGATCTTGAAAAATAGACATCTAATCTCTTTTCGAGTTCAGAATAGGAAATTTTTCAAAAGAAAACCTTAAGAGCTAGAATGCTAAGAAGAGAAATATCACATTTTGTTTTAATCAAGAAAGATAAATTTTTAATAACTTTTGAAAGAAAATAAAAGGTTATCTTATTTATACCACCATCATTTTTTGTATATTATTTATACAGTTATAAGTGGGTAGCATGATTAATTGTTAGTGATTATGTTAAGAAAAAAAACGTTCGATTGATTAAAAGAATAAAAAATAAGAGAGGGAAAATAAAAAACAAGTAATACGACTAAGTATAACTCACTGATAACAATAATTTCTTTCATTTCTAATTGGTATACTAAAAAGAACAAAACCCTATTATGATCACAGATATGTTATTTATTTGTTAACAATAACGGTTAATGCTGTATATTTTGCATAATCAGCTTTTCAGCACGATTCAATTCCTTATACTGGCATTGCAAACACTCAAAAATGCCTTTTTTAAATATTATTTTAAGTAATGGAATAGCTATGGATAAACAACAATCCAGAGTCTTCAGCCTGTTCTTTAAGGGAAGTCTCGTCAAACAAATACTCGTTGGTTTAGTTGCAGGGATCTTACTCGCTTGGTTAGCACCAGAAGTTGCCAAGATGATGAGTTTATTAGGTACTCTATTTATTAGTGCTCTAAAAGCTGTTGCGCCAGTATTAGTATGGGTGCTGGTAATGGCTTCGATTGCTAATCACCGCCAAGGGCAAAAATCAAATATTCGCCCTGTGTTAATTTTATATCTGTTAGCCACGTTCTTCGCTGCATTAACTGCCGTTGTTGCAAGCTTTATGTTCCCATCAGTTTTAACGCTAGTTGTTAATGAATCACAACTGTCACCACCTGAAAATATCGCTGAAGTGCTTAAAGGGGTATTAATTAATGTGGTCGCAAACCCTGTTGATGCGCTTATCAATGGTAACTACATGGGGATCTTAGCGTGGTCTATCGGGTTAGGCTTAGCGTTACGCCATGCAAGTGATACCACTAAAGCTTTAACGCAAGATTTAGCGGACGCAGTAACAAATTTGGTACGTGTTGTAATTCGTCTAGCCCCTATCGGTATTTTTGGTTTAGTGTCGTCAACTATCGCAACAACTGGTTTTGAAGTTTTAGCGGGTTATTTGCAGGTTCTGATTGTACTGATTGGTTGTATGCTGTTTGTTGCTTTGGTTGTGAATCCACTGATAGTATTTTGGAAAATCCGCAGTAATCCATATCCATTAGTATGGGCATGTTTGCGTGAAAGTGGTGTAACTGCTTTCTTTACTCGTAGCTCAGCAGCAAACATTCCTGTGAATATGGCAATGTGTCGTCGTATGAATTTAGATGAAGACACTTATTCTGTTTCAATTCCATTAGGTGCGACCATCAATATGGGTGGTGCAGCAATTACTATCACGATTTTGACATTAGCAGCAGTAAATACATTAGGTATGCCTGTTGATGTGCCAACAGCACTATTATTAAGCCTTGTTGCTGCAGTTTGTGCATGTGGTGCATCTGGTGTTGCAGGGGGATCTTTACTGTTAATTCCACTGGCTTGTAGCATGTTTGGTATTAGCAATGATATCGCTATGCAAGTGGTCGCCGTGGGTGTGATGATTGGTGTATTACAAGATTCAGCTGAAACCGCACTGAATTCATCAACAGATGTTCTCTTTACTGCAACAGTCTGTATCGCAGAAGATAATCGTATTTCAGATAATCCATTAACTGAAAAAAATAATGGGTAAAAAAGGTAAGTAGTAAGACAGGAAGAGCTGTAAAAATAATAATCAATAATAAAAAAATAGAACCCCACATTTTTATGTGGGGTTTCTTTTTACTTATAACTTAAGCACTGAAAAAAGATTAAATATCGAGTGCTAATTCTGTTCCTTGCCTAATAGCGCGTTTTGCATCTAATGCGCTGGCATCTTTAGCACCGCCAATAAGATGGACTTTTGTATGGCTATTTTCTAAAGAAGCAAGCAAAGGATGATAAGCGCGCTGCCCTGTACATAATATAATATTATCAGCCACAAGAAGTTGTTGTTTTCCATCTTGTTCAATAACAAGACCTTCTGGCGTAATTTTTTGATAATGGCAATGTGTTAAGAATTTAACGCCTTTTTTCTCTAATGTTAGCCGATGTATCCAACCTGTCGTTTTACCTAAATTCAATCCTATTTTTCCGGCTTTACGTTGAGTCATAACAATATGTTTATTATCATCTTTTAAGTGATTTTCTGGTTTTATACCACCACGATATGAAAGTGTCGGATCAATACCCCATTCTTTGTTAAAAGCGCAGGGGCTTAGACTACTACATTGCCCTTTTTGTGTAAGATAGAGGCCAGTATCAAAGCCAATACCTCCACTACCAATAATTACGACGCTTTTACCTACAGGTTGATGGTGCTTTAAAACATCCAAATAAGTTTTAACAATTATATTCTCTCGGCCTTCTATATCAGGAAGGTGCGGTGTTACACCGCTGGCTAAAACAATCTCATCAAAGTGTTCAAGATGATGAGGAGTGGCTTCGGTATTATTTTTAACAATCACACCAGTGAGTTGTAGCTGTCGCTTAAAGTAGCGCAAGGTTTCCTTAAACTCTTCTTTTCCAGGAATTTGACTAGCAATGTTCAACTGCCCACCAATAACATCTTCTTTTTCAAAGAGTGTTACATGGTGACCTCGTTTAGCGGCTGTTATAGCAAAAGATAATCCCGCTGGCCCTGCGCCGACAACAGCCAGCTTTTTGGGCCGTTGGGTTGGGATAACTAAAAGTTCAGTTTCTCGACAAGCAAACGGATTAACTAAGCAAGAGGCTGTTTGCCCTGAAAATATTTCATCAAGACACGCCTGATTGCAAGCAATGCAAGTATTGATTTCATCTTCACGCCCTAGCTGTGTTTTTAGAACAAATTCAGGATCAGCAAGAAAAGGACGCGCCATTGAAACCATGTCGGCACAGCCTTCCGCTAAAATAGCTTCTGCGGTTTGTGGTGTGTTAATGCGGTTTGATGTAATAAGAGGAATATTCACTTTGCCCATTAATTCGCGTGTTACATTCGCAAATTGGCCTCTTGGGACCATGGTGGCTATCGTTGGAATTCGGGCCTCATGCCAGCCAATCCCTGTATTGATCATTGTAGCGCCCGCTTTCTCAACAGCTTTGGCAAGATAAACCACCTCTGATGCATCTGAACCATTCTTAATTAAATCCAGCATAGAAAGACGATAAATAATAATAAACTGCTCACCGACTGCTTTTCTTATTCCATCAAGAATACGTAAAGCGAAGCGACAACGATTTTCAATATTACCACCCCATTGATCGTCTCGCTGATTCGTATGGCTAACTAAAAACTGATTAATTAAATAACCTTCAGAGCCCATGATCTCAACACCATCATAGCCCGCTTTTTGAGCTAATTGAGCACAGCGAATGTAGTCATTGATAGTTTGTTCGATTTGTTCATGACTCATTTCTGTCGGCATGAAAGGAGTTATTGGCGATTGAATAGCAGAAGGGGCTACTAAGTTAGGTTGGTAACTATAACGACCTGTATGCAAGATCTGCAAAGCAATTTTACCTCCTTGCTGATGAACGGCATCAGTAACTAATTGATGCGGTGCAAGCTGGGATCCTGACATTAATGTTGCGGCGTGTGGCAATAATACACCTTGCTTATTAGGTGATATCCCTCCTGTGACAATAAGTGCGACGCCTGCAGCAGCTCTTTGGGCATAAAATTGTGCAAGTTTTGGAGCATCTTTAGGATCTTCTTCAAGACCAGTATGCATAGAGCCCATTAACATTCGGTTTTTCAGTACAGTAAACCCTAAATCAAGGGGAGAAAATAGATGAGAATAATGTGCCATCAGATACCCTTTTTAGACTGGTCAGATGAGATAGCTATAGCATAACGAGAAGTGAGTGATTAAGAGTTCATTATGTTAATAAGTTGTGATCTTAATCATGGAAAAGGTGAATAGCACGTTATAAAGCAATAATAATCTAAGTGATTACTTAATGAGAACAAATAGTGATAATAAAAATCACACTCATTCATAATATTTCATCATATAATGTAGTGTACCTATTAATACGTATTAAAAACACACATCACTATTTTGAATTTGGAGACGTTATGATTAATAAATTTAATCAACTTGTTGACTGTTCTGATTTGGGTAAATTGGTATTACGTGTTTCTCTTGGAGTTTTAATGTTATTACATGGACTTCATAAAATGGAACCGGGCGGATTAGCTGGTATTCAGGGCATGTTAGCCAATTTTAATCTACCAGCCTTTATTGCCTACGGTACAGTAATTGGGGAAGTAGTTGCCCCTATCATGCTGATTATTGGTCTATTTACTCGTGCATCAGCACTTGTTCTAGCGGGGACAATGTTTGTTGCTGTCTTGATGGTTCACTCTGGTGATCTATTTGCATTAAACCCTAAAACAGGGGGATGGGCACCAGAAAGTGCGGGCTTTTACCTATTTGCTGCGATTGCTGTGATGTTTTTAGGTAGTGGTCGTTTTGCTGTTAAAAAAGATTAATAAATTTAATAGTCAATAAATTTGAACTTAATTTATGTGGCTTGATTAAAATTGATGAACAAACGCCCAGGTTTCTAAATGTATTTACACTAGAGCTGGGCGTTTTATTTTAGGCGAACTTTATGGCTTATCGTTTTAAACCTAAGTCGTTTTTATTTTTGAGTTGCTGGAGTTAACTTAAAGATCTTTTCATTTTCACCTAACCATTGGCGGGCTACTTGATTTATATCGTTAACACTTAATGTTTTTATAATGGCAGGATCAGTGAGTAAGCGCTGATATTGCTGGTCATCAGTTGCAACTTGTGCAAGGGCTTCTGTCCAATAACTTGCACTGTCATTTACCTGTGAATTTTCAGTTAGCCAGATATTTTTAGCCTCTTGTAACTCTTTCTCTGTAATACCTGATTGCTTAACTTCATTCACGACTCTACGAGCAAGAGCGATTAATTCATCTGCACGTTCAGGTGATGCCGTAAAGTTTAAACGGCCCGTATAGTAGCTGGTAGGCATTTTCGTTAACATTTCAGAGAACCCAAGTGAATAAATTCCACCTGCTTTTTCACGTAGGTTGAGTCTTAAACGCTGGCTGATCACCGTATCCAGCAAATTCAGCGCAAGTACTTGTTGTTGTGACCATTGAGCTGGCGCTGCATATTGAATACTTACCATACTCTTATCACTGCTTGCGAGAGGGTATGTTTTGCTAAATGAAGTCAGCTTTGGATTAATGGCAGGATCTGCCCAGAATAGACGCTGTTCAGAGCGTGTTGGGAGGCTTGCAATCCAGCGCTCAATCAGAGGTTTTACCTGATTAATATTGACAGGACCACTGATAACTAATGTCATATCAGCAGGTTGTCCTAAAATCATTTGGTTTGTTTGCTGTAATTGTTGAGCTGTAAATTGCTTCCAAGTACCCTCAGGCGAAACTACAAGGCGTTCACCATTTTGGTAACTTTCTTTATTGATATTATCTAAAAACGTGCGTTCAACGGGTGTTTTTGAAATACCTAATGCCATGGCTTGCTTCTGTTGCTCTAACTTCTCACCATTAAACTGTGGAGAAGTAATTTTTAGATGCATTAAGGTTAGCAAGGTTTCGAGTTCATCAATTGGCGCTTCGCCACGGAAACCATGGAATAACAGTTCACTGTAAGGACGCAAACTAATTTGGTGTTGCTTGGTAAATAGCGCTAATTCACGCGCATTGTAATGGCCATATCCACTTACTTCAGGTAATTTCAGTGCCCATTGCACCATACCTAAGCTTTGATTAGTTTCAAGCGATGAACCGCCCGGAATACGCAGTGAAATTTGAATATTATCTTTGAGATAACTGTCATTTTTCACAATCACTTTCACGTTATTGCTCAGAGTCCACTGTTGCGTTTTTTCAATAGGCAGTGATTGCGTTGAAACAATTGAACCTGTAAGTTCAGGTTTAATATCTAATACAACAGCTTGAGTTTTTAGGGTAAATGCGCCTGGATTTGATTGTCTAATTTCTTGCCAGCGTTGTGTAGCTTTCGTTGAATTAAACAAATTAGCATCATTATCAGGGCCAATCACAGCAACTCGTGGTGATGACTGTTTTAGATATTGAGCAAAATAAGCTGACAATGTTTCAGGGGTCACTTTATTGATTAATTGATAGCTTAAATTTAGCGCCTGTTTTTTAGTTTGAATTGGCATATCCAATTCAATTGCCGTTGTGATTTGGTTGGCTAAATAATCGTGCTCATAACGCTCTTCACCCGCGGCTTGTTGGCTTAGGCGTTTTAGCATTGCGTTACGGGCATTATCTAACTCTTCTTGAGTCACTGGAACAGAGGCTAGGCGTTGAACTTCTGTAAATAAGATATCTAATGCACCTTGATAGTCATTGCCTTTAGGGTGCGCAATCATCAATTGTTGTGAACGACGAGAGTCTAGCATTGCGCCTTGGGCATTAGCGCTAATGGAAGCTATTAAGCCATTATCAACGATAGTTGAGAAACGTTGATTTAAAATCGATAGCCATAATGAATCCATTAAATCTTCATATTGGCCTTGGCGACTGTTTAAAGGTGCTGACAAAGTACGTTGCAAGGTGAACTGTAAAATACGTGAACCTTGCTCTTTGTCGAAAATCGTTTTAACCAGTAGATCTTTATGATCGATAAAATTGTGCCAAGAAGGGTTATCAATCCCTTTATTCTCGCTATTTTTAGCGTTAAATAGCTGCTTAATATCGGCAATAGCATCGCCTTGATTAAAGTTACCAACCAGCACTAATGCCATTCTTTCTGGTTGATACCAAGTATCATAATAGCGTTTGGCCTCTTTGACATCACCGTGCTTAACGATTTCTAAATCACCAATAGGATCACGATCTAAATAACGACTACCGTAATAACGCAATTCTTCTAACTGGCGGTTAATACGAAAACCGATACCTTGGCGTAAACGCCACTCTTCAACAATAACAGGGCGCTCTTTATCAAACTCAATAGGGTCAAATGTCATTTCAAATGCCCAGTCTGATAAGATCTTTAAGCCTGTTTTAATTTGGATCGGATTTGCATTCGGTAATGACAGTTTATAGGTCGTCGCATTTAAGCTTGTCGCGGCATTAACATGACTACCTAATTTCATACCTAGACTTTCAAGTTGTTTAAAGCCCGTTGTACCCGGAAAATGAGTTGTACCTTTAAATGCCATATGTTCAGTAAAGTGTGAAAAACCGAGCTGTTTTTCATCTTCTTGAACAGAGCCACTTTTTACCAGAAGACGCATTTCAACACCCGTTTGTGAGCGTTGCAGTAAGTAGACGTCTAAACCATTGTCTAGGGTAAAATGGCGAACATCAGGGCGTAGCAATAGCGTACTTTTGTCATTTTGATTAGGGGTGCTTGTCGCACACCCTAAAAGGGAAAGACTGACTGAAACAATCAGTAATTTACGATACATATTCGGTAACTCCAGCAGGTTGAGAGGAGGACACGGTAGGGGCTTTGAGTGAAATCACATTATCTGCAATCACATGTGTAAAACGCTGGTGGCTCACTAAGGCAATACCTGTGGTTGGTAGATGTTGTTTTAGCAACTGCAACATGTTCAATGCATTTTGTTCATCAAGTGCAGAGGTGGTTTCATCTAATAAAATAAGATCAGGTTTATTGAGCAATAAACGAGCAAAAATAAGACGTTGTTGCTCACCGCCTGATAAGCGTGTTGTCCAATCCGTTTCAAGTGAAAGTTGATTTTTTATTTTGTCTAAGCCCACCAAATGAAGTGCTTCTTCATACTCTTTAGCGGAGAATTGATTAGGCTGACAAGGATAAGCGAGCAAACTGTCTAAACGAGCAAAAGGCAGATACATACGCTGTGGGATCCAACACACATTTGGTGAACGTTGAATTTCCCCTTTGAAATAAGGCCAATGCCCACTTAATGCTCTAAGCAGTGTTGATTTACCTAACCCAGAGCAACCTTCAATAACGGTTAACTCACCTGCTTTTACAGAGAAGTTAATATCTTGGATCAACAGGCTGTCATCTTGCATAAATAGAGAAAGATTAGCCTTCAATTTAATCTGTTTATCATTTAAATCTGCGACTTCTGGCTCATGATCATGCTCTAAAAGTACCACGAAGTTATAAAGACGAGTCACCGTTGCTTGCCATGCGGCAATTTCTTTATAAGAGAAAATAAACCAGCTTAATGCACCTGCAACACTAGAGAATGCTTGTCTTAATTGCATTAATCCCCCTAGCATTAATTCGCCAGCAAGGAATTTAGGTAAGGCAAAAATAATCGGTGCCATCGCAGTGGCTTGTTGATAGCCGACAGTGAAGAATGCAAGATTTCTTTCGTAGCGAATGAGGTTGTTCCAGTTACGGATAACGCCTAAAAAGCGCCCCATTAATTCATTGCGATCACTCATTTCACCACGCTGACCCGCAATCGCATCGCCATGTTGTTTACGGGTGATAAGCGCAGTACGGTAATCAGCTTCTTTACGTTGCTTATCCATATTAATTTTACGCAAGGGTGAGCCAATAAACTGCGTAATGGTGATCCCGATAATGGTATAGATAATACAAGCCCAGAACATATACCCCGGAATTGTCCACTCACTCCCCCCTAATGTGAAAGAAATTGCACCAGACAATGACCAAAGAATGGTAGCAAAAGAAATAAGGGTGAGTAACGAATGTAAGAATGTGACGGTTAAACGCATTGTTGATTCGATCAGTAAACGAATATCTTCTGCAATACGCTGATCTGGGTTATCAGGCTCTTGAGAAGTCAGTCTTAACATATAGTGTTTACTGTTTTTTGATAACCAGCGATCGAGCACTTGTTCAGTCATACCTTCTCGCCATCGAATAACCATTTTTTGGCGTAAGAAATCGCCCATTACCACGACAGTAATTAATCCTGCAATAATAATGACAAATTGTTGAAGAAGCTTGTAGAGCGCTTGTCCATCAAGTTGTTGTAATGCGTTATAAAAACCGCCATTCCATTCATTCATTTTGACATTAAACCAAACAGACGACAGGGTTAAGGTCAAAGAGACAATCAATAGAAACCAGCAGTAAAGGGCGGCACGCCGCCCCCAAAAAGGTGAAACTAAATAGAAAAATTGTTTTATTGTTTTCATTGCTTATTGGTCATATTTTTATTGTGTATCGACTTGGTTGCTCACATTAACTTCGTCAATTTATTAATAGTCGTAGCTGACTTGTAACCAGAACTGACGACCTGGTTCATACGATTTGTAATCTTTATCTTGGTAAGTGAAGTAGTCAGTCACATTTTTAGTGTTAAGGACGTTATTCACTTCAACAGAGATACCTACGCCATAAGCGAATTCAGGTTTCCAACCCAATTTGGTATCCCAAGAAAAACGACTGCTGTAATTACGTTTTTTGTATTCGAATAATGGGCCATATTCACTTGGTCTTGGGGAGCCATTATTGGCTTTCTCTGCTTGTGAACGAGCGCCATTCCATTGAAGACGGTTATACCAAGTCAAATCCAAATCATCCCAAACACTGGTAAGTTCAGCGGTGACTTTTAATGGTGAGTTAAAATTGCCAGAAGGTAAGTCTTTAGCATTGATGATTTTTCCGTCATACCATACTTTGTCATAGTTCATCCCTTGTGAACTAGGATCGAAGTTGGCATAACCAGAGTCTTTAGGCGTATTTGTTTTGCTTTTTTGCCAGCTAATAGAAGCATTAAAAACATGATCGGCTTGTGCTAATTCCCAAGGCTGACTGTTTCTCACAGAAAGCGTTAAGGTGTCGTGAGTACTGCGTCCATTATTATTAAAATGGCGAATTCTTATTTTATCTTTGTCGTCAGGATATTTGGTATCACTACGGACTTCATCGCGACCGTTACGATGAACGTATTGTAAACGCCATGTCGTTGAGGCGATTTCTTGTTGCAAGCCTAAGGTGAACTCATCGTTATAAGGGGTTTTAAGTGAATCAACACCTTCAAAGTCGGTACGGTTTTCCCAATCATTTGGATTATCGTTATCACAAGAGTAGTAGCAATGCTGTAAGCCTGCATTCTGTGCACCATAAAGTGCATAAGTCAGCATGGAGCGACCATAGTAACGGTTTACACCACCAATAATTAAGGTATTACCAGTGCCCCAAATATCATAAGTTCCGCTTAAACGTGGAGAGATATTATTTTCTTGAACAAAATCATCACGATCTAAACGTATGCCTGGACGTAATGTCAGGCGTTTATATTGGATATTATCATCAATATAAATTGCATAGTTGGTATATGAAGCATCATGTGTACCCGCTAAGAAACGAGTTGTTTGTTGTAATGAACCCATCCACTGATCATCCCATGTAGAGCCAGTATAGGTGTGGTTGTAATAGGTTTTGTCTCGAACATAGGAACCTTTGGTACGGCTAATTTCAAACCCAGTTGTTGGCTGATGGCTGACTGAGCCCCATTCAACAGGGTTAAAACGCATAATACTTTTGGCGTTATAAGTTTCTTGTTTGCTCTTCAAATCACCTTGACCACCACTGCTTATCTGCTGTGGATTTTGCCAATCGGTGTAGTCTTTAATAGTAACGAAGTAGTCTTGATCATTAGAACGTTTATCTTCAAGGTTTTGATAACCAGCAGTTAATTCTAATGAACCAAGATCAAGTTGATGTTTATAAAGTGCGGTAAAACTTAAGCCATTATGTTCATTATCATAACCTGAGTTGTAAACCGAACCAGAGAATAAATAACTTTTGTATCTAGCGATATTTGTTGATAAATCAAAGGTTTGTTTTTCTGAAATATCCCAAGAGTATTTAATAAAATAGTTATCGGAGGTACGGGTTTGATCACGATAATGCGGTGTTTGCTCAACTTGTTCTAACTGTCCATCTGGCGTAAGGATAATTCCGCCCTCTGCACTAATCATCATCGGAATGGTTGATTCACGACGTGATGCAGAGAAAATTAGCCCTGTATTGTCAGTTAGACTCGTTTCAAACCAACCACCAAAGTTTTGTTTATCGTATTTTTTCTGGAAACGAGCCGGGTTACTAAAATCATTATTTGCTGTATCAAAATTAAGCTTTGGATCAGTAAAAATATTGTTCCAGCTTGAGCGCGTTGTGCGGTAATAGGCATTGGCATGAGTTTCGCCTGACCAGCGACGGCTTTGTACTTCGACAGTCCCGCCAGTAAAGCCACCAAATTCAACAGGAATATTATTATCGTAAACCGCCACGCTATCAATTAAGCGGCTATCAAGATACATACCTTGCTCGTCACTGCTAACACGGGTGTTGGTTTCACCATTACCTGAGTTTGCTGGGTCAAAGTCATTATTAAAGCTGACACCATCAAGTTTATAGGAGTTTTGATAACTGCTAGAGCCATGAATAGAAATACGTGAGGGTTTAATTTCCCCCTGATTCATTGACGTGCTGTCATTATTGGAAAATTGAACTGCAGGGTTACTTTTTAGTAAATCAGTTACGTTTCCATCACCAGTATTACGCTGTTTTATCTCTTCTGCTGTGATGTATTGCGGAGCGGAAACAACATCGGTAGCAGGGTGATAACTGCTACCTACACCCGTGACTTTAACTTCAGGAATAACAATCGCGTTAGTCGTTGCGAGAGGACGAATAACAAATCCACTTCCTTGCGGAATAATTTCTAACCCACTACCAATTAATACTTTTTGTAATGCAGTTTGAGTTTCAAATTGACCTGAAAGTGCTGGAGCACGTAGGTTTTTAACTGAATTTGCATCAAATAAAATTTGGACTTGCCCTTGTTTTGCTATGGCACTTAATGAATCAGCTAAAGACTGTTCTGGTAAAGCCACAGAAACGGTAGATGCATAAGCGCAAGGTGCGACAATAGTCGTACTTATTAGCAACGCTAGCAGAGACCTCTTAAGGGTCCTTTTTTTGTTATTCATTTTCATTTCACCAATCCCATTCACTAACTTAATAATTGTTGTTACTAGGGAAGAGGGTGAAATGAGAATTATCCTCACCTGTAAAAAAGAATATTTTTCATATTTATTTTTACTTATTGATAATTAACGCATTATTTTTATCGGTAAAAATAACATTAACCGGCAATATAAGTGGAATTGCGGTAATAAAGTCTTTGGCATCATTAATGTTAGCGATCCCTGAGACTTTCATTTTGGCAATTTCGGGTGAGGCAATTTGAATATTGATATCAAGATAAGGTTTGAGTTTGGTTATTACTTCATTCAATGGGCGTTCAAAGAAATGCAGTTGACCAAACCGCCAACTTCCCACGGAATCAATCTTCACAGAAGAAATAACAAAACTGTCACTCGTTAATTTGCTGGTGGCTTGAGAGCCTGCATGCAAATAAGCAGGAGAAGATTTAGGCGTTGCTTTAACTTCAACGATACCTTCATGAACAGCAACGTTAATTTGATTGTTATCATAGCGACTGACTTCAAATTCAGTACCGACAACTTTAATTAATCGTGTATCTGCATGCACATAAAAAGGACGATATGGATTTGATTTTACTTTGAAATAAGCCTGACCTTTATCTAGCCATAAACGCCTTTCTTCTTGTACATAAGCAACTCTCACTTGCGTATTTCTGTCTAAATAGACTTTAGATCCATCTGCTAAGGTCATTTCTTTTGGTAAGTCACTGGTTGCAAGCGTCATATTATCCATCAGTAATGCGGGTAAATGACTATAAGGAAGATATAAAACAGTGAGTAGACAAAAAGTTGCGGTAGTGTGGATTGCGGGGCGCCAAAGAGAACGATTTTTCTTTTTAACAGTGGTTATTGTTGGTCGTGATAATGCATCACATTGACGCCAAATCCCCGCAATATCTTGATACGCTTGCCGATTTACATCATTTCCTATCCATTCTTTAAATTCTTGGCGTTGTTTGGGTGTCATTCTTTGGCTGTGCTGCCGGGTGAACCAAAGGGCCGCTTGCTCATCAATAGAGTCATTGAGTAATTCATCATCAGTTTCTAAAAAAAGAGGATCTGCTCCCTCATCTGTGTGAGGTTTAGTTTCCGGTATATTTTTTTCCGGCTTACTCATCATTCGTGCATTTCTCCTGTCCTGCATCGACGTATCTTTTGCAATGTAATAGAGCAGCCGCAATATGTTTTTCCACCATACTAATTGAGATCTCCATTTGTTCTGCAATTTCGCTTTGTGATAAACCATCAAAACGATAAAGAACAAACGCTTCTCGGCGGCGTGGGGGCAAAGTTGCAATTGCTTCACTAAGTAGATCTAAACGTTGTTGATGCTCAAGGACGTATCCCGGATCAAGCTCAGTAGTATAATTTTGAGCCGCATCATCTAATTCATAATCATCCTGATAGATATCTTTCTGCTTTTGATTTTTTCTCCAATGGTCAATCAAAACGTGATTCGCTATTTTAAACAAAAAAGCACGCTGTTCTTGTACAGGTGTTTGTTCTTTTCTGTTTAACCATAGTGTAAACACATCTTGAGACAAATCATCTGCATCATGGTAATTACCCGTACGTTTGTGGAAAAAACGCACAAGTTGTCCATAGGTTGATTGATAGGCACAACTAATTTTTTGCGCCAATGATTTATCGCTAGCCATAATCTCTGGTGTCTAAAAAAGAGTGAAATAATAAGCTCTTACTGCTTCTCATGCGAACAAATTATGATAATTATCAAGCTAATTTTTTATTGTATTATTAATAATAAGCAATATCATTTGTGTTTATATTATGCCTATAATTCACCAGAAAGAAAATCAGAGGCAAGAATTATGAGTAGTATGTCGGCGACTTTTTCACGCCGTGGGTCATTTTCTATTGGTGGATTAACTGCCAGTATTTTATTTCATGCAACGCTAGTCGTTGTCGCCATTGGCTGGATAACCTCTAAAGATGAACGCCATGGTGTTTTACCACCAGCAATGACAATGGATCTTGGTATCTATCAATTAGCTCAGGCAGAAACAAAAGACGTTCCTGTTGGGCCTGAAAAAGTGATGTCTGTTCCTGAACCCGCAGAAACAGAACCAGAACCAGTGAAAGAAGTATTAGATTTACCTAAAATGCCAGTGGTTGCACAAGGCACTTATGAGCGTATCCCTGAAAAACCCAAAGTAAAACCAGTGGTCAAACCAAAGCAAGTTACTGTAAAAGTGCCGGATGATCTTCCTGTCTCTGAAGCTCCATCAGACGTAACAAGTGCACCTATCTCTGGTTCTAATACAAGCAGTAGCGCACAATTTAATAGTTTCTCTTCTTCTTCCGTAAGTGGGAAAATGGGGTGGGAAAGTTTAGTGCATAGCCATATTGAGATGTATAAACGTTATCCAAGAACAGCAATACGTTTTAAAGCGACAGGCGTGACACAAGTTTCTATTGTGTTAAATGCCAAAGGTGAATTATTAGATGCTAAAGTGGAAACATCATCAGGTAATCGCATTCTTGATAGAGAAGCTTTAAATACCATTAAACGCGCTTCGCCATTTCCTGCACCTGAAAGCTATCGTTTAGAAAATGGTAATGTTTCGTTTACTGCGCCGTTAACGTTTGAGTATAAGCAAGAGAGTTAATTAATACGGCTCTACAATTATTTATTAAATTTCAAACTATTTAACTATGTAACTATAAAAAAAGCAGAGAATAATCTCTGCTTTTATTTTAGTCGTAAGGAAAATAATTAAATTTATTTTGTCATACGTTTGTACTTCATGCGACGAGGCTGAATAGCTTCGTTGCCCAGTGTACGTTTTTTGTATTCTTCATATTCGGTAAAGTTACCTTCGAAGAATTCCACTTTACCTTCATCTTGGTAATCGATGATATGAGTGGCAATACGGTCAAGGAACCAACGGTCATGGGAAATAACCATGGCACAACCAGGGAACTCTAACAGGGCATTTTCCAATGCACGTAAAGTTTCAACGTCGAGGTCGTTGGTTGGTTCATCGAGCAGTAACATATTACCGCCAACTTGTAGCAGTTTAGCAAGGTGTAAACGACCACGCTCACCACCAGACAGTTCGCCAACACGTTTACCTTGGTCAACGCCTTTAAAGTTAAAGCGACCAACGTAAGCGCGGCTTGGAATTTCAAAGTTACCAATACGCATAATGTCTTGGCCACCTGAGACTTCTTCCCAAACAGTTTTACTGTCATCCATGCTGTCGCGGAACTGATCAACAGAAGCTAATTTAACAGTATCACCTAGCACTAAAGTACCTGAATCTGGTTGTTCTTGACCAGCGATCATACGAAATAGTGTTGATTTACCCGCACCATTAGGGCCGATAATACCAACAATCGCCCCTTTAGGAATAGAGAAGCTTAAATCATCAATCAGAACGCGATCACCATAAGATTTTGTTAGATTGTTAATTTCTAACACTTTATCCCCTAAACGTGGTCCAGGTGGAATAAAGAGTTCACTGGTTTCATTACGTTTTTGATAATCAACGCTATTAAGTTCTTCAAAGCGAGCCAGACGAGCCTTACCTTTTGCTTGACGGCCTTTAGGATTTTGGCGGATCCACTCAAGTTCTTTTTGGATTGATTTATGGCGAGCCGCTTCAGTTGCTGCTTCTTGTTCAAGACGCGCGTCTTTTTGCTCTAGCCATGAAGAGTAGTTACCTTCCCATGGAATACCTTCACCACGGTCAAGTTCTAAGATCCAACCTGCTACGTTATCAAGGAAGTAACGGTCGTGCGTGATTGCTACAACAGTTCCTTCATAATCGTGTAAGAAGCGTTCTAACCAAGCCACAGATTCTGCGTCTAAGTGGTTAGTGGGTTCATCTAATAACAGCATATCTGGTTTTTCTAACAGAAGTCGACAGATAGCAACACGGCGACGTTCCCCCCCTGAAAGTTTCTCAATTTTAGCGTCCCATTCAGGCAAGCGCAGTGCCTCTGCTGCACGCTCTAATTGATTTTCAAGGTTATGACCATCATGAGATTGAATAATCGCTTCTAATTGACCTTGTTCTTTAGCTAATTTATCAAAATCAGCATCAGGATCGGCATAAGCAGCGTAAACTTCATCAAGGCGGTTTAAGGCGTTTTTTAGTTCGCTAACGGCTTCTTCAACGGCTTCACGTACGGTATGTTCGGGGTTTAATTTTGGTTCTTGTGGTAAATAACCAATTTTAATACCTGGTTGTGGACGTGCTTCACCTTCAATATCAGTATCGATACCTGCCATAATGCGAAGTAATGTTGATTTACCGGCACCATTTAGACCAAGCACACCAATTTTCGCGCCCGGGAAGAAGCTGAGTGAAATGTTTTTAAGGATATGTCGTTTGGGTGGGACAATTTTCCCGACACGCAACATACTATAAACGTATTGAGCCACTATAATTACCCTTTGATTATAAAAGAGATTTTCTCTGAGGTGCCGTTTTTCGCGATAAAAACAAATTTTTTGTAATTAAGCCACGTTTTTAGGGCACCTAAATGAACAATAGCAAAGTCAATGTCAGTAATTTGCCAAAGACCCGAAAATGATGAAAGTCGCCAGTATACCCGATTTATAAAAGAAAACCTTAGTCAAAAGCGAGGTTTTTATCTACCTTTCGTGCTTCCTCTGAAAGTAATGAAAATTTCTCTTAAAGAGGGGAACTTACATTGTTAATGATTATCATATTAGCTAATGTATTCAGTATTTGGTGGTTCTATTTGAGGTGGGAGACATTACGTGGTTAAGCAAAAGTGGTCATTAGCAGTCGCAATAGGGGCATTGTGTTTTTCAACATGGACACAAGCGGATTCATTAAGTGAACAACGTGTTCGCTATCAAGAGATTAAGACTGCATGGGATCTTAAAAAAACAGATGAAGTAGAAAAATTACTCCCGACATTAGAAAATTATCCACTTTATCCTTATCTGGAATATCGCCAAATCACCGATAATCTTGATGTTATTGCGCCTGCTGCGGTGACTGAGTTTGTCGCGAAATATCCGACATTACCACCAGCAAAAGCACTTCCTTCGCTATTTGTAAATGAATTGGCTAAGCGTCAAGAATGGCAAAATTTACTGACCTTTAGTCCTAACCCACCGAACCCCAAAGCAGCTAGATGTAACTATTATTATGCCAAGTGGGTAACTGGTGATATTCAAACTGCATGGATAGGAGCAAAAGAAGCATGGCTAAATGGCACATCAATGCCATCAAGTTGTGATCCTCTTTTTGATGAATGGCAAAAAGCCAATCAATTAACACCAGAGTTAGTATTAGAACGAATTAACTTAGCGATTAAAAATGGAAATACAGGGCTTGCGGCTTATTTAGCAAGACGTCTCCCTGAAAACTATCAAACGATTAGTGATGCTTTAGTTGAATTACAAGACTATCCAAACTTAGTTGGGCGCTATGCAACTGCGCTTTCACCAACCGATTTCACTCGTTCTATCATACAATCGGCATTTTCACGTTGGGCAAGAAAAGATGCAGATGCGGCTAGGGCGCAATTGGATAATATCGCACATGCACAAAAAATGACGGCGAGTGAACGTCAATTAATGCGTGATACTGTGGCGTGGCAATATATGCCTTATGCCACACCTGAACAGGTAAAATGGCGTGATAGCGTTATTCAAGATACCGCATCAGATACACTGCGTGAACGTCGTGTACGCCTAGCATTAAGCCAAAATCAACCCGCTGAATTAGCATTGTGGTTGGAAAGACTCTCTCCTGAAAGTAAAAATAAGGAAGAGTGGCGTTATTGGCGTGCAATGGTATTGCAATCTCAAGGTAAAAACAGCGAAGCACAAGCTATTTTAGAAGCACTAATGCAAAATCGTGGTTTTTATCCAATGGTTGCAGCGACCAAACTAGGCAAGCCTTATGTGATGATGATAGATAAAGCACCGAGTGTTTCATCAAGCATCCCTAATCAGCCAGAAGTACAACGTGTTCGTGAATTAATGTATTGGCAAATGGACAACTTAGCGCGCTCAGAGTGGGCAAACTACGTTGCCTCACAACCCGCACAAATGCAGTCTGAATTAGCACGTTATGCATTTGAACAAAAGTGGGCTGATTTAGCAGTGCAAGCCACTATTACAGGAAAAATGTGGGATCACTTAGAAGAGCGTTTTCCACTTGCGTGGAAAAACGAGTTTGAACAATACACGAAAGATAAATCAATTGATCGCAATTATGCAATGGCAATCGCTCGCCAAGAAAGTGCGTGGAACCCACAAGCACGCTCCTCAGCTGGCGCAACAGGTTTAATGCAGGTAATGCCAAAAACAGCTGAATTTACGGTAAAACAAGCGGGTATTACGGGCTATGTTAGTAGTACGCAGTTAACAAATCCGGTGAAAAATATTGAGATTGGTACTGCTTATCTTGATTCTGTCTATCAAAGATTTAACCAAAACCGTATTTTGGCAAGCGCTGCATATAATGCGGGGCCTGCACGTGTTGATCGTTGGTTATCTGATGCAAATGGCCAATTAGATGCTATTGCGTTTGTAGAAAGTATTCCTTTTGCAGAAACCCGTGGTTATGTCAAAAATGTACTCTCTTTTGCTGTTTTTTATAGCTATTTTGCGGGTGAACAACAGCCAGTATTAACTGAGAATGAATGGAATAGTCGTTATTAAGGGATAAAAAGGCGATTTGTCGTGGGAGTCTCTTTGTACATTAGCAAAGTATGATATAGTTTGTACTAGTTAATGAGTGTGGCAAAAAGAGGCTTTCACGATGCAAGATCCTGCATTATCACCTGAAGAGAATGAGCACTGGCTAAGATTTGTTGAGTTATTACAACATGCATTTGAGCAAGATGTGCACTTTCCTATTTTACAGCTTTTAATGACACCTGATGAACGTAGTGCTTTGGCGACACGAGTACGCATTGTGCAAGAATTAATGCGGGGAGACTTAAGTCAGCGTGAGCTAAAAGAAGAGCTAGGCGTTGGGATTGCCACTATTACTAGAGGCTCTAATAGCTTAAAAACAGCACCACATGAAGTGAAATTATGGCTTGAAAAAGAGCTAATGACGAAAAAATAGTTGCATAATAATAATGTAACTTAGAATAATAAAAAGCCATTTAATCAAATAATTAAATGGCTTTTTGCTTTCTTTTTTACCAAAAAAACACATATCAGATTAATTATTAATCTTCTTTTTGATTGAGTTCTTTATAGATATCGTGAGTCACAGGCACTAATGCCAGAACTAATGCTTGCTGATAAACAGAAGTACGGCTAAGTAGGCCATCGGTAAAATAACCAATTGCACCACCACGTTGTTTAATGTTGTCAATTTTAGTTAAGAAAGCCATTTCATCACCAAGCTCTCTGCCTTCACGGATCCCTTTTAAGATCTGCTCTGGCAGCATAAGGCTTGCAGAGCGTGATTCTCCACGAATTTTTCCATGTTCGACAACAATCCAAGCAAAAGTCATATCATCTTCAATACCGGCTTCAACACCTACCCAAAAATCCGCTTCAGGGCGAACTTGGCGAGCTGCCATTACGCGCTGACGTGCGCCAGTTCTCGTTTCTGTATTTCCAATAGGTTGTTGTGGAACACGGCTATCGACATTAATATCTTCAATATCAAAGGTATCTTTACCGAACACTTGCTCAAAAGCGAGTTTTATCGCGTTGATTTTTGCTGGATTCGTAGTGGCTGCAATGACATGATACATAATGAATTAATCATCCTTTGAAAAATTAGAGCAGTATAACGGAAAAAATGTATGTTACAGGTCTATCTTGTTCGCCACGGTGAAACTGAATGGAACGTGGCGAGACGTATTCAAGGGCAATCTGATAGCCCACTAACAGCAAATGGTGTGCGTCAAGCACAGCAAGTTGCTGAAAAAGTAAAATCAGCAGGTATTACCCACATTATCTCAAGCGATCTTGGCCGTACTCGTCAAACGGCAGAAATCATTGCACAAGCTTGTGGTTGTGAAGTGATAACTGACTCACGTTTACGTGAACTCAATATGGGCGTTCTTGAACAGCGAGAGATCGCAACATTAAAGACACAAGAAGAGGCTTGGCGCAAGAGTTTGATTGATGGTACACCTGATGGGCGAATTCCCCAAGGAGAATCAATGGCTGAATTAGCAAGTCGAATGCAGGCTGCGTTAAATCAATGCCTTGATTTGCCCGAAAATAGCCGCCCACTCTTAGTGAGCCATGGTATTGCATTAGGATGTTTGCTGAGTACAGTTTTGGGATTACCTGCATATGCAGAACGTCGTTTAAGACTGCGTAATTGTTCAATCTCTCGTGTCGATTATCAAAATAGCCCTTGGCTTGCCAATGGTTGGGTGATTGAAACGGCTGGAGATGTGAGTCATCTTACTGATACAGCATTAGATGAAGTTCAACGCTAAAAAATAAAAGCTCTCTTTGAAGTGACTATCAAGAGAGCTTTTTCTTATGCAGCTACATCTTCACGTTTAATGGGGATGTAATATTCAAAGCGTTCGATATGATCTTGTGGCTCTGTCACCATCTCATTACTGTAACGCACATTTTTAAGATAGTATTTTTCGACGTCATAACCTTTACGGCGAGTTAATCCCATTTTAGGTAAACAAACACCATAAATCAGGAATAAAAACTCCTGCATTGCCCCTCTTTTGGCCTCACCTTCGAAATCAAAGCGAATGTAATCACCACCTGCTAATGAGACTTCATTGGCTGCATCATCCTCAATAAATGTCGTATAGTCAGGCTCAACGGCTGTGGTATAAAGCACACGTTGCTCATCTTCATGTTCATCACTATGTTGTGCATGATGAAGACCATAAACTTGGCGAGGAACCGCATTTATTTTGCTCATATAGTAACGCCAGAATGTTTGGCGCATATCAGAACAAGCTTCTGCCCATTGCTCAAGTGTATGGCTACAGGTTTGTTCAATACCAATAAGTTTTTTCTCAGGTAATTGTACAAATTCCCATTTTGGTAAATTTTGAGGATCTAAGGTAATAGGAGGACAAATTCCTACAGCGCACCATTCATCAGTACGACGATAAAGTGCTGGAGTTCTATCAAATTGCTTTTTAAAAGCACGGGTAAACGTCTGTTGGGAATCAAAACGATATTGCAAAGCAATGTCTAAAATGGGGCGGCTCGTTAAACGTAATGCAACGGCCGCACGAGATAGACGCCTTGAACGAATATAAGAACCAATCGCTTGTCCTGTAACTTCTTTAAACATGCGTTGTAGATGCCACTTGGAGTAACCTGCTTTGGTTGCGACATTATCGAGGGATAATGGCTTATCGAGGTTACTATCAAGCCAAGCGAGCAAATCACGTATGATGTTGGTTTGATCCATACATCTCCCTTAGTCATATTCGTTTATTTATTGCGGTAAATGGTAAATAGCCTGAATATCTATAACAAGTTATATTGTTAGACAATCGTAAAATATAGTCTTTTTCAGCGACTGATGTACACAAATTCTTCTATCAGTTAGCAAAAGATTGTTTTATTCTAGGCCTAATTATTCTCTCATCTTTTCAATGGAACAAAGTAAATATGTTAAATTTCAAAAAGATGCTAGCAGTGTCTATCTTACTCCCTTTTTCTTTGATGGCAAAAGCAGAAGAAATAGGTTACGTCGATACCGTATTTAAGTTTTTTGGTGCTAACCATAAAATTGTGATTGAAGCATTTGATGATCCTGAAGTTAAAAATGTGACTTGTTATTTAAGTCGTGCAAAAACAGGAGGGATCTCAGGAAGCTTGGGTCTTGCTGAAGATACGGCGGATGCGGCAATTTCTTGTCAACAAGTGGGACCTATAGAACTCAGTGAAAAGGTCATTAAAGGAAAAAACCGAGGTGATGTAGTTTTCCAGAAAAGAACTTCTTTGGTTTTTAAAAAGCTTCAAGTCGTCCGTTTTTACGATAAAGAACGTCATGCGCTGATTTATCTAACTTATTCCGATAAAGTTATTGATGGTTCACCAAAAAATGCGATCAGTGCGGTGCCTATTATGCCGTGGAAAGAGTAATTTTTAATTATTAGATAACTTAATGATTAATAAAATTAATATGAATAAGGTTTAAAATTTTTTTTAAAAAGTAGCTATATTTTTTTTCAAAATAGTCGTTGAGATCAATTTTTATCTTTTGTCATTTTATTAATGCGATACTACATAAAAGAAAACCCCCGAATTTTATTTCAGGGGTTTTTTATTAGTTGAGTGTTCGAGATAAAATCAAATCACTCGTCTAAATCACCACAGAAACGATAACCTTCACCATGGATTGTGGCAATGATTTCAGGTGTATCTGGTGTAGATTCGAAATGCTTACGAATACGACGAATAGTAACGTCAACAGTACGATCATGAGGCTTCAATTCACGGCCTGTCATTTTCTTCAGTAATTCTGCACGAGTTTGGATTTTTCCTGGATTCTCGCAAAAATGTAGCATCGCACGAAATTCACTGCGTGGTAATTTGTATTGTTCACCAGCAGGACTGATCAGTGAGCGACTATTAATATCAAGCTCCCAACCATTGAATTTATAGCTCTCGACTAAACGACGTTCTTCTGTGCCATTAACTAAATTCATGGTGCGTGACAATAAGTTACGAGCACGAATCGTTAATTCACGTGGGTTAAAGGGTTTAGTAATGTAATCATCGGCACCAATTTCTAGGCCTAAGATTTTATCCACTTCATTATCACGACCTGTTAGGAACATTAATGCAACACTTGCCTGTTCACGTAATTCACGAGCCAGTAACAGCCCATTTTTACCAGGAAGGTTAATATCCATAATGACCAGATTAATATCATGATCAGATAGAACATTGTGCATTTCGTTGCCATCAGTGGCTTCGTGTACGATATACCCTTCAGCTTCGAATATGCTTTTCAGGGTATTACGAGTAACTACTTCGTCTTCAACAATCAGAATGTGCGGGGTTTGCATATTTGCTACCTAAAATTACCAAAAATAGAAAAAGGAAATCTGTGTTTAACTTCTGTGTGTGCACTTGTGTGGTTATTCATTTTTGTTATTAGCACGCAAAAACTAGACCCAGATTGAAATTCGATAAATAACCATCACGTTATTACAAAAAAATTACGATTTTAATCGACAATGAACGCTAAAATCAGAATGCAAAACGCCCATAGTCTATTAACAGCAATATAACACCAGTTGTATTAAATACCATCTAAAAAGCTAACTTTTGTTGACACATATCAAAATCAAGATAACAGCTTAACCCTGATTTCAATAGTTAACTATATAATTTGATTTATGTAATGTAAAAGAAAAATATATGTTAAATATAGTGGGGATTATTTTTTTTACCAGTTTTGTTACACAAATTAAAGGAGCCTAAAATACCTTATTCCTTATAAAAGTACAAATACCCAAATAACTCCAAAATAGTAGCTTTATTTTCTTTGTTTATCCCTTTGTGATAGGAATAACTATACTACAATAGGGGTAGTGCTCGAATAAATTTCATTTAAGTAGAGTTTGTTTTTTGAGTAAAAAAAATAAAAAATTTGACATCTCTCTCGCTTTGCTTTAACCAGTATATAGTCAAACTAAATTTGAGACAGACAGGATAGTTATGCGTATTTACAGCCCAGCTAAAATGACAATTATTACCACCACCACCGGAATTTTATATTGCGGGACGGGCTGTCGCATATAAAAAACGAAAATCGAAAAAGCCCGCATTGAGAAATGCGGGTTTTTTTTTGGGTAAAAAATCAGGAGAGTTGTATGCGAGTGTTAAAATTTGGGGGAACTTCAGTTGCCAATGCAGAGCGTGTGCTGAATGTTGCTGATATCGCTGAGAAAAAAAGAGAGCAAGGACAAGTCGCTCTTGTATTATCAGCACCAGCCAAAATAACGAATTATTTGGTTGCAATGATTGAAAAAACGGCAGAAGGCGAAGATCCTCTCACTCAAGTACGTGAAGCCGAACAAATTTTTGCCGATTTATTACAAGGTTTAAGAGAAAAACAGCCTGGTTTCGATTATGAACGTTTAAAAGATAAAGTTGAGCGTGAATTTGCTGAAATTAGACATATCCTTCATGGTATTTCTTTGTTAGGTCAATGCCCTGATAGCATTAATGCGGCAATGATTTGTCG
Source organism: Proteus vulgaris (assembly GCF_016239305.1). GTDB lineage: Bacteria > Pseudomonadota > Gammaproteobacteria > Enterobacterales > Enterobacteriaceae > Proteus > Proteus vulgaris_C. The sequence goes on along the minus strand of NZ_JAEHOQ010000011.1, from coordinate 4,758 downwards.
TGGTGAAAAGCTCTCTATCGCTATTATGGAGTCTGTTTTACAAGCTCGTGGTTATAATGTCACAGTTGTTGATCCTGTAAAAAACTTACTCGCACAAGGTCACTATCTAGAATCTACCGTTGATATTCCTGAATCTACTCGTCGCATCTTGGAACTTAATATCGCAAAAGACGATATGATTTTAATGGCTGGTTTTACCGCAGGTAATGAAAAAGGTGAACTGGTTGTATTAGGTCGCAATGGGTCAGACTACTCTGCTGCAGTATTAGCAGCCTGTTTACGTGCTGAATGCTGTGAAATATGGACCGATGTTGACGGTGTTTATACCTGTGATCCACGTTTAGTGCCTGATGCTCGTTTATTAAAGGGCATGTCATATCAAGAAGCAATGGAACTCTCTTACTTCGGTGCTAAAGTACTTCATCCTCGTACTATTGCTCCAATCGCCCAATTCCAAATTCCTTGTTTGATTAAAAATACAGGTAATCCCGATGCACCGGGTACATTGATTGGTGATGGCCAAAAAGATGAGAGTACCCCAGTTAAAGGGATCACTAACCTTAATAACATGGCAATGATCAACGTATCAGGCCCGGGTATGAAAGGTATGGTGGGGATGGCGGCTCGCGTATTCTCTGTGATGTCGAGAGCAGGTATTTCTGTTGTTCTTATTACACAGTCTTCTTCTGAATACAGCATCAGCTTTTGTGTGCCACAAAAAGAATTAATGAGAGCGCAAAAAGCATTATCAGATGAATTCTATTTAGAATTAAAAGATGGTGTACTTGATCCATTAGATATCATGGAAAATGTAGCGATTATCTCCGTCGTGGGTGATGGTATGCGTACTCTGAAAGGGATTTCAGCACGATTCTTCTCTGCATTAACACGAGGCAATATTAATATTGTTGCCATTGCCCAAGGATCGTCTGAACGCTCTATTTCTGCGGTTATTGCAAATGACTCAGCAATTAATGCGGTACGTTTATGTCACCAAATGCTATTCAACACAAATCAAATTGTTGAAGTTTTTGTGATTGGTGCGGGTGGTGTAGGTAATGCATTAATCGAACAAATTCATCGTCAACAGGCATGGTTGAAAAATAAGCACATTGACCTTCGTGTATGCGGTATTGCCAATTCACGCGCCATGTTAACGAATATGCAAGGCATTGATTTAGATAATTGGCAACAAGCCTTAAAAGAAGCCAAAACACCTTTTAGTTTTAGTCAGCTTATTCGCTTAGAAAAAGAGTACCACTTCTTAAATCCAGTGATTGTAGATTGCACATCAAATGAGGAAATTGCGCAACAATACGCAAATTTCTTACAAAATGGTTTTAATGTGGTTACACCAAACAAAAAAGCGAATACGCTATCGATGGATTATTACTATCAAATCCGACAAGCCGCTGAAGCTTCACGTCGTAAATTTTTGTATGACACTAACGTGGGAGCAGGTTTGCCAGTTATTGAAAACTTACAAAATTTGCTTAATGCTGGTGATGAGTTGGTTCAGTTTAATGGTATTCTTTCCGGCTCACTCTCTTATATTTTTGGCCAATTAGACGAAGGTAAGAGTTTGTCAGAAGCAACGTTTTCAGCGAAAGAAAAAGGTTTTACAGAACCAGATCCTCGTGATGATCTTTCGGGGATGGATGTTGCGCGTAAATTGCTGATTTTAGCCCGTGAAGCAGGTTATAAATTAGAGTTAAGTGATATCGATGTAGAGCCAGTGTTACCGACTTCATTTGACAGCACAGGTGATATTGCAAGTTTCTTAAATCGTTTACCTCAAGTGGATGTTGAATTTGACGCTAAAGTCGAAGAAGCACAAAAAGCAGGTAAAGTATTACGCTATGTTGGTGTTATTAATGAAGGTCAATGTCAAGTTAAAATGATGGCTGTTGATGCTAATGATCCTCTGTTTAAAGTAAAAAATGGTGAAAATGCTTTAGCCTTTTACACTCGCTACTATCAGCCAATTCCATTGGTGTTACGTGGATATGGTGCAGGTAATGATGTTACTGCCGCTGGAGTGTTTGCAGATGTATTACGTACCTTATCATGGAAATTGGGAGTTTAAACGTGGTTAAAGTTTACGCACCGGCATCAATAGGTAACGTGAGTGTCGGATTTGATGTTCTTGGTGCCGCGGTTTCACCTATTGATGGGCAATTGCTTGGCGATTGTGTCACCGTTGATGCTGCTTCATCATTTACACTGGAAAGTAAAGGGCACTTTGTCAGCAAATTACCCGCTGATCCTAAACAAAATATTGTGTATCAATGTTGGCAGCTATTCTGTGAAAAACTAGGCAAAGAACTTCCTGTGGCAATGGTTTTAGAAAAAAATATGCCAATTGGTTCTGGTTTAGGATCAAGTGCTTGTTCTGTTGTTGCTGCATTAGTTGCACTTAATGAATTCGCTAAAAAGCCTTTCAGCGAAAGACAATTATTATTAATGATGGGTGAATTAGAAGGGCGTATTTCAGGGAGTGTGCATTATGATAATGTTGCACCTTGTTATTTAGGTGGTCTACAACTCATTCTTGAGCAAAATGGTGTCATTTGCCAATCTGTACCTACATTTGAAGACTGGTATTGGGTAATGGCTTATCCTGGAATTAAGGTCTCTACTGCGCAAGCCAGAGCCATATTGCCAAAAGAATATGCTAAGGCAGATATCATTAATCACGGACGCTATTTATCAGGTTTTATTCATGCTTGTCATACTCAACAACCTGAGTTAGCGGCAAATTTAATGAAAGATGTGATAGCAGAACCTTATCGCACTCAGTTGCTTCCAGGATTTGAAAAAGCCAGAGAAGCTTCACAAAAGAAAGGGGCGTTAGCTTGTGGTATTTCAGGCTCAGGTCCTACTCTTTTTACCATTACTGATTCATTAGAAATCGCACAAGATATGGCCGAATGGTTAAAACAACATTATGTACAAAATAGTGAAGGTTTTGTGCATATCTGCCGTTTAGATACGCGTGGCGCAAGACAGATAGGGTAAGTCATGAAATTATACAATTTGAAAGATAATCAAGAGCAAGTTAGCTTTGCTCAAGCGGTAAAGCAAGGTTTAGGTAAACACCAAGGTCTCTTTTTTCCACAAGACTTACCGTCGTTTTCTAAAACTGAAATTGATGAATTATTAGCGCTTGATTTTGCAACGCGCAGTAGCCGTATTTTAACTGCATTTATTGGTGATGAAATTCCTGCTGATGTATTAGCAAAACGAATTAACACTGCATTTGCATTTCCTGCACCTGTGACTCAGGTTGAAGACGACATTAGTTGTTTAGAGCTTTTCCATGGTCCAACATTAGCATTTAAAGACTTTGGTGGACGCTTTATGGCGCAGATGTTGTCAGAAGTTGCGGGCAATCAACCTGTAACTATTTTAACTGCAACATCTGGTGATACTGGTGCTGCCGTTGCTCATGCATTCTACAAATTAGAAAATGTACAAGTTGTTATTCTTTATCCTGAAGGCAAAATTAGCCCATTACAGGAAAAACTGTTCTGTACATTAGGTGAAAATATTCACACTGTTGCAATTAAAGATGACTTTGATGCTTGCCAATCATTAGTAAAACAAGCTTTTGATGATGAGTTTTTAAAGAAAACAATGCATTTGAATTCAGCAAACTCCATCAATATCAGCCGACTATTGGCTCAAATTTGTTATTACTTTGAAGCTGTTGCCCAAATCCCTGCTGAAAAACATGAACAACTCGTGATCTCTGTGCCAAGTGGTAACTTTGGTGATTTAACTGCTGGCCTATTAGCAAAATCTTTAGGATTACCTGTTAAACGCTTTATTGCAGCAACAAACGTAAATGATACGGTTCCTCGCTATTTAGATAATGGTAAATGGGAACCTCATCGTACTGTAGCAACACTTTCTAATGCAATGGATGTTAGCCAACCGAATAACTGGCCACGTATTGAGGAATTGTATCGTCGTAAAGAGTGGGATCTTTCTGATCTTTCACATGGCGCAGTGAATGATGAAACAACTGAAGAAACGGTACGTGAGCTTGCAAAAAAAGGGTATATTTCAGAGCCTCATGCTGCAGTTGCATATCGTTTATTACGTGATGAGCTTCAAGAAGGTGAATACGGTTTATTCCTAGGTACTGCACATCCGGCGAAATTTAAAGAGAGTGTAGAGCGTATTTTAGGTGGTGAATTACCATTACCAAAAGAGTTAGCTGAACGTGCTGATAAGCCACTACTTTCTCATTGCTTACCTGCTGACTTTACTCAATTACGTGAATTTTTATTAGAGCGTGCTCCTAAATAGAGTAATTTAAGTTTTAAAAAACATGAAGAGCCTTTGCAAAAATGTGAAGGCTCTTTTTTTATTATAAAAGTCTATTTTATTATCGTTTCCTTTTTTTAAATTAATAATAAAATAATTTAAAAAATTATTTTATTTAATAACAATGCTTATCTTTATATAAGTATCCTCTGTTTAATAATAAAAGGAATTTAAAATGGATAATGTGAAAATAGAATCAATTAGTTTAATAATAAATGAATTGGTAAATGATATTAGTGAATATATAGTAAATACCACACCCAATACAATTATATCAGAAGAAATTATAGAAAAGTCATTGTTATCAAGTTATTTAAAAAAACTTATCAGTAAAGGAGAGTATGCGGCTAATGACTATCTATTAGAAATAAAAAACATGCTTTACATATATAAAGAAAATAAAAAAGGAAATATTAAAGATGATAT
>NZ_JAEHOQ010000010.1 GCF_016239305.1 Proteus vulgaris | reverse complement strand
TAAGGAACAGCCGCCAACTGGCGGTTGTTCATTAATGAACCTCTCGCCACTCAATAGTAATCACATGTTCTGATATTGCTTTTCCCTCAAAAGTAACAAATGTATCAATAGCGGCAATTAACGTATCATTATAATAAATCAAAGGAATTCGTGTTCTACGCCAAGGTGCAACATCAAGCTCTTGCCAAATCTTTTTACTATGCCGAGCATGTTCTCGTCCAACAATACGTAAAGACGCTTGTGTCAGGCCAAAACGAACAGTGACTTTTTCATCTTTTGAAGGTGCTCTAACAGTATTTTTTCCTGTTTCAGTTGTTAGTGATAAAACCCCTAATCCACTAGGTAAAGACAGTGATTGAGTAAGTGGCCATTCAATGATTTTATTAACAGGATCATCAATCATTGGTACGAGATAAAGCCGTTGTTTATAACGTCTCACTTCGTCTTGATAAAATTGTAACTTAGGTTCCGCATCGGCTTTAGCTAAAGCAACCTCCTGCCATAATCGTAAAATTTGTTGTCTAGAGGGCATGGTTTTATTATGTTGAGCAAACCAACGCCTCAATAACGCATTACGCTTTATCGCACTACAAAGAGCAAGTTGCTTGATATCTAAACTTTGCTCGCTATCCATTAAAGCATTAAGTTCTGACTTCAACAGCTCATCCAATAAGGCTTCTTGTTCACCACACAGTGCCGCACTACGAGTCACCGCTTGTGAAAAATGAGGCCAACGTTGCGTTAATAATGGCATAACTCGTAAACGTAAAAAATTGCGATCATAGCTGTCGTCTTGGTTACTATCGTCTTCAATCCACGTTAGCCCTTGCTCAGTAGCATAAGATTCAATTTCTTCACGAGTAATATTAAGTAATGGTCGAAGCAAATAGCTATGCTCAAATACCATTTTAGCTGGCATTGAGGAAAGCCCTGAGGGGCCACTACCTCGCTTTAACGCCAGTAAAAAAGTTTCAGCTTGATCATCTTGATGTTGAGCCGTAACTAACACTTGTTGTGGTTGTAAATTCTGACGAAAAGCTTGATAACGAGCTTCTCTAGCACCATTCTCAAGCCCTCCATCTTTAGGATTGACACGAACTTTTTCACTAATGAATTTTACCTGCCATTGCTGACAGCATTGTTCACAATGAGTAAGCCAATCATCTGCTTTGATATTTAATCCATGATGAATGTAGATAGCCGTTAATTCTAAAGGTAATTGGAATTCATCACGTAAACGTACAAGCCCCTGTAATAAAACGGTGGAATCTACTCCGCCACTAAAGCCCACCAATATTTTGATGTGAGGATCAATGTGCTGTTTGATTTCTTTAAGAAGTGAGCCGTATTCCTGTTTCATCGCTTTATCATTTATCAGTGAATGCAGGTGATTATGTTAAGCTTTTCTCGCTGATTTTGCACGAGTACAAAATATTCCTATAAATAAAACAAAATGTAACTCTATTATGCAAACAACAAGAGAAATAGAAATAAGGCAAATATGAAGTTATAAAGAAATTAAAGAAGTAAAAAGCAGAATAACCATTATTCTGCTTTCTATTGAAAACAGAATTAAGCTGTAAAACCGCCATCAACCAAATAAGAAGCCCCTGTGACAAACGAAGCTGCGTCACTAGCCAAAAATGCGACAACATTAGCCACTTCCTCTGGTGTACCGAGACGCCCAATAGGATGTAATGTCGCTAACTTTTGTTTATCTAATTTACGACCATCCAGTAAAGGTGTATCAATATAACCAGGGCAAACTGCATTAACACGAATACCTTTGTTTGCATAATCAATAGCAAGTGTTTGTGTCAGTAATTTGACTCCGCCTTTTGATGCACAATAAGCAGGAAATTCGTGCTGCCCGACAAAAGAACAAATTGAACTACAATTAACAATTGCGCCTGACATTTTGTTTTTTAGCCAATATTGAATTGCTGCTCGATTAATCAAAAAGAGTCCATTTAGATTAACATCTAAAACACCCTTCCATTTTTCATACTCTAATTTATCAGCAATGTTATCTGTTAAAACACCCGCATTAGCAAATACAAAATCCATTCGTCCATACTTATTTACAACATAATCAATAAGTTGTTTATTTTCCTTTTCACTCGCCACATCCATTTGTACAAACTCACTGGCATATCCTTTTTCTTTTAGGTGTTTTTCTGCTTTTTGTCCTCGCGCTAAATTACTACCAGTAATAACAACAGATGCACCTAATGATAAAAATTTTTCCGCAGAGGCTAAACCAATACCGCTATTACCACCTGTAATAATCCCCACTTTGCCACTAAAAGATATCATCACTTTATCCTCATTAAAGATTAATTGCCCTATAAAATGATAGATATGACTTATTATTCTTTTAGTGAAAAAGTGAATTTATATTAGTTTTGAGACCGAGTTAACATATTGATATATAATACATTATAGTTAGTATCACAGATTATAATTATTTCGATAGAGATAGTTTTAAATGGTTAAGTAAAAAAAAACCTCATGTAATCAACATGAGGCTCATCAGAATTTATTCAAATATTATGATATCAGCAGTAGCCGTATTCCATTAAACGTTGGTAACGGCGATTAGTCAGCTCTTCTGAATCAAATGCATCTAATTCTTTTAAATCAGATTGGATTTGTGCTTTTAATGAAGCCGCAATTTCGTCATAGTGACGATGAGCGCCACCTAAAGGCTCAGGAATAACATTATCAATCAGTTTGAGCTCTTTTAAGCGGTTTGCTGTAATTCCCATTGCTTCTGCTGCTAATGGTGCTTTGTCTGCGCTTTTCCAAAGAATAGAAGCACAACCTTCCGGTGAAATAACGGAATAAGTGCTGTATTGCAACATATTCACTTTGTCACCTACGCCAATAGCTAATGCACCACCAGAACCACCTTCACCAATGACAGTACAGATGATTGGTACACCAAAACGCGACATTTCACGTAAGTTACGTGCAATCGCTTCTGATTGGCCACGTTCTTCTGCACCAACGCCTGGATAAGCACCTGGAGTATCAATAAAAGTGATAATAGGAAGATTAAAACGTTGTGCCATTTCCATTAAACGAAGCGCTTTGCGATAGCCTTCTGGTGCTGGCATACCGAAGTTACGGCGGATTTTCTCTTTTGTTTCACGCCCTTTTTGATGACCAATAACCATAACAGGACGGCCATCTAAACGCGCAATGCCACCTACAATCGCTTTATCATCAGCATAAGCACGGTCACCTGCTAATTCTTGGAAATCAGTAAAGATACGATGAATATAATCCAGTGTGTAAGGTCTTAATGGATGACGTGCAAGTTGTGCAACTTGCCATGCACCAAGATCAGAAAAAATCTTACGCGTTAGCTCTAGGCTTTTTTCTCTTAAGCGTGAAACTTCTTCATCGATATTAATATCAATTTTTTCATCATGTTGGCTAACTGCGGTTAGCGAATCAATTTTCGCTTCTAACTCGGCAATTGGCTGTTCAAAATCCAGAAAATTAAGACTCATAACATTCCTATTTTAGTCAAATTCTAATTCTACCTGCTCATTACCCAGCAGAGTTCGCAGATCCGTTAAAAGCATATCTGTTGGCGTTACGCGCCAAGTCGCACCAAATCGTAAGCGTGCGCAGGCATCATGCTTTTCAAAATAAAGATGAACCGGTATCGTGCCTGAACGATGAGGTTCTAAAACGCCGCGAAGACGATTTAATAATTGCTCATTAATTTGCCTGTCTGATAACGAGATAGCAAGTCCTCGTGCATATTTTTCACGGGCTTCGTTAATATCCATAAGTTCGCGGACTGTCATTTTAAGCCCACCATTGAAATCATCAAAGCTGACCTGCCCGGTAGCAATTAAAATCTTGTCTTGTTCTAATAAATGTTGGTATTTATCCAATGCATCAGAAAATAACATAATTTCTAAGCGGCCTGAACGATCATCTAAGGTACACACGCCAATTCGATTTCCTCGTTTTGTCGTAAATACTTTAGAAGCGAGCACTAAGCCCGCGACTTTCACCATTTGACCGCGTGGCGTTGGTACTAAATCTTTTAGACGCGTTCCTGCTGCATATCGTTCAATTTCTTTTAAATAACGTGTGATCGGATGACCTGTTAAATATAAACCTAATGTCTCTCGCTCACCTTCTAAAACGACTTGTTCCGGCCATTTAGGTATATTGGCATAAGAACGCTCAACTTGTTCAGGAGCTTCAGCTAACACACCGAACATGTCCGATTGCCCTATTGCTTCAGCTTTAGCATGTTGGTCTGCAGCTTTTAGTGCATCCTCTAATGAAGACATCAAAGCAGCACGATGAGGCCCTAGCTTATCGAATGCGCCTGACATTATCAGTTTTTCCATCACTCGGCGATTCAATTTTTTCGTTTCTGTTCTAGCACAGAGATCAAAAATATCTTTAAAGTGACCGCCTTGCTGGCGCGCTTCTACAATTGCCTCAATCGGGCCTTCACCCACTCCTTTAATCGCACCAATACCGTAAACGATTTCACCTTCATCATTTACGTGAAAATGATATAAACCACTATTAATATCAGGAGGAAGAACTTTTAATCCCATTCTCCAACATTCATCAACCAATCCCACCACTTTTTCTGTATTATCCATATCGGCCGTCATTACAGCAGCCATAAATTCAGCAGGATAGTGGGCTTTTAGCCATAACGTTTGATAAGAAACTAAAGCATAAGCGGCTGAGTGCGATTTATTAAATCCATAACCAGCAAATTTCTCCACTAAGTCAAAGATACGCATGGCAAGTTCGCCATCTACACCGTTTTTGATAGCCCCTTCTTCAAATACAGAACGTTGCTTTGCCATCTCCTCAGGTTTTTTCTTACCCATTGCGCGTCGTAACATATCTGCGCCACCCAATGTATATCCCGCAAGAACCTGCGCTATTTGCATAACTTGTTCTTGATATAAGATAACGCCATAGGTAGGTTCTAAAACAGGCTGCAAGCTCTCATGTTGCCATTTAACATCAGGGTAAGAGATCTCTTCAACGCCGTGTTTACGATCAATGAAGTTATCCACCATACCGGATTGCAATGGTCCCGGACGAAATAAGGCCACTAACGCAATCATATCTTCAAAGCAGTCAGGGCGTAGACGCTTGATAAGATCTTTCATGCCTCGAGATTCTAACTGAAATACCGCGGTCGTTTCAGAACGCTGCAACATATCGAAACTACGCTGATCTGTTAATGGGATCGCAGAGATATCAATAGGTTCAAGTGATTTTTTTTCACGTCGGGCATTAATCATCTCTAATGCCCAGTTAATGATAGTGAGTGTTCTTAACCCCAAGAAGTCGAATTTAACAAGACCTGCATATTCAACGTCATTCTTATCAAATTGTGTAACTGGGTTATTTCCTTCAGCATCACAATAAAGCGGTGCAAAATCGGTAATTTTCGTTGGTGATATAACGACACCACCAGCATGTTTACCAGCATTACGAGTCACCCCTTCTAATTTACGAGCCATATCAATAAGAGATTTAACCTCTTCATCGGCTTCATAAATTTCAGGTAATTGCGGTTCTGCTGCAAATGCTTTTTCTAGCGTCATCCCAGGATCAGGGGGTACAAGCTTCGAAATTCTATCAACAAAACCGTAAGGGTGTCCTAAAACACGTCCAACATCTCGAATAACTGCTTTTGCCGCCATCGTACCAAATGTAATGATCTGAGATACCGCATCACGACCATACATATCTGCAACGTGATCAATCACTCTATCGCGTTTTTCCATACAGAAATCGACGTCAAAGTCAGGCATTGATACACGTTCAGGGTTAAGAAAACGTTCAAAAAGTAAATCAAATTCCAGAGGATCAAGGTCAGTGATTTTGAGTGAGTAAGCGACTAATGATCCTGCACCAGAACCTCGTCCCGGCCCCACAGGAACACCGTTGTCTTTAGACCACTGAATAAACTCCATCACGATAAGGAAGTAACCAGGGAATCCCATCTGGTTGATTACTTTTAACTCTATATCAAGACGTTCATCGTATTCAGGCCGTCTTTTTTGTCGTTCTTCGGGATCTGGAAACAGAAAAGCTAAACGTTCTTCTAAACCTTCTTGAGATTTTTTAACGAGGAAATCTTCAGTACTCATATCCCCTGTTGGGAATTGAGGAAGAAAGTACTCCCCTAAACGAATGGTAACATTACAACGTTTGGCAATTTCAACGCTGTTTTCTAATGCTTCAGGGATATCAGCAAATAATTCACACATCTCTTCTTCTGTGCGCATATATTGCTGAGGACTATAATTTTTTGGGCGCTTGGGATCTGAGAGTGTAAACCCATCATGGATTGCAACGCGAATTTCATGTGCATCAAAATCATCACTATCAAGAAAACAGACATCATTCGTTGCAACAACCGGTAAGCCTTTTTCAGAAGCAAGAGCTACAGCTTCATGCAAATAGCTCTCTTCGTCAGGGCGACCTGTTCGAATAAGTTCTAAATAATAACTATCAGGAAAGTGAGTTTGATAATACTCAAGACATTGATCAACTAAGGCACGATTTCCACGAAGCAAAAACTTACCTACATCGCCCATTCTGCCACCCGAAAGCAACAAGAGTCCTTCTTTATAAGTTGTTAGCCACTCTTGTTTAATAATCGGCCCTGCGGCACCATAACCATGCTTGTAAGCTTCAGAAATCAGTAAGGTAAGGTTTTGATAACCTACATTATTGCGGGCAAGAATAGTAAGGTGAGCATATTCATCACCTAATAATTCTGTTTCTAGGTAAACATCGGCACCAATGATAGGTTTAATGCCTGCACTATGTGCAGCACCATAAAATTTCACTAACCCACACAAGTTAGTGAAATCAGTAATCGCAAAAGCAGGCATTCCCAGCGAAGCCACTTTCTTCACAAGAGGCCCTGTTTTTGCCAATCCATCGATCATTGAATAATCGCTGTGTACCCTAAGATGGATAAAACGAGGATCTGCCATAATATTTAATTACTCTGTGGATTACTTTAAATTTAATGCTCGTTTTACAGGCGCAAAACTTTTTCGATGATAGGGGGTAGCCCCTAATAAGGCCAGTTTTTCCATATGGACAACAGTTGGATACCCTTTATGTTTAGCAAAACCATAATCAGGGTAGAGCTTATCTAACTCTTCCATTTCTCTATCACGAGTGACTTTAGCAAGAATAGATGCTGCGCTGATTTCTTGGACTAAGCTATCACCTTTTATGACTGCTTGAGAAGCCATTGGCAATTTAGGGCAACGATTACCGTCAATCAAAACCATATCAGGAGTAATAGATAATCCTGCAACTGCGCGTTCCATGGCTTTCATCGTAGCCCAAAGAATATTTAACTCATCAATTTCTTCAGGCTCTGCACGACCGATTGCCCAACATAATGCTTTTTCTTTTATTTCGTCATACAGGGCATTACGCTTTTTTTCTGTTAGTTTTTTAGAGTCTGTTAATCCTTCAATCGGGTTTGCCGGATCAAGAATAACAGCGGCCGTCACTACAGCACCAACCAGAGGTCCCCGGCCGACTTCATCAACTCCAGCAATAAGATTTGCTTTTGGATATACAAATTCCATTATTTCTCTGCCAATTCTAATACTGCATTTGCTGCTTGCTCATCCGCATTACAACGAATAGCACTATGAAGTTGTAAAAATATTTCTTTTAATTGATGTACTTTTTCTTCATCCATTAAAAGAGGTAAAAGTTGTTCCGCTAACGCCCTCGGCTCACACTCTTCTTGTAATAACTCTTTGATTATTTCTCGACCAGCTAATAAATTAGGTAATGAAACATAAGGTGTTTTCACTAATTTTTTTGCTAACCAAAAAGTAAAAGGTTTCATACGATATCCAACAACCATGGGACACTTCGTCAGCATACATTCTAATGCTGCTGTACCTGATGCTAATAAGGTTGCATCACTGGCTGTCATCGCTTCTCGAGCCTGTCCATCAAGCAATTGAATGTCAAGTTCAGGAGCGATATCTTGATGGATCTGCTCGAATTGAACACGTCGTTTAGTATTCACCAGAGGCACAACAATATGAAGCGTTGGTATTTGTTGTTTTAGTAACTGTGCTGTTTTTATAAAATCAGCGCTCAGCATCTCAACTTCAGCATGACGACTACCAGGAAGGAGCGCTAAGCAAGAGACATCATCAGGTATTCCTAGATGTTTACGAGCCGATTTTTTATCTGGATTTAAGGCGATTGCATCCGCCATTGTATGTCCAATAAAACGGCAAGGAACCTGATATTTATCGTAAAACGCTTTTTCAAAAGGCAGGAAAGCTAAGACAAGATCTGTCGCTTTACCAATTTTGAAAACACGTTTTTGACGCCAAGCCCACACAGATGGACTGACATAATGAATAGTTTTGATCCCTTTTTGCTTCAAACGACCTTCAAGTGTGATATTAAAATCAGGCGCGTCAATTCCCACAAAGACATCCGGCTTTAATGCTGAAAATCGTTGAGTGAGATCTTTTCTGATCTTTAATAATCTAGGTAAGCGTTCGAGAACTTCAACGATCCCCATAACGGCAAGCTCTTCCATCTCATACCAAGCTTCACAACCTTCAGCTTGCATAAGAGGCCCTGCAACACCGACAAAACGGATATTGGGATGCATTTGTTTTAGAGCGCGGATTAATCCCGCGCCCAAGATATCACCCGACGTTTCACCAGCGACTAAGCCGATAACTAACGGACGCTGAACAGTAGATAATTGGCCTGACAAGGTCATATCCTAATTAGCGAATGATGCCACGGTTAGATTTTGCTGAGTTTTCCAGAAAATCACTGAACAACTTAACATACGGATTATTATTATCTGCAACCAGTTGTCTAATTTCTTCACGAGCTTCTTCCAGTGTTTTACCATTACGGTAAAGAACTTTATAAGCATTACGAATTGCATGAAGATCTTCTTTAGCAAAACCTCGGCGTTTTAATCCTTCAATATTCAGCCCATAAGGGGTTGCGTGGTTTCCTTGTGCAATAACAAAAGGAGGAACATCTTGTGCCACACCTGAACATCCGCCCACCATAACGTGAGAGCCAATTTGACAAAACTGATGAACCGCACTCATACCACCGATAATCACAAAATCACCTAAAGTGACGTGGCCACCGAGTGTTCCGTTATTAGCAATAATACAGCGATCACCAATAATACAATCATGTGCGACATGCGTATTAATCATCAGTAAGTTGTCATTGCCAATTTTTGTGATATTGCCACCTTGGGTTGTTCCTCGATGGATAGTCACACTTTCACGAATAAGGTTACGATCACCAATAATAACTTGTGTTGGTTCACCACGATATTTCAGATCCTGATTAGCTTCACCAATAGAAGCAAATTGGTAAATCTGATTTTCTCGACCAATACGCGTATGCCCATTGATAACAACGTGAGATTTGATATCAGTACCTTCACCAATTTCAACGTTTGCACCAATAACGCAAAAAGGGCCAATGCGAACATTAGCACCAATTACCGCACCCTCTTCAATAATTGAGGAAGGGTGAATGACTGCGGATTTATCTATCATAGGCTAGACCTCACGGCGGCGAGCACACATCATTTCAGCTTCGCAGGCAATTTCCCCATCAACTTTAGCGACGCCTTTAAAGCGAGCAACACCACGGCGTTCTTTAATGAATTCAACTTCTAGGATCATTTGATCCCCTGGTAAGACAGGACGTTTAAAGCGAGCACCATCAATAGCAGCAAAATAGTAGAGCTCACCAGGTTCCAGCTTTCCTACACTTTTGAACGCTAAAATACCCGTTGCTTGTGCCATGGCTTCTAGGATCAATACGCCTGGGAAAATAGGTTTTCCTGGGAAGTGACCTTGAAAGAAAGGCTCATTAAAAGATACATTTTTTACTGCTCTTAGAAATTTCTTTTCTTCAAAATCAAGGACACGATCAACCAATAAGAATGGGTAACGGTGTGGAAGTAAATCTAAAATTTCTTCGATTTGCAGAGTATGATTCTCACTCATTGCAATACTCTTCCTGTCTAATAAAACTGCGTCTAATTAATAATAACACGACCTGCTGTTACTCAAAAAAGTGAGTTAACCCGCAGGTCGCAAAATAGGTAACAACCATCGATGACGTACTTTGTTACTTGTCGCTACTTTCTACTTGACGTTCAAGCGACTTAAGTCTTTTTTGCATTTCATCAATTCGCAACACAAGTGCTGCTGTTTTACGCCATGCTTTGTTCGGTTGTAGCGGAATACCTGAAGAATAAACCCCCGGCTCAGTGATAGGACGCATTACCATACCCATTCCTGTTACCGTTACTTTATCACAGATTTCCATATGACCATTGATAACACTTGCTCCACCAATCATACAGTAGCGACCTATTTTCAGGCTACCCGCCATGATGACGCCCCCCGCAACAGCGGTATTGTCACCAATAATGACGTTATGTGCGATTTGGCACTGGTTATCAATGATAACACCATTACCGATAACTGTGTTATCTAATGCGCCTCGGTCAATCGTCGTGCATGCACCGATTTCGACACGATCGCCAATAACAACGGAACCTAATTGTGGAATTTTGATCCAATTACCACGTTCATTGGCATAGCCAAAACCATCAGAGCCAATAACTGTTCCTGATTGAACTAAGCAATCTTTACCAATAATAACTTCATGATAAATAGATACATTTGCCCATAAACGGCTATTATCGCCGATATGCGTTTTTTTACCAACAAAACAACCTGCACCGATCACAACATTGTCACCGAGGACAACATCTGATTCGATAACGGCATTTGCACCCACTGATACATTTTGCCCTAACTTAGCATCAGGAGAAATCACAGCGCTTGGGTGAATATCTTGAGCTGGTTGTGGGGTTGTATCCATAATCTGCGCCATTTGGGCATAGGCAATATATGGATTTTTTACCACAAGTGCGGCAACCGGGCAGAATGGGAGATCAGCTTCTGTTAATACAACAGCAGCTGCTTGGCATTCAGTTAATTTCTCACGATAGCGACTATCAGAAAGAAATGTAATTTGTTCGCTATTTGCTAGGCTCATTGAAGCAAGACCGGCGATAGTGATATCACCATCGCCGTGTAACTGTGCATTCAATTGCTGAGCAAGATCAGCTAATCGAATTGAAAACATCTATTATTTAACCTGTTTTTGAACCTGAGCAGTAATATCTTTACCGTCTGCGAAATAAGGTACAGTGTTAGCATCTAAAATCACATCATAACCTTCTTTCTTCGCTACTGCGTCAACTGCATCTAATACACGTTTCATGATTTTATTACGTTCTTCAGCTTGACGACGGCTAAAGTCTTGCTCAAAAGCTTGTGCTTTTTGTGCATATGTTTCACGTTTAGCAACCAGATCTTTCTCTGTATTTGCACGTTGTGTTGCATTCATGGTTGGTGCATCTTTTTGATATTTTTCAACAGCGGTCTGTAATGCTTTACCTAAGTTTTGCAATTCAGTATCACGTGATTTGAATTCATTTTCCAATTGTTTCTCTACCGCATCACGGTTAGGAATTTGTTGGAGAACTTGACCGATGTTCACAACACCCACTTTATCTGCGGCTTGAACACCTGCTGACATGGTCAATGCCATTCCTAGGGCAGCGGCACACAACAATTTTTTCACGATTAAACTCCTTAAAACCAAAAATAATTTTTTGTCAGAAATCGGATGCCTTTTTCAACAAAGTGAATCAGACATCAACCTTACTTACATCGCTACCACGTTCTACCAATATTAAATTGGAATTGCTCTGATTTATCGCCTTCGTAATCTTTTATTGGTTTAGCATAAGAGAATACTAACGGACCTAAAGGTGATAACCATTGTAACGCAACACCAGTTGAAACACGTATATCACTTGCACGGCTATAGTCAGGCATACCGGCAGTCCAAGTAGAGTTTGTACTGCTCCAATTGGTATCCCACACTGTACCCGCATCAACAAATACCGACGTTCTGACCGAAGATGAATATTTATCATCTACAAATGGGGTTGGTGTGATCAGCTCAAAACTTGCTACGGCCATTGCATTACCACCGATTGCATCACTCGATGGTTCACCTGGTTTTGGCTTACCATTTGCATCAAGATAAATCGCTTTAGGACCGATATTATTTGAACGGAAACCACGAACGGTGCCAGAACCACCAGCATAGAAGTTTTCATAGAATGGTAATTCTTTACCACCTAAACCATCACCGTAGCCTAAACGACCTTTAAATAGGGTTACCCAAGATTCTTTCTCATCAATTGGGTAATAAGCCATACCGTCCCAAGTCACTTTGTAGTACTTGTTGTCAGAGCCAGGTACAGTCACACGCCCACTTAAGTTACTTCTCACACCCGAAGTTGGGAAGAAACCACGGTTTAAGTTATTAAAGGTCCACCCCAGACTAACAGTATAGTCGTCAGCATTAAAGGATTCACGCTTATCAAAGCCAGGGTTTTCCCCCATACTTTCTAGGTAACGCCACATGGCAACCTGAGGTTCCATACGTGACAGACCATTATGAGTATAGCCTAAGCCAAGACGGGCTGAGTTATATTCATTAATTGGGAAGCCTAAAGTTCCATCAACACCATAAGATTTATTGGTATAACCTGATAAATCAGCGTCATTCGCACGGAAGTCGTTATAGAAAATACGACCACCTAAACTTACACCATTAACGGTAAAATACGGGTCAGTAACAGACAATTCAGCGTAAGTAGAGTAGTCATTTTTACTCGCATTAATAGCAACTGCGTTACCTGTACCTAACCAGTTATCTTGGGTAACACCCACTTGGAAACTCACACCACTTTCAGTACCAAAACCGACACCGAAGTTAAGAGAACCTGTGTTACGCTCTTTTACGCGATAAACAATATCAACCTGATCAGGTGAACCCGGAATACGTTGCGTTTCTGTTTCAACCGTTTCGAAATACCCTAAACGATTTAAACGCTCTTTACCTTGTTCAACTAAATCGCTACCTAACCATGCACCTTCCATTTGACGCATTTCACGGCGTAAAACAGAGTCTTTCGTGATGTCATTACCTGCGAAACGTACTTGACGAACATAAAAACGGTTTCCTGCATCTACGTTTACATGCAGTTTAACGGTTTTATTTTCATCATTAATTTCAGGGTTAGTCATAACACGAGGATAAGCATATCCATAACGACCTAACAGATTTTTAATATCATTTTCTGTTTTAGTCACTTGTGCGCCATTATAAAGAGAACCAGGAGCAATTTGGATAAGCTCTTCAATATCTTTGGTATAGCCCGCCGTATTACCATTGATTTCGGTATTTTCTACCGTGTATTTATCACCTTCTTTCAGGTTAATGGTAATGTAAATCCCTTTTTTGTCTGGCGTTAAGCTGACATTAGTTGATTCAATATCAAAACGCGCATAACCACGATCGAGATAGAAACTTCTTAATGTTTCTAAGTCACCCGCTAGTTTTTGTTTCTGATATTTTTCATCAGCGGCTAAGTTCCACCAAGGCACATCGTCACGTAATTGGAAGCGGTTAACGAGCTCAGCAGTAGAAAACGCTTTATTACCAACAATGTTGATTTGCTGAATTGTTGCTGATACACCTTCTGCAAACACGAGTTTTAAGTCAACACGGTTACGAGGAAGAGGTGTAACAACCACTTTTACAGTTGCATTATATTTACCAACACTATAATAGAAATCTTCGAGCCCTTTTTCGATATTCGCTAACATTGTACGGTCGAGTGTCTCGCCGATACGAATATTAGAAGCCTCAAGATTCTGTTTTAGCATATCTTCTTTGATTGCTTTGTTACCAGAAAAAGTAATGCTGGCAATTGTTGGACGCTCTTTTACTTGAACAATCAGTGTACTTCCGTCACGTAGAACACGGACATCATCAAAGTTTCCTGTCGCAAATAACGAACGGATTGTTCGACTGATATCATCATTGCTAACCGAGTCTCCAACCCGGACAGGCATGTTCAGTAATGCTGCACCAACGGCGACGCGTTGAAGACCTTCAAATTGAATGTCCTGAACTACGAATCCGTCTGAACCGTATGCAGTGGCGCTGCCCAGCAGCAGCGACGCTATAAGCAACTTTTTCATCGCCATCGTTGTTTTGTGTTTTCCTAACCGGTCCCTGCTTACCAATTATAAGCGAGAGAAATCATTGAAAAGTGCAAGTCCCATTAAAAGCATCAGTGCCATAATACCAATACGATAACAGAAATCTTGTACACGCTCAGATACCGGCCCTCCCTTTATCTTTTCGATAACCAGGAAAAGCAGGTGCCCGCCATCTAAGACAGGCAGGGGAAACAAGTTAATGATCCCCAGATTGACACTAATAAGCGCCATAAACATCAAATAATAAACAAACCCAGAATCAGCAGACATTCCTGCGCCTTTCGCGATAGAAACAGGTCCACTAAGGTTAGTTAATTTGACGTCACCAACCACTAACTTGCCAATCATTTTGACAGTTAAACCCATCAACTGCCATGTTTTATCAGAAGCTTCATACAGTGCTGAAAATGGGTTGTATTGTTGCATTATCAAGTATTGCTCATCAGGAGGTAATACTTGTAATTGCGCACCAACTTGCCCTACCTCAGTACCGTCTTTCAGTGCAATAGCTGTCGGTGTAATCGTTAATTCCAATGACGAGCCATTGCGTTCAACAAGAAGCGCCAATGTTTTATTTGGGCTTTGTCGAACAAAATAAGTAAATGGATGCCATGTATCAATTGGCTGACCATCAACTGTAACGATACGATCCCCTGCCTGTAAACCTGCTTTTTCAGCAGCAGAGCCTACCGTTACTTCAACAATTTTCGAGTCTAATCGCGCGCCAACAGGCATAATCCCTAAAGATAAGATGGGATCTTGTTTTTCAGGATCAAAATTCCACTGCTGTAAATTCAGTATATTCTCACTCTCAGAGAGAGAATTTGGATCTGATACAACGAATGAAACCTCTTTGGCACCAATTTTACTGACTAATGCTAAACGAACTGAATTCTGATCAGGCGTTTCGATACCTGCAACGGATTTTAGTTCCATTCCAGGCGTTAATTTTGCTTGTTCTGCGATAGAATTCGGACGAATGTCTGCAATTACAGGTTTTAATGCAGGAACACCTATCATAAAAACAATCCAATAGGCGACGATTGCTAACAAGAAGTTGGCAATAGGTCCTGCTGCAACAACGGCGGCTCGTTGCCCTACCGTTTTATTATTAAATGCTAGATGACGGCGTTCAGGTGGAACCTCACCAACACGTTCATCTAACATTTTTACATAGCCACCCAAAGGTATCCATGCGATAACAAACTCAGTGCCGTGTTTATCTACCTTTCGCCAAATAGCTTTTCCGAAACCGATAGAAAAACGCTCAACGTAGATCCCACAACGCCTAGCTACCCAAAAATGCCCAAACTCATGTACCGTAATCAAAATACCTAAAACGATAATAAATGCGGCAAGATTCCACAGGATACCCATTACTTACCTTTATAGTTTAAAGCCAGAAGAAATCAGGAAGACCAATCCTGCAAAAACTGGGATAGCCGCAGTCAAACTATCAATTCTATCAAGCACACCACCATGCCCAGGTATTAATTGGCTACTGTCTTTTATGCCTGAAACACGTTTAAACATACTTTCAGCCAGATCACCAAATACCGATACAATGACAACAACACCTGATATTAATAATAAATTATTGGGAACTTCAATTACTGGTGCGAAATGAGTAAATAACCATGAAGCCACACCGGCAGTAATTAATCCACCAACTAGCCCCTCAAGAGTTTTGCCTGGAGACACTTTAGGAGCCATTTTATGTTTACCCATTAAGCGTCCAAATGCATAAGCACCAGAGTCAGCAGCCCAAACTAATATCATGACATACAATAACCACCATGCGCCTGTATAAGTGTCAGTGCTATACCCCAACATGCGCAATGCCATCATGCCACAATAAAAAGGAACAATCGTCAATATACCGAACAATAGCTTAATAAAAACTGAATTTTTCCACATATTGGCTGAATTAGGATAACTTACAACTAATAAAATTGCGGCTACCCACCAAATTAAACCAGCCCACAAACCATTTTTAATCATTGGAGTGTCGAGTAGGTGGTCAAAATTGGGTAAAGATAACTGCATAATTAATAACAATGCAGCAAAACCTATCCCTGTTGCAATACGTTTACCTTGAGAATGCCAGCCAATAAATTGCGCCCATTCCCAACCTGCTAAGCCTGATATTGCAATAATCACTAACCCAAAAGCTGCCGGAGGCAGTAGAAATAATGCTGCAATAACAATAGGGATTAAAATTAATGCGGTGATGACACGATACTTAAGCAAGTTATCCTCCCAGATTTATAGTATCTGTTTCTGATGTAGTACCACCGAAACGTCTTTCCCGTTTAGCAAAAGCATCTAGTGCATTCTGAAAAACTTGTTCATCAAAATCAGGCCATAAAACCTGTGTAAAATAAAGCTCAGCATAAGCTATCTGCCAAATAAGAAAATTACTTATGCGATGCTCACCACCTGTACGGATCACAAGATCGACACCAGGTTGATTATGCAAGCAAAGATGTGAAGATATGGTGTTTTCATTAATATCTTCGAGATTAATTTCTCCTTTTGAGAGAGAGGTCGCTAATTGTTTTACGCTTTGAGTAATATCCCATCGCCCACCGTAATTAGCAGCAATATTTAAATTAAGCCCTGTATTATTCGCAGTTAGTGCAATAGAATTTTTAATTCTGTCTTGTAGACGACGGCTAAAGCGACTGATATCGCCAATAACCGTAAGTTTAACATTGTGTTTATGTAGGCTTTTCACTTCGTTGTCTAAGGCAAAGACAAATAATTCCATGAGAGAGCTGACTTCTTGCTCAGGCCTATTCCAGTTTTCGCTACTAAATGCGTATAACGTTAGTGATTCAATTTTGTGTTTTACGGAAAAGCTAACCGCATCCCGAACTGCTTTAATTCCCGCGCGATGCCCCGTTACTCGGAGTTTCCCTTGCTTTTTAGCCCAGCGTCCATTGCCATCCATAATGATAGCAACATGCTTTGGTTTTGATGCGGATGAATCGTCACTGGATAAGTTCACTCAATTTAACCCTTTGCTAATCTGATACTGATACAGACAGTCCTCTTCGGATAACCCATGCACAAAAAAAAACCGTGTCACCCACGGCCTTTGGCAAAGCCTCAAAGTTGCTAAAGCAGTAGCTTTAGTAATGAACTGTTAATTTTCATTATTGTCTTTAGTGATTCGGCAACTATACCATTAGCCAGAAAGACGAACAAACACCCTATATTAAATATAATCACCATTATACAAATTGAGTGATTATCTGATGAGTTTCTAATCTGGCTAATTTATCAATTTCTAGAACATCATTAATACTTTGAGGCTCTGAGAGGTCAAAATGTTCAACAACTTTGCGATTAATTTTAGCAATATCAGTAAACTTCACTTTTTCGTGTAAAAAAGCATCAACAACGACTTCATTAGCCGCATTTAATACTGTTGTTGCTGCTTGCCCACGCTTGGATGCTTCAATGGCAAGTGCTAAACAAGGGTAACGTTGGTAATCTGGACGAATAAACTCTAGCGATTGAATCTCAAAAAAATCTAATGCTTTTGCACCAGATTGAGTACGATGAGGATAAGCCATTGAGTATGCAATTGGTGTTCTCATATCTGGTTCACCAATTTGAGCAATAATACTGCCATCACGGTAGCGTACCATTGAGTGAATAACAGATTGAGGATGAATAATTACTTCCATTTCTTCTTCTGAAGCATTAAAGAAATAGCGAGCTTCTATATATTCCAACCCTTTATTCATCATTGTTGCTGAATCAACTGAGATTTTACGTCCCATCGACCAATTTGGATGTGCACAAGCTTGGTCAGGCGTCATTGCCTCAAGTTCTTCTAACGGTGTATAACGAAAAGGTCCACCTGAACCCGTTAGTAAAATACTGGTCACACCTTCATCAGCTAAAGAAGCATGGCCTAAATTTTCTTGGATAGCTTTAGGTAAACTTTGATAAATCGCGTTATGTTCACTATCAATCGGCAATATTGTTGCACCATACTTAGCCACCGCATCAAAGAAAAGACGACCACTGGTTATCAGTGATTCTTTGTTGGCTAATAAAATTCTTTTACCTTTTTCTATGGCTGCAAGTGTTGGTTTTAGTCCGGCAACACCAGTTATCGCAGACATAACTTGATCAGCTTCATCAAGTGCCGCTATCTCATTAATTGCATGGGAGCCTGATAAGATCTCTGTTTTACAGGATGTACTTGCGAGTAACTGTTTAAGCTGATTTGCGCTTTGTTCATCAGACATCACAGCATATTTAGGTTGAAAAGTGACACATTGTTGCGCCATTTTATTTGCATTTTTTCCTGCAACTAGGGCAAGAACCTGATACTCACCAGGATTATTTTCAATAACGGAAAGTGTGCTCGTTCCGATAGACCCTGTTGAGCCTAATATAGTTATTTGTTTCATTTATTAATCAATCAGTATGTCTACAACGTTTTAATTAAAGAGAATTATATCAGTATGACAAGGTAAATGAGGGAGAAAGATGAAAACTTTAATAAATAATGTGACAAAAAGAAGGTATTAAGCACGAAATTTCAAATAAATAACCAAAAATAATGCCGCTAAAAGCGGCATTATCAAAAAAAGATATAAAATTAGAATTCCATTAACTCTGCTTCTTTCAGCGCTAATGCTTCATCAATTTTTTTAATGAACATATCAGTTAATTTCTGAATGTCATCTTGAGAACGGCGTTCATCATCTTCGCTGATTTCTTTATCTTTCAGTAATGCTTTTACTTTATCGTTAGCATCACGACGGATATTACGAACAGAAACACGGCCTTGCTCTGCATCACCACGGACAACTTTAATTAAGTCTTTACGACGTTCTTCTGTTAATGGTGGCAGTGGAACACGAATAATCGTACCAGCAGATGAAGGATTTAAACCTAAATCTGATGCCATAATCGCTTTTTCAACAGCTGGAGCTAAAGTACGGTCGAAAACCGTAATTGCCAGTGTACGACCATCTTCTGCAACAACGTTAGCAACTTGGTTTAATGGGGTTGGCGCTCCGTAGTATTCCACTACAATACCATCTAAAAGGCTAGGAGACGCACGACCAGTACGAACTTTATTAATCTGGCTTTTTAGTGCTTCAACGCTTTTATCCATGCGTTCTTGAGCATCTTTTTTGATTTCATTAATCACGTTATAAACCCTTGGGAACTGGTTATCTTCCAGTCGATATAAAACTATATCGACATAAATGAATTGGCGTACTCTTGATGTTAACGCCAAATTATACCGTTGTCTCTGTGTATTAAGCGTGAGAAATCAAAGTTCCTTCACTTTCACCCATTACAACCCGACGTAATGCACCCGGTTTATTCATATTGAATACGCGGATAGGTAAATTATGATCTCGGGCTAATGTGAATGCAGCAAGATCCATGACTTTCAATTCACGTTCTAATACATCCTGATAGGTCAGTTGCTCATAAAGTACTGCATCAGGATCTTTGGTTGGATCGGCTGAATAAACACCGTCCACTTTCGTTGCTTTTAATACAACGTCAGCTTCAATTTCAATACCGCGTAAACACGCAGCTGAATCGGTAGTAAAGAATGGATTGCCTGTACCAGCCGAGAAAATAACGACTCGACCATGGCGTAATAAGCTAATTGCTTCCGCCCAACTGTAGTTATCACAGACACCATTTAGTGGAAATGCTGACATAAGACGTGCATTAACATAAGCACGATGCAATGCATCACGCATTGCTAAACCATTCATTACTGTCGCGAGCATTCCCATGTGGTCACCCACAACACGGTTCATACCTGCCGCCGCAAGACCTGCGCCACGGAACAAGTTACCACCGCCAATTACGACACCGACTTGTATACCCAATTCAACGAGTTCTTTGATTTCTTGAGCCATGCGATCAAGTACACTCGCATCGATACCGAAACCTTCCGCGCCTTGTAGAGCTTCGCCACTCAGCTTTAGTAAAATTCGCTGATATACGGGTTTTGCATTGGTTGCCATGGTGTTCTGTCCTAAGCAGATTAGTTAATTGGAGGTTTTAGATAGCTTCTCTTTTTAACAAAAAAAAGCAAACGGTCAGTGGAGATTAAAACAAAACAGAACCGCCATTAGGCGGCTCTGTTAACGCTAAGCGTTATTATTTGCTCATTGCAGCAACTTCTGCTGCGAAATCAGCTTCAACTTTCTCAATACCTTCACCTACTTCGAAACGAACGAAGTTGATAACATCAGCATTGTTTTCTTTCAGCAACTCACCAACAGTTTTACTTGGTTCCATTACGAAGTGCTGACCAGTCAGAGAAATCTCACCGGTGAATTTGTTCATGCGACCAATAACCATTTTTTCTGCGATTTCGCGTGGTTTACCTGATTGCATTGCGATATCCATCTGAATTTGGTGCTCATGCTCAACAACGTCAGCAGGAACATCTTCAGGACGAACATATTCTGGTTTGCTTGCAGCTACGTGCATAGCAATGTGTTTGATCAGTTCTTCGTTAGCGCCTTTAGCTGAAACTAAAACACCGATACGAGCACCGTGCAGGTAAGTACCTAATTCTTCGGCTTCTAATACAGCAACACGACGAATATTGATGTTTTCACCAATTTTAGCAACTAATGCAGTACGTGCTTCTTCGAACTTAGCTTTCAGAGCTTCGATATCATCAGTTTTGTCTGCTAATACAGTAGCCATAACTTCTTTACCGAAAGCGATGAAACCAGCATCTTTAGCAACGAAGTCTGTTTCACAGTTCAGTTCAACCAGCGCACCGAATTTACCATCAGCTGCAACTTCTGCAAGGATGATACCTTCAGCAGCAACACGGCCTGCTTTTTTAGCCGCTTTTGCTTGACCTGATTTACGCATGTTGTCGATTGCTAATTCAATATCACCATTAGCTTCAACCAGCGCTTTTTTACATTCCATCATGCCTGCGCCAGTACGTTCACGCAGTTCTTTTACCAATGCAGCGGTAATTCCAGACATTTGTTTCTTCCTCGACTTTTCTATGGACTTGCCACAGATGTTCTCATAGCAGATGTGTAAAGGGGGCCTTTTGAGGCCCCCTAACCAATATATAGCAATACCT
Organism: Proteus vulgaris; assembly: GCF_016239305.1. GTDB lineage: Bacteria > Pseudomonadota > Gammaproteobacteria > Enterobacterales > Enterobacteriaceae > Proteus > Proteus vulgaris_C. The sequence continues at coordinate 115,682 of NZ_JAEHOQ010000010.1, read as the reverse complement.
GGTTAAATAAGGGCTCTTACGAGCATGCCTTATTATTCAGCTTCGACTAAGCCTTCTTCAGCCTGAACAGCCAGATCTTGAGAACGACCTTCACGAACAGATGTAGCTGCAGCGGTCAAATATAATTTAATCGCACGGATTGCATCGTCATTACCAGGGATAATGAAATCGATACCATCTGGATCAGAGTTAGTATCAACGATAGCAAATACTGGGATACCCAGGTTGTTTGCTTCTTTGATAGCAATGTGTTCGTGTTCAGCATCGATAACAAACAGAGCGTCAGGTAAACCGCCCATGTCTTTGATACCACCCAGGCTGTTTTCTAACTTACCAAGTTCACGAGAACGCATTAACGCTTCTTTCTTGGTCAGTTTGTCAAAAGTACCGTCCTGAGACTGAGATTCTAAATCTTTCAGGCGTTTGATTGACTGACGAACAGTTTTCCAGTTAGTCAGCATACCGCCTAACCAGCGGTGGTTTACAAAAAACTGGTCACAGCTTTCTGCTGCTTCTTTAACAGCTTCAACGGCAGAGCGCTTAGTACCAACAAACAGGATTTTGCCTTTACGAGAAGCAATTTTGTTCAGTTCAACCAGAGCTTCATTGAACATTGGAACAGTTTTTTCCAAGTTAATGATATGAACTTTGTTACGCGCACCAAAGATGAAAGGTTTCATTTTTGGATTCCAGTAACGAGTTTGGTGACCGAAGTGAACACCGGCTTGCAGCATATCGCGCATTGAAACAGTTGCCATTTTAGACCTCTATAAATTTAAATTTGGGGTTATTTCGTCCACAAATCCCATACGACCGACTCATCAGCTGTAAAGGTTTGACCTTTACATAAGAGCACCCCGGCGTTATGTGCCGATTTGTGTGTGTAATTAACACAATTGAATGTTCAGATTTACTGTTACTACCCTAGATGTGATGCAATAACAGAACTCCGGCGCGCTTTATACCATAAATAACCTTAAGAAACCACTATTACTTGTGTTTGATAACGGCGTATTTGACATAAAACGGGAGATATTAAGCAGAGAAAAAAGAGATTATTGAAGCGGTTGCTGTGAATATTACTCTAATATCAAATCACTATAAAAAACACCAAAGAGAAAAGCGCAATATGTAAAGACAATCGGATCCAGAAGGCGTAATGTTCGTGATTATTCTCGATATCAGACAGATTACACACATCCTCTTTATTGGCATGCCTACTTTCTGCTGATATCATAAATGGTAATCAGAATTATTTCTCATCATTATTCATTTAACCTGCAATACAAAATATGAAGCAACCAACTTGTGTTATGTCATGCGTATTGTGGCTTTAATCTAGACGAAGAACTCAAATGGCTATTGTAATCAAGACAGAAGAAGATATTCAAAAAATGCGCGTCGCGGGTCGTCTTGCGGCAGAAGTTCTTGAAATTATCGCTCCTTTCGTAAAACCTGGCGTAAATACCGCTGAATTAGATCGTATTTGTCATGAACATATTGTTAATGTACAACAGGCTATCCCTGCTTGTCTGAACTACCATGGCTTCCCTAAATCAGTCTGTATTTCTGTTAACGATGTTATTTGCCACGGTATTCCTAGCGAAGAAAAAATCCTTAAAGATGGTGATATTGTTAATATTGATGTCACTGTTATTAAAGATGGTTTTCATGGCGATACTTCAAAAATGTTTATCGTAGGAAAACCGACCATTCAAGGTGAGCGTTTATGTCGCATCACTCAAGAAAGCCTATATTTAGCAATTAAAATGGTAAAACCGGGTATTCGCTTACGTGAACTGGGTAAAGCTATTCAAAAATTTGTTGAAAGCCATGATTTTTCTGTTGTTCGTGAATACTGCGGCCATGGTATCGGCGAAGGATTCCATGAGGAGCCACAAGTTCTCCACTATGATGCAGATGATAGTGGTGTTGTGTTACAAAAAGGGATGGCCTTCACCATTGAACCTATGGTCAACACGGGTGATTACCGTATTCGTACAATGAAAGATGGCTGGACTGTTAAAACTAAAGACAGAGGCTGGTCTGCACAGTATGAACACACATTAGTCGTTACTGATAACGGTTGTGAAATCATGACGTTGCGCAAAGAAGAAGAGCCGTTTATTTCTGCGGTTTTAATTAACGAATAACACTCTTCAGCTTACAGTGTAAAGGCGACATATTTTTTTGAGATATGTCGTTTTTTTTATTTTATTTGTAATGGAATAATAGAATTGCTAGTCAGGTTATCGTTTTAACATTAGTCTTAATGCCATAGGCAAACATTGAGTAAGAAGACGAATGATGACCACTAAAAACATATTTCAAACACAGCCCCCTTCCCCTTTTTTGCTGACGAAAAACACACAAAATCACACTGAACTAAAACAATCTATCGAACAATTTCAGTCTTGGTTAGCTGATGCTTTTCACCACAATGTCGATGTAACTTTATTGCTTCAAGCCCGTAGCCATTTCATTGACCAACTCTTAATACAATTATGGCGTTATACTCAATTATCGGATTATCCTGATCTTAGTATTATTGCTGTTGGTGGTTATGGTAGGCAAGAGTTACACCCCCTTTCTGATATTGATCTCCTGTTTTTAAGTGACTCACCTTTATCACCAGAAATAGCCGACAAAGTTAGTAAATTAATTACCTTACTTTGGGATGTACGCCTTGAAATCGGTGTCAGTGTTAGAACAATGGAAGAGTGTCTTTTAGAAGGTCTCTCTGATTTAACGGTAGCGACAAATTTACTAGAAGCTCGCCTTGTTTGTGGTAATCAATCACTTTATCAACAGTTAATTAATCATATTTTCAACCAAGGATTTTGGCCATCACCTGATTTTTTTGCTGCCAAAATAGAAGAACAAAAACAAAGGCATCAACGATTTCATAGTACCAGCTATAACCTAGAACCTGATATTAAAAGTAGCCCTGGCGGGCTTCGCGATATTCACACTTTAATTTGGGTTGCTCATCGACATTTTGGTGCAACCTCTATATCTGAAATGGTGAACTTTGGCTTTTTAACTCCCGCTGAAGGACAAGAACTACTAGAATGTCAATATACTCTGTGGAAAATTCGCTTTGCATTACACCTAGTACTTTCTCGCTACGATAATCGTCTGCTATTTGATAGACAACTTAACGTTGCTCAATGCTTAAATTATCAAGGAGAAGGCAACCAGCCGGTTGAAAAAATGATGAAGGATTATTATCGTGTTACTCGCCGTGTTAGCGAGTTAAACGATATGCTGCTTCAGCTATTTGATGAAGCTATCCTTGCTTTACAACCCAATGTAAAGCCACGACCATTAGATAATGAATTCCAGCTAAGAGGCACTCTTATTGATGTTATCGATGATAGCTGTTTTCTTGATGATCCTATCGCCATTATGCGCCTATTTTTGCGTATGGCAGAACATAAAGAGATCACGGGAATTTATTCTACAACACTACGTCATTTACGTTATGCACGTCGTCATTTAGTCCAACCTTTATGTGAGTACCCACTAGCACGCCAAGTTTTTATGCAGATCTTGCGTCATCCCCATGCCGTTTCTGGTGCATTTGTTCCTATGCACAAACACAGTGTACTCGCAGCTTACTTTCCACAATGGAATAACATTGTGGGACAAATGCAGTTTGATTTATTCCATGCCTATACAGTTGATGAACACACGATCCGTGTTTTACAAAAGCTCGAAAGCTTTGGTTTTCCAGAAAATCATGAAAAACACCCGCTCTGTGTTGATATTTATCCACAACTTCCACAACTTGAATTGCTCCGTTTAGCTGCACTCTTTCATGATATAGCTAAAGGCCGGCATGGTGATCACTCTGTGCTAGGTGCTCAAGATGTTGTTCATTTTGCTCAACAACATGGCCTAAATCAGAGGGAATCAGCATTAGTTGAATGGTTAGTTAGCCATCATTTACTTATGTCTGTCACAGCACAAAGACGTGATATTCAAGATCCCGACATCATTTTTCAGTTTGCATCAGAAGTAAAAAATGAAAGTCGATTACGCTACCTTCTATGTTTAACTGTTGCTGATATTTGTGCGACCAACAGCAGTCTATGGAATAGCTGGAAACAGAGCTTGTTACGTGAGCTTTTTCTATCTACAGAAACCCAATTACGCCAAGGTATGCATTCTATTCCTGATTTACGTGAACGCATCCGTCATCATCGTTTGCAAGCACTAACTATTTTACGCACAAAGCATGTTGATGAAGAAAAATTACAAACAATTTGGGGGCGTTGCCACGCTGATTACTTTTTACGGCACACACCAGAACAGATTGCATGGCATGCCCTTGCTTTAATTGAACATAATAGTGCTGATCCCATGGTATTAATCAGCCAACAAACAGAACATGGTGGCACGGAAATATTTATTTGGTGCGCAGATAGACCTTCTCTTTTTGCCTCCGTTGCAGGTGAGCTTGATAGACGTAATTTAAGCATCCATAACGCACAAATATTTACTAATCGCGATAATATGGCTATGGATACCTTTATTGTGTTAGAGCCGAATGGTAAGCCTCTTGCTATTGATCGATATAATGCTATCCGCAACGCTTTGATCCAAGTTGTATCTGCTCCTTATAACACCAATGCAAAAACACGCTCACTACCTGCGAAATTACGCCACTTTGATGTTCCAACAAAAATTAACTTTATCGCGTCTAATCATAATAAACGCACTTATATGGAATTATTTGCACGAGATCGCCCTGGATTATTAGCGATTATTGGTAAAGTTTTTGCTGATCTTTCATTGTCATTACATGGCGCAAGGATCACCACAATAGGTGAGCGTGTTGAGGATTTCTTCGTATTAACCGATAGCGAAAATAAGGCATTAAACCAAAAAATGAAGAATGAAGTCGTAGAAAGGTTGACAAAAGCCCTCGTTTCAAAGGATAAAATATAGGAACCCACGACAATACATATAGGAAATACTATTGATGCAAGCATTACAATCTATTATTGATAACGCCTTTGAACATCGCGCAGATATCACTCCAAACAACGTTGAGCCTCATATTCGTGATGCAATTAATAACGTTATTGCACAACTAGACAGCGGAAAACTGCGAGTGGCGGAAAAAGTTGACGGTCAGTGGGTGACTCATCAATGGTTAAAAAAAGCAGTTCTACTCTCTTTTCGTATTAATCACAATCAAGTGATAGACGGTAGTGAAAGTCGCTATTTTGACAAAGTACCTATGAAATTTGCTAATTATGACCAAGCTCGTTTTGAAAAAGAAGGTTTTCGTGTTGTCCCTCCAGCAGCCGTTAGGCAAGGTGCTTATATTGCTCGAAATACTGTTTTAATGCCTTCTTACGTTAATATCGGTGCTTATGTCGATGAAGGTAGTATGGTTGATACATGGGCAACAGTAGGTTCATGTGCTCAAATAGGTAAAAATGTTCATCTCTCTGGCGGTGTAGGAATTGGCGGTGTCTTAGAGCCATTACAAGCAAACCCAACCATTATTGAAGATAACTGCTTTATTGGCGCACGTTCTGAAATTGTTGAAGGCGTTATTGTTGAAGAAGGCGCGGTTATTTCAATGGGCGTTTATATTGGCCAAAGTACCAAGATTTATGACAGAGAGACGGGCGAAGTACATTATGGCCGAGTACCCGCTGGCTCTGTCGTTGTTTCAGGTAATTTACCGTCTAAAGATGGAAGTTATAGCCTGTACTGTGCTGTGATCGTGAAAAAAGTGGATGCTAAAACACGTGGGAAAGTTGGTATTAATGAATTGTTAAGAACTATCGACTAATATAAGAACAGCGGATAGAATTAATTCTGTTCGCTATTCTTTCACTCATTTTTCTATCAGGTGCCAATATATGTACGATAATTTAAAAAATTTAGGGATCCCGCATCCTGAAGATATTGACCGCTATACCCTACGCCAAGAAGCTAACAACGATATTTTAAAAATCTATTTTCGCAAAGACAAAGGTGAATTCTTTGCAAAAAGCGTAAAATTTAAATATCCGCGTCAACGTAAAACGATTGCTGATGGTCAATCAGGGCAAGGTTTTAAAGAAGTAAATGAAATCAATACTAACTTACGTTATGTTATTGAAGAATTAGATAAAATTTGCCAACAAGACCAAGTAGAAGTCGATTTAAAACATAAAATTCTGGACGATTTACGCCATCTTGAGCATGTTGTCGCAAATAAAATTGCTGAAATTGAAGCAGATTTAGAAAAACTGACCCGCCGTTAATAATATAACACAAAGACTAATCAATTTTAGTCGATTTAAGACGTTAGTTTTACATAAAATACCGCTTATTTACTGATAAAATGGAAATAAGCGGTATTTAAAAATATAACACTTTACTCATTTCTGTATTAACTAATTAGATTTATCAAATTATTTTCTCATTTAACCTAATTGACTAACCCAATCCTCTATCCAATCTATTGCAAATACTTCTGGTTCTGCGACATCCATACCGTCTATTTTTAATATCTCTCCAATGCGCTTTGCTTGATGTTCTTGTAATAGCGCTTCAAATTGCATACCAGCACCACAAAAATGGTCATAGCTACTGTCACCTAAAGCAATTAAGCCGTAACTTAAGTGTGGCTGATACCCCAAATTATCATGCAGTTCATGAAATAAAGGTGCGATAGTATCAGGTAAATCCCCTTGCCCTGTGCTCGATGTTATCACTAATACAGTCGAATATTTTTCCCAATCCGCAAGAGTACCGTCTTCATAAATATTAGCTTGGTGTTTATGCTCAAGTAAAATACGTTGAGCTTCTTCAGCAACCGCTAATGCATTTCCATAAACTGTACCAACAAAAATGCCGATTTTAGCCATAATATCCTCTATTTCATCTATCAATAAGTATAGAAAGCCACATACTACCGTTATCAATATACAAATTATGCCTCTTCTTCCTCAAGAGTAAATTCTTTATAAATTTTATTCCATTCTGTTCGCTCTTTAGATAATCGCCAAAAAACATCATTCATAGGTATAGATCCATTTATTGTTTTAGCCACTAATTTACAAGCCCACTTAGGTAGTGAATTATTTTTAAAATCTTTAGATTGCAACAAATAGAACAAATTTTTATATAAAATATTTAATTTATTAAAGGCATTATTACTTTTCTTTTGTTTTTCTTGATACTTATTAAGGAACAAATAGTTATACATTCTAAAGAAGAGTCCCTTAGGATTTTCTAGTGATCCATAATAAAGGTACAATTGAGAAGAAACCTCTCTTATTTTATCAAAAAGTACTTTTTTAAATCAACGTCATCCTTATTTATTGTAAAGAGTTTATATCTCCCTCATAAATAATATTAAAATTATGTTCTTTGAACATGGCTATTCTTTTTTTTCTTTTCATCAATATCACTAATAATTAAATTTTGAAAATATAAAGTTATTAACTTTATTGAATATTTTCAGTTCTTCACTTTTATATTTTATAAATGAAAATAGAGCTTTTTCTTCAAAATAGACCTTTTTGCTATCTTCTAGTAAGAGTACGAAATTTTTATTTGTATTATTTACTATTGATAATGTTGATTTCATACTTCCTCCTAGATTCAGTTTAATATCTAAGAGAATTACATAATTATCATCTATATTATTTCAATAAAAAAAACACTCCATGTCTACACATAAGAGTGTTTTTATAATTCAATCAAAAATAATTTATTCTTGTTCAGTCGTGTTCAAAGACCGAATATATTCATCCATTTCAGTTTTTAGATTATCTGACTTAGGACCAAAAATTGCTTGAATACCAGAGCCGACAACGACTACACCAGCAGCGCCCAATCTTTTCAATTCATCACGATCAACCTTATCAATCTCTTTCACGCCAATGCGTAAGCGTGTGATACATGCATCTAAACTACTGATATTGTCTTGACCACCAAAAGCAGCAACTAAAGATTGTCCCATCGCGCTTTTATCCGCTTGTTTTGCGTTTTTATCTTCAACTTCTCGACCTGGTGTTTTCAGGTTTAGTTTCACAATTAAAAAACGGAAAATAGAGTAGTAAGTTATCGCATAGAGTATGCCAATAATAGGGAACAGATATAGCTTGCTGCTATTACCACTTAATACGATAAAGTCGATCAAACCATGAGAGAAACTTGTACCATCACGCATACCTAACAAGATACAAATGACAAATGCTAAACCAGCCAAAATAGCATGAATAACATAAAGGATTGGAGCAACGAACATAAATGAGAACTCAATAGGCTCAGTGATCCCTGTTAAGAAGGCAGTTAATGCCGCAGAAATCATGATACCACCCACTTTTACACGATTCTCAGGGCGTGCTGAATGCCAAATAGCAATGGCCGCTGCAGGTAATCCAAACATCTTAAATAAAAAACCACCTGATAACATACCCGCTGTTGGGTCACCAGCCATATAGCGAGGAATATCACCATGGAATACTTGTCCAGCACTATTTACATATTCACCCACTTGCATTTGGAACGGTACATTCCAGATGTGGTGTAAACCAAATGGCACTAATCCACGCTCCACAACACCGTAAATACCAAAAGCAACAGCAGGGTTTTGATAAGCAGCCCATTCAGAAAAACGTTGGATAGCTGTACCGATAGGAGGCCAAATAAAAGCTAAGATAATCCCAACAAAAATAGCAATTAAGCCCGAAATAATAGGAACAAAACGCTTACCCGCAAAGAATCCTAAATACTCAGGTAATTTGATGCGATAGAAGCGGTTAAACATGGAGGCAGCAATAATACCTGCAATAATCCCCCCTAACACACCAGTATCAGTAAGATGCTGAGCCTCAATTTCAGCTGGCGAAAGTCCTAAAACCCAAGGGGCAACCACTATCATGGTTTTAGACATAATGCCGTAAGCTACTACAGAAGCTAGTGCTGATACCCCGTCATTATTGGTAAAACCTAACGCAACACCAATGGCAAAAATAAGTGGCATGTTAGAGAAAACTGAACCACCCGCTTCTGCCATAACTTGAGAAACAGAATAAGGGATCCATGAAAGATCTGCGGAACCAACCCCTAATAAAATACCGGCAATAGGTAGTACAGATACCGGTAACATTAAGGACTTTCCGATTTTTTGTAAAACAACAAATAGGTTTTTAAACATCAAGCAGACTCCCGGAATGTGGGTTTTATATGTTGTAAGTTTTTTATTTGTTTAAAGTAGCGTGGGCTTTATTTCATAAACTTATCTAATAATAAGCCTTATTTATTTTACATCATAAAATAAATCGCTTAGTGAATACATGATAGCTGTCACGTTTCAATACATGTAATCAGATCGAATTGTAGAATTATATATTTTACAAATAGTTAATAGAGACTATAAATTTGCGCAAACCATCAAGACTTAAGTAAAAAAGCCTTGATAGTCACATATCGAAATTAATATTCAGAGTAAGAAAGGAATTAAAAGTGGTGAGCTAAATCTTCACCATACTGCTCTAATTCAGGTCTTAATCCACGCCAACCAAATTGATTAATAAGGTGTTGCCAAGGGAGATCCCATTTCGCCACTAAATTAAGCGGTTGCAATGTGATTGGATGAATTAAGTTTAGATGGCTTGCATGTAACATCAAGCGATGAGATTGAAAATGATTTACAACACCACGGTTTTGACGTAAATCCCCATGAGCAGTATCGCCAATAATTGGGTGGCGAATGTGAGACATATGGCGACGTAATTGATGCTTACGACCGGTTTCAGGACGCAATTCTAATAAACTAAATCGAGATGTAGGATAGCGCCCAATCGCAACCTCTTTTTCAACGGTTGCTAATGGCTGACAATGTGTTACACATTCTTGAATTTGTGGTGGTTGAGTTGCAAATTTGTCTGCAATTTTATCTAACTCCTCCACTAAAGGGCTATCAATCACTAACGCTTCTTCAACATATCCTCTGACAACAGCATGGTAAATTTTTTCTGTTTTATGTTGCTCAAAAGATTGAGAAAGAGCTCTAGCAACATCAGAAGATAGCGCCATTAATAGAACGCCAGATGTAGGTCTATCTAAGCGGTGTACAGGAAAAACGTGTTGCCCTATTTGATCTCTCAGTGTTTGCATCACAAACACGGTTTCATGTCTATCAAGCCAACTACGGTGAACAAGCCAACCAGCAGGTTTATTCACCGCAACAAGATATTCATCTTGATAAATAATATCTAGCATTGTCGGCCTTATGATTTAAATATTGCGTCAAGTTCACGCAAATGATTGAGTAAATCAGTAAAGTCGCGACTCTCATCATCTTTGAATGCTTCTTCGTAATAAGGTGTGATTGCAAATGAATTAGGTAATGGTATCTCGTTTTTAATCATTGATGACAACCGCGGAATCAATACCCATTGTAACCATTCGTGAGCACTCATTGTATCAATACAAAAAGGTTCAGTGCTTTCAAACGCTTGCTCAGTTGGTGCTCCTAATTGCCATAGTTCAATGTTCTTCATCTCTTCTTCGATTAAGAGCAATTTCGCTAAAATGCGTTGTTCTGGTGTCATCATGTGTTCCTTATATAAAACTTACGAATAAGGATAACATTGGGATGGAATAGCAGAAAACAAATAAAAAAATAAAAGGAGCCGAAACTCCTTTTAGACAAGAAAAATAGCTGTCTGTACAACACATGCATCCAAGCAAGACCGTTTTATCTATCCCTGTGATTAAGTCTGTATCCACATTAATGGAAATATCCTATTTCCTGTGCCCTTGATTACTTAACATTATATCGGCCACCAAGCAGTCCTTTAGTTGGTGAACGTAGAATGCCAATAAATGATTAGTTAAACAACCCACAAAACAAAGGCAATTAAATAGAAATAACTATAAATAAAAACAATGGGTTATTAAGTTATTGCTCTACTTAAATAAATCAAATTCACTCTTATACAAGAGTACAATATCTAAAAAAACAGGCTCTTTTTTTGTAAGATATATCTCACACAGAGAATAGTTTTAGGACTACATCACTCACTATACACCACGACTAATTCTGATAAAAAAACAGATAAATTTTCCGCTAGAACTTCTCTTTTCTTTTGACCAAAAGTTTCAAGAATGACTTCACCTGAAACATTACATACAGAAATTATGTCGTTTTCTGAATCTGTTGTGCCAATAAATAAAGTTGGCGTTAATTTCAGTCGCTTTTGTGTCACCAAATGCCCAATAATATTTTCTTGTAAGCGGATAAAATCTTCTTCGCTCCAAACTTGGATTAAGCTCAAGTGTGTATCTCTAAAGCGGACTTGCATATCCCCCGCATACTGGGTGGTAAAGTAATTGTGCAATTCAGGACGAATAATGATCCCCATCGCTTTTTCAACTTTTTCTAGTTTATCCGTTCCCACAAAAGGTTGAGGTAGCCAATAAACGACTTCATCGCCTGTTCTTGATATACAAACGGAAGGAACGCCATAGAGATCTTCACTCGCAGGAGGTAAACCTGATTTTTCTTGCCATAACTCAACATATTTTTGTGTGAAGGCTTTTAATTCAGAGGAAATGTTTTCAATCATGGTTATCAGCTTTATCTATTAAATAAAAATTAGCCTTTATGTTACCTGATTATGTTGTTAATTCAGAGCATCAAAAATAAAGCATTCATATACTATTGATGTTTCAATAGTATAATTAGCCTTCTTTTATTTTCAGTTAAAGTTAGGATGTAAATTATGTCTTTATATCAAGGTGATAAATCTCTTGAAACATTATCTTTAGGCAAAAAGACTCAATATCATGATCACTATGATGCCGAATTATTACAAGGCGTTCCTCGTAGCCTAAACCGAGATTCACTTTCTTTAACTGCTGAAAAATTACCTTTTCATGGTGGTGATATTTGGACTATGTATGAACTCTCTTGGCTTAATAGCAAAGGGTTACCGCAAGTTGCGATTGGTCATGTTGAATTAGATGCAACGACTGAAAACCTCATTGAATCTAAAAGCTTTAAACTATATCTCAATAGTTTTAATCAAACCCGCTTTGAAAACTGGGATATGGTTGAAAAAACCTTACTTAAGGATTTAACCTCTTGTGCTAAAGGTAAAGTGAATCTAACTATTTACCCACTTTCGCATTTTACATCACAACCTATTGTTGATTTTGCTGGAGAGTGTATTGATGAACAAGACATTGAAATCGATAATTATCAGTTTGATACACAATGGTTAAACGGATCGACAACTGATACACAAGTTGAAGAAACTCTAGTCAGTCATCTGTTAAAATCAAACTGCCTTATTACCAATCAACCAGATTGGGGATCTGTTGCTATCCAATATAAAGGCAAAAAAATTGATCGTGAAAAATTGTTGCGCTATTTAGTCTCATTTAGGCAACATAATGAATTTCATGAACAATGTGTTGAGCGAATTTTTCACGATATCATGCAATTTTGTGCGCCGGAAACATTAACTGTTTACGCAAGATATACACGACGTGGTGGATTAGATATCAATCCTTGGCGTAGTAATTGTGAGTTTGTTCCAAAAATCAGTCGATTAGCCAGACAATAACAGGAATAATGCCTGTATGTTAATATGATCTGTGTTATACCAAGATCAGTTGCACTTCAGTTTGTTATTTCAGGAGAAAAAGGAGTCCTACGTGATAACTCATGTCAGCCCATTAGGTTCCATGGATCTGCTTTCACAGCTAGAAGTTGATATGCTAAAAAGAACCGCAAGCAGTGATCTTTACCAACTGTTTCGCAATTGTTCTCTTGCTGTCCTCAACTCTGGTAGCCTTACTGATAGTAGTAAAGAACTGTTATCTAAATACCAAGATTTTGATATTAACGTACTGCGCCGTGAACGTGGCGTGAAATTAGAATTAGTCAATCCTCCTGAAGACGCCTTTGTTGACGGAAAAATTATTCGTTCACTGCAAGCTAACTTATTTGCTGTACTTCGTGACATTTTGTTTGTTCATGGGCAAATCACAACAGCCAAACGTGATCTGCACCTTAATTTAGAAAATAGCACTCACATTACTAACACTATTTTCTCTATTTTGCGCAATGCTAGAGCCCTTCACATTGATGAAGATCCTAATATGATTGTGTGCTGGGGAGGCCACTCTATCAATGAAACTGAGTACCTTTATGGCCGAAAAGTAGGTAACGAATTAGGGCTACGAGAACTTAATATTTGTACAGGTTGTGGTCCAGGAGCAATGGAAGCACCAATGAAAGGTGCCGCGGTTGGCCATGCTCAACAACGTTATAAAAATAGCCGTTTCATTGGTATGACAGAACCTTCTATCATTGCGGCTGAGCCACCAAATCCATTAGTTAACGAACTCATTATCATGCCAGATATTGAAAAACGTCTGGAATCTTTTGTTCGTATTGGACATGGTATTATTATTTTTCCTGGTGGTGTGGGGACTGCTGAAGAATTACTGTATCTACTTGGTATTCTTATGTCACCAGAAAACCAAGATCAAGTATTACCACTGATTTTAACTGGTCCGAAAGAGAGTGCTGATTACTTTAATGTACTCGACGATTTTATCGCAAATACATTAGGTGACGAGGCTCGACGCCATTACCAAATCATTATTGATGATGCACCTGAAGTGGCTCGCATTATGAAAAAATATATGCCTTTGGTAAAAGATAATCGTCGTAGCACAGGGGATGCTTATAGCTTTAACTGGTCAATGAAGATCAATGCTGATTTACAGCATCCTTTTGAACCAACACATGAAAATATGGCATCACTTAACTTAAGCACCGATCAATCACCTGAGAAATTAGCGGCTGACTTACGTCGTGCATTCTCTGGTATTGTGGCGGGTAACGTAAAAGAAGTGGGTATGAAAGCAATTGAAGCTTACGGCCCTTATAAAATTCATGGTGATCGTGAAATTATGCGTCGCATGGATATTTTATTGGCGGGTTTTGTTGAGCAACATCGAATGAAACTTCCGGGCGGTACAGCTTACCAACCATGTTATGAGATTATCAGCTAATTTATGATGATACATTTGCTGATTATTGATGCTTTAAACCTGATCCGTCGCATTCATGCGGCGTCAGGTTCTTCTTGCCTAACTGTGTGTGAACAGAGTGTCAACCAATTGCTTGGTCACACACAACCTACTCATGCCGTAGCGGTCTTTGATGAAGATGACAGAGACGGTAGTTGGCGACATCAACTCCTCCCTGATTATAAAGCTGGACGGACACCAATGCCTGATGAGTTGCGACAACAATTGCCGGAAATTAAAGCAATGTTACTCAATTTAGGAATACAAAGCTGGCATTCCGGTGGAGATGAAGCAGATGACGTTGCCGCAACACTAGCAACAAAAGTGGCAAATGCCGGTTTCCATGTCACCATTATTTCAACCGATAAAGGGTATTGTCAGTTACTTTCACCCTCTATTCGTATTCGAGATTATTTTCAACGACGCTGGTTAGATTTAGAATTTATCAGAGCAGAATTTGGTGTCGAACCATCTCAGCTTACTGATTATTGGGGATTAACGGGAGTCAGTAGCAGTAAAGTTGCAGGAGTTCCTGGTATTGGCCCTAAAAGTGCTACAGAGCTTTTACAAATTCATCCTGACCTAGAGTCGCTTTATCAGCATATTGATGACATCCCTACAAAATGGCAGAACAAGCTTATTACTCATAAAGAGTCTGCTTTTATTAGTCGGAAAATCACAACATTACGCACTGATATTCAATTAAACGGCAATCTACAACAATTACGTTTAACTAGCTAAAATCCAAATAATTAAGACTCAACCTGCTGATAGTTCTAATATAATTATATAAAGTAAAAAAGCTAAGCCTATAAATAAAAGCTTAGCTTTTTTATTGTCATCAATGATACATTGATGAGTTCTTATCATATTTAAAATTCGCGATCCGGCCGATATGCGGCCCAAATATTTTGAATATGAACAGTTATTTCTTCTCTATCATGATAAAGATGTTTTGCTTGGATTTTAACGTTAATCCCTTTTTCAGCTAATTCTGTCTTTATTTTTTCAAGAATATGAGAAACTTCCTCATAACGCTTTTTCATTGGTAATTTTAAGTTAAAAATTGCCTCACGGCACCATTCATTAGCAACCCATGTTGTCATTAATGCAGCGACTTTAGCTGGTTTTTCAACCATATCACAGACAAGCCATGTGATATTTTTAGAGGTAGGTTCGAATTTAAAGCCATCAACTTGGTGATGACGAACTTGCCCTGTATCCATTAAAGATTGTGCCATTGGACCATTATCGACTGCATGTACCATCATACTGCGTTTCACTAATTGATAAGTCCAACCACCGGGACAAGCTCCTAAATCAACGGCTTTCATTCCGCTTGCTAAACGCTCTTCCCATTCTTCATAAGGAATGAAAATATGAAATGCTTCTTCAAGTTTCAGTGTAGAGCGACTTGGTGCATCTGATGGAAATTTTAATCGAGGAATACCCATATAGAATGCGGAATTATTGAAACTATAAGAATAGCCAACATAACAACATCCAGACGCAATGAAAAACACATGGATAATAGGACGGCTAAAATTCTCTACTTTCAGCAAAATTTTTTCATTACGTAAATGATTACGTAATGGCACCGTAAATTTACGGCAAAATTTTAATAACTCTTTACTTTCGTTAGTATCAGCAACTTCAACTCGCAGTTCACCCGCTTTTTCAACAGCGCCTTTTAGCATTCCAACAATAGGTGTAATTCTATCTTCTGGCGGTAAATCTTTAAGTAATTCACCTGTCACAAACATCTGACGAGCAAAAATTAATTCACGAAAATTTACTTCACGCGCGATCTTATCTGCTTCACCTTCTTGGTAGCATTCAAAAATCACATAGCCACTTCCCTCTTTAACACGAGGAAAGCCATAAACGCCGATTTGGCCTGCTTTATCCGTAATCTCAGCCGCGCACTCTTTTTCAAAACCTTGGCGACAATATAATGCAACTTTATTCATGGCGAGACGCCGGTGCCCTTAGACGCAAAGCGCCAATAAAAATTAAAGTCCAACCAATAAGAAAACTAAATCCACCAATTGGCGTAAAATAAGATAACAATCTAACTTGTGTTAGCGCCATACAATAAAGGCTACCACTGAAAAGTAGAATACCAACACTAAAGAAAATACCAGCCCAATAAAACCATAAGATGGTTTTTCGCATTAATATTGCTGCGATCCCGACAAGTATCAAGGTATGTACAATCTGGTAGCGCATCGCTAATTGGATGTATTCCCAATGTTGTGGCGATAAATGAGGTGCTAGCTTATGCGTTGCAAATGCACCAAAAGCGACATAAAAAAAGCCACTAATCGCGGAAAACATAAGCAATGTACGACTATTCACTGTTTATTCCTTCCTAATTTAGAAGATATTTTGCCAATCATAATATTAAGATGATGTCAGTAAACCCAGCTTTTCTTGTTCGTTCGCTGCTTGTGATAAAATCCATTGGCGAAAAGCCGCGATTTTACCCAATTCAGCCTGACTATCTTGGCAAACTAAATAAAATGCATTTTTACTGACAAGGACATCTGGAAAAGGTCGAACTAGCCGACCTGACTCTATTTCACTACGTGCCATGACATTATTAACTAATGCAACACCTTGCCCATGTACAGCGGCCTGGATCACCATTGAACTATGGCTAAAAATGGGGCCTTGCTGCACATTGATCTGATTTTGTATCTCTAATTGGCGAACATAAGCTTGCCAATCTCGACGAGATGTATCATGTAGTAGCGTATGATAAATCAGATCGGATGAGGTTTTTAGTGGTTTTTCACCTGTAAGTAAAGATGGCGCACAAACAGGAATTAAATATTCTGCATAAAGGCGGTCTGTCCGTAGCCCTGTCCAGTTCCCTCGACCATAAAAAATTGCCACATCAACGTCATCAGCAAGCTTATCTTCTTCTCTATCAACAGCCTGAATTCGTACATCAATCCCCGGATAAGCTTGATTAAATCCAGATAATCTAGGTACTAGCCATTGGATCGCAAAACTTGGAGAAAGGCTAACAGTCAGTGCGCCTTTCGCGCTTCTCGCTAATAATTTACGAGTTGCCTCGTTAATTGATGAAAAAATTTCCTTAATATCGAGATAATAGCTTTGCCCTTCTTCGGTCAATAAAAGCGAGCGATTACGTCTTCTAAATAATTTTAGCCCAAGGAATTCTTCTAGTGTTTTAATTTGATGGCTCACTGCTGCTTGCGTCACAAATAATTCTTCCGCAGCTTTAGTAAAACTTAAATGACGTGCCGCTGAATCAAAAACCCTAAGCGCATTTAATGGTGGTAAACGTTTAGACATATTCGGCTCTTAAACCCCTATTTTGGCTATTAGTAGACCCTAACTTTTATCATTAGTTTTTTTTATGCGAAGCATTATAATTTGTCCCTTGATGATTAGCCAGTAAATACCTATAGTAAGCGCACTTCCTAAGCCGGAACGAAAAGTTGTGTAGTAGTAATACTGCAAAACTTTTGGCTTTGTGGTTGTGATGTTGTGTTTGCAAGTTGTCTGGAAATTCCAGACTTAGTAGCTGATGCTACTGTTTTTTTTCACTTCCTGTACATTTACCCTGTCTGTCCATAGTGATTTTATAGTGCACCGCCAAGGCGGTGCTTTTTTTATTCCCTATTTTTATCTAATTTTTTATCCCCAATACACTCACTTTTGATGTTTTCATCTTTTCTTTACAATAAATTTATTATCATTGTTCTGAAAAATGCATCATATTCTTTTTAAAATGATTAATTTAAAGAAAAAACACATGATAAATCTACTATCTGTAATTTTTTATTGAGTGAACTTTCGCCATCTTTATCGTGTTATTATGGGCGCACCATCATGCTATTGACGGATATTCTTAGTTTTTCATTATAAATAAATATAATTAACCGTATAATCTACACGCCCTATTTTTACTACAAATCACGAAACGTTATTCATCTACCAACACAGCATAATTATGAACGTATTTTCCCCTGAATTATTTCGACAACAATTTCCGGCTCTTGCAACAAACACTGTTTATCTTGATAGCGCAGCTACAGCATTAAAGCCTCTAGCCATGATAGAAGCCTCAGATAATTTTTATCGCCATAACTTTGCAACGGTTCATCGTAGCCAATATCAACATGCCAAAGAAACCACACAACAGTTTGAAGCGACTCGTCAGCAAGTTGCCAAATTAATTAATAGTGCCGATGATGACACAATTATTTGGACAAAAGGCACCACTGAATCACTCAACTTAATTGCTCAAGGCTATTTTCGCCCACGCTTACAAGCGGGTGATGAAATAATAGTGAGTGAACAAGAACATCATGCCAATCTTATTCCTTGGTTAATGTTAGCCAAGCAGACAGGGGCAAAAATTATTCGTTGGCCTATTGAAGATGATTTTTTACCTTCAATTGATAACCTAAATCATTTGATCTGTGAGCGAACTCGTGTTGTGGCAATTAGCCAAATGTCGAATATCACCGGCGCGCAAATCGCCTTAGATAAAGTGTCTCAATGTGTACATCAATATGATAACTGTTTATTAGTGGTTGATGGTGCGCAAGGCATCGCACACCACTCAACAGATGTGAGCGCTCTTGATATCGATTTTTATGTTTTTTCCGCACACAAGCTTTATGGCCCTAATGGATTAGGTATTTGTTATGGTAAACGTGAGCTTTTAGACGAGATGGCACCTTGGCATGGTGGGGGGAAAATGCTAACAAATGCAACCTTTGACGGTTTTACACCCGCACCTATTCCTCACTGTTTTGAAGCCGGAACACCTAATGTCGCAGGTGTTATCGCTTTCTCAGCGACATTAGCATGGTTAGAAGCACAAGATTTGTATCAGGCTAACCAATATACATTAGAGCTTGCTGATGAAGCTGAAAGACGCCTAAGTGAGTTAGATGGATTTATCAGCTATCGCGCCCCTAATTCATCCGTCATCTCTTTTAATTTTGCGGGCATCCATCATAGTGATTTAGCAACATTAATCGCAGAGAAAGGCATAGCATTACGTACAGGGCAACATTGTGCACAACCTCTTATTGATTCATTAAATATTTCAGGCTGTTTACGCATTTCTTTTATGCCTTATAATCAACGTGCTGATATTGATGCTTTTATTAATGCCATTAATTTTGCTTTAACACTCTTAAAAGACGAATAATCATAATGAACAAAACACATCATCTCACCACCCAACACCCTTTTGGTCATGAAATTACCTTAGAGGTATTGCTTAATGATTTTCAAAAATCAAAAGCATGGGAAGATAAATATCGTCAATTAATTCAACTTTCACGAAAATTGCCCACATTACCTGATGAATTAAAAACAACAGAAAAAGAGATCAAAGGTTGTGAGAATCGAGTTTGGTTAGGCGTTGAATTAAATAGTAATGGTAAATATCACGTTTATGGTGATAGTGATGGACGGATTGTAAAAGGCTTACTCACTATTATCTTAACGGTAGTTGAAAATAAAACGGCACAAGAAATAGCGGATATCGATATATTAGCGATTTTCGATCAATTAGGATTGGCTAATCAAATTAGCCAATCCCGTACTGATGGAGTGAATGCAATTATCGCACGATTAAAATCACTCACTTCTCAATCTTAGACTTAACTTAGGCTCAAAATCTCAATATATAATACAAATATATACTCTAAATAATTCGAGGTGTAGCTAGGCGACAAGTGAATGAGTCACTAGGAGCATACATCAGTATGTGACTAGTGCGAATGAACACAGTCAACTTGAAGTATGACGAGTACGTTGAGCTTTCGCTAACATCTTCTTCAACGCATGAGACACCGCAATAAAGCCAAAAGAAGCTGTTACCATCGTTACCGCACCAAATCCTGCTGAACAATCCATTCGCTTTACACCGTCAGCGGTGCTTTTCGCTGCGCAAACTGTACCATCCCCCTGTGGGTAAACTAGTTGCTCAGTCGAAAAAACACAGTCTATGCCTAGCTTACCTTTGCTGTTTTTTACAACATTAAAATCAGATTTTAAGCGTTCTCTTAATTTCGCGGCTAGCGGATCTTGAATTGTTTTGGCTAAATCAACCACTTGAATTTGGGTTGGATCAATTTGTCCACCCGCTCCTCCAGTTGTGATCACGGGAATTTTATAACGGCGACAATATGCTAATAACGCAGCTTTTGGTCTAACACTATCAATCGCATCAATCACATAATCAAAATTGTTATTCATCATCTCAGCGACATTATCAACCGTGACAAAATCATCAATACTAGTGACATTACATTCTGGATTGATTTCCAAAATACGCTGTTTCATAACGTCACATTTAGGCTGACCGACATTTTCTTTTAATGCGTGTATTTGCCTATTCGTATTAGTTACGCAAACATCATCCATATCGATTAAGGTGATAGCACCAATGCCACTGCGTGCTAGTGCTTCTGCAGCCCAACTGCCTACCCCACCTATACCCACGACACAAATATGGGCCTGAGAAAAATAAGACAACGCATTTTGCCCATAAAGTCGTCCTATTCCAGAAAAGCGTTGTAAATATGAATCTGATAATGAATTTTGCATAATGCGATAACAACCTAAATAACAGAAATAATTATGGCTATTGATATCAATAGCCATGTCGTTTACTTGATTTTACCGTTAATAATAATCTGATGAATAGTAAATCGTTTTATGACGAAGGATTTAGCAAGTTAAGTTGTGATTTTTTTAATACCCAAACACGCCCATAATGGTTATAAAAGCCTGCCATATGACCCGCATCTTTACCAATCCCATGATAAATATCGAAATGATGCCCTTTAATTGCACCACCTACATCTAATGCAACCATCAAACGCATTTGATATTCACCTGTAAACTTACCTGAATTATCAAGCACAGGAATTTCAGCCAATAATACAGTTCCCGCAGGGATAATACTTCTATCAGAAGCCACTGACGCAAGTGCAATTAATGGGATAGCACTAGCACCTCTTACTGGTGTAAAGGGTTCTGGTTTAAAAAAAACAAATGAAGGATTTTCTTCTAATAATTTTCTCACTTCAATATCGCTATGCTTATCAGCCCACTCTCTAATAGCAAGCATCGACATATCTTTTCTTTCTACTTCGCCATTATCGATTAGCACTTTACCAATGCTCCGATAAGCATGCCCATTTTTTCCTGCATAACCAAAGAATGTAAGTGGTTTTCCATCACCAAAATCAACGTAACCACTTCCCTGAACTTCCATCATAAAGTTATCCATAATGGAATTACTGTAAGCTGCAATTAAAGATTGGCTTAATGCACCATTATAGATAGCGGCACGTGAAGGGAGTTTCGAGCGGCTATTTGCGGGCATTTTATAAAGAGGATATCGGAATTCACCTTGTTGTGTTAAACGAGCTTCAAGGACTGGTGTATAATAACCAGTAAATTGAACATTACCATATTTATCAACACCTTCCATTTGAAATGCAGAAAGATTAAATTGGCGTAATTGGCGAGTATCTGCCCCTGAACGTAACCAGTTTTCAACTGCTTGATAAGTCTCTTTGTTACTATTATACAAACGAGATGATGTTTGATTTATCTGATTAACTTGTTGCAGATAATCTGGGCCATTAATCGGTGTACCCTGTGTATTTGGCGAACTGACTTCGATCAAGTCCTGTTTAAGCTTTCCATCTTTATATTGCTGACCTTGCTCTGTTGGACGGTGACATCCTGTCAAGGCAAGCGCTAACATGCCTAAAATTAACGATTTTCGCCAAGTAACCATTTTTTGCCCGCTTAATGACTAAATTTGAGTGTTGATTTTGAACTAAAAGATACCAAAGCCAAATCAATAAAGATATGGATATACCGATAGTTAAGGTTTTCTATTATCCTCTAATCAATATGACTTTTAAACATTAAGTCACAGCAAGTGAGGATAGACTGAGGGAATATCGATAAACTATGTGACTCGACTGAGCATAATCAGCTCTCACAACTTTAAGCATAACGAGTATAACTGCCTAAAATTGCATCCTCATGTATTATTTCTGACCGTTTTTAAAAGAAAATGATAAAAACTTCATAAAAAACTTGCAACTCAGCAGATCCTGAGTATAGTGCCCCTCTGTGGAGACGCGGGGTGGAGCAGCTTGGTAGCTCGTCGGGCTCATAACCCGAAGGTCGTCAGTTCAAATCTGGCCCCCGCAACCAATTCACAAAGTAGTAAGTTATAGTATCAGTCGCGGGATGGAGCAGCATGGTAGCTCGTCGGGCTCATAACCCGAAGGTCGTTGGTTCAAATCCAGCTCCCGCAACCAATTCTATAAACAACAATTCAGTCGCGGGATGGAGCAGCATGGTAGCTCGTCGGGCTCATAACCCGAAGGTCGTTGGTTCAAATCCAGCTCCCGCAACCAATTTTTCTTCAAGATATTTTCCTCTTTTTTATTCTCTTCCTAAATTAATTCAATATTATTGCCTATATATTTATTCTACTAGTTATCTTCTTTTGTAATAAAAACATTACGTTAAATAAGATTATTTTATTGAAAGATAATAAGAAACCCCAATAGAAAGCGATATATGCTTTCTACTGGAATATAAAGGATAAAGGGTAAAGGAAAAAACTAGCTACGATCAGCTAAAGTTAATTCACCACCATTAGCAAAATAGGCTTTGATACCTTTGAAAATAGATCCTGCAATTTGTTGCTGGAATTTTGCCGTTTTCAGTTTCTTCTCTTCTTCGATATTACTGATAAAGGCGGTCTCTACTAAAATAGAGGGGATCTCAGGGGCTTTTAATACCGCAAACCCTGCCTGATCGACTTTATTCTTATGTAGTTTATTAATTCCCCCCAGCAACTTAAGCACTTCACTACCAAATTTCAGACTGTCATTGATAGTCGCCGTTTGTACAAGATCAAGCATCGCATGATCAACATAACGGTCACCACTTTTGCTCACACCACCAATTAAGTCAGACTCATTTTGTGTTTGTGCAAGATAGCGAGCAGTATTACTGGTCGCTCCTGTTTTTGATAACGCAAAAACAGATGAACCTCTAGCAGAACGATTCGTAAATGCATCCGCATGAATAGAGACAAACAAGTCAGCTTGCATTTTTCGTGCTTTAGCAACACGCACCGTTAATGGAATAAACACATCTTCATTACGTGTCATATACGCTTTCATTTTGGCGTCTTTATCGATTAACGTTCTTAAGCGACGTGCAATCTGTAATACCACATCTTTTTCACGCGTTTTATATTTTCCAATGGCGCCAGGATCTTCCCCACCATGTCCAGGATCGATCATAATAATGATAGGTCTATCTCGCCCAGCTCTACCCGGTTTGCGAGTGTCTGTTTGCGCAGGCACCGCTTGTTGTAAATCACCATCATTGTATTCACGTAACAGTGCTAAGAGTGGATCATCTTCAGCATTTGCACCGTGGCTTGGGTAGAAATCTAACACCAAACGGTTTTTAAATTCCGCAACTGGTTTTAGAGTAAACATTTGTGGTTGTACTGGTGTTTTTACTTCAAAAACTAATCGCACTGTTTTGGGAGTATTTTGACCAACACGGATTAATTTTAAATAAGGATCGCTAGTCTGAACTTGATTAGCCATACCCTTTAATACGCTATTAAGCTGAATACCTTCTAAATCCACCACAATACGTTCTGGGTTTGATAATGCAAACTGACGATATTTCAGTGGTGTTTTTGATTCTATAGTCACGCGAGTATAAGTCGAGGCAGGCCAAACCCTGACAGCAACAATAGATGCTGTCGCTGCAAAGCCGACAGGACTAACACTTAACAATAATAACGCGCCAATTCCTTTAATAAGACGACGACGAGTTTGATTGTGCTCAGAATGACTCATGAAAATATTCCAAAAAAACGATTAACGTCAATAAACTCTAAAAAGAGATAAAAAAAGTTAAGAACGAAAAACTTTACCCAATCCACACTTCACTGTCACTTAAAAACAGCACAATTACTCATATTTACACGAATATTCTGCCCTCATGCAAAACAATAAGATAGGATTTTACTTGCCATTCCTCATCAAAAAGAATAAAAATACATTAAATTCGAATAAAAATTCACTTGAGAGGGTTTTATGAAAGAGCGTAGCACCGAATTGGTCGATGGATTCCGCCACTCGGTTCCGTATATTAATGCACATAGAGGCAAAACGTTTGTCATTATGTTGGGTGGCGAAGCTATCGCACATGAAAATTTTCCATCTATCATTAACGATATAGGATTACTACACAGTTTAGGTATCCGTTTAGTGGTTGTTTATGGCGCAAGACCACAAATTGATATGGCGCTTGAAGTACAAAAAGTCTCGCCAATTTATCATAAATACACTCGTATTACTGATAGTAAAACCTTAGAAATTGTTAAACAAGCTGCGGGTACATTACAACTCGACATTACAGCACGTTTATCAATGAGTTTAAGTAATACACCGTTACAAGGTGCACATATTAATGTTGTTAGTGGCAACTTTGTCATTGCACAACCCTTGGGGGTTGATGATGGCGTGGATTATTGTCACAGCGGAAAAATTCGTCGTATTGATGAAGAAGCTATTCACCGTCAATTAGACAGTAATGCCATCGTATTAATTGGACCAGTTGCGGTGTCTGTTACTGGTGAAAGCTTTAATCTCACATCTGAAGAAGTGGCAACACAACTTGCTATAAAACTTAAAGCGCAAAAAATTATTGGTTTTTGCTCTTTTCAAGGTGTTGTCGATGAAGATGGACACATTGTCTCTGAATTACTGCCTAATCAAGCCGAAGATAAAATCCAAGAGCTACAAACCGAAGGCGATTACCACTCAGGTACAGTCAGATTTTTGCGAGGTGCCGTTAAAGCCTGTCGTCGAGGTGTGGAACGCAGTCACCTATTAAGTTATCAATCGGATGGTGCGCTTATTCAAGAGCTATTCTCTCGCGATGGCATAGGAACTCAAATCGTGATGGAAAGTGCAGAAAAAGTTCGCAGAGCTAATATCAATGATATTGGTGGCATACTCGAGCTTATTCGTCCATTAGAGCAACAGGGTATTTTAGTCAGACGTTCAAGAGAACAATTAGAGATAGAGATAGATCAATTCACCATTATTGAACGCGATAATATGACTATTGCCTGTGCCGCACTTTACCCTTATCAATCAGAAAAAATTGGGGAAATGGCTTGTGTTGCTGTCCATCCTGATTATCGTAGCTCTTGTCGTGGCGAGGTATTACTACAACGTATTTCTGCTCATGCCAAGCAATTAGGATTAGAAAAATTATTTGTTTTAACAACGCGAAGTATTCACTGGTTTCAAGAAAAAGGATTTGAACCTGCTGAAATTGATAAATTACCCATTGAAAAACAGGCGCTCTACAACTATCAGCGTCGCTCCAAAATTTTGATTTTAGATTTACATAAAGAGTAATTATCAAGTATAAAAAAAGACAGGTATCCCTCTCAATGCCTGTCTTTTATTGTTTTTGTCTTATCCGATAGATATTAATAACGTAATTTATCGACTAAACCACTTCGACGTTGAATACGTGTTTGAATAGCCATTTTCACCATATACTCGCAGGCATAAAGCGAAAGTTTTTGCTTAGCACGCGTTAAGGCGGTATACAGCAATTCACGGCTAACCACTGGTGAAAATTTTTCAGGTAAAACTAATGCTGTGTGCGTAAATTCAGATCCCTGCGATTTATGCACTGTCATAACATACGCCGTTTCGTGTTGAGGTAACCGGCTAGGTTGAATTGCTTTTAAGGTACCATCCGGTAATTGGAAAAAAGCTTTCATTTCGCCTTCATCATTATTGAGCATAATACCGATATCACCATTAAATAGCCCAAGTGTGCTGTCATTTCGCTGGATCATAATCGGCCGCCCAATATAATCACTCTGATAGCTATTTGTAGGGCGACGAATTAATCGTTGACGGTGCAGTAGCATTTCAATTCGATCATTTAATCCACTTACACCAAATGGCCCTTCTCTTAATGCACACAATAAACGATATTGGTTAAATGCGTTAAGAATAGCATCAGGAGTAGCTTTTTCTGCTATTAATGAGAGATATTGACGATAGGCTTGTGCCGCATTTTGTATCATCAGTAAATAGTTTTCATCACTCTCTAATGGGATAAAATTCACATCTTGAGTATCTAGTGCCATTTCAATTTGTTGAGACGTATTTACAGCCTTCTTCAATAATGTCAGTGCTGTTTTGGTCTGCCCTTGGTTTACAGCAAAAGCAAGTTGACCAATACCTGAATTAGAGCCAAATCGATAACTTTTTCGTAATAGGCAAAGTGAATCACTAACAACTGAAACTGGTGTGCTAGAAACGGAGATAATTTCTGCTGATTTTGATAACTCACCTTGTGTTAAATAATCAATTTTATCAAATCGCTTTTGGCTCAAACCATCATCGGCAAAACGACAAATATCCCCTAATACAGCTCCAGCTTCAACAGAAGCTAGTTGGTCTTTATCTCCCAAGAAAATAACGTGGCATTGCTCTGGAAGCGCGTCAATTAAACGAGCCATCATAGGTAAATCAACCATTGATGCTTCATCAACCACTAAGATATCAAGTTGTAATGGATTATCTTTATGGTAACGCACTTGCTGGCTTTCAGGCTGAGCCCCTAACAAACGATGAATAGTTTGTGCTTGCTTTGGCATCCACTTATTTTCTTCTTCACTTAAAGCGAGTTGGGCAAGTGCTTTACCTAAAGATTCTGTTAATCGGGCAGCTGCTTTTCCGGTTGGTGCCGCTAATTGAATAATGGGCTTTTCATTCGAAGTGAGCATCACAAAAGCAGCCAAGATTTTCGCCACTGTTGTGGTTTTTCCTGTTCCGGGCCCGCCAGAAATAATAGAGATAGAGCTAGTGATAGCAACACTGGCAGCGACTTTCTGCCAATTAGTTTCTTTATTTTCTTTTGCTGTTGGAAAAAGTTGATTGAGTACCTTAATTAATGCATTTTCATCGATATCAACAACAGAGTGTTCTTGTCTAAAAAATTGAGCCACTTTTTCTTCGTAACTCCACATTCTTTGTAGATAAAGGAGTCCATTATCTAAAATGATAGGAGACGGAGAATTATCACCACCTTGATTAACACAATGACTATGTATTAACGCTTCAATTATTTGATTAGTAGAAGGTTCTCCCATTCTTTGCCAAATAGCGTGAGCTAGTTCGTCTTGTCTACCATCAAACAATTGATTTTCTTTGATAATATTTAATGGCAAACAAACATGTCCGGCTCCTGTTTGAGCACTTAAATAGGCAAATATAAACAGTAAAATCGGATTTTCATCTTCCACCAGCATTTGTGCAAATCGAAGATCTAACGGTCGTAATACATTTTGTGTAATCGCTAGTTCTAATAGTTTGATCATTTTTATTTCTCATCGACTACATCAGGAGTGCTATTTTTCATACTTTTACCTGTAAATAGTGCATCTAGCGCCAAAACAAACGCCTCATCAGGTAAATAGGCATAAACTCCATTTCCAGGATGTGCTTTATCTATACCACGTAAGAAAAGGTAATAAATTCCTCCAAAATGGTTTTTGTAATCATAATCAGGAATACGTTGCTGTAAAAAACGATGTAACGCTAACGTATAGAGCTGGTACTGCAAATCGTAGCGGTGATCTATCATTGCATTGACCATCGCTTCTTGAGTGTAGTCTTCACTCGATTCACCTAGCCAATTTGATTTATAATCCACGACATAGTATTTCCCTTCCCAACAAAACACTAAGTCAATAAAGCCTTTTAACATGCCTTCTACTTGCTGAAATTGTAAAGCAGCACAACGTTTTGATAAGGGATCAAACTGATTTATTAATTGAGTCAACTGAGATGATGTGATCTCTTGTTCAATCGGTAAATAAAATTGTAATTCATCAAGTTGTTGTGTTTTAGGGATATCAGCAAGGCATAACCCATCAGTATTAAGAGGGGTATGAAACAGTGTTTCCATCCATGTTACTAATAATGGCGCCCACTTTTCATCAAAGCTTTGAGCCGTTAATTGCTCTTGCATCCATTGTTCATCAATGGGTTGAGAAAAATCCAATACTTCAAGCAAACCGTGTAAAAATGTTCCTGCAATCGCACCACGAGGGAAATGATGTATTGAATTTTCATTGGTTTCTTCTCGTTGTTTCTCACCTTTGGCATCAGTATCCAGTCCTGGAGCAATAGACTGCACCAAAGCCTCAATATCGCCTAAATCAAAATGATATCCGCGATTTGAATGTTGATAAGTTAGTCCTGAATAGCTGGTTATACGCCAATTATCATGGATTTTACGTTTAAATACCGCGGCCTCTAATTTTGCTTCACTGACTAATAGAGGCTGGTAACGATGTGCTGAAACATCATCAAGCGTGATCACACTAATATTGTCATCGAGTAACGCATGGATTGATTGATGCAATAATTCGCTATTTCCTTCTTCACCTTGCTGTAATAAATACCCTAAAGCATTTTTATGGAGATCTGTGAGCCCCGATTTACGCTTATTCCCTTTCACCAATGGCGCAACACCCACATAACAACAAAATTTAGAACGTGTTAGTGCCACATAAAGTAAGCGTAAATCTTCTGCTAAACGTTCTTCATCAGCTAAACGCAAGCTTTCAGGTCGGCCAAAAATATCTAACTTAGCGTAAAATTTTTCTCGGTCATGATAAAGCGCCCCTTTTTGCTCTTGATAGTTACAAGCAAAAGGCAAGCAAACAATAGGATATTCAAGGCCTTTGGATTTATGAATAGTACAAATTCGCACAAGATTTCGGTCACTTTCCAAACGCATTTGTTGGCTTTCTGATTGTGCATCAGGATGAGAAATTTGTTGTGCCAACCAACGAATAAGCGCATGTTCACTATCAAGCTGTAATGAGGTTTCCTGTAATAATTCACCAATATGCATGATATCAGTGAGTCTTCGTTCACCATCAATACTGGCAAGTAGATCCTCGGCAATCTGATTATCCATCATAATTTTACGCAACATCGGTAAAACGCCACGTTTTTGCCATAATGCATAGTAGTCAGCAAATTTCTCTACATAACTATTCCAGCGCTGTTCATCATGATTTAGGCTATCAATTTGTCTTGCGCTCAAACCAAATAACCGACTGGCTAAAGAGGCTCTTAAAACACGCTCTTTCTCTGGCGTCACGACTGCTTGCAGTAACCAAAGCAAATCTTTAGCTTCGTTCGTTTCAAATACACTTTCACGGTTTGATAAGAATACAGATTGTATAGAAAGTAAATTTAACGCGTCACGAATAAGTAATGCTTCTCTACGACTACGAACCAATACCATAATATCAGCCGATGTTAGTGATTTTTTTTCACCTTGCTCTAAGAGCCATGCTTGTTGTTGATCGCCAGCTGATAGCCAATCACGAATTTGAGCAGCACATTGCGTTGCCATTATTTGCTCATAATTTCCCGTTGATAGACTTTCACCTTCTGCAAGCCAGAAATTAAAAGGCGAGATCGGTTTATTATGGTAAATAAAAGCCATGTCTTGATTCTTTTCAGCGGAACTCACTTCAATAAAAGGGATATGTTCAAATAAAAACGGAGCACTGGAACGCATAAAAAGTTTATTAACCGCATTCACCATTCCCGGGGCAGAACGCCAGTTAGTATTTAAAGTATAATGGTGTGTCGTTTGTTTTCGCGCTTGAATATAAGTAAAAATATCGGCGCCACGGAAAGCATAAATTGCCTGTTTAGGATCACCGATAAAAAGTAACCCGCTGTTTTCATGCTCACCATAAATAGCATCAAAAATACGGTATTGTTGAGGATCGGTATCTTGAAATTCATCAATCATTGCAACGGGATAACGCTCACGAATAGCCTGAGCTAATGTTTCTCCACCTTCACGTTTTAATGCTCTATCTAAGCGTGTTAAGAGATCATCAAATCCCATTTCACCCCGACGCATTTTTTCATTTTCAATACCTTGACGTATTTCAGGAATAGCATTCACTAAAATAACATCACGCAGTGTTAAACTTTGTTTTGTTAGACGCTCAATTTCAATAAAAAGAATATGCTCTGGAGCTGGGCCTTTGGTCGCTTTCTCATTTAAAGTTTCTTGAGAAAAACGAACTAAGCAATCAGGCAACTGATAGCTTTTTGTTTCAAGCGTTGCGGCCCATAGCGTGATTTCTTCGATCCATTTAGGTAAAAAACGGCTACTATAACTTCGTTTATCCACTCCTGAGGCTGTTATCCACGCCTCAACTTCATGGTGGTGTTCATTCCAACGCGCTTTCACTTTGTTAATGGCTTCAATAACAGTTTGATGACGCTCTTTTACTGACTCATTTTCGCTGTCTAATACCACGCCTTCAATCTCTGGCATTTCACCTTGTAAATAAGGCTGTATTTCATAAAGCAGTTGCTCAGGGCCAGACCAAATCTGGCTGACGGCATTAGCAACATCATAAGAGAGGGGATAACAGTGGCGCCGCCAAAAATCAGCACAAACACGTTTTTTCAGCTCATACTCATCTTGGATCAAGACTTGTTCAAACAATACACCTGACTCAAATGCATTGTTTGCCAGCATACGCTGGCAAAATCCATGAATAGTATAAATAGCAGCTTCATCCATTTGACGCTCAGCTTCTAATAACCACTGCGCGGCTAACTCTTTATTAGGAATTTGTTTGAGTAACTCTTGGTATGTTTTGTCAACACTATCAACATCATGGCGGATACAGGCAAGCCTTAGTTCATGGATATTTTTACGAATACGTGCACGTAATTCATCTGTTGCCGCATCTGTAAATGTCACAACCAAGATCTCTTCAACGCTTAGAGGTCGATAAAATGCACTATCGCCCCCTAAACCAAGAAGTAATCGCAAATACAGTAATCCAATGGTATAGGTTTTACCTGTACCTGCAGACGCCTCAATAAGGCGTCTTTGGTACAAAGGAAGTGTATAAGGATTTAATGGCTGTGCCTGTATCACTTCACTCACTCTTTAATTTCCTCAACTGGTAACGTTTTTTGTAATTCGCTGACTGTTGTATAACGTTTCCATTGTTTATTTTGCGCATAATCAGCCTCTTTACCATCTTTGCCAATGACTTGAGAAACAAACACAAATCCGTTTGGTTTTATTACTGCTTTTTCATAAAATTCAATAGATTGCTTTAACGTTACTTTATTAAGTTCAGCTAAAAATTTCTCTCGTCCATCATATTTTAAATTATTACGATGGAAATCATTTCGATAAAGAGAGACTTCTTCATAGAAAGTTT
This sequence comes from Proteus vulgaris, assembly GCF_016239305.1. Lineage (GTDB taxonomy): Bacteria > Pseudomonadota > Gammaproteobacteria > Enterobacterales > Enterobacteriaceae > Proteus > Proteus vulgaris_C. Next base: position 84,232 of record NZ_JAEHOQ010000010.1, on the reverse strand, counting down.
GAGGTGGTTGTTTAACTTCAGTAATAATTGCTTGTTTATACTGATTAAAATCAGCCTCACTCATTTTTTTCAAACGTTCATAGGCTTGCTGATAAAATGCGTTATAACGTTCATTCAAGTAAACTGGAGGTTTAGCATTACTTTGTAATAAGAAACCTAAACCAGACTGCTCACCCATAGTGCCTTGATAAGCAAATACAGCATAACCAAGTTGTTCTTCTGTTCTTAATTGATCATAGAACCAAGGTTTAATAACCGAAGCTAACACGGAAGAAATGGCCTGACCTTCAAGACGACTATACCCAGTAGGAATATAAAGTTCGCCTAAGGCATTATCTGTACTATTTGATTTATTTTGAAATTCAACGGCATCTAATTTATTGAATACTAATGTTTCACCAATCCAGTATTCTGTTCCTTGATTTCCTAATAACTCATGTGCAGATTTCGCAATATTACGGCTTTGCTCTGGTGTTAAGTTACCAATAATCAGTGCTTGAAGTGCCGCGTTTTTAATCACTTCACGACGATTATCAATAATATCTTGCAGTGTAATTGACTCTAATGCTTTGAGTTTGTCAGCTTCTTCATAATACGGAATAGTATTTAATCGGCGAGCGGGTAGCATGGCTGCTTCAAACGCTTTTAGGTTATGAGTTACTTCAAGTTGTTCGCGATACCAAGATTTAGCCTGTTCAAGCTCTTCTTGAGTTGATTCAAAGCTCATATAGCTTTTTAGTGTTGCATTAACTAGTTCTGGTAAATGTTGTGTATAACCATTCATTGAAAAATCAATACCTTGTCCTGATGAGGATGAGATATTCATTCCTGCAACAGAAGCTTGATAAGATAATTCACTTAATGCTAAACCAGCAAGATAGTCAGTTAAAGTTTGTGTAACTTGCTGTTTAACCGTAATGTCTGATCTCTTATTTACCAAACTTAATGTCACACTGGCTTTTGGCTCATCAGAAAAATAGTGTGATGGCATATAGAACAAGCGAGCGCTTTTATCTTGCCACAATAATTGTGGTTTAGTGATTTTACTGTCAGCGTCAATCAACGACAGGTTATCAGGAATATATGGGTTAAGTGTTGGTAAGGATAATGAAATATTATCCGATAACGTCTGCCATTTTTCTAATTGTTTAGCTGTAATTTTATCAACTTGATAAGGTGCATCAACAAAATAAGCTTGCTTGTTAGACGGTTCATTAGGGCTTATTACCCATATACGTGCTTTTTCTGGCGTAAGTGATCCAAGACGAGAAAGAATTGCTGAAGGTTCATAATTATCAGCAATATAATCGGCATTCAGGATATTTTTGATTGGATAACGCAACATCATATCTGAAATGCCTTCTATGTAATTCATATCTCTTACGATAGAGCCATAACGAAATGAGAGATCTAAAACATTTGCAATTTCATCAAAATAGCGCTGACTAATGCCTTGTGACTCAATTAAACGAAGGTATGAAAAGATGGCTGAAATGACTTTATCTTTTTGCGCTAAACCTTTATCTGTTAATGCGACATAAATCGTAAATGAGCCTTGGTTACGATCGATATACGGCTCTGAAAATGCGCTAATACTTTCAGCTAAACCTTGATCTTGTAACCATGTTGCAAGTGTTCCAGAACTACGATTACTAATTAAATAACCGATATATGCATCAGATTTACTACGAAAATCGGCAACATTATTATCAATACCAAATTCAATTTGTAAGGTTTTTTGCGGTAAAGCAGGTACAAGATGGATCATTAACCCTTTTTCTTTATCCGTCATCGCAGGTACTGTGGTTACAGGGATATCTGCTTTTTTATTTGGAATACGAGCAAAGGTTTCTGCGGCTAATTTAGATAATTCATCAAGAGATTTATTACTATAAATCACCCCATTCATTAAGTTGCCAGAATAGTGTGTTTGATAGAATTTAATTAATTCATCTTGAAGTTTGCTGTTTGGCTTGTCGCTCAACGTTTCTAAATTCCCGCCCATAAAACGAGAACTTGGATGTGCTGGGTTTAATGTTTCTGCTCTCACCTGCCAAAAACGCATGCCATCACGCGCACGTGCCATGGTTAATTCGGCATTAACCGCATTACGTTCACGATCTGCATTTTTAGGATCAAGTAAAGGTTCAGCTAAGGCATCAGCAAGACGATCGACCGCTTCATTAATAGCGCTATTTTCTACTTCTAAGTAGAAAGCTGTACGATACGTCGTGGTGCTCGCATTATGAGATCCCCCGTTCTTCTGTAAGAACTCTGACATACTGCCAGATTGAGGATATTTTACCGATCCCATTAACACCATATGTTCTAAATAATGCGCAAGCCCTTGCTGACTATCTGGATCTTCTAATGCGCCAACAGGTAACGCAACCGCTGTTAATGATTTAACCGCTTTTTCGTCAGAAACCAGTAATACAGTCATATCATTAGGCAATTTAATCGCTTGATATTGCCGAGGATCACTTTCACTTTTTTCAATGCTATCTGGCAATACTTGCCAAAGTGGATCAGCAGCAAAACTGTTGATACTCACTAGCATCAATAGCAACATGAACCATAGTTGCGATAAGTATTTTCTCATCTGATATGAGCTCCCTTATTTTTTTAAAAATGGAATTATTGGTTTAAATATCGTTAATGTCGTCTGTTTTACTGTTTGTAAAAAATGCTCGTCTAATTGAGAAAATGCACGCTGAACATACATATCACTCATTTCGCCATCTCGATTATAGCTATCCGTTAAATGTTGTAGCAGCACTAACTCCGCTTTTGCGAGCGTTTCTTCATCATCAAGTAAAAATTCTTGTGTTTTTTTATCATAGCAAGCTTGTAACCAAGCCCAACCACTTTTCGCAAATAACGCTAATGGACTATTTAGCCCTTGTTTATAATCGTGAATTAAATTATCTAAAGTCGAATAAGCAAATTCAGGATCAACTGGCAATAAACACCATTGCGTCTCTTTTCTGCCATAAAATCGACTTTCACCAGTTCCCTCTTTCAAACAATAAACCAGATGTTCAATCCACAGTTGCAATAAGTCATTAGCCGTTAAACTCGCAGGTCGCCAGCGTAACAAGCCATCTGCTTGCACCTCATTTAAACGCCCAATCAATGGCATCGCACTAAAGCTTTGCTCTAATGTGACAGAATACGAGGCTAATCGTTCACTTCTCACTTTTTCAGCTAAAGGAAGTAGCTCTTCTATTTGCTGTTCCCAATAAATTTGACCAAATGCACTCGCTGGAAGTTGCCCTGCTGCTTTAATACGCTCAAAGAGTGATCCTGTTGACGTTTGATCAATCAATGCTTTCAATAACCATTGATTTAATAGATAACGTTGAAGTGCATTTATCACAAAAGGCTCTTCTTCGGGTAGTTCTGTTTCTTCAATAACAAAGTTTGTTTTTAATCTTTGTTGGAAGAAAGCGCGGATAGGGTGACGATAAAAACGAGAAAGTGTATCAACGGAAACTTTATCTATTGATATATCATCATCTAATGACTCCGTAAAATCTTGATGAGCCTCTCCTTGCCCACTGGCAGCTGGTAACCATTCTGAAGCATAAGAACGAGAAGATGCCTCAATGTGGAAGTTTTCTTGAGCAAAAGGAACACGACTATGCTGTGTTAATAAATGCAGGTTAATACGAGTCGCACTATCATCAACATTAAGTTTTCCATCATCAGGTAAACGGAAATTTTGACCAATATAGTCTTGTAACTCTTTGATTAAGACTGATGGATTACATTCTCGATCATCACGTATCGATTTACCGATATAGCTGATATAAAGGTATTTTTCAGCCGAGCTAAGTGCCTCAAGAAATAAATACCGGTCATCATCTCGACGTTTTCTGTCACCACGACGTCGCTTTTCTGCCATTAAATCAAAGCCTAATGGCTGAATATTACGAGGGTAAATGCCATCATTCATTCCTAATAAGCATACCGCTTTAAAAGGAATTGAGCGCATAGGCATCAGCGTACAAAAGTTCAGGCTTCCTGCCAAAAAGCGCTGGCTAATTTTTTCATCATCAAACCGTACCGTTAATTCATCTCGAATAAGCACTAATGGAATTTCATGTTGATATTGCGCTTTCAATCCATTTTCAATCACTTTTTGCCACTGTTGTGTGATCAATGCTAAAACTAACTCAGTCTCTTCATCAGCTTCAAAAAAGGCATCAACCAATTGTTGCCCAATCTCTAACCACGCTTCTAAGGAACGTGTTTCACTTAAACGTGTACGCCATTCACTTAATGTGTAAAGAAAATCAGCAAGATGCCCTGCAAGTTCTGCGACTAACCCGCTGGATTCATCATAAGGAAGCACACCTTTCCAAGGACCATTTTCGCTTTCCATCGCATAACCAAGCAACATACGCAGTAAACCAAACTCCCATGTATTTTTACCTGTGATAGGGAGTAAAAATGAAGCTACGTTTTCGTCATCCAATCCCCAACGTATGCCTGATTCATCCACCCATCGGCGTAGCAGTTTTAATTCACTTTCAAAAATAGAAAAATGCCCAGCTAATGCAGGCACTTCAAGTAAAGCTAATACTTGTTCTGCAGTAAAACGACTTTGAGGAAGTTCTAATAGCGTAATAAAAGCTTGTAATACTGGGTGTGCTTGACGTGCTTTTCTATCAGAAATAGCAAAAGGGAGATAGCGTTCAGCGGGTGCATTACCAAAAACGGCCTGAATATAAGGTGTATAATTATCAATATCCGCAACCATCACAATAATATCCCGTGGTAGTAATTCGGGATCTTGTTCTAGCAAATGCAGTAATTGATCTTGTAATACTTCCACTTCACGTTGTGGGCTATGACTTGCATGAAAAGTCAACGAGTGATCTTCTAGCGAAATAACACGTTTTTTTTCACTACATTCATAGGTTTTAAGTGTTGAACCTAATTGTGAGAAATCTTCTAAGTCAAGAATATCTGCTTGTAATTGATGAAGTAAATTATCTCTTGGAATATCAACAAAAGCATCTAATACATCGGTATACTCAAGCTCAGAAAGAAAATAGAGATTATCTTTACCCAGCTTTCCCCATGAAGCTAATAGCGGATTACCGATATTTTGCTCCCCCTCTTCATTAAATAGAGATGAGGCATTTTTTTCATCTTTAAACCAAGGTGATTCATGTAATTGCTGATAATGGCGAGGTTTTCTACTATTAAGCCGAGCAAGAAATTTAGGATCTTGAATATCCCCCCAATAGTAACGGCAAGGATTGGTAAAGAGTAAATAGATCTCAGTATGACGCCCGATAGCTTGTAGAGCCTGCAAATAAACTTGAGGTAATGCCGAAATTCCACAAATAAAGATACGAGGTGGAAAACAGTGCTGAAATTCCCCTTCTTTTGCACCATTTAATGTCGAAATAAATTGCTGATAAAGATTAGAACGATGCCATTGGGGCTGATTGAGATCTTTTGTGTATTGCTGTAATGCTACCCACAATATTTTTTGCCAACGCTGATTTTCACTCAGTCCTTCTATCAATTCATCTTTTTCCCACGAAGCTAACCAATCAGAACGATACACTAAATATTGGTCAAATAAGTCAGCAACACGCCCCGCTAATTGGTGTAATTTACGTTTATCTTCATCATCATCAAGATAATGAAGTAGTGGTTTAAATTCTTCATGAGGTAAATACTCAGGCAATAATGCCATTAATTTCCATGTCATGGCATCTTTAGAAAAGGCACTTTCTTTAGGTATACCTGATAGCACCCGCGTAAACATTTCCCAAATAAATGTTGCAGGTAATGGATAACGAATATTTGCTGCAATTCCTAAACTTTCAGCAAGCTGAATTTGCAACCACTGAGACATTCCGGGACTTTGTACTAAGATCACTTCTTGTTCAAAGGGAGAAGAGAGTGGTCTGGTCTGCATAAAGTGCACCATAAGTGACTTTAATAATGACAACTGATTTGAGTGATATATATGAAACATCAGATCCTCATCTTATGGATTGCATGACCAATAGTATAAATTTATCTTGGGTAAAACATTATTAGTGGCATAACCTTCTATTTGCTGACAACCTTCGGAATGTGAAAGAGAATGCGTCATTATTTTCTGGTTATAAGCAAAATAGTAAGGTGATTTATCAGGCAGTTTTTCAAATAAAACAAAAATTCCCTGCCCTGTTTGCTGTATTTGAATTAACCGCTGAAAATCAGCTTTTAATGATTGACTATACCCTATAATAGCGACAAAACTAATATTAAAAAATAGTAATACAAACATTGTATTAAGTAAGATAGAGCCATTTTCCGATCTATTTTGATACTTTTTTATGATACACACTCCTTATGCACGAATGGGCAATAATCTAGCCATCCATTTGGATCAGAAACAATAGCTTTATCTTTTCCTTTTTTAAAACTAATCCATTGATAATGATATATTTTATAACCTAATAAGCTTTCTGCTTGCCCTTGAAGTAATGCCTTATCTGTAGAGATTAAAAATAAGCAGCTCTTTATTTTGGGATCTGCATAAAAAGGACGGCATTGCCATTTGTTTAATTGTATTGATGAAAGATCCCAATCCTGTGTTATTCCCCATTGCAGTGCTGATTCAGCAAATAAAAAGGCCTGTCTTGCTTGTAACTCTTGCATCACTATTTGTTCAGATTGCCTATAATGGTAAGAAAAATTTCCAAGCATAGATAAACTCATGCCAATAAAGCCTATCACTACAAATATACCCGCCAAGCCTTTTTCATTACTTTTGTGAATGAAATAAATATTCATAGTGCAGTCACATTCCTTAAACGGATAATATTTTGATAATATGATTTTATTTCAGGCTTTTGTTTAAAATGAAATTTTAAAGAGATAGAAAGATAAAAATACGAATTTTCTTTCACAGGATGTGTTTTAGCATAAGGCTGTAAAATAAACTCAGTTACCTCAATCTCGTTATTTTCGAAAAATTGTTGCCATCCTGAAGAGGCACAATCTTTTACACCTCTTAATTGCTCTAACTGCCCCTTTTTAAGGCGATATCCAAAATAATCACTCTCTTTTGACAAAGGTGGCTCCCATCGACCATTACTGTTTATGTCATAAGCAAAAATAATGCAGGAATTTTTTTCTTGATGAGGATATTGCCCTATCTTTAAAGGTGATACTTGTAAGCCATTTGACTCCAACGTATTAACACAATCACCATAACAATACCCTGTACGCCTTAATTGCGTTTCGAGTACCAATAATCGTTCTCTTAAAAAAATATCTAATTGATATTGTTGATAAGAATGGATCAGCGTATTTATTATTTGGGGATAAGCTCTACTGATGCAAAGAAATAAAATCCCACTTATCGCAATAGCGAAGAGACATTCCATCAATATCATCCCTGATGAAAAAGAAAATACAGATCGTTTTAACATGATGAAAATACCTTTATTTTCTGGCTACACGCTCTTATTCGGCCTAGCGATGAAATAATAATTTTCACTTCATCCTCTTCATTTTGAAGTACAAAACTCATGGGCTTTAAGGTTTGGCGAATTCCACCAAACGTAAAATTTGAGACTGTTGATTGCTTAAGTTGAATACCTAGGGATAATTGATAAATCGTTTGTTTTTCAGGTAAGTATCGTAGAGAAAAAGGAATAGCGACTATTTTATTACTGGGAGATAAATGAAGTGATATTTTAATTTTGACATTAAACAGCAACGCTTGCTGTTGCTGGTAATAAAGAAAAGCAATGGTTTCTCGCACACTTTGTATTAAATGGCGTTGCTTAATAAGATGTTGATAAGAAGAGATTGATAGATAACTTAAAATAGATACTATCAGCATAACAATAAGTATTTCGAGTAAGCTGATACCTTGCTCACTTTTTTTCTGAAACTCCTTATTTAGGCTTATTTCCCTATGATTGTTCATTTGTTTCTCCTTTTTAGCCTGTGGTGAGCATGCAGACTACAGCCTTAAAGGTAAACAAAAATAAGCGCTTTTCTCGAACAGTTACACAATAACAATATTTTCAGAGCAAATACAAAATAAACATATTTATGATTAATAAATACTGATAACTCTTTAACTTTAAAATAAAAAACCAATAAAAAGCCCCTGCCTATGACTAAACAGGGGCTTTAAAAGCAAAGGAGAAATTACACTGTAAATGGATATTTTATCGCTTCATGGCATTGATAGCCTTCAACTGTAAAATCATCCGTTGTTACCCATGTTTCGATATCTTCCAATGTTTTTATTTTTGGATTGATATGCAACGTTGGTAACGGTAAAGGTTCTCTTTTTAACTGAACATCACGCATTAGAGCTAATTGATTTTCATAGATATGGGCATTGATTATCTTATGAAATGCTTTACCCGGTTTATGCCCTGTAATTTGAGCCACCAGCGCTAATAAGACAAAGCACTGAATTTGGTTGAAATTCAAACCTAATGGCACATCACAACTGCGCTGATAAGAAGTTAAATAAAGTGTATCACCGACAAGTGAAAAGGTATGCGTATGCATACAAGGGCGTAAGCAACCTAGCTCTGTCTCACCAGGATTGTAAAACGTGACGATTTCACCACGATCATCTATACCTTTAGTAAGGTTATCTACCACTTTACGCAGTTGATCAAAATGAGAACCATCAGGACGTTGCCACTGGCGTCCTTGAACGCCATAAACACGGCCCATATCGTCTTCACCTTTACGATGAGGGTTATTTAACCATGCACTATTTTCATTCGCATTAGCATTCCATGTATTACAACCAATCTCACGAAATTGTGCCGCATTATCATAACCACGTAAATACCCTAACAGTTCTGCTATTGCTGCTTTATAAAAACTTTTTCGTGTCGTTATTAACGGAAATTGGTTATTCGCAACATCATATTCCAGATCGGCATTAATCACCGTTAAACAACGGGTTCCTGTCCGTTTATTATCAATCCATTGTCCTTCATCGATAATGCGTTGACACAATGCCAGATACTGCTTCATGTTGTCTCTCTTGTTAATTAGCTAATAATAAAAATTTATCTCACACTATTTGTGAGCTGGTGTTGGACTTTGTGGTGTTTTTTTATCTTGACGATAAGCCCATACCATAAAAATAATACCCAACAAAATCATTGGTATTGAGAGTAATTGTCCCATACTCACACCACTAAACAGTCCTAATTGCGCATCAGGTTGACGGAAGAATTCAACAATAATACGGAATGCACCATAACCTATCAGGAATAGACCCGATACACTGCCTACTGGGCGATTTTTACGCACAAAAATATTAAGAATAATAAATAACACCACCCCTTCTAACAGCATTTCATAAAGCTGTGATGGGTGACGAGGTAAAACCCCATATTCTTGAATAATAGGTAATAGCGTTGATGGATCTTGAGCAACAAGTTGAAGATCTTCAGAACGAGAGTTGGGAAATAAGAACGCCCAAGGTGTATCTAATGTGACGCGTCCCCATAATTCACCATTAATAAAGTTACCGATACGGCCTAAACCTAAACCAAATGGGATTAAAGGCGCAACAAAATCAGCTACTTGGAAAAAACCACGTTTAGTGCGTTTTGCAAACCAAATCATGGCACAAATTACCCCAATTAACCCCCCATGGAACGACATACCGCCATCCCAAACTTTAAAGAGGTAAAGAGGATCATTTAAAAAGACAGGCAGATTATAGAATAAAACATAACCTAAGCGACCACCGATAAATACACCAACAAAGCCGACATAAAGTAATGTCTCAACTTCATTTTTATTCCAACCACTATTCGGTTTTGCAGCTCGTCGATTTGCAAGCCATAAGGCAAAGACAAATCCAACTAAATACATCATACCGTACCAGTGTAATGACACAGGCCCGATAGAAAACATAACGGGATCAATCTCTGGAAATTTAAGGTAACTTATACTCATTATTCCCTACTTCACTTAATTAATAATTTCTGTGTTTACTCTTTATCAGCAACACAGAAAAGGCTTATACAAAGGCATATCAGATACCTCCGCGAATTAATCCACCTAATCCCTGCCTTTCCATAAATTCAGAAGACAATTTTTTGATTTCTGTTGCTGTTTCAGCTTGCAACACTTGTTGCATAAAAGGCTGTAACACCACAGGATCAAGATGGCGTAATAAGTATTTTACCCTAGGTAAACTACGTCCACTCATGCTTAACTGCCTAAAACCAAGCCCTATTAACAGCAATGCCCCAATAGGTGTCCCTGCCATTTCGCCACAAACACTGATTGGCAACTGGTAATATTGGCATTGTGTCGCAATCAAACTCAGTGAACGCAATAATGCAGGATGCAAATTATCATAGAGTGATGCGACATGGGTATTATTACGATCGACTGCAAGCAAGTATTGAGTTAAATCGTTTGTTCCAACAGAGATAAAATCAACCCGATTAGCTAATTGTGACAACATAAATACTAACGAGGGAACTTCAAGCATAATACCTAACGGTGGTAGAGCACATTCACATTTTAACTCTCGACTCACTTCATCACATGCGCGTAATAGCAATGTTCTCGCTTCGTCAATTTCATCAATACTTGTCACCATCGGCAACAATATTTTCAAATTTTTAAACTCGAGGTTTGCTTTTAACATAGCACGAAGCTGAATAAGAAAAATTTCAGGTTGATCGAGCAATATTCTTATTCCTCGCCAACCTAAGCAAGGATTTTCCTCATTAATGGGCATATAAGGAAGTTGTTTATCTGCACCAACATCTAATGCACGTAACACAACGGGTTTATCAGGGAAAAAAGAGAGTATTTCACGGTAGCGATTTTTTTGTTCATCTTCTGATGGAAAACCACTTTGTAACATAAAAGGGATTTCTGTTCGATACAAACCAACACCGTCTATCCCCACGCTAATACGTTGCTCGTATTTAATATTTAATCCTGCATTCAATTGAACGCTAACCGCTTCACCATTTTTGAGAACAGCTAGCTGTTCTAATTGATCTTCTGCAATCTGGCTTAATACACTTTCTTCATCAATAATCTGTTTATATTCTTGAGTAATAAAAGGCTCTGGTTCAATAAAAATCTCTCCACGATAACCATCAAGAATAAGCATGCGATTATGTAAAAGCTCAGGTTGAATATCCGCCCCCATAATCGCGGGAATTCCCATTGCTCTAACAAGGATGGCAGAGTGTGAATGTGTTGCACCATCTCGCACAATCACACCTGCAAGTTGTTGCTCAGGTAATTCTGCCAATAAACTTGCGCTTAATTCATCAGCCACCAAAATAAAGCGCTCAGGCCAAATATTGGTTGAGCTTAGCTCATCATCTAAATGAAATAGTAAACGCCGCCCTAATGCTTTTAGATCAGAGGCTCTTTCTCGCATGTAGCCATCTTTCAGACTAGAAAATTGTGCCGAAACTTTCTCAACAACCACCTTTACAGCCCATTCTGCGACATATCCTTGAGTGATAATCGCTGTCATTTTGTGTTTAAGTTGGGGATCATTAAGTAAATGCGAGTAAAGATCAAAAATGGCAGCACTCTCTTTTTGTGCATTCGCCATAAAACGTTTACTAAAACGGCGACATTCTGCCGTGGCATCTTCTAAAGCCACTGCGAGTCGATTTAATTCCGCTTTAATATCAAGCGTGCTAGCTTTAAATACATTCTCAAGAATTGGCTGAGAGATTTCTTGCCAACCATAAGCCATTACCACTCCCGTCGAAACCGATAACGCTTTAATACGACTTTGGCGGTATTGTCCAAATAGCCCTTTAGTTTGTACTTGCGATAACGTTGCACCTAATTGTGTTGCTAGTGTCACCATAAAAGACTCTTCGCTCTCGTTAAATAAGCGACGTTCTTTTTGTTGAACAACTAAAACACCAAGGAGTTGGCGACGATAAACAATGGGCACACCAAGGAAAGCACGCAGATCGTCTTCTTTTACTTGAGGAAGGTATTTAAAACTAGGGTGCTCACGAATATCCGCGAGGTTAATAAGCTCGGAAAGGCGTCCTACTTCACCAACAACGCCTTCATCAAACGAGAGGCTAACAGCTCGCCCTCTGGGTTTTTTGAGCCCTTTTGTGGCCATTAGATAAAAACAACTACGTTGCTTATCGGCAAGATAAATAGAACACACATCCGTGTGCATTGCCTGACACGTTTCCTTGACTAAGAGTTCAAGTGCTTCTGGAAGCCCTGCTGCCATAGCCACTTTTTCTACAATTTCTCGCAAACGTGTCAGCATAGTGTTATCTAATACCTTTTACGCCGATATCCATACGATGGACGAGGTAAAGACATTTGTTCTTGCAATGGCATGACTACTGGTGCGAATTCTTTCATTACACGACGATAAACATCGCGTTTAAAAGAGACGACTTGTCGAACGGGATACCAATAGCTCACCCAACGCCAGCCATCAAATTCTGGCGTTTTGCTTTGTTGAACGTTAATGTCCTTATCATTACTTGTTAACTGCAAAAGGAACCAACGCTGTTTTTGTCCAATACAAACAGGTTTTGTGTCCCAACGCACCAAACGCTTAGGCAACTTGTAACGTAACCAGTTACGTGTGGAGGCAAGAATTTTGACATCCTTGCGACTTAACCCAACTTCTTCGAACAACTCTCGGTACATTGCCTGCTCTGGCGATTCTCCAGGGTTAATTCCTCCTTGAGGAAACTGCCATGAATGTTGCCCATAGCGACGAGCCCAAAGCACTTGCCCTTGCCGATTACAAATTACAATCCCTACATTCGGGCGGTAGCCATCATCATCGATCACTAGACTACCTCAATAACCAAATTTGAAAGATAACTCATTGTTTCATACTACTCACAGACGGTAAACCTCTATCAACAGACTTTGCACAACGCGTGGATTTATCTACAATGGGAAAGTCTCAACGGGGTGCCTATTTAGGCTGAGAAAAACCCGTGGAACCTGATCCAGCTAATACTGGCGTAGGGATTTGAGTCAGGATAATGCAATATTTAATGATTTGCTGTCCTCACTCCTCAGATCCTTCCTGACTTTTTACTGAGGAACTAAATGTGTTAACTAAATCGCTTTGCTTTACTTTACTACTGGGCACACTGGGTGTAATAAGCACATTTTCAGCGCAAGCTGACACCCAAAAACCGACACTCACTGTATATACTTATGATTCCTTTACCGCAGATTGGGGCCCTGGACCTGCCATAAAAAAAGCATTTGAACAACAGTGTGATTGTGAATTAAAGCTTGTTGCCCTTTCTGATGGTGTTTCTTTGCTTAATCGCTTACGTATGGAAGGTGAGAAGAGTAAAGCTGACATCATTTTAGGTTTGGATAACAATCTGATCCATGCAGCCAAAGAAACTGGGCTTTTTGCGCCAAGTAATATCGATACATCAAAACTCGTCTTACCTGAAAAATGGACTGACGATACCTTTGTACCTTATGACTACGGCTACTTTGCGTTTATTTATGATAAAAACCGTATTGCTCATCCTCCCAAAAGTATGGATGAGCTACTAAATAGCCAAGAAAAGTGGAAAATACTGTATCAAGATCCTCGTACCAGCACACCGGGCTTAGGCTTAATGCTATGGATGCAATCACTTTATCCTGAAAACACCGCCTCTCAATGGAAGAAATTATCTGAGAAAACCCTTACTGTAACAAAAGGTTGGAGTGAGTCTTATGGCTTATTCTTAAAAGGTGAAGGTGATTTTGTACTAAGTTATACCTCATCGCCGGGTTATCACATTTTAGCGGATAAAAAAGATAACTATGCAGCAGCTATTTTCTCTGACGGGCACTATTTACAAGTCGAGGTTGCAGCAAAACTCAAATCGAGCAAACAACCTGAATTAGCTCAGCAATTTATGCAATTTATGCTAACTCCAGCTTTCCAAGAAACTATTCCTACCACCAATTGGATGTATCCCGTAATAGATATGCCATTACCTGACGTCTATTCTTTGATGCCTAAACCAGAAAAGTCATTGCAATTTGATGCAGATGTTGTCGCTAAAGAGCGCCAAACATGGACGCGCAATTGGCAATCTGCGGTTAGTCGCTAATGAAAAGATGGCTTATCCCGGGGCTATGTGCCTCGGGTTTACTGCTTATTGTGGCATTATTGTCATTTGGTGCATTATGGTTTAATGCGCCGAGTGGCGAATTATCCTCTATTTTTGCTGATGACTATTTATGGCATGTCGTGCGCTTTACTTTCTGGCAAGCCTTTTTATCTGCCTTATTTTCAATATTACCTGCCATTTGGCTCGCTAAAGCACTTTATCGACGCCAATTTAAAGGCAGAACACTTTTCTTACGTTTATGTGCTATGAGCCTGGTTTTACCGGTTTTAGTGGCACTTTTTGGTATTTTAACGGTTTATGGAAGAGTAGGTTGGATTGCTCAAATTTGTGAATGGCTAGGGATTAATTACCAATTTACTCCTTATGGTTTACAAGGCATTTTATTGGCACACGTTTTTTTCAATATGCCATTAGCAACCCGAATGCTATTACAATCTCTCGAAAGTATCTCACCAGAACAACGCCAATTAGCCTCACAATTAGGTATGAATGGCTGGCAACGTTTTCGCTTTCTTGAGTTTCCCTATTTATGGCGCCAGATACTTCCCACCGCATCACTGATTTTCATGCTCTGTTTTGCAAGCTTTGCCACTGTACTGGCGTTAGGTGGAGGCCCTGCGGCAACAACTGTCGAGCTCGCGATTTATCAAGCATTAAGCTATGACTACGATTTACATAGGGCTGCTCTTTTAGCCCTTATTCAACTCTTTTGCTGTTTAGGTTTGGTGCTAATTAGTCAAAAACTCAAAGGAACACTCTTTGTCGGAAATAGCCAAAAACAGTATTGGCGTGATCCCTATGATCCTCTCTTTAGTAAAATAACAGATACTCTGATTATTACGCTTGCGATCCTCTTTTTAGTACCCCCTATTTTAGCGGTGATAACCGATGGTCTTAACAGCGAATTAATACGAGTGATACAACAACCTATACTTTGGCGTGCTTTTACAACGTCTCTCATTATTGCGATCGGTGCAGGTATTGTTTGCGTTGTATTAACGATGATGTTGCTATGGAGTAGCCGAGAACTTCGCCTACGTCACTTTAAAAAGTCTGGACAGGCTATGGAAATGAGTGGGTTGATTATTCTGGCGATGCCGGGCATTGTGTTAGCAACAGGCTTTTTCTTGTTATTAAACAATACAACTGGACTCCCTGAATCGCCGTATATATTAGTGATTTTAACCAACGCATTAATTGCCATCCCCTATGCCTTAAAAGTGCTCGAAAATCCAATGAATGATATTGCTTCACGTTATGGCCTTTTATGTCAATCTCTTAATATTCAGGGTATCAATCGACTTCGTTGGATAGAGTTACGAGCATTAAAAAAACCGATTTCACAAGCACTTGCTTTTGCTTGTGTTATTTCTATTGGTGATTTTGGTATCGTTGCTCTATTTGGTAATGAAACATTTAGAACACTTCCCTTCTATCTTTATCAGCAAATTGGGGCTTATCACACACAAGATGGTGCTGTTACCGCCATGATCTTATTGCTACTTTGTTTCTCTCTTTTTAGCCTAATAGAACGATTGGCAGGAAAATCTCATGATTAAATTAGAGCACCTTACTTATACCTATGAACACCAACACCTTGTGTTTAACTTAGTCGTAAACACCGGTGAACGTATCGCCGTATTAGGCCCAAGTGGTGCGGGGAAAAGTACCTTACTCAGTTTAATTGCTGGATTTTTACCGTCTGAAAAAGGAACTCTTTTTCTTAATGGTCATGATCACACTAAAACCGCCCCCGCAAAACGTCCTATCTCTATGTTATTTCAAGATAATAATTTATTCCCTCATTTAACAGTTAGGCAAAATATTGGCTTGGGATTAGATCCTGGTTTAAAACTCACGGATACACAAAAAATACTGTTAGAAAACCGAGCCAAGCAAGTTTCTTTAAATGACTATCTTGACCGTTTACCTTCACAATTATCAGGTGGTCAACGCCAACGTGTTGCCATTGCACGTTGCCTTGTGCGCGAACAACCTATTTTATTGCTCGATGAACCTTTTTCTGCACTCGATCCCGCTTTACGTATTGAAATGTTAGCTTTACTGGAACAACTTTGTGAAGAAAAAAAACTGACCTTACTGATGGTTTCACATAGCTTAGAAGATGCAATCAAGATTGCCTCAAGAGCAATTGTGATTGATAACGGAACAATTGTGTATGATGGTAATACACAATCTTTGATAAATGGTGAAGTGGATCAATCACTTATTTTAGGCATTCCCTTTAATTAAATGCGCCTTAAATTAACTGTATAAATAACCACTATTTTGACTATAATAAACACATCTTTAGCGAATTTTTTTGTGTGTATTAGGTGCCCATGGTTGACCATACTGAACAAGGCTTTATTCTTACTCGCCATTGGAGCGACACCCCAAAAGGTATTGTCGTCTCCTATTGGTTGGCGACAGAAAATGGCCCTCGTAAAGTCACTGTTCCTTTGCAACAGGCTATTGGCTTTGTTGCTCGTCAACATGAAACCGTTTTGCGTTCACTGGTGAATAAAAACCCTGATATAGAAATTCGCCCTCTCGATTTAAAAGACTTTGAAAGGCAACCTGTTTTTGGCGTCTACTGCAAACAATACCGACAACTCGTTCAACTAGAACAGCAACTTAAAGAGCACCACATACGTCTTTATGAGGCCGATATACGTCCTCATGAACGTTATATGATGGAGCGTTTTATCACTGCACCAATTTGGTTTCGTTATCAACAAAACAATACCGTGACACTAAAACCTGCGCCTGATTATCGTCCTACATTGCGAACGGTATCTTTAGATATTGAAACCAGTGAATTTGGTGAACTTTACTCTATTGGACTTGCGGGTTGTGGCGATAATGTTGTGTTTATGCTGACTGATAATTTACCTGCCGAGAATGAACGTCAGCAATCCAAAGGTTACCGATTATGTTATGTCAGTAGTCGATTACGTTTAATTGAAAAACTTAATGAATGGATACAACATTACGATCCTGACGCCATTATTGGCTGGAATTTAATTCAATTCGATTTACGTATTTTACATACCCATGCTCAACGTTATGGCGTGAGCTTATTACTAGGTCGCCAAAATAATCCATTAGAGTGGCGAGAGCATGGATTTAAAAAAGGACATTTTTTTGCCTCTGCACAGGGTCGTTTAATTATTGATGGTATTGAAGCGCTGAAAATGGCCACATGGAATTTTCCCTCATTTAGCCTAGAATCAGTCGCACAAACACTGTTGGGGGAAGGTAAAGCCATTGATACTCCTTATGCCAGAATGGATGAAATTAATCGGCGTTTTAAAGAAGATAAGCCTGCATTAGCCTACTATAACTGGCAAGATTGTGTTTTAGTAAACCGCATTTTTGATGCTACATCTCTTATGGCATTTTTATTAGAAAGAGCTTGTGTCACGGGGCTTTCTGTTGATAGAAGTGGAGGCTCTGTAGCTGCGTTTACACATCTTTATCTCCCTTCTATGCATCGCATTGGGTATGTCGCACCTAATCAAGGTGAAAAACCTGAAGAACATAGCCCCGGTGGCTTTGTTATGGATTCTGCTCCCGGTTTATATGATTCGGTCGTTGTGCTCGATTATAAAAGCCTTTACCCCTCAATTATTCGTACTTTTTTAATTGATCCTGTTGGAATGATTGAGGGAACACATCAACCTGATGAAAAACTGGCTATCCCTGGTTTTCGCCAAGCATGGTTTTCACGGGAGAAGCACTGTTTACCCGCTATTGTGTCGCAAATTTGGCACGAAAGAGATAACGCGAAATTACATAAAAATGCCCCACTCTCTCAAGCACTCAAAATTATTATGAATGCTTTTTATGGTGTTTTGGGCTCAGTAGGATGTCGCTTTTTTGATCCTCGTCTGGCGTCGTCAATTACCTTACGTGGTCATGAAATTATGAAAAGAACTCGAGCATTAATTGAAGCTAAAGGTTATCAAGTTATTTATGGTGATACGGACTCTACTTTTGTTTGGCTTAAATCACCACATACTGAGCAACAAGCACAACAAATTGGGCATCAATTAGTACAAGACGTTAACCAATGGTGGAAAACACACCTTTCTGAAACCTATCAACTTGATTGTAAATTAGAGCTGGAGTATGAAACACATTATCGTCGTTTTTTAATGCCAACTGTTCGGGGTATGGAAACCGGTAGTAAAAAACGTTATGCGGGATTAAGCAATGATAAGATGGTGTTTAAAGGATTAGAGACAGTCAGAACAGATTGGACACCCCTTGCTCAGAAATTTCAACAAGAGCTTTATACTCGTATTTTTCATCAACAACCTTACCAACAGTTTATTCGTGATTATGTCGCGGATACGCTTGCGGGAAAATATGATGATAGATTAGTGTATCGTAAACGGTTACGTCGAAAATTATCAGAATATCAGCACCACGTTCCCCCTCATGTTAAAGCAGCACGTAAAGCTGACGAATATAATTTATCCAAAAATAGACCTCAACAATATCAGCAAGGCGGTTGGATTAGTTATATAATTACCCTCTTGGGACCTGAACCATTAGAGCACATTACCGCTGCACCTGATTACGAACACTATATCAATAAGCAGTTAATGCCAATTGCAGATGCCATCCTGCCTTTTATACAAGATGATTTTTCAACCTTGTTAAATGGACAAATGACGCTCACATTTTAAGATGTGTCATTTTGCAGGTGACGGTTTGCTTTGCATCTATTAACATAACGCCCCTTTGGTGATAATTAACTTTTCTTGTTTCAAGAACAGACACTTTTTATCCCACAAATTTTAATGACAACACCGCAATACTGCATTCATTAATAATTCCTAAATTATATATTTGAGAGCTGAGTTTATATATATGCCTTTTACTCTTGGTCAACGTTGGATTAGCGATACTGAAAGCGAGCTTGGACTAGGTACTGTTGTGGCAGTTGATGCCCGCATGGTGACCTTACTTTTTCCTGCCTGTGGCGAAAACCGCCTTTACTCCCGTCATGATGCCCCAATAACGCGGGTGATGTTTAATGCGGGAGATACCGTCACCAGTCACGAAGGCTGGAAACTCGCCATCGATAACGTTGTAGAAGATAATGGCCTTCTTATCTATCAAGGTGTACGTTTAGACACCGAAGAGCCTGCACAATTACGTGAAGTATTCTTAGATAACAAACTCACTTTTAATAAACCACAAGATCGCCTTTTTGCAGGCCAAATCGATCGTATGGATCGCTTTGCCTTACGCTATCGCGCACGTAAATTCTTAAGCGAACAATTTAAACAAGCACAAAGCGGTTTACGTGGCATTCGTGCAAGCCTGATCCCTCATCAGCTTTACATCGCCAATGAAGTGGGTAAACGTCATAACCCTCGCGTTTTATTAGCTGATGAAGTGGGTCTGGGTAAAACCATTGAAGCCGGTATGATTATCCACCAACAATTAATGGATGGTCGGGCTGAGCGTGTGTTAATTATCGTGCCTGAAAGCTTACAACATCAGTGGTTAGTTGAAATGTTACGCCGTTTCAATCTGCGCTTTTCACTGTTTGATGATAGCCGTTATAGCGAATCCTTATTAGATAGTGATAACCCATTTGAAACAGAACAGATGATCATCTGCTCTTTAGATTTTGTGCGTAAAAATAAGCAACGTTTTGAACATCTCGTTGAAGCAACGTGGGATATGTTGGTTGTCGATGAAGCTCATCATCTTGTATGGAGTGAAGACGCGCCAAGCCGTGAATATCAAGTAATTGAAGAATTAGCTGAATCTATTCCTTCAGTATTACTATTAACTGCAACACCTGAGCAGTTAGGCCAAGAAAGCCACTTTGCCCGTTTACGTCTGCTTGATCCAAGCCGTTTCCATGACTACAACGAATTTATCAATGAACAACAAAAATACCGCCCTGTTGCCGATGCTGTCACTATTTTGCTATCAGAAGATGATATAAATACGGAACAACAAAATATCATCAGCGAAATGATCAGTGAGCAAGATGTTGAGCCATTACTGAAAGCAGCAAATACCCAAGGTGAAGAACGCACTAAATCTCGCCAAGAACTTATCCATATGTTAATGGACAGACACGGAACGGGTCGTCTGTTATTCCGTAATACGCGCTCTGGTGTAAAAGGTTTCCCTAATCGCTTACTTCATGCGATTAAAATGCCTCTGCCAACACAATATCAAACAGCGATTAAAGTTGCCGAAATTATGGCAGCGAAAAAGAGCCTCGAAGTTCGAGCTAAAGAGATGCTCTATCCAGAACGTATTTACCAAGAATTCGAAGGTGAAAACGCAACATGGTGGAACTTTGATCCTCGTGTTGAATGGTTGCTCGGATACTTAACTGCAAATCGCAATGAAAAAGTGCTGGTTATTTGTGCGCAAGCAGCAACTGCATTGCAATTAGAGCAAGTTTTACGCGAACGTGAAGCTATTCGTGCGGCAGTCTTCCATGAAGGAATGTCTTTACTTGAACGCGATCGTGCTGCGGCTTATTTTGCATCCGAAGAAGAAGGCGCACAGGTTCTATTATGTTCTGAAATCGGCTCTGAAGGACGTAACTTCCAGTTTGCAAATCAATTGGTCATGTTTGATCTCCCCTTTAACCCTGATTTATTAGAACAACGTATTGGTCGTCTTGATCGTATTGGCCAAAATCGTGACATTGATATCAGCATTCCTTATCTGGAAGGTACAGCTCAATCTGTACTGTTGCGTTGGTACCATGAAGGATTAGACGCATTTGAACATACTTGCCCAACTGGCCGTACTATTTACGATAGTAAATATAATGAGTTAATTAATTATCTTGCTCAACCCAATGAATTAGCTGACTTTGACGAGTTTATTGTGGCCTGTCGTAAACAGCATGATGAAATGAAACTTAAACTTGAGCAAGGCCGTGATCGTCTATTAGAAATGCACTCTAATGGTGGTGAAGTGGGCGTTGAATTGGCGGGTGAAATTGCGGCTCAAGATAATGATCCTGAATTAGTTAACTTTGCATTGAATTTATTTGATATCGTTGGTATCAATCAAGAAGATCGCAGTGATAGCTTAATTATTTTAACGCCGTCTGATCATATGTTAGTGCCTGATTTCCCAGGATTACCACAAGACGGTTGCACTATCACATTTGATAGAGAGCAAGCGCTATCTCGTGAAGATACCCAATTTATTAGCTGGGAACACCCTATCATCCGTAATGGTCTAGATTTGATCCTATCAGGGGATACCGGTAGCTGTGCCGTGTCTTTATTAAAAAATAAAGCATTACCAGTAGGAACGCTATTAGTTGAACTGATTTATGTCGTAGAAGCACAAGCGCCTAAACATCTTCACTTAAGTCGTTTTTTACCAGCAACACCAGTTCGCTTATTACTTGATCTAAAAGGTAATAACCTTGCCTCTCAAGTTGAGTTTGAAAGTTTTAACCGCCAATTAAATGCGGTTAACCGTCATACCTCTAGCAAACTGGTCAACGCAGTACAAAGCGAAGTACACCATGTACTCAAAGCCTCTGAACCGTTAATGGAAGTTGAAGCGAAAGGACTTATTCAAAAAGCGAAAGAAGAGGCTGATCGCGTATTAACACATGAATTATCACGCTTAGAGGCTTTACGCGCAGTAAATCCAAATATTCGTGATGATGAAGTTGAAGCGATTGAAAATGAGCGTACCCATATTCTTAATCATTTAGATGAAGCAAATTGGCGTTTAGATTCAATACGTTTAATTGTTGTTACCCACCAATAATTACATTAAAGCGGGGAGTATTTTGCTCCTCGTTATTTTGATGAGATATCCACCATGATGGAAGTTTATAACCCCCCGACTGATCCTTGGTTACATGTTCTATATCAAGATGAGCATATTATTGCCGTCAATAAACCCAGTGGATTACTGTCTGTGCCGGGTAAAGCACCGGAGCATAACGACAGTATTATGTCTCGTATTAAAGCTGATTTTCCTAATGCCGAATGTGTGCATCGTTTAGATATGGCAACCAGTGGCGTCATTGTTGTTGCACTCAATAAAGAAGCTGAGCGTGAGCTAAAACGTCAATTTCGTGAACGTGAACCGAAGAAAACTTATATTGCTCGCGTATGGGGACATGTCGAAAAAGAAGAAGGATTAGTTGATTTACCTTTAATTTGTGATTGGCCAAATCGACCAAAACAAAAAGTCTGTCATGATACAGGAAAAGCAGCGCAAACTTTTTATGAGGTGTTGGAATATGAAGAGAATGCGACAAGGGTAAAACTCTCGCCAATTACAGGGCGTTCACATCAATTGCGGGTACATATGTTAGCGTTGGGGCATCCTATATTAGGGGATCGCTTTTATGCACATCCGCAGGCAAGAGCAATGGCACCTCGCCTGCAGTTACATGCTCAGGAATTATTTATTACGCATCCTGCTTTTCGATCCCCGATTCATTTTGAATGCCTTGCCGATTTTTAATGTCTTATGACACTAAAACAGTCACTGAACTCAATGAAGCAAGGAGCAGACAGAGCGCTAATCCCATAACCCCAACAAGAACACGGACGTTTGACATGGATATAGTTCCTTTTTTAAGAGAAGAGAGAATGAAATAATTAAATTTCACTTATATTTTACCGTGATAAATAATAAACTCAACTCAACCTAAGTTACCTCTATCACGAAATAATTCTCTCTTTTCTCATCTTCTTTTACAAGATGTTAACGAAATCCTTTTTCTTTTTTAATCAAGTCGTAAGCAACTTGTATAGACTGTGCTTTTTGTTTTGCAATTTCCATCATTTCTGGTGGCAAACCTTTCGCTACAAGTTTATCTGGATGATGTTCTCCCATTAATTTTCTATAAGCTCTTTTTATGGTTTTAACATCATCGTTCTCATTAACACCGAGTACCTTACATGCGTCAGAGAGTGTCGGGCCTTGAGGTTGAGACTGATATCCTTGTCTATTTTGATAATGGAAATTTTGACCAGCCTGCATCATTGCTAATATATGTTCGAAATGCGCACGCGAAAAACCCAGCTCATCAATAATGATAAACAACATTTTTCTTTCATTTGGATGCAATTGACCATCAGCAAAAGCAGCTTGTAACTGAATTTCCAGAAACATCTGAAGTAAGTCACGACGGCCAGCACAAATTTGTCGAACACGTTGCAAGGTAGCTCTTAAGGGGAAATCGGGTGATTTACCTTCTCTGAATGCTTGCTGAGCTGCTTGACGCCCTACTCCGTGCAAATTCATCCTATTCATCAATTCACTTGCAAGTGAGATATCCGTTTGAGTAACTCGCCCTTTTGATTTTGTTAAGTGTCCTAAAACTTGAAAAGTTGCAGCAAAGAAAAAAGCTTGCCTATCACGAGTATAGCGTCCACCACTTCCTAATTTACCTCGTTGCATGTCATAGAGGTGTCCAAGAAAAACACCAATAACAATACCCCAGAAGCCTACCCCCGCAAAACTACCGATGATAAGGCCTAATAATTTTCCCCAATAGCGCATAGACTCCTCAAATCTTCAATGCTCTGCCTGCGATTTTGCATTATCATACTATTCATTTGCTTGCACACCTAACACCAAGCGACGTCTAAATAGACTTTTTCTTAAAATGAAGAGATTTACTGTTTCTCTTTGGACAGAGGTAATGCTGTTTTCGTTTAAATTGTGTTAAAGTAAAATGAGTGACCAAACGAATAATTTTAGCGTTATTAGACCGCACGAAATACCGCATCAGCGCGGTGTTTTTTTGTCTCTAATAAGGCTATAACCCTATTTCAACACAGAAACATCGAAAAAATGAGGTTTATACCTATTTTTCGGTTACCGTTAGAACAATGTTCAGAACGTTGGGCTGGTGTCGCATAACTCCCTGCGTTAGTTTCTGGCTGTTTATCAGCATGAAGCCACTGATGACGGAAGCACATAAATACTTATGAAAAAAAGTTATCCCACACTGCTGGCCACCTTAGTTTGGGCCACAATATACGGTCAGCCTGCTTATGCTGATCTTGCCTCCCAATGTTTACTGGGAGTTCCTGTTTATAACAAACCATTGGTACAGGGCGATCCTAATAACTTGCCTGTCACTATCACGGCAAATGATATGCAAGGTGAATATCCTCGCATGATCAAATATAAAGGTGATGTTGATATTAAACAGGGGAACCAGACCTTAAGTGCAGACAGTGTTGAACTGACACAAACCGAGGGTGAAACACCATTAAGAATGGTGACAGCGACAGGAAATGTCTCTTATGATGATCCTCAAATCATCTTAAAAGGCCCTCGTGCTTGGTCTAATCTTAATAATAAAGATACAGATATTGAACAAGGTGATTACCAGATGGTTGGTCGCCAAGGCCGTGGTTATGCCGATAAGATGCAAATGCGTGGCGAGAACCGCTATACCATTATGGATAAAGGGATGTTCACCTCTTGTTTACCTGGCGATGATAGCTGGAGCGTTGTCGGCTCTGAGGTTATTTTAGACCGTGAAGAACAAGTTGCTGAAATTTGGAATGCACGCTTTCGCGTCGCTAATGTTCCTATTTTCTATAGCCCTTACCTTCAATTACCTATCGGTGATAAACGTCGCTCCGGTTTCTTAATTCCAAACGGAAGCTATTCTCGTAGTTCAGGATTTGATTTCCAACTCCCTTACTATTGGAATATCGCCCCTAATTATGATGCCACTATTACAACTAACTATATCAGCCGTCGTGGTTTAAAATTAGATAACGAATTCCGGTATTTAACAACGCCGGGACGCGGTACCATCGCTGTAGATTGGATTAATCACGATAGCCAATACAATAAAGACAAAGAAGAAAATAAAGCAGGCTATCTTCCTCGTGATACCGCCACACGTTGGTTATTCTACTGGGGTCACAGTGGTGTCATGAACAATGTGTGGCGATTTAATATCGATTACACCAAAGTCAGTGACAATAAATACTTCACTGATTTTACCTCGCAATACGGTAATACCACTGATGGTTATGCAACTCAGAAATTTAGTACGGGTTATGCACAACAAAATTGGAATGCCACCTTAACAACAAAGCAATTCCAAATTTTCTCTGATAATAAAGATGCAAGAGCTTATCGAGCAGAGCCACAGCTTGATCTGAATTATTATAAGAATGATATCGGGCTATTTGATTTCCGAACTTATGCTCAGTTTGTTCGTTTTACCAGTGTGGGGGAGAATACACCCGAAGCAAATCGTTTCCATATTGAGCCAACGATTTCACTCCCTGCATCTACAGGTTGGGCTAGCTTTAATAATGAACTGAAAGTGATGGCTACTCATTACGATCAGGACATTCCAGATGGTTATAAAGCCAAACCCAATAATCAAAAATTAGATGACAGTGTTAATCGTGTATTACCACAGTTTAAATCTGATATGAAAGTGGTTTTTGAACGTCAATATCAAACTAACGATATTACACAGACCCTTGAGCCTCGGGTGCAATACCTTTATGTTCCTTATAAAGATCAATCTAACATTAATAACTTTGATTCCGCATTATTACAGTCAAACTATGGCGGACTTTTCCGCGATAGAATGTATGGTGGTCTAGACCGTATTGCGTCAGCAAACCAATTAACAACCGGTGTGACATCACGTTTTTATGATAGCGAATTGGTTGAACGTTTTAACGTTTCTGTAGGTCAAATCTACTTCTTTGAGCGCCCAAGAACAGGACCATCTTCTACTGGTAATGAAATCATTAATAGCAAGAATGAAACGGGTTCAATGGTA
The DNA here is from genome assembly GCF_016239305.1 of Proteus vulgaris. GTDB lineage: Bacteria > Pseudomonadota > Gammaproteobacteria > Enterobacterales > Enterobacteriaceae > Proteus > Proteus vulgaris_C. The sequence goes on along the minus strand of NZ_JAEHOQ010000010.1, from coordinate 58,294 downwards.
TGGGCAGGTGATGCCTACTGGCGGATCACTGATACCGTGGGTATGCGTGGTGGTTTACAATATGACCGTCGTTTAGGTAGCGTATCAATGGGTGATGCGATTATGGAATATCGCGCCGATAGCGATCATCTTCTACAGTTGAGTTATCGTTATGTTGATCGTGATTATATCCAAGCTACACGTGTTCGCCCTTATGATGGAAAAATGAATCCTCTTCCCGAATACCAAAAAGGTATTTCGCAAGTGGGTGTTGTAGGCAGCTGGCCATTAGCGGAACGCTGGGGTCTTGTGGGTGCTTATTACTTTGATACCAAAGAATCCGAACCTGTTAGCCAAATGGTTGGTGTACAATATAACACCTGTTGCTGGGCTGTGAACGTCGGTTATGAACGAAAAATTGTTGGCTGGAAAGTTGACCACAGCGATATTGATAATAAATGGTCAATCAATGTGGAACTCAGAGGCCTAAGTAACAATCATAGTCTGGGTAGCCAGAAAATGCTTGAACGCGGTATCTTACCTTATCAAAGAGCATTCTGATTTAATCAGACTACGGAATTGGCTGAATAAATATGTCATCCCGCAACAAGATGCGGAAAACACATAATGGGAAACTTATGAAAAATTGGAAAACGCTGTTTATCGGCTTAATGATCACGGTCGGTGCAGCTACCAGCTCAACAACGTTTGCAGCACAAGAATTAAACCGTGTATCGGCTATCGTCAATAACGGTGTCGTTCTAGAAAGTGACGTCAATAGAATGCTACAGACTGTCAAAATGAACGCAAAAAGTGCGGGTCAGGAATTGCCTGATGAGCAAGTTCTTCGCCAACAAATTCTAGAGCGTTTGGTGATGGATAACATCATTTTGCAAATGGCACAACAAATGCAAATTGATATTCCTGATGCCGCGGTAGAATCTACCATTCAAGGTATTGCAGCTGAAAATAAAATTTCACTTGATCAAATGAAAAAACGCCTCTTAGCTGATGGTATTTCTTACAACGATTATCGCCAAGATATTCGTAAAGAAATGATGCTAGCAGAAGTACGTAACAATGAAGTTCGTCGCCGTATTACTATTTTGCCTCAAGAAGTTGATTCTCTTGCTAAGCAAATTGAAAGCCAAGCAAGTCAGAGCATTGATCTTAATCTGAGCCATATCTTAATTCCATTATCAGAAAACCCTGCTCCAGCAGAAATAGAAAAAGCAAAGCAAGTCATTACTCGCATTATGAATCAACTTAAAAATGGTGCTGATTTCGGTAAATTAGCAGCAACTTATTCGGCTGATCCACAAGCTTTAAATGGCGGTAATATGGGTTGGGCATCTATTGATGAATTACCAACACTATTTGCAAAAGAGTTAGCTAATGCACAGAAAGGGCAAATTGTAGGGCCTCTTCACTCTGGTGTCGGCTTACACATCATTAAAGTAAATGATATTCGTGGTGGCTCAAATACACTTTCTGTCACCGAAGTTAAAAGTCGTCATATTCTGCTGAAAAGCTCTCCAATCATGAATGATGAGCAAGCCTATGCCAAATTGCAGCAGATTTCTGCTGATATTCGCAGTGGCAAAATGAGCTTTGCTGATGCAGCAAAAGAATATTCAGAAGATCCAGGTTCAGCATTACGTGGTGGTGAGTTAGGATGGTCAATGCCTGACGTTTACGATCCAGCATTCCGCGATGCGTTAATGCGCTTAAATAAAAATGAATTAAGCCAACCTGTTCGTTCAAATTTTGGCTGGCATTTAATTGAATTAGAAGACACACGTAGTGTTGATAAAACAGATGCCGCTAATAAAGAACAAGCATACCGTTTACTCTTTAATCGTAAGTTTAATGAAGAAGTACAAAACTGGATGCAAGAGCTACGCGTAGGGGCTTATGTGAAAATAATGAACGAGAATAATGCAAACTAAGCAAATAAAACCACTTGTTATCACCCCCGGCGAACCAGCCGGGGTTGGTCCTGACCTGATTATCTCATTAGCACAAATGAATTGGGATTTACCTTGGGTTGTTTGTGCTGATCCTCAGTTACTCAAAACAAGAGCAGAATTATTAAACCTGCCTCTTTCATTAGTTGAATACGATCCTGCCACACCACCTCAAGCACATACACCAAGCCAAATTTGTGTACTCCCTATTGCACTTCATACCAATGTTATTCCAAGTACATTAGATGCACGCAATGGATTATACGTTGTAGAAACATTAGCTCGTGCTTGTGATGGCTGTCTTAACGGCGAATTCTCTGCATTAGTAACCGGCCCCGTTCATAAAGGAATTATTAATGATGCGGGTGTGCATTTCACAGGACACACCGAGTTTTTTGCCGACCGTAGTTACTGTGAACGTGTGGTCATGATGTTGGCAACGGACACACTAAGAGTCGCACTAGCAACCACACATTTGCCTCTACGAGATGTCGCTGATGCAATTACTAGTGAACTACTGCATGAAATTATCACCATTTTAAATCATGATTTAAAAACTAAATTTGGCATAGCAGAACCTCAAATCTACGTTTGTGGCCTTAATCCTCATGCTGGGGAAAATGGTCATATGGGACGTGAAGAAATTGATATTATTGAGCCTGCATTAACACAATTACGTCAGCAAGGTATTTGCCTCCATGGGCCTTATCCTGCTGATACCCTTTTTCAGCCTAAATATTTAACGCATGCTGATGCTGTACTTGCGATGTATCACGATCAGGGATTACCTGTGCTAAAATATGAAGGTTTCGGTCGTGCAGTGAATATAACACTCGGTCTTCCTTTTATTCGTACCTCTGTTGATCATGGCACCGCCCTTGAGCTTGCAGGTACAAAAAGCGCAGATGCTGGCAGTTTTTGCACCGCATTAAATTTAGCCATTAATATGATACAAAATTGTAATGAATAATAGAGTCCATCAGGGGCACTTTGCCCGCAAACGCTTCGGGCAGAACTTTTTAACAGACAGCTATATTATTGAAAGTATTGTTGAATCTATTTATCCACAACCCGGTGAGGCCATTGTTGAAATTGGTCCCGGTTTAGGTGCTATCACAGAACCTGTTGGCGCAAGAATGGATAAAATGACAGTAGTTGAAATCGACCGTGATTTAGCTGCTCGTTTAGAAGTTCATCCTACATTAAAAGACAAGCTGACCATTATTCAGCAAGATGCAATGACGATTGATTTTGCACAACTAGCAAAAGAACGTCAGCAGCCTCTGCGTGTCTTTGGTAACTTGCCTTATAATATTTCCACACCACTTATGTTCCACCTTTTCAGTTTTGCTGATGCCATTTCTGATATGACATTTATGTTACAAAAAGAAGTGGTTAACCGTCTTGTTGCAGGTCACGGTAGCAAAACTTACGGTCGCTTGAGTGTGATGGCACAATATTATTGCCAAATCATTCCTGTACTTGAAGTTCCACCGACCTCATTTAAACCAGCCCCCAAAGTTGATTCAGCCGTTGTTCGCTTGATCCCTTACAAAGAAAAGCCATATCCAGTTACGGATATTGCAATGCTAAGCCGTATTACTTCACAAGCATTCAACCAACGCCGCAAAACATTGCGTAACAGTTTAGGTGGATTGCTAACAGCAGAAGATATGATCGCTCTGGGGATCGATCCGACTGCTCGTGCAGAAAATATTTCTGTCGAGCAATACTGTAAAGTGGCAAACTGGCTATCGCAAAAGCAAGATACACAGGCATAAGATAAAGCCAGAGACAGGAGGCATTATGTTCACCTCATCAAAAGTGGCGATACAAGTACAAAGTGTTTACATTGAAAGTCAATCATCTCCTGAAGATGAACGCTATGTGTTCGCTTATACGGTATCAATTCATAATTTGAATAAATGTGCAATTCGCCTCCTGCGCCGTTACTGGTTAATTACCAATGCACAAGGTAATACGACAGAAGTTCGAGGTGAAGGTGTTGTCGGTGAGCAACCACTGATTGAACCCGGTACGCATTACAGCTATACCAGTGGTGCCGTTCTTGAAACACCGATGGGAACAATGGAAGGCCATTATGAAATGATTGATACTGACGGTCGATTATTTCAAATAGAGATCCCTGTTTTCCGCCTTGCACTTCCAACATTGATAAATTAATTATGGCAACTTATTTAATTGGTGATATTCATGGCTGTTACCATGAACTGCGCCATCTTCTTGATAAAGTGAGTTTTGATCCTACACAAGACACATTATGGTTAACGGGTGATCTTGTTGCTCGAGGGCCAAACTCACTCGAAGTACTACGTTTTGTAAAAAGCTTAGGCTCTTCTCTAAAACTTGTTTTGGGTAATCATGACCTTCATCTTTTAGGTGTATTTGCAAAAATTAGCCGTAATAAACCGAGAGATAAACTTAATGAATTACTCAATGCCCCAGATGTTGATGAGTTAATTAATTGGTTAAGACGTCAGCCAGTGCTTCAAGTCGATGAAGAAAAGAAAATTATTATGGCGCATGCAGGGATCACGCCACAGTGGGATTTAGAAACCGCAAAAATGTGTGCTCGTGAAGTCGAAGCCATTTTAAGTAGTGATAGCTACCCTTTATTTATTAATTCAATGTATGGCGATCTGCCCAATAATTGGTCACCAGAACTTACTGGTTTAGCACGATTACGCTTTAGTACCAATGCATTCACTCGAATGCGCTACTGTTTTCCTAATGGTCAATTGGATATGATTTGTAAAGACAAACCATTAGAAGCCCCTGCACCATTAAAGCCTTGGTTTGATTTACCAAGTCAACTTCCTGAAGGTTATAGCATTATTTTTGGCCATTGGGCCTCTCTTGAAGGAAAAGGCACCCCTGATAATGTATATGCTCTCGATACTGGGTGTTGTTGGGGAGGAAACCTCACTTGCTTGCGCTGGGAAGATAAACAATATTTCACTCAGGCTAGTCTATCTACACCTAAGTAATCCCCTTCATTATCTTCATTTCAAGCGCAAAAAATAAAGACTCGATTTTTTGCGCTTTACTAATTCCGCTCTACTTATTTTTACTTAATTTGTTTTTTTGATACTAAAAAGAACATTCCTTACACAAAAACGAACATCATAAAAAACAATGAAAATTAATCGTTATTAATCAATGTCTTGTTTTTTTTTGATACAAAATAAGTAGGAAAAACTACGATATTGAGAATAAAAAACCTATATATTGATTAATGTCTCATATATTATTCTTATAAAGTGAGTTTATTAAAATATAAATAATGATTACTTTTAAACAATAATTTTTTATAAATAAAATTCTTAGTTAGTATAATAAATCTTATTTTTTATTATTCTTATATTAATAAGATAGGAATAATAAGATAGGAATAATAAAAAGGGAGATATTTAATCTCCCTTTTATTTAATTCTTGTTATTTTCTTCTTTTTAATATTTCGAAGCAGTAGTTATGAGAATTGTTTTCATCAGCTTCATGATATTCCATAAAGGTAGAATCCCATTCATCAGGCTCATAATCAGGGAATGTTGTATCACCAATTACTTCAGCATCAATGTGTGTTAAATAGAGTGTATTAGCCATAGGTAAAAATTGCTCATACACTTTACCACCACCGATAACCATAATTTCATCATTATTTTCAGCAGCTTGCAAAGCCTCCTCTACAGACTTAACCCACACAACTTCACTATCTGTTCCTGGTTGGCTACTTAACACAATATTGAGGCGGTTCGGTAGAGGACGCCCAATAGATTCATAAGTCACCCGGCCCATAATAACGGGTTTATTTAGCGTATTCTTTTTAAACCATGCTAGGTCACCTGGTAATGTCCAAGGCATTGCCTTTTCCATACCAATAATGCGATCCATCGCTAATGCTGCGATTAAACTAATATTCATTTACACACCTACGGGTAAAGATGGGAAAAAAACTGCTCACACTATACGTAAAGCTAAAACCTGAGTCGATACAAATTATGCTTCCTAGATAATAAATAATTGCTTTATACTCGAAGTGTTAACTTAATCATATAAGATTCAATCATTATAATATTGTTATATACAAGGCGCTATTATGCTTGAAACTTCTTTAGTCGTTTTTACAATTGCTTTACTTGGTATGATCTCACCAGGCCCTGACTTTTTTCTCGTTGTAAAAAATGCGGCTCGTTATCAACGCTCTGCTGCAATGATGACCGCAATGGGGATTGTGGCTGCATTGCTTGTACATATGTCGTATTGTGTTGCCGGTATTGCTGTACTTATCACTACGACACCTTGGCTTTTTTCCATTTTAAAATATGCCGGAGCCGCTTATTTACTCTGGATTGGCTTTCATAGCTTACTTTCAAAATCTAATCATACGATTGATGAAAAAACGACACAGCATTCACAAATCAGCTTTAAAAAAGCCTTTATGCAAGGTTTTCTCTGTAATTTACTTAATCCTAAAGCCACTTTGTTCTTTCTTGCCGTTTTCACTCAAGTATTAAGTGTTGATTCCAGTATCGGTGAGAAATTATGGTATGCCTTTATTATTTGGAGTTTAGCCGTGATTTACTGGCCTTTATTGGTTTTATTAATCCAAAGTGCACCTGTCAGAAAGGTACTTAATAAAATCCAAAAATGGATTGATAAAGTACTCGGAGTTGTACTAATTGGTTTAGGTATTAAAGTGGCATTAAGTTAATAACACACTTGAAGTAAAGCACCTATCAAGGTGCTTTATTTTTCACTATTCTCGTCAAATTCATTAAAAACATCTAAAATTTGCCCAATTCTAATTAAATATTGATCTTTATTTATTCCCATAAACAAATCACCTTTAATGTTATTTAAATGCAATTCAATAAAATCATTAATATTTTCTTTATTATCAATTAGATAGTTAATGGCTTTATTACACTCATCATTACACTCATCTTTTCTTGGATAATTCAATATATATTGTTGTATTGTATCATTCAAAGCTTTTACATAATTCTCAGCAGTTCCATAATGATTAAAATAATTCTCTACATCAATAAGTTTAAAATCAATAACCCCCTCAAGAAAAGAATTAAGATCGATATTTTTATTGATCATATTTCCTATTATATTTTTAAATGCATTTTTTAATTCATCTGACCATTGAAAGAGATAACTATCTTCCAAATGAAAGTCTATTCTTTTTATTTCTTCATTAGATTCAAAATTTGTTTTATTTTTATCGAAATAATCATTAATAATGTTGAAAAAAATTTCTTTTTTAATATTGTTAGTAGACTCTGTTATTATTAAATTAAATAAAGGCAAGCAATTTGATATACATGAAGAATTAGTTATTAATTTCAATGGATTAAATTTATACTTATCTTCTTCTAAAAAATACGCTATTTTTGTAACTAACAATAAATCGCCTTTAGTTTTAACATATTGCTCAACAAACCAATTAAATGATATTGATTTATTATTTCTATTATAATCAATAATAAAATCATACATTTGTTCTTTAGTAATAGTTATTTTATCGAGATCCTTAACTTTTTTCTCACGTATATTATCAGTTAAAAGTATAGCACTATTAAATTTTCTTGCTGTATCAATGGAGCCTATTTTCTTTTCTACATTAAAAATAGACTTTATTTTTTCAATTATTTGATAGATTATCCCTCTATTTTTAGTGGGCAAAAATAAAGAAAGATGTGTGTTCTCTATTTTATTAAGTCTATCTCTTATTGAATAAAACTCAACAGTTGTTTTATTTTCAACATATATACTAGGTGAAACATCATTATTTATTTTTGAAATCATTACTCACCTTCACTTTGAAATAATTCAATTTATAATTTAAAACAAATAAAATAAATATAAAAAAAAGTCCCTATTACTAAGGACTTTAAATATCAAAAAATAACAAATGAAATTTAGAAATTAATTTTCAGTGTTGCATTTATACCGCTTGAACTCACATCACTATTATATTGACCTTGGTAAGAAATACCGAAAGTCGTTGATTTGCTTAGTTGTGCATCAACACCTAAACCCACACCAAATAAATTATCCAGTTTGCCACCACGTAATGTTGCATCACCCGAATTAGATAAAAATAGACGTGATTCTGGACGATTATCTCCAAATAGATGGCTTGCAGAAATATCACCTTTTAATGCCATATTAATGCTGCCTGCCATAAATGGATATCCGCCACGTAAACCAATAGTACCTACTTGAATATCTTGTGAATCAGTCTTAGTGGTAAATTTCATATTACCGACATTTTCAGTGATATCATCAGTTGACACCCGTAACCAGCTAAATCCTGCATATGGCTCGATAGAATACTGATTAGTATTAAATTGAGTATAAGCACCTTCTAAGAAAATTTGAGTAATTTTTGCATCATAACTTGTAGAGTTATAACCCGTATTTTGTCCTACCCAAAGTGTTCTTTTGGCATCTCTATCTTGGTTAGTATGTGTAAAACCATAGTTCAATGAAGCCACATCAAATAGATTAGACACACCATAAGCACCAATATGGATATCATTGCTATCTATTTTACCGTGTTCATTTCCTTTATATTTGGTTGAACCTGCACCGAAGAAAAGGCCTGCCTTGGTATTTTCGGTCACATCTATTTCAGCACCTAATAAACCGACATAGAAATCAACATCCATATTACTATGACCATAATCGGTATTGCCCCATTGACCAATACCCGTCATCCAAATACGTGCATTGCTATTATCCAATTTAGCATAACGGCCTTGCCCTATACCCATTGCTTGATCTTTCACAGTACGTGTTAAACCTAATACATTCACTACACTTGCGCTGTTAGCATTAAGGTACATATCACTGCCTAAAGATCCATAAGTCTTATTCAGATCTCTTTCATTCATTGGTAATACAGCATTGAATAAATTGCCACGACCAGTGCTATCTAAAGTATTAGCAATAGAACGACCATTTTCATTATTCGCAAATGTGGCTAAAGAGGTATTTTCTTTCTTACTTAATGTACCTGTAATCGTGTTATCTTTTATAGAAACATTTTTATCAAATAATGCATAATCACTATCTGAATTGTTATTCGCTAACATTTTAGTTTTAGTACGATTATCAACTAAATTATCTGCATTAACGGTACCTGTTGCAGCAGTGTTATTTAGGTAGATATCTTTTAATTGGCCTTCACTATCAGCACCAATATCTAAACTTGCTCCTTTATTTAAGGCCATATCTCCGACATTAACATCATGCCCAACAGTCACTAAGTACGTGCCTTTATCGTTGATATTAATATTGGCTTTGTGGCTTTCGTTTGATGCTAATTGGCCTTGTTGAGTGAACGTGTCGTTATAGCGATCGATAACACCTAATTTGCCACCATTAACATTAACTACTTCTGTACCAAACGATTCAGTAAAGCCATATAAAGTACCTTGCTCGACGGTTGTACCACCACGATAAGTATTATCGCCAGTCATCACTAATGTGCCTTCACCTTGCTTCACTAAAGCACCATCATATAAACCAGCGTCAATTTTAGCTTGAATAGCATCAGCTCGTTTTTGGTAATATTCTTTACGCCATTTTTCAGCGTCTTCTTTGCTAACGATATGAGAAGTTGGATCTGGGTTACCATCGTTGATAACAAAATCAGTACCTAGATTGTAATCGCCACCAGCAGCAATGCCTTTATCGGTATATTCCTTCAACCATGCGAGATCTTCTTGTTCACGTAAATCTAACGCAGTTTGTGAAATATCATTTGTCCAAACATCAAGAGGGGTCATGCTTAGGTTATATTCAAATTTACCTAAGAATTGACCTGGACCGTACATCCCTTTATCTAAATCAGGAGTCCCCCAACCATAACGCACGTCAGGCGTTCCTTCTGTCGCAGTCCAGCTATCATATAAAGAGCCATCTGGATTATGGTGATTAGCCGTTGTAAACATCACGTCGCGTATTTGCATCGCATTCATTGACTCGTAACGTGACATCAATACACCCATGGCACCAGTAACGTGAGGAGCAGCCATTGATGTACCACTAAAGGTATCCCAACCTGCATTTCCCTCTTCATCAACAACTGACGAATAAATGTAACGACCTGGTGCAACCACCGTCCACCATTTCGCATTACCCGCTTCATTGAAGATTTTTTCTAATTCATAACCCGACTTGTCCGCATTCTGTTTCAGACCCGCAACGGCTATCCAATGTTTTTCTGCTTCAGGATTAAAGTAAGGATAAAGAGGGCGATAATAAGGCTGAGCAAAATCACGGTTACCGGTTGTAAATACTTGTACAACGTTAGTGCCTTTTACTGCGTCATAAGCCGCATCAACAAAGGAAGGTTTATCGCCATAGACTTTTTTAAAGTAGAAATATTCATATTCAGTTTGCGCAGTCGTATCTACTGGCATATGAACGGTTGTATTACCACCATCTGGGCCTAACGTTTTATCTTGATTAATAATACGAGGGTTGGTTCCCCAACTATTATTAATTACCTGAGCCCCTGCATCGACCATGGCTTTCCAGCCAGTATAGAAATAGGTGTAATCTTGATAAGGCCCGTAGTTATTGCTGTCTGTTGCACCTGTATTTCCTAAATAAACATCGGCTCCCCACGCTACCCCATGCATACCATTACCATCACGGCTTGCGCCTACGGTACCTGTAACGTGTGTTCCGTGTGTATCATTCACTCCCTTGATCCAACCTCCATCAACATCAAAGGCTTGACCTTTTTCATAATGCCCCCCCATTTCCTGAGGGTAACGCATACCTGTTGAACCATATTGACCTTTGGCTTTCACTGCATGAAAACGTGCATCATTTAATTCCGGATGTGATAACAATGCACCAGAGTCCATTACACCGATTTTGGCACCTTGTCCATGGAAACCAAGCGCATAAGCACTAGAGGCATTCATTGCTGCCAAGCCCCAGTCTTTTTGATATTCTTGGCTTTCCCAACTTTTTGTATCACCTAATTGTCCAGCTTCTGAATATGCAACAGAATATCCAGAAAAAAGTAACGCGGATGCAACAAGGGAGAGTTGGAATATACTTTTATTTATTCTATTTTTTTTATTCATTTTGTGATGATGACTTAAAGCTATTTCTTTGTTCATTCTGTACCTTCAGTTATATTTAAATTAATAACATTTATTAAGGATCAAAAATAAAAGACGCAAAGATTCTCTTGTTTCTAGAGAAATAATTACTTGAAGGGCATCTCAAAAACATGATTTTATGCCAGAAAAATAGATAGATTGACTATGCAATCACAAATTAACAGATAGATTAAACAGATTTAGATCGCAATACATTATATTAAAAAAAGTTAAAACTAACTTTACTCAACATTGCTTCTATTAATATCAATATTTAAATCAATTTAATAAAGAGAATATAGATAAAAAAACAATCACACTAAATTAATTAACAAATAAAACATAAGAATATTATTCTCTATTTAACTTTAGTCGAAAAAATATAATCTGCATTATTTAATTATAAAAAAAACAGTATTTTTATTTTAAAAATACTGTTTTTATTTTAATTAATTTAGCGCTATCACTAAGCTATTATTCTACAGGCGTGATTTCCATTTGCCCTACCATTCCTTTATCTGCATTTTCTAGTAATTGGCTGTAATACAAGAAAGGAAAGTGGGAATAAGAAGGCTGTTTTAGTTCCACTAACAACTCACTCTGGCTTTCGATCCAAACCGTATCTTTCCAACCAAAATCCGCTGGTGAAGGTTTTTGCCCATTATGATTAATGACTTTAAAACGAGCGCCTTCAATATGGAATGATTGAGGTGTTGGTACCGTGACAAGCCAACGTTCCCAGCCATTTTGTTTACCTACCAAATCAATTCTTGAAAGCTCCCAACGAGCATTATTGATACCAGGGGGACTGTTATGAAGTTGAATTGTTCTAGGTTGAATTGAGGTCGTAATTTGAGTGTCATCCAGTGCTAATTGCTGAGGCGCTTTATCAGTAACTAATGACATTAATCCTGTCGGTTTAATCGTTAATATATTGGCATTGCGTAATAAGTCGGAAGGTTCAAAAATACCACGAAGTTTGTCCATAAATCCGGCACTTTGCCCTGCTGTAATGATAACTTCGCCCCCTTCAGACATATCGACGAGTATTTCACGTCGTTCGCCTGGTGCCATTGGCACAGTTTTCAATTCAACTGGAGAAGTTAATAAACCTTGATCCGAGGCGATAAGGTAAAGTGATCTACCATCATTTGCAGTTAATTCATAACGGCGAGCATTAGATGCGTTAACTAAACGTAAACGGATCCAACCTCTAGAAACTTCGATATAAGGATCTTCACGCCCATTTACGAGCAACGTATCACCATAAAAACCGTCACTTGCAGTTTCTTTGTCATATTGCGGTGTGCCAAAATTATCGATTCGTTTATCTTGAATTATCAGTGGAAAATCATTCACACCATAATCTTTAGGTAAAGGCAGGGAGCGACTCTCTTCATCTTCCACAATCCACATTCCCACTAGCCCATTATAAACGTGTGGCGCCATTTTAAAGGGAGTATTGGCGTGATACCAACACGTTGCTGCTTTTTGACGAATGGGTAATACCGGCGACCAATAAGCACCTGGCGACATTAATCTCGCGGCCCCCCCGACTTGTGTACCCGGAACTAATAAACCACTTACCGTCATGGATACAGATTCACTAAGACGGTTACTATAAATAAGTTTTATATCATCGCCACTTTTAACTTTAATTGTTGGTCCTGGAGTTGAGCCATTGATGCCCCAAACCTGCGCTTTTTGCGTACCATTAAACGCCCAATGCACGTTTTGCAACGTCAAAAAGAGAGGCTGACCATGGCGAGATTCGAGCAATGGCGGTATTGGTAATTGTTTATCATTGACTGATTCAGCACGAACAGAAGAAGATATTGAGCCCAGACATACCGCTAAGCCTGAAGCCTGAATAAACTGGCGACGACTAAATGACATACTTTCTCCGCAACAAAATACAAATATTCCTACCGCATGATCAAAAACATTGGACAGGAAAAAAGCTGCTGTGATTTAAAGACAAAAGGACTTAAATGAAATTACGGGAGCATAATAGCGCGGATATGACATAAATCCTAAAAATAGTTGATAACTATACTTTAAATAATTCGAGATGTAGCTAGGCGACAAGTGAGATAGATACAAACATATACTCTAAATAAGTCAAGATGCAACTAGGCGACAAGTGAATAAGTCGCTAGGAGCATAAATAAGTATGTGACTAGCACGAATGAACCTCTAGCCAACAACGCTGCAACTTGAAGTATGACGAATATAAGCCTGAAAATCAGGCTTATATTCGTCATTATCTAGATAATGTGTAAACGTTAGTTTAATTTGCCAGCAAAATCACGCTTATTCATTTCTTCAACTTCTTTATCTAGCTCTTCGATTTTCGCTTTCATAATTTGGCGACAATCTTCGGCTAATTCCCGAACTTGGTCTTTGGTGTATTTTGAAACATCAATCGGAGGCAACATTTCAACAATCACGTAGCCATTATTCCAGCGATTGAGTTTAATTTTACCTTGGGTTGTCGACACACAAACCGGAATAATAGGTACTCCAGCTTGAATAGCTGCATGAAACGCCCCTGTCTTAAACGGTAATAGTCCACGACCACGGCTACGCGTTCCTTCAGGGAACATCCATACTGAAATTTTCTTCGATTTAATTTGATCGGCAACTTGTGAAATTGTGCCATGAGCTTTAGAGCGATTTGCTCTATCAATCAAAATATTACCCGTGATCCAATATAATTGGCCAAAAAAAGGAATAAAAATTAAGCTTTTTTTGCCCACAGTTACCGTATTAGGTTGTACCGCATTCGACATTGTTACCATATCAAAATTATTTTGATGGTTTCCAATATAAATACTTGGGCCATAACTTTTTGCATCTTTTGGAAAACGTTCAACAAGCTTAATCCCAAAAACATGAGATAACTTGCCAAATGCTCGTCCGTAAGTCATTACATGTTTCGGATTTCTTGGCGAAAACATGCAATAAATGATCCCAAAAGTCACCACTAATATGGTGTAAAGAATAACAATGATGCCTCGAATAATGGCTAACATAAGTTTTAGCGTCCTAAGTCCTAAAAAAAGTGGGTCAACCGACCCACTCAATATTATTAAGTATTAAATTTAATTTGACTCAATATCAATATGATCGATAGTTTGAGCACCACGAGGTAAAGACGTGCCTCGGCGTCCTCGTTTTGCTTTAAAGCCAGCAAGTTCAGCCATCGACATAGTTAGTTTACGTTTACCAAAATGCAGTGTTACTGAGGCATTTTCAGGTAATACACGTAACCAAGCGACTTTATCTTCACCACTTGCAGCTTGCGATGCCGGAATAGAAACCATTTGATTTCCTTTTCCTTTTACCATTGTTGGTAATTCTGCCGCTTCAAAAATCAGCATTCTACCGCCTTTAGTAATGATCATAATGAGATCAGTGAGCTCATTATTCAAACGTTGTGGCGGTAAAGGTAATGCATTTTCAGGTAATGTTAGTAATGATTTTCCTGCTTTATTTTTAGAAGTTAAATCATCAACTTGACAGATGAAACCATAACCTGCATCAGATGCCATTAAGATCTTATCGGTACTTTCGCCCATAACAACATGGCGTAACTGCGCACCTTTCTGAACTTTTAATCGTTCAGTCAGTGCATCGCCTTTACTACGACCAGAAGGCAAGGCATCAACATCAACGCTATAGCTTTGACCTGTGGTATCTATTAAGTGTACAGGCTGATTACTCATTCCTTCAATAGCAGCGAAATAATCATCACCTGCTTTAAAACCAACAGATTGAGCATCGATATTATGGCCTTTCTGGCAACGAATGAGCCCTTTTTCCGACATAATGACCGTAACAGTCTCAGGATGTAGATGTTTTAACGGAATAGGTTCATCACCTGCATTACCACTAAAATAACTAATTTCTTCGGCTTTAAGCACTTCATGCTGCCCATCGACAGTAAAAATTAATGCTTCATTTTTAGGAGCAAACAGCATTTGTTCAATGACATCACCTTGCTCTTTGCCTAACGCAACTAAGCGAGTTCCACGCCCTCTTTTGTTCATTTCATTCAGTTGTTCTGCTGAAATGGCTAAAATACGTGTTTTATCCGTGATGATAATAAACCAATATTGATCATTCTTTTTCTGGGGATCAACTAAGAAAGGCTCAAGTAATTCAGTTTCTTCTGAAACTGTCAGTAGCCCTTTACCCGTCTTATTTTTTGTTTCCATCTCATCATAAGAGAGAACAGAACCATAACCTTCTTTTGTTGCCAGTAAATATTCTTGCCCTGCACTGCCAGCTAACATGTATTTCACACTAGCCTCTGGTGGGAAAGTTAATTTTCCTGTTAATGGCTCACCCTGACTTCGCCCAGAAGGCATATCATTCGGGCTTAAAGTGTAGCTTCTTCCTGTAGAATCAAGGAACAGAACAGGCTGATTACTCATGCCACGAACTGCACTGTGATAACTATCTCCGGCACGATAACTCATACCACTAGGATCAATATCATGTCCTTTTGCATTACGTACCCAGCCCATTTCAGACAGTACGATGGTCACAGGCTCTGATGGCAACATATCTTGTTCATTAACCACTTTCGCCTCTTCTTGAGGGCGAATAGGAGAACGTCTGTCGTCACCAAATTCTTTCGCGTCGGCTTCAATTTCTTTTTTTAGTAACGTATTTAAGCGACGTGGTGAACTTAATAATTTTTCAATACTGTCACGTTCTTTTTCAAGCTCATCACTTTCACTTTTAAGTTTTATCTCTTCAAGCTTAGCTAATTGACGTAACCGTAACTCTAAAATAGCTTCAGCTTGAATGTCAGATAACTCAAAGCGACGCATTAATTCTGCTTTTGGCTCATCTTCATGACGAATAATCTCAATCACTTCATCAATATTAAGATAAGCAATTAATAAACCTTTGAGAATTTCTAAGCGACGTAATACTTTTTCTAAGCGATGATTGAGACGATTTGTGACTGTTTGGCGACGATATACCAACCATTCATTTAAAATCGTCAGTAATCCTTTTACTGCAGGACGGTTATCTAACCCAATCATATTCAGGTTAACGCGATAACTTTTCTCCAAATCGGTATTCACAAACAAGTAGTACATCACTTGTTCTAGATCGACGCGATTACTACGAGGAACAATCACAAGTCTAGTTGGATTTTCGTGATTAGACTCATCACGTAAATCTTCAACTAAAGGCAGTTTTTTGGCTCGCATCAAGGCTGCGATTTGCTCAAGTACCTTAGCTCCAGAAACTTGATGAGGTAACGCTGTAATAACTGCACAGCCCTCTTCTTTTTGCCAAACAGCTCGCATTCTAACCGATCCACGACCCGTTTTATAAATTTTCTTAATATCGTCTTGAGCCGTAATAATTTCAGCTTCAGTCGGATAATCAGGGCCTTGAACATATTGCATTACGTCAGATAATCCTGCTTCAGGATTATCTAAAAGCATCACTAAGGCTTGCCCAACCTCACGCGCATTATGCGGTGGAATATCTGTCGCCATCCCAACAGCAATACCTGTCCCGCCATTAAGAACGATATTGGGTAAGCGTGCAGGCAACATTTTCGGCTCTTGCATCGTACCGTCAAAATTAGGTATCCAATCAACTGTACCGTGTCCTAATTCACTTAATAAAGTTTGTGAATATTTAGAAAGGCGTGATTCGGTATAACGCATCGCGGCGAAAGATTTTGGATCATCCGGTGCCCCCCAGTTACCTTGTCCGTCGATTAACGGATAACGATAAGAGAAAGGCTGAGCCATCAGTACCATTGCTTCATAACATGCACTATCACCATGTGGATGATATTTACCTAGCACGTCACCAACAGTACGAGCTGATTTTTTAAATTTGGCGTTATTGCTTAAACCTAGCTCTGACATCGCATAAACGATACGACGTTGCACGGGTTTTAGCCCATCTCCAATAAAAGGTAATGCACGATCCATAATGACGTACATGGAATAGTTGAGATAGGCATTCTCTGTAAATAAGTGGAGCGGTTGACGCTCTACACCATCATGAGTCAATTCACTCATTCGATATTTTCCTCAGACTCTTATGGTATCCATTACACTTCGATGTCAACTTCATCGCCTTTATCTTGTAACCAATTTCGGCGATCTTCAGAGCGTTTTTTCGCTAACAACATATCCATCATGCCTAGGGTTTCTTGGTAATTTTCATCATCAATCACCAATTGCACTAAACGACGCGTATTAGGATCAAGCGTTGTTTCACGCAATTGAAGTGGGTTCATCTCACCCAGCCCTTTAAAGCGCTGTACGTTAGGTTTTCCTTTTTTACGGCTCAGACGTTGTAAAATGGCATTTTTTTCCGATTCATCAAGGGCATAATGAACTTCTTTACCTAAATCAATGCGGTAAAGTGGTGGCATTGCCATATAAACATGCCCTTGCTTAACAAGTGCTGGAAAGTGGCGTACAAATAACGCACATAATAAAGTGGCAATATGCAAGCCATCAGAGTCCGCATCCGCAAGAATACAAACTTTACCGTAACGTAATTGGCTTAAATCATCACTATCAGGATCCATTCCAATTGCCACAGAGATATCATGTACCTCTTGTGATGCAAGCACTTCGTCAGAAGAGACTTCCCATGTGTTTAGAATTTTACCCCGTAGTGGCATAATCGCTTGGTGCTCACGATCACGAGCTTGTTTCGCAGAGCCTCCCGCAGAGTCCCCTTCAACTAAAAACAGTTCGGTATACCGTAAGTCTTGAGATGTACAATCGGCCAATTTTCCGGGTAGTGCAGGTCCAGAAGTGAGTTTTTTTCTCACCACTTTTTTTGCTGCTCGCATACGACGCTGAGCACTACTAATGGCCATGTCAGCGAGTAATTCACCAACTTGAACATTCTGATTTAACCATAAGCTAAAGGCATTTTTTACCGCACTGGCAACAAACGCACTGGTTTGTCTTGAAGAGAGTCGCTCTTTGGTTTGCCCTGCAAATTGAGGATCTTGCATTTTGACCGATAATACATAAGCACAACGTTCCCATGTATCGTCAGCAGTTAATTTAATACCTCTTGGGAGTAAATTACGGAATTCACAGAATTCACGCATTGCATCTAACACACCTTGGCGTAAACCATTAACGTGTGTTCCCCCCTGAACAGTCGGGATTAAGTTAACATAACTTTCAGTAAGTAAATCGCCACCTTCTGGTAGCCATAACATAGACCATTCAACAGCCTCATTATCCCCTTCAAATTTTCCAGTAAAAGGCTCTTCAGGAAGGCGAATAAATTCAGCAACAGCTTCACTTAAATAATCAGTTAAACCATCAGCGTAGCACCAGTTTTCTTGTGTGTTATTCACTTTATCAACAAAAGAGACGTTAACACCGGGGCACAATACGGCTTTGGCTTTTAATACGTGAGATAAGCTTTTAGAAGAAAAGCGAGGAACATCAAAATAAGAGCCATCAGGCCAAAAATGTACACTTGTTCCTGTATCTCGCTTTGCACAAGTTCCAATTTCGTGCAACTCTTCGACTTTATCGCCATTTTCAAAGGCAATTTGATAAATCTTACCATCACGACGAACTGTCACTTCAATACGCTTAGAAAGTGCGTTAACAACCGAGATCCCTACACCATGTAACCCACCGGAAAATTGATAGTTTTTATTAGAAAATTTTCCTCCGGCATGGAGGTGAGCAAGGATCAACTCGATAGCAGAGACCTTAAGTTCAGGATGAATATCGACGGGCATCCCTCGCCCATTGTCGATAACTTCGATAGATTGGTCTTCATATAAAATGACATCGACCTTCGATGCGTGTCCCGCAAGCGCCTCGTCCACGCTATTATCTATCACTTCCTGTGCCAAATGGTTCGGTCTAGTCGTATCAGTGTACATGCCAGGACGGCGACGTACTGGTTCTAGACCATTAAGAACCTCAATATCCTTTGCGTTATAACTTGATTGAGTCATTGTTTTAATCTGCGGTTCGCTGTTAGAAAATACTGTTTATAATAACAGGTGTTTGCGGCAATATGATATTAATTTTCGGGTAGATACATCAACCTACGTTTTACAGGTTAATTAACCGAAAGGCTAAATTATCTTTAAAAATTGAATAATTTTTGGAAAAAAACGTTCAAAACCCACAAATGCGTGATTTCCATCCGATTCTACGGTTTGCCTACACGCGCCAAGATATGAGACAGCTTGACGATAATCAAGTATTTCATCTCCAGTTTGTTGAAGCAACCAAATAAGTTCGGGTGATGTAATTACGGGAATACGCAAAGCAAGTAACTCATCCATATGATGAGGTTCTAATCTATATCTTTGATGTGTATATGGATTTTCGTTTTCACCCAAGAAATTTTGTAAGAGATCAAAAGGGCGAATAGCGGGATTAACAATAACAGCTGGTAGATGAAAACGCTGAGATAACCAAATAGATAAATAGCCACCTAATGATGAGCCAATTAATCCAAGCTTATCATCTGCGCTCTCATTGACTAACATTTCAATTAGTTGAGCGGCTTCTTTAGGATAAGGTGGCAATTGAGGAATTAATAGTTCAATTTCAGGATACGTTGCTTCTAACCATTGTCTAAAAGCTTGGGCTTTAGCAGATTTTGGTGAGCTATTAAAGCCATGTAAATAGAGAATACGAGGCATAACTTAATAGCCTTCTGCGTCAAGATCAGGGCAGAATTCAGTGCCTGATAAACGATATACCTGTGTTTCAACTTTACCTTTTTCATCCGATGAAAGCGACATTTCTAAATAGCGCCAACCAGGAGAAACCGTATCTAATGTAAAATTCGTACAATGAGGGCGAAACTGGATACAAGTCGAAGGTGTTGCCAACATCCGAATGCCATTCCACATTTCATCCATTTCTTGATGAATATGACCACAAAGCATCATTTTTACCTGAGTATGGCCTTTTAAGCGTTCAGCCAATTCTTGAGAGTTTCTTAAACTGTGTTGATCTAACCATGTACACCCAGAAGGCATAGGATGATGATGCAACAAAACAATCGTATCTCTGTGTTTTTGACTTTCAAGGCAACGTGTTAGCCAATCTAGCTGACAATCTGATAACTCACCATGAGGAACACCTTGAATTTGGCTATCTAATAATAGCATTTGCCAACTATCACCAATCAACACTTGTTTTGCCGACAAAATACCTGCCTGATTTAAAGCATCAATCATCGCAGGTTGATAGTCATGATTACCCGGCAACCAAACACAAGGTGGTGTTAGCGTCGCAATGCCATCAGCAAAATGCTGATAAGCTTCAAAGGTTTGATCTTGAACTAAATCACCTGTCGCAACAATCAAGTCCACCTCAAGACCCTGCTCTCTAATCGCATTTAATACCGCATGGTAGCTACGATAGGTATTAATACCCAGCAGAGTATCTTCCACATTAGCGAAGAGGTGGGTGTCTGTGATTTGTAATATTCTTACGGTGTTTTTGTGTTTCACCGATAATTCAAGCTGGCTTTCCAAAAGGTTTCCTTGTTTCACTCTCATTAGCCGTTATATTAACGTATTTTCGTAGTAAAGATCTGCCAACCAATACACATTTCAAAAGATTAGTGAGAAATATTCTCGCTTTCAATCACGTTTTTTTTACTTCATTTTACAATTTAATTCATTTGATATCGTATACTTAGAGATAGTTACTCTACTTGATAATATCGTTAAAAACACCCTTTAACCGTTTATTAATGCATTAAATTGCTGACCAACGCTCTCTTAGTGCAATATGATGAAGTTGTAACCATTGCAGCGCAATAACAGATGCTGCATTATCAATAACGCCTTCTTCAACCCAACGATAGGCTTGTTCTCGGCTCACTACATGAACACGAATATCTTCGTTCTCACACGCTAACCCATGAATACCTTTTGCCGTTGTTGCATCAACTTCGCCAACATAGACATGCATTCTTTCACTGGTGCCACCAGGACTAGAAAGATAACTAATAATTGGCTCACATCGCCCAACAATAACGCCCGCTTCTTCTTGGGCTTCCCGTCTAACAACGTCTTCTGGGCTTTCCCCTTGTTCAACCATACCGGCAATCACTTCTAGCAACCAAGGTGTCTCACTGGTTTCATACGCAGGAATACGAATTTGCTCAATTAATACCACTTCATCACGTTTAGGATCATAAGCTAGCAAAACACCGGCATTACCACGCTCAAAGACTTCACGTTTGACTTCTTCACTCCATCCGCCTTCAAAAAGGCGATGTTTAAAGCGGTACTCAGTCATACGGAAAAAACCTTTATATAAATCTCTTTGATTGAGCAATTTCACGTCTTCACGGCCGTATAAAAATGGTATATTTTCCCTTTTCTTCATACAATGTTCCTTAAGTTACATTTAAGAGTCTTTTTATTGCTTACGTTTAATACAGATTTAAAGAAATTTGCCAACAATTCATGTAAAGTTAATCTAAAATAAAAGGATATGGCACAAATGGCTACCCCTACTTAGGGAAACAATCTGCTAGAATTATCCCCAATCAAGATTAACAGAGGCAACTCAGCGAAACTGTTGCAACAAGGAATTAAAATGAAAAAACTGCTCTCTCTTTTGATCACGATGAGTTTGGCAGGATTCAGCACTGCAAGTCAGGCTGAGGATCTGCTTCAAGTTTATCAAAAAGCAAAAGACAGTAACCCTGAGTTACGCAAGTCATTAGCTGAAAGAAATCAGGCTTTTGAAAAAATAAATGAAGCTCGTGGCTCATTATTACCCCAATTAGGATTAGGCGCATCTGCTGATTATAAAAGTGGCTATCGCGATGCGAGAGACACCGAATCTAATTCTATCGGTGCAAGTTTAACACTGACTCAAAGTGTGTTTAACATGTCATTATGGCGTCAGTTAAACCTACAAGAAAAAACAGCAGGTATGAGCGATGTTACTTATCAAACAAGTCAGCAAAAACTGATTTTAGATACTGCCACCGCTTACTTTGATGTTTTACGCGCTATTGATTCATTATCATTTATTGAAGCGCAAAAAGAACAAGTTTACCGCCAGTTAGATCAAACAACTCAACGTTTTAACGTAGGTTTAGTGGCAATTACTGACGTACAAAATGCGCGTGCAAATTATGATAGCGTACTGGCACAAGAAGTGGCTGGCCGTAACCAATTAGATAACGCATTAGAAAAACTGCGCCAAGTCAGTGGTATCTATTACATTAATTTGGCGTCATTAAACATCAGTCGTTTCTCAACAACCTCACCAGATTCTATTGAGAAACTACTAAAAGATGCCGAAGAACGTAACTTAAGTTTATTGAGTGCACGTTTAGGCCAAGATTTAGCTCGCGAAAATATTCGTTTAGCACAATCTGGTCACTTACCAACTGTAGATTTAAATGCATCAACTGGCGTATCAAATAACCATAATCATGGTAGTGCATTACCATCAGCTGATGTTAGTAGTCGTAATAGTTATAGTGGCCAAAATAGCATTGGTTTGTCAGTTAAAATTCCATTATATACAGGTGGCAGAACAAACTCACAAGTTGAACAAGCACAATATGGCTTTACTAGTGCAAGCGAACAATTAGAGTCGGTTTATCGCTCTATTGTCCAAATCGCGCGTTCTTCTTATAACAATATTTCTGCATCAATCAGTAGCATCAAAGCGTATCAACAAGTCGTTGTTTCTGCGCAAAGTTCATTAGATGCAACTGAAGCTGGCTACCAAGTGGGTACTCGTACTATCGTTGATGTGTTAAATGCCACAACAACGCTTTACGATGCCAAACAGAAATTATCAAACGCACGCTATGACTATTTAATCAACCAGTTAAATATTGAATATGCACGTGGTACATTAAATGAGAATGATTTAATTCAGCTTAATAATGCACTGGGAGAAGAAGTTTCAACTTCGCCAGATAATATTATTCGCCCGTTAACAAGCCCTGCACTTAACGTCGCGCCTTAAGCATAATTAGTCATTTATAAGAAACCGCTTTCAGCGATATACTGATAAGCGGTTTTTTTATGCTTTCTCGTCAAATAAAATATTGTGTTATGGATTAAATTAAGATCTCAACAATATCTATATTCTTGTATTAACAAATGCCTTAATCACAATTAGGTTAAAAAGAGAGGATTTACCTAATTTCATTACTCTTAACCTTATAAAGATCACAAATTTCTGCTTATCCTTGATGATTAGGCATTTCTTATTTATTTTCTAGACTATTTAACCTATCCTAGCTTTTATTTTGAACGTTTTACCTTTTATGGATCTTACCAATATGCCAATGAAACGTACCAAATCGATTAATCGTGATGCTTTTCGTAAAGCATTCCGTCCTTATCGTCTGGCGCCTGTTGCAATCGCCATCACTGCTGTATTTGCGCTTTCAGGATGTGAAGAGAGCGACGAGACAGTTTCACTGTATATGAACGCACAAGAATGTGCTCAAGCGAATCCGTCACAAGCAGCACAGTGTGAAGACTCTTATCGTACTGCATTACAAGAGGCACAGCGTACAGCGCCAAAATATGCCACATTAGAAGACTGTGTGGCTGAGTTTGGTGATGCTCAATGTACACAAACTGCTTCCATCGATGGACAGCCTGTTAGTACTGAAAATGTTAATAACCTAAACCCAGACAGCTCACAAATGGCACAAGCTAACTCAGGTGGTAGCTTCTTTATGCCATTAATGGCTGGCTATATGATGGGTCGCCTTATGGGTGGTGGCGCACCAGCACAACCACTGTTTAGCTCTCGTAATCCAACAAGTCCAGCAAATGGTAAATTTGTGGATGCGACAGGCCGTAACTATGGTCCTGCGGTCGGTGGTCGTCAAATGAACGTACCAAAAACAGCAATGACTCCAAAACCATCAACAACCTCAACGGTAACTCGTGGTGGGTTTGGTAATACGGTGTCAAGACAAGCAGCGGCTCAACGTACCAGTGCAACCAATAATAACCGTAGCTCAACGGGTTCATCTTCTTACCGTTCAGGTGGTTAATTAACACCATGAAACGCGAAAATATTATTGAACGCCCGGATTGGCGTGAAAAAGCGACTGAATTTGGCTTCAACTTTCATACCATGTATGGCGAGCCTTATTGGTCTGAAGATGCTTATTATCAATTCTCAATGGATGAAGTTGAAACTCTAGAAGAAACCACAGAAGAGCTTCATCAGATGTGCTTACAAGTCGCTGACAAAGTGGCAAACAGTGAAGAATTGCTAACACGTTTTCAAATCCCACGTCACTGCTGGGATTTTGTGCGTGACTCTTGGAAATCATCTCAACCTTCACTCTATTCACGTCTTGATTTAGCCTATGACGGTAAGAGTCCAGCCAAACTGTTAGAAAATAATGCAGATACTCCAACCTCACTATATGAATCTGCTTTTTTCCAATGGATCTGGCTTGAAGATCAAATCAATGCAGGTCGTTTACCGCAAAATGCCGATCAATTTAATAGCATTCAAGAAAAGCTAATTGATCGCTTTGCTGAGCTTCGTGATCAATACGGAATGCGCTATCTGCATATGTCTTGTTGCCAAGATACTGAAGAAGATCGTGGTACAGTTCAATATTTACAAGATTGTGCTGAAGAAGCTCAAGTAACGACAGACTTTGTCTTTATTGAAGATCTGGGTTTAGGTGAGCGTGGTGAATTAACTGATCTGCAAGATCAGATTATCAGCAATATGTTTAAGCTTTACCCTTGGGAATTTATGTTCCGCGAAGACTTCTCAACTAAACTGGCTGATGCTGGTATTCGCTGGTTAGAGCCTTCTTGGAAGAGCATTATCTCGAATAAAGCCTTATTACCAATGCTTTGGGAAATGTTCCCTAATCATCCTAATCTGCTACCCGCTTATTTCTATGATGGCAAAGCACCTGATTCATTATCACGTTACGTTATCAAGCCACTGTTTTCACGCGAAGGTGCAAATATTCGTATTGTTGAAAACGGTAAGGATATCGCTGTCGCAGATGGCCCTTACGGTGAAGAAGGTTTCATTGTCCAAGATTTTCATCCGTTACCAAAGTTTGGTGATAGCTATACCTTAATTGGTAGCTGGCTGGTTAACGACCAATCTGCGGGTATATGCATCAGAGAAGATAAAGAGCTTATTACTCAAGATCTCTCCCGCTTCTATCCGCATATTATTTTAGATTGATAGAAATCTTAAAATTATATTGAGCACCTTATTGCTTGTTAGCGGTAAGGTGTTTTTTTATTCAAAATAGCTTTCTATTTTGATGATTTCAATATAAGACTATATTCCAGAAATGATCATATCCATAGCAGACACTATTGCTGTATGGATCTCAGGCCTAACACACACAATATCAACTGTTCTTAACTTACTCTTTGCTACGGCTGTTATAGATTTCGTCATAACAACATATTTCTGATTATCTATTTCAATAACGGGTGCCAATATCTCTATTTGAGAGTTCTTATGTGATAACTGAGTAATCGGCATAATGACCCGAGAATCAATATCACTTAGTAGTTCATTTTGAATATCAATAAAATAAGGGTACTGGTCTTTCGATTTAAGGGATTTATTACGATATATTGTGTATTGAGACATCAAATAACCCCATATTCATCATCATCAGTAAATAACCCCATTTCCTGTTCGAATTCATTAAGAGCTTGAATGCCATTTTTATTTTCAGCTTTCCACTGTTCCCGCTTTTTTTCACGAATGGCATCAGATAACATTTGATCAAGTGTTGCTGATAAATTAATTCCAAGCTCTCGCGCTTCATCCACCAATTTTACAGTTAGATACACATTAACTCCTCGTTTATCTTTTTTACTCATCGTCAATGTTTTCATTATAAGCTCCATTTATGTGCATCATTTATGTGCATAAGTGTAGAGCAGATAATTATCAACATCAAACTGGGAGATATTCAAAAAACATAATTAACTTATTTAGAGAAATATAAAAAGCATTCATCTAATAGCTATGAAGTTTATCAAAATTTTCACCAAATAAAAATAAAATCAATATAAACAAAAGGTTAAAAACATTTATTATATCTATATAGAAAATTGGAAAGGTTAATAACGAGGGAAATATAATGAATCGATACATTAATATTTAATATAAAAAAGGCCAAATTCCATAAAATGGATTTAGCCTTTCACTTCTATCAATTAGTTTTATTGGATAGTTTTATCCAATTTGAAACGTCATCATGCTTAGTGATTTATTCACAATATCATTATTCAGTACTGTTACCTTTTCACCCGCTTGTTTTAAACCTAATAGATACAAAGCAGGTAAAAAATGATCGGGAGTAGGATGTGACAATCTCCCTTCTTCTGTTGATAAAATCGTAAATAACGCTTCTGGTACTTTATCGCTTTGTAAACTATCTTCGACTGTCTCATTAAAAGCCAATGCCCAAGGATAAGGTGTCGCATCGCTATTTTGCCAGTCCATCATTCTTAAATTATGAACGATATTACCGCTACCAATAATTAAAACGCCTTCTTTACGTAATTCAACCAGCTTTTGTCCTAACTCATAATGCCATTGTGCTGATCGGTGTGCATCAATACTTAATTGAACAACAGGAATATTCGCATTGGGATACATTTTTTCGAGTATCCCCCAACTTCCATGATCTAATCCCCATTGATCCATATCGAGTTTTAATTTAATCGGATCAATAAGATCTTCAATCAGCGCAGCTAAACCTATCGAGCCTCGCGCTGGGTATTCTATTGCATATAATTCTGCTGGAAACCCATAAAAATCATGAATTGTCTTTGGTTGCGACATTGCCGTTACATAAGTTCCATTGGTATACCAATGGGCAGAAATCACTAAAATTGCTTTAGGTTGAGGAAGCGTTTCCCCTAATTTTGACCAGAGGCGAGTATATGTATTGTCTTCTAATACATTCATTGGGCTACCATGTCCAATAAACAGCGCTGGCATCATTTTTGTGTCCATAATCACCTCTTATGGCTTGTGATCTTATGTCGTTAGCATAGCGCCTTCTTACTTGAAATATAGTCAAAGAAGTATGAAATAGTTATTCAAAAAATATGAAAAAAGCCACCTAAGTTTCCTTAAGTGGCTTAAATAAGTGTGTGTGTGTTTTCAGTGTCGATTATAACATGTTAATTTCAGCCAGCTTTTTTCTCCTCACGAAGACGATAAGCCACTAAATCTTCAATAGTTAGCACAGGCATATTGTGCTTTTTAGCAAAAGTAATCACTTCTGGTGCTCTTGCCATTGTGCCATCGTCATTGGTTAATTCGCATAACACTGCAACAGGTTTAAAACCAGCTAATGTTGCTAAATCAATCGATGCTTCTGTGTGTCCACCACGAGTCAATACACCACCAGGTTGACCTCGTAATGGGAATACATGACCTGGACGATTTAAATCACTTGGTTTTGCATTTTCAGCTGCTGCTGCACGTACTGTGGTTAAACGATCAGATGCTGAAACACCTGTTGTTACACCTTGTGCTGCTTCAATCGTTACTGTAAATGCCGTATGGAAATGACTGGTGTTATTTTCCACCATCATAGGCAAATCAAGTTGCTGGCGGCGTTCTTCTGTAATGCATAAACACACAATGCCACTACCATGACGAATAGACATCGCCATTTGTTCTGTGGTCATCGTTTCTGCTGCGAAAACCATATCGCCTTCATTTTCGCGATCCTCGTCGTCGAGCACCATCACGCCTTTACCAGCACGAAGGGCTTCAAGAGCAAGTTCAACACGCTCAAATGGATTACCGAATTCGGAAAGTAGCGTCTGATTCATGGTAAAAAAACCTCAATAATTAATGAAAGTTACCAGAACCAGGGCAGTCTTAGGAGTGGATCTCTGCTTAATAAAAATATAAGCAGAAACAACAGGAATGGATACAACGATCCTACTGATGCTATTTTATTCTCTCCCATCCAGACTTTAACTGTCGGCTCCAGAATCACACTGGATCTGCTGACCTTTGCATTACAATGGCAACACAAAGCGCTCGCGGGCTTTACTTGGATTTTCAAGTATCTACCGCCGGTGGGGACTTTCACCCCGCCCTGAGATTAACGGAGAAACTATACGCTTTAAAATTATAAGAGGCAATCATCAATCCGTGACAATACTTGTTTAATCACATAATCACTTTATGACATACGGTTATTTAACGATTTATAATAAAAAAATAACAATAATACTGATATCTGGTTTTATTCCCTTAGCCCTCATATTACACTTAGCCTCAGCTTTCTATTTTATTTGTGAGGACTTCCCATGTTGGACCCGAAAAAACTTGAACAAGTCGCGCGCCAAATCCAAAACGTTCTGCCACAAGGCATCAAAGATTTTGGTGATGATATTGATAAAAAAATCCGCACTGTTCTGCAATCTCAATTAAACAAGTTGGATTTAGTCAATCGCGAAGAGTTTGATGTACAGACTCAAGTCTTATTACGTACTCGTGAAAAACTAACACGCTTAGAACATCGTTTAAATGAGCTAGAAGCTGGTCTGATTGCAAAACCTCAAGCTGAAGTTATTCAAGCTGAAGATGTTGAAATTACAGTAGAAAAGCAAGCAGAAAATAAAGCTTAATCCATTTACTTTATTAGTTATTCTCTTTATTAATAAAGTAAAAACCCTGTATCTTACCCAGACACAGGGTTATTTTTTTATGCGCGGTAAATCAATTACTCACTATTTTAACTCTGGCCAATAATCTTTATTCGCTTCAATTAAATCATCTAAAATTGCTTTTGCGATAGTCGCACTTGGCACTGTTTTAGACATCGTAATGGCTTGCCACAGTTTCAAATAGGATTTTTCAATCCAGGCTTCTACCACTAATTTTTCAACGGCAACTTGCTGACTCATCATCCCTTTTTGGAATAATGGAATTTTGCCCATGACTAAAGGCTCTGGTCCATGACTTCCGACAATACAAGGGATCTCAACCATTGCTTCAGGATCAAAGTTAATTATTGATCCGTTGTTAGGAACGATTAGCAACATTCTTTCTTGAGTATTAAATGCGATAGCTGTTGCAAGATCGACAATGTAAGAGGCATGTTCATCTATTTCAAGATGACCTGCTGATGATTTACCAGCTGCTGTAATCGCTCGACAAGCGCTGAAAACGTTCTTTTCTCTATGCTCCATCACTTCATTAGCGCGCGTATGATGAGGATCAGAATGTGCAACGACATAATCAGGGAACAAATAATACTTCAAGTAAGTATTTGGCATAGTTGCTGGATCTAACGCCCAAACATCTTTAGCCTTACCAAAGGTATCATTCCAGCTTGCTTCAACAGGCTCTCCTGCTACTTTGGGAATATACCCATGCTCAGCAACATGTTTACGAATAATAGGCAGTAAATCATTACCTTGTAAGTCTTCAACTTGCGTCCACCAGCCAAAGTGATTTAAGCCGTAATAGCGGACACGCATCTCCTTGCGTGATTTTAATCCTGCAATTTGCGCCATACGTGATTCAATACCAATTGGCATATCGCAAATATTTAAGATTTTTGCGTTCGGCTTTAAGCGGCGAGTAGCTTCGGCGACAATCGCTGCAGGGTTAGAATAATTTAACATCCATGCATTTGGTGAATATTTTTCCATATATTCAACCAATTCTAATACGCCACCGATGGAACGCATACCATAAGCAATACCACCAGGCCCACAGGTTTCTTGCCCTAATACACCGTGGCGTAAAGGAATTTTTTCATCTTTTTCACGCATTGGATATTTACCAACACGAATGTGAGCCATAACAAAATCAACATCTGTAAAGGCAGTTTTAGGATCTGTGGTATAGCAAAATTCAATTTCAGGTGCTTTTTCAGTAAGAATTATTTCACAAGCTTTAGCAATGGTTTCTTGCCTCTCGGCATCATTGTCATAAAATTTGATGGCTCTTAATGGAAAACGTTTTAAATTTTCCAGTAGCATCAAAATAATACCGGGTGTAAATGTACTACCGCCACCTGCAATTACGACTGAGAACTTCTTCATTATATAGCCTCCGACAAGGTGATTTTTTGTGGATCTTCTTTCATAAGTTGTTCAATTTTGTCTCTTACTTGAGAGACGTGTAGCCCGATAATAATTTGTAATGCATGGCCTTTACGCACTACACCATGTACACCGAGCTCTTTAAAATAGGCATCTGTTTCAACTATCTCGTTATCCATCACTTCAATACGTAAACGTGTTGCGCAGTTATTTAAAGATTTGATATTTGCACTTCCCCCTAAGCCTTCAAGAATGCCTTTAGGAAATGCGAGTTTGCTGTCTTCTTTTGCTGTTTTTGAGCTATCTGAAACCTGTGACTTTTTATTTTTATAATCCTGTTTGCTATAGAGCTTGATCTCTTCGTCATCTTCTTCACGACCTGGTGTTTTTAAATTAAGTTTGATAATTAATGTTCTAAACACCACAAACCAAATCATTGTAAAAATAAGGCCTATGACTATTTGTGTAATAATCATTCCGTAATGGTTATGAAACATTGGGATCCAATTCATAGGAAGGAAATTATCGATGATCCCTCCGCCCATATTTCCAACAACTCCAAAGTGATAAAGCGTTGTCGCTAATGTGGCAGCTAACACGGCATGAATGGCAAACAATAACGGAGAGATAAATAAGAATGTGAACTCTAAAGGTTCTGTTATTCCCACGAATACAGCGGTCAATGCAGAGGGTATAAGCAAACCTGCAATTTTGGCTCTATTTTTAGGGGCAGCAGTAAAATAAAGAGCAAGTGCTATACCAATAGAACCAAAGACTTTGCTATTACCATGTAACGCAAAACCACCTTCTGGAAATAACTCTTTTAAAGATTCAGTGCTCTGACTGAAATATTGCATATTTTGAGCCCAATCAACTTGAATTCCATGTTCAGTGACTGCTGGGCCAAAAATAAACGGGCCATAAATAAAATGATGTAGACCAGTAGGAATTAAAATACGTTCAAGAAAGGTATATATCCAAACACCTAAAGAGCCTGATTCAACCATAAATACTTGTAAAGATTGAATACCAACTTGTACTTTTGGCCAGAAAAATAATGTTATCCACGCTAACGGTAACATGACGAAGAAACTAATTAATACAACATAAGAAGTTCCTTGAAATATACCTAAAAAAACAGGAAGCTGTTTATCAAAATAACGATTATGAATACCCGTAACTATACCCGCAATAATAATTGCCCCAATAATACTGGTATCTAATGTTTTAATTCCAGCTATCATTGTTAGGCCACTATTTCCACCAACCTCATTGGTAAAGTCCACACCAAAATAACTGCCCCAAACTATTCCCATTGCATTAATAAAATAATTCCATGTAAGAAAACTCACCATTACAGCAAGGCAAGCTCTTGCTTGTGCAGTTTTAGCTAAACCTATTGGTAAGCCAATTGCAAAAATAAGAGGCATATTACGAAAAACAGTCCATCCCCCCTCTTCAATAATATGAACAATTTGGGAAAATAAACTATCGGGTCTTAATAAATCTTCACTAATAAATAATGGATTCTGTAATAAAATGGCAATGCCTACAACAATACCTGCAAATGGAAATAGCAGGACAGGAGTAAACATGGCTCCACCAAATCGTTGTATTTGACTGAGCATAAAAATATCCTCTTATTTACTGCTACTGAAACGATATGCTATTTAATTCATTTTTATTCTGTAAATTCAGATTAAGTTCTTTTTTCTTTATTCTCTCATCTAAAATGAGTTATTCGTGATCTGATTCATACTAATCTTTCAAGCAAAGTGATCTCATTTTTGGTCAAAAAGCAGATCACTTTTTATTTTTTGATAACGTTCACATTTTAGAGGTATAAATGATTATCCTATATATC
The DNA here is from genome assembly GCF_016239305.1 of Proteus vulgaris. GTDB lineage: Bacteria > Pseudomonadota > Gammaproteobacteria > Enterobacterales > Enterobacteriaceae > Proteus > Proteus vulgaris_C. Next base: position 26,244 of record NZ_JAEHOQ010000010.1, on the reverse strand, counting down.
AAAAGATTAGATTCAGATAAATTAAATAAAGAGAGCCAATTTTAAGAATAAAAAGAGGTATAAAAGTGATCTACAAAGACATTGCAAAAAGCCTAAGAATTCAAATAAATTCGGCGGGATATCAAATTGGTGACCCTTTACCAGCAGAAAAATCATTAGCACAACAATACAACGTATCGAGAATGACAATACGTAAAGCAGTAGATTTATTAGTGACCGCAGGATTATTAGAACGAAAACATGGTTCTGGAACTTATATTAAAGAAAAAGATGTTCATCATGAAAATGCTAGCCTAAAAGGCTTTGTCGAATTAATGGCAAATACAGGTCACAATGTAAAAAGTGAAGTCATAGAATTTCGTGTTATTCCCTGTCCTTTATCTATAGCCAGTAAATTACGCATCAATTCAAATGAACGCATTTTTTATTCAAGAAGAATACGTTATGTTGATAATAAACCTCTTATTGTTGAAGACAGTTACATGCCTGTTAAATATTTTAGTAATTTAACCTTAACACATCTAGAAGGATCTAAATTTGATTTTATTGAAAATATTTGCCAAATAAAAATATCAGGAAGTTATGAAACTTTTCATCCTATTATGCCCGACAACAATATTTGTCAATTATTAAAAATAGAAACCAGCATTCCTATATTAAGACTCAGCACATTATCATATAGCACTCAGGGGGATTATATTAATTATTCAATTATGTACAGAAACACTCAAGATTATATTGTTGAGTATCATTTAAAAAGAGAACAATAATCATTAATAAAAATATCATTAAAAATTTATAGTAGTTGGATTTTTTATTATAAAAAAAGCACTCCAAAGAGTGCCTTTTGCAGTTAATTAATGCCATTATTTCTTTTTAATCGCATTAATAATGTTCGTTGTAGAAATGCCGTCTTCAAAATTCAGCACTTTTACCTCACCGCCTGCAGCCCAAACTTCTTTACTACCCGCGATATCTTCAGGTTTATAATCCCCGCCTTTAACTAAAATATCCGGTAAGACAGAAGCAATTAAGCGCTGTGGTGTATCTTCTTCAAACGCAACAACCCAGTCGACTGCACCTAAAGCACCGAGCACTGTCATTCGTTGTTCTAATGGATTAACAGGACGTGTTTCACCTTTTAATCGCTTAGTCGATGCATCACTATTAACAGCGACAATTAAGCGGTCACCTAGTTTACGTGCATGCGCTAAATAACTAACATGGCCTGCGTGAAGAATATCAAAACACCCATTAGTCATCACAATGCGCTCACCGCGCTGACGAGCTAATTCAACGGCTTGTTTTAATTGTTCTTCATCCATCATACCAAAACCGTTGTCAGCACGACCACGAATAGCATTTTCCAATTCAATAGGTGATACAGTCGATGTCCCTAATTTGCCCACGACAACACCTGCAGCCGCATTTGCAAGGAAACAAGCTTCACTTAGAGGTTTACCTGCAGCTAAAGAGGTTGCTAATACACCTATTACAGTGTCGCCTGCACCAGTAACATCATAAACTTCTTGGGCTTGTGTTGGTAAATGTAATGGTGCTTCATTCGCTCGAATAAGGCTCATTCCACGTTCAGAACGTGTGATCAGTAAAGCATCAAGTTCTAAATCTCGAACTAATTGAGTGCCTTTTTCCACCAGCTCATCATCGGTTTTACAAGCGCCGACAACTTGTTCAAATTCTGACATATTCGGCGTTAATAACGTTGCACCACGATACCGCTCAAAGTCACACCCTTTAGGATCGATTAATACTGGAACACCCGCTTTCTTTGCCAACTGGATCATTTCTTGAACATGAGAAAGTGCGCCTTTCGCGTAATCTGATAAAATCAGTGCGCCAATAGAAGGCAACGCTTGTTGAATACGTTCATAGATAGGTTGAGGATCAACATTGCTAAACCCTTCTTCAAAATCAAGACGAATTAATTGTTGATTACGTGAAAGCACACGTAATTTTGTAATGGTTGGGTGTGTCGCAACAGAGACAAAATCACAGCGTACATTGACCTGATTTAATGTATTACTCAATGCTTTTGCGGCTTCATCAATACCCGTTAAACCCACTAAACGTGAATTAGCTCCGAGTGAAGCAATATTCATTGCCACGTTTGCCGCACCACCGGGGCGCTCTTCTGTGGTATCTACTTTGACCACTGGCACTGGGGCTTCTGGTGAAATACGGCTTGTGGGGCCATACCAATAGCGGTCTAACATGACGTCACCGACAACCAGTACATTGGCCTTGTTAAAATCCGGCAGCGTTACTTTCATCCCATACTCCACATTTATTTTCAAAATAAGCCGAAATAATACCATAACTTGTTAAGCAAAAAGAGACACTCATAAACGTTCCTGCTAACAAACCCTTATTCGTGCTCACCAAGCCACTTTTGCTTGCTTTTTAATACGTGCTCTCGCTCTACAATAAAACAATTGTTATCCACAATCGCAGGTAACGCTTGTAGCGCAAGATGGTGTAATTCATTACGTAATGTGACATAAGCATGCGTCAAAGCCTGAGCTCCTTCTTCATCCATCACTTGATATTTTGCCATTAACTCAAAAATACGCACATTATCAGACCAACGCGTTAATGCAGGATATTGATGAGAAAAACGTAATACCAAATATTGTGCGATAAACTCAATATCTGTAATACCGCCTGATGAGTTTTTTAAATCAAACTTGTCTGCCTGTGTTGGTGCAAGATGTTGCACCATTTTTTTACGCATTTCGCGTACTTCATGTTGTAATACATTGGCATCACGAGAAAGGCACAATGTTTCGTGGCGAATACGGGAAAACATCTGTTGTAACTGCTCATCACCATAAATTATTCTGGCTCGAATTAAGGCTTGATGTTCCCATGTCCATGCTTCATTTTTCTGATATTCATCGAAAGCTTGGATCGTACTTACTAACATTCCTGATTCACCGGAAGGACGTAAACGCGCATCGACTTCATACAATACGCCAGAGGAGGTTCGTGTACTGAACAAATGGATAATACGCTGTGCTAGGCGTAGGTAAAACTGACGAGCATCAATCTGTTTTGCTCCAGTTGTCATAATATTCATTGGACAGTCTAATAAAAATACCAAGTCCAAATCTGAGCTATAGCCTAATTCCCATCCTCCCAATTTGCCGTATCCAACCACCGCAAAACCTAGCCCATCACGATTAACTAAATGTTCAGGTTCACCATAACGCTTCACCATATATGACCAAGCTTGATGAACAACAGCATGAATGATGGCTTCCGCTAGGTACGTTAAGTGATCGCTAACTTTCATCACAGGTAATACGCCCGTGATATCTTCCGCAGCAATGCGCAACAGTTGAGCTTGTTTAAATTGGCGCAGAGCTTCTAGTCGTTGCTCTTCATCTTCTTCTGGTATACGTAATAAATATTGATGTAATTCATCACGATATGCATCTAAAGGTAGTGGCTGATAGAGTGAATTAGGATCAAGTAATTCATCTAACAGTAAAGGATGAAGTGCCAACTGTTCTGCGATCATCGGGGAAGCTGCACATAATCGTATGACATGAGTGAGAACTTCATCAGACTCTTGCATCAACTCTAAATAGGTTGTACGACTAACGATGCTTAATAGTAACGGTGTGACTCGTTGTAACGTAACTAGCGTTTGAGGTTGCTGGCAAATCTTAGCCAGTAACTTTGGCATTAATGTATCAAGAACATCTCGCCCTCTTGGCCCTATCGTTCGCTTACCGATGTCTTGGCGAAATAGCTGTAATGTCTGATTAATCGCATCCAATGATTCAACAGTGAGTGATTGATGAAATAATGACGAGGTTTCAGGTAAACGCCCAAGTAACCAGAGACGTTTAAACTCAGAGATATCTTCGTCTTCATCATTTTCATCTTCTTCACCAATTAATTGCGTGAAAATAACAGATACTGCCTGCATTTTGTGGTCAATTTCTTGATAAAGCGTTTCCCAATTATCATATCCCATTGCAAAAGTGAGCCGCGCTTTATCTTCTTCATTATCTGGTAAGGTTTGCGTCTGCTGATCTCCAATGGATTGTAATAAATTTTCTAATCGACGAAGAAAGAGATAGCTTTCAGCTAATTGTGTTGTTTCTTTTTCTGTTAATAATTCAAGCGTTGTGATCGCCTTTAAAACCGTTAATAGTGAATTACTCTGTAGATCAGGCTCTCTACCACCGCGAATTAACTGAAAAACTTGTGTAATAAATTCGATTTCACGAATACCACCCGCACCGAGTTTTATGTTATTAATCATGCTACGGCGACGTACTTCACGACTTATCATGGACTTCATATTTCGTAGCGATTGAATAACACTGAAATCAATATAGCGACGATAAACAAAAGGACGTAGCATTTGGCGTAAAACTTGGCAATACGCTTTCTTTTCAGCCCCTAATACACGCGCCTTGATCATCGCATAGCGCTCCCAATCCCGTCCTTGCTCTTGGTAATAATCTTCAAGCGCTGCAAAACTCATTACCAAAGGGCCACTTTCTCCAAATGGGCGCAATCGCATATCAACACGATAGACAAAGCCATCAATAGTGTGTTGATCCAGTACTTTAATCAGCTTTTGACCTAATCGTGTAAAAAACTGAGCATTATCAAGCTCTCGACGCCCACCTTGGGTAAATCCATTTTCAGGATAAGCAAAAATTAAGTCGATATCAGAGGAAAAATTAAGTTCAAATCCGCCCAATTTTCCCATACCTAAAATCAGCAATGGTTGAGGTTTACCTTCACTATCACAAGGTGTTCCCCATTGTTGGCAACATTGCTGATAAAGCGCGTCTCTTGCAACACAAATTAGGGTTTCAGCCAGTACACTTAAATGTTTTAGCGCACAAGGAATATCGCCTAATTGGAAAAATTGTAACCACGCAATGCGCACTAATTGTTGATGGCGAAATTGACGTAAGATCCGCATAACACCATCTTCATTATCAACATTAGCTAACATTGCTGTTAATTGAGTTTCATAATTCTGCCATTCGGCACCCGTGGGGGGATTTTGCCTGATATCAGTCAACCATTGAGGATTAACCCGAAAATGCTCGGTTGCAAAAGGACTAAATGCGAGAAATTGTTGTTCTTGCTCACTAAAAGGCGCCAGCGCATTAAGTTGAGAAGAAAACCCACACTGTGCTTTATCCCACAATGATTGAAGTACACTGATAACAGACATAAATAGGCTCTCACGTTGTCAGGAAATTAAGCAATAGACAGTAGCCACGACGTAGAAGATAACTTAAAGTTTAACCATAAAACATGATAATAATCGGTTGCGGTTGTAAATGTTAACGGTGAAATTGCATTCAGTGAATGTTGCATCAACTCTGGTAAATCAGACTGCTTTTTGCACCAATCTGAAAATAACGCCAACATTGCAGCCATGGTAATTGTCGGGGGTATTGGATTAGCAAAAATAGCTTCTTCTAATGCCTGTATTGCACTTAACCATTTTGTGAGTTGTTGTGCCGTTGTATCACTAGGAGAAAGGTTCACTACACTCAACGATAACGCAGGCTTATCTTTTGCCAGATAATAGCCCCGAGCTGCTTTACTGCGAGAGGCAAGACGTAATCCGCCTTTTTCACCTAAATACGTTGCTAATGCAATAACGTCTAACACATTACCTTTTTTAAGTTCTAGCTCAAACTCTTCGATCGGTAATTCATATTGTTCGGTACGAATAATACCTTGATCTAAAACGACTTCTATTTGACTATCTTGATACTCAACAAGCCAGATTTCACGATAAAAATCTGTATGAAATAACACATTAAGCTGAGATTCTAATAAAGTAAGATCGGTCTTTTCTGGCCAAATTTCCGTAGGAAAGCGTGCTAAATCTAATTTAGGTTGTGTTAGTTCAACGTTATATTCTGGGCGTTGATGTAAACCAGCGACGACTTTTCCCGCTGTTTTAATCGTCATTTCATAATGGTCATCAACACCACGAATACGTAATCCCATATCCCAACGACGGATCTGATTATCAGCAGTCTCAAAGTAAAGATTAGTCAGCTTTTTAGGGGCAGAATGCTGATGTGGTAGAGTTAGAATGCGCTGAATAATATGAGGAATAGCGGCAGGTATGGCGCTCATTTTGAGTTCGGTTTCTAATTGGCTCATTCTATTTCCCTTAAGTAAATCAATTAATTAGTAAAATATTTGACGCATTTTCATTTTGCAAGTGATAGCCTAATAACAATAATGAATAAAAGGCAGATTATCCCTATATTCTACCAGTTAAGACTGTTCTCATTCTGGTTTACTATTTGCTTACGCAAACTTTACTCTTTAGTATCAGTAAAAATATTCTCTTGTATAGATAAAAAAGTTGAAAACATAATGCGAAAATTACCCTTACTTTTTATTTCCTTACTTGGCTTAGGTGTTTCTCTGAGCTCACACGCAGAAACTCGCTATGTTTCCGATGAATTATCCACTTATGTGCATAGTGGACCAGGAAATCAGTATCGAATTGTTGGCTCTTTAAATTCAGGTTCAACAGTGACTGTACTTTCTCGCAATGCGGCAACGGGTTATGTACAAGTTAAAGACGATAAAGATCGTACTGTCTGGTTGCCAGAAAACCAACTAAGCGCCCAACCAAGTATGCGCACTCGTATTCCTGCTATGGAAAAAGAGATCCAAACACTGCGCGATAAACTAGCGAATATCGACCAAAGCTGGAATCAGCGTACTATAGATATGCAAAACAAAGTCTCAAACAGTGATGATATTATCAACGGTTTGAAGAAAGAAAATGAGCAGATGAGAACAAAACTTGCTGTTGCCGAAAAAAAACTCGATTTTGCTAATCAACAGTTAGATGACAGACAACGTGACATCATCTTACAGTGGTTTATGTATGGTGGCGGTGTTGCTGGTGCAGGTCTTGTTTTTGGTCTGATCCTTCCGCATATCATTCCTCGTCGTCGTAAACGCAACGATCGTTGGATGAACTAATATTCAACCAAAAGGAATCATGATCCCGTGAAAACATACCTTGTTGGTGGCGCTGTACGTGACCAATTATTACAGATACCTGTAAAAGATAGAGATTGGGTTGTTGTTGGTGCAACACCCGAAGAACTGTTACAGCAAGGCTATCAACAAGTTGGCAAAGATTTTCCCGTCTTTCTTCATCCAGATACCCATGAAGAATATGCCCTTGCGCGTACGGAAAGAAAATCGGGTTCTGGCTACACGGGATTTACCTGTTACGCTGCACCAGATGTTACCTTAGAAGATGATTTAGCTCGTCGTGATCTCACCATTAACGCTATTGCTTATTCTGCCGATAGCGAATATGTCGATCCTTACCACGGCATAGATGACATCAATGCAAGGTTACTTCGCCATGTCTCTGACGCATTTTCAGAAGATCCCTTAAGAGTTCTACGTGTTGCACGATTTGCGGCTCGATTCTCGTCTTTAGGTTTTAGCGTAGCACCAGAAACGCTACAGTTAATGAAAGTAATGGCGCAAAGTGGCGAACTAAACGCGTTAACGGCAGAACGTGTTTGGAAAGAGACTGAAAAAGCCCTTGAGAGCCATACCCCTCAGGTTTACTTTGAAGTTTTACGCCAGTGCGGTGCTTTAAAGGTTCTTTTCCCCGAAATCGATGCCCTATTTGGCGTACCTGCCCCTGAAAAATGGCATCCTGAAATTGATACCGGCGTTCACACCATGATGGTGCTTAATATCGCCAGTCAATTAACAGATGATATTGCTGTGCGTTTTAGTGCCTTATGTCATGATCTGGGAAAAGGAACAACTTCACCTGAAAAATGGCCACATCATCACGGGCATGGTCCTGCTGGTGTACCTTTAGTTGAAGCATTGTGCCAACGCTATCGTATTCCAAATCACATTCGTGATCTGGCTCGTTTGACAGCAAAATTTCACGATCATATCCATCGTATTGATAGAATGCGCCCTTCTAAAATTATCCGCTTATTTGATGCCATTGATGCATGGCGAAAACCTGAACGTGTTGAACAATTAGCGATGGTCAGTGAAGCAGATGCTCGAGGACGTCTAGGGTTAGAAAATCTAGCTTATCCACAACGTTCTTTTCTTTGCCAAGCTTTTGCTGTAGCAAATAATGTGGATATTAAGCCAATAATTGAAAGTGGGTTAAAAGGCAGTGCAATACGAGAAGCGTTAACAAAACAACGAGAAGTCGCGATTATAAAATGGAAATCGCGACTTAATCAGAATAACGAATAATTAAGCCTTACGCTCAATAATTACTCCCACACTCGTCGCTTGAGCTACTGCGCCTGGTTTAGCTAATTTAATTTTTACTCTAGGTACAGCAAATTGAGTTATCAAAAGCTGTGCCACTTCTTCTGCGACACGTTCAACCAACTCAAAACGTCTTGTCTCAACATAATCAATAATTGCACGACTTACTCGGGCATAATCTAAACAATGAGCAACATCATCGGTTTGGGATGCGCGTTTGTTATCCCATTCCATTTCGATATCGAACACTAATTTTTGTTTTATGTTTTTTTCCCAATCATAAACACCGATTGTAGTTATTACTGATAATTGCTCAATAAATACGATATCCATCACGTCATCTCTTATTTTTTCTGCTCATCGGATACCACTTCCGATGAAATATGCGTATTATCCATACATGCCTAACGAACTTACATAAACATTGGAGAATACAAATGAGTGCTAACGCACTTGGAATGATCATCTTCGCCTACTTGTGCGGCTCAATCTCCAGCGCGATTTTGATTTGCCGATTGGCAAGATTACCTGATCCAAGAAAATCTGGCTCTGGCAATCCCGGAGCGACCAACGTCCTACGTATTGGTGGAAAAGCGGCCGCCGCAGCTGTTCTCATCTGTGACGTCCTAAAAGGGATGATCCCTGTTTGGCTCGCCTATTACTTAAATGTGCCTCCTTTTTACCTTGGCATTGTTGCCATCGCGGCTTGCCTTGGGCATATCTACCCAGTCTTCTTCCACTTTAAGGGAGGAAAAGGGGTTGCAACCGCCTTTGGTGCTATCGCCGCTATTGGTTGGGATTTAAGTGGCCTTATTGCTGGAACTTGGTTACTCACCGTATTACTCAGTGGCTATTCATCGCTTGGCGCCATTATCAGCGCATTGCTTGCCCCTTTTTATGTTTGGTGGTTTAAGCCAGAATTCACTTATCCCGTAGCTTTACTCTCATGTCTGGTACTTTACCGTCATCACGACAATATTCAACGTTTATGGCGTGGTCAAGAGAGTCGGATCTGGCATAAGTTAAAGAAGAAAACTGAAAAAACAGAAAAAGAGATTATTCAAGAAGCTAAAGAGCAAGAAAAAGAAGATTAATTTTACTCAGTTTTAAAGCTACATGACACAAAAAAGCCACTTCAAAAGTGGCTTTCTTTTACTGATACGCTATTTATTTTCCAGCGCAGGCAATTCTGCTAATGGCCAGCGTGGTCTAACCGTCACACTTAATGGACCTTCTGTACCGCCTTTAAAACGGATCATGCCCGCTAGTGCGATCATTGCGCCATTATCGGTACACAATTCGGGACGAGCATAGAAAACTTCGCCACCTAATTGTTTCATCACCGCTTCCATTTTGGCTCGTAATGTACGATTTGCACTAACACCACCGGCCATCACTAAACGCTTAAAGCCCGTTTGTTCTAAAGCTCTGCGACATTTTATCGCCAAAGTATCAACAACAGCATCTTCAAAAGCACGCGCAATATCCGCACGAGTTTGGTCTGAATTATCATTTTGGCGAATGGTATTAGCAGCAAACGTTTTTAAGCCTGAAAAGCTAAAATCAAGACCAGGCCTGTCTGTCATTGGGCGAGGGAAAATAAACCGCCCTTCTGTACCTTGTTGTGCCATTTTTGATAATACAGGTCCCCCCGGGTAATCTAGACCTAGTAACTTAGCTGTTTTATCAAAAGCTTCACCCGCTGCATCATCAATAGATTCACCTAATAAGGTGTATTCACCAATTCCTGTCACACTAATTAATTGTGTATGACCACCTGAAACCAGCAGCGCAACAAAAGGAAATTCAGGTGTTTTTTCTTCAAGCATTGGTGCTAACAAATGGCCTTCCATATGATGAACTGGAATAGCAGGAACATCCCATGCAAAAGCTAATGAGCGGCCGATAGTCGCACCTACCAATAATGCACCAACAAGGCCAGGACCTGCAGTGTAAGCAACAGCATCAATATCTTTTGCCGTTAAATTTGCTTCTTTTAGTGCTGCTTGGATAAGAGGCACTGTTTTACGGATATGATCCCGTGAAGCAAGCTCAGGCACCACACCGCCATAATCAGCATGCAGTTTAATTTGACTATAAAGTTGATTCGCTAATAAACCGGCTTTATCATCATAAATAGCAATACCGGTTTCATCACAAGATGTTTCAATACCTAAAACTCGCATAACGCTTCCAAATTCTTCTTCGCAGACTCGCGTAATAAATCAATTGTACCATTATTTCGGTGATTTTATACGCCTTCGCAACATCTTTTACATACCAGCATGTGACAAATTCCTTTTTCTGGTCTATAATTATTCACCTATTTTAAGTGATTTAAATGTGTGGTTAGCAACTTTCGCTTTTTGTGTACTCACTAAAAAGACACAAAAGTGGGAGTTTGCGTTTCAATTTTGTGCATCTCTTTACAAAGTGCCCTGCTTTGAAGTAAAATTCCGCACCATTTTAAATGTCGGCTGGCTTAAATAATGCCAGCGCAAACCGATTTCTATTGAGGTGAGAGGCACATGCCGGTAATCAAAGTACGTGAAAACGAGCCATTTGACGTTGCTCTTCGTCGTTTCAAACGCTCTTGTGAAAAAGCAGGCGTATTAGCAGAAGTTCGTCGTCGTGAGTTTTATGAAAAACCAACGACTGAACGTAAACGCGCTAAAGCATCAGCAGTAAAACGTCACGCTAAAAAATTAGCTCGCGAAAACGCACGTCGTACTCGTCTGTACTAATATTTTGCGGCTCATACCGCAACATATGCAGACACTGTAGTCGCAGTTAAAGGCCGTGCTTTCTTATGAGAGCGCGGCTTATTCTCGTTCAACAACAGGCGTAAAAGGGCTTATGGCTGGACGAATTCCACGTTCATTTATTAATGATTTGCTAGCTCGAACCGATATCATCGATCTTATCGACGCTCGTGTGCCGTTAAAAAAACAAGGCAAAAATCATTCAGCGTGTTGTCCGTTTCATAACGAAAAAACGCCCTCATTCACAGTAAATAGCGACAAACAGTTTTATCACTGTTTTGGTTGCGGCGCGCATGGCAATGCTATTGATTTTTTAATGAACTACGACAGACTCGATTTTGTCGAAACCATTGAAGAGTTAGCAGCAATGCATGGGTTAGAGGTTCCTTATGAATCAGGAACTGGCAGTAGCCCGATTGAACGACATATAAGACAAAATCTCTATCAAGTGATGGAGAAATTGAACCAATATTATAGTAGTGCACTCAATAAACCTGATGCTCAGGAAGCCAGAAATTACCTCGCGCATCGTGGCCTTAGTGAAGATATTATTAGTCGTTTTTCTATTGGGTTTGTTCCTACTGGTTGGGATAATGTCCTAAAGCGGTTTGGTCAAAATGCCGATAATAAAGCCCTACTTCTTGAAGCAGGCATGGTAATAACGAACGATAATGGTCGTACTTATGATCGTTTTCGCCAACGAGTCATGTTTCCTATCCGAGATAGACGTGGCCGTGTTATTGCCTTTGGTGGGCGTGTTTTAGGTGATGATTTACCTAAATATTTGAACTCACCAGAAACAGAGATTTTCCATAAAGGACGCCAACTTTACGGCCTTTATGAAGCACAACAATCTAATAATAACGTTACAAAGCTATTAGTTGTTGAAGGTTATATGGATGTTGTGGCATTAGCGCAGTTTGGTATTGATTATGCCGTTGCCTCATTGGGAACCTCCACGACAGCAGAACATATTCAGTTGCTCTTTAGGACAACGGATAACATTATTTGTTGTTATGATGGAGATAGAGCAGGACGAGATGCCGCTTGGCGAGCACTAGAAACTGCACTTCCTTTTTTAAATGATGGCCGTTCTTTACGTTTTATGTTTTTACCTGAAGGCGATGATCCAGATTCATTGGTGCGTCGTGAAGGTAAAGAAGCCTTTGAAAAACGGATGGAACAATCACATTCATTATCAGAATTTCTATTTGATTCACTCGTTCCTCAAGTGGATCTGAGTACTCAAGAAGGCAATGGTAAGTTATACAGTTTAGCTCGACCATTAATAGATAAGATCCCAAGTGAAACTTTGCGTCTATATTTATTAAGAGAGCTTGGAAGCTTAACGGGAAATCCCGATATTGAGCAAATGGATCGTTTATTTGGTAGAACAGCGGCGAGCCACGAATTATCGTATCAACCAACGATATTACGCCCAACGCCAATGCGTATATTAATTGCCTTATTGATACAAAACCCAGAATTCTCTAAATTAGTACCCCCTCTTGAGGGATTGAATACAGAAAAAATTGCAGGTTTGTCACTCTTTATTGAACTTGTTTCAGTTTGCCAAGCACAACCTGGCCTTAATACAGGACAGATTATCGAGCTCTACAGAGAGAATAAATTCGGTAAACAGCTTGAAAAATTGGCAATGTGGAACGATATAGATATAGATGAGATTGCAGAAAAAACCTTTACCGACACGTTAGATCATCTTTTTCTAACCGCAATGGACGAACGTTTAAACGCCCTTATTGCAAAAGAGAGAACAGAAGGCCTAACGCAAGATGAACGCGAAGAAGTCCAATTGATAATACAGGCACGCGTTAAAAAGTAAATACAGAATTAAGATTAAAAACACGGCTTAATTGCCGCTATCGGTAGGTACTAAAAACCTACATTTGCTACGCTGAGGGGACCGTAGCAATCGACAATGAAAATGCCCCTCCGTAGTTATTGTTGGCTGAACAGTTATCGCCGACCGACACCAACCCAAATTACTTTGAAGTGTGGATACCGTCTTATGGAGCAAAACCCGCAGTCACAGCTGAAGCTACTTGTTACTAAAGGTAAGGAGCAAGGCTACCTGACCTATGCTGAGGTCAATGACCATCTGCCGGAAGATATCGTCGATTCAGATCAAATCGAAGACATCATCCAGATGATTAACGACATGGGCATTCAGGTTATGGAAGAAGCACCTGATGCCGATGATCTGATGCTGGCAGAAAATTCAAATGACACTGATGATGATGCGGCAGAAGCCGCGGCTCAGGTGCTTTCTAGTGTAGAATCTGAGATTGGCCGTACAACCGATCCTGTGCGTATGTATATGCGCGAAATGGGTACGGTTGAATTGCTTACCCGGGAAGGTGAAATTGATATCGCAAAACGCATTGAAGATGGTATTAACCAGGTTCAATGCTCTGTTGCTGAATATCCAGAAGCAATTACTTATCTTCTTGAACAATACGATCGCGTTGAAGCAGGCGAAGCACGTCTTTCTGACTTAATTACTGCCTTTATTGACCCGAATGCCGAAGAAGTGGCAGAGAATGAAGTGGTCAATTTAGGTAAGGCTACTGATGAAGTTGCTGAAGATGAAGATGAAGACGAAGATGAAGATGGTGATAGCGACAGTGATAGCGATGATGATGATAACAGCATCGATCCTGAATTAGCTCGCCAGAAATTTACTGAACTTCGTGAGCAATACGAAAAAACACGCCAATCTATCAAGGCAAAGGGCCGTAATCACAAAGATACAGAGCTTGAAATCCTTCTGTTATCTGAGATTTTCAAACAGTTCCGTTTAGTACCAAAACAGTTTGATTATCTGGTTAACAATATGCGTGACATGATGGACAGAGTTCGTGCTCAAGAACGTCACATCATGCGTCTTTGTGTTGATCAAGTTAAGATGCCTAAGAAAAACTTCATTACGCTGTTTACAGGTAACGAAACCAATGACACATGGTTCACTGCTGCTCGTGCAATGAATAAGCCTTGGTCTGAAAAACTGGCAGGTATTGAAGAAGAAGTACAACGCAGCTTACAAAAACTGCAACAAATTGAAGTTGAAACTGGTCTGACAATCGAACAGGTTAAAGATATTAACCGTCGTATGTCTATCGGTGAAGCAAAAGCACGCCGTGCGAAAAAAGAGATGGTCGAAGCGAACTTACGTTTAGTTATCTCTATCGCGAAAAAATATACCAACCGTGGCTTACAGTTCCTTGACCTGATCCAAGAAGGGAATATCGGTCTGATGAAAGCGGTTGATAAATTTGAATACCGTCGTGGTTATAAATTCTCAACTTACGCAACATGGTGGATCCGTCAAGCAATTACTCGTTCAATTGCCGATCAGGCACGTACAATTCGTATCCCTGTTCACATGATTGAAACGATTAATAAGCTGAACCGTATTTCTCGCCAAATGTTGCAAGAGATGGGACGTGAGCCTTCACCAGAAGAGCTTGCTGAACGCATGCTGATGCCTGAAGATAAAATCCGTAAGGTACTGAAAATCGCTAAAGAACCAATCTCCATGGAAACCCCAATCGGTGACGATGAAGATTCACATTTAGGTGATTTTATCGAGGATACTACTCTCGAATTACCACTGGATTCTGCAACATCAGAAAGTTTACGTTCTGCAACTCACGAAGTATTAGCTGGCTTAACATTACGTGAAGCGAAAGTCCTACGTATGCGTTTTGGTATTGATATGAATACTGACCATACCTTGGAAGAAGTGGGTAAACAGTTTGATGTTACCCGTGAACGTATTCGTCAGATTGAAGCGAAGGCACTGCGTAAATTACGCCACCCAAGCCGTTCTGAAGTATTACGTAGCTTCCTTGACGAGTAATTAGCTTACTCTCAATTTACGTTATAACAAACACCTGTGATATCACAGGTGTTTTTTTATCGGTTAATCACGGATCTTGTCTCTAGTTGAATGGTTATTGTTCCGTGATCTCAACAACCATTTTCTCCAATGCACATTTATAAAAAATAGCCTATTTATTTATAATATTACGCATCTTGCTAAGCTTATCTCTCAATTCCCACACTAGGTTATTGATATCAAAGTTATTCTCTATTTTATCTTTTTATTGTTTAGATTGAACATAAATTGCGCATACAGTCATTCAAAGGCTAGACCTAGTGCCAATAGGCACGTATAATCTCACTCCATTAAGGCCCCTTAGCTCAGTTGGTTAGAGCAGTCGACTCATAATCGATTGGTCACTGGTTCAAGTCCAGTAGGGGCCACCAAATTTTAGCTGTTAAATCAGCACATTAAGCCACTTCCTAGCAAGTGGCTTTTTTGTTTTTATGGATCGTTACGCCATTTTTGCCTTATCGAGATTAATATATAAATTTCTTCTATTTTGTTGTTATTAATTTAAGCTATTAAAATTTTATTTATTACCCATCTTTATTAAAAACGATATTTAAAATTAATTAGATAACTTCTTATTTTATTGTAATAATATCTCAACAAATTCAAACCTCATTTCATATTATTACTATTATGGTTATACGTCCTAATCAATACTGATTTTTTCGGTTATTTGATTGGCATGGTTTTGTGCTTTCAAAAATAATATTTCGCTTATGCCTTAATATTACAGCGTACTGTTTATCTGTTCTGCGCATTATTGCCTTTTGCTTTAGTAGCTGATCTCCACTACATGACACCATTTGTATCAGTATTTATCTCTTATACTTTTTTATCTTGGGGTGCATTAGCGGAAGAATTAGAAGATCATTTTGGTCTATCTACAAATGACTTACCTTTAAATGCAATTTGTAATACGATTGAAAGAAACTTATTAGAAATGCAAGATATTACCCTATTACCGATAGTTGTAAGACCAGATAAACATTATAATATGGAAAAGACAGTGTAAATAATAAAGCCCACTCTAATATTATTAAAGTGAGCTTATTTTAAATACAATATTAACTGACTAATTCAACGGATTAATATTGTTCTTTAATTTTAAAGACCGACACTTTATCTGTTAAATTTTGCGCTTTCTCATCTAAAATCATCGTAGAAGTCGCCCCCTGTTCAACTAAAGCCGCATTTTGCTGAACAACTGAATCCATTTGATTAATGGCTACTGCTATCTGTTCGATGCCCACTTTTTGTTCTTCTGATGCAATACTAATACCCTGCATAATATCACTGACTTTGGTAATAGAAGAAACAATGTCCTGCATATGCTCGCCCGTTTTATTCACTAATTCACGGCCATGAGCAACATCAGCAACAGACTCTCTGATAATTTGGTTAATTTCACGCGCAGCATCCGCACTTCTTGCTGCTAAATTTCTCACTTCAGTTGCAACAACAGTAAATCCACGACCTTGCTCACCAGCGCGCGCTGCCTCAACCGCTGCGTTTAATGCCAGAATATTAGTTTGACTTGCAATGTTATTAACCACATCATTGATTTCAGCAACTTTTAATGTTCCTACCTCGATTTTTTTCATTGAGTTAATTGCATCATTCATAATATTAGAACCGTCAATCGCTAAATCGCGTGTTTCTGCAGTAATGGAGTTTGCTAAAATCGCATTATCAGTATTATTCACTACAGCAATTTTTATCTCTTCCATGCTCGCTGCTGTTTGTTGCAGTGCACTTGCTTGCTCCTCAGTACGAGAAGAGAGATCTTGGTTACCAGAAGCAATTTCTGCCGAACCTTTTTTGATCTCTAGCGCTTCTTCTTTAACAAGTTGAATAGTCGATGTTAACGCAGTTTGCATATCGCCCACATTAGAGAACAAGGTTCCAAACTCATCATTTCGTTTTTTAGGTAGAGTGAAGCTTAAATCCCCTTCTCCCACTTTCTGCAAAATGCCTGATAGAGTATTCAAATTAAAGATAAACGTTTTATTTACCCAACGGATAACAATATAAAGAAGAGCAAGAATGATCCCCAGAGCAATGATGGTTGTGTAAAGTGATAACTGCACCATCCAAGCTTGTTCCGATTTAATATTGTCATTCACACCTTTAGTGATCACTAAATACTCATCGAAGAGATCTGAAAGTCGCGAGAAGTCATTTGATAAATTAGTTTCTGTATAATCCAACGTATCAATTGGTGCGATAAGTTCATCAAGGAGGTAATAGAATAAGACTGAAAGTTGTTCTGAATTTCGTTGCGCATCAGGGCTGATCTTCTTTACTTCAACCCAATGTGTAATGGTCGCTTTTGATTTTGTTGCTAGATCTTTTGCTTCAGCAACAATGGACTTAATCGTTTCCTGTTTATTTTCCTCTGTCATGGTTTTCAATAACATCAGGTAGTTTACATGAGAACGAATAGTGGCTAACTCGTACCTAGCTTCCTGAACACTATTCAGTCTGGTATTCAAAGAATCCAATGATGCGAAGTTTTCTTGCATTCGATAAATAAAAAATGATGACAATACTGATGATAATAAGAAAATGACTAATAGTATAATGGAACCTACTTTAGCTGATCTTTCAATACTCATGAAATAATCCACCCCGGCAATAAAATAATACAAATGTACTCATTTATCGGCACGAAATAGATTTTATTTACTTATTAATCAGAATTATCGACACAAATGCTTAATTAAGTTCTCAATCAATGATAGCAACTAGTTTTTTCTTCTTCTTTTTACATCTTAATCTAGATGATATACCAATATGAAATAGTAATTTAGTGTTATTAGTTGGTCTATTTTTAGACAACCCTTTTATTTAAATAAAATAAGCCAAACATTTTACACACATCGTTAAACGATAATTATCATTTAACGATTAAAATATCTTAAGCATTTTTACAACTCAACTCATAAATTAGAGATAAATAGCTTCTAAAAAAATACAGATAAGGTATAAACACTTAGGATATTGTTAATGAAAAATTATCGATATTTTTAGAAAAAAGGAAAAATAGAACGTACAAGCTATTTTATTTTCCATATATAAGAATAAATCGAATCTTAGAGAAGGCACATCAAACATCATTACAATTAATACTTTAAAAAAACTATTTTCTTAGCATCAAATAATCAACTCCTCTTTATATGAATATTTCCCACAATAATTATTGAGTTAGATCAATTTCCATTTTTTCCTCCATTCACTAAAAAGAAGATTTTCATGGATTATTTATAAATACATATAATCCATTTTCATCATATACCCCAAATTTTGATTTTATTCAGAGAATTCTTACACTCTACTTTTCTCACAAATACCCACTTTACGCGTAAAACATACTTCCTTACATTGCCTAACCTTTTTATACAATTCATCCTATAAAGACTAAAAATGAAACATAAATTAATATATAACTTATCAAACCAGATTTTTCACCTAATAAAAACTCATAAAACGAGTATCAAAATCAGTTTACGCCACATTAAGTTTCTTAACATATTGATATACCTATCACTTACTAAAACTTAAGTATAACCTTACAATAATTACTCTCTTGATAGGAATTACCTATTACATAATGATATCGCATAGGGTAAACCATTTTTACGCACTAATTTATGTGTAATATAGTTACTCAAACCGAAATGGCTAATTTTAATATGTGATAACTTCTAAATATTAGACCTCATGTTATTGGAATTAATTTATGAACGATCTAGACACTAAAGTAGGCTTTTTTTTTAAAAAGGCTAGAAAAGAGAAGAAATTATCAGGTCGTGAACTGGCAAAAATAATCTCTGTTAGCCAACAACAAATATCTCGTTATGAGAATGGCAAAAATAGTATGTCACTTACTTTAATAAATAAGTTACTCATTATTTTTGACAAATCATGGGATGATTTAAATCGTGAAGTAATAAGTACCTACAACGAAAAGGTGCCAAGCACACAATTAAAAAAAAGAGACTATGAATTTAGTAGTACTACTGTTAGCCAACTAAATTAAAAACAAATATTTAACAAAATTACGTAAGCATCACTTTAAGCGATTAATCATGAAAATAAAATATTTAATTATGTTTTATTTTCATGAGCTATTAGCTTTATGAAGTTAGGGGTGTTAATAACCGACAAACTGTTATTTCGTATTAATAGATAATTATTAGGAAAATAAAAAACACTTAACAAGTGTCTTTATTCGCCATGGATGGCCTTTATTTGTTTTTACACTAATAGCGAGTCAAAAATAAATTACTAAATATTATTTAATATATTTAGCTATTTATTAAAACGTAGTTATCTAATATAAAACGAAGGAATTTAGAATGAAAAAATCTATCATTGGTGCATCTTTAGCAATGGCATTTGGTCTGATGGCTGGTAATGCTATCGCTGCTGATAATACCGGTACAATTACTTTTAATGGTGAATTAACAGATACAACTTGTAAAGTTGATATCGAAGGTCAAGGCCCTGATGCAACTATTACCTTACCAACAGTCAGTACTAATGTTTTACAAAATGCAGGCGAAGTAACTGGTCGTACTTCATTCAACATGAACCTGTCAGATTGTAAAATCGGTGTAGCTGGTCATAGCACTGTTTCTGCTTTCTTTGAAACAGGTGCAACAGTAGACCAATCAACTGGTCGTCTGAAAAACATGGATGTTGCTGCAACTGGTGCAAAACAAGTTCAGTTACAACTGTTAGATGGTGCTAACTTCAACGCAATTAAAGTAGGTAATACATCTCAAGTAAATGATACTACTTACTATACAATTACTAATGATAAAGCCACTCTGCCATACGCTGTTGAATACTACGCAACTGGTAAAACAGATGCTGGTAAAGTAACAAGTAGTGTTGTTTATACTCTGCAATATAAATAATCGAAATAAACAGAGGGGAATTCTCCTCTCTGTTGCTTTTTATTAATGGAATAAAGATAAATATGATAACCACAAAATTAATTAAAAGCTTTTTTATCAGTTTATTATTAATCATTCCAACATGGGTAAGCGCTGGCGTTATTATTAGTGGTACTCGTGTTATTTATAATGAAAATGAAAAAGAAGTCACAGTAAAAATTAGCAATGAAGGGAAAGTGCCAGTATTAATCCAAAACTGGATTGATACTGGTAACGTTGATGAAAAACCTGAAAATATTCAAGTTCCTTTTGTATTAACACCACCTGTATTTCGTATTGAGCCAGAAAAATCGCAGTCATTAAGAATTAGTTTCACAGGCGCTACTGCATTACCTAAAGATAAAGAATCTATTTATTGGTTAAATGTATTAGAAATACCACCCAACGCAAATACGGAAATAGATAATAAATTACAAATTGCTTATCGCTCTAGAATAAAATTATTTTATCGTCCAGATACACTAAAAGATAAAATAGGGGCAATAAATGCAGCGGAAGGCCTTCAATTTTCAATTGCGGGTAACAAGTTAAAAGCAATTAATAATTCACCTTATTTTGTTTCACTCGTTTCTATCACGCTTGCAAATAATGAGAAGAATCCAATTGATGGTGAGGTCGTTCCACCATTAGGCCAACACGAATTTACGATCCCCAATGGGGTATCAGCAAATTTAGGAAGCAAGATTGTTTATCGTTACGTGAATGACTGGGGCGCAATGAAAATAGTTGAAACGAAACTCTAGCACTCTCAATACTTCATAAAATATACGGGAATATTCAAATGAGCAGTTATATTTTAAAAACTATTATAATATCTGCTAGTGCTACTTTATTTTTAGTAACACCTTATACTTATGCAGAAAATATAACAGAGATCGAAAATAATAAATGGTTACCTAATGGTACTCGTACATTATCGACCACTACGTCACCTTTATTACAAAATAATACTGCCTCATCGACAAAGAATAGTGAGCCTTCTAATACAAATGGAAATGGTTCACACTCATTTAACCCTATTTTTATGAATACATCTCAAGGTGAGATTGATATTAGTCGCTTTGATAAAGAAAATACCTTTTTGCCTGGCACATGGAATGTTGAAATCTATGTCAACAGTCAATTTATGGCAAGAACACCGGTCACTTTTAAAGATATAGCAAATGGTCAAGTATCGCCTTGTTTAACTAAAGATATTATCAGCTTAATTGGGTTTAAAAGTGACAAAATAACACCACTATTAAAAAGTGCGTTAGAACTTCATGAGTGTATTGCACTAACCGATTCTGTCCCCTCAACAGAGGTAAACTATGACCATTCAGTTCAACGTTTAACGATCAATACACCACAGGCTCTTGTTGGTTATAAACCTCGTGGTTATGTAAGCCCTTCACTCTGGGAGCGAGGCATAAATGCATTATTAGTGAGCTATAACGCAAACTATTTCATGTCTCGTAGCAATGGAACAAATTATAAATCCGCTTTTGTTGGCGTTAATAGTAATCTTAATTTAGGTGCATGGAGTTTCCATCACACAGGTAACTATTCATGGAATGAACAAAATGGTCATGACTACACCTCAACTTATAATTATCTACAACGTATTATCACCACAATAAAAGGCGTGGTTCAAGTCGGTGATGTCCTCACAACAGGACAACTTTTTGATTCTCAACCATTAAGAGGTATTCAGCTCTTTAGTGATGAGAAGATGTTACCTGATTCACAACGTGGCTTTGCGCCGACCATTCGCGGTGTCGCAAAATCTAATGCGCGAGTCATTATTCGCCAAGATGGGCGAGTGATCCATGAAATTGCCGTACCACCGGGCCCATTTGAGATTGATGACCTTTATCCATCAGGATATGGCGGTAACTTGGATGTCACCATTCAAGAATCTGATGGTTCACAACAAAACTTTAAAGTCTATTACGCTTCCGTAGTGCAATTATTACGTCCTGGGCAACATAACTATACGGTAGCCGCCGGCCATTTAAACTCATCGTCTGTTGACTATGATCCAACGTTATATCAAGCCACTTATCGCCGTGGATTAACTAACCTGATAACGGGTTATGCGGGTATACAGAGTACCGGTGCTGATTATTACGCACTTCAAGCTGGTTTTGCATTAAGCACGCCATTAGGCGCATTTTCTGCTGACATCACTCAAGCGCGTTTGCACTTAAATACAACATCGTCAAAAGTGAATAGCGGACAAAGTTATCAAATCAGTTACAGTAAATTTATTCAAGACACCAATAGTAACCTGACGATTGCTGCTTATAAATTTAATACCGAAAAATTTTATGATTATAGCTCTGCTGTTCAAGCTATTAATGAAGAACGCTATGGGCGCAGTATCAACAATATTTGGCGTCCAAAAAGTCGCTTTAACGTCACGGTTGACCAAGGTTTACCTGAAGGTTGGGGAACATTCTATGTTAGTGGGTTTACGCAAAATTACTGGAACAATGACACTACCGACTTGCAATACCAAATGGGTTACAACAACCGCTGGAAGCGTCTCTCTTATGGCTTAAACGTCGGTCAAGCACGTAATGCAGATGGTAAAAAAGAGACATCTTTTGAATTGAACTTTATTTTACCACTCTACGATTTAAGTGTTGATCACATGCCAACCTTAACTGCCGCATTAACGCGTAATGGTCGAGGAGATGTAGGTGAGCGTATCGGGATCTCCGGATCTGCTGGTGAAAATAATCGTTATAATTACGGTATAACAGCAATGAATACGAACCATGGTGTTGGATCTAGCATGACCTTGAATGGTAGTGCTAAGACTAACTATACCAACTTAACGGCTAACTATGGTTTAGGTGAACATTATCAAAATGGTTCCATCGGTGCTAGCGGTTCATTAATTGGCTGGTCTGGCGGTGTAGTTGCAACTCCTTATCAAGGTAATACCTTTGCGGTAGTTGAAGCTGATGGTGCTAAAGGTGCCAAAGTCAGTGGCTATCCGGGTATTGAAATCGATGGCTTTGGTCATGCTGCAGTCCCTTATTTAACTCCATATCAAATGAATGACATCACGATTAACCCGAAAGGAATGTCAAATAATATCGAACTACAAAACACGCAAGCACGCGTTGCACCATTTGAAGGTGCAATCACTAAAGTGGAATTTAAAACTAATGCAGGTATCCCTCTGTTAATTACAATCCAACGTAATAACGGCGCTATTCCATTTGGTAGTGTCGCTTACGATGAACAGAACAATGAAGTGGGTAGTATAGGTCAGGGAGGACTTCTCTACGCCCGAGTTGAGAGAATATCAGGTCGCTTAACCGTGAAATGGGGGCCGGGTGAAATACAACAATGTACCATTAACTATAGTGCACCAGCACAAGATAAAGATAATCCAAGTAGTTTTGTTCAACTTACTAGTGTCTGTGGAGAATAAAGTATGAAGCTTACAATAAAAAAAACCTTAGCCTTAATGCTTCTACTTTTACCTGTTGCGGAAGTAATGGCACAACAAACAGTCAAATGTAATGTTAATGGTCCTCCAGTGAATCATACCATGTCCATTGGTGGCGTAATTCATGTTGGTGCTGATATGCCTGTAGGTTCTGTTGTTTACCAAGGTAAAATTGATATTGCTAGTTATACATACAACTATGAATGTAGATTTAATGTGCCTTCGGCAGGATTAGGATACTATTACTTTTTAGAAAGGCAGGAGATAAAATTATTAAATATGGCAGGAACACCCGCTGTTGGCGCAGGTATTCCTCCTAATGTCTATAAAACCAATAACCCAGGTCTTGGTATTATATTTTATACAAATAGAGATAGAAATAATTCACTAATGCCTAATATTCCTAAACTTTCTTGGGAAGGAAATCGTGAACTTATTGAAAATAAAAGAGAATTCATAGAATATTGGGCACACCCAGTATTAAATTATTCTTTAATTAAATTAGGTCCTATTCAGCCGGGTACGTTTAATTTAAGCAATATTGCAAGAATGCAACTTGATGTAAATTACCCCGAAAAAAATAAGGTTCTAGCCGAAGGATTTCCTTTTGTAGCCGCATACATGAATATTACGGGTTCGGTTAGTGTTACTGCTTCAAGCTGTAAAACACAAGACTACACAGTGGAATTAGGCAAACATGAAACATCTACCTTACCTACAAAAGGTAGTTCAACCAAATGGATAAACTCTGATATTAATTTATACAATTGTCCTGCATTTCGAGGTTACTATTCTGGTGGTAAAGGAGATGTATATACCACTGAAAAAGGACAAACATTCCCAGATCGTGATCCTAATGAACTAAGAGTGACCATTAAGCCTGTAAACCCACCAATTATTGAGTACCCAGGCACTTTTGAAGTAAATGATGTACCTGGCGCGGCTAAAGGCGTGGGGATACAGCTAGCTTATGGTACTACTGGCGAAAATTTTGTTAAATTTAATACACCAACCGCCTTTGCACAACCCATTACTGAAAAAGCAGGAACGGTCAGTATTCCATTGCGTGCGCGCTATATTCGTGTTGATGATCGCTTATCCGCGGGTGTTGCCAATGGCGCGGCAACTTTTATGATTGAATATTATTAATCCCTTATTCTGTTTGCCTGAATAGAATAAAAACTCACTCTGATACGCTAATTCAGAGTGAGTTTTTTATCGTTATAATGCTTGTTCTTCAATTTGAAAAACGGCCATATTATCCATCAACATCTGCGCCTTTTCATCTAACATCATCGTTGAAGATGCGCTTTGATCCACTAAAGAGGCATTTTGCTGTACAACGGTATCCATCTGATTAATTGCCACTGCAATTTGTTCAATACCAACACGTTGCTCTTCTGAAGCAAGACTTATCCCTTGCATAATATTGTTTACTTTTGCAATTGAAGCGACAATTTCTTGCATGTGTTCCCCTGTTTTATTAACAAGAGCAGTTCCTTCAGCCACATCATCTATAGATGCTTTTAATATCTGACTTATTTCTTTTGCTGCATCTGCACTTTTAGAGGCTAAATTTCGCACCTCTGCTGCAACAACGGTAAAACCGCGTCCTTGCTCTCCTGCTCTCGCAGCTTCTACTGCTGCGTTTAACGCTAAAATATTCGTTTGGCTAGCAAGACTATTAATCACTTCATTAATTTCACCGACCTTTAATGCACCTTGTTCTATTTTCTTCATTGATAACATCGCATCTTTCATTACATTCGCGCCATCGATAACGATATCATTGGATTGATTAATAATAACATTGGCTTCTTGAGTATTTTCGGTGTTGTTGGCGACTGCCGTTTTAATCTCTTCCATGCTAGCTGCAGTTTGTTGCAAGGCGCTGGCTTGTTCTTCTGTACGAGAAGATAGCTCTTGATTACCCGATGCAATCTCAGAAGCACCCCGTTTTATCTCTAAAGTCTCTCTTTTTACGGTAAGAATGGTGGAAGTTAAGGCTTTTTGCATATTACCAACATGTGAAAATAGCTCACCAAACTCATCTTTTCTCATTTTAGGTAAGGTGAAAACTAATTCACCTTTACCAACTTTAGTTAAAATATCAGACAATGTATGAAGATTAGAAATAAATATTTTATTTACCCAAAGAATAACAAAACATAAAACAATCACTAAAATTAATAATGAAATAATGGTTGTATAAATAGAAAAGTGAACCATAGCTTCTTGGTTATTTATAAGAGAAGCACTATTCTTACTTTTTATGGTGACATAATTATCAAACAAAATATTTAATCTATCAAAATCATTAGCAAATTCTTCATCATTTACATTTATTGAGCCTGAAGTATTTGATGCAATAACTAATCTATCAATCAAACTATAAAATAATTTTGCAATGGCATCGACACTTTGTTGTGCTTCTATAGACACTTTTTTCTCTTTTACCCACGCTTCCATGGTACTTTTAGCGCTGTCAGCAAGTTTTTTATTTTTTTCAATAATTTCAGCATCTTTTACATTTGTTAATGCAGTATCTTGCTTTAAGAAATTTACATTAGAACGCATCGTTGCTAACTCATAGCGTGCCATCAATACATCAGTGTAACGTGTTAACAGAGTTTCTACTTGAGTGAAATTATTTTTCATTTTATAAATAAAAAATGAAGATAATGCCGAAGATAAAATAAAAACCAATAATAATACAGATGAACCTATCTTAGCAGATCGTTTAATGCTCATAATAAAAATACCTATACATATATATCGATAAGATTTATTTTCTTATCGACAGAACTGTTCTTTTATTTAATAACAATAGGTATTTATAAGTTAATGATTTTTATTTTT
>NZ_JAEHOQ010000009.1 GCF_016239305.1 Proteus vulgaris | reverse complement strand
GGCGAACAATGCACTGAATGTGGCTGAAAAAATCATCGATACATTGGCCACAACTGAAAATGGAGGTGGAAATATTGATGATGGTAACGAAATTATTGATGACTTAGATAAAGATACAGCAACAGAGGAAGAAAAAGCGGAAGCGAAAAAAGTGTTAGATGCGGCTTCTGAATATGTTGTTGCATTGGCATTGAAAGCTGATCTTTATGCTGATATGGCTAAAGCTGCCATTGATAAGGCCTTGATTAGCGAGAATAAAGCAGATATTGATTTTGCGAAAACGTTATTAAGTCAAGCCAATGAAGTATTAAATACGGCAAAACAAGCAAAAGCTGAACTTGATGTTTTAATTCAAAAAGCTCAAGAAAAAGATATTGATATAGCTGACGCTCAAATTGATGCAAATAAAGCACAGGGACATATTGATGATGCAGTACATACGTTAGCGAATGTACAGTTTATTATTGATATGTTAGATAAAGAAACTAATGGTGAAGATACGAATATATTGGATAAAACCGATGATATTCTTGAAAATTTACCAGAAGATCCAACTGATGCGCAAAAAGAAGAAGCTAAAGCATCATTAAATGCAGCTTCTGATTATGTGGTTGGCCTCGCTGAAAAAGCAGAAATCTTGGCTAAACAAGCTCATGATTCCGCTGAACAAGCACTCATTTCTGGCAAAGAAAAAGATCTGAATACCGCGCTTTTATTGCAAGAAAAAGCACAAGAGGCAGTTAATAAGGCTCAAGTCGCTAAAGATAAGTTGGATTCACTAATTACCAAGGCGATAGCTAAAGAAATTAATACAGATGAAGCCCAATCTGATGCACTTCTTTCACAAGAACACATTGATAATGCCAATGATATTTTAAGTCATACACAAAATATTTTGGATATGGTGAATGATTTATTGAAAGATCAAGATGCGTTAGATAAGGCCAATGATCTGATTGATGATTTAACTGAAAATTCAACACCAGATGAATTAGCTAAAGCTAAAGCCTCTTTAGATACAGCTTCAGATTTAGTGGTTAATTTAGCCTCGAAAGCAGAAATTTTATCTAGCAGTGCCAAATTGGCAGCAGAAAAAGCATTGATCTCAGGTAGTGCGAAAGATTTTGCCACGGCTAAGACATTGTTTGCTAAAGCTGATGAAGTATTAGATAAAGCAAATGAAGCTAAAACAACGTTAGATAGCTTAATTGTAAAAGCACAAAGTAAAGGTGTTGATACAACGGATGCTCAAATTGATGCTGATAAATCTCAAATCTCATTAGATGAAGCAACTCAAAATCTAAAAGATACACAATCAATTCTTGATAAGTTACAGCTTATTGATGATGCAAAAGATGCATTAGATAAGGGTACTGAAGTTATTGATAATTTAGATGAAAATTCATCACAGCAAGATAGAGAGCAAGCAAAAGAAGCGGTTGAATTAGCATCTGAATATGTTGTTGCTGTGACAGAAAATGCACTGACATTGGCTGAACTTGCTAAATCAGCAGCAGAAAAAGCATTCAATAGCGGTAAACAGACTGATCTTGTTGAAGCTGAAGCTTTATTAGAGAAAGCAAAAGTTGAATTCTCTCATGCCGAGAAAATAAAAGCAGAATTAGACCAACTTATTGTTAAAGCACAAGAAAAAGGTGTTTCAACAGAGATTGCGTTAGATGATGCTCAACAGGCTCAAACTAATCTTGATACAACGCATCAACTAATTAATGATACTGATGCCATTATTCAAGATTTACGTAAAACTGATGATAAAAATCCAATTGATGATGCTAATAGTGTTATTGATGATCTGGGTAAAGATGCATCAGAAGATAAGTTAGAAAAAGCAAAAGAAGCGGTTGATAATACAGTTAAATATGGCTCTGAATTAGCGCAAAAAGCTGAAGCATTGTCAGAATCTGCAAAACAAGCGGCAGATAAAGCAGCTATCAGTAAATCTGACGCGGATATTCAATTTGCTTACGATGCAGTCGTTGTCGCTCAAGACGCAATTAAATTAGCTCAAGAAGCGCAGCAACAATTAGAAAATCTGATTGAAAAAGCGCAAGCAAAACAAGTTAATGTTCAGGATGCAACTGCAGAATTTATCCTTGCGAATGAACATATTGATAATGCGCTAAATCTTGTGGGTAATGCTGAGAATACATTAGCCAGTATCAAAGCAGATCTTGATGGTCAGGGTGCATTGGATGATGCTGAAAAAGGCCTTGATGATCTTGATGAAAACTCAACAGATGAAGAAAAAGAGCAAGTTAAAGAGGTTTTAGATACTGCCTCTGAGTACGTTGTGACGTTGGCTGAGAAAGCGCAGACACTCGCTTATGAAGCAAAAGTCGCAGCAGAAACAGCAAATGAAAGTTTAACATCTGACGATGTATTGGCTGCCAAAGCATTATTAGCAATAGCTCAAGAAGCATTTGATAAAGCAAATGTTGCAAAAGAGCAATTAAGCCAATTAATTGATAAAGCAGAAAGCAAAGGCGTTGATACGACAAATTCTGCTACTGATTTAAACATCACGATTGAACATCTGACAACTGCAGAAAATGACCTTCTTATTTCTCAGAATATCCTAGATAAATTAATTTCAGACATTACAGAGCCTGCATTAGATGATGCAGATACTGCAATTGATGATGTGATTAAAGATCCAACGGATGAGAATAAGGCTAAAGCAAAAGAGAGCTTAGAAAAAGCGGCAGAGTTGGTGGCTGATTTAGCTAAATTAGCTGAAGAAAAAGCGAATATTGCTAAAAATGACGCTGAAAAAGCTAAAGTATCGGGCAATTATGATGATTTATTGATTGCTGAACAGTCGGTTAGTGATGCGACTCAATACATTGAAAAAGCGCAAAATAGTAAAGATCATCTCGATAAATTAATCGAAAAAGCACAAGGTACAGATATTGATCTTATTGTCACAGAAGCGTTAGCTGATCAAGCTGATACCTCATTACTCAGTGCGAATACTGCACTTAATAATGCGCTTGATATTCTCGATAATTTACATAATCAGGAAGGTGATCCTGATTTAATTGCGAATATCAAAAATACGCTGGATAAACTTGATACTGAAATTCTTCAAGCTCAGAAAAAAGGCATAACAGCAAATAGTCAAATTGAAAAACTATTGGAATCAACATCACCTAAAGAACAAGATATTAAGAATGCTAAAACAGTCTTAAATGAGTTCACTAAAGCTATTGAAAATGCAGAATTAGCCGATGAGAAAGTGAAAGCTGCATTAGATAAAGCCTTAAAAGGTGGCGTAGGTAGTAATGTTATTGCGAAATATGAAACGACGGAAGCAGAGCTTTTAGAACGTCTCAATGATCTGAAAAAAGAAGCCAATAACCTGAATAAACAAATTCAGGAAATTGAGTCTCATGTTGTATTTGATGATTTAAATACAGCATTAGATAAATTAGATCCAAAAAATAAAGAGAGTATCAATAATTTCAATAAGGCATTAAAAGCGGCTATTGATAATAACAATGAGTTAGTTCAAGAGCTTACGAGTAAAGCCTTAGAAGCCTTAGATGCGGCGCTAAAACTTGCCGAAATGGATAAGTCTAGCGTTGAATATCAGCAGGCTTTACAAGATGTGAAGTATTTACTTAATACTGCTGATGAGCTGTATACATTAGCTAAAGAAAATACCAGCGATTTACAAAAAACGGTCGAAAAAGCGATTAGTAAAGGCTTAACACCAGAAAATAACTCAGAATTTAAAGAATACATTGCCAATATTAAATACTTTGACAATGAAATCAGTAAAGCTGGGGCAAATATTGCGAAAGCGAAGAATGCTATTCCTGATGAAAAATTACCTGACTTTGAAGGTGATGATATCAGTCAATTGGTTGATCACCTTAAAGATAAAATTGAATCAGGCGATAGTGATGCCATTAATAACGCATTGTTAAATGTTGATAATGTCATTAATGCGCAATTAAACGAAGTGATTAAAGCGGTAGATAAAGCACAAACGGCTTTTGATCATGCACAGAAAAATCCTAGTCCTGCCAATGTTAAGAACTTTGATAAAGCAGTAAAAGATGCCCAAGATATTATTAATAAAGCTGAGCTTAATATAGAAAAACTGCACAGTGTCATTAATGATGCAGCAAACATTGATGGTGTGGATCAGGGTTTAATTGAACATGCATTAAAAGGTATTAATAGTGCAAATGATACTATTGATTCAGCGCAAACTACGTTAGATGGTCTAACTCTGAATGCGATTGATATTGATGGTTTAGAAGATAAAGCTAAAGATGCGAATGATGCAATCAATGATCTGGCTAAAGATAAATCACCAGAGAATATTGAAAATGCATTAGCAAAATTAGGTATTTTCAAAAGTGCGCTTGATACTGCATTAAATAATGCAAAAACACTCTCTGATGATGCTTTAATGGCAGCGAAACAAGCTGTTAAAACACCAACTGCAGAAAATATTCTGTTAGCAGAGAAAAAACTGGCTAAAGCGCTAGAAGCGAAAGAACAACTGATTGAAGCAAAAGGCTTATATGATGATGTTGTCAGCAATATTAAATCATCAATCAGTGCCGGTTCTTTACAAGATGCTTTATTGAAAACCTTTACTGGTGTCGATAAGCAGTTTGATGATACAGAAGCGCTTGTTGATAAACAAAATAATGAATCTGAAGTATTGATTGCTCAAGCAAAAGATAATCAACTTACTGAAGAAGATATTATTGAAGCCTATAACGATGCCAAAGCTGCAATAACTGAAGCTGAGGTTGCTGTTAGAAAAGCGGTTGATAAAGCAGCTGAAGCAAAAGAGAACAACATTACCTCTATTCAGCAAGCGACAGCAATTAAAAATAGTGTCATTGCTGCTCAAGATAGTCTGAATAATGCTAAAGATGCAGTATCAAATGCTTCTAGCAAAGGTGTTCCAGATTATCTTACAGATCAACTCAACAAGTATTACAACTCACTTGATAACAAACTTGATTATCCAAAAGGGGTTCTTCAGGAAATCGATGCTTACTCACGTATGTCGCTCTCTTTAGAGTTATTAACAACTGCGACAAATGAGTATAAAAAAGCCGATGAGCTACTGAAAAAAGACCCAACCTCGGTAATCAAAGATCCTACAGAGTTCTTATCTATCGTAACGGAAGCAAACGCGTTATTAGCAGAAGGTAAAGAACGAGCTAATAAAGCGAAAGAGTTAGGATTAGACAGTGCAGGAACGACTTATCTTAATAGTGCCGCGCATACGGCTAATGAAACCAAAGTAAACTTAATGAATGAATTCCATGGACAGTTAGGCGAGCAAGCCTTTGCTGACCTCGATATAGTCATGAGTTTACTGCAAGAATCTGTATATAACGCACATATCAATTTAGATAAATCAACGCTTTCTAATCATGCTGTCTTTGAAGAGCAGTACAAAATTGCTATTCGTGCATTAAATGATGCGAAAGTGTTATCAGAAGAGTACTCCGCGAAAGGCGTTAAAGACGTTAAATTAGCGTATTACAATTATCAAATTGAAGAATTTAGTAAAGAAATTGAAGATTTTTCAAAAGCATGGAATAGCATCACTCAACTGACGGAAATGACGAATCAGGCTTATGCCTCTTCAAAAGAGCTGTCAGGTATTAAGAGTGCGAGTGAGAAATATGATGCTGTTCAGAAATTAGCCGCAGAACTGAGTGAAGCTTATCAATTAGTTGAGCAATCAATTATTGATGGTGCACCACTGGATATGGTTCAGGCTAATCTGAATAAACTCAACATTTCAGTCAACAATTTGTCAGCTGAAGATCCAATCGTTGCAGCTCAAATATTAATTGATAATGTTGTTTCTGAAGCGAAAAACATTGAGAAGTTACTCAAAGCAACAGATACCAAAGAACAAAAAGATTTAGTTTACAACTCGCTTTATACACAGTTACAAACTGCCAATAAAGTGATGACGGAAGCTAAGTTGTCAGGAACGATTTCGAAGATCAAGCTGGCTGAATTGCAGCAAGATTATAACGATGCACTTAACTCTCTGAAAATGTTTGACCCTTATTTAAGTACGGGAGAAAAAACGCAGAAACCAGCGGGTACATTGGATACGGCATTGGATATTACTGTTACCAATGACGGTAAAATTCATATCGAAGGAGCCCGACTTGTTGATGGTGCCGTCTTTACATTAGGGGGGAAAGACTTACCGTGGTATAGCGCATGGCTAGGTAATATTTCTGGTACGGTCGATAAAACATTTGGTTCAGGTACTGTTCATACTCGTACCGATGGCAGCAAATACGTTGATATTTTTGTAGATAAAGAAACAGCAAATAATATCAAGTCGAGTGGTAACGATTTAAGTTATCTGTATGGCTATCAAAAAGAGCTAGGAAAAGACACTTCAGATATTAGTCGTAGCTTTAAAGTTAAGGATTCCTCAACACCTAAAAATGTCGAAGCATACATCACTGAAGATCATACAATTATGATCACTGGTGATGGTTTGAAAGCAGGTGATGCCTTTACTCTCTATAAAGTCTCAACAAACCTATTAGGTATACGAGATTTTGAAGAAGTCGGTAAGGGTCATGTGGCATTACATAACGGTAAATTTGTGGGTGTTGTGACGGAATATTCTGGTGCACATTCATGGGATACAGTTAAAGGATTAGGTGATTCGAGTAATCTAGCCATTAGTCGTGTTGGTGTTGGTGAAAATGAATCTTCTAAGAGTGCTTCTTTCGGTAAGAAAGAGTCACCAGCCGAAATTCATAGTGATTTAATAACGGGTAAATATGCTGACATTACCACAAAAGATGTGACAGCTTGGGTAGATAACAAAAAACACCTTTACTTGAAGAGTACCAAATTTGAAGTAGGGCAACAGATAAAAGTCTATGATTTTTATGATTATAAAACTGTTGTAGGTACTGGCGTTGTTCAAATGATTGGTGGCCAAAAAGTTGTTAAAATTGAAGGTGTAACAACAGACCAATATCCTGATCTGAAATGGATTTATGCTGCAATTGCTTATGAAGGTGGTCAGTGGGAGCATATTCAAAGTGATGCATTTATTCTTGGTAAAAACTATTTATCTGTACAAGGTAATGTG
This sequence comes from Proteus vulgaris, assembly GCF_016239305.1. Classification (GTDB taxonomy): domain Bacteria; phylum Pseudomonadota; class Gammaproteobacteria; order Enterobacterales; family Enterobacteriaceae; genus Proteus; species Proteus vulgaris_C. The sequence goes on along the minus strand of NZ_JAEHOQ010000009.1, from coordinate 137,573 downwards.
AATTCAAATACACAAGAGCCACCTACAGACCAAGATTCAAATGATGGCATAAATTTTGATGATATCGATATTGATCCTATAGCACCAACTAAACCATCAACAGGCGACACAGATACTGACGTTGATACTGACGTTGATACTGACACAGATACTGACGTTGATACTGATACTGATGTTGATACCGACACAGATACTGATGTTGATACCGACACAGATACTGATGTTGATACCGACACAGATACTGATGTTGATACCGACACAGATACTGATGTTGATACCGACACAGATACTGATGTTGATACCGACACAGATACTAACGTTGATACCGACACAGATACTGATGTTGATACCGACACAGATACTGATGTTGATACCGACACAGATACTGATGTTGATACCGACACAGATACTGACGTTGATACTGACACAGATACTGACGTTGATACTGACACAGATACTGATGTTGATACCGACACAGATACTGATGTTAATGAAGAATCAAATAACCTTGATATCGCGGCATTACTTCAATTAGGTGAGGCCTCAGAAACAATATCGAACGAACAACAAGATAATGTTGAGTTACCTGAATTAAGTGAATTGTTAACGGATGCAAGTCAGGCCAATATTAGCATTGAAAATATTGTTCCAACTTCTCAAGAAACAGAATATGCAATTCAGTCTCCACTTTTTGTTAGTGAAACGACACATGATGGGAATATTGAATCTCATCAGGTTGCAACACTAATAACAGAGGAAGATATGGGGACAACTCATAATATCTAAATCTATAAAAATAAAATAAATAATTAACATCCTCGTGCCAATACGGCATGAGGATGTTTTTCCCATATTAAGGTATTATTATGGAAAATAGTGAAAATAATAACGCTCATTGCTATTTAGAAAATTATAAAGAAGCGATTATTAATATAGCCAATCATTACCGATTAGATTTTTCACCAGAAAATATCAATATTACGGCTAAGTGGTATGAGAATAATATTTCTTATGATGATGTAATTAAGCTATTAGCTAGACAGTGTTGTTTGGTTGCAAAATTTATAGACAGCAAAAATTTTAAATTTAATGTTTGGTCGTTACCTGTTGTTGTTGAAAGTAATGATGGCAGAGTGGGAATAGTTCAAAATATAAAAGGTAATAACGCGACAATATTATTCAGTGGCGATTATGGCCTGGCTGTTGATGTTGATATAGACACACTAAAAGAAAATATAAAAAGAATTGCTATTTTTAGGCCAATGGTTGACAGGCCTGATCCAAGAGTGGATTTATATATTAAACCCACAGAAAAACATTGGCTGTGGCGTATTTTATTAAGAGATGTTTCTCCTTATAAATATGTCATTATGGCAACATTTATTATTAATGTATTGGGTTTGGCTGGGATCACTTATTCTATGCAAACCTATGATAGGATTATTCCATCACAATCTTATTCAACTATGTTTGTTTTGGTTGTGGGTGTATTAATTGCTTTTATTTTTGACTATATTCTTAAAATGTTACGTTATGGAGTGATTGATTTATTAGGAAAAAAAGCCGATTTACGCATGTCGGATCGTGTTTATGGACATTCTTTAAGGATAAAAGACAGTAATCGCCCACCTTCTACAGGTTCTTTTATTTCTCAATTGCGCGATCTTGAACAAATTAGAGAAATGATGACGTCTAGTACAGTCGCTGCCATTGCAGATTTACCTTTCTTTCTCTTTTTTCTCTTTATTATTTATATGATTGGCGGAATTATTTGTGTCATTCCATTAGCTGGTTTTTTCTTAATGATAACGCCTGGGCTATTAGCACAGAAAAAACTGTTTGTGCTTGCCAATGAAGCAATGAGAGAAAGCACTCTACGTAGTGGCATGATTGTTGAATCAGTTCAAGGACTTGATGATATAAAAGCTATGCAGGCGGAGTACCGTTTTCAACAGCAATGGATCCATTATACAAAAACGAGTGCTGAAGCCAGTTTAAAGCTAAAACACCTAACACATAAATTAAGTAGTATGGCCTATTTTATTCAAAACAGTGTGTTTGTGGGGGTGATTTGTATGGGAACCCCTTTAGTGATCAGTGGTGAGCTTTCCACTGGGGCACTCGTCGCTTCTTCTATATTAAGTTCCCGAATGATGGGGCCTATTTCTCAAATGGCGAATATTATTACGCGTTGGCAACAAACTAAGGTATCAATAAAAGGGCTGACGTCTATTATGGAATTACCGGTTGATCATCCTACGTCTATTAAAAAAGTCCATTTACCTTTTATTAAAGGTCATTATAAATTAGAAAATATTGGTTTTAAATTTAATCAAAATAGCCCAAATTATGCGATTTATATAAATGAATTGGAAATTAATCCTGGTGAGAAAATTGCGATTATAGGCCGCAATGGTGCGGGTAAATCCTCTTTGCTTTCGGCACTTTTTGGTAAGATGGAATATCAAGAAGGAACAATAACACTAGATAATATTGAATTAAATACCTTAGATCCTTCAGATTTACGTAGAGATGTGGGTTATTTAAGCCAAAGTGCTAAATTATTTTACGGTACTATACGAGATAATGTGACATTAGGAAATCCATTAGCCACCGATGAAGAAGTTTATCAAGTTCTTGAGGAAACAGGTGCTTCTGAATTTATAAATAAATTACCAGAAGGGATTAATTATATTATTCAAGAAGGTGGTATTGGTATATCAGGGGGACAAAAACAATCATTATTATTAAGCCGTTTATTATTGAAAAAACCAACGACTTTACTATTGGATGAGCCAACTGCATCTCTTGATGATATTACTGAAGCTAACTTTATTAAGAATATTGAAAAAACAGCTCTTGGAAAAACATTTATTATTACCACTCATAGAAAAAAATTATTAGAACTTGTGGATCGTATTATTGTTGTTTCAGGTGGCAAAATTGTACTTGATAAACCCAAAGCGGTTGCATTAAAAATGCTTTCAGGAGTAACAGATGAAAAATAAAAAAAATAACTCATCGAATGCAGTATCTCCTGATGAGATGAATAAGTTGGTGAAAGAACTAGAAAGTTTAAACCAACAACACAATCAAGGAATGCAACAGACCCAAGAAGAAAAAGTGGGATTTTTCAAACGAATAAAAAATCTTATTGCTGATTATCGTTATATTACGAATAAAAAAGATAAAGATCTCTATCTTATTGAAGACAGTATTGGTGATGCTGCTGAATTTGGTTTGATTGATGATACTAAAGCCAGTAGAGCAAATCGTATCATCATGGCTATCTTTATCTTTTTATTTATTATGGTGATTTGGGCTTATTTTGCTGAAGTTGCTGAGGTGACAAAAGGGAATGGAAAAATCATCCCAAGTTCTAAAGAGCAACTTATTCAATCTCTAGATGGTGGGATTGTGACCAATATTTTTGTGAGAGAAGGGGATATTGTTCAAGTTGGACAAACGTTAGCGACATTAGATTCGACAAGAACAGCATCAAGTCTAGAAGAATCACAGGCGAAATATAATACGGCTTTAGCAACCTCTATTCGGTTAAAAGCAGAAGTTGACCAACATAAAATAGTTAACTTAGTTTTCCCTAAAGAATTACAAACACAAACTGAATTAATTAATTATGAAAATAAGCTTTATTTATCACGCAAACAAAAACTCACTCAAACACTCGCTAATTTGCAAAAGAGTAAGCTCATTATTCGCCAGCAATTAAATATTAATAAAGAGCTGGCTCGCCAAGGTGCCAGTAGTACCGTCGAAGTATTAAGATTAGAAAAGGAGTTGATTGATTTAGAAAGTAAAACACAAGAATACACGTCGGATTTTTATGTTACTGCACGACAAGAACTCGCGAAAGTAATGGCTGAAATAGATAGCCTGGCGCCTTTAATTAAAGGGCGACAAGATTTTGTACAAAAAACAACTATCACATCACCTGTTAAAGGTATTGTGAAGAATATTCAAAATTCAACAATTGGTGGTGTGGTTCCACCGAATGGTATATTGATGGATATTGTTCCTTTGGAAGATACACTAATTATTGAAGCTAAAATATCGCCAAAAGATATTGCTTTTATTCATCCTGGACAACAAGCCAAAATCAAAATAACTGCTTATGATTATGCTATTTATGGCGGATTAGAGGGAACGGTCAGCGTTATTTCACCGGATACGGTAAAAGATGAAGTTAAAAGTGATGTGACGTATTACAAAATATACGTCAAAACTGATAAAGATTATTTAGTGAATAAAGCGGGAAAATCATTTTCTATTACGCCGGGTATGATTGCATCAGTCGAAATAACAACAGGCAGTAAAACAGTATTACAGTATTTAATTAAACCATTTAATAAAATTAATGAAGCATTAAGAGAACGGTAATAGGTTAATAAAATGAAAAAAATCAAACATACTGTTTTACTAATAGGGTCAGTTTTATCATTAGGTGGTAGTGGTATACAACAAGCAAACGCAACATCACAAACTGAACCAGTTAACTCTTTTACTCTAGATATTGTGGATATCCATAAGGACGTAGAGCCTCCTAAACGTTTTTTATCTCAGCAAAAAGATAAGGAGGAAATTTTATCATCAGTAGAGAACAAGCAACTAAAACCCGCTGATATATCACTATTACATCCACATGTGGATAATCAAAATGTGATATTAGAAAAAGAGAGTGAAGACGCAAAATCGATACAAGAAAATAAGCGTGTAACCTCTAATAACGTTAATATAGCTCAGGGTGTGACAAAATCAATCAGCATTGCTGACGCTCAACCTAATGTATTACAACCAATACAAAAAATAGGAACAGATATTGAGAAACAGTCACTGTCTTCTGTAGTGGGATTAGCTTTAAATTGGCATCCATCATTAAGAAATAGTGAATATTTAGCGAGAGCGGCTCAAGATATGGTTGATGGATCGCGGGCAGATTATTTTCCACAAGTCAGTGTAGGAATGGATAATAAGCTCTATGAAAATAAAGATCGGTATGGAAATAATAATAAAGGTTCTGATGTTCGTTTTACCGTTAGACAAATGGTGTATGACTTTGGGAAAACATCTACAAGAGTCGATTCTGCAGAGATTTCTTTTGCACGAGAAAAAATAGTTTCTTTAAAAAGCCAGCAAGATCTTATTTATCAAGTCTCACAAGCTTACTTTTATACTTCTCTTTATAATAATTTAGTTAATATTGCTCAATTACAAGTGGAGGGTTTTAGTGAGATAGAACAATTAGCGATGAGTCGTTCTTCATTAGGAGCCTCTACACAAGCTGACTATGTACAAAGTAAAAATAAACTTGTTTCAGCACAAGCATTGCTTTATAGCTATAAAACACAGCAAGCGCGGTGGAATGCATTATTACAAAATTATACAAATAATGCGGTAAGCTATTCTCAAATTCCTTTAATTACTGATGCTCATCTTTCTAATATTTGCTATCAATATACAGATCATGGGGTAGAGTCAATCGATATGTTACTTGCTAAATATGATCATGAACTTGCAAAGAAAAATATGGAATATGCACGATTAGATAATTTCCCAACAATTTATTTGGAAGGTAATTATCGAACAAATATCAATAAAAACGATAATGTAGATTATGATCCTGATAGAAGAGAAATTAAACTTAACGTGGATATTCCTTTATTTGAAGGAGGAAGTAAATATTCAAAAATGTCTCAAGCAGCCAATGAATTATTAGCTAGTCAGTATCAATATGAAACAATATCGATTAATACCAAGCAGCAATTAAATGTCGCGTTATCTCAAGTAACGGGTAATTTATCTATGATGAATTCACAAAAAGAAAAAATACAAACAGCAGAAAAAACGAGAGATCTTTATCTATTACAATACAAAAGTTTAGGAACAAGACCTTTGATTGATGTATTGAACGCAGAGGGAGATATTCATCAATCTAATATTGAATATATTAATAATGTTATTGAGACAAATTTACAAAGTCTAGATTGTTTATTGGCATCTGGCGAAATTAATCGAGTTTTAGACATTCCAAATTGATAATAGCGATACCTTTTCAGAGAGATAAAATATATCTGTCTGGAAAGGTATCGCTTATAATTAATATAAACGCTTATTACGTAATATAAATGGTAATATAAAAAGACTTAATGTTGTAATGATTGCAGTAGCAACTAATACCACGAAAACGGCATTTTCAAAGGCTAGATTTGCTTGAGATATCACAAGAGAAGCCACGTCAATGGGTAATTTTTCTGCCACAATGAGGGCTTCATCTAAACTGTCATAGACTGCATCGTTGATAGCTAATGAGTCAGGTAGTACGAGTTTTAAGGTGTACACTGTACTCATTAAACTGCCCATAAATGTCACTCCAATCACACTGCCTAACTCATAAGCGACATCTTCAATTGAGGCCGCCATACCCGCTTGTTTATCAGCAACACTCAACATAATAGATGTCGATGCTGTGGTAAAAATAACACCTAAACCAAAGCCGATTAAAAACAAGCTACCAATCAATACTATTAGAGATGTTGTTTGATAAATAGCAATTAGCCATAGATTTCCCACTAAAGTGAGCAAAAATCCGCTGATGATCAGGCGAACTTCACCTAACCGTGTTAAAAAATAGCCCGCTAAAGGAGATGCCAATACTGAGCCAATTGGGATAGGTAAGATCACTAGTGCCACATTTAAAGGAGTAAAACCCGCAACAAGCTGTAAGCGCTGGCTAAGTAGTAGTTCAATCCCAACAATAATCACCATTGAAAGTATGGACATTAAAATACCAATACTAAAAAAACGGTTTTTAAATAGCTTAAAATCAATCATTGGGTGAGTCTGTTTACGCTGACGTAAAGCAAATAGCGTGAGAAAAATTACCGCAATGACACCTGCAATAGTGACTTCGTTCCACTGTGTATAAGGTTTACCTAGCTCTTTTAAAGCATAAATAGCACTGATCAAACCTATTAAAATTAAACCGGAACTTAAATAATCGATTTTATGGTTACCATGTCCAGAAAACTTAGGAATAAACCAAATAGAGAATGGTAATACCAAAAGAACAATAGGGACGTTAATTAAGAAGACAGAGCCCCACCAAAAATGTTCAAGCAGCATACCACCGATTAAAGGCCCTACAACCGCACCGCCAGAAGCAACTGCAGACCAAATACCAATCGCAATAGCGCGCTCTTGCGAGTCGCTAAAGACTTGTCGCACTATTGACAGGGTGGCTGGCATACTCATTGCTGCGCCCACCGCTAAAAAACCACGAGATGCAATTAAGGTCGTCGCAGTGGGAGAAAAAGCCGCACACAAAGAGGCGAGAGCGAATAGCGGTAACCCACAAATAAAAAGTGTTTTATGGCCGATCCTGTCTGTGAGCATACCCGCTGCGGGTAATAATCCAGCCACAATCAATGGATAAGCATTCATTATCCATAATTTTTCTGATGCACTGGCGTTTAAGTCATGAGTTAAACGTGGTAATGCGATATAAAGCACGGTTACATCAACAACAATGAGGAACAGCATGCTAGATACCAAAAGTAATACTATCCAACGTTTATAATCTTTTATCATAGAAATCTCAGTTATTTTTATGTGTATTATTTTTACTAGCGGCTACAATATAAATCCATACGAACGTATTGAAAAGAGGTTTTTTATGGGACGTCAAAGAACTATTGATAGAGAAAAATTATTAGAAGCGATCTTCGATATCGTGATGAAACAAGGTGCTGCAGCGTTAACGATTGATACTGTTGCAAAAAAAATGGGGATCTCAAAAGGCGGCGTTCAATACTGTTTTAGCAGTAAAGAAGCGATGATTGATGCGATGTTTGATTTCTGGGAAGAGAGTTATGAAACACAATTTAACAAGATAGTTGAAAGTGATAATTCCCCTGACAATCGTGTCGCTGCACATATCCATGCAATACATCATCACGATAAAGTCTCTTTTGCCAAAGGCGCGAGTTTAATGGCAGCATTACTACAAACGCCAGAATATTTACAAAGTACAAAAGAATGGTATCAGCAACGATTAGCGGGGTTAGATACAACAAATGAAGCGGGAAGGCGTGCAAGACTGGCATTTTTAGCGGCAGAAGGCACTTTTTTACTGCGTTATTTTGGGCTAATGAATATTAATGGTAATGAGTGGGAAGCTATTTTTAAAGATATTGATGTTGAACTTATTAAAGCCACTACTAAGTGATAAAAGAGCATATTGTATAAAGAAAATAACAATATGCTTCTCCATAAACGGATGCATTGTTCATCGGAATATCATAAAACTCGCCTAACGTATTAGATGGTTATGTGTTAACGAAATTAACCGCTTCTAATGTTAATTGGCCTATTTTATTCCATTCTTTTTGTTGAATAAGTTGTTCACTTACCATCCATGAACCACCACATGCGACGACTTGTTGGATGTTGAGGTAATCATGAATATTATCTAATCCAATTCCGCCTGTTGGCATAATATTAATATGGTGATAAGGCGCTAATAATGCTTTTAACATCGTAATGCCACCAGAGGCTTGTGCTGGAAAATATTTAACGAAATCGATACCGAGTTCTAAGGCTAATTCAATAGATGACGGGTTGTTAATACCAGGAATAATAGGAAGATTAATTTCATTACAATAGGTGACTGTTGTGGGATTTAATCCAGGAGAAACAATAAATTCAGCACCTGCTTGCTTTGCTGCGTTAACTTGATCTTTAGTTAATACAGTACCTGCTCCGATTAACATAGATGGAATATGTTGTTTTAATAATGAGATAGCTTGCGCTGCAACAGGAGAACGAAATGTAATTTCAGCAACGGGTAATCCATTGTTCGCGAGAGCTTCACCAAGGGGAATTATATCTTCAGCATGTTTAACTGAAATAACAGGAACAATTTTTAATTGGCGTAATCTATTGATAATCTCTTTCATGGCTATTTCTCATTTTTGAAAAAAGTCGTTGTGATTGGTTGAGTATCTTCTTGGGGAATAATGGCGCCTTTATGCTGAATAACTCGACCCGCTAATAAATGCCCCATTTCAGCAGATTGCAGTATGGTAAGGTGGTTTAAATAGCCAGCTAAAAAGCCTGCGTTAAATGCATCACCTGCTGAGGTGGTATCTACGATATGTTCAACATTTGTGGCGGGTATTTTTAATATATCGGGTTGAAAACCAGAGCAATAACAGCCTTCTTTACCTGATTTAATAACAACCTTTTTTACTCCCGCATGATGAAGTCGTTGAAATGTGTTATTTATTGTTATGTCATTCCAGAGTTTTTTTTCATCATCATCAGTAACAAGCGCTAATGTGACAAAAGGGAGTAATTGGTGATACCAATATTTTGCGGTTAAGCTGTTATCCCAAAGATGAGATCGATAATTACTATCAAAAATAATCTCTTTACCTAACTTGGATAAGTGTGCAATTAGGTGAAGTAACTTTGTTTTATCTTCATGATTAAAGATGGCTAACGTTATACCACTAAGATAAATAACATCAAATTCATCTAGCGCTTTTTCAAGCCTAGGATAATCAGGATGTTGGAATAAATGACAGGCGGCAGAATTATTACGCCAATAAAGAAATGTGCGTTCTCCATTGGCGTCGGTTTGTATGAGATAAATGCCAGCGTGATGTTTTTTATCTTCTAATACCCATTGGCAATTTATATTTTCTTTTTGCCAACGATAGCGCATTTCTTTGCTGAGGAGGTCATGACCCATTGCAGAAATAAAAAATACTTCAAGCTGATTATCTTGCTTATGAGAAAGGGCTCGACTTAAATAAAGCGCGCTATTTAATACATCACCTCCGAATGTCTGTATCATTTCACCAAATGGTGAACCATTAAGCTCAATCATACATTCACCAATAAACGCAATTCGCTTCATATTTTCTTCCTTTTTGATGAGAGATTGATCGTGTGGCTCAAAAGTCATTTGCGCCTCTCGCTGTTAGCCCGCCATCAACATAAAGATGTGATCCTGTAATATAGCTAGAGTGAGTGCTAAGTAACCAATCTACTGCATGGGCAATTTCTTCTGGTTTTGCTAAACGTTGGGCGGGGATCTGCGTTTTAATTCGTTGTTCAAGAGAAGCATGCTCTGCGTTATTTGTCGTAACCTTTAACAGCTCAGTATCTGTTGCACCCGGTACGACTGCATTCACACGAATATGATGAGAGGCATAATCAATCGCTAATGCTTTCACTAAGGCGGAAATCCCTCCTTTACTTGCACCATAGGCACTATTAGCGCCACCTGCAAATCCAACGGAGGCACTCGGTGAGCTAATACAAACTAATGAACCTGCAATATTATTATTTATTAGCTGTTTTATTGCTTCTCGACAGGTTAAGAATGTCCCCGTTAGGTTTGTTTTAATAACATGTTCCCATTCTGCTAATGAGGTTTCGTGCGCCATTTTAGTTATTTCAATACCTGCATTTGCAACAATGCCTGTAGGGACTGCATTAAAGTAGCTAATACTTTGATCAAACGCTTCAATAACACTCTGTTCTTGTGAAATATCACATTGGAGCGCAAGTACATCCTGAGCGCCCAATGCCATGGCTTTATTTTTAACTTTTTCAGCAAGCTCAATATGAAGGTCAGAAATCACGACAGCATAACCTTGTTGTGCCTGATGTAATGCGATGGCCTCGCCGATACCAGCTCCCGCACCTGTAATAAACATGACTTTTTTTTCACTGAACATATTTTTCTACTCATTAATAAGGAAATTCATCTAATCTATTGTTGTTAAATGAATTTTTATTACCTATTGCTACACTGTATATTGTATACAATAATACAATAAGTAATGAAGTCAAATGATATGCTATATAAATAGAATCATTATCAATGTTTCAAATAGAGGTGGGGTCAAAAAATGGAGATAATAAAAGTGGGAAAAGAGAGGAGTAAAGTACAGGCAAAGAGTGACATAATAATCATGCCACTGAGTTTTTTATATTAAAAAGTATTAAGAGTTAATGTCTTTCTTCCTTTTGTTATCAATGATTTTTGAAAAATCGACACGTTTAGTTTGTGCACAAATGTGTTCTTCAAATTCTTTTTCTAATTGAGCTAAATCACCAGCGATAATTTTATCGAGCAGTATTTCATGCTCACTAATAATTTCTTCCATCGGTTTGCTTAAAGTTGAGATACCAATGACGATTGTGAGTTGTTTAGCGACATTTTCCCAAAGTGAAGTTAACGTTATATTTCCACTGAGAATACAGATAGTACGATGAAAATCGACATCGCTAAGAGAGAAAAGATAATGGTCTTTTAGTAATGTGGCTTTTCTCATTTGATCGATTTTATGCTTAAATAAATTGATATTTTCTGAAATAAGATGCCCTTTATTACCAATTAAGGTTCTAATTGCATATAGTTCAAGCACAACTCTAACATCGATCAGTTCATTAAGGCGTTGTTCTGAAACAGGTGCTAAACGTATTCCTTTAAAAGGTTCACTCACCACGATCCCCTGACTTTCTAAAACACGTAATGCTTCACGAACAGGCATACGGCTTACATTCATTTTTTCAGCAATTTCTTTTTCAACAATTCTATCACCAGGAAGAATAAAGCCCCGTGTCGCGGCTTCGACAATGGCATCGACAACATCGTCAGCGATGGTTTTTACTTTTACGGGTTGCCAGTAATTTTCTTTTGTTGAATGACTCATGAGTGGTTATTTACTCTGTAGTGAAGTGGAGAAATCGTTGTCAAAATCATTATACATAAATAAAAAAAGAGTTTAATGATTTTATTTACTCATCTGGAAATGATTTAACTCATTGTTTAAAAATATTTTTTTATTTTCACCTATCTATTATTTATTTCATATTTTGTGAGCTACCCCTACTTTTTTTTCCATTTAAATGAGCTTTATTACTCAAATTTAAAGATTGTAATATTGTATACAATCATACTGTATGCTTTAATCGGAGTGTTAATAGAAGGCGATTAAGGAAAAAGAAATGAACTTACCTCTGAATACAATCAAAATTACTGAGATTGTTGCCGTTCCGCTATTTGGTGAAAGTCCTAAAGGCGGATGGTCTAATGAGATCAAACCCGAAGACTCCATTCATGCCATTATTGCTGTGCATACTGATGCGGGAATAACGGGCTACGGCAGTGTTTTTACTGATGGTAGATTGGTTGAAGCAGGCTTATCAGTATTACTTCCTCTTTGTCTTGGTGAGAATGCGTTAGAGCCTGAACGTGTATCTGAAAAGCTACGCCAGCATACCTTTTGGATGGGAAGAGGAGGGACGTTAACTCATACCATTAGTGGAATTGATATTGCTCTTTGGGACATTTTAGGTAAAGCAAGTGGCTTACCTGTCAGTACTCTTCTTGGCGGTAATTACCGATCGAAGATCCAACCTTATTGTTCTTTATTAATGGAAGAACCCGACACTATGTTTGAGGTGATTTCTCATTATAAAAAGTTAGGATTTAAAGCATTTAAAATTGGTTGGGGACCTTTTGGTCGAACGAATGATAAAGAACTAGATAGAAATATTATTGCAGCAGCGCGGGATGCGGCTGGATATGAGGCTCACTTATTGGTTGATGCTGGTGCGAGTGATGCATATTGGAAAAATGGGCTTAAATGGGCCATCAACACTGCAAATATGTTAAGTGAATATGATGTAGGTTGGTTCGAAGAAGCTTTACGCCCTGATGATATTGAAGATTTTAAAGTCTTGCGTAAGGAAAGTCCTGTTCCTATTGCCGGAGGGGAGGTTCTCACTCGTCGCCAATCTTTCTTACCTTGGCTATCTCAAGGTGCCTTCGATATCGTGCAACCTGATGTGACTAAAGTCGGTGGTATTTCAGAACAACGTCGTATCGCATGGATGGCTGATGATTTTGGGGTTAAATATGTTGGCCATGGTTGGAATACCGCCATGGGGCTAGCCGCTGATCTGCAATTGGCTGCCGCACTTCCGAATGTCGATTTTGTCGAGTTTATTGGTGGTAGCCAATATATAGATGGTATTACGACTACGCCATTTAGTGTTGATGAACAAGGCTATTTAGATATCCCTCAAAAACCAGGATTAGGTATCGAATTAGATATTGAGAAATTAAAAAAATATACCATCAACCCAGAAAAATTATTTAAATAATTAATTAGAGACCTCTTGTTAGTTTTTATTTTTAACTAACAACCCTACACCTTTTTTAAAAAGGGAATACCATGATAAATACTCAAAAAAGAACAAGAGTCAGGTTTTCTATCGCAATATTAATGACCCTTGCGATTGCTATTAATTATCTTGATAGAACGGTTATGTCAGCGGCTGCGCCTACGTTATCAGAAGAACTACAAATTTCTCCTGAAGCTATGGGCTGGATAATGTCTGCTTTTTTTCTTAGTTACGCATTATGTCAAATACCCGCAGGTTTTATCGCCGATCGATTTGGGCAAAGAAAAACCCTTGCGGGGGCAGTGTTATGGTGGTCTATGGCTACAGCTGCGACGGCACTAGCTAAAACACCGCTGAGTTTTATATCCACACGTATTCTAATGGGAATGGGGGAAGCGGGTGCTTATCCCTGTAATAGTGGGATAACGGCCAAGTGGTTTCCAGATAGAGAAAGAGGAAGGATAACCGCACTGTTTGATAGTGGTTCAAAATTTGGTACGGCTTTCGCGATGCCTTTAGTGGTGTGGATTATTGCTAAATGGGGTTGGGAATCAGCATTTATTTTCTGTGGTGCGTTAGGGTTTCTATGGGTGATCGCGTGGTTAAAAATTTATCATGATCCCGAACAACACCCAAAAGTGAGTGAAGCAGAATTAAAATACATTCGTGATGGACAGGTTAAAAAAGAAGGTATTGATAATATTCAACCCATGAAATGGTATGAATTATTTCGCTATCGTAATGTCCAGGCAATGTGTATGGGCTTCTTTTTACTCGATTATGCCATCTATTTCTTTATTACTTGGTTCCCTGCTTATTTAATGATGGAAAGGGGAATGAGTTTAGAGGAGATGGGATTTGCGGCAATGTTACCCCCTCTGTGTGGTATTGCTGGGCAATGGTTAGGGGGTTTTACAACCGATTATCTCTTTATTAAATATAATAATATTAACATTGCTCGTAAGTTCCCTATTGTTGGAGGCATGTTAGTTGCAACCAGTATAGCCTTCTCAGGGCTTGTAGAATCAACATCAGTTATGATGTTTTTACTCTGCTTATCTTATGCAGCATTGGCTTTTGCTGCTTCCGCTATATGGTCCTTACCCGGTGATGTTGCACCCCGAAATATGACGTCAGTATTGGGTGGAATGCAAAGTGCAGTTTCAAATTGTGGGGGCATACTGGGGCCGATTGTCACAGGCTATATTATTGGTGCGACAGGATCTTTTATGTGGGCATTAATTGTATCTGGAATTGCTTGTGCAGTGGGAGCATTAATTTATCTTGTTATGTTACGAGATATTAAACCCATTACACCAAATGAAATAGAGATAGAAAAAAATAGTACAAAATTAAGCTAATAATATATCAAAAATAAAAAATATATTATCCATAAATATAGTTGGAGAGGTTCTCTTGATTAATTTAAATCAGATAACCTCTTTTACATAATAAAAGAGAAAAGAAAAAAGATGCCATTTTTTATAGATAAAGAAATCGAAACAGAGGATGTTGAGCCAGGAATAACAAGAAAAATATTATCTAGAAGTCCAGAAATGATGATCGTAAAAGTTTTTTTTGATAAAGATATTCAAGGAAAAAAACATAATCATCCACATGAACAGATGGTTTATATTTTATCTGGCAGCTTTGAATATAGTATCGAAAACCAAATTAAAATATTGCATGAAGGTGATTCTGTATATATTAGCTCAGAAAAATATCATTCTTGTAAAAGTTTATCTGAAGGTGTATTGCTCGATATATTTACACCCAGTAGAGATGATTTTTTAGTCTATCTGTGATCTCTACTAGTGTGTATTTTTAGTTATTTTGTATGTGATAATTTGTAACTAAATAAGTCGATATGAGCAATAAATAGATTTCTACCATTCAGTAAAAGTTGTTATTCAGTACTCATCCAGTTTTTAAGCCATAAAAAATTTGTATTTATTTTAGAAAGGCCCCTACCATTAGGGATTTAATTATCGGGGCCTTAATAGGAAAGATTAGTAATACATAGCAATTAGCTTATTATCGATCTCTTTAACGTCAACGGGGGTGTCGAAAATATCTTCGATAATGTCTGCTTTCATGATCTCTTTGGGTGAGCCGTGATAATACAATTGTCCATTACGCATGGCTAAAATATAGTCAGAGTAAACAGAGGCAAAATTGATATCATGGATAACGATAATAATGGTTTTTCCTAATTCATCTGCGGCTTTTCGTAGAAGTTTCATCATTATTACCGCATGCTTCATATCAAGATTATTCAGAGGTTCATCAAGCATGACATATTCTGTATCTTGGCATAGCACCATCGCAACATAGGTGCGTTGACGTTGCCCACCCGATAACTCATCTAAATAGCGATGACGAAATTCAGTTAGATTTAAAAAAGCTAATGATTCATCAATCACTTTTTTATCATCAAGTGTTAAACGGCCCTTACTGTAAGGATAACGCCCAAAGCCGACTAATTCTTCTACAGTTAAACGACTGACGAACTGGTTTTCTTGGCGCAGTATTGAGAGGTTTTTTGCCAGCACATCACTATCTGTTGCCGCAACATCCATGCCGTTAACACTGACCATGCCACTTTCAGGAATTAATAAACGTCCAATAACAGAAAGCAGTGTGGATTTACCTGCACCATTAGGACCAATGATCGAAGTAATACCGCCACGTTGAATTGTTGTTGTAATATTATCGAGAACGGTTATATCTTGATAATGCTTTGATATTTTGCTGATTTCAATCATATTAAAGTCTTCTTAACACCAAATAGATAAAGAACATCCCACCGACAAACTCAATCACAACAGAAAGTGTTCCTGTCATTTTTAAACCATATTCTAAAACCAGTTGCCCACCAATTAAGGCGATAGTACCCAGTAAAAAGGCAACAGGCATTAAGAAACGGTGTTGGCTACTGCCACTGATATGGTAAGCAAGGTTAGCGACAATTAAACCTAAGAAGGTTAATGGGCCGACTAAAGCGGTTGAAACAGCCACTAAAACAGAAATCAGTAATAAAATATAAGTGGTTTGTTTGCGGTAATTAATACCAAGGTTAATTGCATTCGCTTGGCCTAATGCCATGACATCAAAGCTATAGCGCATCCGCCAAAGTAAGATACCGACGACAACGATAATGGCTAAAGCGCAAAAGATAAGATCAGGGGTTGCACGGGTGAAGGTGGCAAACATACGACCTTGTAAAATGGAGAACTCATTAGGATCCATCAAACGTTGTAATAGAGTGGCTGAACTGCGAAATAATGTACCTAAGATAATCCCAATCATCAGGACTAAATTGATGTTAAAACGTACGGAGCTAAATAACCAACGATAAAGTACAACCGAAAATAGCACCAATAGTGTTGATTCTAAAAAGAATTTTGATAAGTTCAACATCCATGATGCGGGCATATCACCTTCAAAAAAGACAAACACGGTTTGTAGTAATACAAACAGAGCTTCTAAACCCATTAATGAAGGAGTTAAAATACGGTTGTTGGCAATGGTTTGAAACAGGATCGTCGAAACACCAGCCGCAAACGCCACCACAATCATGGTGAGAATAATGTAGGCACGATGAGTCAGAATATAAGAGATATTGCCGTTTAGGTTTATCGTCATAAATAATACAATAGATAATAACGATGCCCCTAATAATAACCAGATACGAGACATGGGCGAAAGGCGCATTTTCTTATGTTCGGCAGCGCCAGTACATTTGCTAATTATGGATGAATTAACTTTTTGCATAACGTTGCTGCTTTAGTAGTAAGAAAAGGAAAATGACGGCACCCACAGCACCTAAAATAACACTGGCAGGGATCTCAAATGGGTAGCGAATGAGTCGACCAATCACGTCACACAATAAAACAATCGCACCACCACTCAAGCAAACCCAAGGAATAGTTTTACGAATATTATCACCCATCACTAAGCTCACTAGATTGGGTACAATTAAGCCAAGGAAAGGTAATGCACCAACAACTGACACAACAACACCACTAATCAGTGCAATAATGGATAATCCAATGATCATCACCTTGCGGTAATTCAGCCCCACATTAATGGAAAATTCACGTCCCATTCCGGCCACGGTAAAGCTATCAGCAACCCAACAGGCCATTAACGCAAGCGCACCAACAAGCCATAAAAGCTCATAACGGCCTTGTAATACACTTGAAAAATCGCCACTTGTCCATGCGTCTAAAGATTGCAATAAATCGAAATAAACGGCTAAGAAAATAGTTAACGCACCGATAACAGCGCTAAGCATAATCCCCACTAAAGGTACTATCAGTGTCGTTTTTAACGTGATCCTTTGCAGAAGCAACATAAACAACAAAGTACCGAGAAGGGCAAAAATGGTAGCGACCATCATTTTGGTAAAGATGCCAGCCGCCGGAAAGAGCAACATAACGACCAATAATCCAAGGCTTGCAGATTGAGTGGTTCCCGCAAGAGATGGTTCGACAAAGCGATTTTGGGTTAGCAGTTGCATAATTAAGCCAGCAACACTAATGGCACCACCGGCGAGTAATAATGACAGGGTTCTTGGAACACGGCTGATAAAGAAGATATCGCGCATATCGGGATCAGAAAACAGCGAAGCAGGAGTAATATCTCCTGCACCGACAAATAGACTGATCATTGAGAGGATAGCAACAAGTCCTATCCCCAATGATAAATGGAACGTTTTCATTCAGTTACTTTATTTTTTTTGATCCAGCGCTTGATTGATAGTATCCATTAAGCGAGAGTAAGTTTGGATCCCGCCGGAAATATAAATAGAGCTTGCATCAAGATAGATAACTTGGTCTTTATTCCAAGCGTTTACTTTTCTTACCAGTGCATTATCAAGGACTTGTTGCGCAGGTTGAGAATCTTCGCGACCAATCGCGGCATCACGGTCAATAACAAACATCCAATCTGGGTTAAGTTTTAACAGTAATTCAGAGTTGACGATGTTGCCGTGTGAACCAGGACTATCAAATAAATAAGCAGGTTCAAAGCCTAATACATCATAGATAAAGCCAAAGCGAGAGCCTGGACCATATGCTGAAATTTTACCGCCACTGACTAGCACTACCATCGCTTTACCAGCATCAGGTGTTTTGGCTTTTACGGTATCAATTTTACTATTGAAATCAGCCAGTAATTTTTTGGCTTGTTCTTCTTTGCCAAAAATCTGACCTAATGTTGTTGTGCGTTCAGCAAGGCTTTCAACAAAACGTTTAGGGTCGATATCCATTGAAATTGCAGGCGCAATTTCACTTAATTTCGCATACGCATCGCGAGCACGGCTACCACTTAAAATTAAATCAGGCGCTGTTGTACTGAGCTTTTCATAGTTTGGCTCAAATAAGGCACCTTCATTAATGTAGTCGTTCGAGTTGGTGTATTTTTCTAAGAATTTAGGTAAATGAACATTGGTTTGTGGTAGGCCAACAATAGGAGCACCTAATGCATCAATAATATCAAGGGTTTCCATATTCATCACAACCACTTTCTGTGGGTGTGCGGGGATTTCAGTTGTCCCTTGAAAATGTTCAATCGTGAGAGTTTGTTTCTCTGCTGATTGTGCTGTTGATGTGTCTTGAGCGTTATCACAACCAGCGATAACAAGTGAAGAAAGCAGTAAAAACAGTGGGCTTAATGACTTTTTAAACATTCTCTTTCCCATATTGTTGCAACACGAAATAAGACGGATCTTTACAGCAGTGGCTTAAATGTCGATCCACAAAGAAGATGATAATACCATCAAAAGTATAAAGAGTAATGATACTAATTCACATTCTCATAATAATAAAGGGTTAACTTGACTAAAATGGCGAAATTTTGCGAGAGATCATTAAAGGAAAATAAAGAACAAATTTTGTGACGAGAAAGAACTCTTAAGATTATTTGCTCAATTTGTGAAGAGCGTCAAAAGAGTAGGTCAAGGAGGGACAATTCTTAACCTGTAAGAAATATCGTTAGCTAGTATCATTGCGTATACTTCATTCAAGCAGAAACAATCCTTATTTTAATCTTACTTCGGTTTCTGTACTGACACAGTAATGAATGCACAAGAGAAAGTCTTGTTATCTCTAGGGTAAATCATTGCCAACTCAAGAGGGTTTTATGCAAAAGAAATATATTTACTTATTTTGTTCTGCTGGCATGTCAACATCCCTTCTCGTGACCAAAATGCGAGCACAAGCAGAAAAATATGATGTGCCTGTGGTCATTGAAGCTTTTCCTGAAACTTTAGCTGCACAAAAAGGGCAGGATGCGGATCTGATTTTACTAGGTCCACAAATTAGCTGGATGTTACCTGATATCCAAAAATTACTCCCGAATAAACCGGTCGAAGTGATCGATTCTCTGTTATATGGAAAAGTAGATGGCTTAGGCGTGTTAAAAGCCGCTGTCGCCTCTATTAAAAAAGCATCTGCAACAACAAATTAATTTTATTTTTTAATTATTTAATTTTTTTATTCCAGTCAAAGAGCGAATTTTTCAGCAAGCCGAGCAATTAGCGGCATTTAAAGGGTATTTTTCTATGAGTAAGTTCATTGGTTCACTTGAAAAGGTACTCCTTCCTTTTGCGGTTAAAATTGGAAAGCAACCTCACGTTAATGCGATTAAAAATGGCTTTATTCGTTTAATGCCGTTAACCCTTGCAGGGGCAATGTTTGTACTTATCAATAACGTTTTTCTTAGTTTTGGTGATGGCTCCTTTTTTTATTCTCTAGGTATCCGCCTTGATGCATCAACAATAGAAACACTCAATGGTTTTAAAGCTATCGGGGGGAACGTCTATAACGGTACATTAGGTATAATGTCGTTGATGGCGCCATTCTTTATCGGAATGGCATTAGCAGAAGAGCGAAAAGTTGACCCGATTGCGGCAGGCTTACTCTCAATTGCTGCCTTTATGACGGTAACACCTTACAATGCCGCTGGCGCTTATGCTGTTGGCGCTAATTGGCTAGGTGGGGCAAATATTATTTCAGGTATCATTATTGGTCTTGTTGTGGCTGAGATGTTTACCTTTATTGTGCGTCGCAATTGGGTTATTCGATTACCTGATAGTGTACCAGCTTCTGTTTCGCGTTCTTTCTCTGCGTTAATTCCCGGTTTTATTATCTTATCAATTATGGGGATTATTTCGTGGGGATTAGCGACATATGAAACAAACTTCCATCAAATTATTTTAGATTCTATCTCAACACCATTAGCATCAATGGGTTCTGTTGTAGGTTGGGCATACGTTATTTTTACCTCTCTACTGTGGTTCTTTGGTATTCATGGTTCACTGGCACTTGCAGCACTTGATAGTGGTATTATGACGCCGTGGGCATTAGAAAACGTCTCTATTTACACTGAGTACGGTTCAGTAGAAGCCGCTTTGGCAGCAGGTAAGACGTTCCATCTCTGGGCGAAACCGATGTTAGACTCCTTTATCTTCTTAGGCGGTACAGGGGCAACACTGGGACTTATTATTGCTATCTTTATCGCATCTCGTCGAGCGGATCACCGTCAAGTTGCTAAATTGGCATTGCCAGCAGGTTTATTCCAAATTAATGAGCCGATTATTTTTGGTTTACCTGTGATTATGAACCCAGTGATGTTTATTCCTTTTATTCTTATTCAGCCTATTCTTGCTGCAATTACTGTGACTGCTTATTACTTAGGGATAATCCCACCAGTAACAAATATAGCGCCATGGACGATGCCAACGGGATTAGGCGCATTCTTTAATACTAACGGCAGTATTGCAGCACTGTTATTAGCGCTGTTTAACTTGGGTGTGGCAACACTGATTTATCTTCCTTTCGTCATCATCTCAAACAAAGCACAAACTGAAATTGAGAAAGAAGAGAGTGAAGAAGATATTGCGAATGCATTGAAATTTTAAGTCATAGAAAAAGAAGTGCAGAGGTTTCTCTGCACTTTTCAGAGTTAAAGAGGATATACCATGTTAGATATTGAAAATATAGTTGATAGCAGTGCTACGGAAGATGAATTTGAAGAGATAATCATGGGTCTTATCATTAATTCAGGTCAAGCACGCAGTGTGGCTTATGGTGCACTAAAAAAAGCCAAAGAAGGTGATTTTGAAGGCGCTAGAAAGTTAATGGAGCAATCTCGTGAAGCCTTAAATGAAGCCCATAAAATACAGACACGTTTAATTGGTGATGACCAAGGTATTGGAAAAACGAAAGTCAGTTTAGTTTTAGTCCATGCACAAGATCATTTAATGACTTCAATGTTAGCCAGAGAGCTAGTGACAGAATTAATCGAGTTGCATGAAAAAATAAAATAAGGTGAATACTGTGGTGGAGTCATTGAGAGCACAAAGCGAAATACGTATGGTCTATGAAGATCAGCTATTTAATGGCAAAAATTTTCATGTCTTTATTTATAATAAAACAGAAAGTGTCAGCGGACTGCATCAACATGATTATTATGAATTCACCATTGTTTTAACAGGACGTTATTATCAAGAGATTAATGGTAAAAAGGTTTTATTAGAGCGTGGTGATTTTGTTTTTATTCCTATAGGCTCTCATCATCAAAGTTTTTATGATTTTGGTGCGACACGTATTTTAAATGTAGGGATCAGTAAAGCTTTTTTTGATAAACATTATCTCTCTTTATTACCTTCTTATTTTATTGCCTCACAGGTTTATGAATTAAAAAATGAGTTTCTCTCTTATATTGAATCTGTTATTAGCTCATTAAATTTTCGCCATACGGAATTTAATGAATTTATTGAAATTGTCACCTTTAATGTGGTGAACAGATTACGACACCATCGAGATAATCGTATTGAAGATGATATTCCTTTATGGCTAAGAGATACCGTAAGCGAGATGCATGACAAACAAAAGTTTGGTGAAAATGCATTGATTAATATGGTAATGCTATCAGGAAAATCACAAGAGTACTTAACCCGAGCAACACGGCGTTATTACGATAAAACACCCATGCAAATTATTCATGATATTAGGATTAATTTTGCGAAAAAACAGTTAGAAATAACAAATTATTCGATAACCGATATTGCTTTTGATTCTGGCTACAGTAGCCCGAGTTTGTTTATTAAGACATTTAAGAAAATAACATCATTGACGCCAAATAGTTATCGAAAAAATTTGTGCAGTATTAAAGAAACAAACTAATTCATTATTAAGCGTAAAAAATTAATCAATAATAAATATTGATTGTATTTGAAATAGAGAAAAAAAAGAAAATAAACCTATTTTCTTCAAGGACTCTTTGCGCCTTAATTTCGCTATTAATACACAAATAACAGCATTATTGTGCTGTATGGGAGTATTTTATGAGTCATAAACTAAAAATCGTTACCATTGGTGGTGGAAGCAGTTATACGCCTGAATTGTTAGAAGGTTTTATTAAGCGTTATCATGAATTACCGATCACTGAATTATGGCTGGTGGATGTAGAAGAAGGGAAAGAGAAGCTCGATATTATTTTTGAACTTTGCCAGCGTATGGTTAAAAAAGCGGGTATTCCTTTAACTATTTATAAAACCCTTAATCGCCGTGAAGCATTAAAAGATGCTGATTTTGTCACAACACAATTGCGAGTGGGTCAATTGAAAGCAAGAGAGCTTGATGAGTCGATCCCGTTAAGTCACGGCTATTTAGGACAAGAAACCAATGGTGCGGGTGGGCTATTTAAAGGGCTACGCACGATCCCTGTTATTTTCGATATTATTAAAGATGTTGAAGAAATTTGCCCTAATGCATGGATCATTAACTTTACCAACCCAGCAGGTATGGTAACTGAAGCGGTTTATCGTCATACCAACTTTAAGAAATTTATTGGAGTTTGTAATATTCCAATTGGTATGAAGATGTTTATTACAGATGTTCTGAAGTTAACAGATAAAGATGAACTCTCAATTGATTTATTTGGTTTAAATCATATGGTGTTTATTAAAGATGTCATTGTAAATGGTCAATCTCGTTTTCCTGAATTATTGGATGGTGTTGCTTCAGGAACATTAACTGCAGGCTCGGTGAAAAATATTTTCGATTTACCTTTTAGTGAAGGGTTAATTCGTTCCCTTAATATGTTGCCGTGTTCATATTTGCTTTATTACTTTAAGCAAAAAGAGATGTTAGCTATAGAAATGGGCGAATACTATAAAGGTGGCGCTCGCGCTAAAGTGGTACAGAAAGTCGAGAAACAACTGTTTGAGTTATATAAAGATCCTGATTTAAATATCAAACCAAAAGAGTTGGAATTACGCGGTGGTGCCTATTATTCTGATGCAGCTTGTGAAGTGATTAACGCCATTTATAATGATAAACAAGCTGAGCATTATGTGAATATTCCACATCATGGCCATATTGATAATATTCCTGCAGATTGGTCAATTGAAGTGACTGCAATTTTAGGCCGAGATGGCGCTAAACCTCATCCTCGTTTAACGCATTTTGATGAAAAAGTGATGGGATTAATTCATACCATTAAAGCCTTTGAAATTGCAGCCAGTAAAGCAGCTATTAGCGGTGAATTAAATGACGCTTTATTAGCCATGAATTTAACGCCATTAGTACTTTCCGATAAAGATGCAGAAGTGCTTACACGTGAAATGTTATTAGCGCATAAAGCACATCTACCTCATTTTGCTAAAGCAATTGCTGAGTTAGAAAAAGCCTCTCATTAATTGTCGGCAGATAAATATAAGTGATAAGGAGACAGAATGGCTGGTTTATTAATTGTGAATGCGGATGATTTTGGGCTTAGTAAAGGCCAAAACTATGGTATTGCAGAGTGTTTTCGTCATGGTGTTGTTAGCTCAACAACGGCACTTGTCAATGCTGAGGGAATTGAACACGCAGCACAATTGCGTCATGAGTTGCCTGGTTTAGGTGTTGGGCTTCACTTTACTTTGACGATGGGTAAACCACTGTCTCCTTTACCTTCTTTAACGCGTGATGGTGTATTAGGGAAATGGGTGTGGCAAATGGCAGAAGAGGACAATTTACCGCTTGATGAAATTCGTGTTGAGCTTAACGTGCAATATCAGCGTTTTATTGAGATCTTCGGCTGTGCGCCAGACCATATTGATAGTCACCATCATGTACATATGTTTAAGCAGATCTTTCCTATTGTGGCGGAGTTTGCCAAAGAAAAATCATTACCGATGCGGGTTGATAGATCGTTAGCCCACAAAGAAGGGATTGACACTCAAGGTGTGATAAGTAGTGATGGTTTTGATAGTCAATTTTATGGTGATGAAATCACTCAAGCCTTATTTTTAAAGGTACTTGATGAATCAAAAGCACGTCATGAGCACTCTATTGAAGTGATGACACATCCTGCTTTTGTAGATAATCCATTGCGTACTAGTGGTTATTGTTTTCAGCGTCTAACAGAGCTAGAAGTGTTAACGGATGGCGCATTAAAACAGGCCATTTTGGAAAGAGGTTATCAGCTAGGAACATATCAAGATTTAATGTAGTGGGTTTTTAGACAATCGGTGTCTGTGTTTATTCCCTAGTGTGGGTCTTTTGGAAATTATAATTTAAATAGTCTTTTGCCTCTGTTTTTATAAAGCAGAGGTTTTTTGTTTTTACGTGTTTTCATTCAATTTAACTAAATTAGGCTCCCTTCTGGTTATCAGTAAGGTTATTTTCTCACTCTTTAATACAAGGATGTTACTGTCTAGAACGTACAAAATATCCTTTAATTTAAAATAAATTTAGGGTGATTTTTTCTTTCATTCTGAAATAGTCCCCTCATAACCTAAAGTAAGTGTAATATTTTTTGGAGATGTGAACGTGATATCGGTTCTCCAACTGAGAGATTTAGAATAGTTATCTTTATTTATATTTTATAACTAATACTATTTACTCTAATAACAGCATATAATAAATTTTTCATAATGTAGTTTTAAACTACATTATGAAAACGCACATATCATAAAATAATATGTGCTTTATATTATTTAAAAACGATAACCGATATTGGCAATAAAACCATCTAAAATGATCCGATTGTTGATATCTTTGAATTTAAAACGGCTGTTTTCATATCCAACAGAAATAGAAACCATCTCAACTGGATTAACGATTAAACCAGCTCCCCAACTGAATGCATTTTTCTTTAATTTTTTTAATTCTGAATTTTCAGATTTAAATTGAATTTGGCTGATACCCGCGGTGCCATAAACACTAATGAAATCATTTAGACGTATTGTAGGACCTGCCATTACAGAGTAATAGCGTGCATTCACATCTTTAAAAAAAGTATTAACAGGTTTATTCAAATCATATTCATTTTGAGCATAAGTGGCTGTTGCTAAAATACCAAATTGTGAATTGATTTCTTGACGAATAGAGAATACACCGCCGTGCATTGGATTTTGACCTGCCATTTTGACTTGAGCATAACCCGCTGAAAGAGTGATTTTTTCTAATTTAAAATCATTTTGAGCATAAACAGAAGAGGTAGCCAATAAGCCACTAATAAATAAAGTTGATAGTAATTTTATTTTCATTAGTTATATCCCATAAATAAAAAGCGGAGAACGTATTATGAAGCGGGAGGATTATAATAATGAGATTGTTTTTAATGGAATAAAAAAGAGTACATGTGTTTAAATAAGGTTATTTTATTAAAGTGTCTATTTAATTATTAATAATACTATTAAACAATTAATATAAATTAAATATGATTCGTAATAGGGAACAACAATAAAAAGAAAAAGTAGACGTTAAAAGAAGGCTCTCTATTATCTAGAGAGCCTGTGAGGATTTATTTAAGTCCTAGGTCACTTTGTAGGCTAATGACTTGATTTTGTAAGTTCTCTAATTCAAGCTGTTTTTCCATCACTGATTTTGATGGATTGTTTTGTGCCGCTTTCATTTGCGTATCAATTTCATTGATCTGCTTTTGAATATCATTTTGCCCTTTGGTTTTTTGGCGAATTTGATTTAACAGATTATTCATTGATTGGCTTAATGCACGTTGACTAGCTTGTTTACTTTTTAGATCTGCATTGGTCTGTTGTTTTTCTTTCTCAATGGCAGCAAGAACAGCTTTAAACTCGGTGTTTAATGCTTGTTCATTACCTAAAATTGCTTTTTTTTGTTCAATACGATTGTCATAAGTCCCTGAATAATTACAGTTGAATTTGGTAATTATACTGACATCACCCGTTGTTGGATCACAATCAGCGGGATTGGTGACACAACCGCTTAAAAGTAAGGTCATGCCGACAAGGGAAAGAGGTAAAAATTTCATTATCATCCTTTTTAACGTTAACTAAGTTTTATTGCTGTACGTTGGGTATAAAGGCTATCAAGTTCTTCTTGTAAAGAGGTTACTTGTTGTTTCATCCCATTGATTTGTTTATCAAGTTGTGCCGTTTTTAGGCCATCTTGGCGACTTTGAGCAGCGATATCACGCCATTCACCTTCACGTTTTTTCATATCCGCTAAACGAGAACGAAGTGCTGTGATATTGGCATCAATACCTTTTAATTGTTTTTCAGCCGCGGCTTTATTGAGGCGTTGTTGTTTCATATCTTGCTCAATTTTTGCCAACGCTCTTTTATCGTCGTTGATTACGGCTCTGGCGGTATTTGAGGCACTTTGTAAGCGCTGGTTCTCTTTTTTCACATCCTCTATCATTGAGTTGAGCATTTCTTCTTTCGAGGCATAGTTTTGGCGCTTATTGTCTAAATAGGCATTTGCACCAATACCAACACCACAACCCGCGACCGCGGCGATGATCATACAGGCGCCTTTGTTATCAACATTAGCCACTAGGCAGCTTAATGCACCAATAGCAGCACCACCTGCACAAGCCCCAATGCCAGATTTACTGAAAAACTCCATATCACTGTTATTTTTTAAACGTGGATCAGCACCACTATTACTTTGACACCCTGATAAAGTAAGTACGGCACTAATGCCAAGTACAGCCATAAGTCGTTTATTCATACCACACCTATCCCAAAGTCTCTGTTATTGTTTTTTGCACGCTTCAAGCCATTCATTCCGTGAAACTTTACCGTTCGCCCAATATCCTTGGAGTCCCTGCATATAGGTTGAAAGGTACGTATTTAAATTCGATTTACCTCTGGCTTCCATTAATTGGCGTACAACGTCAATTTGCGGTTTAACTAAAGAGGCGTCATAGGTGGTTGCCATATCCACTAATGTGTCTGCGTAATAGCTCACAACAAAGTCGAGCGTTTTTTTATGCTCGTTAACTTGCTCTTGACGTCGTTCACATGTGGCATCTTTAGTGCCTGGAGGACAGTTTTTTTCATGTAATGCGATTAATCTGTCATAGAACTCGCCATCATCTTTTAATTTGGTACATAAAAAAGCACCTAATTGCAGTGAGGTACGGATAGCTTGATCACGTTGTTCATCTCGTAGTTGTGCATTTGCCCGTAAGGTATTTTTTAATTCAGCTAATTGTTTTTTCAATGCTTCATCTTGCACTTGGGTTGAGAGTGTATTCAGGCTATTGATGGAGTTATCGCTATTAGTTTTTGAGTTGTTACTTGCGGGCTTCTCATTTCCTAATTGCTGCCACTCTTTTTCTATCTCTTTGATCTTATCGCGTGATGTTAATGCTGGGGCAACAATGGCTAAACGAAAGCCAGTGTATTTATTTTTATTTGCACCCGTATTGGTGTAATAAGGCTCTTCTTGACGCCATGAACTGCGCATATCACTCTCTGGCGTTAGATAACTACCGCCACGTACGATAAATCCACCTGCTTGCCCGTGTAAGCGATCGAGTTTGTTTAATCGAAAAGGCTCAAACATCATTTCAGCGACATTACCTAACATGTCATGTAATCCGAGAGGATTAGGCGATAATAGGCCTGTTAGCTGTAAAGAACCGTTAGCAGATTGGCTACCTGCCGACCAAATATAGTTTTTGGTACCTTCCGGCATAGGAAAACGAATATCTCGGAATTCTGACGCTGAGACTTTTAGGCCACCACGAGCTGCGAACTCCCATTCTGTTTCTGTCGGTAATCGTGCAAAGCCTTTTGCGCCATCTTCTACGGGTAATGCTTCTGGATGATGGCTTCTTAGCCATTGATTATATTGATCGGCGAACTGCATGGCTTCATACCAGCTAATATTTACTTTCGGTAAACGTAATTTATTTGAGGCAACAGGGCACTCTTTACCATTAATAGTGCTTTGCATGGCGTTATATTGCAGATCGGTAACGGGATATTTTGCCATAAGGTAATAACGGCCTTTTTCTTTACCTTTTAGTGGGAAGCTACCCGCAATATGTTCAGCTCGTGATTGCTCTAAATAACCCCATTCATCACCTTCTTGCCCTAAAGTCACGCTGTAATCTTGTAAAGGCTGACTGAGAGGGATAGTAACTTGGCGAAAGACCATTGAACCTTCACAAGGAAATGGCAATATCACATCATCAGGTAAGGCTTTTGGGTTAACAAATTTATCATCCCATTTGGCTGATGCCGTAAAACTGCTAGATAACAGCGCGAATGATAAAGTTAAAAGCGATAAATTAAATTTCACGTAAGCTCTCCGCAGGTTCAATTGAAACGGCACGTAATGCACCAATACAGGCAACGACTAAGGCCACAAGTAAGGCACTGCACATAGCAATCAATAAATCCCAAAACGTTAACTGACAAACAAAGGCTTGTTCGGGTAAATGGGTGCCTAATAATGTGGTAAATAAGCTACTACCAATCCCATAAAGCCCAAGGGCTAAAATAAAGGCAACGCTTGTT
Source organism: Proteus vulgaris (assembly GCF_016239305.1). Lineage (GTDB taxonomy): Bacteria > Pseudomonadota > Gammaproteobacteria > Enterobacterales > Enterobacteriaceae > Proteus > Proteus vulgaris_C. The sequence goes on along the minus strand of NZ_JAEHOQ010000009.1, from coordinate 108,562 downwards.
AATAGCAGCGCTTGCAACACAATATATAAAGAAACAGCAAATTGACGGAATCCCAGTAGGCGTAGTACTGCCATGTCTTTACGTTTGCGGTCAATATTGGCAAGAAAGGCACCAATTAATGAAGCGATACAGCCTAATAATGAGACCCAAGCAATAACAGAAAAAATAACGTTAAGAACATAGCTGATTGCTTTTACAGAATCTATTTGGCTTTTTTGTGTTATCACATCAATGTGTTGTTGCCGAAACCAATTATCTAATGGTGCGATGGCATCTAAATTTTTGGCATAAAGACGAGCTTTAGCAAACTGAGTTCTTGGTTTTGCCTCAACACCTTGTGTAATACCAAAAAGAGGAGCTTGATAACCATCACGGTAATCTTCCATTGCCACTAAAACATCAAGAGAAACAAAGGCCGCGGCTCTTGAAAATTTACTATCACTGATAATGGCACTAATAGTAAAAGTACGTTTTGCGCGTTCATTGACGCCATTAAGTTTGCGACTGATAAATAATCGGACGTTATCACCGACATTAGCTTGTAATTTTTGTGCGGCATTGGCAGAAAGCACTAACGTGTCTGCATTTTTAGGTATAGCCACTCCCTCTAATAAAGGATCGCTTTCTGCTGTCGGAATGATTTCCGCATTATCAATAAAATGTTGTCCATCAATCACAATATCAGCTTGTGTATTTAAGCTACGTGTTAATGGGATAACAAAGCGTACCTCATCTTTCTGCGCAATATTATTAAACCAACTTTGTGGATAATTACTATTGCCTAACATGCGTATTTCAAGGTTACGAGGATCATTAAGAAGCTGGTTATGGAGTTGCGTTACAATGCCATTTTTTAATCCAAATAGTAGCAACAGTGGCGCAATTACCGAGACTAAAGAAAACACAATACATAATGCGACTTTGCGATCATAAATTAAGTCGCGCCAAGCGAGTGAGCTGAGTAAGCCAAGGCGATTAGGATCGGCACTATTGTTTGATAAAGACACTACCGCCTCCTTCTAGTTGTGCGTGATAGTGGCTAAACCCAAAACGCTCGACTAGAGACCAATCGTGGCTAACAACCAGCGCAGAGATCTCCAGTTGCTTCACCATCTCCACAATAAGGGCATACAGCGCTTGCGCATTATGGGGATCAAGAGCTGCAGTGGGTTCATCAGCAAGTAATAATGTCGGCTCGTGTGCAATAGCGCGAATAAACGCTGCGCGTTGACGTTCACCAATGGAGAGCTGGCGAGGAAGGCGAGTTAACAATGGGCGCAATTGCAGATGGTCAATTGCGTGATCGAGCCAAGCGGAGTGCGATGTTAACCCCAGCATTTTGCGAGGTAATTGAATATTTTGCATGACGGTTAAAAAAGGCAGTAACCCTCCACTTTGAAGCATAAAACCTAATTTCTCTGCTCGTAATGATGCGAGTTGTGCTTGCTCATTATTTAGCACGGCTTGTGTGAGAGTTAAATTATCATCGAGTTGAAAATGGGTTAATTCATCAGGGCGTAAAATAAGCCCGATCATTTCCAACAGGGTACTTTTTCCACAGCCACTTAATCCGGTTAACGCGCCGATTTCTCCTTTTTCAAGGATCAATGAAGGAAGCGCAACACGAAAACCATGTTGCGCATCACCACGCGTAATTACCATGCCTTCAATCTGGATCATTAAGGTAGGTTTTCCAGTGGAACTGGGTAAACGTGATCGCGCGGATCACTTTGTGGTGCAAGGGATATCCAACGATCAACGTCTTCGTTATAACGTTGATAATATTGTAATTTCGTATTGAGTCGGCGGATAAACTTCTCTTGTGTTAGACCATCCCAGCTTTTCCATGTCTCTTCATCCAAGCTCAATACTTCACTTAAGTAAGGGAGATTTTCGACATATTCACCCAATAAGCCCATTTCACCTAATTTAGTCGCAGAACCCTGTTTGATTTGATTAGGATCGTTACCCATAGTGGCAGCAATCGAACGTAAATCAGCAAACATATTGTCAGGTGAGATCAACCCTTCGTTAGCGGCATTAACAATTTTTTTCATCACATCACTTAAATCGCTAAGCTCACTTTTGGTCAGTAACACTTGTACTTCTGTTGTTGGGATATTTTGCTGTAATAAGTCTCGATCACTAATCCACGCTTTAAAGACCGGAGGTGCTTTTGTGCCCTGTTTTTCACCTAAATATGCTAAACGCATGGCATAACCTAAATCATGCGCATCGTTAAGTAAGGCATCAGTTTCTTTATTTTTGCTATAAGTAGGATCGGCATTTAATGCACTGCCTACGGTGGCTTCACCACGATAAGCCGTTTGAATTTGTGTGGTTACAGCAGTTGCTAAACTGTCTACCATACGACCAAAACTATTTACATCCCCTGAGTTAATAGGGTAGTAAAGTGATTTGTGTAAGAACGGATTAAGTGTTAATGCTTCATATTGTGCTTGTGCTGAAGCATGATTTTTTGCCCCTGATGGGGTTTTTAAATGCAGGGTATAAAGAGCAACACCACGATAAGCCGCTTCTTGGCGAATTTGTTCAGCATCGAGTTTAGTTGATGACAGCGGATCATCTCCCGTTAATGCTCCCGCGTCAGTGATTAAAATAACGTAACGCGCACCAAAACGAGTCCAATCAACATCATCAAGGGCTTGCATAACACCAGCATATGCATCTTCATCAAAACGACTACTTGAGACTTTCGCTTGGCGTAACTCTTTTACTTTATTCAGGAAATCAGGGCCGTCTTTTACGTCATTGGGGTTTACAAACATTTTGCTATCGTATTCCAATGCGGGGACGGCTTTGATATTCGAGCGAAACGCAACTAAACCAAATTTTACCTTATCCAACATATTGTCTTTTTCGACTTGAGCATAAACCTTTTGAATCGCTTCTTTGGTTCTATCAATGTAAGGATCCATTGATATTGTTGAGTCGATAACAAACACGACAGCCGCAGAAAAACCTTGCATCATATTGTCAGCATCTTTGCTGTCTGGCGTTGCTGGCTTTGTATTGTTTGTGGTTGCATTCGTATTCTGTGCGTCTTTGCTGTCTTTGGTTTGTGAAGAGACAGACGCCACATTGAGCACTCGCACTTTATATCCCGCATCAGTAAAGACTTCATCTGAACCTAGTACAGGTAATAGATAAAAATTACTTTTCTGATCAATCAGATAATCAGGCTCTTTAGCTAAAACAGCCGGATTGATTTTTTGATTTTTGATATCAGCTAAAAAAGGTTGATACTGTTTTTCGGGAGTAGGACTTTCAAGCAAGCCTTCAACCGTTTGCTTATCTTTGAAGAATAGCATTGGGTTACGGCCCGCTGGGTTAGTAAAAGCCAGCGTTAACTGCATTTTCCATTCAGATGTACAGCTTGCATTCATCCAACCGCTAATATGACCCAAGCTATCAGGGCCGACTTGTAGCCACTCATTGGCGCCTTGTTTTTGACGCTGATATACATAAAAACGGCTAAATGCGGGTTGTTCTTTACCTGCTACGCCAATTGTGTCTGCCACTTGGCAACCTGGGTAGGTTAATACACGCTGATAGAGAGTTTTTTTACCCTCTTGTAATAGCGGTTTTTTCTCTTCAGCACTTGCAGGTGCTGTCAGAATTAAACCACTGAGAATAAGAGTAAGCCAATGCGCCTTTTTCATACGACTTTCCTATTTTTTCAGTGCTTCAAGACGCGCTTTTGCGTCACTGTTTTGTGAGTCATGATTAAGAACAGCTTCGTACCAATAAATGGCCGTTTCTTTGTCTGCACCAAAGCAACCTTGTGCTGATGCTGTTTCTGGATCGTATTCACGAGCATAATTGAGTGCGATTTCAACATCACCTGATTGCGCTTTATATGCATATAAACGCTGAGCAACGTCACATTGATTGTTCTGTTTGGCTTGTTCAATCGTAGTAAGAATAGTTTTACTGTCTGGTTGGCTCTGTATACAACTTTGTACAAAAGCGAGCGCAGTACCTGATTTCATATTTTCAACACTACACACACTTGGTGTTGATGGCTCAGGTGTCGGTTGTGGTGCTGGTTCGCCTGCAGGATTGCCTCTTAGTAAGAAGAACCACGTTAAGATACCCGCTAAAATTAAGATCAGGATAATCGCTAAAATTAAACCAATTTTAGATTTTTTCGGTGCAGATGGTGTTGGTCGTTGTGGTGGTTCATCTACTTTAATTTCAGGAATAATTGGCTCAGGCTCTGGCTCTTTGATTGACTCAGGCTCAGGTGATGGCTCCGGTGATGTTTCGACAATGTGGGCAGGCGGAATGGCTTGATTATCTAATGTAGCCGTTGATTTTAATGCTTCGCTTTGACCTTGTGCTTGAGAGGCTAATACACCATCACGAATACGTAGTCGGCCAATATCTTGTGTTTCATTATCGTCTTTTAGCGTAAATTGATAGGCCATTTGTAAGTTGCTAACAAGGGGATCAACTAACGTTTTATCAAGAACGATTTGATAGCCATCATCGGCATCTTCAAGAGAAAGCTGGTGGAAAAAGGCATTACCTACCCATTCCCCTTTATCATTTAAGAAATAGCGATCTTGGTTACGCTGAATACTTAAATAAACAGGGGAAGCATCACCTTCCCAATTACGAATACTTAATACCGCAAAGCCAGGACGAGCAGGTTGTACGGGTTTTAATTCTGGATTAAACACGAATTATGACTCCACGACGGATGATTTCATGGTTTGAATGATTTGGCCTAACTGTGCATTTTGTTCAGCACTGATCTCTCTTCCCGCAGAATGTCCAGCATTCTCAGTAATAATCGCGGATAACGCGATAAGCCAATCAATCACAAATAAAAGAGTATAGTTAACAGGATTGACTGGTAAGCGGACTAAACGCTCATCATCACCCCATTGCACGCTTGTGTTATCAGGTCTTTCAAAAATTTTATGACCAGCGTTGATTTTACTCTCTGGTTTTTCAACACCATTATCTTTGAAATTAAACCAAGTAATAAAATCACCTAGTACATTATATACACGAGATGACTGCTGTTCGGCTAAGTCATCACGACGAGCAATGGCTTCAGTACCCGCTAGGGTTTTCAGCATACGTTGTTCAACACCAAGACGATTGATAGCTGTAATAAGTTCATCAACTAACAGCACCATAATTTCTTGGTCGATACCTAAATAGGTTAACAATGTACTGTTATCAGGCAGACTACGCAGATGGTTTATCCATAATGCCATCACCTTTTTAGGGTAGGTAACCTCATTGCCGTGGCCTTTGGGGGCTTCATCTTCTTCTGGCACTAAAGAGATTGGCGCATCGCTAAAGAGATCAAAAGTCGGTTGTTCCATAGCAGCAAAGGCAGAAACAGGAGCTTGCGTCGTTTTTTGGTTGTCTGAAAGGGTATCAATAACCTCTTTTTCCTGCATATACAGGTCGTAGAGAGATTTGCGAGAAGGCAACAGGTAATCGAGTAACGCGCCTTGTAAATAAGGGCGACTTTGCATAAAGCGCAAAATAGTCGCGGCATTACGGCGTTTTACTTGTAGCTCCTCTTCACCACCTGATTGATACCATTTTTCAAGATGATGACCAATTAAATCACGTTGAATTTCTTGCAATTGCTCACTGATACGTTCAAGTTTTAGTGATTTTAAGGCAACGGTTTCAAGATAATCAGCAAGGCGTTGCATACCACCATCGTTAAGCGACAACATGGCATCCCATGCTTGGTCTGGCTCACGAATATAACGTTGGACAGTTTCATCTTCAGCAAAGGTTTTTTTCATCAGATGTAATTGTGAAACACTGTCTTCATTTAGAACTGTTTCTTTGCCATTACTGATTTGAATAAACGGTGTGGGCACGCCCGGCTTACGTACTAAGAAGGTGTTATTAAATGCTTCGCCATTAATCCAATCCGATGACATCCATTCGTATTGACCAAAGCGCTCTAACATAGCCATTTTTATCATGCCTCCTTTACCCCATGATTGGCGTAATAACGCTTCATTCATGGTTAAGGAGTTGGTAATACGCATATCAAACATGGTCATCGCCCAAATCAAGCCAGAAGGGCGTTTAGCACGAGTTTGTGCATCTTTACCTTGCGTGTTATTGATCCATTCTGTGAGTACTGCACCGACTTCTTTTACATCTGATTGTTTGTTTGATGCGGTACAAACCACCAGCACATTCATTTCTTGGTTATCGGTATAACGTTCAAACAGATAGGCGACTTTACCTCGAAGGATAAGTTGAGCAAGTGGGTTTGCGCTATCATCATTGACTTGACGACGCACATCCGCCATGGTCTCAACCCCCAAACGTCCGCGATAGCCTGGAAAATCCAGTAGCTCAACCTGTTCAAACAGCGTTTTGCTTGGTGCATCTAATAACGGTACGACTAATTCAACAGTGAGTGCAGTCAGTTCCGCTAAAGAAAGGGTAACAGGGGCATCAATACGATCACCATGAACCGGACAAATGCTGATCTGGCTATCATTGGCAGTATTAAGACGCTCTAACATATCTACGTTCATAATACTGTCGTTTTGTACTAACACACCGTCTTGTTCTTTGACTAAAGAAGAAAGTGGAGCCAAAACCAATGGTGCATTGCCTAAAGAGGCAAGTGTGGTACTAAAACGCTGATAAGCCGATGTCAGTTCTGCAATGTCGCCCCATAACACTGAAAATAACTTGGCACGTTGGGCTATGCTGAGATAAGGCGCTAATTCAATTGCTCTAGGCCAATAGGTTGTTGCTAATTTTTTCTGGCTTTTTTCGGCGTGACGTTGCAGGTAATCCCATAATGAAACGACATCATCGTGCGTAATACCTGCGACAGCAGTAGCACTGCACTGAGAGCTTAATGAATTGATTAAACGAGAAATTTTTTCCTCATCTAACTCAAAATCAATTTTTTCCTGATTAAAGTCATACAGATAAGCATTAGCAAGGATCTTAACAATTTCAATTTCGCTAAAAAGGTGTAACTCTACAGGAAATTCTTGTGTGCCTTTCGTTGCTTTGCGACTAAAGCGGGTGACTAATCCTGTCGCCTCTTTACCGCCCCCTGGTGGGTTGATATGGTCGATAAAATCAAGCGTTTTACCTGACATGCTTGTTCTTAAACGACCTTCTTGCCCTGCCGCAAGAGCTGAGATCAGGTATGATTTTCCTGCCTGAGACAGACCAAAAAAGCCGACTGACATTGGGCGTTGGGTCGCTAAGCTGAGGTTCTTTGCCATATTACGGCTACGACGCAGACGATAGATAAGGCTATCGGCTTCTGTATTTAAACGAGGTGCATTACCCCTTACCGCGCTAACCCAATCAATGGCTTTGCCTGCGCCTTGATAAATGGCATCCCATTTAGCTGTTAACTGTTTTTCATCCATCATATTCATTTACCTAGTACACTCCCGCTATCCAGCCAATAGGATGTTTCACCAATGCCACTGTCTGCTAACGTATTGAGTTTGAAGCTTAAACCACTCTTATTAACGCCACCCTTGCCATTAATGAGTTCCATTTCTTCAATCCGTAATTTTTCAGATTTATTGTCATTATTATGGCTAGAGGCTCCGCGCTCTTCTCCTAGTTTGATATGCAATACGCTGTCTTCTTGGCTTAATTGTTGTGCCAATTTCGGATTTTTAATGCGTAATGTATAGAGTGGTGAGGCTGGCCAACGGGCGTTATCTAATTGACGGAAACCTAAGCGTATCCCGCCTCTGACTTCAAAATAGGTATCTGGATCAGGCTCAAACTTATCCTGAATATCTCGGTAATAAACGTCATTATCAGAAATCGTATTGTTATTATCTAACATCCCTAAATAACGTACTGTTGAGTAAGTTTTAAAGTTACCTGTCGAGAAATAAAAGTTGAGCAAACGTGCATTTTCAGCCATTAAACACAGCATCGCACCGACCGCTGCTGTTGATTTTGGGTCGTCAATGCGGCCTTTTTTGTTGAACGGATACCAACCACCCGTTTTGTAACCATGTAATGGCAATATACGAGAAGGTGGTACAGGCTGTAATACTTTTAATAGTGCTTGAATACCCGGTAAGCGAGAAGGGCGACCAGTGAGCAGTAAAACATCACAGGAGTAGTAATAAAGCACCTCACACAGCGCTTTTAAACTACGAGTGATGTTAATACGTTCACCTGAAATAAATTCAGCGTGCAGTTGCGTAAAGTTAATTTGCACCGGCACATTCAAGATAGAGAAACTATCTCCGCCACCCAATTCTTTATTGGCGGCATCGTCAATATAACGTCGCACATGCTCTGTTGGCTGGACATCTAGCAATTCGCCAAAGGTGCTGTTAATACCTTCATGAGGCACTAATGGATCGAAGTTTTCATATTGGCTTAAAATACGTAATCCAATTGGATTGAAGATTTGTAAGGTAAGCTGTTGACGCAACACTTGCTGACCCGCATCTAAACCTTCACTACCAAAAAGAGAAGACATCAGGGCATCGGCATCAGAAATACCAGCATCTGTTAATGCTGTGCGTAATGCAGGCAAAACACAAATCTGGATGATATCTAATAAAATATCATCACCCGCAATTTTGAACCCTTCGCGGAATAATTGTGTTGGAATAATTTTGACGTTACTTCCTGTTCCCATATCCAGCTTATAGCGTGTGATAACGAGATCGGTTGTGCCACCACCAATATCAATTGAGGCAATCTTTAACGTGCTATCCCCTGTTAATGCGCGGTTATCTTCACGCACTTGGCTAGCAAAAAAGGCTTCAGTGCGCTCACCAAATTTAATTTGAGTTTCGTTATAAAGATAAACTAACTGACCACAAGTGGCTTCATCCCATTTAACGTGGATATTAGGCATTGGTATACGACATTGGGCATCTTTGCCATCAAAATTCAGTTTTTCGTCAGTCGGATCCCAATTCATTGCTTTCCAAATTAGCCCTAATGCGTTTTCCATGCATGTCTCAAAAATAGCACGCTCTGGTTTTGGCATAGCGGGTGGAATAGTCAAAATAATATTACGTAATTGACGAGGTGCACTTGCATGGCTCATTTTAAGACGCTGAGCAGGGCTGTTCATTTGTGTTAATGCCTGAGCTAACACTTCGGTTAACATCATGGTCATTAATGAACTGCGTGTGTAGTTTGGTGTAAAGACAGGCATACGATCATCAGGCTCTAAACGGAATAACGGTTCACCGTGATCGTTAAGTAAATAGGTCATAGGTACAGCGGTTGCTAATGGCTCTCTGTCTGTTTGACCAAAAGAGCGACTAAAGCGCCAACCTGGAGAATATGGCGAATCATCCCATAAATAACGTTTAGGGCTTGAAATACCTGTTGAGCCTTCGGTTCCTAAGCGTTGTGCTGCCATGCGGTTAGCTTCAGGGCCAACGCGGCCAATCGTTGGCCACATAAAGGCGTTATTACGGCCACTATTGACTGAAAAGTCTTGTTTACCAAATTCCGCTTGCGCAAATTCAACACGGCTTTCAAAAGGCTCGTTGTAGATTTGATAAGGGTGGCTTAAGTCACGCAACGTCATTTCATAAAGTTGAGTTAACCCTTTATTATCATTGATGTGATCTTCAATTAAGATCCCACATGTACGTGAGTTACCCACATCAAGGATAAGGTCAACTTCAATGGCGGGCTCTTGCGGTTTGGTTTCATTAATTTTGATTTCAGGTAAGTGGAGTTTCTCACCTAAGATATTGAGCAAATTCAGATAATGAGCTTGATGCTGAAACTCTTTGAGCGCTTCTTCAAGTTCATCGTGGTATATCTTAGTGACCGCCAGCGCTCTTTCACTAAAGACTTCCTTTAACCAACCATCAATCCAAGGTGTTTCAAGGAAATTTTCTACCTCATAACCTAGATAGGCTAGTGCGAAAGCAACACCAGAGCGAACATCTTCTTCGTTTGGTGCTAGATAAGCTGTATTAGTACGATTGGGTTCAATGCGAGTATCAAAAGCCACCACAATGCGATGTGTATGCCCGTCTTCATCTGGCTCTGGCAATTGATGGAACATCATTCTCACCCAGTTATCTGGGCCTTGAGAGAATGAACGTGGCGGATTAAAGCGGAAAAATGGCACAGGCAACCAAGTGTCATTGAGTAAATTTAATGACTCATCAAGAGAGAAGCTAAATTCTGCTTCTCTGGGCGTTTGTGGTTGATTTTTCGGTGCTGGATAAAGATAGTTATCGTCTCGCTCATTATAGATGAGTCGCATTAACGGGCCGTTTTCACCTTTTTTAACAAACTCACCGTACTCTTTGCGCTGTGGTAGCGTAAAACCAAAATCCAGAAACTGAATATTGCTGTCACGGATAAGGGTAATTTTATCTTTATAATCGGTCAGTGGCGCTAACATGAATTAATTATTCTCCCGCTTCATTGATAATGGGAATGGCTGACTGTTCTCATATTTCCCTTGGCAATCAGCAATATTTTGGCTTCCTGGTTGGCAAATAATATTTGGCATCAAATAGTTCGAGCCATCACTACACAGAGCCTGACCTTGGTTATTAATATTCAGCCCGCCTTGATTGACGGCTGCGTTCACAGGGGCTTTACAGGTCACGCCATCACTGCGCGTCATTACGACTTGTCCTTTGCCATTATCTAATTGATAGTTCAGGCTCAGTGGTTTACCTGTTTTTTGATCTTGAATACCCGCACCGGCTTTCCATTGGCCGTTAAGAAATTGGGTTGAGCCATTGGCCAACGCATTTGCAGGAATAGTCAGTGGTGTTGTGTTATCAGCTGTAGCTGGTGGCGTGACATCCGGTGGTGCATTAGGATCAACCGGGGGGTTGGCGGTATTACTATCATTCTCTGAACTTTGAGAGGTATCTGTTTTCGGTTGCTCATTTTGTGTTGCAGGATCAACCGGAGGTACATTGGGTTGTTGCGCATTATCGGGTGCTGTTCCTTCAGGTAAAGCACCTTGATTATTATCTGTTTGAGGGTCAACCACAGGTAAACCCGTATTAGGATCAACACCAGTGCCTGTATCAATAACACCATCAATGACTTTCCCATTAGCATCAACAGTACCCAGTGTTCCTGTGTTAACCGTTCCTGTCGTTACACCAACCGTATGACCATTAGTCACCACTGTAGGGACTTTTGGCTTTTCAAGCGTAGGATCTGGCAATTTAGGTACTTCAATATCGGGTGTTTTAATATCGACCGTAGGTAACGTTGGCGTTGAAAAACAGCCTCTTAAGAAGAAAATGACGAGTAGAAGTAATAATAAAGGTAATAGCCACCATAAAAAACGCCACCAAGGGCGCTTAGTGTCAGCAATGATGACTTTTTCTTGCACTGGTGAATTAACGGGGGATGTTGGCGTAATAGGTGCAACAACTGGTTTTAAACAAGCGACAGGGTCAACTCTCAGTTGTTGATTGGCATTTACAAATCCCCAAAAAGTCATAATGGGTTGGCCATCAACAATAAAAATATGGTTTTCGTCAGGAAATTGGATTGTTTTACTGAGGAGTGCGCCAAAAAGTTGGCTTTCTTTATTTCCAGCCCTTTGCTGTTCTTGTTCGCTAAAGGCGATTAAATCATCTTGATTTTTTCTCAGCACAGCATAAGCAGCAGTACGTTCCTCTTCAGAAGCCGCAGACCAAGGGATAACAGAGCCGTCAATCGGTGAATACCAATCAATACGTTCGCCTGTTTCATTCGGCTGAGGAATGGCAAGACATTGAGAAATATGAGCCTTTCCTCTTAAACGCAGAGTTTCACGTAGCTGCAATGCAGAGATATAAACAGCCTGTCCATTTTCTCCCATAGGGAGGTAACTTTCTAATTTACCACTTCGTAAGAATGCTTTATTCACGACGATCATTCCGCTAGGCAAGATTATCTATGGGTAAGTTGGCTTATCCGTAAATAGGCTTTAAGGCTAAAAATAAAGATATAAAATTTATATACATTTTATATTATCAGAAATTTGGTGTCTATCTAGCGGATTATTTAGGGTTAATTAACTGATTATTATTAAAGACTTTTTTATTTTTCTTGGGCGGAAGAGAGAATATTATGATAATTAAATAATGACTTTACAGGTTGCGCTATATTTTCTTAAATATATGGATAAAATCACCGATATATTGGTTTTTACATTAAAAAATAATGAAATAGAAGAAAAAAAAGACAAGATATAAAAAGGTAAACCATCAGAAACATCTAGTCGTTGTGATAATAATCACAAAATAGGTTTATTCTGAATAATGAGAGAATAAGAAAAAAACGAAATACGCAATTAAGGATGGATCTTAAATAGATAAGATATAGCACCTACTAGTTTCAATATAATAATAAATTACGCGTAATACGTGAAAAATTTCACCCTCAATGTTGAAACAAAGAGGGTGAAATAAATATTAAAAATAGTAATCAATCATTATTTACAGTTCTTCGGAATATAATCTTCAATCGCTTTTCGAGTCATTAAACTGACTTCATTGGCATTACGCGCAGTGAAAACTTTTCCTCCCGTTGCGTTCGCCACACAGTTACCTGCGCCTGTACCTAAGATATCGACAACATTAATTATGGCACGAGGGTGAGCACGTTTTAACGTTCTGGCTGCAGTGCATGGATCTTGATCGCAAGACTCTAAACCGTCTGATAATAAGACAATAATAGTGTCACGATTATTGCCTTTGATCAGAGAGCCTGCTCGTTGAATAGATTCGGCTAATGGTGTGCCACTATCGGGTTCAATACGTTTAATATAGTTAAGCAATTTTGATCGTTCATTGCCACCATAAGCTGGACTTGATTTCACTACGCCACAATCTGATGCCACAACGGTAGTAATTTTCATATCTGAAGGAATATTATTAATAATCTTGGTTGCCGCATTTCTTGCCACGGTGATCCGTCTAGGTTCAGCATCATAGCCAGGAAAAAGTTGTCCTGTAGAGGAGATAAAGTCTAAATCGTCTTCCGTTAAATTCATACTCAACGCCATTGAGCCTGAAGCATCAAAGATAATAATCACTTGTGGTGCCAGTTCTGGCGGGCGATCTGCTGGGCACATTTGTTTTATCTTACTGGCTAAGCGATTTTCACAAGTTGTATTAGCTGTCTTTTCTGTCACACCCACTTTTTTTAATTCATCTTGCACACAAGCTTCTAGTGGCGTGAGTTTTTTCACAGGCACAGGTTTGGGCACAGGTTTTGGCTCAGGGATAGGTTCAGGTACTGGAACGGGTTTAGGAACCGGCTCTGGAATAGGTTCTGGTACAGGCTCAGGAATAGGCTCTGGCTCAGGTGTGGGTTCTGGTTTTGGTGGTATTACGACAGCAGGTTTTTCTTCTTCGACAGGAGGAACTGCTTTGGGATCAAAACACCCCTTTAGCCAAGATGCTAATAAAATTAAAAACAGCAAGAATAAGAAAAGTAATAACCAACGTAACCAGCGATTGCGCGTTTTGGCTGGTACATCAGCAAGTGCGGCACCCGCAGCTGCGGCACTTGCACCTGCGGTAACTTGTGCAATTGGTGGCGGTAATGGGGTTGTTCGAGGCCACCATGTAATAACAGGTTGTCCATTAATGACATAGACACTTTCGCTATCAGGCAACGTTGATGCCGTATCTAAAAGATGACGCTCTTCATCTGTAATTCTGTTTTGTGAGGCTAATAGCGCTGTTTGCGTTTTAATATCGTTAAGGCGTTCATCTAAAATACGTCTTATTTCTTGTTGTTCTTGTCCTTGTAACGAGGTCAAAGCAACAGGATTACCAGAAACAGCAGAATACCATTCAATGACATCATCCGATTTCTTTTCGGGCGTGGCAAACAACGCTCGATACTTAGTCGGAAAATGTTGTGTCAGCAATTGAAGTAACTGCTGTTGATGGGTTAAGGCAAAATCGGCGCGGGTAATATCAGCCGTTAATCGTGAAATTCGATTCATATTTTAGAGAGCCTTTGTGACGGCTATATTCGTTTAAAGAGAGAAATTTAAGATATCAATATTACTGACTATAACGGTTTTATTAAAAAGGTGAAATTAAAGCGTTCATTTTTTTAATCTAAGGCAAAATAAATTTTTATAGCACTTTGATTTTGGTTTATTGCTAAATTCGCTCAATTTATTTCTCTATTTTAACAAGCAAAATAATCTATTTGCTTATTTATCTTTCTAGCCTTTAGGATGGCGCATTTATGTTAAAGATGAAGATGACACATCAGTCAACTTTCACCATTGAGTGCTGATGAATATTGATATAGCACATAGAGTATCGATGGGTTACAAGGTATGTTACCCACACTATAAAATAGCCAAATCATTCGCTTTTGAGGGAATTTATTCCCCCCTCTTTACGTTGATACAACAGCAGGTTTCTGATGACAAATAAAATAAATAATAACCCATTACTTAATGATGTAACTCGTTACTGGAATATCAGGGCAGAAAGTTATAGTGAGTCGAATCAACAGGAATTGCTGAGTGAAAAACAACAAAAATGGCGTCATTTATTATTGGGGCACGTTAAAGAGGGTGAAACTTTAAAAGTACTAGATATTGGGACTGGCCCAGGTTTTTTTGCCATTTTATTAGCGTTATCAGGCCATGATGTAACGGCAATTGATGCAACCGAAGGCATGTTACTTGAAGCAAAACAGAATGCACAAACACATCAGGTAAATATTCAATTTATTCGTGGCGATGTGCATCAATTGCCTTTTGCCAATGAACAGTTTGATCTTGTTGTCAGCCGTAATGTCACTTGGAATTTAAAAGCGCCCCAAATGGCTTATTCAGAATGGTTTCGTGTATTAAAGCCAGGCGGTAGTTTAATTAATTTTGATGCTAACTGGTATTTACACCTTTTTGATGACACTTATTGGCAAGGTTTTGTGGCAGATAGAGCTCGTTCAATAGAAGAACAAGTGGAAGATCACTATGTGAACACTGATACAAAAGAGATGGAAAGAATTGCGCGTCAACTTCCATTGAGTCAAATAAAACGTCCTCAATGGGACATTAATACCTTATTAGAGATTGGTTTTAACCGATACATGATAGATACCCGTATTGGTGATTTTGTGTGGAATGAAGAAGAAAAAATTAATTATGGATCAACACCGATGTTTATGATCCACGCACAAAAAACAACGTATAAATAATGAAAGGAGAATAACGTGAAGCCTTTATTTTCAGTGATCCCGACCCTGTTATTAACACTTGCATGTGCATTTCCAGTACTTGCAGATAAAAGCAATAACATACTGGATTATGCCAGTACAAAAGATATTCGTGATATTAATCCCCATCTCTATTCTGGTGAGATGGCAGCACAAAACATGGTCTTTGAATCTTTAGTGTTAAATACCGAAAAAGGTGTTGCACCTTATTTAGCGGAGCGTTGGGATATTTCCCCTGACGGTAAAAGTTATACCTTTTATTTACGCCATGATGTGACCTTTAGTGATGGCGAGCAGTTTAATGCCAAAGCTGTAAAATTAAATATTGAAGCTGTGCTAGATAACTATGAACGACATGCATGGTTAGAGTTAGTTCGTCAAATTGATAATGTTGAAATCGTTGATGAATTTACCGTTAAATTAAATCTAAAAAATCCTTACTACCCAACATTAACTGAATTAGGTTTAACTCGCCCATTTCGTTTTATTTCGCCAAATTCGTTTATTAATGGCAAAACAAAAACAGGCGTCGCAAACTATATCGGTACGGGGCCTTGGGTATTAGCAGAGCATAAAAAAGACCAATACGCAGAGTTTAAAGTTAACCCAAATTATTGGGGAGAAAAACCCGTATTAAATGGGGTAATGTGGCGAGTGATCCCAGACCGACAAACGATGCTACTTTCTCTGCAAAAGGGTGATATTCAGCTTATATTTGGCGCTGATGGTGACATGTTAGATATGGATTCATTTGAAGCCCTTATGGCATCAGATAAATTTAAAACTGAAATGAGTGCGCCAATTGCATCTCGTGCTATTGTGCTAAACAGTAGTCGTCCAATGACATCAAATCAACATGTTCGCCAAGCATTGCAATATGCAGTCGATAAAGAGGGTATTGCACAAGGTATTTTAGCGGGCAGTGAAAAAGTCGCAGATACTTTAATGGCGCGCAGTGTGCCTTATTGTGATTTTAGCTCGCCAATCTATGCTTACCAGCCTACAAAAGCGGTTGAATTATTAGAGGCTGCGGGCTGGGTATTACCAAAAGGTGAGACTATCCGTCAAAAAGAGGGTCAGAAACTGCAATTATTACTCTCTTATAATGTGAATAACGCAGTAGAAAAAGAAATTGCGGAACTTATTCAAGATGATTTTAAAAAGATTGGCGTTGGTTTGACTATTTTAGGTGAAGAAAAACAAGCTTATTTAGATAGACAAAAAAATGGCGATTTTGATTTACAATATTCGCTTTCATGGGGAACACCTTACGATCCGGCTTCCTTTGTTTCATCTTTTAGAATACCCGCTCATGCTGATTATCAAGGGCAAAAAGGATTAGCGAATAAAGCGCAATTAGATGCCATGATTGGTGAGCTATTAATTACACCTGATGAAACACGACGTCAGGCATTATATAAAACCTTATTTACGTCATTAGCTGATCAAGCAGTCTATATCCCATTAACCTATTCACGCACTAAGGCTATTCATCGCAGTGAATTAGAAAATGTTGGCTTTAATCCGTCTCAATATGAAATACCGTTTGAAAAAATGCATTTTAAGCCGTAATTAAAACGCTCACTTAGACAAGTGTGGCACCTTACATGAAAGTGCCACACTGATTAAACCTTATGCTACGTTATATATTCTGGAGAGTGTTGGCGATATTCCCGCTGGCACTGATGATTTCATTTATTGCTTTTATTCTGTTGGAATTAGCGCCGTCTGATCCCGCGGAAGTCGCATTACGTGTTAATGAAATTGTTCCAACCCCTGAAGCCATTGATGGTATGCGTCATGAGCTAGGTTTAGATAAACCTTTCTTAACCCGTTATTTTTTATGGTTAATGGCAGGATCCCAGCTTGATTTTGGTACTTCTTTTCTTACTAGAACCCCAGTTATTCAAGAGATGCTAAGAGCATTACCACCAACGCTTTGGTTGGCTTCAACGGCCTTATTCTTTACGATTATTTTGGCACTGCCTTTAGCATTGTGGTGTGTGATTAAACCTCAAAGTTTTACAGATAAAAGCATTCGTTTTATTGTCTTTATTCTAACAGCTATACCTAATTATTGGCTGGGATTGCTATTGATTTGGGGAGTTGCCGTTTATTTAGATTGGCTCCCTGTCAGTGGAATGTTATCGCCACAATCTGTTATTTTGCCTGCATTGGCGCTTTCTTTGGGCTATATCGGTACTTATTTACGGCTGTTAAGAGGGGCGATGTTAAATCAATGGCATCAGCCTTATGTCTTTTATGCCAAAGCCCGCGGATTACCCGATAACCTTATTTTACGTCGCCATATTTTACGTAATTCGCTGTATTCCAGTTTAACGGCATTGGGCATGAGTATTCCAAAGCTTATTGCTGGCACAGTAGTGATTGAAAATATTTTTGCATGGCCGGGAATTGGGCGACTATGTATTAGCGCCATATTTGGTCGTGATTATCCGATGATACAGGCCTATATTTTATTGATGTCACTGCTATTTCTCTTTTTTAACTTTTTGATGGATGTTATTCAAATGATGACTGATCCGCGGTTAAGGAGATAATAATGTGGCAACTGTTTTGGCAACGACTTGCAAAAGATAAAAGTGCGCAATTGTGCTTATTGGTGATCATGATTGTGGCTATTGCAGGAATATTTGCTCCTTGGTTAGCACCGCATGATCCCACATTAACCTCAATACGTTTGAAATTTAAACCCATGAGTTTTGATTATCCGTTAGGTACGGATAATTTAGGGCGTTGTATCTTTTCAAGGTTATTGTTTGGAGTAAGAACCACGGTATTTTATGCCTTATTAGCCATGAGTGTGACATTAATCATTGGTTGGCTAATGGGCATGTTAGCTGGATTTTTCCATGGAAAAACAGATACATTGATTATGCGATTATGTGATGTGGTTTTATCATTTCCCGCAGAAATTATGATCTTAGCATTAGTGGGAATAATGGGGCCGGGCATTGGTAATATCTTAATTGCCGTTATTTTGGTGAAATGGGCATGGTATGCCAGAATGATCAGAGGGGTTGTTCGCCAATATTCACACCGTAACTATATTGCTTACGCTCGCGTGATTGGTGCGCCTTCTCACCATATTTTACGACGCCACTTATTACCTGTGACTTTTGCTGAAACTATCGTCTTAGCATCAACCGATATTGGCAGTGTTATTTTAATGATCTCTGCACTCTCTTTTTTAGGGTTAGGCGTACAGCCACCGACCCCAGAATGGGGAAATATGCTCAGTGAAGCAAAAAATGTCATGGTATTACACCCAGCGCAGATGCTACCTGCGGGGATTGCTATCACTCTTGTTGTCACCGCCTTTAACTTTTGGGGAGACTTTTTACGTGATGTGTTTGATCCCGATAATCGCCAATCAGTAGGAGAAAAGCATGAACAACTTACTGACGCTTGAGCATGTTTCTATTTCTCATAAAGAAAGTGGAAAAACGCTGATCGAGGATATTTCTTTTTCAATAAAGCAAGGGCGCACATTAGCGATTGTTGGCGAAAGTGGCAGTGGAAAAAGTGTGATCAGTAAAGCCATTATGGGCTTGCTACCAGGATCATTGGTGATGTCTGGGCGTATTTTCTTTGATGGAAAGAAGATAAGTGATGAGATGCTATCTCAACGCCGAGCTTTATTGGGAACATCTTTAGGTTTAATTGTTCAACATGGTATGAGTGCGTTTGATCCTTTGATGAAAATAGGCAAGCAAATAAGCCAAACTTTAATCTATCATTTTTCCTATACTAAAAAGCAAGCCATAGAAGAGGCTGCGTTAGCATTATCTCATGTTTTTCCTCATCAATTTCAATCTATTATGCAGGCTTTTCCTCACCAACTAAGTGGCGGACAGTTACAACGTGTGATGATTGCAATTGCGCTCGTTTTGTCACCTAAACTATTAATTGCTGATGAACCAACAACGGCACTTGATGCACCTCTTCGTCGAGAGATTTTAAAATTGCTCCAGCATGTCGTAACGACTCGCCATTCAACGCTGATTTTTATTTCCCATGATTTAGGACTCGTTAATGAAATTGCTGATGATATCATCGTGATGCAAGGGGGAAAAATGGTTGAGTTTGGTGATAAAACAACCGTTTTAACATCTTCAACGCAGGAATATACGCGTTATTTAATTAATGCACGGCGACAGCTTTCATTACGTTTCGAGCAATTGATTAATAAAAAAACAGATTAATATCATCATAATAAAAGAGACGCTATGTTATTAAACGTTGAGAATATCAGTAAGTTTTATGCTCAAAGAAATAACACTTTATTCGGTGAAAAAGTGAAGGTCATTGACGCTCTTTCTTTTAATATTAATACTCAAGAAGCTTTTGGTTTAGTGGGGGAAAGTGGCAGTGGTAAAAGTACCTTAGCACGTTTAATTTGTGGATTAGAATTACCTGATTGTGGTGCTATCTATCTGAATAATAAATCGGTGACGAAACGACTTCATCGCCAAGGTGTTATTAGTGTTGTTTTCCAAGACTATACAACATCCGTTAACCCCACCTTAACGGTTGGCGAAATTATTGCTGAGCCGGTAAAAATAGTGGATCCAAGTATTCATCATCAGGCATTAGAAAAGCTTATTTTTGCTTTTTTAGATAAAGTGGGATTACCTAAAAATTGTTATCAACGTTATATTTATGAACTTTCAGGTGGGCAGGCACAACGCGTATGTTTATGTCGCGCATTAGCCTCTTACCCTAAATTGATTGTATTAGATGAGGCATTGAGTTCATTAGATATTCCTACTCAAGTACAGATATTAGATTTATTAAAACAGTTAAAAGATGAATTCCAATTATCTTATCTTTTTATCAGTCATGATATTCAAACCGTCGCTTACTTTTGCGATAAAATAATGTTCTTTTTACAAGGCAAAAAGGTTGAATTATGTGAGATAAATAACTTAGGTAATGTCACGCATGATTATTCTAAAAAACTTATTCAATCAGTTATCTAATTAATAAACAGCAATACTATTAAGCATTGCTGTTCACTGAATTTAATCTATTTAGAGATTATTCATTAAGTATTCTTGAACAGCTTTTGCATCATTTGAGGCATTGAAATCAATACCGAAATTCAGCGTACCTTCTTTGAGTTCAATACTACGAGGTGTCGCTTTAGAGCAGGTAATATTCTGTATTTTTTCTTTTACTGTTTCTTGTGCAACTTTAGAGCTTTCACAGGTATTTATTACACCTTTTAGTCCCTCGCCACAATAACTATCAACTCCTATTGTTTTTAAATCATCAGCAGTAAATGCAGACCAATCAAAAGTTACTTTTATATTGGCATCGCAGCTTTTATTTAAATCAACAACACGGGATTGAATATTCTCTTCAAATTTTTGATGTAATTCTTTTTCTGCTAATGTTGCTGAAAAAGCAGAAGAGGAAATAAGCAGTAAAGAAAAACTAACAGCAATATTTTTCAACATAATTAAATACTCCAAAAAATGTATGTATAAATTTAAATTAACTTATTAAAAATAAAACAATAGAAAGTTATAACAATAGGAAGATGATTATTTTTACTGTTCTACTCTTTTTTTGAATAATATTTGAATTATTAGTGAGATATCTTTTAATAAAATCATTTTATGATAAGCCTATTAATATTCTAATAAGTATTTTTACTCACTCATTAATTAAATGTTCGTTATATTTATAACGAACATAATCGATTCAGTACTTCATTTAAATTGTCAATAAAGTGAAATAAATAAATTATCAATAAAATCAATCTAATAGATTATTGATGTAGATCTGCATCACAAACCAATCTTATTGTGATTGTTTTTTCATCATGCTCGAATTAAGTTGCTAACTCGAAGTAGCAAAAATTAGCATAGCGTTAGCAAATAATGAGGGTTCGCATGGAACAACAATATTTTATTGGCGTTGATGTTGGCTCAGCCAGTGTCCGTGCAGCGGTATTTGATAGCAATGGAAAGCGTTTAGGCTTTTCTGTTCGCCCTATTGCTCAATTCCGTCCTAAAACGGATTTCGTTGAGCAATCGTCCTCCGATATTTGGCAGCAGGTCTGCACTACCGTAAAAGAGTCGGTGGCGTTATCAGCTATTGATCCTATCCATGTGAAATCTATCGGTTTTGATGCTACTTGTTCTTTGGTTGCCGTGGATAAAGAAGGTAAAGGGCTTTCGGTTTCGCCAAGTGGTAATACTGAACAAGATATCATTATGTGGATGGATCACCGAGCCGTACAAGAAACGGTCACCATCAATCTGACCAATGATCCTTCACTGCGATATGTCGGTGGCGAAGTGAGCATTGAAATGGAATTGCCAAAAATTTTGTGGTTAAAAAATCATTATCCAGAGCGTTATCAAAATGTATGGCGATTCTTTGATTTAGCTGACTTTTTAGTGTGGAAAGCAACATCAGGGGATGTGGCAAGCACCTGTACATTAACCTGTAAGTGGAACTATTTAGCACATCAGGGGCAATTTAGTGAGAGCTTGTTAGCCGATGTAGGTTTGGATGAATTATTAGAAAAAGTACCACAAACCATTTTGGCATTAGGTGAACAAGCGGGTTGTTTAGATGAATCGGTTGCCAATGCATTTGGCTTGCACACGGGTGTCATTGTTGCTTCTGGCATTATTGACGCGCATGCGGGTGGCTTGGCATTAACAGCATCACAACCTGAAGGGAGTTTGGCAATTATCAGTGGTACGTCTAATTGCCACATGATCGTAAGCCAATATCCCATTATGGTACCCGGTGTTTGGGGACCTTACTTTGGCGCGATGTTACCCGGCTTATGGCTAAACGAAGGCGGTCAAAGTGCTGCTGGTGCGTTAGTTGAATGGTCTATCCGCCGTCATGAGTCATGGGCTGAATTAGCGCAAGAAGCGAATGAAAAAGGCGTTAATTACTATGCCTTATTAAACGAAGCCGTCGCTGAATTGGAAGAAAATGAGCAATATCCAACCACTCAGTTTCATGTTTTAGCTGACCATCATGGCAATCGCTCTCCGCGTGCCAATCCAGCTGCTAAAGGCATGGTAAGCGGGTTAACGTTGGAAAGTGGTCGTGTTGCATTGGCTCGTTATTATCTTGCGACACTGCAATCTATTGCTTATGGCACACGCCATATTATCGACACACTTGAAGATGCTGGACATCAAATCAATCGCATCGTGATGTGTGGTGGCGCAACGAAAAATCCATTGTGGCTACGTGAATATGCCAATGCGACAGGTCGTGAAATTCATTTAGCACAAGAGGAAGATGCGGTGAATTTAGGGGCTGCATTATTAGGTGCTGTAGCGTGTAAAGCCTTTGATGATTTCTCAAAAGCTGCCAGTGCAATGGTACGAGAAGGTGGCATTATCACACCAGATAGCGACACGTTTGCCTTCCATCAGGCTAAATATCAAGTTTATTTGCAAATGTATCAAGATCAGCAGCGTTATAACGAAATGATGTCAGATTGCTGACCACTAATTTTTCCGATTATGAACCGAGTTTACCTTACCAGGGATATCTTATGTTGAACTTAAATCTACCAAAATTACCGACAACTATCACAGCAGGTCAGAAAGAGATCTTGATGGTTACTAACGCAGACTTACGTGAGCCTGCAAACGTAACTTGCTGGCCTGTACAGAAAAAATTTGAAGATAAACTGGCCGTGGCATTAGAAGCCCAAGGTTACAAAATGAAGCGTGCTCATGAAATTAATGAAGCTCGTGGCCATGGTTTTATCAGTAGTCAGCGTGAAGGTTGCGACATGTTTGCCGCCATCGATCCTGATGCTCCGGTTATCGTGTTATTAACCGCATGGCAATATTCACACCATATTGCTTCTTCCTTAGCACACCATCGTGGTCCTATTTTACTGCTGGCTAACTTTGATGGTACATGGCCGGGTCTGGTGGGTATGTTGTGTTTAGCGGGCACGATGACCAGTTTAGGTAAAAATTATTCACGTTTATGGTCAGAAGAGTTTGAAGATGAATTCTTTGTAGATGGTTTAGCAACTTGGCTAAAATATGGCTATGTAAATCATAAGCTTAACTATCTTACAGAGATTGCGCCAACACACAGGGTAATGGCGACAGAAGCCGGTGAAGTGGGTCGTAAAGTCGGCGAATACATAATTAAAAATAAAGAAATAATAGGTTTGTTCGATACATTCTGTATGGGAATGATTAACGGGGTCTTCCCACAACAGGCCATGATCAATATTGGTATGCCAATTGAATCCCTTTCTCAATCTGCGTTACTGGTCGAAATGGCGAAAGTACCAACAGAATTAAGAGAGGCATGTTTACAGTGGTACGAAGATAACGGGATGACGTTTATGTTTGGTCAAGATGACAAAACTGAACTCACTCGTGAGCAAGTGATGGAGCAGTGCGCCATGATGATTGCAATGGCGCGTTTCGTAAAACGTTTTGGTTTAACTGCGGTGGGTGTGCAATATCAGCAGGGCTTAAAAGATTGTTGCCCAGCGTCTGACTTTGCCGAAGGTGCTATTGGTTCAACAGCACGTTTCCCACTACCAGATGAAAACGGCGAGATTATCTGCCCTAACACACCAATTCCTTGTATCAATGAAGTGGATATGGGTACGGCTATTCCTCAAACGATGTTATGGCGTTTATTAACATCATTAGGGTTACCGGCAGAAACTACACTACATGATATTCGTTGGGGTAGTGAGTACGAAGGAACATTCTACTGGGATATGGAGATTTCAGG
The DNA here is from genome assembly GCF_016239305.1 of Proteus vulgaris. Classification (GTDB taxonomy): domain Bacteria; phylum Pseudomonadota; class Gammaproteobacteria; order Enterobacterales; family Enterobacteriaceae; genus Proteus; species Proteus vulgaris_C. The sequence continues at coordinate 84,577 of NZ_JAEHOQ010000009.1, read as the reverse complement.
ATCGGTTCCTTTTGAACACCTCAAAGGTGGCTTAAAAGGTGCAACAGGTTATCGTCAGCCGGCAATGTTCTTCCCTAAAGGAGGTTCAACTATCGCAGGTCAAGGTAAGGCAGGGCGCTTGTTATGGGGTCGTGCACACTATGAAGGCACTGATGTGATTATGCATATCGGTACGGGTGTGGCGGTAGAATTACCTGAAGCAGAATTTGAACGTCGCCGTAGAGCAACCAACTACGAATGGCCATTATTAAACTGTACGTTAGATGGTGTAACGCGTGATGACCTTATGGCGGGACATCAAAGTAATCACATTACCGTGGCTTACATTGATGAAGATAAATTGGCGTTTGTGCTTAAAGCTTTTGTTGCTCAAGCATTGACTCAAGGTATTCAAGTGAAAGTGGCAGGCGATGCCATTAACTTACTGTAAGGAATTGATGATGAGCCAGCAAAAATACGTCGGTGTTTGGCCTGTTATGCTAACCCCCTTTGATGCCAAAGGGGAGATTGATTGGGCGTCGTTAGAGCGTCTTGTAGACTGGTATATCGATTCTGGTGTACATGGACTTTTTGCCGCCTGCCAATCAAGCGAAATGTTTTATTTAAGTGACGAGGAAACTCAAGCACTTACCCGCTTTATCGTTGAAAAAGCAGATGGAAGAGTACCTGTAGTCGCTTCTGGTCATACTGCAACTGCATTAAGTCAGCAAAAAGAACAACTGCAGGCAATGTCAGGTACGGGCGTCGATGGCGTCATTATGATCAGTAACCGCTTGGCTTTAGTCGGGGAGTCAGATGATAAGGCGTTGGAAACACTGCAAGTCTTAACCAATGTGGTACCAAAAGAGATTGATTTGGGTATTTATGAATGCCCTCATCCTTACAAACGCTTGCTATCTGAAGAGATTGTAGAGTGGTGTGCACAAAGTAATCGCTTTACTTTTATTAAAGATACCTGCTGTTCTCTACCAATGATAGAGCGTCGTTTAGCATTATCAAAAGGAACTCGCTTGCACTTAGCGAATGCAAACAGTCAAACGTTATTAGCGTCATTCCAAGCGGGATGTCAGGCATATAGCGGTGTTATGGCTAACTTCCATCCAGAGCTTTATGTTTGGCTTTATGAGAATTGGAAGGATAAACCAGAGCAGGCTGCAGTGTTAGCTGATTATTTATCAACAGCAGCGATGACCGAAACACTGGATTACCCAGCATGCGCTAAATATCATCAGCGTCTGATTGGTAACTTCAGCACTCTGGTCTGCCGTTCCCGTAACAGCAGTCAGTTTGAAAACTCATTTTTCCCCTCTGCCGTCAATAGCATGACTGCTTTGGGTGAAAACATGAAAAAATGGCTTTCGTTAGATTAATTTAAGACAGGAGTAGGAATATGCCTTTCGTGATGAAGGAAACCCAGTTTGTGCTTGATAACGCACATTCACTTTTTAATCACTGCCATGCTTCAACGATTGTGCGTGTGCCTAACTCTGAGCGTTTGTTAACCGCTTTTTTTGCTGGCGATAAAGAAGGTAGCGGAAATACGGCTATCTGGCTGGTGATAAAAGAGGGTGATGGCTGGCAACACGCTCAGCCTGTTGTTAAAAATCCAGGTGTTGCGCACTGGAATCCAGTTTTACATGTTGACCCATCAACAGGTAATATCTGGCTGTTTTATAAAACGGGTCCCGATGTACATAGTTGGACGACCCAATACGTTATCTCGAAGGATGGCGGAAATAGCTGGAGTTTACCGAGTGAATTGGTTTCTGGTGATGTAGCACCTAGAGGTCCTGTGAAGAACAAAGTGTTAGTGATGTCGAATGGCGAGTGGTTGGCACCAGGGTCGGTTGAGGATGACCAATTCTGGGATGCGTTTGTCGATATATCGAGTGACGACGGTCAACACTGGTTGCGAGTGGATATTCCGATTGAACACCATAAAGGTGGGCAAACGGAACATGAAATCTGGCAGGGTTTAAAGGACGATGCCTTATGGGAGACTGATCTACAACGCGTTTTTCAATGGGACGGCGTGATACAGCCAACACTATGGGAATCCCGGCCTGGGCATGTGCATGCCATGATGCGGAGTACGCGCGGTACTATTTATCGTAGCGATTCAACGGATTATGGGCGCAGTTGGTGTCCAGCTTATGCAACAATATTACCAAATAATAATAGCGGCATTGATGTCGTCTCCTTCGCAGATGGTCAACTGGCATTGGTGTATAACCCGAACTCAGGTAACTGGAGTCGTCGTTATCCCATCTCTGTCAGTCTTTCATCCGATAATGGCAGTACTTGGTCTGAACCATTCGATTTACTCGATGGGGAAGGCGAATTTTCATATCCGGCTATTATTGCTGAAAACAATACCCTACACGTGACCTTTACTTGGAATCGAAAAAACATTGTTTATCAGCAATTAATAGCTACTCAATAAAAATGTGGAGAAAGGGTTTTATGAAAAAGAGTCTACTCGCAGCGTTGGCGATTACGATGACACTGGGCATGGGGAATGCAGTCGCCCAACAGTTAACGTATCCTACAAAAAATATTGATGTGATTATCCCGAAAAATCCGGGCGGTGGTACTGATACATCTGCACGTACTATTGCAGAGTTTGCTAAAGATGTGATGCCTGCAGGTCGTATTTTTGTTCCTATCAATAAACCAACAGGTAATGGTTTAACGGGGCTGATTGAAGTAGCTAATGCGCGTCCAGATGGCACGAAATTAGTGATGACAACGGTTGAGTTGGCAATGTTCCCTCATCAAGGGAAATCGCCAGTGACTTATAAAGACTTTACTCCGATTGCCACCACTATTGCGGATCCTGTTGTATTAGTCGTCAATGCCAATTCACCTTATAAAACACTACAAGATTTTGTTGATGGAGCAAAAGCGAATCCAGGAAAACTAAAAATTGGTAACTCTGGTATGGGCGCTATTTTCCATCTTGCAGGTGTGAATATTGAACGTACTACAGGAACTAAATTTAACCACATTCCTTATAACGAAGGTACAGGCCCATCAATCGCAGCTTTATTAGGTGATCATATTGATGGCGTATTAACTACTCCAGGCGCAGTAAAATCACACGTTGATGGTGGCTTATTACGTGTTCTGGGTGTGATGGATGAACGTCGTTTCCCTCTTATTCCAGAAGTACCCACATTCAAAGAAGCACTGAAGTTAGATACCAACGTGAAAATGCGAGCTTGGGCTGTATTAGCAACAACCGCAGGTATACCTGATAACGTGAAAAATGAGTTAGTAGGCGCATTCTCTGAAGTGGTTCAAAAACCAGCTTATCAAGAAGCGTTGAAAAAACAGGGTATTATGCCGGTGTTTATCACTGGTGATGATGCTTACCAAATGATGAAAGAAGACCACGAAATGTACGCTGAGCTCATCGCGGCGACACTGAAGAAATAATAGTGATACCACCCTATCCGTTTAGGCGGATAGGGTTGGTCAGGGAGATCCCGACATGACAAAAAGTAATACCATCATCGGTGCGATTTCAGTAGCTTTTGGGCTACTTATTATCTACCTCTCCCGTGATATGAGCATATTTGACGAGTATGGTGTACCTGGGGAGCGTTTTTGGCCCTATGGTTTAGCTATCTTGTTTATTTTACTGGGGATTTTTCAGTGGATCAGTGTAATTATAGATAAAGCAAAACACGTCCACCGCTCTGTTGATTTAAGTTCGACGGCTGTTAAACGGGCTTATGGTTTAGGATTTTTATTAATATTCTACGCAGTAGGCTTATATTTCTTAGGATTCATTGTTTCATCATTGCTCCTTATCCCAATCATTATGTGGTTGATGAATGAACGCAAAAAGATCTTACTTATCGTGGTTCCTATTGCGATTGTGGTGATGTCGTATCTTTTCTTTGAACTCCTGTTCAATTCACCTCTACCAATCCCTGTTTTTCTTGAATAAAGCAGGAAAGGAGCTTTGATATGGAAATATTAGATGCATTTATGATTGTTTTCAGTTTGGAAACATTCACAGTACTACTGTTAGGGGTATTCGCAGGTATTGTTATCGGTGCATTACCTGGTTTAACAGTCAATATGGGAATTGCATTGCTACTCCCATTAACATACTCCTTTCAAGGAATGACAGGGATATTATTGTTATTAGGAATGTATTGTGGCGCCGTTTACGGTGGTTCAATTACTGCGATATTGATTAGTACACCAGGAACACCTGCATCAGCAGCAACGGTATTGGATGGTTATCCAATGGCGAAAAGAGGTGAAGCAGGGCGAGCACTGGGTTTATCCACCATGGGCTCTATGTTTGGAGGAATATTTAGTACGATTGCTCTGATTGTAATTGCGCCTCAGTTGGCTAAAGTTGCAATCGGTTTCTCTGCAGCTGAGTATTTTGCACTCGCTGTATTTGGCATAAGTATTATTACCAGTGTATCATCGCAATCGATTATTAAAGGATTAATGGGCGGGGCAATTGGATTAGCGATCGCGACAGTAGGTCTTGATCCGATGACATCGGGTATGCGATTTACTTTTGATACTGTGTACTTAATGGGCGGGATCTCCTTTATTCCGATCCTAGTTGGTTTGTTTGCTTTCTCTCAAGGTTTAATTAGCTTTGAAGAAGATTACCGTGAACGCCGTCAAAAGAACCCAGAAGGAAAAGTGAGTGCGCGTATTCAGCGTGTATTACCAACATGGTTAGATTTTAAACGTGTTTTACCAACGTACTTACGTTCATCAGCGATTGGCACTGGTGTGGGCGTTATTCCAGGAGTGGGTGGCGATATCTCTTCATTTATCTCATATAATGAAGCGAAGCGTTGGTCAAAACACCCTGAAGAGTTTGGACATGGTTCACCAGAAGGTGTTTCCGCACCAGAAGCGGGTGCCAATGCAGTAACGGGTGGGTGTATGGTGCCATTAATGACCTTAGGTATTCCAGGTGATGGTGCGACAGCCATTATTATGGGTGCGTTTATGGTACAAGGGTTGGCATTAGGGCCTCAGCTCTTTACGGACAATCCCGTTGAAGTAAACAGTATTTTTATTGGCTTAATGGTTGCGAATATTTTAATGGGCATCTTAGGTTTCTTATGTATGAAACTCTTTGTCCGAGTAATGGATGTTCCGCGTCGTGTATTAGTGCCTATCATCTTTGTATTGTGTAGCATTGGAGCTTATTCTGTTAACCACGATATTCGTGATGTGTTTATCATGATGGGAACAGGACTCCTTGCTTATATATTGATTAAGCTAGATTTTTCGATGTCGCCAATAGTCATTGGTATTATTTTAGGGCCAATGGCGGAATCTAATTTACGTCGAGCATTAACAATGTCTCAAGGTGATTTATCGATTCTGTATACGCGCCCAATTACCGCGACATTCTTAGGTATTGCGATACTGACGTTGATCCTACCGATTATTGGGCCTTCGTTAAAAGCAATGTGGAAGAAATGGCGTGCTAAGCCTGCTCAGTAAAGGTTAACTGGCCCTCATCATTAAGATGAGGGCAATATCAATGATGGAATATTAATGGCAAAAACAGTTGAACAGATTGCAAATGACTTGAATTTGTCTATTACCACAGTCAGATTGGTATTAAATGGCAAAGGTGATCAATACCGGATCAGTGCAAAAACACAAAAAAAGATAGCGGACTATGTTGAGGTGTTTGGTTATACCGTCAATCATGCGGCTAGAAGTTTAAAGCTTAATAAAACAGATACCTACGGATTGGTTATCCCTCGCCTTTCTAACCCCTTTTTTGCAGCTTTAGCTGAAAAATTAGAGATGCATTGTCACCAAATTGGTTGTCAGCTAACAATTAGCTGTACCTATGGTGATATCAAAAATGAAAATAAACTCGTTAAATCAATGGATGAGCGTAATGTTGATGGTATTTTCATTGTGTCATCAAGTCGAAAAAATCAGTTACACCATGTTAAACATCGTCAAAAACCCCTCGTTTTCTTAGATAGAGATTTCTCTGTCAGTGAGGCTATTTGTGTAGCATCAGATAACTGCGACAGTGGAGCTCAACTGACAAGAGCAATGATAAAGCAAGATGCACCAATCCATTTTTTTGCGGGAGATGCGTTATTGCCTACTATTGCAGCGCGTTTACGAGGTTATGTGCAAGCGATAAAAGGGCATTATGGCGATGATAGTCGTGTAACGGTTTCTTATGCAGAACATAATACGACCAAAGACGGCGAACAAATGATGAAACAGTATTTAGAGCAACATCAGCAAATACCGTCTCATTTCATTGCCTCATCACTGCCTATTCTTGAAGGTCTATTGAGTGTTATTCGTCAGCGTGAAGGCGTTATTCCTGCTCACCTCCATATTGGTACCTTCGATGATCATGTGATGTTGAGCTTTTTACCTAATAATGTGTGGTCAATGAAGCAAGATGAGGCTTTATTGGTCGAAAAAGCCTTTGAAATCATGACGGCAAAGATAGCCGGCACTACAGTTAAATCTCCTGCATTAATAAAAACACAGCTTATCGAGCGCCTAATTTCTACTCTGTGAGTCTATTAAATTGCTTATTCGCCTCACTTTGTGCGTAGATTAGCAAGATTTATTGACTCATCACTGTATAAATAAAACACAATAGGAACATGAGTCTGCTTGTTTTATCGTTATTCTTTTTTTTACTTTTATAAATGCACGCTACTCTATTGATGGAGTCTTAACAAAAATAAGGGCTCTTGATTATCTGCAATCAGAGGCTCATAATTTAAGCGGATAGTTCCATTTTATTAATATAAAAGGATATTAAAGAAAGATGAACGATGATGTTGACCGATGTCCTGAGTGTGAAGTAAGGGCATATTATACGAATGATTTTGTTCGTGTTTATCAAGCCTATTCTAATACTATTGCTCAGAGCGCAGTCGCAAACGGAACATTTGTTTCGCCCCCTTTTAGTATGACCCGCATGACTTGGGTAAAACCTTCCTTTCTTTGGATGATGTACCGTTCTGGGTGGGGGCGTAAAGACACTAATCAAGCCTCTATTCTTGCGGTTGATATTACGCATGAAGGCTTTCAAGAGATGCTGACTCAGGGTGTTGTGAGTCATTTTGATCCAGACTGCTATGCCAGTGCTGAGGCTTGGAAAGAAGCATCAGAAACCAGTAATATTCGCATTCAGTGGGATCCCGAACGTGATATTTATCTTAATCGACTCAGTTATCGTACCATCCAAATTGGTTTACGAAATCAAGCAGTTGAAAAATATTGCAAAGAGTGGATTGTGAATATTACGGATATTACCGATAAGGTACATAAAATAGATGCTTGTATTGCTAATGGTGATCTCGACACCGCATACAGCCTATTACCAGTAGAAAAACCGTATCACTTTGGTGAGTAATTCATCAGAATGTCACCCCGCTTTATTGGCGGGGTAATTGTATCGATTTATGCTTTAACAAGTTCAGGACGAACACCCAGCGTGTGGCAAATAGCATAGGTTAATTCTGAACGATTAAGCGTATAAAAGTGAAAATCTTTTACCCCTTCACGGCTTAAAATCTTCACCATATCAATTGCAATTGATGCACCGACCAGACTACGGGTTTCGGGATCATTCTCTAATCCATCAAACATTTTATTCATCCACCCCGGAATTTTTACATTGGTTAAACCCGCAAAGCGTTTTAGCTGTTTAAAATTAGTCACAGGCAGAATACCCGGCACAATTTCCACATCAATTCCTGTTGAAACACAGCGATCACGAAAACGTAAGTAGCTTTCGACATCAAAGAAAAACTGAGTAATAGCGCGATTTGCTCCCGCATCTACTTTTCTTTTTAAGTTAATTAAATCCGCTTGTGCACTTTTCGCTTCAGGATGCACTTCTGGGTAAGCCGCAACAGAAATATCGAAATCACCCACTCCTTTGAGTAAATGGACTAAATCGGTGGCATACATCTCTGGTTTTTGTGTGTTATCGGGCAAATCTCCGCGTAATGCAACAATATGACGAATACCATTTTGCCAATAATCTTGTGCAATATGTTGGAGTTCTTCACGGCTTGCATCAACACAGGTTAAGTGTGGTGCTGCTTCTAATCCGGTGCGTTCTTTTATTCCTTTAATAATAGAGTGTGTTCTATCACGCTCTCCTGAGTTTGCACCATAAGTCACAGAAACAAAGCTCGGTTTTAAGGTATTTAAACGCGCAAGAGATTGCCAAAGAATATTTTCCATCTCTTCGGTACGAGGAGGAAAAAATTCAAATGAAACTTGGATCTGGCCATCTAATTCAGCAAGATTTTGGTTAAGTGCTTCATGTTGGCTTGCGTGATAAAAGCTCATACCTGTACCTCATCAATCTTTTACTGTGTTGTAATTTTTATTTAAGTATCACTACTTATTTACCCATCTAACCATTTAGACGTCTAGATGTAGATTCTCTTAATTAGGTTATTTAGTCAACAACTATTCACCCTATTTTTGATGAGGATAATTCAATCAAAAGGAGAGGAAATTTCATGTTGAAACCAGCTCTATGATAAAAATAAGCATATTGAGAGGTCAGTCTTCTCATTTTTCTTCTACAATAAAGTTAACTAACGTATTGATGAGAGGCGAAATGATCACTTGTAAACGTGTTTATGATGATAAAGACGGTGAGCATGAAGGTTATCGTGTGTTAGTCGATAGGCTCTGGCCAAGGGGCGTGAAAAAGACGGATTTTCATTATGATGAATGGAATAAAGGCGTTGCACCTTCGACTGAATTACGAAAATGGTTTCATGGCGGAGGGGGAGATTTTACTGAATTCACGCAACGTTATACGCAAGAATTAATGGCTACACCTGAACATTGGCAATCGCTTGTCGCAATAGCCAAAGAGCAACCGTTGGTATTACTTTATTCAGGCAAAGATAAGCAACAAAATAATGCGACAGTATTAAAAGCCTTTTTAGAAAAACAGCTTAAATAGCGATTAATAGGTTATATATTGATTTTCTTACGATGAAAAAAAGTGGCGCGTATTAGGCGCCACAAAAATTGCTAATAAAAACATCGAACAGAGTCAGAGAATATTTTTACTACTCTTATACAGTGTGTGTATTTGCCGATAACCATTGGCTAATACGTTGTCTTTGCTCATCATTTAACCACATGCCGAGTTTAGTACGACGCCAAATAGCATCATCAACTTCAATAACCCACTCATGTTTCACTAAATAACGTAATTCTGCTTCATATAGATTATGACCGAAGTTTTCGCCCATGCCGGCTAAATCAGTAATACCTTCAAGCAGTAATTCGGTGTTGCTACCATAAGTGCGGGCAAAACGCAGTGCCAGTGCTTCTGGTAACCAAGGGTGACGTTGACGAATTAAACGTGAATAGCCATCACGATCACAACCTTCTAAATTACCGCCCGGTAATTGACCATTTTTAGTCCATGGTTTACCCATGTTAGGGAAGTAAGCAACAAGTTTATCAACAGCGTGCTCACCTAATTTACGATAAGTCGTTAATTTACCACCAAATACAGATAACAGTGGTGTTTGACCATTATCATCATGAACATCTAAGGTGTAATCACGGGTAATCGCTTGTGGTGAGTCTGATTCGTCGTCACATAATGGACGCACACCAGAGTAATCCCACACCACATCTTCTTTAGTTAACTGCTTTTTAAAGTGATCGTTATAGACTTTCAGTAAATACTGAATTTCGTTGTCATCAATAGCGACATCTTTAGGATCGCCTTTATATTCAACATCCGTAGTACCGATGATAGAGAATTCATCCATCCAAGGAATAACGAAAACAATACGATTATCTTCGTTTTGTAAAATATAAGCTTGTGGTTCGTTATGAGCACGAGGAATAACAATATGGCTACCTTTAATTAAACGGATCCCATAAGGTGATTTCAGTTTTAAGCCTTCATCAAATAAAGTTTTAACCCAAGGGCCAGCTGCATTTACTAAGGCTTTGGCTTGGTAGCGAGATGTTTCACCTGTACGTAAATCTTGAGCTTCTACCATCCACAAATCATTTTCACGCCAAGCGCGAGTTACTTTTGTGCGTGTGCGCACTTCACCACCACGACGGACGATTTCTTGCGCATTTAATACTACTAAACGTGCATCATCAACCCAGCAGTCTGAATATTCAAAACCGCGTGTTAACTCTGGTTTTAAAACAGAGTTTGCACCAAATTTAATGCCTTTACTGCTTGGGAGGCTTACACGTTTTCCTAAATGATCATAAAGGAACAGACCAATACGGATCATCCAAGCTGGGCGTAAATGTGGCTGGTGTGGCAGGCGAAAACGCATAGGAAATGCGATATGTGGCGCTAAGCGTAATAACACTTCACGCTCTGCCAGCGCTTCGCTTACTAAGCGGAATTCGTAGTGTTCTAAATAACGTAAACCACCATGAATAAGTTTAGAGCTCGCGGAAGATGTCGCACTTGCTAAGTCTTGAGCTTCCAGCATAAGTACTGAAAGGCCTCGGCCAGCTGCATCCGCCGCAATTCCAGCGCCGTTTATTCCGCCGCCGATGACAATCAAGTCTTGAGTTTTCATAACATCCTCCTACGAATGCGCGAAACAATTCTTTAATGTTCGTTTTCGCTCATAATTGTAATGAAGTTTGATGAAAATGCCAACTATATAACTGATAAAAAACATAACTGCGTGATATGGATAACAATTTATTATCATATCCACATAATTTGTGGGCTTATTAAATACAACCAACATTATTAGGTTTTTAATAAAAAAGAGAGATGTTTTGATAAAAAAATAATAAATTAGAAAGGGTTAGTCGTGATGAAGATGAAAAAAAAGTACCTGATAAGGTACTTTTTTAGGAATTTATTTAATTAACATAATTCGAGTTGAACGTTGTGCTGTTCAACAATTTTTTGGATCCCTGCTGGTGGCTCTTGATCGGTAAATAAGTAATCGATCAGATTCATATTACCTAAATTTACCATCGCATTACGACCAAACTTAGAATGGTCAGTTACCAACATAACACAACGTGAGTTTTCAATAATTGCACGTTTAGTACGAACTTCATGGTAATCAAACTCAAGCAAAGAACCATCCATATCAATACCACTTATCCCTAAAATACCGTAATCAAGACGGAATTGAGAGATAAAATCAAGTGTAGCTTCACCGACAATCCCTCCATCTCGTGTACGTACTTCTCCACCCGCAAGGATCAAACGAAAGTCTTCTTTACCCATAAGTAATGTTGCTACATTAAGGTTGTTAGTCACTATACGGAGGTTTTTATGGTTAATAAGGGCATGTGCTACGGCTTCCGGCGTTGTACCAATATCAATAAACAGTGTTGCACCATCAGGAATTAAGCTAGCCACGCGTTGTGCAATCCGTGATTTTTCATCAGACCACATAATTTTACGATCATGATAAGCGGTATTCACTGAACTTGAAGGTAATGCAGCACCGCCGTGATGACGTTGGATTTTGTTCTTTTCCGCTAATTCATTTAAATCACGTCGGATGGTCTGTGGGCTGACTTCAAAATGCTCCACCAACTCTTCAGTGCTGACATAGCCCTGTAGGCGTACCAGTTCAATGATGGCATCATGTCGTTGCGTTTGCTTCACAGGTGTCCCCTAATGTTAAAAATATCATGTTAATTTTATTATGATCTACGAGATAATTGATGTCGATTATCCCACAAAGCCATCAATAAGCCGATAAGGAAGCCTGCAAAATGTGCAGCATTTCCGATAGAGTCACCTAAAACGCCCATATAACCCGCAATAATCCACAAAATTGAAAAAACGATTAAACCTGTTGGGGCACCAATACCTTTTTCGGGATTACGTATTCCTGTTAAACCTACATAGCCAATTAATGCGTAAACAACACCGGAAAGTCCGCCAAAATTAGAGTCTGTAAACAGTGATTGTGCCCAATTACTAAAGAGCGCAGAAACGAGCATGATCACAAATAACTTACTGGTACCTAATTGCTGCTCTGTTTGACTTGCAAGATACCACCACATAGCAAGGTTAAAGGCAATATGCATTAGTGAAAAGTGAACAAACGCAGGGGTGATATAGCGCCAAATTTCAAGGTTTAAGCTCTCTTCATAAGGCCATGCTAAATGGAGCATGACATTATAGTCACCAACCACTTGTTGCCAGATAAAAACGAAGATACATAAAATAATCACCAGTACCGTTAACGGGCCTGAACGTTGCACCATATTTTTTATCGAAAAAGCTGGGCGATATTTTATACCCGTATTTTGCGGATTGCCGGTTTGCCAACTTGCGGCCTGGTAGCGCGGATGAAAAGGCTCACGTAGAAACGTGTTAAGTTCTTTTTCAACCATTTCTAATTGATGTTGGTCTTCTAACCAAAGTGAGACTTGCTGATTTTCATTTTTTGCGTGAATTCGCACACCTTTTGTTGTCATGTAATTGACAAATAAATCAGCAGCTTGATGGTTGGAAAGCGTAATAATGTGGATCATTGACAAAACTCATCCGTCGTTATTGCAGAGACGTTATCGCTTGTGGAAACTCTCTTTGCCATGCTTCAAAACCACCATTAATACTATAAACGGTTTCAAAGCCCATATTAACCAGATATTGAGCTGCCCCTTGGCTACTGTGACCGTGATAGCACATCACCATAACAGGAACATCGAAGTCAGCATCTTGTAAAAATTGATTTAGCGTTTCATTGGTGAGATGAAATGCATTTGTCGCATGACCAAAGCGATAACTCTGAGGATCTCTCACATCGACTAAAGTAGCCGATTGAGATACCCAGAATTGATAAGCTTGCTCAATGCTAAGAAATTGAAACTTATCCATAATTGTCTTATTTATTATATTGTTAATTTATTTGTTCTGAGCGAGAGAACGATACATTTATCATAACGTCAAATGGGTAAAGATGACGTAACTCTTTGTAAATGATTATTTTAATACAAAAATCCCCCATGATATCAGTGCAGGTGAATATCATAGGGGATTTGATACTGAAGGATCAGTAGTAGGAGTGTTCACCACGTTGGTGCTCAGTTAAGTCTTTGACACCTTTTAATTCATTAGGGAACAGGTTTAACAATTCTTTCTCGATGCCATCTTTTAAGGTGACATCAATCATTGAACAACCGTTACAACCACCACCAAATTGTAAGATAGCATAGCCATCTTCAGTGATTTCCATCAGACTTACGCGACCACCATGACCCGCTAATTGAGGGTTAATTTGTGATTGCAGTACGTATTCAACACGCTCAATTAACGGTGCATCAGCATCAACTTTACGCATTTTTGCGTTAGGTGCTTTTAGGGTTAATTGTGAGCCCAGTTGGTCAGTCACAAAGTCGATTTCGGCATCTTCTAAGAAAGGCGCACTGATATCATCAACATACGCAGACAGTTTTTCAAATTGAATTTCAGTGTCGTTTGGTTCTACAGCATCCGGTGGACAGTATGAAACGCCACATTCAGCATTAGGTGTACCTGGATTGATAACAAATACACGAATTTGGGTGTTGGGTTCTTGGTTAGCCAGTAGTTTGGCAAAATGCGCCTGTGCGGCATCAGTAATAGTAATCATATCGTCTTGCTCAATAGTTGACTGTTCTGGTTGGTTATCATACGCCCAATTGGCGGTTAACTACAAGGTTCGACAAATCGCCCATACCTCAACAGAGCGTGCTCCCGCACGAAATAACAAGGGTACGATGGAGTTTAATGTCGCACCTGTAGTGATAACATCATCAATTAGTGCCAGATTTTTCCCTGATACCGACACTGTGTTATTTAATACAAATGCATGTTTTAAATTTTGTTGCCTTTGCTTGGCATTAAGATGCGTTTGCATCAGTGTAGCACGAGTTCTTATCAGGGTATCCGGTTGATAAGCACAATTTAGCCATCTTGCCAAAGGCTTAGCGATAGCTTCTACTTGCTCAAAGCCTCTAGACCAACGGCGATGGTGATGCGAAGGAACGCTAATAATTCTATCAGGTTTCTGCACTAAATTTTCTCGTCGATGTGAAAGCCATCGCAATAGAAAAAGTCGTGCAAGACATAAGGCTATTTGAGGGCGAGATTGGTATTTATAAAGGTGTAATAATTTATTTAATGGCGGTTGATAGTCGGTGACTGTCAACATCTGTTTCCATAGAGGTGGTGATTGTAAGCAACGTCCACACAACATCATAGAATGATGGGAAGGATATAAACAGCAAGGGCAACGATTTTGTTGTTTTGGTAGATGTCGAATACAACTCGAACAAATGCCTTTAGTATCATAATGTAAGGGTTGACGACATAGCCAACAATATCCTGCTATTGTTATCCACATAATGAACATCCTTGTAAAAGAGAAGAGAGCATAACAATGAATAAACTGTATTGGCAGACAATCGGTGAAGGAAAAATAGATCTTGTGCTACTACACGGATGGGGGCTGAATGCACAGGTCTGGCAATCATTAATACCGAGATTAGCCTCGCATTTTACACTTCATCTTGTTGATTTACCGGGTTATGGACGTAGCCAAGGATTTTCAGCGCTCACATTAAAAGAGATGGCAGAGATTGTTTTTGCAAAAGCGCCTGCTAATGCCATTTGGCTAGGATGGTCTTTAGGTGGATTAGTCGCTAGCCGTATTGTTTTAGATAATCCCAATAGTGTGCAAGCGTTGATTACGGTAGCTTCTTCTCCTTGTTTTGGTGCACATGATGGTTGGCCGGGTATCAAGCCTGAAGTTTTGAAAGGATTTGAACAGCAGTTAAATGAGAATTTTCATCGCACCGTTGAGCGCTTTTTAGCACTACAAACATTGGGCACTCAAAGTGCGCGTGAAGATATGAAAGCATTAAAATCAGTGGTATTAGAGCAACCACTCCCTTCTGTTGAAGTGCTTAATGGCGGATTAGAAATTCTGCGTACTGAGGATTTACGAGAAGAGTTGAAAACGTTGGGTTGTCCTTTTATTCGTTTTTACGGTTATTTAGACGGTTTAGTACCTCGAAAAGTGGCTGGATTATTAGATATTCTTTATCCACATTCACCTTCCGTGACTTTCCGTAATGCGGCTCATGCCCCGTTTATTTCACATCCTGATGAATTTACTCAAGCGTTAATCGAGGCTTGTAAATGATGATAGTTTTAAAGAGCTGATTCTATTTTAGAACAGCTCTTTTTGTATTTTTATTAATTTTTTAATAAATTTAATTCTTGCTCTATACGAGTTGTAATAATACGCCTTATAAAAGGCGACTTGGTTATCTATTTGTTCCTTTGTGATAACTGTTTCAGGTAGATAGCGTTTATCGAAAAAGAGTTTTGTCTTTAGTATTTCAGTGAAATGTTGTGTGAATGAGACGAATTATCTCGCTGGTGTTGAAGATGATATTCCTTCTGAATTAGACACCGATTTAGCCCATGTTATGCCTTTTGGCTTAATATGGGCTTTTTTATCTGAACTGAGAAGGTGTTTAAAACGGCATTATTTAGGGGATAACACTGGTTTTGCTAATGGTTTTTTAAGTCGAAAAGCCAGTAATAATGCAATGATACTCAAGGCTAGTGTGAAATAAAACACAGCATGTGTGCCAAATGATAGGGCAGAGATAGCACTATTTTGTGACAACGCATTTTCACGAAAATAAGACATTAACGTAATGGCGATAGAGGTACCTAATGCGCCAGAAACTTGGTATAGCGTATTCCAAATAGCAGAGCCATCAGCATAAAGATCAGGCGTTAAATCGCTTAATGCGGTTGTTTGCGCAGGCATAATGACGCAGGTTACACCCATACAAAGCGCCATAAAGGCGACAATAATTTTCCATGCAGCAGTATGTTCATTAACTGAGACTAAGAAAATACAGGCGCTTAACAACATAAACAGCGCCCCCATAACGGCAAAAAAGCGGGCATCATATCGATTATAAAGAAAACCAATTAATGGTGAAAAAATCACATTAATAATATTGCCCGGTAATAATAAAATACCTGCAATCGCAGCGCTAAAGAGTAGAACTTCTTTCAAATAGATAGGAAGAATAATCGCAACCGATAATACACTCATCATGCAAACAATCATCATTAATAATCCAATAACGAATATTGAATGCTTAAAAGTTTGAAGATTAATCATTGGCATTGCGAGCTGTTTTTGTCGCCAGCAAAACAGTAATAAGCTCAAAACACCTATTAATACTGAGCCCCAAACATTTACTGAGGTAATTGAATGTTCAGCTAATACGGCTAATCCATAAATCAGTCCAGAAAAACCGATAGAAGATAATAAGAGTGAAATAATATCAATACGGGGTTTTGTTAGAGTACCGATATGTTCCATTGAATAAAAAGCTAAGACTAAAATAGCGATATAACAGATGGCACTGATCCAAAAAATAGCATGCCAATTCATTGAGGTTAAAATAAAACCCGATAATGTGGGGCCTAATGCGGGAGCCAAGGTGATTGTCAAACCAATAACTCCCATAACGGCACCCCTTTGATAAAGAGGAAAAATAAGTAAAGCTGCGCTCATTAATACAGGTAGAATAATTCCTGTGCCAATTGCTTGAATAATTCGGCCTATCATCAGGAGAGGAAAGCTAGATGCAAGTGCCGCAACCACACAACCTAATAGCGAGATAAATAACGCGCTAATAATCAAACTTCTTGTATTAAACCATCGGACTAAGATTGCTGAGATAGGTACGAAGATAGCTAAAGTCAGTAAATATCCGGTAACAAGCCATTGAGCTAATCCTGCACTAATTACGAATTGCTCCATCAGATTTGTTAACGCCATATTTAGCGCGGTTTCACCAAATAACCCCACAAATGTCCCTAACATTAAGACACTTATCATTGCGCGAGGCTGAGTGACAATTTTTTCTGCTTTGTTCATTACATTTATTTCCTATTTTTTACAATGTCAACTAAATTGACATAATGAAAAATAACGGAAATAGAGAATATGATCAACTGAGTTGACAATTATATTCTGTTATACTGGCATAAAAAGAGGGTGATAAGTATGGCTATTTTATTAGAAAAGCTTGATATAATTGATTTAATTAGCGAGAAGCACTCTTTGTTACGTTCGCGTATTGATACCTGCTGGAACGCACAAAGTGATATCCATTTGGCAAATTCAGAATGGTACATCTTATCGCGTATTGTGGATGCACCTGCCACTATTGCTGAAATTAGTAAAACAGTCGTGATTTCCAGACAAGCTATTCATAAGTTTATACGACAGTTGGAGCAAAAAGGTTTAATTAACGTGTTTGATATGAAAGACAGTAAAAAACTAAAAGGTGTCGAAATGACGACATTAGGCCAAGAATGTTATCAACGCTATGACGAGCTAAAGCAAGAGATCATCACAGAAATTGTGAACATTATCGGTGAAGAAAATAAGCAGTTATTTGAGCAGTTATTACGCCAACCTTGGTTTAAAGAAACACCTTAATATGCTGCCCTTTTATTTAGGGCAGCCATAAATAGACGATCATGCAGGTACGTTTTCGAGATGAAAGGACGTGTTTAAAATAGGTGCATTTTTTATTGTGTCAGCAACAGGGCAAGTGCGTTCAATAAAAGCGATAAATGCAGCGATCTCTTCTTCACTATTATCGGCTTGAATAAAAAAGTGCGTCGTAATTTTACTAAAGCCAATTTTGGCTTCTTTATTTTTTCCCGTAAAACCATCGGTATCTAATTCGCCTTTAACTTCAATGCGAATATCGTTGAGATTAATTTTATGTATTCGCGCAAAGCTTTTGGCGACAATCCCTTTACAAGCACCCAATGTACCTAATAATGCTTCAACAGGATTCATTGCAGTGTCTTTTCCACCTAATGACAAAGGTTCATCAAGTAAAAATTGAAACTGGCGTGATGCACATTGCATCTGCAATCCACCTTGTTTGCTGGTTGTAATGGTCGATGAAAATTCAGTTATTGGCATAATTTTATATTCTTATAAAGTGAAATGATAATAGACGTCTTTACGTCTATATTTAAAGGATTATGCCGTGATAGTTAGGAAAGTAAATCATTAAATAGGAAGATGAAAATGATTCATCTTAAGCATTAAATAAAAAACCCCTACATAAAGTAAGGGTTTTTGTGATGGTATTTATCAATTTGTTAGATTAATTGATAAAGCTTTGTCTGGCAGGCGGTGGCTTCAGGGCAACTTTTACAACTGCCCGTAAGGCACTCCTCTACATCTACTTCTTGAAGCTTACCCATCAATGTGAGCCGTTCTAACATTGCTTGCACCAACGGTTCAGGCATATTGAGTTGATGGCTGATAAGACGGGCATCGGCTCGACCATTGAGGGCGATACAATCACGTACTTCTATCAAACTGGCCATCTTACCTTTCCTTTGTCACCTAGTGACAACTACCTTTTGAACAACATTGTTTAGCTAATGAAGGCTTATTGCTTAAGTTAATTGTTAGACGACTACGAGCATTACGCAACAAGATGAATAGAATTAAGTTAAAGATCACCACGGCAGCAATGGTTATGCCACTACTTTGCGGATGCTCACTGAAGGTTGCTACTTGATAGAATAGCGCAGCCAATGAATAAGCAATATTTAATCCCCAAAGAATAGAGAAGGTCATCCAGCCACGGCTTGTTTCACGAGCAATCGCACCCATTACTGAAACACAAGGTACATACAGTAAAACAAAGATTAAGTAGCTGTATGCGGCAATACCGGAGCCAAATTTAGCACCCATGGTTCCCATTGTACCGGTATCCATTTCACCATCACCTTTACTTGCTTCAATTGGATTAGAAAGTGCCGCTAGGGTAAAGGTCTCTTTTAAGCTATCCCATGTTTCACCAAAGGCATCACCAATTTCACCCCAGAGATCGAATTCTTCAGGATCAAAAGGCTCATTAACAATGCTTTCTGCGGTATAAAGGGTATTTAATGTTCCCACAACCACTTCTTTTGCCATCGCCCCTGTTACTAAACCTACCGTTGCTTGCCAGTTATCGTTATGAACACCAATAGGTTGCAATAATGGTGTGATCACTTTACTGACTGATGCCAATGCTGAGTCATTGATGTTGTCCGCAGGTTTACCTGAGAAGGTAAAGCTATTTAATGCACCAATAAACATACTGGCAATAATAATGACTTTACCAGCACGTACCACGAAACCTTTTAAGCGTTGCCAAGTTTGCATCAACAATGTTTTTAGGTGAGGAATATGATAAACCGGCAATTCCATCACGAAAGGTGATGCTTCACCACGCATAATGGTGTGTTTTAATAATAAACCAGTAAGGATCGCGACAACAATACCTAAAATATAAAGTGAGAAAACTACACTGGCGCCATTTTTACCAAAGAAAGCAGCGGCAAAAACAGCAAAGATAGCTAAGCGTGCACCACAAGACATAAACGGTGCCATTAATACTGTGATTAATCGTTCTCTTGGAGCATCAAGAGTACGCGCACCCATAATTGACGGTACGTTACAACCAAAGCCAACAATCAGCGGTACGAATGATTTACCAGGCAGACCCAAAGCCTGCATTAATCTATCCATAACAAATGCGGCACGAGCCATATAACCTGAATCTTCAAGAATAGATAAGAAGAGATACATCATCCCGATTTGTGGTACCAGTGGAAGAACAGTATTGATACCACCACCGACACCTTGCGCAAGGAAAATAGTTAACCATTCTGGGAAGTTAAAGGTTGCGCCAATCCATTGAATTCCATGAATAAAGATGGCTTCTGAGCCCCCTTCAAAAGCGGGTTGTAATGCACCACCGATGTTAATCGCCAAAACGAACATTAAATACATTACAAATAGGAAGATAGGCACACCTAACCAACGGTTTAATATCACTTTATCGATATTTTGTGTCAGGATATTTGGCTTAATGGACTCCATATTAATCACAGTATGACAGATACGCTCAATATTTTGATAACGGGCATCCGCAATGACTAATTCTGGTTCATTATTGTGTTCGTCTTGAATTCGTTGACGAATTGCTTTGATATCTTCGGTGGTAACTTGAGCACGTTGATGGGTATAAATATCCCCTTCTAAACACTGTAAGGCCATCCAACGGCGTTGCTGTAAATTAAACTCATCATGATTAATTTTTTCAGCGAGTGCTTCGACTTCATTAAGTAACCATATTGGGTAAGACGTTAGTAATTCTTGTGGTTTTTTCTTTTCAGCAGGGAAAGTATCAATCGCTTCTTTGAGCTTATCTATTCCTGATGCTTTGGTTGAAACCATAGGAATAACAGGGCAACCCAGTTGCTCAGACAATGCTTTGATATCAATTTGCATATCTTGGTGTTCTGCAATATCAAGCATGTTTAATGCCACAATGCAGGGAATACCTAACTCAAGCAGTTGTAATGTCAAATAGAGGTTACGTTCAAGGTTAGAGGCATCAACAACGTTAATCAGCATGTCCGCTTCATTACTTAAAATGAAATGACAGGCAATTTGTTCATCAAGCGATGTCTGTTCTGAGATTGTCGTTAAGGAGTAAGTGCCGGGTAAATCGACGAGCTCAATTTTATGATTTGCCGTTGTGAAACGACCTACTTTGCGTTCGACTGTCACACCTGCCCAGTTACCTACGCGCTGGCGAGAGCCTGTTAACTGATTAAAAAGTGTTGTTTTACCAGCATTGGGGTTGCCGATAAGGCCTATAGTGAGAGGAGTCATAATAGTGATGCCAATAGTTGTCTTGCCTGGTTGAATGAGAGATAACGATTATTTTTCGTTATGAACCACTTCGCTAAGGTTAATAAGTGCGAGATCTTTTTTTCTCAAAATGAGGGATACTCGGTGCGTTTCTATTTGAATAGGATCACCCAGTGGTGCGATACGAATAACGTTAAACACAGCGCCAGGCAACATACCTAAAGATAACAACTTCTGCCTGTATGCAGGGCTAATCTGAGGTGAGTAGCTCAAGATTTTATAACTGTGATTTGGGATCAGTGACATAAATCGTTCTTCCACGAATATTGATACAAAAAATAATGATACTGATAATTATTAACGTATATAAAAATTCACATAATAAGAGTCAGGGTAATTATAATAAATATTTTTAATGCTAATGAGAATTATAATTATCCTTATTGGGTATAATTTAGCCTACTCTACACTTATCCACACTTGATTTAAATCAACCAGAGAAAAGATATTGGGAGGAAATCAGACTGTTTTCTCTATCTGTTACTAGACAAAAACAAAATGTGAAGAGTTGAGATGTCAATGTAGCAACAAAATAACAATCAATTAATAATGTTAACTGATCACAAGGTAAAAGTAGATTTCACTGTAATTAAAAAGCGGGTTTCTCATTATTTTAAAATGAAAAACCCGAATAAGTCGTGTGAAATTGTCCGCTAATTAATGTGTTTGTTGATGGTTAAAAAGTTGATAAATATTGTTTGGGGTATAACTATTCTCTTCATAGGAAACTATCCAATCAGTAATTAAATCTATATTGATAGGGTAGATTTCACCTTCTTGCATCTCTTCAACATAAAATGGCACGTTGAGTAATTTAGCATAAATAGTGTCACCATCACGAGACTGTGGCACAAACCACATATGTTCTAGCTCTTTTTCTTCCTCTTCACCATAAGGAATACCAAACTTGATCATAAACTGCCAAGGGTTTTCAGTTTCTTCAGGTTTTTCTTTACCTAATAATTTCGAAAAAAATCCGTTCTTTT
Organism: Proteus vulgaris; assembly: GCF_016239305.1. Classification (GTDB taxonomy): domain Bacteria; phylum Pseudomonadota; class Gammaproteobacteria; order Enterobacterales; family Enterobacteriaceae; genus Proteus; species Proteus vulgaris_C. The sequence goes on along the minus strand of NZ_JAEHOQ010000009.1, from coordinate 62,781 downwards.
TTTCAATGGGTAGCTGGTTGTAGTTATCAAACATAGAAACAAAGTATTCCCAGCGTCGTTTGGCTTTTTCAGACATTTCATAGGTTTCTTCATTGCTACGCAGTAGCATCATCGCTTGCTGCTCTTCATAACCTTTAAAGAAGGTTTCTAGAACAGGATTTTCTTCATTGGTTCTAAATAGCATAGATGAAGGGTGTTGATGATATTCGTCACGATCGGCTAAATCACCCAAGAAAATGCCATTTGGTGCACCTTCAGTGTCATAACGCATCTCTTCTAAAGGTCTAAGGCTTTCGAGAGGTGTTGATTGATTGACATGGCGGATACCTTCTTCAAAAGGTAAGGCAACAAGATACTCTAAACCTGATGATGTTTGTCCACAAAGCATTGGTTCACCAAATTCGATTTGGCGATGATTAATACTGTTGTTAACAAAGCAACGGAAGAGATCGGGAATACCATAGTAAGATTCAAGCATACTTGGAATAACTAAATCGACTTCTGTTAAGCCACAGCGCGCGAGTCCATGAGTATGAAACCAAAACATTGTTGGCGGATCGTTTTCTGTGTCATAAACAGCATGAATGACGTATAGGCTTTCTACTTCGGGATAAAGATCCGGTGATTCTAATTGAAAGTGGATCCATTCTGGTGTTAAGGCTTTACCTGCAGCGGATTCATCTAATGCTAAGACTATTTCAGGGGCAATAATATTTAGAAAATTCAGTTGATGGCGATAACTTGCCAAAGGATGCAGTGCCTCAGTAAAGAGTGTTTCTAATAATAAATCTTGAGTTGTGGCATTTGCATGCGCTAATAATTGCGGGGTAAGTTCGTCTGTAGAATACATTGGACGTATTTCATAATCTTCATCGCGAGGGTAAAGACAGACAAAAAAATGCAATTCATTATCACCATGTTGGCAACGATAGAAAAAACCATCATCAATATTTTCACTCAGATAATTGATTTCACCATCAGTATAATCCGTCTGCTCTTCTAGGCGTTGCTCAATAAGCGCATAGTTTAGTGGCTGTGCAGGAAAAGCCACTATACGAGAGGGCACTTTTTCTCCTTGCCCGGCTGCGATATCTAAGTACTGCTGTCTGTTATCCATATTTCTTATCACTCGTATATTTATATTAAAGATAGAAAAATAGAATATCAGGGATGATAAGAGAGGAATAGGTGGAGTTATCTGAGCTTGATAGGTTTGTTTATGTCATCACAAGAAGAGGTGTTTTTAAACATAAATCAAATATGAAAAAAAACAGGTTATATATAAAAATAATGGATATCAATAAGTTATTGATATCCATTAGATGTAAGGCAATCAAGGCAAATGATTAGCCTTTTGATTATTTACCTTTCAGTAATTGCATGATGTCTTCAGTTTTTTCTTCATCGTCATCATCTTCAAACTCAATACCGAGTTCAACCATTAATTCGTCAATACGATCAAGGGTTTTCTCTGTATAAGCCTGCTCTTCGGCATTAAGTTTTTCACCATTTTCAAGACGAGACAGTAATTCATCTAAACGAGCATCGTTTTCTAACAAGTCTAATTCTTGTTCCGGCGTTAAACGAGCCGGCTCTGCTTTGACGGGCGCAGTTTTTTTCTTCGCCACTTTAGATGCATCACCCACAATCAGAGGGATTGGTTTTTTACTACCAATACGTGGATCTTTCGGTGCTGTATTTTTAGCTTGGTTTTTATTTTCCATTTCCTGCTGACGGTTACCAGCAGGATTGCCGCGATGTTTCTTTTGACGTTTGCGTTCACGTCCTTCCGCGTTCAGCTCTTCACGTGTTTTTTTACGTGTTTTTGCTGCAGGCTTTCTTTTAATCATATTCATAATGGTAACTCGGTAGTGATCTTCTTGGTTGCGCAATCTATCAGAAACAAATTTTCAATAAAAGCGCAAATTTAAGACAATTTAATTTTTGCTCACGTACAATGTGCGATTCATTTCACTATACTTTACTGTGTTGTGACATTCTTTAATGACAAAATTAAATTTATCAACTTAACTTTCTATTTATTATGACATTATCATCTGCGCAATTGCGTAAACCGGTATATTGGTGGGTTATTGGCTATGCGGCACTGTGGATCTTAGTCAGCTATCTTTTTGACCCTACGGTGCCTTATGATGCCGTAGAAGCGGTCAATTGGGGTACCAATGGAGGTTGGGGCTCCCCTAAAAATCCTTGGTTTGTTGGTTTTATAATGTCACCTGCTATTTATGGCGGTGTCGATTTTAGCTTTTATTGGTATTTTATCCACTTTATTGTGATTGCCATAGGGTTATTAGGTGTCTGGAATTTAGCTTATAAACTGACACGTAATACTAACCTTGCATGGTTTGCCATGTTAGGGCTTAATTTATCTGGCATTATTAACTTCGATATTATCCCTTATAACGATAACTATATTCTAGTCGGTTGCTGGGCTTGGGCTCTTTATTTTTTCCTCTGCGCAATCAATGACAATCAAAAATATTGGATTGGCTTTGCTATTGTTATGGGGATTGCCACAATGGGGAAATACTCATCACTAGCTTTTATGGGCTCTGTCTTTTTATTAAGCCTATTTGTGCCTAAAGTGCGAGTGAGCTATCGATCGCCTTATTTTTATTTGGCGATTGCGATTTGGTTTGCTTTTGTTATCCCTAATTTTATTTGGTTATGGCAAACCGACTTTGCCGCGTTTAAATGGGTCGATTCTCAAATAGAGAGCCGTTTTAACTTGCGTACGATGCGTGCTGCACTGACGGTTTTTTATCCTATTATCTTGATGTGGGCAATATTACGTCTTTATGGTGGGCGATTAAGTTGGTCTTCATCTCAAGATAGCCAATTACTGAATTTTATTTTGTTATTTCCATTAGCAATTATTTTTACTTGGTTTAGCTTTCATGAAGGTGGTCGTATTACGGAGTGGTTACAGCCATTTATGTCGATAGCGACTGCGCTGTTTGTGGGTTCAATCAGTGTCATGCCTAAGCGTTCATTGCGTGGTGTATTATACGGTTTAGGCGTGTTTGGCATGTTGGTTGTTTCTGGCTATACCGTCGTACAAGCAGCTAATGTGCGTAATGCGGGTCAAAAATTTATTGGTATCAAAACATTTGTGCAAGAGGTTGAACAAGCTTGGCATCAACATTATCACACACCGTTAGCGTATGTGGGTGGTGAATATATGCATGAATGGGTAACTTTTTATGGTAAAGATAGGCCTCTATCTTCACAGCCTTGGATATTAGAAGAAAATGTGCAACCACCTAATATCTATAATCGCCATATCACGCTTCAACAATTAGAAGAAAAAGGCGTCGTATTGATCAGCGAAGTGGGCTATTACTGTGAAAAAGCCTCTTTTGATAAAGGATTAAAATACTGGCCGAGTTTAAAAATAGTCGATACTCAAGAGATAATGTTCCGTTCTGAACCAAATGCTATTGCAGAGCCCATTTGTATTGCATTTGTGGCTCCAAGCACTCATAAGGAAAAGTAGAAATGCGTTACGCTGATATTCAGGTTGAAACACCAAGATTGATTTTACGTCCCTTTAAAATGGGCGATGCTGAAAATTGGTTTAATATTATGAGTTCACCTGAAGTCACTCGCTACTGGAGCCATCTTCCTTGGCAATCACTGCAAGAAGCGCAAGAAGATATCATTCAAGATATTACGCATATGGAAAGAAAAGAGTATCTGCGCTTAGCGGTGATAGACAAAGAGACAAATACATTAATGGGAATGTGTGTTTTCTTTAATCATTATCCTAGTTCTCGGCGAGGAGAAATCGGATATTGCCTTGATACAGTTTATCAGGGAAAAGGGATCATGAAGGAAGCCATGGTCGCATTTATTGATTATCTCCAGACGCATTTAGCGGTGCGTCGTTTAGAAGCGGATATTCATCCTAATAATAAAGCATCAGCTGCTTTATTAGCGAAGTTAGGTTTTGAACAGGAAGGATATCTTAAACAGCGTTGGATTGTGGGTGATGAGGTTTCTGATTCCATTATCTTTGGTTTGTTGTTGCCCACGAAAGTAGCGTAATTGCAGAAAATCGAAAGCACAAGTGGCATATAACACTTGTGCTTTTAACTACTTAGCCAAAAAATAGGCTTGATTTTTTAAACTTAAAGCTTGGTTTACTGCAAAAATATCACCACGTACTTCTGGAATACCAAAAGATTTTAATCGAGCGCTGTGTTTCTCTAAATAAGCTTGAGCATTCTCTTTTGAATCAAAAAGATAAATTCCACCCGCCTTTTGTGTTTCTTTATTTTCAGTCCAAATTTTCCAAATAAAACCAGGCTCTTGGTTAATCGATGAAGATAATGCATCCATAGCTTGTGTCATTTCATCACCAAAAGGGCCTTGATAAGGGAAATCGACTTGTAGAAGAACCTGCATGATCACCTCTTTTCTTATAAAAACGGCACTTATCTGTGCCGTTTTATTCGTTATTATGATTGCTCTGATTTATTGAATATTAAAATAAAGAATTTAAATCAATAACATGAGTATCAATCAGTAATATTTTTAAAATAAACATTAATGAAACAATCACAACACACAGATTAATTTCTTTCCAGCGGAAAGTCCCTATCTTCATAACACAATAAGCAATAAAGCCTAGTGCGATACCTTCTGTAATTGAGAAACTAAATGGCATCATGACTGCGGTGATAAAAGCCGGAACAGATTCTGTCAAATCATCCCATTTCACCCGCGTAAGACTGGATGTCATTAACACACCCACATAAATCAGTGCGCCTGCTGTCGCATAGCTTGGCACCATACCTGCCAGTGGTGATAAGAAGATAGCAAGTAAGAAAAGAATACCCACAACAACCGCAGTTAAACCTGTACGGCCACCGACAGAAACACCAGAAGTACTTTCGATAAAAGCAGTTACAGACGATGTACCCATTGCAGAGCCTGCAACAGAACTTAAGCTATCGACGTATAACGCTTGTTTCATGCGTGGGAATTTACCTTTGTCATCGGTTAAACCCGCTTTATCGGTCACACCAATTAAAGTGCCTGATGAGTCAAATAAGTTAACCAGCATAAAAGCAAAAATTACACCAGAAAGGCCGATATCTAAGGCGCCCATAATATCAACTTTACCAACAACAGTGGTAATAGACGGAGGCAGAGAGAAAATACCTTGGTAGGTAACATCGCCTAATAATAGGCCAATTACTGTGGTGATAACGATAGAAATAAGAATAGCAGCGTGAATATTACGAGCTGCAAGAATGGCAATAATAAAAAAGCCTAATGCACCTAATAACACGTTATGAGAGGCAAAATTACCAATAGTAACGATGGTATCGTTGTTAGGAATAATAATACCGGAGTTTTTTAAGCCCATCATGGCGATAAAAAGGCCGATACCGCTAGTAATACCCACTCGTAAACTTAGCGGAATATGAGCTATGATCCAGTAACGAATACGAAAGAGAGTCAGTAAAAATAGACCTACAGCACCCCAGAAAATCGCACCCATAGCGACTTCCCATGAATAACCCATTGCACCAACAACCACAAAGGCAAAGAAGGCGTTAAGGCCCATAGCGGGTGCAACTGCTATCGGTAAATTTGCTACTAATCCCATTAAAATACTGCCAAAAGCCGCAATTAAGCAGGTTGTCACGAAGACGGCTTTGATATCCATATTGGCAGCTGCAAGGATTTGAGGGTTAACGAAGATAATATAAACCATCGTTAAGAAAGTCGTGATACCCGCAATCAGTTCGGTGCGAGCGGTTGTGCCGTGTTCTTGTAGCTTAAACAGGCGTTGGAGCAAACCCTGTGAACCAGAATTTGGTGATGACATGCTCATAGACAAAAGATCCCAAAAAAAATGTTTTTCGCTTTATCCTACACAAATAAAACAATAACTGCACCTAAAAAAGTAATCGATTGCGCAGGGGGGAAATCTAAAGCTTAAAAATACATTGAGATCCTTTAAGAGTTAAACTGGATAAATGTAAGGAGGCTAATAATGGTCTCGACATGATGCAATTTCTATAGCGAAATCAGTTATACGGTAGATGAGGCGATGTTCATCAGTGATCCGTCTTGACCAAAAACCTGCTAAATTATGTTTCAAGGACTCTGGTTTATCTATTCCGCTAAACGGTGTTCTTTTAATATCTGTTATGAGTTCGTTAATGCGTTTTATTATTTTCTATTATTTAAAGAAGGCTAAATATTTTTAGCCTTCTTTGCATTAACCTAAACTCTTCTCAACAAACTGTCTCTTTTTTATCGGCAACACCATTTGCCAAAAAGGGCGCTTTTCTTTTTGTGTGGAAAATAATTTCGCAATTCTATTGGCAATAACTTCTAATGAGAAACAGAGAACAAAATAGATAAATGCAACGAACAGAAAGACTTCCATTGGGTAAACCATGCTACGGTTATTGACTTGTGTCGCTAAAAACGAAAGTTCACCTACACCCACTACATAAGCTAATGAAGTATCTTTAATTAAGGCTATCCATTGATTAATAAATGAAGGCACCATCATGCGTAATGCTTGTGGTAAGACGATATACCACAACACTTGCCAGCGATTAAAACCTAACGATAACCCTGCTTGCCATTGTCCTTTCCCTATCGCTAAAATACCTGCTTTAACGCCATGCGCAATATAAGACGATGTAATTAAAGCCAATGCACAAATAACGGTGGTGATTTCAGGTATTTCCATACCCAATACAACGGGCAATAAAAAATAGACCCAAAATATCAACATAATGACAGGAATAGCGCGGAAAAAACCTAAAAAAGCCGCGAAAAGGTTAACCCAGATACCTCTGAGCATAGCCAAAGCAATGCCACCTAATGTACCCAAAATAATGGATGCAATACCGGCAATGATACTGATAAAGACGGTCAGTGCTGCACCTTCTAAAGGCCCATCAGGATAAGCACCAAAGAGTAAGTACTGCCAATTGTCAGCAATAACAGTAAAGTCCATTTTAATATCCTTGTGCTAATTTACGTTGTTGATGCCATTGTCCCCAAGCTTCCATTAATGCTATTGCTGCAATATAGAGAACCGTTGCAACACCAAAGGCCTCAAAGGTGCGTAAAGACTCGGTTTCAACTTGCCTTGATGCATAAGAAAGCTCTGCAACACCGATAGCCATAGTTAGTGACGAGTTTTTTATCACATTCATGTATTGACCCAGTAAGGGGGGAAGAGCAATACGAAAGGCTTGAGGCAAAATCACATAACGCATAGATTGCCACTGCGTTAAACCTAATGCCAACGAAGCATATTTTTGCCCTTGTTTAACACCTTGAATACCTGCTCTTAGCTCTTCGGCAATAAATGGTGTTGAGTAAAATGTCAGACCCACAATACCCGCTAAAAACTCAAAAGAAGGCCAAGAAAGTGTTACGCCTAAGAATGTAATCTCATGAGGCGTGTTTAACCATATCATGGCGCTTTGTGGCAGAATTTCTCCAGATGCGAAATACCAAAAAAATAGTTGTACTAACAGTGGAGTATTACGAAATAGCGATGTATAAGCCGCTGCTAACCAGCGTAATGGTGAAAAAGTGCTATCTCTTGCAGCACTAAGGGCAAAGCTCATTAATGTTGCAATGACAATAGTCCAAAAAGAGATAAGCAAAGTAATTAGAAATCCCTTCCATAGCCAGCTTAAATAGTGTGGTTCAAGAAGGTAATGTGATAGAAATTGCTCAAACATATAATAGGCCTATTGTAGACACCAAACCCCGCAAAAGCGGGGTAGGTATTTTAGTAAAGGAATAACTTTATTTTGATGAAAGAAGAAAGTTATTACGCTTTAAAGATCAAGATTGTGGTGTTTGCTCTGATAGTGGGGCAAATTTAAAATCACCACGAGGTTGAGCTGATTTTGTTTCAGGGCCAAACCAACGATTGTAGATCTCGTCTGCTTTACCTTCTTTTTCCAATCTTAATAGGGTGTTATTGATTTCGTTAATTAAACGCTCTTCACCTTTAGCTGCTGCAACTGCTTGGTATTCACGGGTGATACTAAATGATGACACTTCAAAATCTGCTTTTATGGCATCAGGAAGATTTGCTAATAAACCGACTAATTTTGCATCATCTTGTGTGATAGCTTGTACGTTACCATTACGCAATGCGGCGAAAGCCAGTGGTGTATCGTCATAAGAAATAACTTTGGTATCAGGATAACGTTCACGTAGCGTAATTTCTTGAACGGTGCCTTTATCTGCACCAATACGAAGTGAGTGGATTTGTTCAGGATTAGTTAAAACTCCTTTACGTGCAATAAATTTTTGTCCAGTCGCAAAGTAAGGAACAGAGAAGTCAACTTGCTTAGCGCGTTCATCGGTAATGGTGAAGTTGGCTGCAATTAAATCGACTTTTTTAGAGCTTAACAGTGGAATACGGTTTGCTGGGTTTGTAGGACGTAGCTCCAGTTTTACACCTAAATCTTTGGCGATCTCATTAGCGATATCTGCATCATAACCTGCGAGTTTTTTGGTTTGAGGATCAATAAATCCAAAAGGAGGATTGCTATCAAAAATCGCGATACGTACTACACCTGCTTTTTTTATATCATCAAGTTTATCTGCTTTTGCAATACCAGAGAAAAGCACAGAGCCTGCAATTAATGCGGTTGCCAAAACACGTAGTTTCATTATTCACCCCAAAGAAAAGAATTATCATCGTTATGTTGGATATCACGCTATCAAGTTGTTCTAAGTTCATAAAATAATAAAAATTGATATGGATATGCTTTTAAGGAATAAGATGAGAAAAAGTGTTGAGCTAGCACGGTATGAATTTATGAAGGAATAAAAAAACAGCGACATAATTATCGCTGTTTGTAAGAGAAAAATAAGAGAGAAATTTATTTAGTGGTATTGTTGCCATCACCTTTTGTTAGCATTTTTTCTACTTGGTCGCCCCCTAAATGGCGGAAATCATGACCTTTTACGTAATAGAAAATAAACTCACAGATATTCTGACAACGGTCGCCAATACGCTCAATAGAACGCGCACAAAATAAGGCGGTTAGCACACTAGGAATGGTGCGAGGATCTTCCATCATGTAAGTCATTAATTGACGAACGATACCTTCATATTCGTTATCAATTTTGGCGTCTTCACGATAAATGCGTACCGCTTCATTTAAATCCATACGTGCAAACGCATCAAGAACATCATGAAGCATTTGTATCGCATGTTGACCTAAAGATTCTAAACTGACTAATAATGGCTGATGCTGGTGTGAAAACTTTTCAAGTGCTGTTTTACAGATTTTTTCAGCGACATCACCAATACGTTCTAGCTCAGCGATTGTTTTTGATATCGCCATTATTAAACGTAAGTCACTTGCTGTTGGCTGACGTTTAGCAATAATTCGCATACATGCATCATCAATGGCGACTTCCATCATATTGACGTTATGGTCACCTTGAATAACTTCATTGGCTAATGCTTGGTCTTGGTTATGCATTGCCATAATGGCTTTTTTCAGTTGCTCTTCAACAAGCCCACCCATAACCATCAGCTCAGTACGGATATGTTCTAACTCAGCATTGAATTGACCAGAAATATGCTTATTGTGATTTAAATTATCCATTAATTGCCTCGTTATCAGCCATAACGCCCAGTGATGTAATCTTCAGTTTGTTTTTTTGCAGGACGCGTAAATAACGTATCCGTATCGCTAAACTCAATTAATTCGCCTAAATACATAAATGCAGTGTGATCAGAACAACGTGCGGCTTGTTGCATGTTATGCGTCACGATAACCACGGTATATTCTGATTTGAGTTCACTGATAAGCTCTTCAATACGACCCGTAGAAATTGGGTCAAGTGCTGAGCAAGGTTCATCAAGCAATAATACTTCCGGGCGAATAGCAATACCGCGTGCAATACATAAACGCTGTTGCTGACCGCCTGATAAACTATATCCACTTTGATGTAATTTATCTTTGGTTTCGTTCCATAATGCGGCTTTTGTCAAAGCCCATTGAACGCGCTCATCCATATCGGCACGAGATAACTTTTCGAATAAGCGTACACCAAAAGCGATATTGTCATAAATTGACATCGGAAATGGGGTTGGTTTTTGGAACACCATACCGACTTTGGCACGTAATAGCGCGATATCTTGCTTATCAGTCAAGATGTTGTTGCCATCTAGCAGAATTTCGCCTTCTGCACGCTGTTCGCCATAAAGCTCATACATTTTATTAAAAGTACGCAGTAAGGTGGATTTACCACAGCCAGAAGGTCCGATAAAGGCGGTCACCTTATTTTTGGCAATATCTAAAGAGATATTTTTCAGCGCATGAAATTTACCGTAATAGAAGTTCAAATCACGAACTTGGATTTTATTTCCTGCGTTATCATTAGCCATAATCATTCAACGTTCTCTCTTGCTTAACTTTCTGCGTTAACCGTGCTTGCGTTTAGCAAACAGCACGCGCGCGATAATATTGATAAATAGAACACAGAGGGTGATAAGTAATACGCCAGCCCAGGCAAGTTCTTGCCACTGTGCAAAAGGACTCATGGCGAACTTAAAGATAGTCACAGGTAAGTTAGCTATCGGTTCGTTTAAGTCTGTGCTCCAGAATTGGTTGGATAGTGAAGTAAATAACAGTGGTGCAGTTTCACCCGCAATACGTGCAATCGCTAATAACACACCTGTAATGATGCCTGATACCGAGGCTTTTAAGGTGATTTTAGAGATCATCTTCCACTTTGGTGTTCCTAATGCATAAGCAGCTTCGCGTAAGCTATCAGGCACTAACTTCAACATATTTTCAGTGGTACGAATAACGATAGGAATTTGCAGTAAGGCAAGTGCAATAATACCAGCCCATCCTGAAAAGTGTTGCATCTGTGCGACCACAATGGTGTAGACAAAGAGTCCGACAACGATAGACGGTGCTGACAGCAAAATATCGTTAATAAAGCGAGTGGTTTCAGCAAGCCATGAGCGACGACCATATTCCGCAAGATAAATCCCCGCAAGAATACCTAATGGTGTACCAATCACTGTGGCCCAAAGGATGAGTAATCCACTACCGACAATGGCATTTGCCAATCCACCCCCATCAGTATTTGGCGGCGGTGTCATTTCAGTGAAAAGTGCAAGGGACATGCCATCAACGCCTTTTGTGATTGTCGAGAATAAAATCCACGTTAACCAGAAAAGACCAAATGCCATAGTAGAGACAGATAAAAACAGTGCGATACGATTTTTTTGACGACGCCAAAGTTGGCGTTTATGACGTACTCGCAGTTCGCTCTCTGTTTGAACTTGTAATGAAGAAGAGGATGTTTTAGACATATTAACGTGCTCCTTCATTCTTAGATAAACGTAATGTCATAAACTTAGAAATCGCAAGTACGATAAAGGTGATGACAAACAGAATAAGTCCTAATTCCATTAATGCCGCAGTGTGTAATCCCGTTTCTGCTTCGGCAAACTCATTGGCTAATGCAGACGTAATACTGTTACCTGGCATAAATAGCGAGGCGGAGTCTAACTGGTAGGTATTACCGATGATAAAGGTCACCGCCATGGTTTCACCTAAGGCACGGCCTAATCCCAACATAACGCCACCAATGACACCGTTACGGGTATAAGGTAGAACGATATTCCAAATCACTTCCCATGTTGTACAGCCAATACCGTAGGCTGATTCTTTCATCATGACAGGTGTCTGTTCAAACACATCACGCATCACAGAAGCGATATAAGGAATGATCATGATAGCGAGGATCACACCCGCAGCTAAGATACCAATACCAAAAGCCGGGCCTGAGAAAAGCTCACCAACAATAGGGATGGATGAAAGCACATTACCGACAGGTTCTTGGAAATAGGTTGCAAACAGCGGTGCGAAGACAAACAGTCCCCACATACCATAAACAATACTTGGGATAGCCGCGAGTAACTCAATCGCAATGCCTAATGGGCGTTTTAGCCAATTAGGTGCTAATTCAGTTAGGAAAAGGGCAATACCAAAGCTGACAGGAACAGCAATAACCAGTGCGATGATTGACGTTACAATGGTGCCGTAAATAGGTACTAATGCACCAAACTCCTGTGCAGGTGGATCCCACTCTTTTGTCCATAAAAATGAAAGGCCAAATTGCTGAATACTTGGCCATGAGGCAAAAATCAGCGAAACAATGATACCTGTTAAAAGCAAAAGCGTAATCAACGCAGCTAGGCGGACTAGTGCGCTGAAAATAACGTCCCCTCGTTTACTAGGGGCCTTTATTACCGTTGTGTGCTCGGCCATAAAGCCTCTTTTAATTTATTACCCCCTGTTAGCAGGGGGTGAACGTTAACTTATCTCTTAATGGTTACCGGTTTTATTAGTAAATCGGTTTGCCATTACTGTCTTTAATACTTGTTTTCCATGCAGCACGAATTTGTTCTACAACTTCTGCAGGCAATACTGCGTAATCTAGATTTTTCGCTTCTTGATTACCTTTGTCATAAGCCCAGTTGAAGAAATTCAGCACTTCTTTACCTTTTTCTGCATTTTGTTGTTTTTGATGCATTAAGATAAAGGTGGTTGAAGTAATCGGCCATGCGTTTTCACCTTTCTGGTTAGTCAGGTCTTGTGCAAAGCTTTTGCTCCAATCAATTTTTCTGGCTGCGGCACTAAAGCTATCTGCAGTTGGTGCAATTGCTTCGCCATCAGCTGTGACTAATTTAGTATAAGCAAGATTGTTTTGTTTCGCGTAAGCATATTCAACATAACCAATTGAACCGGGTACACGTTGAACGAATGCGGCGATACCATCATTCCCTTTACCACCTAAACCTGTTGGCCATTTAACGGTAGATCCAGCGCCTACTTCATCTTTCCATGCATTATTGACTTTTGATAAGTAGCTAGTGAAAACGAAAGATGTACCTGAACCATCAGCACGGCGAATAACTGCGATATTCTGGTCTGGTAATTTTACGCCCGGATTAAGTTTGGTGATGGCGGGATCGTTCCATTTCTGGATCTTGCCTAAATAGATATTACCGATAGTGTCGCCATCTAAGGTCAGTTCACCTGATTTGATACCAGGAATATTGACCGCCATAACAACGCCACCAATCACGGTTGGGAATTGAAATAAACCGTCAGCTTGTAACTTGTCATCCGCTAATGGAGCATCAGAAGCACCAAAATCAACGGTATTTGCAATAATCTGTTTTACACCACCAGAGGATCCAATGCCTTGGTAGTTAATTTTGTTACCCGTTTCTTTCTGATAGGAATCTGCCCATTTAGCATAAACTGGGGCAGGGAACGTTGCGCCAGCACCAGTCAGCGAGGTCGTTGCCTGCGCAGAAAGAGCGGTCATTGAAAACGCAGCGGCAATGACACTAGTCAGGGTGGTACGCATCAGTTTCATAATCCCTCCTGTGGGATAGGTAGAATAATTTTCGACATCTATCAACTTCGGTTACGGTACGCACAGACAATAGGTCAGTTAGATGACAATTAAATGTCTTAATTGTGACAGTTTTATGACAAAGTAAAAAAATGATGAAATATTTAGAGGAAGAAGAAAAATAGAGCAGAAGCAGTGGAATAAAAAGCGCTTTATCAGAAAGAAAAATTAATCATCCTCGTCATCACGCTCTTTTAATGGGAAATTAGCACGGATAAGTAATCCGCCTTTAACGCTATCATCAAGTTCAACATAACCGCCGTGAGCATCCATAATACGGCGAATAATGGATAACCCTAAACCCGCACCTGTTGAGCTACGCGCTTGTTCGCCTTGAACAAAAGGTTGGAAAAGACGTTGTCGGTCTTCTTGTGGAATACCGGGGCCGTCGTCTTCGACTTGAAACCATGCATATTCTTCATTTTTCCCACTTGAAACACTTATCCAGCCATTGCCATAGCGAGTCGCATTTACAATCATATTAGCAAGTGCTCGTTTTACAGCGATAGGATTAGCTGTGATATTAATGGGTTCGGGATGAAGGTGATCTTCACTTATTTTGCCTGAGTTAGATTCAGCCGAAATGACTTCTTGTAATAGATTATTCATATTGCACAGTTCTAAAGACATCTCTTTACCCGTGCGCATATAGTCTAGAAACTGGCCAATAATAGCATCGCAATCTTCAATATCTTTGTTGATAGAGTCAGCAAGGTAGCTATCTTCTGGGCTCATCATTTCAGTGGCAAGGCGAATGCGGGTAAGTGGTGTACGTAAGTCATGACTGACACCAGCCATAACGAGCGTTCTATCATTATCTAATGAACGAATGCCCGATGACATCTGATTAAACGCGCGAATGATTGATCGCATTTCAGAAGAGCCAGATTCAGGAATAGGTGGCGGAATGACCCCTTTACCAATACGACGTGCAGCATATTCCACTTCATTGAGTGGGCGATTTTGAAAACGGTTATAGAGCCAGAAAAAAGCGACAACGATGATAATAAAAATAATCGCTTGTCGATAAACGGGCAGTAAGAAATTTTGCCCTAGTTCAGTGAGTGGAACACGGATCCAAAGAGAAGGGGAAATATGCGTATTGACCCATAAAACAGGGTATTCTAGCGTGTTCTCAATCCAGATTTCTGTTTCTCCATCTAGATATTCAGACATCTGTTCACTTAAATCATCATCGATTTTAGCCCAATAGAGTCCTTCTTCAAGCGCGGCCTCTTTATCAAAAAAAGAGACGCCTAATTCGCTATAGATTTTATTGCGTAAAGCCGGGGAGATTTTGAGTGGAGTGCCATCAACTAAAATAAGTTCTTCAGGCATTAATGTGCGTATTTCATACGCTAAAACTTTATTAAATTGCTGAAGGCTTGGCCCAACAATAAGGTGCTGCACAACGATATAACTGGCTATCAAGCTAAAAAAAAGTAACGAAATAACCAGAAATAACGAACGTGTCAGTTTATTGTGGGGGGAAAGCCTCAGCCTTCTCATTGAGCACTAGTTCCATCAGGAACAAAGACGTAACCAAGACCCCAAACTGTTTGAATATAGCGAGGATGTGTTGGATCCTCTTCAATCATTCGGCGTAAACGAGAAATTTGAACGTCAATTGAACGTTCCATCGCACTGTATTCACGACCACGAGCAAGGCTCATTAGTTTGTCACGAGAAAGTGGCTCACGAGGGTGAGATACCAGCACTTTCAATACAGCAAATTCACCACTAGTCAGAGGCATATGCTCTTCTTCGTGGAACATTTCGCGTGTACCAAGGTTTAGCTTGAACTTACCAAAAGAGATAATGGCATTATCTTGTGAAGGAGCACCCGGTAGTTCGTTCGCTTGGCGACGAAGTACTGCGCGAATACGAGCCAGTAATTCTCTTGGATTAAATGGTTTTGAGATGTAATCATCAGCACCAATTTCAAGCCCAACAATTCTATCAACCTCTTCCCCTTTTGCTGTAACCATAATAATAGGTATAGGGTTGTTTTGGCTTCTTAAGCGACGGCAAATAGATAAGCCATCTTCACCAGGAAGCATTAAGTCGAGCACGATAAGGTGGATAGATTCACGAGTGAGGAGACGATCCATTTGATCAGCGTTTGCAGCAGTACGGATTTGAAAACCCTGCTCTGTCAAATAGCGCTCTAGTAGTGAACGTAGACGTAAATCATCATCCACGATTAGCACTTTATAACTTTCTTGCATTTTTTAAGCTCCCGAAGTGCAAATGCTTTTGTTAGCGAATTCTATCATCGTTAAGAATATTAAACCAAAACCAAAGAATAAATGTTAATAATTTATAGATAAAACTTGTTCTTTGGTGATAATAAAGGTAATAAATCTATTTATTTGTCTTATTCCGAATGATATTTGATAGATAATACGCAGTAATTAACTTCACCACCTGGTGTTTGCACACTAATTTCATCATCAACTTGTTTACCGATGAGTGCTCGGGCAACAGGAGAATCAATAGAAATCCACTGTTTTGCCGGATCAAACTCATCAGGCCCTACAAGTCTGAAGGTTTTGACATTTTCGTCATCATCTTCAAGCGTGACCCAAGCACCAAAATAAACTTTTCCTTCTTGGCGAGGATCGGGATCAACAATTTTTAGCTCATCAAGACGTTTTGATAAAAAACGAACACGTCTATCAATTTCACGTAATCGCTTCTTTCCATAAATATATTCAGCATTTTCTGAACGGTCACCTTGTGCCGCAGCTTCTGAAACGGATTGTGTGACACGAGGACGTTCTTCTTTCCAAAGATATTTTAGCTCTTTATCTAAGGCATACCAGCCATCACGAGTAATATAGTTACTTTTTGCCATTACGAATTAAAACTATCATCAACATTGAATTTCATAAAGATACTATAGCGTGAATGATAAATTAATCTGTTATTTTCCTCATAATTGTCGAGTGTAATCGGAAATTTGCCAAATTTTTTTAGTGTGGCGTGTGTATAATAGCCCTCTTTAAAATTATTCCTCTCGGTAGGTAAATATATTATGAATGAATCATTAAGCCGAATTATTGCAGAAGAGCTCACGGTTAAGCCTCAGCAAGTCCTTTCGGCCATAACGTTACTGGATGAAGGGAATACGGTGCCATTTGTTGCCCGTTACCGTAAAGAGGTCACTGGTGGGTTAGATGATACGCAATTACGTCAGCTAGAAACTCGCCTTAGTTATTTACGAGAACTCAATGATCGCCGCCAAACCATTTTAAAATCAATTGAAGATCAAGGAAAATTAACACCTGAGTTACGTTCTTCAATTAATGAAACGCAAAGTAAAACAGAGCTTGAAGATCTTTATCTTCCTTATAAGCCGAAACGCCGTACTCGTGGGCAAATCGCTATTGAAAATGGGTTAGAGCCCTTAGCAGACTTGTTGTGGAATGAGCCACAAAATAACCCAGAAGAGGCAGCAACGGCTTATATTAACGCAGAAAAAGGCGTGAATGATACTAAAGCGGCTTTAGATGGTGCGCGTTATATTTTAATGGAGCGTTTTTCAGAAGACGCTGGATTATTGGCGAAAGTTCGTCAATATTTATGGAAAAATGCACACCTTGTTTCAAAAGTTGTTGAAGGAAAAGAAGCCGAAGGGGCGAAGTTTAGCGATTATTTTGACAGTCATGAACCTATTGCCAATGTTCCTTCTCATCGTGCGTTAGCCATGTTTCGTGGTCGTAACGAAGGCATTTTGCAATTATCGCTTAATCCTGATCCGCAATTTGAAGAAGCACCTAAAGAAAGCTACGGTGAACAACTGATCACAGAGCATTTAGGATTACGCTTAAATAACCAACCGGCAGATAGCTGGCGCAAAGCGGTTGTAAGCTGGACTTGGCGTATTAAAGTTTTAATGCATATTGAAACAGAATTGATGAGCCAATTACGAGAAAAAGCGGAAGAAGAAGCCATTAATGTTTTTGCGCGGAACCTAAATGATTTATTGATGGCGGCACCTGCGGGTATGCGAGCCACTATGGGTCTTGATCCCGGTTTACGTACTGGTGTGAAAGTTGCCGTTGTAGATAGCACGGGTAAGTTAATTGCAATAGATACGATTTATCCACATACAGGCCAAGCTGATAAAGCGGCTGCCAGTGTCGCGGCGTTATGTATTAAGCATAATGTTGAGCTGGTGGCGATTGGCAATGGTACTGCTTCTCGTGAAACCGAACGCTTTTTTGCTGAAACTGTAAAACGTTACCCAGACGTCAAAGCGCAAAAGGTAATTGTGAGCGAGGCGGGGGCGTCTGTATATTCCGCTTCAGAGCTTGCTGCTAATGAATTCCCTGATTTAGACGTGTCTATTCGTGGCGCGGTGTCTATCGCTCGTCGTTTACAAGATCCATTGGCTGAACTTGTAAAAATTGATCCTAAATCAATTGGGGTTGGCCAATATCAGCATGATGTTAGCCAAACATTATTAGCCAGAAAGCTTGATACTGTTGTCGAAGACTGTGTGAATGGTGTTGGCGTGGATTTAAATACAGCATCAGTACCGTTATTAACGCGAGTTGCGGGACTTAGCCAATCTATCGCTCAAAATATTATTAATTGGCGTGATGAGAACGGTCGCTTTATTGATAGAAAACAGTTACTCAAAGTTGCACGCTTAGGGCCAAAAGCCTTTGAGCAATGTGCAGGGTTTTTGCGTATTCGTGATGGTAAAAACCCGCTGGATGCGTCAACGGTTCACCCTGAAGCATATCCAATTGTTGAAAATATTCTGCAATCTACGCAGCAAAAGATTGACGATTTAATGGGAAATAGCGCTTTACTCTCACAAGTTGATGCAAGAGCGTTTATTACAGACCAGTTTGGTTTACCAACAATTAATGACATCTTAAAAGAGTTAGCAAAACCAGGGCGCGATCCTCGTCCAGAGTTTAAAACTGCGACTTTTGCTGAAGGTGTCGAAACGATGAATGACTTAGTTAGTGGCATGATCCTTGAAGGAACTGTAACTAACGTGACTAATTTCGGCGCATTCGTTGATATCGGTGTACATCAAGATGGTTTGGTTCATATCTCCTCTTTAGCAGACCGATTTATTGAAGATCCGCATACTGTGGTAAAAACGGGTGATATTGTTAAAGTCAAAGTTCTTGAAGTTGATTTAGCTCGTAAACGTATTGCATTAACTATGCGTTTAGATGAAGTTGCTGGCGATAGTGAAAATAGACAATCATCACCAAGTAATAATCACTCTAGAAATAATAAAGGGCAGAAGCCTGCTCGTAATAACCGCCAATCAACAAATAGTGGTAATAATGCGGGAAATAGTGCAATGGGTGACGCGTTAGCTGCTGCATTTGGAAAAAAACGTTAATTACACAGTTATAGCTACAGTGTTAATAAGTAAAAAGCGTTAACGTTATTGAATGTGGTGTCATTGGATATTGATGGCATCACATTTTTTATTTCATCTTACTCAAGTTTATTTTCTAATAACAAAATACTGATAAAGAAGGGAGTAGCCTAAATCTTCTCTCATTTATTTTTCATTTTTAATCGGTTTGGTTTTAATCTGACTTAAGCGATATTAAAAAAATAATAAATAAAATATTCTCTATTTCATCTCTATATTTATTTATTATTGTTTTTATCCTCCATCTTCTATTCTCCCCATCGCTGATTACCTTTATATTATAAATATGAGTTGATCGCCTTATGACCTTATTGCTAATAAGGTTTTTAAGTGAACTCCTATGAGCTAAAACTGAAAAATCATTGTTTCTGTTTATATCAACTCTATTTTAATTAATAGAATGAATATCTATAGGTTTATTTCACCTTTATTAGGTTATTAATATGAATTTAAATAAATTATCGCTTGGCTTGATTTTAGTTTCTGCAACCTTACTTGCAGGGTGTGCTTCAGAGTCTTCACGCTCTTTAGATGTTGCTAAAGTCGCAACCTATAACACGACTTATACTGGAACAAAAAGCGCTATTTCAATTGGTAAGTTTGATAACCGTTCTAGTTATATGAATGGAATATTTTCTGATGGTGTTGATAGATTAGGTAATCAATCAAAAACTATTTTGATGACGCATTTACAACAGACTGGGCGTTTTAATGTATTAGATAGAGCTAATTTATCTGAATTAAAAGAAGAAGCGGGTATTAAAGGCCAAAGTCAGCAATTAAAAGGTGCAACCTATGTTATTACGGGTGATGTCACTGAATTTGGTCGTAAAGAAGTGGGTGATCGCCAATTATTCGGTATCTTAGGTCGCGGTAAAACCCAAGTTGCTTATGCCAAAGTGAATTTAAACGTTGTGAATGTAAACACATCAGAAGTCGTGTTCTCATCTCAAGGTGCAGGTGAATATGAACTTTCTAACCGTGAAATCATTGGGTTTGGTGGAACAGCAAGCTATGACTCAACACTTAACGGTAAAGTGCTTGATTTAGCTATTCGTGAAGCGGTTAATAATTTAGTCGCTGGTATTGAGAGCAATGCTTGGCAACCTTCGAAATAATGCTCATTTTATAAGGATATAACAATGTTAAAATCATTAATGAGCCTTGCTGTTGGTGCGCTATTATTGACTGGATGTGCAAGTGGCCCTAAACCACTTTATAACTGGGATAGTTATCAGCAAGTGGTTTATCAACATTATCAACAAAGTGAAAGTGATCCCCAAGCACAGATCGATGCATTAAAGAAAAGTATCGAACTTTCTCGTGCTAAATCATTAGGTATTCCACCGGGATTACATGCACATTTAGGCATGTTATATGGCGCAACAGGCGCATTAGATTTAGCGATGGCTGAATTTAATGAGGAAAAAGCACTTTACCCTGAATCAGCAGAATTTATGGATCGCCTGATGAAAAACAAAGGAATGCAAAAATGAGTCGTTTACTTGCTTTAATGTGTTTTGCGTTTGCGTTGGTATTAACGGGCTGTGCTCAACCTGTCAAAACAGATTACACCGCCTTTAAACAAAGTAAGCCAAAAAGTATTTTAGTATTAGTGCCACAAAACCACACGACAGAGGTTGGTGCGGGACATAGTTTCTTATCTCAAGTGACGTATCCTTTGGCTGAAGCGGGCTATTATGTTTTCCCTGTTGCGGTGGTTGAAGAGACATTTAAGCAAAATGGTTTATCAATGGCTGGAGATATTCACGCAGTAAACCCTAATAAATTGCGTGAAATCTTTGGTGCTGATGCGGTTTTATATTTAGATATCACTGAATTTGGCACGTCATACCAAGTTATTTCCAGTGATACACGAGTCACTGTTAGCGCCAAACTTGTTGATCTCCGTAATGGCGGTGTGTTGTGGAGCAGTTCAGCAACAGCCTCAAGTACAGAGACAGAAAATTCATCAGGTAGTTTAGTGGGCATGCTGGTTTCTGCTGTTGTGAATCAAATCGTTAATACCGTTTCAGATAAAAGTTATCAAATTGCAGGAATAACCAGTGTACGGTTACTTTCAGCAGGTAAAGTCAATGGTATTTTATACGGCCCTCGCTCACCTAATTATGGAAAAGAAGCAGAGTAATTTAATGCTATAAATTAACCATAATAAAGAAAAAGGCTCTGTTTTATGTGAACATAATAAACAGAGCCTTTCTATTTGTTATTATCAAATAATAATTATTCTTATTAGCCATTAATGGTATGCAGATATCTTTATCAAAGGAATTAGATTAATAACAAAGAAAATAAAATAGAGGGTTATTCATATTGAAAAGAGAAACCATCCTTGGTTGCTAGTCCGTTTCCTTCCATGGTTAATAATCCATAATTCGGGTATATAAAAGAGACTGATAAAATAAGAGAATAGTCAATTAGAATAAGATAAGGTATGGGGGATGCTATCTTTCCTTGTAATATAGCGACCTTTATTCTTTAAATGACTCTCAAATTTAAATCAAAACACGACTGAGTTGGATATTAATCAATGTTTTGATCTAGGGTATGTAATATTATAATTTAGGTAAAGGTATAATTATTACTATTATTATAATCATCGAATTATGAGAGAATAAAAAAATAATAAAATTAATATAACGAGATATTTCATTAATTTAAATCGTATTTTGAGTAATATATCGTTTTAAACACTGGGTAAAAGTTGATAAGCGTTATTTTAAAATAATAAACCTCAACTAACGTATTGAATAAACTTAATTTATTCATGAATATCTTTAATGAGTAAGACTATTTTTGTGTAATGTGATTTATATCACATCTTGTATTCGAGTAGTATAGCCTATCAATAAGAAGATAAGGGGATTTATACGATACCCTTTTCGATCATATTCAGTTGTCGATTTATTGGTTACACTATTATTTCAGATATTCATAATGTCTGTTTGCTGGTATGAGATATCAGCGGTTCACTTTTGGAAGGTAGAGGCATGTCAGAACAAACAATTATTTGGGATCTTGACCTGATCCATAAGTATAACTATTCAGGTCCTCGCTATACATCATACCCAACAGCATTGGAATTCAATCAACAATATGGTGATGCTGATTTTATCAAAGCGACTCAACGTTATCCTGAGCGTCCTTTATCACTTTATATCCATATTCCTTTCTGCCATAAGCTGTGTTATTTCTGTGGTTGTAATAAAATTATTACACGGCATAAACATAAAGCAGATGAGTATCTTGATGTTTTAGAAAAAGAAATTATTAATAGAGCTCGTTATTTTAAAGACCGAAAAGTGACTCAAATGCATTGGGGTGGTGGTACGCCTACTTTTCTGGATAAGCAACAAATTAGTCGATTAGTTTCGCTATTACGTCAGCATTTTCATTTTGTCGATAATGCAGAGCTTTCTATTGAAATCGACCCGCGTGAGATTGAATTAGATGTTATTGATCATTTGCATAATGAAGGTTTTAACCGCCTGAGTATGGGAGTGCAAGATTTCAATAAAGAAGTACAACAAAAAGTAAATCGTGAGCAAGATGAAACGTTTATTTTTGCATTAGTAGAGCGTGCGCGTGAAGTGGGTTTTCACTCCACAAGTATTGACTTAATTTATGGCTTACCTAAGCAAACCAAAGAGAGTTTTGCCTTTACATTAAAACGTGTTATTGAATTATCACCAGATAGATTAAGTGTATTCAATTATGCTCATTTGCCTAATTTATTTGCGGCTCAACGTAAAATTAAAGATGAAGATCTCCCTTTAGCGGAAGAAAAATTAGAAATATTACAAGAAACTATTTCTACGCTAACGTCAAATGGCTATCAATTTATTGGAATGGATCATTTTGCTAAGCCTGATGATGAATTAGCTGTGGCTCAGCGCAAAGGTATTTTACATCGTAATTTCCAAGGATATACCACTCATGAAGAGTGTGATTTATTAGGTATGGGTGTTTCTGCCATTAGTATGTTAGGCGATAACTACGCGCAAAATGAAAAGGTATTGAAAGAGTATTATGCGCGTGTAAATAGTGAAGGTAATGCACTATGGCGAGGTTTATCACTGACTAATGATGATTGTATTCGCCGTGATGTAATTAAAACTTTAATTTGTAATTTTAATCTGCATTTTTCTGATATTGAAAAAATGCACGGCATTGTCTTCCATGACTATTTTAAAGAAGATTTAGAATTACTTGTGCCAATGAAAGATGATGGTTTAGTTGAAATAACAACAGACGGCATTCAAGTGACGCCAAGAGGACGTTTGCTTATTCGTAATATCTGCATGTGTTTTGATACTTATTTACGAAATCAAATGCGCCAACGTCAATTCTCTCGTGTTATTTAAATAAATAGGGGTAGAGGATTAATACTCTTCTATCCCTAATTCTTTTAATTTTCGGGTTAATGTATTTCTTCCCCAACCTAATAATCGTGCGGCATCTTGTTTATGGCCTTGTGTATAGGCTAAGGCGCTGAGTAAAAGTGTCCGTTCAAACTGAGGTAATGCATTCGTTAGAATATTGTCCTTTCCTTCAGCTAATGCTTCATCTGCCCATAATGAAAGATGTTGTGACCAATGTTGAGAGGAAGCCAATCGGTTGATGTTTTTTGCTTTCTCATCGGGTTGGCGAATTTCTTGTGGTAAGTCTTGGGGCATAATTTCTTGGCTTGCCGTCATTACCGTTAGCCAGCGACACACATTCTCTAATTGTCTTACGTTACCTGACCAGTTGTATTCCATCATTGTTTGCAAACTTTGCTGATGAAGTACTTTTGCTTCCACACCAAGTTCTTTTGCTGTTTTTTGCAGAAAATAACGCGCCAAACTTGGAATATCTTCTGTTCTATCGCGTAAAGGGGGCAATTGAATACGTATTACATTGAGTCGATGATAGAGATCTTCACGAAAATCACCGGCTTGAACGCGTTTCTCTAAGTCTTGGTGTGTAGCCGCGATAATACGCACATCAACTTTAACGGGAGCATAACCGCCTACACGGTAAAATTGTCCTTCAGCAAGCACTCGTAGCAACCGTGTTTGAATATCGAGGGGCATATCACCAATTTCATCAAGAAAAAGAGAACCGCCATTTGCTTGTTCAAATCGTCCTTGGCGTACTTGGGAAGCACCTGTAAATGCTCCTTTTTCATGACCAAAAAGCTCTGATTCAATTAAATCTTTAGGGATTGCCGCCATATTGAGAGCAATAAATGGAAAGGATGCCCTTGGGCTGTGGCGATGTAATGCATGTGCGACTAGCTCTTTTCCCGTACCCGATTCCCCATTAATAAGCACACTGATTGAGGAACGAGAAAGTCGACCAATAATACGGTAAACCTCTTGCATTGCAGGCGCTTCACCAATCATATCAGAGACAGATTGCAGGGGAGATTCAGTCGTATTGGGCTGTTTTTGCTCACGATAATGTGTAATTGCACGATCAATTAATGCTAAGGTTTCATCAATATCAAAGGGCTTCGGTAAATAATCAAAAGCCCCTTGTTGATAAGCATTCACTGCTGCATCCAGATCAGAATGCGCAGTCATAATGATGACGGGTAAAGTAGGGTAGTTTTCTTTAATAATTTTAAGAAGCGATAAACCATCGACATCAGGCATACGAATATCGGATAGTAAAACATCTGGCATTTCTGTATTGAGAGCATTAAGTACATCATTTGCATGCTCGAAGGTTTTACATACAAGGCCTTCACGAGAAATTGCACGTTCAAGTACCCAGCGAATAGAGCTATCATCATCGACAACCCACACATTTCCTTTTTGCATTAGTTATCTCCTACTTAATTGGTAAATAAATAGAAAATTCGGTATTTCCAGGCCAACTGGTAAATTCAATTTTACCTGCATGCTGATCCACTAAATTACGTGCAATTGATAATCCTAATCCATTTCCCCCTTCTCTACCGCTTACCATGGGATAAAAAAGTGTATCTTGTAAGTGAGAAGGGATCCCATCGCCGGTATCAATCACATCAATACGGGCAACAAGGCGGTGACGTTCACCATGGAGTGTGACTTGAAAAGCAGTACGGGTACGCAAGATAATCGTTCCACCTGTTTTTTCAACAGCTTGTAAGGCATTGCGTGTAATATTTAAGAGTACTTGTTCTATTTGATCTGGGTAATGTGATAACTCAGGCAAACTGGGATCGTAATCTTTTAACAAGGTGACATTGTCAGGACATTCGAGTGAAATAAGTTGAGCTACGCGCTCAACAACATGATGAATACTCTGATATGTTTTTGTTCCTGGGTGTTGTGGACCAAGTAGTCTGTCCACCAGCACACGAAGGCGATCAGCTTGTTCAATAATGACTTGCGTATATTCCGTTAAGGCAGGATCGGGCAATGATTTTGCCAGTAATTGCGCGGCGCCTCTTAATCCCCCTAACGGATTTTTAATTTCATGTGCCAGCCCCCTAACCAATTCCCTTGCGGCCATTTGCTGTGCTTGTTGTATCTGCTCTTGGCTTAACCGGCGTTGACTATCCATAGGCGCCAGTTCCAGCAAAATGTGTTGCTCGGAAATAGGTTGGGCACTGAGCGACATTGTATGTGATTGGTTATTAACAACCAATATCACTTCATTGTCGGTAAAGCTTTGTCCATTCGCTAACGTTTCACGCATTAAATCGGCATCAAAAGAGTAATAACTGAATAAAGCAGTAAAAGGTGTTTCAAATAATTTTCGACGGCTTTGTGCTAAAACCTGTAACGCAGAATGATTCGCATAACAAATAATAAACTCTTTGTTGATAACTAATACTGAGTGTATCAATGAGTCCAAAATTAATGTGTTATCAGGTAAGTCTGCCGTTTCCATATTGAATACCTCGTTGCACCATTTTAGTGCATCTTACCTTTATTGCATTAATGAACCAATGCGTAAGTGAATAGACGGACTCCTTAATAGGGAGAAAAGTGCCCATCCGAAGATGGGCAAAATAGCTTCACGGCAAAAAAAACAGTTTTACATCTTGGCTTAAGTTTTATCAGTAAAATTTATCTTAAGCGCTGTAATACATTTCAAATTCAAGAGGATGTGGAGCCATACGTACACGTTGAACATCTGCGCGTAATAATTCTAAATAAGCATCAATAGCATCATCTGTAAATACGCCACCGCGGGTTAAGAATTCACGATCGGCATTTAGCGTATTTAATGCTTCTTCTAATGAACCTGCGACAGTTGGGATTTCTTTTGCTTCTTCTGGTGGTAAGTCATAGAGGTTTTTATCCATAGCATCACCAGGGTGAATTTTATTGATAATACCATCAAGACCAGCCATTAATTGAGCCGCAAACGCAAGATAAGGGTTTGCTAAAGGATCAGGGAAGCGCACTTCAATACGACGTGCTTTCATGCTGGCAACCACTGGAATACGAATTGATGCCGAACGGTTACGTGCGGAGTAAGCCAACATAACAGGGGCTTCAAAACCCGGAACTAAACGTTTGTAAGAGTTAGTCGTTGGATTAGTGAACGCATTTAATGCACGAGCATGTTTGATAATACCGCCGATGTAATACAGCGCCATTTCAGATAATCCACCGTATTTATCGCCTGCAAATAGGTTTACACCGTTTTTAGACAGAGACATATGGCAGTGCATACCTGAGCCATTATCACCCACAAGAGGTTTTGGCATAAAGGTCGCTGTTTTACCAAATACGTGAGCTACGTTTTGTACCACGTATTTATAAATTTGGGTTTCATCTGCTTTTTTGGTCATGGTATTGAAGCGAGTTGCTACTTCGTTTTGACCAGCTGTCGCCACTTCATGATGATGCGCTTCAACCACTAAGCCCATTTCTTCCATAATGTTACACATGGTAGAACGAATATCTTGTGATGAATCAACAGGTGGAAGCGGGAAATAACCGCCTTTAACCATAGGGCGATGGCCTTTGTTGCCATCTTCATATTTGGTGTTAGTGTTCCAAGCCGCTTCAATATCGTTGATAGCGTAAGAGGCACCTGAAATATCGTTTTTGAAACGAATATCATCAAACAGGAAGAACTCAGGCTCTGGTCCAAATAATACCGTGTCTGCAATACCACTCGATTTTAAATAATCTTCAGCACGTTTTGAAATAGAGCGTGGGTCGCGGTCATAACCTTTCATTGTGCCCGGTTCTAACACATCACAACGAATAATCAGGGTTGGATCTTGAAAGAATGGGTCGAGCATTGCGGTTGTTGCATCAGGCATCAGTACCATGTCTGATTCGTTAATGCCTTTCCAGCCACCAATAGAGGAACCATCGAACATTTTTCCTTCTTCAAAGAAATCATCGTTAACCTGATGAGCCGGAATAGTAAGATGTTGTTCTTTACCGCGGGTATCAGTGAAACGTAAGTCAATATATCTAACTTTATGTTCTTCAATCATGGATAACACATGTTCAAGGGACATAGGAACTCTCCTGGCGAATGGTTTTATTGAGTGCAGTGGCCTTACACATTTTTCGGTGAATTTTTTGCTCACCTAAATTCTATTGCGAAAAGCATGCCAACTTATCTAAAAAGGGATATATACTGTATTGATGAAGTTTAGTGTAGAATATCTCCTGTGATTTTTTAATTATTGCACAAAGTTGGTGCAAGTTAAGCCTAATTAGTTGCACTATTTTGGTGCAATCGAACGGATGCTACTAAATTCTGAGGCGTGAAAAGGATCACAATTCAATTAATTGCATATTGTTAAGCAATCATTATTGTGATCTTGTTTAGTCTCTCGTCTAAAGCGTGTACAATACTGCGCTTATTTCTACAATGCCTGAGGCAAATTTTGTGATCGAAAACTTGCGTAATATCGCCATCATCGCCCACGTTGACCATGGTAAAACAACTATCGTCGATAAATTACTACAGCAATCTGGTACGTTCGGTGAACGTGAAACCGTTGCTGAGCGCGTGATGGACTCAAATGATCTCGAAAGAGAGCGCGGAATTACTATTCTTGCGAAAAATACAGCGATTAAATGGAATGACTATCGTATCAATATCGTAGATACCCCAGGACACGCCGACTTCGGTGGTGAGGTAGAACGCGTTATGTCTATGGTAGACAGCGTTCTATTGCTGGTTGACGCGATGGATGGCCCAATGCCACAAACTCGTTTTGTGACACAAAAAGCGTTTGCTAACAACTTAAAACCTATTGTTGTTATCAATAAAGTTGACCGCCCTGGTGCGCGTCCAGACTGGGTTGTTGATCAGGTATTTGACCTGTTCGTAAACTTAGGTGCAACTGACGAACAACTTGATTTCCCAATTATCTATGCATCTGCATTAAACGGTATTGCGGGAACAGATTATAATGACATGGCTGAAGATATGACTCCGTTATATGAAGCTATTGTCAAATATGTAGAGCCACCAAAAGTGGATCTGGAAGGTACATTCCAGATGCAAATTTCTCAGTTGGACTACAACAACTACATGGGTGTTATCGGTATCGGTCGTATCAAGCGTGGTAAGGTTAAACCTAACCAACAAGTGACTATTATCGATAGTGAAGGTAATACCCGTAACGGTAAAGTCGGTAAAGTTTTAGGCCATTTAGGCTTAGAACGTATCGAAGTTGATGTTGCTGAAGCTGGCGATATCATCGCAATCACTGGGTTAGGTGAACTGAATATCTCTGATACGATTTGTGAAGTGGGTGCTGTTGAAGCGCTACCTGCACTAGCCGTTGATGAACCAACTGTTAGCATGTATTTCTGTGTTAATACTTCACCATTCTGTGGTCGTGAAGGTAAATTCGTGACTTCTCGTCAGATTTTAGATCGTCTGAAAAAAGAGTTAGTCCATAACGTTGCATTACGCGTAGAAGAAACTGAAGATCCAGATGCATTCCGTGTATCAGGTCGTGGTGAGCTTCACCTGTCAGTTCTGATTGAAAATATGCGTCGTGAAGGTTACGAATTAGGTGTATCTCGCCCTAAAGTTATCTTCCGTGATATTGACGGTCGTAAACAAGAGCCTTTTGAACAAGTCACTATCGACATTGAAGAACAGCACCAAGGTGATGTGATGCAAGCGATGGGTGAGCGTAAAGGCGAAATGCGTGATATGCAACCAGATGGTAAAGGACGTGTACGTTTAGACTACATTATCCCTAGCCGTGGTCTGATTGGTTTCCGTACTGAATTTATGACCATGACATCAGGTACTGGTTTACTGTATGCAACATTCAGTCATTATGACGATGTTCGTCCAGGTGAAATCGGTCGCCGTAATAACGGTGTTATGATCTCTAATGGCCAAGGTAAAGCCGTTGCTTACGCACTGTATAGCTTACAAGATCGCGGTAAATTATTCGTTACTCATGGTGCAGAAGTTTATGAAGGCCAAGTAATTGGTATTCATACTCGCTCTAATGACTTAACAGTAAACTGCTTAACAGGTAAAAAGCTAACTAACATGCGTGCTTCTGGTACAGATGAGGCGACAACGCTGACTCCACACCTGAAACAAACATTAGAACAAGCATTAGAATTTATTGATGACGATGAGTTAGTTGAAGTAACTCCGCAGTCTATCCGTCTGCGTAAGCGTTATCTGTCAGAAAATGATCGTCGTCGTGCTTACCGTAGCAAAGACTAATTCGTTATTCTGATAACATAATTCTTAGGGCGCGTTAGCGCCCTGAGTTTATACTCGTCATACTTCAAGTTACAGGAATGCTGACCACGCTCAACTAGCCGAGTCACATAGTTTATCTATGTTTCCCGCCTATTTTCACTTGTCGCCTATCTGTAACTCAAATTATTTTGAGTATATGGCACTATAAGACGAATGCGGTGGAGTACTTGCCATCGCATAAGTTTTTCTTTTCCTTCCTTCCTTCCTTCCTATCTTTTCTTATCTTTTATTCCTTGATTTGCATTTACAACTTAAGGGTTGTTTATCGCTTCAAATATAACTTAGAAGCTGTTTTTGAGGCCAAATACAACCAAAGTGTTGTACAAGTCATTAATATCATGTCGAAGTACATATGAAAACGATTGATGAAATTGCTAATTTAATAGCTAAACAACGTAAAAAATTAGGTATTGAGCAAAAAGATATGTATTTACGTATTGGTATGAAACAACAATACCAACGCATAGAATCAGGCAATGATATTAAATTCTCTACCTTACAAAGAATGTTAGAAGGATTAGGTTTAGCGTTATCAATTAAGGCTAAATATTCTAATGTAAACTTGGCAATTGCAAACATGGAGATAGCTAACAAAAGCAGAGTTGACTTGGACGATGATGTGGATGACCTCGATTTTTGGTTTAAAAAGGGGAATACCCAATGATTAACAGGTTGAGAAAGCGGAAGGTCTTAATATTCATCTACATGGCATTGATATTGCGATTATTGCACATTATGCTGGTGGGAAAAATATACTGACGTTTAATCCTCATTTTTCCTCTCTCCTTATTCAGGTTTTATGTTTTACAAAAAAATTAAGTGTGATTATTGTACTTTTTTAGCGTTTAAGCCTGTTCAGTAAAGCGATTTATGATTAAAGTAAAATGAGTTTTCTATTATGGAGAGGATTTATGCTTTATATCTTTGATATGGGTAATGTGATTATTGATATCGATTTTAACCGGGTATTCGCAGTATGGAGTAAGCTCAGTGGTGTTCCATTAGCGAACATAAAAAAGAATTTCACCACAGGAGAGATCTTTAAATTACACGAACGCGGCAATATTACAGACATCGAATTTGCAGAAGAAATCAGTTCAGAATTAGGAATGAGTTTAAGCTTTGAACAATTTGCTGAAGGATGGCAAGCTATTTTCGTCGCATTACGCCCTGAAGTCATTGATATAATGAATAAGTTAAGAGAGCAAGGACATCGGGTTGTGGTGTTATCAAATACTAATCGTTTACACCAAGATT
The DNA here is from genome assembly GCF_016239305.1 of Proteus vulgaris. Lineage (GTDB taxonomy): Bacteria > Pseudomonadota > Gammaproteobacteria > Enterobacterales > Enterobacteriaceae > Proteus > Proteus vulgaris_C. The sequence goes on along the minus strand of NZ_JAEHOQ010000009.1, from coordinate 31,916 downwards.
ATTGGCCAGAACACTATCCTGAAATTGCAGCTTCCGCAGATTTTCTCTATCTATCTCAAGATATTGGAATGAGAAAGCCTGATCCTGAAATCTATAAATATGTTTTACAGTCTGAAGACATTGAAGCACAAGATGCCGTTTTCTTTGATGATGTAAAAGCCAACGTTGATGCCGCCATTGCGGTGGGAATGAAAGGTGTGCATGTCATTGATAAACAAACCGTCATTGATTATTTTAAAGATTATGATTTTTCTCTCCCGATAGAAGAATAATGCTATTGTAAGGATAACAATATATTGAATTTGTTATCCTTTTTTATTGATTTATTTTGGAGAGAGTATGATCGCGTTAATTCAACGAGTGACACAGGCAAACGTGGATATTGCCGGTGAAACAGTCGGCGCTATTAATCAAGGCTTATTGGTTTTATTAGGTGTAGAAAAAGACGATAACGAACAGAAAGCCAAAAGACTATGTGAAAAAGTATGTGGTTATCGCATATTTAGTGATGAAAACGACAAAATGAACCTAAATGTGCAACAAGTAGGTGGCAGTTTATTAGTTGTCTCTCAATTCACACTTGCCGCAGAAACACAAAAAGGAATGCGCCCTGGATTTTCGAACGGTGCGCCCCCAGAATTAGCGAAAAATCTCTATCACTACTTTATTAAACAGTGTCAGCTACAAGGCTTAGAAACGCAAACAGGCCAATTTGCCGCAGATATGCAAATCACACTGACTAATGATGGCCCTGTTACCTTCTGGTTGCAGGTATAACGTCAAACGTGCAGTGATGTTAAAAGGAGCTCAGATATGTACCATTTACGAACCCCAAAAACAGAGGCTGAATTTGATGCCTATTATGCTTTTCGCTGGGAAATGCTTCGTAAACCTCTACATCAACCTGAAGGCTCTGAAAAAGATGGGTATGATACCTTTGCTCATCATCAAATGGTTGTTGATGAAACAGGGCAACCCGTTGCAATTGGGCGACTTTATATTAATGCGGATAACGAAGGTGCTATTCGCTTTATGGCAGTACGCACTGATGTGCAAGGTAAAGGCTTAGGCACCCTTGTTGCCATGGCGCTAGAGTCATTGGCTCGTCAAGACGGTATAAAACGGATCGTGTGTAGCGCAAGAGAAGAGTCTGTAAGCTTCTTTGAAAAATTGGGTTATGAAAATTGTGGTCTAGTCACAGGCCCACAAACGACACCCATAAAGCACTTCTTTATGAAAAAAAGTATTGAGTCTTTAGATGATATTCTTCATCGACCTGATTGGTGCGCTGAATTACAAAAACAGTGGCATCAACATATCCCATTAAGTGAAAAAATGGGGTTACGCATTACTCAATATACGGGAACACGTTTTTATACCACTATCCCAGAAGCGGGAAATCAAAACCCTCATCACACTATTTTTGCTGGTAGCCAATTTTCACTTGCTACCTTAACAGGTTGGGGATTGATTTGGTTATTAATGCAAGAGCATAAATTACAAGGTGACATTGTGCTGGTGGATGCCCATATTCGTTATCGAAAACCTGTTTCTGGGCGTCCTGCTGCCGTTGCTGATATGGAAAATCTAAGTGGTGATTTAGGACGATTAGCGAAGGGGAGTAAGGCTCGTATTAAGTTAGATGTCGATATTTGTGGTGATGAAGGGGTTGGCGCTGTTTTTAGTGGTACTTATATTGTTTTACCTTCACAAAATAAGCAATGTTAGGCAATTGAAGTTAATTGATTGAATTTAATTGGTTTTTATCTTTTTTGCGTTAAAGCATGGGGATAATTAATCTATACTTTAATGCTTATCTTATTAGGTGTGCCACAAAATCCCGTCCTTTAGGGCGAGGAGAATGCCAAAGTGTTTCTATCGCTATCCAATTGATGTATATTTCGCAATTTACGGAGGGAAGCATGGACACCAATTTATCTACTCGTCTTAATAAATATATCAGTGAAAGCGGGATCTGCTCACGTCGTGAGGCTGACCGTTATATTGAGCAAGGACTTGTCCTTATTAATGGCAAACGTGCCGGTATTGGCGACCAAGTATTTGCTGGCGATGAAGTCAAAGTTAATGGTCGATTAATTGAAGCGCAGGATAACTCTGAGCTGGTACTGATTGCGCTGAATAAGCCTGTAGGTATTGTCAGTACCACAGATGATGGCGAAAAAGATAATATTGTTGATTATGTTAACCACAGTACCCGTATTTTCCCAATAGGGCGTTTAGATAAAGATTCACAGGGATTGATTTTTCTGACTAACCACGGTGATTTAGTTAATAAAATCTTACGTGCAGGTAATGATCACGAAAAAGAGTACCTTGTGACAGTGAATAAACCGATCACTGATGAATTTATTCATGGAATGGGTGCTGGCGTTCCTATCATGGGACAAAAAACCAAAAAATGTAAGGTCAAGAAAGAAGCGCCAATGGTGTTTCGTATTACCTTAGTTCAAGGTTTAAATCGCCAAATTCGCCGTATGTGTGAATATTTTGGTTATGAAGTTACTAAGCTTGAACGTATTCGTATTATGAATGTGAGTTTATCAGGATTGCCTGTTGGTGAATGGCGTGATCTGACAGATGATGAACTGATTACCTTATTTGAAGCGATTGAAAAATCAACGTCCGAAGCGCCACCAAAACCAAAACAAAGTAAACCCAAAAAACAAATCAGTAGTAATGCAAAAGCCTTGGGTATTCATATTCCTCAAACAAAAACCAAAGAAACGGAAAATAACTCTCGTAAGCGCTTTGTTCAACCAGGACGAAAAAAGAAAAAACGCTAATTTCATCTCTGTAGATGCGATAAAAACAAAAAAACACCTAAAAGGGTGTTTTTTGTTTGTTCTATTTATGCATCGATAAAACTAATCTAAATTCAACTCATCTAATTTATTTTGACGACGTTCAAGTACAATTGCGGCAAGTTCGGCATCCATAACGCGTTCAATTAAGGCTTCATAGTCTTCTTTAGAGAGGCAATAGAACAACGGAGTTTTGTTGTCATCACACACAAGTAGTGTGCTGTTATCTTCAAGTGCAGTTAAAGGAGATTGTTGAAACGTGTTTAAAGATATTTTTTCAGGGGAAAAATCTTCGTCAGACATGAAAACTCCACAATAAAGAAAAAGGCAATAGCGCATTGTAACGCTTTTTACTAAGGGAGCAATCCGTGCTCCTGCGAAAGATCAATCTTATAGGTGATTAATTATTTCACCATTTTGTATTACTGAATTGAGTATTTGTTGCTCACCTTTACTTCCAGTTAAGGTACCATTGAGTGTTGATATCACTGGGCTTGCACGTAAATCACCTTTCAGTTTTAGTGTAAATTGACCTATTTCATCAGAGTAGGTTGTTTTTAAACCCAAGGTATAAGGCGTTGATAAAGGCACATTGAGTCCATTAGCAATGAGTGAGAATTGACGCTGTTGGTTAGATTGCACTAAAGCTGCTGAACCTCGTACAATGCCATCACCAATAAAAGCCGAATATTGCTCAACAATTGCGTTATCTTGCTGGGTGACGATGTTTAAATCAGGACGACGTAATTCAATTCTATTTAATGTTCCACTATCTGCATTTAATATAGCTGAACCTTGCCATAATCCCCATTCACCTTCTTTTGCAATAATTAAATTTTGCAGTTTGCCTGTTAATCCGGTGAATTGGAAAGGAAACTCTGGTGTGATATCAATTAAAATTGATTGATTTACGGATAACTGTTCGACAGTAATGTTTTGAATATCACTATTATTATCAATAGGTTTAGCTAAAAAAGTAAGCCAATTTTCAGGCAGTGTGTATAAAAGGCCTGAAAGCGTCGCTTCTTGAATAGAAATAGTTTTTGTGTCTTTATTCCAATTACCTGCAAGCTTAATTAGGCCTTTTTCATAACGTAAACTCAGATTATCGAGATTGAGCTGATTGTTTTGCTGATTTAGTTTTGCAATAAGATCAGTGAAATGCTCATCTTGAAAAACAATGTCATTTGCGTTGAGCTCACCGGTTGTGAATGTTAGTTTTTTATCCCAATCAAACTGAGAAAATTGACCATCAAAGCCACTCACTGCCCACTGCTTCCCTTCAGCCGTAAAATCAACAATATTAAGCGATCTTATGCTAATACGTGGGTATTTAGAGATTGATTGCATTAAATCACTGAAGGTTTGAGAGGATTGCCAACGTAAGCCATTCATATAAACTTCATTAAACTTCCATTGATTATCTTGATACTGACCACTTAATGAAAGTGAACCATTGAGTAAACGCGTTCCTAGTTTTTCTATTTGAATATTATTGGGTTGATATTGACCAGAAATAATGAAGTTACTGAATTCATTATTATTTATCATGCCATTAGCAATAGAAAATTGAAAATGGCCAGCTCCAATAAAATCTTCCGATGTCGGTACCCAAGGTGTAATGCCACCCGTCACTTTTTTTGCTTCGAAAGAAAAATCTGCATTGGTGCTGTTTAAAATCATATTTTTGAATTGCAGAATATCAGCACTTAACGGTATTGATGGGGCCTTATTGGTAAATTCAATATTGCCATTTTCTAATGTAATTTTTTGCAGGTGAGAAGGCGCGGTAAAAAACTGCCAGTTAAATCGAATTTGCGCTGATTTTGCGAAGACAGTTGTTTTATCTTGCTTAGGGTTAACAGAGAGATCATGGACAATAACTTGTTCGGGTTGCATAAGATCGTGCTCAATGCCCGAGAAGCGAATATCGTAATCAGTATATTGTGTTAGCCATTCACTTGTCTTTTGCGCTCCCCACTGAGTCTGAATAAAAGCGTAAATTATAATAATAAATAAAATAACGATAAGTATCAGAGATACCAAACTTTTCATCAGCCAGCGCATCGCCCTTCTCCTGTTTTATACTCCATCAAAACATTATACAGTTATGCCTGAAAACTAAGCGATGCTCAAGTATTCATCGGGATAATCTACGTTATTTCACTCGTTTATTAATATAGGCGATATAGACAAGATAAAAATAAAGCGCCATTTCGTAGTGAGAAAAATGGCGCTTGTGTTTTTCGCTATTCTGTTTTGCGGGTTATTTTTCTGGTGGGAAAATCAGATTTAAAATAATTGCAGTTAATCCACCAGCAGCAATACCTGATGACAGTAAGGTTTTTAGCCAATCAGGGGCAAATTGTAATATTTGAGGTTGCTGAGAAACCCCTAATCCTACTGCTAGTGAAATTGCAAGGATCATAATTGCTCGGCGATTTAACGCTTCTTTAGAAACAATGCGTACGCCTGATGCCGCTATGGTGCCGAACATAACAAGCGTAGCACCACCTAATACAGGCTCAGGAATTCGTTGCACAAATTCTGCAACAAAAGGAAATAAACCCAAAACAACCAACATAGCAGCTACAACATAGCCCACATAACGACTGGCAACACCCGTTAATTGAATAACACCGTTATTTTGACCAAAACAGGAATTTGGAAAGGTATTGAAAAATGCCGATACCATGGAATTAATTCCATTAGCTAACACGCCACCTTTAATACGTTTCATATAAATAGGGCCACTAACAGGTTGTTCTGAGACATCAGACGTGGCGGTGATATCACCAATGGTTTCCAATGAGGTGATCATAAACACGAGCATTAAGGGAATAAGCAGATGCCAATCAAATGACAAACCATAATAAAACGGCTCAGGAATAGTCATCATTGGCATTTCTTGATGCTCTACTGGTGTTGGCAACATATCCAGTGCCCAAGCAAGAATATAACCCACAGCCATGGCAATGACTAAAGAGGCAACACGTAAATAAGGATTTTTTTGTCGATTCAGTAAAATAATAACAATGAGGACCGAGCCTGCTAATAATAAGTTCTGTGGTGAACCAAAAGTATTATTTTCAATAGCTGCATAGCCACCACCAATAGAGGTTAATCCCACTTGAATTAATGAAAGACCAATAATCATCACGACCACACCCGATACTAAAGGCGTTATGATACGTCTTGCCAAATGAAGCACACGAGAAAGGACAATTTCTGTTAATGAAGCGACCATTAATGTTCCAAAAAGGGCTGCCATCATTGTTGGAATATCGGCCCCCCCATTTTTAAGTGCTAATCCCCCCATAATTAAAGGAGCAACAAAGTTAAAGCTAGTTCCTTGAATTGATAATAATCCTGAACCAATTGGCCCCCATGCACGAATTTGTATTAAAGAAGCAATACCTGATGCAAATAAAGACATGCTGATAATGCGCTGGGTATCGTGTGCAGGTAATCCTAATGCTTGGCAAATTAAAATTGCGGGAGTAATAACTGCAACAAACATGGCTAAAAGGTGCTGACATGCGGCAAAAAGCGTTTGGGCTAATGGCGGTTTTTCTTCTAAAGCAAAAAGAAGTTCGCTATTTTTTTTAACTGAAACATCACTATCTTTAGGCAATTTTTGATTTTCTGAAGTAACCATGGTGTGAATTTCTTATTCGACAAAAACAGTATTTTAATGATCTGTGCCACAAAAGCAATCGTTTGCGTGAAAATGATGTTATCAAAATGCATAAGAGGTGCTCACATTTTTATATGTTTTAACTTGTGTTTGTCGTCATTTTTTTTTCTAATCGGGGATACCTGCTTTTGGCGTTGTTTATGGATGAACTTAGCGTCGTAGTATTTTTATATAAAATTAACAAATAAGACGGGGTACATAAATGTATCATCTTGATGTTTATGGCACGCTGGTTGCGGCCACTTTGGTTCTCTTGATCGGACGTAAGTTAGTGAAATCTGTTCCTTTTTTAGAACGGTATACGATCCCAGAACCTGTTGCAGGTGGACTACTTGTTGCAGTTCTTTTATTAGCATTTAAGTCTTTTATGGATTGGGAAGTGAGTTTTGATCTCTCACTTAAAGATCCATTAATGCTAGCCTTCTTTGCAACGATCGGTTTAAACGCAAACCTCGCGAGCTTAAAAGCGGGAGGAAAAGCGCTTTTTATTTTCATCTTTGTTGTTGTTGGGTTGTTGCTAGTGCAAAACACAGTCGGTATTGCATTGGCGAAAATGTTAGGCCTTGATCCCTTAATGGGATTACTTGCAGGCTCGATTACATTATCGGGTGGTCATGGTACAGGGGCTGCTTGGGGTAAAACGTTCGTTGAAAGTTATGGTTTCATGAGTGCGTCTGAAGTTGCAATGGCGTGTGCAACCTTTGGTTTAGTTTTAGGTGGATTGATTGGTGGCCCAGTTGCGCGTTACCTAATCAAAAATATTCCAACACCAGGACTTGGTGCGGATGATCATGAAATGCCAACGGCGTTTGAGAAACCCACCACAGGTAGAATGATTACTTCAATGGTATTGTTAGAAACTATTGCGATGATCGCTATTTGTTTAATGGCGGGTACATTCCTTTCTCAATTATTAGAAGGCACTGCATTCTCATTACCAACTTTTGTGTGTGTCCTATTTATTGGTGTCATTTTAAGTAACAGTCTTTCAATGCTTGGTTTTTATCGTGTTTTTGATAGAGCTGTATCAGTTTTAGGTAACGTGAGTTTATCGTTATTTTTAGCGATGGCATTAATGAGCCTGAAATTATGGGAACTGGCTTCACTGGCGATCCCAATGCTGGTTATTCTTGGTGTTCAAGCGGGCGTTATGGCGCTATACGCTATTTTTGTGACATTCCGTGTGATGGGTAAAAACTACGATGCGGCGATTTTAGCTGCGGGCCACTGTGGTTTTGGTTTAGGGGCAACACCAACGGCGATTGCTAATATGCAAGCCGTTACGGATCGTTTTGGTCCTTCTCATCTTGCGTTCTTAGTCGTACCAATGGTTGGGGCGTTCTTTATTGATATTGTGAATGCGATAGTGATCAAACTGTATCTATTGTTGCCATTCTTTACGCCTATAGCAGGATAGTTTTACTGTTATAACTTGAGAAATATTTCTCTATTAAATCGCACCCCAATGTTGGTTTTCAGCATTGGGGTGTTTTTCTTTGGCATGTTCTATTTTAATATCATGCAAAATCGCGTTTAACGACATGCTAAGGCGACGCAAAGAGTGATCTTACGCTTGGCTATATTGTGTCTTAGCAGGTAGCCAGCGTTCGATTAAGGCTTGTGAATGCTTAGGGTAGTGTTGATGTAAGTAACGAGCAATACGTTGTACTTCAGGAATGAGGCCTTGGTCGCGTAATAAATCAGCTACTTTAAATTGCGCATTACCCGTTTGCTTGGTACCTAAAAGCTCGCCTGGGCCACGGATCTCGAGATCTTTTTGGGCAATAACAAAGCCATCATTGCTATCTCTTAATACTTGTAATCGTAAACGTGCTGTTTGCGTGAGAGGTGTTTTATAAAGTAAAACGCAATGAGAGGCGATTGCACCACGACCAACACGACCCCGTAGTTGGTGTAATTGTGCAAGGCCTAGTCTTTCCGGGTTATCAATAATCATCAAGCTTGCATTAGGTACGTCAACGCCAACTTCGATAACGGTTGTTGCAACCAGAAGGTGTAATTTATTTTCCTTAAACGCTGACATAACAGATTGTTTTTCAACGGGTTTCATTCGACCGTGTACAAGACCGACTTTAATTTCAGGAAGTGCGAGTGTAAGTTCATCGTAAATTACTTGGGCTGCTTGTGCTTCAAGTACGTCTGAATCTTCAATTAATGTACAGACCCAATAAGCTTGGCGGTTTTCTTCTGTACAGGCGAGTCTAATACGTTCAATAATATCATTACGACGAGTATCGGGGATGGCAACCGTAGTGACTGGTGTTCGTCCGGGAGGTAATTCGTCAATAATAGAAGTATCCATATCGGCATAAGCAGTCATTGCTAGTGTTCGTGGAATTGGTGTTGCTGTCATCACCAATTGATGAGGATGAAAACCTTGCTCTTCACCTTTTTTCCATAATGCAAGGCGTTGATGCACTCCAAAACGATGTTGCTCATCAATAATGACTAAGGCAAGGGAGTGAAATTTTACTTGTTCTTGGAAAATAGCATGAGTACCAATAATAATAGAAACTTCACCATTCGCAATGGCGTTTTGTTGAGTCTCACGTGCTTTCCCTTTTTGTTTTCCAGCCAACCAACCCACTTGAATACCAAAAGGCTCAAACCATTTTCTAAACGTCAATGCATGTTGTTCTGCCAATAATTCTGTTGGGGCCATTAACGCCACTTGTTTACCATTCGCAATGGCGCGTAACGCACTTAATGCCGCAACGAGCGTTTTACCTGATCCCACATCCCCTTGGATAAGTCGCATCATTGGGTAGTTTTTTTCTAAATCATTTTCAATTTCATTGACGACGCGTTGCTGAGCATTAGTAGGGGTAAAAGGTAGCATTGCGAGAAATTGTTGGCGTAATGTGGAAGTGTTTGGCATAAAAAGCGGTTCTGCGCGATAAGATTGCGCACCCGCTCTGGCATTCAGCATGCCTAAATTATGAGCCAGTAATTCTTCAAGAATAAGCCTTTTTTGTGCAGGATGTTGCCCTTTTTCAAGCTCTGTGAAGGCGATATCGGGAGGTGGATTATGTAAAGTGCGCAATGCAGTGGCTAATGGGGGTAAACCATGAATAAATTGCTCGGGTAATAATTCATTAATAGCACAGGTGTCAAGTAACTCTAACGCTTGTTCTATCAGTTTACGCAATGATGTTTGGCGTAAGCCTTCGGTTGTTGAATAAATTGGAGTGAGCGTTTCTTGCAGTTTAACCTCAGCTCCTGCCACTTTAATTTTGTATTCAGGATGGATAATTTCTGGACCCCGACTTCCCCGTTTAACTTCACCATAGGCAGTGACTTGTTTACCTTGAGCAAGATTATTTTTCATTGCGGCAGTAAAATTAAAAAAGCGAAGCGTTAAAATACCTGAGCCATCAGAAATTTGGCAGGTCATCATTTTTCGACGACCAAAACTGACTTCAGTTCTTAATATTTCACCAGAAACGGTGGCAGGAATACCGGGAAGGAGGTCACTAATAGCATAGAGGTGCGTTTGATCTTCATAACGCAAAGGAAGGTGAAGTAACAAATCCTCAATAGTCACAAGCCCTATTTTTGCCAGCTTGTCTGCCTGACTTGCACCTACGCCGTGAAGAGTGGTTAAGGGGATTGCATCAAGCAGTTTTCCTTTCATGAGATCAATACTCCGTCTTTTTTAATTTCCTAAGTTGCTTTTGTGTCATTTGCATTTCTGCCCACCATGAGTCGGGTGCTTCAATTTCACCATGCTCATTAATGTATGGGCGAGGCAGACCTTTTCGACGAGAAACTTCTGCCAATACTGGGTATCCACCTTCAAATAGTAGAATTTGTTGTTCTTCTTTTGTTAAGGTGCTTTCTGTTCGATTATACATACCCGCAGCCTGACGTTGTCGTTGTGCTTCATATAAAATTAAAGCACTGGCAACCGAAACATTCAGTGATTGCACCATACCCATCATAGGAACAATGATATCTTGATCGGCAAGTGTTATCGCATCTTGTGAGATACCTGTTTTCTCTTGTCCCATAATAATACAAGTTGGGCGAGTGTAATCAATCTCACGAAAATCGACGGCTTTATCTGAGAGATGTGTCGCAAGAACTTGCATACCTTGAGTACGAAAGGAGCCTACGGCATCAGTGATTGAGGGGTGTGTTTCTACATTTACCCAACTGTTACTTCCTGCTGCCGGTGATACGAGCATCCGCATTTTTTCTTCAGGCCAAATAGCATGAATTTTAGGAATACCCACGGCATCAGCTGTTCTTATAACGGCCGCCACATTATGGGATTTATGCACCTCTTCAAGGCAAACCGTTAGGTCAGGTTGCCGCATTGCCATCATTTGGCAGATGCGGGCATATCGAATTGAATTCATGACTAGTTTTTATTACGGCTAACGCGCAGAACATCAGGCATGATACGAAGCTTACGCATGATATTGGCTAATTGAACTCTGTCTTTCGCAGTTAAGCGAATAAAAGCACAATACACACGACCATCTTTCTCTTCTGTATTCATACTTTGAATACTTGAGTTTGCATCATTAATTGCAGCGGTTAAGTTTGCTAATGCGCCTTGGTGGTTAATCATATCGACTTTGATTTCAGTAATGAAATCACTGTTGATCTCTTTATCCCACTCGACAGGCATGAATTTTTCAGGCTCTTTCTGATAACCACGAATATTACGACAAGATTCATGGTGAATAACTAAACCTTTTCCTGGGCTAATATGTGCCACGATAGGATCACCCGGAATAGGGCGACAACATTTAGCAAAGGAGATTAATACGCCATCGGCACCTTTAATTGGCAGTTTTGGTGTTTCATCATTAGTTGTATTTGTTTGTGCGTTATCATCTTGATTTTGGCTATCAATTAATAAATTACGCGCTACAACAACACTCATGGTGTTACCTAAACCAATCTCAGCCATTAAGTCATCAATGGAATGGAGCTTCATTCGTTTCAGTTCACGCTCAATATTCTCGGCTGAAATATCCGCGAGCTTATGCTCACCTAAAGCATGATTCAATAAACGGCGACCTAAATTAATAGAATCTTCGCGTTTTAAATTTTTCAGAAGTTGGCGAATTTTAGAGCGAGCTCTTGAGCTGACAACAAAGTTTAGCCAAGCAGCGTTCGGTCTTGCACCCGGAGCAGTAATAATTTCAACTGTTTGTCCTGTGCGTAGTGATTGTGAAAGTGGATAAGGTTGTCTATCAACTCTTGCACCCACACACGCATGACCAATATCAGTATGTACAGCATAAGCAAAATCGACAGGAGTCGCGCCCGTTGGTAATTCAACAATACGACCTTCTGGGGTGAAAACGTAGATTTCATCAGGGAAAAGGTCTGATTTTACGTTTTCGATAAATTCAAATGAGCTACCTGCGCTTTGTTGCAATTCAAGTAGACTTTGCATCCAGCGTTGAGCTCTTACTTGTGCGGTTGTGCCCGGCTGTTCACCTTGCTCTTTATAAGCCCAATGCGCTGCAACCCCCATTTCAGCCATTTGATCCATATCTTCAGTACGAATTTGTACTTCAACTGGCACGCCATGAGGGCCAATGAGTGATGTATGAAGGGATTGATAGCCGTTGGCTTTAGGGATGGCAATATAGTCTTTAACTCGCCCCGGACGTGGTTTATAAAGACTGTGCATTTGACCCAATACGCGATAACAGGTATCGACTTCTTTCACGATAACGCGAAAGGCGTAGATATCCATAATCGAATGAAAACGTTGTTCTTTTAGCAACATTTTACGATAGATAGAGTAGAGGTGTTTTTCGCGACCGTTAACCTTGCATTCGATATGTGCTTCTGTCAGGCGACCTTCAATTTCAGAGAGGATTTTATTAATCATCTCCTTGCGGTTACCTCGAGCAGCCTTAACGACTTCTTTTATAACACGGTAACGATTAGGGTGTAGCGCCTCGAAACCCAGCTCTTCAAGCTCTGTTTTGATATGATGTATACCTAAACGATGTGCGAGAGGGCTATAGATTTCGAGTGTTTCGCGAGCAATACGGCGACGTTTATCTGGGCGTAATGAACCCAGTGTGCGCATATTGTGAGTTCGGTCTGCCAGTTTGATTAAAATGACGCGGATATCTTTTACCATCGCCATAATCATTTTACGGAAGTTTTCAGCCTGAGCCTCTTTTTTGTCTCTAAACTTTAATTTATCCAGTTTAGAAACACCTTCAACAAGATCGGCTACCGTACTACCAAATAGGTTTTCGATATCTTGGAAGGTTGCAGGTGTATCTTCGATAACATCATGCAACAACGCCGCCATAAGCGTTTGGTGGTCTAATCGCATATCTGCGAGAATACACGCAACCGCAACAGGGTGAGTAATATAAGGCTCACCACTTGAACGAGTCTGCCCCTCGTGGGCATTTCGGGCGACGATAAAGGCTTTTTTGAGTTGTTCAACTTGCTCCGATGGCAAGTATTTTTGAACGATTTGATTCAGGCTTTCAAACAGGTACAAGGCAGACCTACCCCTATTTTATAAAACGATTAACGACGACCTTCCGCAATCGCTGAAACAGCTTGTAATTCTGCTGCTTCTTGCTCTTGCTGCTCTTGACGTTCACGAGCATCAAGAATTTTACCGTTAATCAGGCCTTCTTCGATCTCACGTAGCGCGACAACAGTCATTTTATCATTTTCTTCTGGAACTAAAGGATCTTTAGCGCCAACTTGTAACTGACGCGCACGACGTGCTGCGACCAGAACGAGGTCAAAACGGTTACCAATTTTTTCTACAGCGTCTTGAACGGTTACGCGTGCCATATTTGTGTTACTCCACCATTAACGAAATGACTGGGCATAATACTGAAAGTTAACTCAGTCTGCCAATAATTTGCTGATTAAATCACCATGTCGTAGTGCTTGACGATCAAGGCGTAATTTTTCTGAACGAATAATTGATTGTAAATCAGCAAGCGCAGTATTGAAATCATCATTAATCAGCAAATAATCATACTCATTAAAATGTTCCATTTCCGATACAGCTTGTGACATACGTTTTGTAATCACTTCTTCGCTATCTTGGCCACGTCCACGAAGTCGGCGGTAAAGCTCTTCTTTTGACGGTGGCAGAATAAAAATACTGCGAGCTTCTGGCATCGCTTTACGCACTTGTTGTGCGCCTTGCCAATCAATATCTAAAAAAACATCAACACCACTGGCTAAGATTTCTTTGATAACTTTACCGGATGTGCCGTAGTAGTTACCAAAAACACAAGCATGTTCGAGGAAATCCCCACTTTCTATCATGCTTTTGAATTCTTCTTCAGTAACAAAGAAGTAATGTTCACCATGGCTTTCTCCCGGTCGCATAGGGCGAGTGGTATGGGAGACAGAAACCTGCGTGTCATATAAAGGCTGTGTTTTTAACAGCGCTTGAATAAGACTTGATTTACCCGCACCGCTTGGAGCGGAAACAATATAAAGAGTTCCTTGGATCATGATGACTTTCTGAATTTGACTGGAGAATTAAGTATAAATACATGTTTAGGGAGCAAATCCCCCATATAGTATACACATACAATGAATGACATACAGTGCCCATGTTTAATACAGAGCTATTTTTTTCTTATTGCGTTCTCTTTTTTATTGGGAAATAAGAGAAAAATTAAACTATGCCAATATTAACATACAATTAAAGGCTCAGTGATAGGAATTACCTTTTATCACAATAGTGAAAAGAGATTATATTTTGAGATACCCCACAGAATCAAAAATAACCGCTGTCGTTAAAACAGCGATTCGTTAATCTTGATTCTCGTAATTAAAGACGGGTAGGCCCAATTTATAACGAATAGCGAGAAGTCGAGCCGTTAACCCAGCAACAAGGGTAATGATGATGATAACGTCTCTTGGTAATGGTGTATAAAACAGTAATCCCATGTAAAGCCATGCAGCACCAAAAGCGATACCGGCATAAATTTCTTTTTGGAAAACCAGAGGAATGGTATTACAGAGCATATCCCTTAATACACCACCAAAAGCACCCGTAATCACCGCGGCAATAGCTGCAATAATTGGGCCATACTCCATATCGAGTGCGATTTGTGCGCCGATAATAGAGAAAACCATTAGACCGATGGCATCTAGGATAAGAAAGAGTCGCTGTAAGTGTTTCATCATGGGAGCAACCCACATGGTAATAACAGCAGCACATGCAACAGTGACGATATATTCAGGGTGTTTTACCCAACCCAGGGGGTAATGGCCGAGTAGAATGTCTCTGACAGAGCCACCACCAATGGCAGTTGCAGAGGCGATAATAATTACGCCAAAAACATCCATTTTACGACGGCCAGCAGCAAGCGCACCCGTCATGGCTTCTGCAGTAATACCAATAATATAGAGAACACTAAGTAACATGATTTTCTAATTTTCTGACTATTTAGTGAGGATAGAGTAATTACCTTGCGAAAAAGTCTCGACTGAATTTTTTTAGTGCCAGGTAAAATTAATTAGTTTTTATAATGTGGAAATTTATTTCCCGATAAGGATAAATATGTCTTTTCAGGAACACCAGATTACGTCTGATAGCCGTCATCATCAGTTAACCAATATAAATGTTTGGACACCAGATAGCCAGTGGTTAGTCTATGATGTACGTCCCAATGGGGGATCTTTTACAGGTCTAACCATAGAAAAAATTCATGCGAAAACAAAACAGCAACAGATAATTTACACTGCAACACAAGGGGCGCATGTTGGTGTGGCTACAGTATGCCCAACCGAGCCGGTGCGTTATGCTTTTATTCATGGACCTGAAAACCCAGATGATGAATGGCATTATGATTTTCATCATCGTCGCGGGGTGATTGTGGATGAGTCAGAGCAAAATCGTGTTTTTAATATTGATGCATGCTCACTGACCTCCCCATATCAAGTTGGTGCATTACGTGGCGGAACGCATGTTCATGTCTTTAGCCCTGACGGCACGCGTTTAAGCTTTACTTATAACGATCATATTATGCATGAATTGGGTAGCGAATATGATCAACGTAATGTGGCAGTTGCTGTGCCACTAAAAGCGGTAAATGTTGCTAAAAAACATCCTCGTGAATATGACGGTGAATATTTTTGCACTGTAATAAGCCAAACTGTTGCTCATCCACAAAAGGGAAGCGACGAAATTAATAAAGCCTATGAAGAGTGTTGGGTGGGTACTCAGGGGTATACAAAGGCTGATGGTTCACAGCAACGTTGGGCTATTGCATTTATCGGCGATACCGTGAGTGAAACTGGTGATAAAGTTTCTGATATTTTCTTAGTGGATTTACCTGATGATAATCATGCTTTCAGCATTGAAGGTGATAAACCATTAGCAGGAACTGATACAACAATACCAGCTGTCGCGAAAGGTATTCATCAAACTCGTCTAACAAATACAGCCAATAGAAAATATGCAGGTGTTTTAAATCAGCCTCGTCATTGGTTAAGAAGCTCCCCAAAAGGTGATGCCATTGCTTTTTTAATGAAAGATGATGATGGTGTTGTGCAGTTATATACCGTTTCGCCAAGTACGAAAGAAATAAAACAGATCACCTCGCAGGATTGGAATATTCAGTCAGCCTTTACATGGAATAGTAACGGACAATATCTCACCTTTATTTGTGATAACAGCGTGATGTTATGTAATGCAAAAACGGGTGAACTAACACGATTAACAGAAAAAACTGCACAAGCACCAAGTAGCGATGCTGTCGTGTTCTCTCCGGATGACCAATATATTGCATTTATGCGTGATGTTGATGGTTATCGTCAGATATTTACAGTAGAGACGGGGCTGTAATTATTATGCTAAAAATAGAGCCTATACTATATAGGCTCTATAAATAGAATGAATTAGATGATAAGTGATTTTTGAGCAATCAAATTCAGGTGTCTCAGAGTAGCTTTATTGGGTTTAATTTCGTTGCGCGCCCATTTGATACACTCTCTTTTGTCATATTGAGTATTAAAGCAAGAGAAGATGGTGAAATATTATTTTATTCACAAACTCTTTTTATATCGATCCTATTAAAAATGGATAAAAAAAAACCGGCATTGCTTTCACGATGCCGGTTTATGTTTTCTGAGGTTTACAACTTATTGTAAAACAGAAATATCCGCGACTTTTAAGAATAGTTCACGTAATTGGCTTAACATGGTTAAACGGTTGATACGAACCGCTTCGTCTTCATCCATTACCATGACTTTATCAAAGAAGTTATTGACCACATCACGTAATGAAGCCAGTTCAACTAATGCTTCTTGGTATTTGCGCTCTGCAAATAATGGTGCCAATTTATCTTGTAATACAGAAAGATTAGCGGCTAATTGAACTTCTTCTGGGGCCTTTAATACAGACGCTAAAACGGTGTCGTTTAGTGTTACATTAGCAGATTTCGCTAAGATATTAGAAACACGCTTATTCGCTTCTGCTAACGCAGAGGCTTCTTCTAATGTACGGAAATAAGTTACTGCTTTAACACGAGCATTGAAGTCAGCAGGTTGTGTTGGGCGACGTGCTAATACAGCTTGAATAGTATCAATGCTGTACCCCAATTCTTGATACCAAGAACGGAAACGACCTAACATAAATTCAACCACATCACTGACGACATTTTTATTAGTCAGTTTGTCGCCGTAAAGGCGAACGGCTTCTTGCGTTAATTCTTCAATATCTAATGGTAAATCTTGCTCAACGATAATACGTAAAACACCCAGTGATGCACGACGTAGAGCAAACGGATCTTTATCCCCTTTCGGATGTTGACCAATACCGAAAATACCTGCAAGGGTGTCCATCTTCTCTGCGATAGCGAGGGCGCTAGCAACAGGATTAGAAGGTAATTCATCACCTGCAAAACGAGGTTGATATTGTTCTTTCAGTGCAACAGCGACTTCTTCGGCTTCACCATCATGACGCGCATAATGCATACCCATAACACCTTGGGTATCAGTGAACTCGAACACCATATTGGTCATTAAGTCACATTTTGACAGTAAACCTGCGCGAGTTGCTTTATTAACGTCAGCACCCATTTTACCTGCAATAAAGCCAGCTAATGCTTGAATACGGTCTGTTTTATCACGCAGTGTGCCTAAATCTTTCTGGAATAATACAGTTTCAAGACGAGGTAAATTATCTTCTAAACGTTGTTTACGGTCAGTTTTAAAGAAGAATTCAGCATCAGCTAAGCGGGGACGAACCACTTTTTCGTTACCACTAATGATCTGCTGTGGATCAGAAGATTCAATATTAGTGACGAAAATAAAGTTAGGTAACAATCCACCTTGTTTATCATAAACAGGGAAGTATTTTTGGTCACCTTTCATGGTATAGACCAGTGCTTCAGCAGGAACGGCAAGGAATTTTTCCTCAAATTTTGCTGTTAACACAACTGGCCATTCAACCAATGAAGTGACTTCTTCCACCAAGCTATCGCTTAAATCTGCGATACCGCCAAGTTTTTCAGCGGCAAGACGAGCGTCATGAAGAATAATTGATTTACGCGTTTCGTAATCAGCAATAACTTTTCCGCGCTCATAAAGAATTTCAGGATACTGATCCGCATTATCAATTGTGAACTCAGCTTCACCCATAAAGCGATGACCACGAATAACGCGATCGCTTTGGATACCTAAAATTTCACCATCAATAACAGTATCACCTAATAATAAGGTGACAGTATGAACAGGGCGTACAAAGTGAGTTTCTTTATCACCCCAACGCATTAATTTTGGAATTGGTAATTTTGATAATGCAGTACTTACCATGCCAATCAGTAATTGGTTAACAGCTTCACCTTTTACTTCTGCACGATAAAATAACCATTCGCCTTTATCTGTTGATAAACGCTCTGCTTGGTCAACAGTAATGCCATTACCTCTAGCCCAACCTTCAGCAGCTTTGGTTGGTTTACCTTCAGCGTCAAATGCTTGAGCAATGGCAGGACCACGTTTTTCAATAGTTCTATCTGCTTGTGATTTTGCCATATTAGCCACTTTGATGGCTAAACGGCGAGGGGCTGCAAACCAAGATACATCACCATGAGTGATATTGGCGTTATCCAGTTCTGCAGTAAAATTGGCAGCAAAAGATCCGGCTAAAGAACGAAGCGCTTTCGGCGGTAATTCTTCCGTGCCGATTTCCACGAGGAAAGTCTCAGTTGTCATGATAGCCTCTTACTTTTTACACATAGGGAAACCAAGCGCTTCACGAGAAGCATAATATGCTTCAGCAACCGCTTTGGTTAAAGTACGGATACGTAAAATATAACGTTGACGTTCTGTCACTGAAATCGCTTTACGTGCATCCAATAGGTTAAAGGTGTGTCCTGCTTTTAAGATACGTTCATAGGCAGGTAAAGGCAGAGGTTTTTCTAACTCTAACAACTCGCGAGCTTCTTTTTCATATTGTTCAAAGCAAGAGAATAAGAAGTCAACATCAGCATATTCAAAGTTATAGGTTGATTGCTCAACTTCGTTTTGATGATAGATATCACCGTAAGTGGTTTTACCTAATGGACCATCACACCAAACTAAATCATAGACGCTGTCTACGCCTTGAATATACATGGCTAGGCGCTCTAAGCCGTAAGTAATTTCGCCTGTAACCGGTTTACATTCTAATCCACCTACTTGTTGGAAGTAGGTAAATTGCGTAACTTCCATGCCGTTGAGCCAAACTTCCCAGCCTAAGCCCCAAGCACCCAGTGTTGGGTTTTCCCAGTTATCTTCTACAAAACGAATATCATGGATAGTTGGGTCTAAACCTAATTCTCTTAATGAGCCAAGATACAGTTCTTGAATGTTATCAGGTGATGGTTTAATGATAACTTGGAATTGGTAATAGTGCTGTAAACGGTTAGGGTTTTCACCGTAACGTCCGTCAGTTGGGCGACGTGAAGGTTGTACATAAGCCGCAGCAATAGGCTCTGGCCCTAATGCTCGTAAACAAGTCATTGGGTGTGATGTGCCTGCACCCACTTCCATATCTAATGGTTGGACAATGGTACAGCCCTGGCGAGCCCAGTAATCCTGTAGTGTCAGGATAAGACCTTGAAAGGTTTTGGTATCAAACTTTTGCATGTTATATCCGCATGGCGATACATAGAATAAAAAGAAAGGTTTCAGTATACCTTCTAGACGAAAGATATACAGCAAGGAATGCGGGCAATTTTCCCTCGATCAAAAAAATAACCCTCTAATTGACTTTATGACTATGCTCAAAAAATTAGATTGAATTTTTTTTCACCTATTTACATGTATATTTATACAGTATATAAGTAGTACTATTGAAAGTTATTAATAACAAGGAATGAGAGAATGAGTCAACAACGTTGCGATTGGGTGACCAATGATCCTGAATATTTGGCATATCACGACGATGAATGGGGAAAGCCTGAACGAGATAAATATAAGCTTTTCGAAATGATTTGCCTTGAAGGGCAACAAGCCGGGCTATCTTGGTATACCGTACTCAAAAAAAGAGAAGGTTATCGTCGCTGTTTTTTTGGTTTTTTGCCTGAAAAAATTGCCAAAATGACAGAAAAAGATGTCGAAGCTCTATTACAAAATCCCGCTATTATTCGTCATCAAGGAAAAATTAACGCCATTATTAATAACGCGCGTATTTTTATAGCAATGGAAGAACAAGGTGAAGATTTTAGTCAGTTTATTTGGCAATTTGTTGATAATAAACCAATAGTTAATCAGTGGGATGATATATCTCAAGTACCTGCATCCACTGAAATCTCAGATAAGATGGCAAAAACGTTAAAGAAAAAAGGTTTTAAATTTGTTGGAACAACAACTTGCTACGCTTTTATGCAAGCCGTTGGTATGGTGAATGATCATATTCTTTCTTGTTTTTGTCGCCAAGAAGAGAGTAAAAGCATCAATAAAAAGTAAAATGTGAGTTGAGTTATCTTTAATTTAAGAAGTTATTGGTTTTATATTTCAATATTCAAATCTGTATTAATATTCCTATTTTATCATTTCTATTATAACTATTGATGCAGATTAAAGCTCGCGGTATGGTATTTCTTAACGAGAAAGCAACATAGAAGATACCTGCAAAGATGACTCAACTATCACAATTCGGGCAAAAATTTGCTCAACATTCAGGCATTGCTCGCTTGATGCAAGATTTAAATGAAGGAATACGGACACCGGGTGCCGTGATGTTGGGAGGCGGTAATCCTGCGCATATTCCTGAAATGGACAATTATTTTCGTCAGTTACTTAAAGAGATGACAGAAAATGGCACGTTAAGTGATGCAGTTTGTAACTATGATGGGCCGCAAGGTAAAGATGCTATGCTGCAAGCGTTGGCGACCTGTTTAAAAGAGAAGCTAGGCTGGAACATTTCGGCAAAAAATATTGCATTAACCAATGGTAGCCAAAGTGCTTTTTTCTATTTGTTCAATTTATTAGGTGGAACAACTCCAGAAGGTAAGAAACGTAAAATTCTTTTTCCTATAGCGCCTGAATATATCGGTTATGCCGATTCTGGATTAGAAGAAGATCTGTTTGTTGCGAATAAACCCACTATAGAAATGTTGCCAAATGGGCAATTCAAATACCATGTTGATTTTGCTCATCTTGAAATTGGTGATGATATTGCGGCTATTTGCGTTTCTAGACCAACAAACCCAACGGGTAATGTGATTACCGATGACGAAGTTGAAAAGCTAGAGGCTTTAGCTAAACGGCACAATATCCCTCTGATTATAGATAATGCTTATGGTGTTCCTTTTCCGGGTATTATTTTCACTCAAGCAACACCACGTTGGAATGACAATACTATTCTTTGTATGAGCCTGTCTAAGTTAGGTTTACCCGGCGCACGTTGTGGAATTATTATCGCCGATGAAGAACTGATTTCAGCCATTACAAATGTGAATGGCATTATTAGTCTTGCACCCGGTGGAATTGGACCTGCAATGGCATTAGAAATGCTAAAACGTGATGATTTAATGCGATTATCACAAGAAGTAATTGGGCCTTTTTATCATCAGCGTGTGCTTGAAACCATTGATATTATTCGCCGTTACTTGCCTGAAGAACGTTGCCTTATTCATAAACCAGAAGGCGCTATTTTCTTGTGGCTGTGGTTTAAAGACTTACCTGTTTCTTGTGAAGAGCTATACCGTCGTTTGAAAAAACGCGGTGTGTTAATGGTTCCGGGACATTACTTCTTTCCGGGATTAGAGGATTCATGGGATCACGCTCATCAATGTATGCGTATGAATTACGTACCTGAGCCTGAGTTAATAGAGAAAGGAATAAAAATTCTGGCTGAAGAAATCGAGAACATCTATCAGCCAGTGAATATCTAATAAAAATGCCCCTTCAGCGAGAAGAAGGGGCAAAGACAATAACGAGGACTTTTGAGCATAAGTTTGACGGAAAGAAATTGATTACTAAACATTTAGCAATCCGTCTCAATCTAAATTTCTTAGCACGAGAACTATTAAAACAGACAATTATAAAATCTATGGCTTAAATAAGAGCCATTCATGGCCTTAATTATCCCTCTGCTAAGCAAAATGTGGATTTTAGTAACATATTTGGTTCAACTGATTAATATATTTATTATTTTTGCTACAAACTCCAGATAATAAGTGCCATTAATTGTGGTGTTATTATGCGTAAAAACATCGCTAAAGGATAAACGGTGGCATAAGAAAGCGCCGCAGCTCCACTTGAGTTATGTATTGAGTTTGCAAAGGCCAGCGCAGGTGGGTCGGTCATTGAACCGGCTAACATTCCGCAAAGAGTTAAATAATTAAGTTTAAAGAAGATCCTGGCTATGACTCCCACAATTAGTAACGGTAATAGTGTAATAAGAATACCGTAGCCAATCCAACTCAGTCCTTGACCATAAATTAAGGTTTCAACAAATTCACCACCAGAATTTAGTCCTACTACGGCAAGAAACATGACAATGCCCAATTCACGTAATGCTAAGTTTGCACTTGGGGGCATAAACCAATAGAGCTTACCGAATGTCCCAATACGCCCTAAAATTAAGGCAACAACGAGAGGACCACCGGCTAATCCTAGTTTTAATGCCACAGGAATACCGGGAATGAAAATAGGAATAGAGCCAAGTAAAACCCCTAATCCAATACCAATAAAAACGGGTAGCATTTGAACTTGCTCTAATTTTTGACGAGCATTACCTAACAGGACAGTAATTGCTTCAATAGATTCAGGACGACCAACAACATTAAGAATATCCCCAAACTGCAACATACTGTTATTACTTGGAATTAGTTCGATACCAGCACGGTTTAATCGAGTTACGACAACATCGTATTTTCTTTTAAGATCAAGATCTTTTAAACGCTTACTGAGTACAGAATCATTCGTTACAACTATCCGCACTGATTGTAGTAAATTGGTTGATGTTGAAAGTGAAGCATCAACCTCTTCGCCTAATACAAGGCGTACTTTATTAAGATCTTCTTTCGAACCGACAATATGCAATAAATCGCCTAGCTGAATAATCGTTGATGGCATTGGTACCATAATGTTATCACCTCGTTTTAAACGAGAGCACACAATGGCATCTTCATTGAGTAGTGGAATATCTTGCATTAATAAACCATCTAAATTGGGGTTTCTAATGGCAATATTAATGGTATGTAGCGCCTCTTTAGTGCTATTTTGCTGGTTACTAAAGGTTTTCGCTTCTTCATCAATGTTGATTTTAAAAAATACACGAATAAGCCACATAACTAACAGAATGCCACAAATTCCCATAGGATAAGCCATCGCATAGCCCATCCCCATTTGCCCTATTAAAGCGGGATCAATATGCAAATCAGTGAGTATTTGTTGCCCTGCACCCAAAGACGGGGTATTGGTGACAGCACCAGAAAAAATACCCAAAATAATAGGCAAAGGAACATCAAATAAACGATAAATTGAGGCGGTGATGATAGTGCCAAGAAGAATAATCAAAATTGCAAAGGCGTTGAGTTTTAATCCAGAAACACGTAATGAAGAGAAAAAGCCTGGGCCAACTTGAATACCAATGGTATAAACAAAAAGAATAAGACCGAATTCTTGAATAAAATGAAGAGTTTGTGCGTTGAGTAAAAGGTTATAGTGTTGAGCAAAATGCCCAATAATTATGCCACCAAAAAGAACACCACCTATCCCTAGGCTGACTCGATAGATTTTGATATTGCCAATCCAAAGACCTAGAGCGCCTGCTAATGACAACATCACCATTGTTAATGCAATATCACTCATAAAAAAGATCCTATACTCAAAAAAATAAAAATTAAAAAATTGAGCTAAAACGATAAACCTATTTTGGCAAAGAACAAAGAAAGTCGCTGTGTCTTATCGCACAGATTCGGCATATATAAAGATCAAAAAAATAAGAAAGATAAATATAGAGTTAAAATATTTCTTTAAAATAAAGAGGGTTGAATTTTAATATCAGAGAAACATAATACTTAGTTATATTATTATGTTTCTTTTAATTAGATAAATAAGGTTTTTTGCACATGCTTATTTATTTAATTATTGAAAAATTCAGCTATTTTATATCATCTTTCTCTTGTCCTATAAGAGAAAACAGGTTTAACTATATGATAAAAGGTGTTGACTCCTGATCTTGTTTTATAGGTGCCCTATGATATTTAGAAAGACGAGTAAAAATTTAACATTAATCACACTTTTAATGACTCTGTTGACGGGGTGCTCTAGTGTTATGACACATGCTGGCCCCAATAAAGAACTTTATTCAGGGACAAAAAATAATATGGCAATGATAAAAGATGATGAAACAGGGTGGGCAATGAAACCCTTAGTTCTTTTAGACTTTCCTTTTAGTGCAGTATTAGATACTTTATTACTACCTTACGATTATTATACCAAGAGTGATGATAAAAGTGATAACTCACCGAAAGAACGAGTAAAAAGATTAGAAAGTACAACGGCAAATAATAATTATGAAAATAAAAATTAGTATCAAAATAATGACTAAATAACAAATAAGTAATTCTATTTAGTCATTATCTGTTTATTTAACTATTTATAGAGCTATTTATTTAATACTGCTTCTTCTTTAGGGCCAAACATTTTATTAAGGCTATTAAGCTCTTGCATTTCTTTTTCACATATTACTTTTTGTTCTGTTAGCGACGCCGCCATTATCTGTTTTTTGCTTTGTTCAAAATTTCCTTTAATTTCAGGTATATTATGCTTTAAGTCTTCTCGTTGAGAAATATACTGAATAAATTTGTCTGCTTCTTTAAAGTACACTCGGCAAGCATGTGCTGTGGATGCTTGGGCTGGAAGTGTGGTTAACAACAGGAGTAATGTGAGACTCCACCAACATTGTTTCATTCTCTAAACTACCCACCTTATTTTACATAAGTAAATTATATAAAAAGCATATAAAATAAACGATAGTATTAGTGAATAAATTTGTTATTTTTTCTTGTTTTTTATCAGTAACGTAAAGAAAAACAGAATTTGCAGAGAAATAGAAGAAGTTGATTGTTATAGTTACGCTAAAAGTGGGTGGTTTTTATGATAAAAAAGTTAAAAATCAATCATTTTGGTTGAAAACCATACGAACAGTCAGGAGATACTAAAAAAGTATTGACGCAGTGGGTTTCTGGCAGTAAGATGCACCTCGTTTTCGGCGAGTAGCGCAGCCTGGTAGCGCAACTGGTTTGGGACCAGTGGGTCGGAGGTTCGAATCCTCTCTCGCCGACCATATTAAGAAACCCCGCTTTTAAAGCGGGGTTTTGTCGTTTTAGCCCTTCCAAAATAGGTTGATGCACTAAAATGTATCAGTCTTCACCTTACTTTTTCGCCATAATGGTATTCTCTCTGGCTTATCTTTAGTCTGGCACTCCATTTTCTTATTAAGCTCAAGAACAAAAACCCATGGAAATATTTTCCATAATGAAGAGAAATACTTGATAGGTTCTGCTTTTGATTTAGAAAGGATGGTAAAGCCACTCAGTTATTAGGCTTATTTGAAAATAGTTTTATTAACTTCTAATAAGAAAACCTAAAAAACCATCCGTTCAATTCATTTTTAATGGGCAATGGAACGTCTGATAATTATCAAAAAATATGAATTTTCTACTATTAAAGAATCAAAACTATTAATAACACACTGAATCTACTGGGCTTGTCTAGTTTAGTGATTTGTTAAGTACGATGCTTTGGGATTTTTCACTCTAATGGCCTTATTTGTGCCAAAGTCAGGATCCTCTAATCATATGATTATTTTTCTTCTATAACAGAATAAAGCACCAAGTTCTTTGTTTCATTTCAAAATATTCGTTCAATATTTAAGCGGTTAATCACAAATCATAGCTTTTTTTTAAACAGTCATTTCACTTAAGGATTTCTTAATATGTGGTTTTATTGACTAGATATTAGTCAAAGACTTATTTTTTTATTCTGATTTTGTTCGATATTCGTTTCATTTATGTTTATAACTTGTTCTTTTTACGGAGTAGACCCTTATTGACGTAAGGGGATACAGTTGGTTAATTGAACAATGACAAAATAAAAAGGCATTCCGTTTTTAAACAGGAAGCCAAAACACAACAGAACAATTTCGGAGAGTAATGATGAAAAGCTCCAAAAAACAGACAGGAATTTTAACCGCAACAATCGGGCTACTTGCATTAGCTGTTTCTGCGGGCGTGCAGGCAAAAACATTAGTATATTGCTCCGAAGGTTCACCTGAGGGATTTAACCCTCAGCTATTTACTTCAGGAACAACCTATGACGCAAGTTCAGTACCTATTTATGATCGTTTAGTCGAATTTAAACTGGGTACAACGGAAATCATTCCAGGACTCGCTGAAAGTTGGGATGTGAGTGATGATGGTAAGGTGTATACCTTCCATTTGCGTAAAGGCGTGAATTGGCACAGTAGCAAAACTTTCAAGCCAACCCGTGAATTTAATGCAGATGATGTAATGTATACGTTTATGCGTCAAATGGATCCACAACATCCTTACCATAAAGTGTCTGGCGGAAGTTATGAATACTTCTCAGGAATGGATATGAACAACATGATCGAGAAAATCGAGAAAGTTGATGATCATACCGTTCGCTTTGTTTTAACGCGTTCAGAAGCCCCTTTTATTGCTGATATGGCAATGGACTTTGCTTCTATATTATCTGCTGAATATGCGGATAATATGATGAAAGCAGGTACACCTGAAAAAGTGGACTTAGATCCTATCGGTACAGGGCCTTTCCAATTACAGCAATATCAAAAAGACTCTCGTATTCTTTATAAAGCGAATGACCAATATTGGGGTAAAAAACCAGATATTGACCGTTTAGTCTTCTCTATTACACCTGATGCCTCTGTACGATATGCAAAACTGCAAAAAGGTGAGTGTCAGGCAATGCCTTTCCCAAATCCTGCTGATATTGCGAAAATGAAACAAAATAGCGATATCAATTTGTTAGAACAGCCTGGTTTAAATGTGGGTTATATCTCGTTTAACGTTGAGAAAAAACCACTGGATAACCAAAAGGTTCGCCAAGCATTAAGTATGGCAGTGAATAAAGACGCCATTATTGAAGCTGTTTATCAAGGTGCAGGCCAGAAAGCGAAAAACCTCATCCCTCCTACAATGTGGGGTTATAACGACGATATCGTTGATTACGAATATAACCCTGAAAAAGCCAAAGCACTGCTAAAAGAAGCGGGTCTTGCAGATGGCTTTACTATCGATTTATGGGCAATGCCAGTACAGCGCCCTTACAATCCAAATGCCCGCCGTATGGCTGAAATGGTACAAGCGGATTGGGAAAAAATTGGCGTTAAAACCAAAATTGTAAGTTACGAGTGGGGCGAATATCTCAAACGTGCTAAATCTGGTGAACACCAAGCGGTAATGATGGGTTGGACTGGTGATAATGGGGATCCAGATAACTTCTTTGCGACATTATTTAGCTGTGCTGCGAAAGAGCAAGGTTCAAACTATTCTAAGTGGTGCTATAAGCCATTTGAAGATCTGATCCAACCTGCACGAGTAGCATCTGATCATGACAAACGTGTCGAGCTTTATAAACAAGCTCAAGTCGTTATGCACGATCAAGCCCCTGCACTGATTATTGCTCACTCTACGGTATACGAGCCAGTGAGCAAAAAAGTGGAGAACTATGTGGTTGATCCATTGGGTAAACATCACTTCGAGAATGTCTCTCTGAAATAATAGTAATACCTTACTTAAGTACGGTGTCTTTCTTCGTGAAAGGCACCGCTATTCCATAATAAAGAATACATTCAGTACACTGTGGGCGCAGGGGATTTTCTCCTGATTTATCAGCGCTATCTTTTAGCTGATGTTTGAAAAGAGAATTAGGATATGCTGCAATTTATCCTTCAACGTTTGGGACTTGTGATCCCTACGTTTATCGGAATTACATTACTTACGTTTATTTTCGTGCATCTTATTCCCGGTGATCCGGTCATGATTATGGCGGGTGAGCGTGGTCTATCTCCAGAGCGCCATGCTTATTTAATGGCTGAATTAGGGTTGGATAAGCCGTTATGGCAACAATATCTTAATTACCTAAATGGCATTCTCCATGGTGATTTAGGCATTTCATTAAAAAGCCGTATTCCTGTCTGGGATGAATTTTTACCTCGTTTTAAAGCCACTTTAGAACTTGGCGTTTGCGCCATGATTTTTGCGGTTTCTGTCGGCATTCCTGTGGGGGTTCTGGCTGCGGTTAAACGTGGTTCTATTTTTGATCATACTGCGATTAGTGTGTCATTAGCAGGTTACTCCATGCCAATCTTCTGGTGGGGAATTATGCTTATCATGCTGGTGTCTGTGAAATTAGATTTAACTCCCGTATCAGGGCGACTTGCTGATAGTGTCTTTTTAGATGATAGCAATCCATTAACGGGTTTTATGCTTATTGATACTCTTATTTGGGGAGAAGAAGGCGATTTCATTGATGCTGTACATCATATTATTTTACCCGCCATTGTATTAGGAACTATTCCTTTAGCCGTTATTGTGCGTATGACTCGCTCATCTATGCTTGAAGTATTAGGTGAGGATTATATCCGTACGGCAAGAGCAAAAGGTTTGAGCCGTGTTCGTGTCATTCTTATTCACGCATTACGCAATGCAATGTTACCTGTTGTCACTGTTATTGGATTACAAGTTGGAACGATGCTGGCTGGTGCAATTTTAACGGAAACCATTTTCTCATGGCCGGGTTTAGGTCGCTGGCTAATCGATGCCTTGCAACGACGAGACTACCCCGTTGTTCAAGGTGGTGTGCTTTTAATTGCAACGATGATTATTTTTGTCAATCTGTTGGTTGATGTTCTTTATGGCATTGTGAATCCACGTATTCGCCATAAAAAATAAGGAATGCATAATGACTGAAAATAAAGTTACACCGGTCATCAATGCACCGGCTCCCATGACACCCTTCCAAGAATTTTGGCACTATTTTAAACAAAATAAGGGCGCAGTTGTTGGGTTAATTTATATCGTAATTATGTTGCTGATTGCGTTATTTGCAGGCTTTCTCGCACCTCACGCACCGAATGAGCAATTTCGTGATTTCTTATTAGCGCCTCCTGTTTGGCAAGAAGGGGGAAGTTGGCAATTTATTCTAGGTACTGATGATGTTGGCCGGGATATTCTTTCTCGCTTAATGTTTGGTGCTCGCCTTTCATTATTAGTTGGCTGTATTGTTGTCGTACTGTCACTTATCTTAGGAATTATTCTAGGGCTAGCTGCGGGTTATTTCGGTGGTCTTGTGGATATCGGCATTATGCGAGTGGTCGATATTATGCTGGCATTACCAAGTTTATTATTGGCATTAGTGCTGGTAGCAATTTTTGGGCCTTCTATCGTCAATGCATCTATTGCACTGACTTTTGTTGCTTTACCCCATTATGTTCGATTAACACGCGCGGCTGTTTTAATTGAAGTAAATCGTGACTATGTTATTGCTTCTCGCGTCGCTGGTGCGGGGTCAATGCGTCAAATGTTTATCAATATCTTACCTAATTGTCTCGCGCCTTTAATTGTTCAAGCTTCTTTAGGTTTTTCTAATGCCATCTTAGATATGGCGGCATTGGGCTTTTTAGGTATGGGCGCTCAGCCACCAACTCCTGAGTGGGGAACCATGTTATCTGATGTGTTGCAGTTTACGCAAAGTGCTTGGTGGGTTGTGACGTTCCCTGGTCTTGCTATTTTGTTTACTGTACTTGCCTTTAACTTAATGGGTGACGGTTTACGAGATGCGCTTGATCCGAAATTAAAGCAGTAACGGAGTAAGAAGATGGCATTATTAAATATTAATCAATTATCTGTTCACTTTGGTGATAAAGATACTCCGTTTAAAGCGGTAGACAGAATTAGCTATCAAGTTGAAGAAGGGCAAGTTGTAGGTATTGTTGGAGAGTCTGGTTCAGGTAAATCTGTGAGCTCATTAGCTATTATGGGGCTGATTGATTTTCCGGGGCGAGTGAGTGCTCAAGAGCTTTATTTTGATGGTAGAGATTTAATGAAAATCTCTGAATCAGAGCGACGTAATTTGGTCGGTGCTGATGTTGCGATGATTTTCCAAGATCCAATGACCAGTCTAAATCCCTGCTTTACGGTTGGCTATCAAATCATGGAAGCATTAAAAGTTCATCAAGGCGGAAGCCGAAAAACACGTAAACAACGTGCTATAGACCTTTTAACGCTGGTGGGTATTCCTGATCCTGCTTCCCGTTTAGAGGTGTATCCACATCAACTTTCTGGCGGTATGAGCCAGCGAGTAATGATTGCAATGGCGATTGCTTGTCGTCCTAAATTATTGATTGCTGATGAACCTACAACGGCACTGGATGTGACTATTCAGGCGCAGATCATAGAACTATTGCTTGATTTACAAAAGCAAGAAAATATGGCGCTAGTGCTTATCACTCACGATTTAGCATTAGTGGCAGAAGCTGCCGACACCATTATTGTAATGTATGCGGGACAAGTAGTGGAGTCAGGGAAGGCTTCAGAGATTTTTAAATCGCCTCGTCATCCTTATACACAGGCGTTATTAAGAGCATTACCTGAATTTGCCAGCAATAAAGCACGATTAGCTTCATTATCCGGTGTTGTACCAGGTCGTTATGATCGGCCAACGGGATGCTTACTTAATCCTCGTTGCCCTTATGCTCATGATGAGTGCTATAAAACCGAACCTGCCTTAAGAGAATTGGGAACACATCGCGTGAAATGCCATACACCGTTAGATAATACAGGGAGACCCACTCATGGCTGAAGTTAATCCAAATGTCACGACTCCCTTATTAAAGGCGGTCAATTTAGCTAAGTATTACAATGTTAAAGGGGGGCTGTTTTCAAAAGAGAAAACAGTGAAAGCACTTGATGGTGTTTCGTTTGAATTAGAGCGTGGTAAAACCTTAGCGGTTGTCGGTGAATCAGGCTGTGGAAAATCGACATTAGGTCGATTGTTAACCATGATTGAAATTCCCACTTCAGGGGAGCTTTCTTACCGTGGACAAAATCTGTTAATTAAAGATAAATCGGCTGAGAAATTGCGTCGCCAAAAGATCCAAATTGTATTTCAAAATCCTTATGGATCATTAAACCCTCGTAAAAAGGTGGGGCAAATTTTAGAAGAGCCACTTTTGATCAATACGACACTTAACGTATCTGAACGTAAAGAAAAAGTGTTATCAATGATGGCAAAAGTAGGATTGAAAACAGAGCATTATAGCCGATACCCTCACATGTTTTCTGGTGGTCAACGTCAGCGTATTGCTATTGCTCGTGGTTTAATGCTTGAGCCAGATATTGTGGTGGCGGATGAACCTGTTTCTGCTCTTGATGTTTCAGTGCGTGCTCAAGTTCTGAATTTAATGATGGATCTTCAACAGGATATGGGGCTTTCTTATGTCTTTATTTCCCATGATCTTTCCGTTGTTGAGCATATTGCAGATGAAGTTATTGTGATGTATTTAGGCCGTTGTGTAGAAAAAGGCACTAAGGCACAAATTTTTGAAAATCCTCAGCATCCTTATACACAAGCTTTGCTATCAGCAACGCCAAGATTAACACCTGAATTAAGACGTGAACGCATTAAGTTAACTGGAGAATTACCAAGCCCGTTAAATCCACCACCAGGATGTGCTTTTGCAGCACGTTGCCGTCGTGCATTTGGCCCATGTAGCCAATTACAGCCAACGTTAAAAGATTATAATGGCCAACTTATTGCTTGTTTTGCTGTTGAACAAGATAACATGGTGCCTTAAATAAAAAAGAATATATTTAATTAAAAAGGAACAATAGATTGAAATATATTGTTCCTTTTTTAAT
>NZ_JAEHOQ010000008.1 GCF_016239305.1 Proteus vulgaris | reverse complement strand
CAGAAATAATATGTTATCTTCTGCATCAAGTCATTGGGGAGTAGCCTGTCTTAAAATAAAAATTAATTATTATTTTAAGAAATCTGTATCAACATGCTCGCTTATTTTTATTTAGCGTGGTGCAGATGCCGTAATGTAATACGGTTGGCAAGACCATAGACACATGATTGTACTTCTTTGGTTGGGGGTCAATTGTGTGTATATGGAAATACCCCAACCGAGGCTTTATTATGAGTTTCTACGCTACTATCATCCTCGCCCTTGCCCTTTCTATGGATGCATTTGCTGTTGCAGTCTGTAAAGGTGCCACATTACACAAACCTCGCTTTCGTGAAGCACTCCGCACTGGATTTATATTTGGTATTATTGAAGCCAGCACACCAGTTATTGGTTGGGCATTAGGTTTATATACTAGCCAATATATTATTCAATGGGATCACTGGGTTGCCTTTGGATTACTGTTTATTCTTGGTAGCCGTATGATTTACCAAAGCGTAAAACGTGGTGATGAATGTCCTTGCGAAGAAGCCGCTCCACAACGCCATGGCTCGCTTTCTTTAATTGCAACCGGTATTGCCACCAGCCTTGATGCAATGGCAATTGGTGTTGGTTTAGCATTCCTTCAAGTGAATATTGTTCATACTGCGATGACCATTGGTATGATGACGATGATCATGGCAACACTAGGTATGCTAATTGGTCGTTATATTGGCCCAGTGCTTGGGAAAAAAGCAGAAATTATTGGTGGGATCGTATTAATTGCTATCGGCTTTAATATTGTATTCGAACACCTTGAATTATTTATGTACGCTAAATAATCGCTAATTCAACAGAACACAATAAAAAGCTTAGGTTTGAATATAATGCCTAAGCTTTTTTTATTTACATCATAAATTGTTTATTATTTATCGTTATTAAGCATAACGTTGATAAACACGAATTAAAAAGTCCGTTTCACATTCAAAACATTCACTTTCAGCTAATACTTGTTTCACTTCTTCACTTGCTCGCCATGCAAATGGTGTCATTTGTAATAAATCAAAAGCCTGTTTACCGTTTAAATGCATCATATAAGCAACTTGATGTTCAGCCACTTTATTAAAACCATCAAATTGTTCTTCTTTTAATGGATGAAGATGTACTTCTGAATAAATCAGTGCTTTTAGCTGGTAGAGGTGACGAGGTGCAGGAGTGACCGTAATAATATATCCATTATTTACAATGACTCTTGCTAATTCATCACTATTACAAGGAGCATAAATACGAATAACAGCATTTAAAGAAGCATCACAAAAGGGCAAACGCTGACTTGAAGCCACACAAAAATGGATAGATGAATAACGTTTAGCTGCATATCTTATAGCAACTTTAGAAACATCTAAGCCATATACTTGTGGGTTATGTAATTTTAGATTTTGATAAAACTGGTGGGTGTAATAGCCTTCACCGCAACCAATATCCAATACAACGCTATTATCTATAGGCAACAATGTTTGTAGTAAATCAGCCACTTTATCTCTCATTGGCTGATAAAAACCTGCATCTAAAAACTCACGGCGAGCATTTATCATTTCAGCGCTATCACCTGGCTCCTTCGAGCGTTTAAATTGCACTGGTAGCAAATTTACATACCCTTCTTTCGCACAATCAAACTGATGATTATTTTCACATACCCAACTGTGAGTTCGAAGAGAAAGAGCCTGATTACATAATGGACATTGATAGGACATAGTAATATTTTTGTATAACCCCGAATAAAATTGAGAGAGATAATAACATACCTCTCTCAATCTTGCGGAAACCTTATTTTTATTTTTTAAGACGGTTTTTTATGCTCAATGACTAAGCAAACATAACTTATCGATTTTTAAGTCCGTTTTAATTTTTCAGTATTGGCAATAAATAATGCGATAACTAACAGTAAAATTGCGCCTGATTGGATTAAAGTATCCACAGAATCTTTGTGTTCAACAATAATCAAACGTACAATTGCAGTAATACCGATATAGATAAAATATCTAAGCGGAAAATGCCCACCAGATAAAAAATATTTAACAATAAGCGCAATAAATTCAAAATAAAGAAAGTAGATCAAAATACCTTCTAGTAATTGATAAGATGACTCTTGTGCACCTAAATTAAATAATAATGAAGCAATGACATAAGTTTCTTTGATAAGAAAACTGACTAATACAATTGCTAAAATAAGCAACCCAATATTAAGCACCCACTGCAATATAGTGGCAATACATTTAAGTAAGTCTTCGCTTGATTTTCTCATATAAACTATAACCTAGTGAGATCATTCCATGGATGTGTAAAAAATGATAAAAGGCCTATTAGGCAATTTGGCTAAATTTTAATAGATTTATGCATTCATCACACTATTTTTTATCTTTTAGAGCCAAAAAACCAAGAATAATGATGCAATAATCGCAATATTCACTTTTAAATTTCAACTTGTAAGCGGGTTTACTTATACTTAATTTAAGAGCTAATTTATTGAAAAGGCACACTATGGCTAACAAATACCTCGTTGCAATTGATTTATTAGAAGATAGCAGAATTCAGCGCATGATCGAAGATATTCGCTTCCTAGCTAGGAAACCAGAAAATTATTTCCATTTCATTACAGTTATGCCTAATTTACGCTCTTTAGAAGCTTATGGACTTAATTGTGATAGCTCGTCTGTCGTTGAGAAAAAGCAACAAGCTTTAGTTCTATTAACTGAAAAATTAGAGCTATGTGTAAAACAACAATTTAACTTACCCAAAGAACAATACCAATGTCATGCCGTTATTGGTACGCCTAATTACAACATTCTAGAATTAGCAGAAAAAGTGGATGTAGATACCATTATTATTGGGTCGAGCTCGCGTAATCAACATAATATATTACTCGGATCTACTGCTGATTATATTGTCAATAACACCTCACGCTCAGTAATGGTTATACGTAAATAAAATCACTAGCCCTCTTTTTTTGGCAATAATACTAGATTATTTATTGCCAAAAGAGCTCTGTGATTCTCTACGTTATAAATAGCACTAAATGTGCTTTAATTTTTTTGTTTTAATACGTTAATTTGTTAAAATTCAGTTCAAAAAACAAAATTTTTATATCTATTTTAGGTTCAATTTTTACATTAATCCTACTCAAAAGATAAAGATTGCCCTGCATTAAAATCTTTCGCATTAAGGTATTTTCGCCCTAATACACCTGTGCAATGACATCCATACACATCAATATTTTTATCTATTGCTTTTTTAGCGCGTTGTAATGCAAAAGGGTTTGCACAGCGCAAATGTAAGCCTCCCACAATTGCTTGAATTTGATGATTACCTGTTATTTTTTTCGCATGTTCAACTATAGATCCAATACCAGAGTGACTACAGCCCGTAATAATCACTAGGCCTTTGTTTCCTTGCCAAATAAGAAAGCTATCATCAAGAACGTAATCATCTTCTTCGCCTAACTCATGAATAATAACACCATAACGTTTATTTACTTGGCGCTGTGTCACCTGCCCTGAATAAATGAAATTCTTTTCAATTGTTAGAGGAGCATCTGTTAATTCAAAAGAAAATTGTGTTTCAAGCTTTTTGCGATCAAAAAAAGGGGCTAATCGTTTAAATTTAATATTTTTATTGCCTAAAAAAAGCGCTGAATAACGAACTGAAAATAAGTGAGGATGAGCAACAATTCGCGGTTTATGAGTAAAAAAATCTACGGGTAAATGTGTTAAACCACCAAAATGATCATAATGACCATGTGACACGACAATAGTTTTTAATGTGGTTAAATCAATCCCCATCTTTTTGGCATTTGAAATAAAGGTAAGATCTTTTCCTGTATCAAAGAGTATTTTAGTTTGGCACTCATCATCTTCTAATAATAATGACAAGCCAGGATAGTAGTTAAGCTCGGGATTGACTGATTTATTTTCTAGTAATGCAGTGATTGTTAACATGGGTTCTGATGATTATCGTTATTAGAAGATGGCCTATAGTAATTAAAAAAAGGAAGTGTTCCAAATATAAAAACAATTGATTTGTGCGATCCTCTCTATCTCGTTACACAACCGCTGTTATATTAAAATCAAATATAACAGCGAAATTGTTATAACTTGCAGTTACTCTTATGCAAATATACCAGTATGCTAAGTTTTATCTCACCACCATAACAGAGCGTTTAGCATAGCGTGTAATATCAGCAGCTGTTGAGCCAATATGATAAGAATCATCTTCGGGGTTATGAGAGCCAATCACAATTAAATCTGCGTTTACTTCATCTGCGACCTGCAATATGGCATCTCGTGGCGTTCCTATGCAAATATGTGTTTGCATTCTATCTTCAGGTAAATCAAACCGTTCAATAATTTTTTTTAGTTCTTTCTCAGCAGACGTTTTTAGGCATCCTTGATCTAATTGATCACCATTCATAACAAGTCGATAATAAGAAGATTGTGGAAGTTTTGGGAGTACATACAAAAAATGAACATAAGGATCTTCATTTTTTGCAATGTCTTCCACTAACGGAATTGCTTTGTTCATCAGGTTATCTTCATCAATATCAATGGGAACCAAAATATTCTTATACATACCGCCTCCTTTTATTTTAATTGTAGGATAGTGTATTTTTAAAAAATTACCGGATGTAGTTAACATATTTTAAAAATATTTTATTGTGCCTAAGTAATGTATATTTTTCACTCAAAAAACAACAGGACATAAACTTGTTAAATTAATAACTGTAACCATTAAAGAATTATTAATATATAATTATAATATCTTTATTTTAGACATATTTTTTTATAAAGTTATTATTTTATCATTAATAAAAAATACAAAAAAAAGCCTTATTTAATTAAATAAGGCTTTCCTCTTTTATTATGTAATTAATACATTATTTTTGAACGTTCTTATTCTGTTTGTTCTTTTTAACATATTGATAGCCTATTGCTAGTGCAATAAACCACAATGGTGTCACACTTAACGCTTGACGAGTATCATGTTCGAAAGCTAATAACACTGTCATAAAGGCAAAAAAAGCAAGGCATAGCCATGACATAATAATACCCAATGGCATTTTATAAATAGATTTTTCATGCAACAGTGGACGTTTTTTACGATAAGCTAAATAAGAGCATAAAATCATACTCCAAATAAACATAAATAATAATGCCGACACTGTTGTTACCAAGGTAAATACATGCATGACATCGGGAATAAAGTAAATTAACACAATTCCGCATGATAAACATAAGCTAGTGAATAACAGCCCATTAGCAGGTACAGCCCGTTTAGATAATTGACTAAACTGCTTTGGTGCTTCACCTTCTTTTGATAAACCGAATAACATACGGCTTGTGGAGAATATACCACTATTAGCAGAAGACGCTGCGGCCGTTAATACAACAAAGTTCACCAAACTTGCTGCTGCGGGTATTCCTATCATAACAAATAGTTCAACAAATGGGCTTTTATCAGCCAAAATTGAGCGCCATGGTGTCACCGACATAATAATTGCTAAGGCCAATACGTAAAAAGTAATAATACGAATGGGAATAGCATTAATCGCTTTCGGTAATGATTTTTCTGGATTACGTGTTTCGGCAGCGGCGGTTCCTACTAATTCTATTCCGACAAAAGCAAAAATAGCGATTTGGAAGCCAGCAAAAAATCCACTGAGTCCTTTAGGAAACATTCCCCCATCATTCCAGATGTTCTCTAGTGCTGCTGTATGGCCCGCAGGTGATTCAAATCCAATACTGATAAGAACAATACCCACAATGATCAAAGAGACAATAGCTGTTATTTTTATCATGGAGAACCAAAATTCCATTTCCCCAAACAGTTTTACTGTCGCTAAGTTCAAAATAAGCAGTGTCAGCACACAAATAAAGGATGTTCCCCATTCAGGAAAATTAGGTGCCCAATAACTAATATAAGACGTTATGGCAACAATATCCGCAATACCTGTAATAACCCAACAAAACCAATAAGTCCAGCCGACAAAAAAACCAGCCCAAGGCCCTAATAAATCACCAGCAAAATCACTAAATGATTTATATTCTAAATTTGATAATAACAACTCGCCCATAGCTCTCATAACAAAGAACAAGACAAAGCCGATTATCATATAAACAAAAATAATTGACGGCCCAGCTAATGAAATAGTTTTCCCTGAGCCCATAAATAGACCGGTACCAATAGCTCCACCAATAGCAATTAATTGAATATGACGATTTGTTAACCCGCGTTGTAGAGTGGCATTTTTTACTCTAGCGGGAGGAGAAATTTCTGTTTGCTCTTCCATACCATACCTGAAATGTGTTCATATTTTTGATGTTGTTTTGCCACTATTTTATTTTTTGACGTGGCAATGTGTTTGCGAAATTATTGTGACACAAATCTCAGTATAAGTAATGAAAAGATCACTTTTAGTAAAATGAATGATGCTTTGATAACCAGATAAGATCCTTTCTTCAATTTATTTGGCGACATTTTATCCATTTGAAAAAAAATTAAAATAAGGGCTTGACCATCGCTTTTGAGAGGAGAATAATCTGCACATCGGGTTGTTAGCTCAGTCGGTAGAGCAGTTGACTCTTAATCAATTGGTCGGGGGTTCGAACCCCCCACGACCCACCAATTTTACGCTGAGAAATCAGGCAGATAAGCCACTTAGAGATAAGTGTTTTTTTTGTTTTTATTAATAAGTGGCGACAAAGTGGCGCATTTACCTTAAGCTAAAAACTCAAAATAATACGCCAATTAAAGAAAACCATATCTGCTTATATTTCATTCGATTTTTATAATTAATGAAATTAATAGGAAAACAATTAATCTAATTTTATTGGATAACTCAACATAAAATTCTATAAACCTGACTTTATCTCTTTCTTATCTTTAAATTCCCCGCCAAAATCATCAATTAAAACATAGCTAATGGTATTTATTTTACTATCCAGTAGATTGATTTGCTGTTTGGAAAATGGCGCTATCATAGGCACAAAAATATTAGGATTATTTTCGCCAGATGCTGATTTAATAGTGACATAAAAAGGTGTTGGATTTTCAATTGTTAATTGTTTATCTGATTTCGTAAAAATAAGATCGCCACTAACATCAGAAATCGCCATAATTAAGTCATCAGGACGATAAAACACTTTTACTTGTAATCTGACAACGACATTAATTAAGCCTTCATCATATTTTTTGTTCACTGGCTTAGGCATAATTTCATATAAATTAAGCCAATAAAGCGTCTCTTTCTCTTTATCTGTATTGGTAAATTTATTAATCACTCGTACCCGTTGTGATTCGCTCGGCTTTAATTGCAATACTGGCGGTAATGATAAAGCAGAAACATTAGTTATGGTTTCTGGGGTATTTTCTGGATTACCATCATCCACCCATGTTTGAATCACCACAGGAAACTCACCATCATTTTTTATATTCAATGATGCTTCTCTGTCTGAATGATAAAGAACCACCCTTGAACCATCTAATGCTAAATTAGCTTTAGCAATAAACGAAAAACACAGTAACAGAAGAAAAATACTGCTCCTTTTCATATTTATTGCACCAGTATAATCACTTGTAATGTCGCATTAAATTTACCGGCAGTTATTTTCTCTCTCGGTAATGCTTCTAATGAGGCATATAATGTTTTGGTTAAATCGGCAATACCATTATTAAATGAAACTGAACTAGAATCATCATAAATAGGATACCAACCATAACCCTCGCCTTGCCCTTCATTAGCTAGTGTTGATAATAAATTTAATGCCGCACCTGATGGGCGATATATTCTTACACCAACCCCTTTTGCCATACTTGAGTCAGTACCATAACCATCTGTCACTAAATGGGTAATTGCGGCACCATTAGGTACTTTTAATCCTAATTCAATTGCCTTATTAACATTTTCAGGTCTAGGTAAAAATCCCATTGCGGTTTGTCCTGCTCCCGTTCCGCTGGAAATATTACTCATGCCATCGCTCGCAGGTGGTGTTAATTGACAATAAAAATCAATCGTGATCGGTAAAGTCACTTTTTTGCCACTTGCTAGCTCATTAATAGTGACCAATGGAAATGAAACATAAGGCGTAACATTTCTCACAAAACAAGTTGATGCATTGCGGATATAAATACGGCGAGACATGTTCACCGCAGCAGGCCAATAAGCATAAAAACCATGATAATTTGTAGCATGATCTGAACCATCTTTTAATAAATAAGAGATGTTAGAGCTTTGAAAGGCAATATAACCTGCTGGTTGATTAATAAAAGTAATTAACCCACTACTTGATTGAGCAGGTGGCATATCATTTGTTCTTTCATAGTTAATCTTAAATAACTCCACTTCCATATTAGAGAAATCTTTTGCTTTTACTAAAATCCAACCTTGACTATCTCTTTCTAAATTATTTAAAGCACGAGATTTCCAATAACGACTATAATATTCTCCTGTAATGGTATTTTTAATACGAATGCCTAACCCTCTTGCCAGACTAATATAAGTATCATTTAAACCTAATGCCGGATTAACTAAATTTTTCCCACCATAGTTATAGTCACCATTAGTTGAATAAAATTCTCTTAATTTACCCTCTTCATCGGCTGTACACCGAAACAATATTTGTTCCGGATCATAGACTTCATAACCGGCTTCAAAAAAAGAGACAAAACCACTCGCCACTAATGTACCCGGTATTTGAAACTGATCGTTATTAACATTAATTACTTTTGGGGTACTTCCCATTGAGCCTGAATCATCTCTCGCACCTTGCCAATTTTTCGCAGAACCTTTACCTGGCTCGGTATAATATACGCTATTAGGGTTCGTCGTCGTCGTCGTTATTTTATAACATGTTGCCAAAGCTAAAGAAGGAAATAGCATCAACGCCAATAAAATAGAAAACTGATGAGAAAGTAAACGGCGATTCAATTTCATAAGCATTGCCCTGATAATAAAATGAGTTTGTCGGCTTCTTTTTCTTCTGGTATTGAGTAAGCGATTTGACAACTATCTGCATCCTTGCCGACTGTCACTATCCCTTTTCTATTTTCAACCCTGACATAAATCTGGTTACTTTGCCCTACCATACCAACAATATGCCTATCTTTATCGTAAACATTTTCACCTAATACCAATGCATTTTCAGGCTTAACTGAAATCAATACAGGATATCCGACTTGAGTTTTAAAAATGATTTTAGTACTTGAACCTGAATATGGTGCTATTTGCTTAGTATTTTCCAGTAGCTCAATATTGTTATTTTTAATATTTTTCCCATCCAAGCTAACATTGTTATATTGATAAGGGACAAGAGAAGGCACAATAGCGTAACCAAAAGGATCAATGCGTGCGCCCATACCATTACTCACACTCGCGCCACTTGCGCCTTTTGCTTCCACTAAAGCAAAAGAATCACTAATACGAGGCCCTAATGTTACCCCGCCACTGTGTGCAACTAACGCACCTTGAATACCGACACTGCCTTGAGTGTAATGTTTACCATTAGAGATACTGCCTGATAACGTGGTAAAAGGAAGCTGTTTAATTAAATGTAAGCCACTGCCTATCGATCTATTTTGTGTGTCGTAATCTGCATTTACACTATAAGAAAGTGTTTTATCTTCCCCTAAAAGTCCTGATAAATTCGTTTGATAACTCGAATCATCACTAGAATGACTAGAAGATAGTGATAACATTGGTGAATAATCAGAGCGTCCTAATGGCATAGAAACCGATAACATCACCATATCTTCCGATATCGGATCGGTTGTTATTGGTGTAAAAGTATTATTCGCCGTCATTTGTCCCGTTTTTTGACGGCTATAGGCGAGGCTATAAGCAATATCTTTATAGGTATTTGAATAACCGATTTGATACTGAGCATCATGCCCTTTATTGCCATAATAGTTACTGATAGAGCCTGAAATATAAAGTTGTCCCCACTTATCAAGAGACTGGTTAACACTAAGTGTAAACTGGCTTTCTTGGTTATAGCTGCTAGAATTCCATTCCATGTCATTACTTGCACTTTTTCTCAATCCCAAGACATCATTATATTCGCGGAAATTTTCTGTTGAATATTTATAACCTGCGAGTGTAATAACGGTATTGGTTGGGCTAAAAGTACGGCTATAACTAACGCCTAATCGCCCACCTTGATAATTTTTACCACCCACTTCAGCATTTGAAAATGCTGAATTAAAACCTATTGCCCCTAATTTTGTAGCAATAACAGAACCGGCAAATACTGCCTGGTATTGATGTCCTACACGCATCCCTGTATTTAGCGTTACCGTATTATTCACACCATATTGCAAAGCGATATCTGAAAAATAACTATTTTCTGAACCAAAGTTATTCACTTCGCCCGCAGTAAAGTTATATTTAAAACGACCTGCCCTTACTGACTCAGGTAATGCGGTAAATGGCACTGTGAAAGAAGATACTTTGTCATTGCTTTCGTGAATTTCGACTAATAAATCCCCTTCATAACTGGTTGGATAAAGGTCATTTATTTCAAATTGTCCGGGTGATACCGTCGTTTGATAAATTTCAGTGCCATTTTGTTTTATCACTACACGGGCAGTAGTAGTCGCAATACCACGAATAACAGGCGCATAGCCTTTTTGAGAATCTGGTAACATTCTTTCATCAGACGTTAATTGGATACCTTTAAATGCTAGACTTGAAAATTGTGCACCTGTTGTATAAATATCGCCGATAACTAACATCGACTTTAACGTCAGTAACGGTTTTTGTAGATAAGTTCTTATCCAATTAAATTCACTATTACTTCCCGATTTTGATGAATTATAAGAGTAAGATGCTTGTTGGCGAAATTGCCAAGTTCCCAGATTTACACCCATGTTGACACTACCAAAACCATAGTCTGAAGTTTGTCCGTTCGATTTATTCTTATAGTAATTACCAGAATAATTAGTAAACAACATGGTGTTGCCTGCATCTAAATCATCTTCATTGACATAGCCTTGTGGTCTTCGTTTTAATAAGATTTGAGGCACTGCAATCATTATTCTAAAATTAGAAGCATCAAACGAATCTACAATATTTTTATTAATTTTGCTTAATACTAAACATTGACTATTACCTTGACTGACCTCGTTATCAAGTAATATCCCCATTTCATCAATCTGTTGTTGATTAAAACAAGGCGTCACTTTACCTTTATCATTTGATTGAAAACTCACTGTTTTTCTTTCAAAAAAACGATTATTAATGTAGATGTCAACTTCATAATCACCAGGCTCTACATAATTACTATCATGAAGCTGATTAATGTTGATATTATTTTTGCTACCTAATAATAAAGAAGGATCAAATTCATAGTCATCAGCAAATGCAGAAGGTATTGATTGCATAAATAGAGAAAATGAGCCGATTAAGAATACGACTTTTATTCTCTTATTTAGTTGTGCTGTGCTTTTTTCTATGAATTTCATTTCAATGCCATTTTTATTAATGAATTAAAGCTGTCGCGTTATTCTGCCCACCTAGATCATTAAGGTATTTATAGGTCATTTTATCGGGTGAAAATAAAGGCTTCCCACCATTCTCAGCAACTAATACTTCCGTTGATAACGGAGAAACCATAGTTGATTTAAATATAAATTTTTGTCCCGAAGCATTAGTGGCTTCAAGTTGTGAAAATGACACAAAGAAAGGTGAGTCATTTTTAATTTTTATATCGCCATTACTTTCTTTTGAGAATGATATTTGCTTCTCGATACTATTTAGCTTTGAGGCAATCGCTGTTGGGCGATAAAATATTTTTAATCGATGATGCACAATAACAGTAAAGCTATTTCCTTCTTTTATATCTTTATTTAGGTCTTTAGGTGGAATTTGCGCTACATTTAAATAGAAAATGGATTCTTTATCTTGTGGTAAACCTTCACCAGTATAAATTAATCTAGCGTCTCTCCCTGTTTTAGGATCAATACGAAAAACGGGTGGCTGAACAACAAAAGGCGCATCTGCATTATCTGGGGTTGAGTTAGGATTATTTTTATCTGCCCATATTTGCATAATGTAAGGGATTTCATCGTTATTCATAAACTTTAAAACTTCAAAGCGTGAATCTGATGAATAAACAATACGTGTTTTTAGCATAGTGACACTAGAATACGATGCTGTGCTATAACTTAAGAAAAATACGGCAATTAACATTATTATTTTTTTCATTACTTATCTTCCTCTTATATAAATAGAAAAATGTCTCCTTTATATAAAGGAGACATATAAGTATTATTGATAAGAGATAGAGTACTGCACGCTACCTTCTACTTTGCCTGCTGTTGCAACATCATCAGCATAATAACGTACAGCATAATCATAAGATGCTGATTTTTCGTTTGCTTTTAACACTAAACCTTCGTTACCTACACCAGTTAAATCAATTTTGGTACCTGTTTTCGCAGGATCAATAATTTCTAAGCTAACGTTGTTATTTGCTGCTGTATTACCAATACGACCTTCTGTTGTCAGATTATTAGCAATAAAAATGGTTTTAATATTTGTATCTGTTGGTTTAGAACCCGTACAACCACTCACTGCAATAGTAAATGGTGTTTGACCTGCCGTTTTACCCGCAGTATCTAAGGCTGTTACTGGTACTGTTGGTAATAAAACAACTGGAAGTGCTGAATTACCATTAACAGTTACAGTACAAGTTTCATCAGAAACTTCGCCTTGAAAACGAATGGTATTATCAGAA
Organism: Proteus vulgaris; assembly: GCF_016239305.1. Classification (GTDB taxonomy): domain Bacteria; phylum Pseudomonadota; class Gammaproteobacteria; order Enterobacterales; family Enterobacteriaceae; genus Proteus; species Proteus vulgaris_C. The sequence continues at coordinate 146,407 of NZ_JAEHOQ010000008.1, read as the reverse complement.
GCCGCATAAACTGTTGATGAAAAAATACCTGTGATCATCGCAGCAAGAAGCATTTTATTCATAATAAGACTCTCTCCGGTAATATATCTAAATAAGTTTATTTTTGGGTTTGAATAAATGAAAAGGCACACACGAAATAAAATGGCTTTAATAACCTTATTTCATGTTTATTACGTACTAATATTTGAGTATGTATAATTATCAGCTTATTTACTCAAAAAATGCAACTATATTCACTTCGTATAGAGGTTAATACGTATATATTTTTTGATTTTAAGCATATTCTTATAGTCAAAATATGACTATTAAGCATTTTTTAGCAAAAAAACGTTAATTTTATTAGGATTAATATTAAAAATAATATTATTTTAGTTTAAATTGATATTTATCATTTTTAATAAAACAAGGTCAACAATTTATTAATCGCCTTTAAATTTAAAAAAAAATCCCCCATTCTTTATTATTGAATAATTATTTGTATCGCTATTTCTCTTCAGTGATATTTAAACTAGATTAATCAATTAATATTTTGTTAATTGATTAAATTTATTAATAATCAGTACATTCGTTATATCATCTAAATGCAAACATAAATTACTCAACTTATATTCATTAACTTATTAATAAAGTATACAAATAACACTTTAAATAATAGTATCTTTTTACTCATTATTATATTTTATATTACCATTTATATACGCCTTTAATTTAAACGTAAAATATTCTCAAAATTATTTTTTTCACCTTACAGAAAATGATAATAATAAAAAGTATGCTGTTTGCTTTTTTAATGAAACTTCATAAGTTCCTACTGGAAGAAAAACAATTTCTCCTGCACGATATTGTGGGTCATCTGGCTCTAAATCACCGCCAGTTGTATCCTCTCCTGCACCAATAAAAACTTCACCAGATGGACAGCTTATGTTTATTTTTACATCTGGATCTTCAATTTTATTGCATAGCTTAATTGTGTAAAAACCATCATTACCTAGGCCAATAAATGCAATATTGCCTTTGTTCATTTCATCTAACGCATCATCAGGTATACTCCACCAATCTGCTGTATCTGATTTTCGATGTTGGATTGCTTGTAAATCAAAAACAACGAGAGTTGCCGTATCTGTCATAAAAGAAAACACGTTTGACATCTTAATGCTCCAAAAAACAGTTCTGATCGTACCAAAATATTTTTCTTCTCTTTATATATCGGTTAATTATATAGGATTTTATCTATACTATTTAGTAAACCAATTGCCTATACTAAATCTCTATTTTATGAATCAATATGTAGCTAGACGATAACTTGAATACAGGTACTCTTAATAAATAAAGTTACAGCTAAGCGACAAGTGACTAGTACGAATAAACGCAGGCAACAACACTGCGACTTGAAGTATGACGAGTAGCGCTGTAGCTTAAAGTATGGCAAGTATATACATGGACGGACTTATGAAATCACAATTATTCCTTCTCTCTCTTTCACTATATGCATTTTCTTCATCTTCTGCGATCGCAGCTTCAACACAATGCACTGCGACTGAAAAACAAAAAAACATTTCCAATACTACGATTATGTTACTCAGTTCCTTTAATGGCCCTGTGAAATCAGTCACGATGACAAGTACGTTGCCAAATGATGGCCGTTTTAAAGCGCTCAAAGGAGAAATTCATCTTGATGAATGTGGCAACTTACTGAAAGATAGCACATCAATGCAGGAATATATTGAAGGCAACGTAGAAACTAATTTAATAAGAACAACTCCTGATAATCCTTTAGTTATTCGGTATCAATTCCAACTAAAAAATTCCTATGGTTCGCATTCTATATATATGCAGGAAAACTATAGTAAAGATCAGCAAAATCGACTCAATAAAAAGATCACTCAATACTATGCTAATAATGGCGAGTTGATAGATACACTCACTAGCCAATTCGACTATAAAGACGGGCGCATTATTAAAGAAACTAGCAAATCGTCTGATCCTACAACTGAGATTATCACAACAGAGTACACCTATAATCCTCAAGGAAAACTACAATCCGTATTAGAAGACGGAAAAGTAAATGTAGAGTATCAGTATGATCCAGAAGGAAAAATTGTTACTCAATCAAACTATATTAAAGGCGTTAATGGAGAAGACAAAGCCTTTATCACTACTTGCCTTGAATGGGATAAATTTGATAACTGTACGAAAGAGCAACTCGAAAGCACTATAAAATTTGATGATGAAATGATTAATTACAGTAAAGCAGTGCTTCATAACGAGTTTACTTACTACGAATAATATAAAAATACTTTATTATTCTTGGTGCAAACTATTAATATAAAAATCAGACTATCAAAAATAGACTGGTTTTTATATTTTCTTCTCTATCATTTATCTACTATTAAACTAAGTGATACTTTCATTAAAAAACAATTTGTGTAAAACTACTTAAATCAATTAATGACGAATATGCTCTTTAGCACATTCTCTTTTAATAAAATTTAAGATGACTCATTACATGAAATTACCATTACTCTTTATTTTTTCTCTATACACACTTTTTATTACATTACCTGCATTTGCCACGCCCCTCTCTTGCGATCAATCACAAAAACAGGTGAATAAATACAACAATATGTTTATTACGATCGATTTTAACTATGGGCCAATAAAAAAAATCACTACTACCAGTAAATTACCAGACCAAGGCCGATTAAAAGCTTTTCAGGGAGAAACTCAATTTGATGAATGTGGAGTTTTGACTAAATATGATTTTTCTACACAAGAGTATATTCATGAACACATTGAGACTAACCTTTTAAGAATGTCTACACCTTATAACATTAAGTATAAATATCAGTTAAAAAATAGACATAGAACGCATACTCTTTATCTTGTTGAATTTTATGAAAAAAATATTCAAAATCAGTTAGTAGATAAAACATCTTATTTTTATGATGATGAGGGATCATTAATCGGTACTGATTTTGCTGAATTAATATACAAGGATAAAAAAATTGTGGCAGAAACTATTGTTGAATCTACTGCCGAAAATAAAGGTAATTCAATTCAGTACTATTACGATAAGCAAGGACGTCTTTTAAAAGCGATTGATAATAATGAGATTACTTTAGAATATCACTATGGAAATGATGGTAAAATTTTACGTCAAATGCAAATATTTACGAGTCTATATGACGATATAAGAGAATATGACAATACCTGTCGGGAATGGGATAAATATAATAATTGCTTAATCTGGGATATGGTAAGCGAAGTAAGAAAAGATGGTGTAATAATCGATACTAGCACTGCGACTGTCTATCATCAATATGAATATTATGAATAAGTTGTCAATTTTTCAGATGAAAAAATCTCAATTTAAGTATCTTACATTGTCAAAAACCAAGGCTTTTTATGCATTATTTTATCTACAAAGAACGCTAAAAAAGACATGAGATAAAACCTATTATAAATCAATTAACTAAAAGCATATTTAATTATTTTTTAGGTTGCAATTAACAATGTCATAAAATGATTTAAATCAAAATAGGTTGATAAGAATAAATTGATATTAATAACGCATCCTTTATATGAAAAATCATTTATCAATCATCACATTTAGAGTGTGCGCTCATTTTTTCTTGAGATGAAAAAATTTAATATCATCAAAAATAGACCTATTTTTAATATATTAACTCTATATTTTTCTGCACATGCTAAATAGTTTTCTATGATACTTTTATTAAAAAAATTTTTATGTAAAACTACCTAAGTCAATTAATGACGAATGTGCCCTATAGCATGTTCTCTTTTAAGATAATTTAAGATGACTCATTACATGAAATTACCATTAGTTTTTACCTTTTCTCTCTGCACATTCTTTATTACGCCCTCTACTTTTGCGATACAGCACTCTTGTGATGGGTCACAAAAACAGATAAATATCACTAATAACGTATTTATTACAATTAACTTTACATATGGCCCAGTCAAGTCAATTAACATTACCAGCAAGTTACCTGAGAACGGTCGGTTAAAAGCATTTAAAGGTGAAACTCAATTTGATGAATGTGGCTTTCTCACCAAATACAGTTTCTCTACACAAGAGTATATCCATGAAAATATTGAGACTAACCTATTAAGAATGCCAACACCTGATAATATAAAGCAGATATACCAATTAAAAAACCGCCATCGAACTCATACTCTCTACCTCAGTGAATTTTATAACAAAAACAAGCAAAATCAGTTAATAGGAAAAACATCTTATTTTTACGATAATGATGGTTCATTAATGGGTATTGATAGAAGTCAATTTTCATACCAAGATAATAAAATTGTATTATCAACAATTACTGACTCTAATTCTAATAATAAAGGAAATGTCATTCGTTATCATTACGATGAGCAAGGCCGCCTATTAAAAACAGTAAACAATAATAATGATGTAATGTCAGAATTCCGTTATGGAAAAGATGGTAAAATATTACAGCATATACAGATATATACGAGTTTATACGATGATATAAGGGAGTATGATAAAACATGCAAAGAATGGGATAAATATAATAATTGTGTGATATGGGACATGGTTACTACAATTAAACAACGAGGCAAATTAATCGATACCAGTACGGCTACTGTATATTATAAGTTAGAATATTATGAATAAGTTAGATTTTATTAATTTCCTTTTAAATGTCTCCTGTTATCAAAAAAATAAAGGCCACTTTATTTAGCTCAGTGACCTTTAATTAAATTTATACTTATAAACTCTATATTAAATATTTTAGCGATTATGTATTACGATATTGAGTTTCAGCTTCATCAAAGCGTTGTTGGTTCTCTTTACTGGGTTCTTTGCCCATTAAACTAATGGCAACAATCGCAATAGAGGCAAAAATAAAGCCAGGAATAATTTCATACAATCCGAACCATTTATATTGCATCCACACTAATACCGTTAAAGCACCAATCAACATTCCTGCAAAAGCACCATTACGTGTCATACGTTTCCACATCACAGAGATTAGAATAACAGGGCCAAAAGCAGCACCAAATCCTGCCCATGCGTTACTTACTAAATCGAGAACTTTATTATTAGGATCACGTGCTAAGAAAATTGCAATAATTGCAACTAATAACACCATACCACGTCCTACCCAAACCAGCTCTTTTTGACTTGCACCTTTACGGATGAAAGGCTTGTATAAGTCTTCTGTCAAGGCACTTGCACACACTAATAACTGACAGCTTAATGTACTCATTACGGCGGCTAGAATGGCGGATAATAAAATACCGGCAATCCATGGGTTAAACAGTAACGATGCCAGCTCCATAAAAATACGTTCATTTTTCGCCGTCACAGCCCCTGCTTGTGCCGGATTCATTTCAAAATAAGCAATACCGAAGAATCCTACCGCAACCGTTCCGCCCAAACAAAGGATCATCCACGTCATACCGATACGGCGTGCTTTGCGAATTGTTTGATTCGAATCAGCCGCCATAAAACGCGCTAAGATATGAGGTTGCCCAAAGTAACCTAATCCCCATGCCAATAAAGAGATAATGGCGATAAAATCAAGACCTTTAAACATATCAAGATAAGACGGATCTTTAGCTTTAATAATCGCAATAGAAGTATCAATACCACCAATGGAGAAAATCACAATAATCGGTGTCAGGATCAGAGCAAAAATCATTAGTGTTGCCTGAACGGTATCAGTCCAGCTTACTGCAAGAAAACCACCTAAAAAAGTATAAGCAATTGTTGCAAGTGCACCATAAATCATCGCTTCGTGGTAAGGAATATGGAAGGTTGATTCAAATAGCATTCCACCAGCAACCACACCAGATGCACAATAGATAGTAAAAAAAGTAAGAATAACTAATGCTGAAATAATACGTAGCATTTTGCTTTTATCATCAAAACGCGATGTCAGATAATCAGGTAACGTTAATGCATTATTATTTTTTCAGTTTGCAAACGTAAACGCCCTGCCACTAAGCGCCAGTTTAGCCATGCACCCAAACAAAGTCCGATAGCTATCCAACTTTCAGAAATACCAGCAAAAAAAACCACACCTGGTAATCCCATTAATAGCCATCCACTCATATCTGAAGCACCCGCTGACAGCGCAGTCACTACACTGCCCAGTCGCCGACCGCCAAGAATATAATCATCAAAATTTTTTGTTGAACGATAAGCAAGGTAGCCAATAAAAAGCATACCCAGAATATAGATCGTAAATGTAATTAGCATTGGCGAAGTTAAGGCCATAATTGCAGTTCTCCATAAATCTGTTTCCGATCATCGGTATGCTTTTGACTTGTACAGGAACGTTGCACTTCGTTGCGCATTAATGATCTTTTCAGTTTTTAATTAAAATAATTTCTTACAGCAACAGATAAAGCATTCACATCAATCCTAGAATAGGTTAACTACATTTAACAAGAAATTAACGTTTTAATGTTTAAATTTTGTTTATGACTTCACACTATTTGTCTTAATTCGAGGGGTCATTATAAATGTAAATATCAACAACATAAATATAATCAATTGATTTATATATAGATATATAGAATAGATAAATTACGCTCTTTTTCATTACGCACAAAACCTGACCACTTTCACATTATTTATAAATAAACTGTTAACAATGTTGCACAAAGTTGCAACATGAATGATATTAATAAAAATAACGGGTAATAGTACTTGTAAATGAGAAATAGAATATGAGGAGCACTGCATGAGTAGCACAACAATGGGTGTTAGACTTGATGAAGATACCCGCAATAGATTAAAAGAGGCTGCACAAAAATTAGATAGGACATCGCATTGGTTAATTAAACAGGCTATTTTCAATTATCTAGAACAAATTGAAAATGATCAGGTTAATCTTGGTAACTCAACATTTGTAGAACAAGATATTGATGAAAGCACTGAAACACCAACCGCTCATTATCAGCCTTTCTTGGAGTTTGCTGAACATATTCACCCTCAATCTGTTTTACGCTCTGCCATTACCTCTGCATATCGTACACCTGAGATACAAGCTGTTCCTATGCTGTTGCAACAAGCGACATTACCCGAAAATGAAGCTCAAGCAACGCATAAATTAGCCTATTCCATTGCCGATAAATTACGTAAACAAAAAAATGGCATCGGGCGTTCAGGACTTGTACAAGGCTTATTACAAGAATTTTCACTTTCTTCACAAGAAGGCGTGGCTTTAATGTGTTTAGCGGAAGCGTTACTGCGTATTCCAGATAAAGCCACGCGTGATGCCCTTATTCGTGACAAAATTAGTCATGGTAATTGGCGCTCACACTTAGGGCAAAGCCAATCGATGTTCGTGAATGCGGCTACGTGGGGCTTATTATTCACAGGTAAATTAGTTTCTACTCATAATGAAGAAAAACTTTCTAACTCTTTAAATCGTATCTTAACCAAAAGTGGTGAGCCATTAGTACGTAAAGGCGTTGATATGGCGATGCGTTTGATGGGTGAGCAATTCGTCACAGGTGAAACTATTTCTCAAGCATTAGCGAATGCACGTAAGCTTGAAGAAAAAGGCTTTAGCTACTCTTATGATATGTTAGGAGAAGCTGCACTAACAGAAAAAGATGCGCAAGATTATTTAGTTTCTTATCAGCAAGCTATCCACGCCATTGGTAAAGCCTCTAACGGCAGAGGTATTTATGAAGGCCCAGGAATATCTATCAAGCTTTCGGCATTACACCCTCGCTACAGTCGTGCACAATATGAACGTGTTATGTCAGAACTTTACCCACGCCTGCTCTCATTAACATTACAAGCAAAACAATATGATATCGGTATTAATATTGATGCAGAAGAAGCGGATAGACTTGAGATTTCACTTGATTTGCTTGAAAAACTCTGTTTTGAACCTGAATTAGCGGGTTGGAATGGGATTGGTTTTGTAATTCAAGCCTATCAAAAGCGTTGTCCATTAGTGATTGATTATGTCATCGATTTAGCTCGTCGGAGCCGTCGTCGCTTAATGATCCGTTTAGTTAAAGGTGCATATTGGGATAGCGAAGTAAAACGCGCTCAAATTGATGGTCTTGAGGATTACCCTGTTTATACTCGTAAAGTGTATACTGATGTTTCCTATTTGGCTTGTGCGAAGAAACTACTTGCATCAACTAACTTTATTTATCCTCAATTTGCAACGCATAACGCACACACACTTTCTGCAATTTATCATTTGGCAGGACAGAACTATTACCCAGGACAATATGAATTCCAGTGTTTACATGGCATGGGTGAGCCTCTTTATGCACAAGTTGTAGGGAAAATTGCAGATGGGAAGTTAGGTCGTCCTTGTCGCATTTATGCACCTGTAGGAACACACGAAACGTTACTCGCCTATTTAGTGCGCCGTTTACTTGAAAATGGTGCAAACACCTCATTTGTAAATCGAATCGCAGATACCACGATTTCCCTTGATGAATTGGTCGCTGATCCGGTTAAAGAAGTCAATAAAATGGCACAGGCTGAGGGGCAAATTGGACTTTCACACCCTAAAATTCCACTTCCTCATCAGCTTTATGGTAATGAGCGTAAAAATTCACCGGGTATTGATATGTCAAATGAGCACCGTTTGGCATCACTCTCTAGTGCATTATTAACCTCTGCCACTGAAAATAGACATTGTGAGCCATTGTTAGGTGATACGTTTAATTCTTCAGAAAAAACACAAAATCCTCAATCTGTTTTAAACCCAGCAAATCATGCTGATACCGTGGGTACAGTAAGGGAAGCCACTGAAGCTGAAGTGGATTTTGCTTTAACTGTTGCTCAAGAAAATGGAGAAATATGGTTTGCAACGCCCCCGACACAAAGAGCCTCTTTCTTAATTCGTACTGCGGAATTAATGGAACAACAAATGGGTCCATTAATGGGAACTTTAGTACGTGAAGCGGGTAAAACTTATAGCAATGCCATTGCAGAAGTACGAGAAGCGATTGATTTTCTCTATTATTATGCGGCACAAGTTGCACAAGACTTTGATAACAATACACATCGCCCTTTAGGGCCTGTGGTTTGTATCAGCCCCTGGAACTTCCCGTTAGCTATTTTTAGTGGACAGATTGCCGCAGCGTTAGCCGCAGGTAATACCGTACTTGCTAAACCTGCTGAGCAAACACCTTTAATTGCTTCAAAAGCAGTTGAACTCTTCCATCAAGCTGGTGTTCCTCGCTTTGCATTACAACTTTTACCAGGTCAAGGCGAAACTATTGGCGCACGTTTAGTGGCTGATGAACGTGTTCGTGGTGTGATGTTTACAGGCTCGACAGACGTTGCCCATATTTTACAAAAAACCTTAGCTGGCCGATTAGATAGCGAAGGTCACCCTGTTCCTTTAATTGCAGAAACGGGTGGCTTAAATGCCATGATTGTGGATTCTTCTGCATTAACTGAACAGGTCGTTACGGATGTTATGGCTTCAGCTTATGATAGTGCTGGTCAACGTTGTTCTGCGTTACGACTGTTATGTATTCAAGAAGAAGTGGCAGATCACACCATTGAGATGCTTAAAGGAGCTATGGCACAAGCAGTAATAGGTGATCCTAGTTTATTATCCACTGATATTGGCCCTGTTATCGATAAAGAAGCGAAAAAAGGTATTGAGAAGCATATTCAAGTTATGCGCACAGCGGGTTACGATATTTATCAAGCCTCACACAATAGTCTGCCAAAACAAATTGAAAATAACAGTACCTTTGTTCAACCGACTTTAATTGAATTAGATAAAGTCAGTTCTCTAAAAAGAGAGATTTTTGGCCCTGTATTACATGTTGTGCGTTATGCAAGCCAAGATTTACCTGCATTACTCGAAGAAATTAATGCGACAGGCTATGGCTTAACGATGGGCGTTCATACGCGTATTGATGAGACTATTGCTTATGTTGCATCAAATGCCAAAGTGGGGAATTTATATGTAAATCGTAATATGGTTGGTGCAGTGGTGGGTGTTCAACCCTTTGGTGGTGAAGGATTATCTGGTACAGGCCCGAAAGCCGGGGGCCCTATTTATCTGTATCGCTTATTATCTAAACGCCCTGAAAATGCAGCAACACAAACACTAGCCCGTCAAGATGAAACATTCCCGCTTGATACTTCTATGCGTAACTTACAAACTTATAATAAGTATATGGAATGGTTATCAAACAAAGCAGACAAATCACACTATGAAGCCTTAGAAAAATATGCGTTTGCGTCCCAAGCAGGAACATTACGTGTATTACCTGGTCCTACTGGCGAACGTAATACTTACCAATTAGTTCCTTGCGGTAATGTGCTTTGTATTTCAGATAATGAACAAGATGCGCTAACTCAAATAGCGGGTGTTCTCGCTTCGGGTTGCCATGCCGTTATCGTCAATAGGTCGTTCTCACAAAAAACATACCGTGAATTACCTGATATTGTTAGAAAAGCAATTACGGTCACTGAAAATTGGACTGATGATCCATTGAAAATAAATGCGGTTATTTATCATGGTGATGGTGATCAATTACGTGAAACTTGCCAGAAAATTGCTCAACGCAAAGGGGCAATAATCTCTGTTCAAGGATTTTCACGAGGTGAAACGGGCTTATTGTTAGAACGTTTATTACATGAAAGAGCATTAAGCATTAATACCGCAGCCGCAGGTGGTAACGCAAGTTTAATGACCATTAGTTAATTAGCTCTCCTCTTTTTCTCTTTTTATTTTGAGACCACCTTTAAGAACTATTTAATTAAAGGTGGTTTTTTCTTTTATTAATCTATTAGTTATAAAAAATAGCTAAGATAGGTATTTATCTTAATGCTGTGACTGTTCTCACTCTTTTTATATTTATCCATCGCCGACTATTGAATTAGTAAATATACTTGTCGCCAAGTCAACCAAAGCCTAGAAGTTGATTGAATTATATCGTTATGTATACCTTAAAAGTTACGCCCTTCGGGGCGTTTTTTTTACTTATTAATTCCCATGTTAATGCCATATTAATGTCATGCCATAAACACAATATTGTATTTAATCATCGATAAATAAAGAAATTGAAAAACAACGAAGAGATTAAGTAAGAAAAAACAGAAAGAATTTTGAATTAAGTCAAAAGAAAAAGGAGTAGGCTAAGCTACTCCTTTTAAGGTCTCTCTTGAGCGCAATTAGTGACTACTATTCATTGATGGTGGTTCTTGACACCAATCAAGATATTGCTCGTACTTACGTAGCGCAATATTGTAATTACTAAATGCCGAGGGAGTGAGCTTTTTACTCAGGTCTGACTGAATTTTCTCTGTCGTAAATTCTTGACGAGGAAAATTAGTTGAAGTCAGTAATTCATCGAGCCGACGTAAACGAACCACATACTCACGAACAGTACTGTGGCTCATCTCCGTTTGTTCAAACAAATACTGCTTAAAAGACATAATGTCAAAGTAGTCAGTTTCACTATTACAGTAAATCTCACTACAAAAACGGCATAGCGCAGAGAATTTCTCTTGTAACGTTTCCCACGTTTCATCATCAATTAAATCCGTCATTTCAGAAATGGCTTCTTTATTGATAACTTGGCGATTGAATACGAGAGAGATCCGATCAAGCGCCTTGTGGCAATGTAGACAATGAGTCTGGCTGTGTTTATAGTCTTTAATGTAACGGCTTAGCGGCCGTTTCTTTTGTGTTGAAACAGACATAAGAGATAAAGCCCTGTGTTGTAGTCTTAATAAACAAAAACAAAAATAAGCAAAACTTCTATTTCTCTGGGTTTAAGCGTGCTCGCAGCCTTTTTATGGCTTGGCTGTGTAGCTGGCTCACGCGGGATTCCCCGACATTAAGCACTGCGCCTATTTCTTTCAAATTAAGTTCTTCCTGATAATACAGAGTAAGAACCATTTTTTCCCTTTCGGGAAGCAATTCTATCGCGTCTATGACTCTTTGGCGAATATCACTTTCTAATAACATCTGTAATGGATTGTCATCATGATCTTCGTCTTGAGACGGTTCACAGCTTTCACCGTATATTTCATGCCATTCGTCATAAGAGAACAATTGGCTATTATTCGTATCCAATAGGATCTGCCGGTATTCTGCTAACTCAATCTGCAAATGATCAGCAACTTCCTGTTCTAATGGGGGTCGTCCTAGATCCTGCTCTAATTGATGAATAGAATGTGTAACTTCTCTTGCATTGCGACGCACACTACGTGGCGCCCAATCTCGACTGCGTAGCTCATCTAGCATAGAGCCACGGATACGTTGAACAGCGTAAGTGGTAAAGGCAGCACCTTGCATTGAGTCAAAACGCTCAACAGCGTTTAATAACCCAATTCCACCCGCTTGCAAAAGATCATCCAATTCAACACTCGCAGGTAACTTGACCTGTAATCGTAATGCTTCATGGCGAACCAACGGGACATATCGCTCCCAGAGGCTATTTTTGTCCATCACGCCTTCGGCGGTATACAAATCACTCACAACAAAAGACACCTTTGGATAAAAGACCGGAAACCATTATCTGGCGAAATAAATTTAGCAATCGGTTGAACAGTGAAGCAAAAGCGCCTCTTTTTCACCTATGCCAAATTTTCAGCAAAAATTGGGTTTTCATTGGTAAATTAATTTGTCATTGCATTACGAGAACTACTTTACCTTAAAACATCCACCGCTAATCCTTAGAAAAACCGTTAATTAAATTGATAATTTATCTCATTAAAAGAAATCGACGCATTGAATATGCATTTAGTTCATAAAAAAATAACATATAAATCATAGTATTTTATTTTGTGAGATTTTAGCGTCTAATTAGCGAGTTGAAATACTCATAAATGATTAATTAAAAAAACGATTGTTTTGATGAAAAAACACCCACTACAAAATAGTGTAGTGGGTGTAATTTGAGGATTATTTAAAAATAGGATTAACGTAATAACGAAAGAACTGATTTCGGTACTTGATTTGCTTGCGCAAGTACAGAAGTACCCGCTTGTTGCAGAATTTGGCCTTTGCTCATATTCGATACTTCAGTTGCATAATCTGCATCTAAAATACGGCTACGTGAAGCCGATAAATTATTGACTGTATTATTTAAGTTAGTAATAGTAGATTCAAAACGATTTTGTACAGCACCTAATTTAGATCGCGCTTCATCCACTCTATTGATTGCAGAATCTAATGTTTCAAGTGCATCAGCATTAACACTTAATACTTTAACATCAGTACCTGCTTTTGCAATAAATTCGTTAGCAGTAACAGCTACCCCAGCTTTTAATGTTACTTCGGTTGGAGTTGTCGCATCAGCTTCGAAATCTGAAGAAGAAACTAAATACTCTTTATTACCTGATGTTGCAATATATTTATCTTTTACAACTTTACCATCGACTTCATATTCTTTAACGCTTAGACCGCTTTTATAAGCTGTTACACCACTAACACCCAATTTATCCGCGGCAACTGTAGCACCTGCTTTTGTTTCCCCTTTTTTAACTGTTGATTCGGTATATAACTTATCGTTTCCAACTGCTAAAGTAACATTATCGATTTTATCCAATTTGAATTTAATTGCTTCTTTATCATTCGTACCCACTTGAATGGTCATTTCTGTATCACCACTCAATACTTTCACACCATTAAATTGAGTTTGTTCAGAAATACGATCAATTTCAGCAAAACGTTCTGTTACTTCATTTTGAATGGACGAAATATCAGAATCTGAATTAGTGCCATTTTTAGCTTGAACGGTAAGTTCACGAATACGTTGTAGATTGGTATTAATTTCGTTTAATGCCCCTTCTGTGGTTTGAGCAACAGAAATACCATCATTCGCATTACGAGAAGCCTGTGTTAAACCGTTAATATTTGAAGTAAAACGGTTCGCAATCGCTTGACCTGCGGCATCATCTTTTGCGCTATTGATACGCATACCAGAAGATAAACGTTCAATTGCAGTACCTAACGAGCCTTGTGATTTATTTAAATTATTTTGGGTCACTAAAGACAGATAGTTTGTATTAATAACTTGTGCCATACAATATTCCTTCGACTTGATTTTAAAATGTTTTTAAATGAATAGGCTTGTTATTACGTCTCTGTAATAACCTTGCCTAGACACTATCGTCATCAATTTCGAAGGTTTTACGATTTTTGGCGTCGCGAAAATAGCAATAAAAGCCAGACAATTAATTTTTAAGAAATAATTTATTTAAAAGAAAAGAGAAATAAGTTGAGAGAAAAAATAAAACTAAAAAAGAGTGGGTTTAAAGATAAAACACACAAACAAAAAAAGGCCCTCTTACGAGGACCTTTTGGATATAGAAAGGTATCTTTTGTGTCAGAGTACGAATTAACGTAACAGAGACAGAACTGATTGTGGTACTTGGTTTGCTTGAGCAAGTACAGAAGTACCCGCTTGTTGCAGAATTTGACCACGACTCATGTTAGACACTTCTGTTGCGTAGTCAGCATCTAAGATACGGCTACGTGAAGCAGATAAGTTGTTAACAGTGTTGTTCAGGTTGTTGATAGTAGATTCAAAACGGTTTTGAATCGCACCTAATTTAGAACGGCTTTCATCAATTTTATTGATAGCTTCGTCTAAAGTAGCCAGTGCATCATCTTTAACGTCTAATTTCGCTTTACCATCAGTCGCTTTGAATGCTTCTTCAGTACCATCAATTTTAACTACGTTAGCACCATCATCTTTCAGGCCAGCAACAACTTGAGTACCATCATCTTTAGTAATTACATATTTATCAGTAGATTCAACACCACCTTCTATGTATTTAGTTGCTGATTTAATACCAGTATCAAAAGCTGAACCTGCTTTGATATCAGCAGCTGTGACTGCATCACCTTTAGCTTTTGCAGTACCTGCTGCTGTTTTTTCAAACAGTTTTTCTTTTGAAACGCCTAAAGTGTCGTTATCAACTTTATCTAAGTTAAACTCGATAACTTCATTATCATTAGTACCCACTTGAATAGTCATCGTTGACTTTTCGCCACTCAGTACTTTAACGCCGTTAAACTGAGTTTGTCCGGAGATACGAGTGATTTCATCTAAACGTTCAGTAACTTCGTTTTGGATTGAAGTGATATCTGAGTCAGAGTTAGTACCGTTTTTAGCTTGAACTGTTAACTCACGGATACGTTGTAAGTTGTTGTTGATTTCGTTCAGTGCGCCTTCAGTAGTTTGAGCGATAGAGATACCATCGTTCGCATTACGTGAAGCTTGAGTTAAACCATTGATGTTAGAAGTGAAACGGTTAGCAATCGCTTGACCTGCTGCATCGTCTTTAGCGCTGTTGATACGCAGACCAGAAGACAGACGCTCGATTGCACTTCCTAAAGCTCCCTGAGATTTGTTCAGGTTGTTTTGAGTTACCAGAGATAGATAGTTGGTATTAATGACTTGTGCCATAGCTAGATTCCTTTAAAATCAAGTCGATAAAATAAAAGTTTGCCTATTCATTTTCGGTGTTAATCACCGGCAACAAGTTTATCGGCACCCCACATACAACCTTTAACTTTTCCTACAAATATTTCTGCGTTTTTTTATAGAATTAATATCAAGTCAATGATAAACAAAGAAATTAATTTATTATTTTTTTATTCAATTTTTATCAATTTTCGTCTCAATCCTTTTTCTCCCCTTCTAAATTCGACTTTAGTCACCAATGGCAATAAAAGGCTTCTATATGGCAGCCTGTTTCACTCATCAAAAATACCAAATAGACGTAAACTTTTCGCCGATTCTACCGATAACGTTTTTTGAGGATTATTTTACGAACACAGAAAGGAGACCGGTATGGCTGGTATTGCTTCACTAGGCGTGGGCTCAGGGATGCCTCTTAGCCAAACATTGGCACAATTAGAGGCGGCGGAAAATAAACGCCTTGAACCCCTAGATAAACAGATGAAAAGCTACGAAGCGCAAATTACCGCTTACGGTAAAATTCGTAGCCAACTTGATAAGTTACAAAAAGCATCAGAAGATTTAAAGAAATTCGACAAGATAGTTGCAACCAAAGTAGACGATGAGTTTGATGCTTTTAAAGTGACGACGGATGGTAAAGCCAGTGTGGGTAACTATACTGTTTCTGTTGAACAGTTAGCTAAGTCACAATCTTTAAAAACACAACCTGTTGATGATATTAAAAAATCATTAGGTAAAACATTAGGTGAAGGTAATAAGCGCACTCTTATCATCACACAAGAAGGTGAAAAAGAGCCATTACGTATTGAATTAAACGATAGTCAAACATCTATTCTTGAATTACGTGATGCGATTAATAAAAAAGAAGGTAATGTTTCAGCAAGTATTGTTAAAGCGAAAGATGGTGAAAACTATTTAACACTAACTTCTCGCAAAGAAGGTACAAAATCTGAAATGAAAATTGAGGTAATTGGTGACGATGATCTCGCTTCATACCTTAATTATGATCCTAAAAATACTGAACTGTCTGATCCATCCAATCCTGATTCTAACTTGGTTGATAAATCCTCCAAAATGACACAGGTTGTTAAAGCTCAAAACTCTATTGTCAATATTAATGGTATTGATATTGAGCGCCAGACGAATGAGATTAAAGATGCACCAGAAGGGATCACTTTAAATCTAAAGAAAACGACCTTTGATAATAAAGACAAAGCAGATAAGCCTGAAATTATAAACGTTGCTCGTGATATTGAGCCAATGAAAAAAGCAATTCAAGCTTGGACAGACGCTTATAACGAATTAAACAGTACTTACAAATCACTCACTAAATATACGCAAGTTGAGAAAGGTGAAGCGGCATCAAAAGATAATGGTGTATTACTCGGTGATACCACCAGCCGTATGATTATGTCTGAACTAAAAAGCTTTGTAACTAGCTCACAAAGCACCTCAGATATGGATACCCTGAATAAAATGGGTATTAAATTTAAGGTTGATGGCTCTTTAGATATCGATAGCAAAAAACTGGATGAAGCGTTAAAGGAAAAACCCGCTAACGTGAAAGAGTTTTTTATGGGTGACGGTAAAGAAACTGGTTTTGGTACTCAAACCTATAATTACCTGAAAAAAACCCTGCAATCTAATGATGGTACTTTAGATGTTGCCACTGATGGCGTGAAAAAACGCAAGAAAACATTAGATAGCCAAATTAAAAACACGGAACGTAATATTGCAGCCACGATGGAACGCTATAAAAAACAGTTCCAACAGTTAGATAAAATGGTCAACTCCATGGCTAACTCCAGTGCCTCAATCGACCGTTTATTAATGTAATTTTTAAAAGTAGGACACTATGTATCAACAATCAGCCAGTAAAATGTATGCTCAAATCGACGTTGAAAGCGAGATTTTAAATGCCACGCCTTACCAGCTGATCCAGATCCTATTTAATGGGGCGCTTAGCGCCCTTCGCCGTGCCTTAATATTAATGGAACAAGGAAATATCGCCGGTAAGGGCGAAAATATTTCTAAAGCCATTAATATTATTGGTAATGGATTAAAACAAGGTCTGGATAAAGAAAAAGGTGGCGAGCTTGCAGAGAACCTGGAGCTCCTTTATGACTATATGGTTAATCAGCTACTCGATGCCAACTTAAAAAATAACCCAGAAAAAATTCATGAAGTCATCAAGCTCTTAACTGAAATTTCTGATGCTTGGCAACAAATCGGCACACAGATTAATTCTTATTAAATTAGAGTGGACAACAATATGGATATTATGGTGGCTTACGAGCAGGTTTTAAAATCAAGTGAGCAAATGTTAACGCTTGCCAAAGATCAGCAATGGGACAAGCTGATAGAAATGGAAATGGATTATTTAAAAAGCGTAGAAAATATCACTAAGATGATAAAACCTGCAGATGGTGAGCTGAGACTACAACAACGCCTCACAGATATGCTAAAGAAAATCTTAGAAAACGAAAATGAGACGCGAAATTTATTACGGGCTCGTCTAGATGAGCTCGGCGTGTTAATTAGACAGACTGAACAAGAGCAGAGGGTACAAAATAGCTATGGTCAGTTTACAGAACATAGTTATTATCCTGATCTCAATCTTAAATAACTCTCCTCTGCGCCAAAAGCGGTTTTATTAGCTAATGGCGTCTTTACTTAAAAAAAGTCACTCTTATTATTCAGCTTAATTTGTTATCGGTAACGTCAGGATAAACGTTTACTTTTTTGTTTTTTATTACACAGATTGCACTAAAACCATATCAATATGTGGAATGTTATCTTCAAGATACGTTTCTGAATCGATAACAAAACCATGTGATTGATAAAATGAGACTAAATAAGCCTGTGCCATTATTTTGATTGTATGGGTATTAAATTGACAACATGTAGTTGCAATCGCCTCTTTTATTAACTGATGCGCAATACCACTTCCCCGCTGATTTTGAGCAACAATCACCCGCCCTATCGACGCTTCTTTAAATGCAATACCTTGAGGCAATAAGCGTGCATAGGCAATAATTTGCTGACTCTCTTCCTCTTTGACAAACAGGTGCAAGGTATTTTGGTCTACCCCATCAACATCTTGATAAGCACATTGCTGTTCACAAATAAAAACTTGATTTCTTAAGGCTAAAATAGCGTACAGTTCATCAGTCGTTAGTTGTGAAAATGATTTTAAAATCCAATTCATGCACTTTATTCCGTGTTTAAAGTAGTATTAAAGTAATACGTTATATCACATATATGACTTTTTATTATTTAACTAAAATAGAACAATAGAAATCGCCCACTTCACGGTGGGCGACCTATTAGTTCATAATAATCCGATAAATAATAATTTATTTAATCACATCATAGAGTTGCTGATTTGATAAATAATCCGCTGTTAAACCGGCTGATGGATTATATGGTACGCCAACGATCTCAGAGAATGCTTTACCCTCTTTACCTAGTGAAACTTTGCGTTCGTCCTTACCTGTGCTTTCATGGATAGAATAGGTTTTACGACGCATTGCGGTATATTTATCTGCATCATTAGCAATATCGGTGTGGTAGCCCGTAATTTGTGTATCCGTTAAAGCTAGTTTATTTGCTAAATCACAACCCCAGCGAGTTAAACAGACTTCTGCAAAATGGCGTACCAGTAAACCTGGTGCGTATAATGCATTTTCACCTTCACTACCATCAATAGACGCATTACCCACTAATGTGGCGTGACGTCCTGAAATAGGGAAGATATGCATTTTAGTATCAGTAGCGACAGTTGGGATCACACAAGTAAATCCTTTAGAGCGCTCATCTTTTGCATAAAACCCAACATATTCTTTGACGTTTTTACCAAGCGTCACTTTTTCTGGTTGGAAATTCAGTGGACCCGGAACAGGGTCAATCGCAAAAATATTTACTGGAATATCTTTTAATTGAGGATCTGCCAACATTGCATTCGCTAACATATGACAAGTAATACCCCCACGACTCCACCCCACTAAGTTAACTTGTGTTGGAATAATGCCATCTTTGCGAAAAATACGAATAATTTGCTGTTGGAGTTGTTGCTGAGTGACATGACGATCGCCATAGTCATATTTACGCCATAAAAAAGAGCCTGTTACTTTAACATCTTCAATAGGAATGCCAGCTTTTTTCAGTTGGTTATACTGCTCTTCTGTCAATTTTTCACGTTGCCAATCAAAGTTACCTTTCATTAAGCAAAGTGCATGGTTGACGTTTTCTTCCCAACCATTACCAAAGAGTGAACCTTTGATATCAGAGTAATTTGGGCTTTCAACCCATAAATCATCTTCTTGCAGATTACCACTACCAGGGCCATCAACAATAAACCACTGTGCGAATTCTCGTCCTTGGTTGTTTTGCGCCAAAGTGGCAACTAATTCCCCTTGCCAGAAAGTAGAATTATTATTATCAAATGAGTTAGAGCCGGTACCACATAAATAAACGGTTAATACTGTCATAGTGTAAATTTCCTTTTAATCATAACTAAAAAACCAAAATAATGATTTTTATTTCCTTGTATTGAGCTATTCCTTAGCCCACTAGCACATTACCCATAAGCCTTTTTAAATTCAATTATAAAAAACGAATTAACAGAGTTGAGATCACATAATTGAATTTTATTTAAATAATAAAAATGAAAAAACGTTGTTGGATCAACATAATTAAATAATATAAGTAAATATTCTAGTTTTTAATTATTTTTAATTGGGAATAAATATATGAAGTAATGTTCTGAATAAACATGACTAGAATGGTATTTTAATATAAAAAATCCCACATAATTAAATGTAGGATTTCTATTAGGTAGATAGAATTTCTTATAAACGATTAAAAGCGACTACTCTCACAGCAGGAATATCAGCTTGTGCCCCTTCAGCAACTTCCTGACATGCTTTATCTAACGCAATATGGGGTGTGATCCCACTTTCTGTTTCTACAATTTTATGTCCGGCGTAGGTATCACCATTTCTGGAACGCACTTTATACGCAATAAACCAATATTCCATATCATCACCGTTTACGTTATTAATCATGTAATTACCATAGCGGTTTATGACTTGCTTTAATGTGATAATAATCAATAAATTTTAGTTTAATAAAAATTGTTTTATAAAAAAATGAACCACATCGTAGGAAAATTAGGCGTGATATTCCATTTCTGATTGCACTAATTTTTTTATTTTTACAGCTTTTTCAAAGTGATCCAATTTATGCGTCATTATCCACCATGTTGCGGCTTCCATTAATAATTCAGGGTTGTCATTTTTATTTGCAAAAAAAGCATAAAAGGATAATCCCACGCCCACTCCTTTGGCCGAAATCTTGTCATTACATATTTGAATTATTTTTTGTTGTAATAATTTTCTCATCTTCTCTCTATTTTTATTTTTCAACATGGGAATAAATAGAAAAGAACAAATGCTCTATCCATGAAATTTGTTCCATAGTTGAATAAGTAACCAAGCAGCAATAACCCAGCAAATCACTGCCGTAGCCAGTGCCGTAAATAATTTTACATAGTTAATCATCACATAAAGTGAAATTAGATAAACCAGATAAGGAATCACAGCCCATAGACTAAAAATAATGGTGGTGCGTAACGCTTCAATAGAGCGTTCAGAGCCCACAATATAGTGAGCTATTAGCGCAAAAGTCGGAAATAGTGGAATCAACCCCGCAATATAGTAATGGCGAGACTTTGATAAAATCGCAATTAATACCACCACCAATGCACCAATTAATGCTTTAACCAGTAATCCCATTATTTTTTCATCAAGTTATAAAAACCTTAGTTCTATCATACAAGCTAACATCTGTATGTGAGCTAATTTTATTTTCTGTGGTTTAAGATAGTATGATACTTTTGATGATGATAAAACCCACGATGCTGTGCACCTCACTATAAAATAAAGATAAACATGATCGAACTTTATAAAAAACTAATCCAACAAGAAAAAACACTTCACAAAAGTACCCATCGAAAAAATACAGATGTACTTATTCAACTTTTACATAATGAGTTTATGGAGTTTTGTCGCTCTGGTATTTGCGTTAATAAAGCAGACACAATTAGCAGCCTGACAAACGACAATCGCAATATAGAGATTTATTCAGAAAATTATCAGGGATCACAGCTAAGTGATGATGTAGTGCTGTTAACTTACGTCAGCTATCAAGTAGAAGATAACAGAAAAATAAAGCAGACTTACCGTTCATCCCTCTGGATAAAAAACTCTCATGGTGATTGGCAACTACGGTTTCATCAAGGCACAGCTAAATCGGAGGATTAATGCGCATCTTAAGAAATAGCATTGAGCTAAATCTGATTATTTAGCTCAATAGCAATATTTAATAACCTATTTAAGCATCTAAATGTGTTTTCTTTTTGTCTATTGTCGTTGTTTCATCTTTATTCTTACAGCAATCGTGTGAACTATTTTCACCATGATGATGTTTATGCATAAAGAAATGCATTAACGGGCAAAGTAATAACATCAAAATAAACCAATTATCTCTTAGAAGTTCCCACATAATCATCTCCTTAAATCACGATTTAAAAGATGATAGGGCTTACTCTAAGAGGAAGGTCTAGTATGGATTTGTTATTTAATCCGTATTTTTGTCAATTACCTTTCCGCACCTTAATTTGAGCTTCTTCACAATAACTCTCTTATAAAATTCAACTTTATTCACCCCCTGCTATACTTTAAATATATTTAAGTATTGTTTACTATAAGTCGCTAATAAGATTTAAAAACTTATTTAACATGGAGGTTTCAATGAAAATATTTTTAAAAATACTATTGATGGTTTTATTTCTTAATGCCTGTTCTTCATATACAAAAATTGATAGCAACAAAAGTGGAGATATAATTAAGGTTAAATCAGCACTTATCGAAGATGATAATTTATATATCCTTAGTGATTCTACTAATTATCATTTTAAAGGTGAGGCTATTACTGCATTGAAAAAATTTGCCACATCTAAATATAATGAAAAAGTGATTTATTTTAGCGCTAGCCTAGGAATAACGGGGAGTATTGTTAACGGTAGCTATATGATTTATTTAGATCCTAAAGATTTTACTATAGATGAAATCGATGATCTTGCCACTAATTATCATTTTTATAGAAGCAACTATCAGTCTAACAATGATGAAAAAATGATTAAAAATCAGATACCTAATTATGAAAATAGATTTTTTATTATTGGAAAATTTTATGCTAATGGAGAGATGGTTAATTTATCCAATAAAGATGAACTATTAGAAAAATATTCCTTACCTAAACCTGTTTTTGCCAAAGTTAATTATTATTCCAAACATTTAAAGCCATCAGATACATTGAAAACAATCGCAGTAATGCCACTACAAGCGATGACTCTTATTTTGATAGCACCATTTTACATTCTTATTAAAGCAACCTGCACTTCAAGTTATTGTGGTTAGATGTATTTATAATTATTTTTTATTTAAGGATATCACTGTGTATAACTGGAAATTTAACGAACACTTATTATTTTCACTAGTAGCGTTGGCAGGTATTATCAGCCTCACAGGTTGTACTCATCAATCATACTTATCCTGCCCTTCCCTCGTCGGTACTTACATCTCTACTGAAACACAGGTACCATCCTTTTATATTCAGAAAGCAAAAGATGATGCTTCTGATTACCTCTTTTTTTATGGGATTGGTAATAAACGATATATTGAAAAAAAAGCAATTCTTATAAAATATAATGAAGAAAATAAAGATAGTATCATAATACCGAACTGTTCGCTGGGGGTAAACGGAGTGGGTGTACTCCGCGAAGTGAAAAAGGGCGAACCATACACTTCCATTCTTCGCTCACCGCCAGATCCACAATCTGATGAAAAATTTACTGGCGATCATATATTTATTTTACCTCTACATTTATCTATCAAGATAATAAATGTAGAAAAAATCAGTGATTCTGGTGTTATGCCATCTGATACTCAAGTGATCACGCTACCCAAACCTGAGCCTGAGATTAATCAGGAAAATTATGAACGGGAATTAGCACTGGCGAAGAAAGAAGCCAATAAAAATAATCCTGCTGCTCAGCTTTTTCTGGCAAAAAGCAGTTATATCACGCGCTATGGATTCAAAAATTTATGGTATGCCAGCAATCATGATCCAGAAACTCGTACTTTCTGGCTAAACAAAGCACTCGCTAATGACTATGGTCCAGCATACTGTTATCAAGCGGCTACATACAAAGATCATGAATTGATATTTTCTGTTGATGAACGAATAAAGCTGTATCAGCAAGCTCTTGCTAAAGGTAACGCCCCATTAGCCGGTGTGTATCTAGCCGATTTAACCAGTGATCCCACACAGAAAATGCAATATCTTATTACAGCAGTACGACAGGGTAGTTTTCTGGCGTTATGGCGATTAGGAGCTCTACCTTCAGCACAACAAGCTATATTACCAGCAGATATCCAGAAATTAATTAAAGATCCACCTTTTGACCAGCTAAAAAAAGTTAGCCCATCAGTGTGGAAAAGTTATGAATCAGGTAAAGATTATAAGGAATGGCGCGATAATCCGTACCTATTTGATATGGAGTATTATATTTCAAAAAAACAGTTATACGGGAAAACTGGAGCAGATCTCGATTACAATCAAGACTCTCGTGCGGATTGCCTTGAACAGGATTTATTAAAGCTGTCGGATTACCCCCAATAATCTATGTATCTATGGAATTTCTTACCCAATATACCGTAAATATATTTCAAAATAAGAATATAAGGTGTATTGGGTGATAATAACCTGTAATAACAGATGATTAATCGATGTTATTTTTCTATATCTATGCTCAAAACATAGATATCAATAAATATGAGATAGCTATGAAAAAGAAAATGATTATAGGCTGTATGACGTTAATTAGTTTTGGCGCCTGTGCAGAAACCGCTATTTATAACGAGCCAGCTCCATTGGGATTAACATGGGGAATGTCATTTAATGATTTTCAGAAGAAAACAAATTTCGCAATAAAACCTATCGATAAATATCCCTCAACCTGTCCAATGACGGCAATAACCTTTGATGAAATTATTGATGGAAAAAAAGAAGGAAATTATAAGGTTTATTTTTATAAAAAATTCAAAGAATTAAAGTTTACAGGATTGTATGGTGTTGTCTACTCCTATGAAACAAATGATTTAAATAAATTCAAAATTAAAGATAATAATATTATCAAAAGTCTTGACTCTCAATATAGTCAATATAAAAAAGTAGCTATTACTAATGGTGGATTTATTACTTATGATACAAATAATATTCAACGTGCTTATTTTAGCTCTAGAGATATCATAAACCAAGATCAGAAAGTTCAATATAAGAAAAATAAGGAAGGAAATTATGATATTTCAGTAAGTTACTTCTTTTACCCTGAGATATATAGCGACGATTTATTAAGAAATATCAAAGAGATCAGAAAGCAATGTAATGCATCATTAGAAACTGATTGAAGCTAAAACTTGAAAAATCGAATGATAAAAAACTATGCTTACTTTAAGAGAAAATCTAATATAGATTTTTTATTTAATATAAAAATAAGGCTAGTTTTTAATTAAACCAGCCTTATCTTATTTGGTCACTATTGATTAAATATTAAAAAGTTGCTTCATATTCTTTGGATTTATTCTTATCAAATTGGTGCTCCCATTTTGCGATCACTAAAGCGGCCAATGCATTACCAATCACATTTAATGCTGTTCTTGCCATATCCAATATTCGGTCGATACCCGCAATAAAGGCGAGTCCTTCAAGAGGAATACCGACACTACCTAATGTGGCTAATAACACGACAAATGAAACACCGGGCACGCCAGCAATCCCTTTCGAGGTGATCATTAAGGTCACCACAAGCGTTATTTCTTGCCAGATAGAGAGATCAATACCATATAATTGCGCAATAAAAATAGCCGCAATACTTTGATAAAGTGTAGAACCATCAAGATTAAATGAATACCCTATTGGAATAACGAAACTAGTTACTGATTTAGAAGCCCCATATTTTTCCATTTTATCCATTATTCGAGGTAATACGGTTTCAGAGCTTGCAGTAGAATAAGCTAATATCAATTCATCTTTTAAAATCTTAATCAGCGTAAAAATATTTATTCCACAATATTTTGCAACTAAACCTAGTACTACGATCGCAAAAAATAGAATAGCGACATGAACAAGTAATACTAATTTAATTAATGGGATTAATGAAGTAAAACCAAAACTAGCCACCGTAACAGAGATAAGACCGAATACCCCAATAGGTGCATACATCATAATCATATGCGTTACACGGAACATCGTTTCTGAGAAGGTTTGCAATACCACAAGCAAGGGTTCTCTTTTCTCCACAGGTAAAGAAGATAATCCCATACCAAAAATAACTGCAAAAAAGATCACAGGTAGCATTTCACCGCTTGCCATAGCTGCAAAAATATTTGAAGGTACCAATGATAAGATCGTAGCCATAATACCATGTGATTGGCTTTCAACTTGCTGAGTTGTCTTTTCATACTGCGATATATCAACTTGGCTAAGTGTTGACATATCAATACCTACACCGGGTTGAAATATATTTGCAAGGCTTATCCCGACAATAATGGCTATCGTCGTAATAACTTCAAAATAGAGGATTGTTTTAAATCCTAACTTACCTAATCGTTTGGTATTTCCAACACCTGCTATTCCTACCACCAGCGTTGAAATAACTATCGGTACCACAATCATTTTAATTAATTGAATAAATATTTTACCTGCGGGAGATAAAATATTAGCAATTAACCAATCTTTATTTTCATTATCGTGCAAAATTGCACCGACAATGATCCCTAAAATAAGGGCGGTAATAATTTGCCACCCAAGACCAAATTTAAATTTGTGTGCTTTGTTTGCTGTCATTATGATATTCCTATTTTTTGTTTCTATTTTGTTATACTTGATCTCCTATCCATAAAACAAATGAATATTTTATAAAAATATTTTTAAACGCACTAATCAAACAAAAAAAAACAAAGAGATTAACACGAGGATCAAATAATTAACAAAAGACATTAAAAAACAACAAAATAAAACCTTATCATTCTAATTTATAAGGTTAGATATCATACATATTATTAAATAAAACATTCTCTTTTACTTGAAAGATCACAATAATAAGCTTTTTATTATATTTAATTAAACTCAAAGTAAAAAACAAGAAACGATATAAATATCTTTATTTTTTCGGATAATACGTTTTACATTTTTCACTTTCCATAATGAAATTTCTTTTCATCCTTGTCATATTGAAGACAGATCATTTTATCTATTTTTGCTAATTCAAAATCTGAAAGTAAACCATACTCTTTAATCAATATTTGGCCAGTGACATTTCTAGGTGTACTTGATTCTGAATAGACAGAAAAAATAACTTCAACCACAATAATATTCTCCAATATTATTTATGACATTACTGTTTCATAGAATGATGGATTAATTCACTTATTTAATAATCGCTTTTATCCGTTTTAAATATTAAAAAAATATAAAAGAGTGAATTGCTTTGATATAGATGTGTAAAAGCGCACATCTATAAAATGATGTGTTTATTATTTTAATTCAAATCGGGGCACTCATTATCATAAATAACAGGTAATAGTATAAGTATTCGAATATTTAATTACATTCGAAAGCTTATATCATCTATGCAATGACATTGAGCGAGATACCCCGTTCTGTTTTGATTAGGTATTTCTTATACAGCGATATATTAGCTATATAAAAGAAAAGCCACCTTTATCAAATGATAAGGCGCTACACCTGCATACTCATAATATGGGAGTACAGATATCACAAATCTAAAAAGTTCGAGTTAGTTCAAGATTAGCAGACGATTACCGCAAATTATTTTCTCAAGCGTGAGTGAGTTCGAGAAAGTTTGCGGTAATTTTTTGCCCCCTATATGTCCCCACCTATTCCACACCCTGCTATACTCTCCAAAAACTACCAACCGGATCCATTATGAACTTAGCAAACTTACCTCAAGAAGAAAAAGACAAGATTAATGTCGATTTGGCCGCTTCAGGTGTCGCATATAAAGAACGACTCAATATGCCAGTTGTTGCGTCCGAAGTTGAACGACAACAACCAGTACATTTGAGAGCGTACTTTAATGAACGATTAGCGTTTTATCGTGAGAGAAGTAAGAAGTTACCGGACGGAAATTCAGTGCAGTATTTGAAAACAGAGTAGTGCCAATGCTAGATGGAACCGACCGAGTTATATAATCAATCAGTTATCAATTTCTGGTGCGCTATTGGTGTCCTGATTTTCTTCCTCTTCTTTTTGTCTGCGCTCCTCTTCCGCTTTCTGCGCTTCTTCCATCTCACGCATTCTCACGTTATAGATTGATTGCTCTGGCATCTGCACACGAACGGAAATAAAACGACCATCAGGAATATCAATTGGGTCACCATCATTGAAACCGTCAATTTCATTATTAGCAAACTCAGGTGCGTTAGGGGGAGTGCGATGATACGTTTTAACGAGAATAGAGCCGTCTTTGTTGATTTTAGAGTTAACCCATATCAGTGGTTGTTTATTGACATCTAGCGGAATTTCAATACCACCATCGACACCGCCCCAGCCTGCATCAGCATTAAAACCTAATACACCCTCGATAAGGTATTCGCCCTGAGCTACTCGAGTAACAGTAGCGCCTTCTGATTCATCGTTAGTGGTAAATGTGCCATCAGGGTTAATGTCGATAATTGGAGATGCACGTTTAATAAAACCATTACTGTCTACCGTTGTGTTTTTGGCGCTCCATATCGCATTCCAAGGTGTCGTAGTATCAACAACATCATTTGATGAACTGAAACGACTCATTAATATGCCAGATGTATTCATAAATAACATAGCTCGGCGATTTCCGTTATATGTAGATTGCCAGCCGGCACCATTACTTGGAAACCCTGGTGAACCAGAAGATGAGCCATAAAAACATGAGACTAATGATGGTTCGCTAAGACCTGCACCACCAATACCGTAATCACCAATCAACATCATTGTGCCTGATAATTTTGGTATTTGGATTCCGTTATAACCTGATACAGAATTGAGCTCAATGTTAGTCCCACCTGCATTACTGGTCGTTAATGATATTGATGTTTTACCATCCGCTGATTTTGAAATTAGCTTCGTTGTTGCTTCTATCGCTGATGTGAATGATTGTGTTTTTGATAAAGTTAAATCTGCTTTACTACTAATATCCCCCTGCATCTTCTTAATGCTATCGAGTGTGATAACTTCACCATTTGGTATCTCAATTTTTGTCTGTCCTGTTTCACTCATCCATGTATTCATTGCATCAAGGAAATATTGTGCGTATGCATTTATGGCAACCATCGTTCTAGCTGCATCACTATTATTATCTGGCTCAGTAATATGAATTGAGAATGTGGTATTCGTTGCTGTTGCTAATGCGGGTTGTGCTAATACTAATTCAGTGTCTGAATTAACGGATTTAATCATGTAGGGAATATTTGTTGTTCCCGATTTAATTAAAATAGTCATTCCAATATTAATAGCTGGATTATTATTTTTAAATTTAGTGCCAGTGCCTTTGACAATAGCAGACCCTGACGCTGTATTAACAGTGCCTGTTGTGTATATCATGATTTATTCCTGAAATTTAGATATAAAAAAACCGCAGTATGCGGTGTTTAATCTTCGAGCATTGAGACATCTATCATTAGACCCTGTTGCATTAATCCAGAGCCTTCTCTATCTGGCGGTCTATCAATATATCCGTCAATATAGCCAATATATTCATATTTATATTCAAATGTTAAACCTCCAATATCATCAATGACCTGGTAGGTTTCTGAATATATATCAAACTCCCATACTTCATCATAAGTAAATGGGTCAATATATGACCTGATGTTTTTATTGTGTGTATAACTCAATGAGCGAGTTTGTATCATTCCATATCTATGTCCGGGCTTTCCTTCTATTCTTAGCTTCCCTTTCCCCGCAGTAGACATATTAATATCAAAATATTTTTCAAATGAGACAAATTTAGCCAGTGATGAGAATTTTATATTACCTTTTTCATCATAGATTTCTAACCCTGCCCCATGCTTGAGTATCTCCACTTTCGATATTGGAGCGACTAACCATTGCCCACTTAGCGCATATATACGAGGATACTCATCATACGGGCCTGATAATGTAGTTAATTCCCCTGGTTCTAGCTTTTTTAATACACACATTGTCTCTAAGCTATCAGTTAATTGCATTAACCGATTATTTGTATATGCCTCAAAGCCTACCATTTAAACCGCCCAAACCACGACATGATTGGAAAATGAGTCGTGTAGCTGAGTTCCCCCAGTACCAGCGCCGTCATGCTCCCATCTATTTATATTATAGTCAGACCGATAATTCAGAGTTGTTCCTGAAACCGAATGTTCTGTGCGCTCATTCGGCCCCATAACTGAAAATCCTCCGCCGAAACGACTGCGGTATCGAATCCAAAAGTGGCAAACTATCTCCCCGCCATACGCTATTTCAGGAATAACCAATGAACCATACTGTGATAAGGGCAAATCAAACTTTCCTAAATAACGAGGAATGATGGTATCTTCACCAATAATTAACCGACCTTTTTCATCATAAATCTCTAATCCCATTCCCATTACCACATCCCCATTCTGATACGCATTGTGCCGTTTTTATCAAACAGACGTTTTAATACGTTAGTTTCAATCCAATACCCCTGTGCATTATTTCCGTATTTTATTTCCTCCCCTGTGCGCATATTTAATTGATAGCCAATTTTTTTATCATTGCTGAAATTAGTTGATTGCAATACATCAGCAATTTTCGCACTGGTGATAGTGGCATCACCAATAAATGCCTCTTTAACAAATAACTGTCCATTTTTAACCGCCATAAACAGCTCCATCTTGCCGTTTACTGGATTGTACCAAGCGAAATTATTAGCGTTATAGCCGATATAAGACTCCAACTTGCCGTTCTTAACCTGAGCACTAATGACCTGACCTGCTGCGTTATATTTCACATTGTTATGAACAATTGTAATGTTAATTGAGTGTGTGACAACACCGTCGCCTGTTTGACTGAATTCAGCCTGCATTTTTTGCTGAATCAATCCTTCCTGCTGACCAAATTTCACCTGAATTTGTTCTTCAGATTTCGCTAGCGCCTTATCTGTTTTAGATATTGCCTCCTTGTTTGTCACCACATCTGCAGCAATGCGCACAACCTCTTCATCCGTCATTTGCAATGAGCGATTAGTTTTGTCGAGGTTTTGATTAGTTTTATCTAAGTTCTGATTAGTGATACCGAGGTTTTTATTGGTGCCAGCCAAATTGTTATTCGTGCTATCAATACGTTGATTTGTCGCACTGTTAGTTGTCGTTATCTCAGTTCTAATTTCAGTTGTCGTTTGACCAAACGCCTGGTCGAGTTTAGAGATTGATGTTTTAACTTCTTTAATTTCAGAGTTAAACGTGTTCTCTGCGTTATCAATTGAAGAATAGAGCTGAGTAACGGTTTGGGCCCATGATTCATTGTCAGTAGCACGAACTTGCCATAGTTCTTTGATGCCAGCTTGTGATTCAGCATGTTTGACTAGTAGCTGTCTTAAATTACGATGGTTTGCATTACTAAGAATAATTGCTGTCTCGGAATTCCAATCCAAGCGTTCACTGAGTTGCTTGCCAGCATCAGTTGTCATGAAGTGGCCGTCTAGTTCATCGAGAATAGCCTCCGTGTTGTCATCAGCCTGCCCTTTCGCTTCCACGAAATGAGATTTTCCATATTCATTGACGCTTCGCACATAAAACCAGTAATCACGACCTGCTTTTAGCTGTCCTTTGGTCCAGAATTTAGCTCTACCTAAAAAGTCAGCTTTTGACTCTATTTCATTAATATTACCTATTCTGTTTTCACCAGAAAACCAGAACTCAAACTCAGTATTTAAAGTGTGTGGTGTGGAAATGTGAGGGATCAGTTTTATTTCAAAAAAACCAGACTCAACAGTTATTGAGCTAGGTGCGCTAGGTGTTCCAATAACCATCTGCACTTTTGATTCGTTACCAAGCATCCCATTAGCATCTTTGCCTCGTACTCCAACAAGATATTCGCCAGATTCAAGCCCGTTAAAGTAGTATTCTAAATCTGTGGCATTTCCAGTAGATACAACCTTTCCGTCTTTATAGAGGTTGACATTAAATGATATGCTTCTATTGATGGTTGTTGTTGCCCACATGGCTCTAGCTTGAACTTGTGAGCTGTCATCAACGTAAGCAATAGAAAGATGCTCTATATTAGGAATTCGAATAACATTCTGTGTTGGCGGGTTTCCAGTAAAATCAACTCCATTATCAACAATGCTTTCCTTTTTCGGTTCATGCTGAATGCAGTTGTATAGGTAATTTTCTTCATTATCCTCAGCAATGGAAATCACACGAAATAATCTAGTAGTTAACGTGCTTTTGGAAATAGAAAATACACCATACTGTTTCAGCCCGTTCGGGATCTCTCGCAAAGTAACAGCATCACCATCGATAGATTGAATTTCTATTTTTTCAAACTTACCTGACGTCCCTAAAAATGAGAAAGTGCCTTTATCGTCATATTTCCACTCAATAGGCGCATCGATAATAATAGTTCGTTCATTAACTGATAAAACTCGCCCGCCTACCTTCACTCCCGCAAAACTATCATCTGCAACTTCAATGATATCGCCAGAGATACAATTGATCCCCTCGCGCCCAGTAGTAAAAGTAACACTATCTTTCTCTAGCTTTTCTGTTTGTAATATCCATTTACCTACTCTGTGAGCCTGACCACGACTAGTGCAACCAAAAGCAGTGACTTTCTTGACGTTTACACCACTGAACCGCTGAATGAGATCATCATCTTGAATGAACTCTCTTTCTTCACTCCAGCCATTACTAGGATTTATCCATGACACCTCAATGGCGTTGTGTCTCGCTGATTTCGCGGTTGATGTGTATTTAAATTTACCATCAATAACGTTTGAGTTTGTGTACGTCCACACTGGATCGGATGGTCTATCTTGAAAGCACGTTAATTGCTGTCCGTCCCATAAAGGCATACCGCGAAATACAGACGCCAAGTCATCAAGCACTTCTTTGGCTTTTCGTTGAGAGGTTATGTAGCCATTGAAAGTAAAACGAGGCTCTTTATTACCAAACCCATCATCAACCAGCTCATCACAGTAACGAGCAATGGCATATAACGCGAATTTATCAACGCCAAATGACCCGATCATCTCTCCTATGCCGTATCGCTCATTAGTGACTAAATCATAAAAAACCCATGCAGGGTTATTAGTCCATGCCGGTTTGAAACGACCAGTCCAAATTCCAGTGTAAATTCGCGTTTCTGGATCATAGTTATCAGGAACTTGGATAATCATCCCTTTGATATGATATGTTCGATTGGGTGTATCACCGTATTGGGATTTATCAATTTTCATCCCGACAACAGCGGAGTTAGGATAAGAAAATTTAGCGTCGGTTATTTCTGTGTAGCTTGCCCATACAGTTCCGTTTTTCAGCAAATCACTTTTACTATCTTCAGTTATACGGGAAACTCTGATTTGGAATGGCTTTTTTTTAGGCGCATCGATGATGTGAGACTCAAGATATTGACCACTTATTTTACCTGGTCCTATTGTTACCTTTTCCGCATGCATCCAACCAGAACCATCATTAACTTCAATAAGCATTTCTACCGTAGCATCGTGCTGATTTCCCTTGTCATCTTGACTAACAAGAGCAGAAACACCCAAAGTAAACCGAACTCGGTCAGTTTCCTGATCTGAAATGGTGCGTAAGATTGGTGTACTCTTTTTCACCTCTACATTGACAGGAATTTCTTTTTCTACAAAGGGAAAGTCCTCTAATGGCTCTTGTGTCGGCGTTCCTGATCGCCACTGAACCTCAACACCATGAATATTTGGATTGCCATCTTCATCTACAACAGGCGTTCCATTCAATAGAAAACCTGACATACCACCTACAGGGCCTTCTATTGGCCCTTCTGAAACTAAATCGATGACATTAAGAAATTGTTTATTTTTTAAGTTGTCATCGAGCAATCTTGGAGTGCTGCCTCCACCGCCACCTTTACCCATTAAACAGTCTCCAAGCCTTGTGATATTACATTTGAACCCACAACCATCTCGCCATAACAAATAGGAACTGGATAACCTTGCCCGACTCTATTTGATAACGAACTGAAATACTGGTTACTTTCTGAGTTTCGCCCCTCTATGCTTGGCGCTGGCGGTGTTTTAGTTAACATGGTTGCCAATCCCGCCGCAGCCACACCCACACCAGCTGCAAATAATGCTGTCGATGTCATCGTTGCCAAAAATCCGCCCGGTATTAAAAACGACGCACCAATTAAAGCTGCTCCACCAATAATGCCTAACCATCCACCAGATTTGGCACCACCAATAACAGGGACGATCGTAATAACATCACCTTCATTTAATGGCGTATTTAATCCCGCAGAAATACCATCCTCGGTCATATCATTACCTGCAATGCGAACACGAAACTGACCTTGATTAATCTCTTTTTTCAACCCATCAATTTGATAGCAAAGACAGCGTAAGGCCTCACCTGCATTACTTACCTCAAGCTCGAACCTGCGTCCAAATCTGCGTAAATAGCCTGCAAACTGTAATTTGACCATTGTTTATGCCTCCAAATGCTGTGAGTGTATTTAAACCAGTAACCACCGTAAGTATCTCGCTTGCTCAATCTGTCTGGCCTGTGATGCAATATCTCTTGATTACCTAAGTACAATGCAGCGTGACAAGGTTTTGATGTTCCTAAGCAAATCAATATCATATCGCCTGCTTGAGCCTCTTCTACTTGATAAAATCCCTGCTTATCCGTGTTATCAAGATAGAGATTTTGTTCTGTGTACCACCATTCATCGGGACGAATAAAATCATCTAGCTGAATGCCTGACAGATGATAGGCATCACGTATAATGGAATAACAATCCTGCTCACCATGCTTAAACTCTCTACCTAACAGTGGCGCTATTGGTCTGAACTTATGGATCACCCCATCACATACCAACCACCAAGGCAGATTTGTTTTCCTTTGTATTGTTCTGTCGCCAGAGCTCAGGAAAGGCTTTCCGTCAGGGTGACTATGAACAATAGCTTTGATTTCTGAATAGCACTCTGCCGTCATCCAATCGCCTGGGTTAATTTCAAAATAGTTTTGCGGATCGGGATGTATGTTTCTGCAAGGGAAATACCTGTCACCCGAAATTAAGCCACAAGACTCCCTCACTCCTTCCGCTTTCGCGTGAGCGATAATGTCTTTCTCAATCATGAGTTAACCTAATTTGTTTGAGCCTAAATACCCGCCAAATGGCATGACTGATTTAAATCTGAGTTTGCACCCACTGTATTTATGAGAGCACCTATCTTTAACAGGATCGGTTGTTGGCTGGTCTTTTTCATCTGCAACAGGTGGTCCATCATAACCACAATCAAATCCTCGGTATCGCCACGAGCAGATATCAGCCTGAATAACCCGTCTAGGTATCAAGGCGTTATCTGTTTCTGTTGGAAGCGCTAATATATACGTCACAAAATCAGAGTCTGAACTTTCTCGTTGTTCGATAACGTATTTTTGAACAACCTCTCTTGTTGGATCTGCTTGCGGGTTTCCTTTGGGAAAATTAACAGCATCGAGATATTGCTCTAAAACCTGCCTGCGAGTAACGACAGCGCCTAGCGCATCATCGTAGTCGTTGTTAATGGCGGTTAGCATTCCGTCAAAATTGGCAAATGTCATTTTGGGTCTATCTGACGCACCCTGTGCTGTTACGCTAAAACCGGTAACATGAACTGGGTAAGGCTCATAGCGCAATCCCTGCCAGATAATAGGTTTTAATAATCCATTCATGCCGTCATGAAACCGGTAAACACCTCCCCCAAAACGACTTAAATCGACCTCATATAGATCTAACATTGAATTTTGCTGTAAGTCTGCAACGTCTATGCGCATCTCTTGAGGTATATCTCTCATGCAACAACCTCCTCAAATGTACAATCTATCTGCCATACTGATGTTCTCGGTGTCACCTGCCAGCCTCGGCAAACAAATTTACGTTTAGAGTTATCATCACTGGTTAGCCATAAGAATGATTCAACTGCACCTCGAGCCTTAAGAAACTCATCAATCTGTTTCCCAATATCAGTACGCTTAACAAATGAGAGTTGATAAGTCTTTAGTTGGTTGTTGATCCCGTCTTTGACTCTTTGCTCATAACCGTTACCAAACTTGGCCACCTTCACTTTAGGCTCATTACCCACCTGATAAGCTGTTTCAGGTCGCCATTTAAACTCTTCCATTGGTTACTCCAATAAAAAAGGCGACACAAAGCCGCCTGATCAAATATCAGGATATTAATAAATATCCATTAGGTTATTTTATATATTCAGCCCAGAGAAACTTACCGAAGGAATGGCTGATTTACTTCGGTGTGAGGATTTGAAATGTCAGAATCATTTTCTGTGAAAGAACTAGCAAACTCGGTTAATGAGCTAAAGGTCGCTGTTGCTGGATTAAGCAATAATGATAAAATTCAAACCATTAGATTAGAAATGCTAGGCTCTATATTTTCCGCATTAATTGCTACCGGAGCATTAAATAGAGATGCTATTGAAAATATAATCAATCTATATGATACTGATGATAAGCAATTTTCTAAGGAATTTTTACAAGAGCAAAAAGAGGCTATGATTGGTCTAATGAACTCAATAAAGGTTCGCTAATCACTGCCTCTTTGATGAAAATCTCATTATTTTTTATTTGAAAATAACAGCTCGTTGCCTTTTGCATATCCGCGAGCTGTTTTTGTAACTCTGCTATTTGATGCTCTTGCTTTACTACTTGTGCTGACAATGTACTAACTAACACTTCTAAGTTTTGATTGCTCATAACTACCTCTCTTAATTACCAACTTCTTGATTTTTCCAAAGCACCGCCACTACGCATTTCGGTGCCAAGTACGTCATAAACCGTACCTCTCACCATTTGCTGTATTTGTTGTGCTTCCTTTTGAGTGATGCCATTTGGTGCCTGAACTTGGAATGTAAAGTGCATATCACCCATGCTGACACCGTTACCACCTTTACCCATTTGTCGATTACTGATAACTCGACCATTATCACCCGGTATCATGTATTGATTACCATTAGATGCTTTGAATATTTCTGGCTTGCCATTTTCGCCGACGCGATACATAGAGCCAGCATTTACAGGACCACCGTTATATCTAGCACCAGCAAGACCCATAGTCTTACTTGCCGCCATAGCCGCCGCATATGATGAGGTTCCCGTCGCTACTGCCGCCCCTAATGTCGCTATAGACGCACTTAATGCCGCAGGTGCCCATGCTGTTTGTGCTGCCGCAGCCTGAGCGAGTGTTGATGCCGTAGTTGCCGCAGCCATACTCTCACCCATAATCATATTCTTAACCTGTTGCATACCCATTTGAACCAGAGCGCCAACAGCTTGGTCTACAATGGTTAATGCTACATTGCGGAAAGCATCGTTAAGGGATTGAGTGCCTGTTAATAACCCTGTAATCACATTAGCGGAACGTTGCCCTAATGCGTCCAACCCATCAGCTAAGAACTGATTAGCTTGACTCTGATTGCGCCATATCTCCCATTGAGCATTCATGCGGTCTTGCTCGTATTGGGTATTAGCAGCATTCATTAACTCTAAGCTTTGTTGTTCGGTTAAAACTTTTTGGTTTTCGTACTCTTTTATAAGCGCAAGTTTACGCTCATGCTCATTTTTTAGTTGCTGAACAGGGTCTACTTGTGCTTTTAAATTATCTTGAGGTGATACAGCGTTTTTAGCCTTTATTTCGGCTATCTTTTGTTGGTATTCCGCTTCAATTTCAGCTTTGCGCCTTGCAGCTTGTTCAGTGAGAGATACATCATCTTTTGTTATCCGCTCTAAGTCTGCCAACTGTTTATCGTGAGATTCTTTAGCCTTGGCAACTAAATCAAGCTCAAGTGCGGCTTTCTTATCTGCTAGATTACGTTCAATGTTGTACTTTTCTTCTGCGAGTTGCTCCGCTTTTTCAATCTGCTTAGGAGATGCTTTGTCACCAAGCGCCTTAACCGCGTCATACTTAGCCATTTCAAGAGAGCCGTCTTTGTAACCTTTGTTTAAAAGTTCAATCTCTTCTCTCTGGCGTTTTAATGCTTCGTATGCTGCGTCTGTGGCTTTTGTTGATTCCTTTTTGACTTGCCCGTTTTTATATTCTTGAGCGGCCATTTCTTGCAATTCATCGATTGCCTTTTTATCAAAAACACCTGCATCTTGCGCTGCATATAATGCCTGTAACTTAGCCCTCTCCACGCCTTCTCTTTTAGAAAGCTCAAGGCGCCTTTCCATTTGTTTTTTTAGCTTTTCACCTTCCTCTCCACCATAATCCGCACCAGTGGCATTAAACTCTCTTTTGGCATTTGTAGCGTCCCTAATTTTATTCGCCAGATCACCAAACCCTGTTTTTTCTGCAAAAATAACTAATGCATTTTTAACGCTTAAATCAATGGCTTCTTTTGTTTTTCTGTTATATTCCTCTTGTGCATCAACTAGATATCTGGTGATGACTTCTGATTTTTTCCTATTCTCCGCTAAATCACCTTCAATTCTAGTAACTTCACGTAGGATTCTCGTGGTGTTTTTATCAATAAGATCAGGCATTCCACTTAATGCTGTTTTTTGTAACTCTATTTCAGCCCTTAATTTTGATAATTGCTTTTCCTGCTCTTTCATTTCAAGACGTAATAATTCTTGCTTATCTTTAGCATCCTGAGCATCACGAGCTATCTCCTGATACGAAAGCTCCTTTAGTTTTGCAGTTAGCTGATCTACGCTATCAGCAAAATCTCTAGCTTCTTGTTTTGCTTGCTCTGATTTTTGATAAAAATAATATATGGCGGCACCAGCTAACATGGCAGCACCAACTGGGCCACCAATTAAGCTCATAGCCCCTTTTAGAACACCTAATGATAAGGATGCAGATCTAGCTGCTGTTGAGGTTGTATTTATTGCTGCGGTTTGCGCCATCGTCGCTTGCGTATGAGCTATCGCCGCTTTTGATGCCATGGTTCTTTTTGCAATTAGGTTATCTAACGCTGTGGATTCTGCTAGAGTTCCTTTTGCAACATTGTATTCAGCCTGCGCCAACGCCACAGCAGACCTAGCGGCAGCAAGATCTGCCTGTGTTTTCCTAACCACTGTGTTTGCAGCATATTCATTGGCTCTTGCTGACTGCAATGTCGCATTTGCTTGACCGATTGAAGCAGAGATATCCCCTATTTTCGCCTTTATTGTGGATGCTAACGCACCAGCCATTTTTGCACCCATTACAATAATGGCAATATTTGTAGCGGCAGAAACTTTATCAAAGTTGTCAGTTAATACCGCGAATCCAGCAGAAACAGATCGAGTAATTCCTAGAGTCTGGTTCATCTCGCCATAATAGGCTTTCGCTGAGTTTGTTAACTTTGTAAAACCGTCTGCAATGGTGTTATCCATTGAGTCAGCAAGAGCGTTATTCTCTTCACGCGCCGTAATCATTGCGTCAGCGAATAACTTCATGGAAATACCGCCCTGCATTGCCATTTTCTTAACGTCGTTTTCAGTGACTTTTACACCGCCACGCAAGCGAGATAATTCTTTAGCAATATCAGCAACAACGGAAGGTGTGGCATTTAAAACAGAGTGCCAATCGTTGCCTTTCAATGTACCAATAACCATAGCCCTATTAAGAGCATTCATTGCAGATTCTGTTTGTTGTACGCCAGTTGCGTTAGCTGTGAATGCAGAAGAAAGAGACTCAATGTAGTCAACTGTCTGAGTTGTGTTATAACCCAATTCTTTCATTGAAGTTGCAGATCCGGCATATAACTCTTGAGTTGTCTCAATAGCCTTACCATTTCGGTTACTAACTTCTAAGAAGCGTTGCTGTATCTCTGCATAACGCTCAACATCACCCTCAACTGAATTGAGTGCCATTTTAATACGCGCAGCCATTTGCCCCCATTCATCGACTGCGTTAATGATCGCACCAGCAGATAATGCAGAGGCTACAACGCCAGCAACCTTCGAGAGAGACAGCATTGATTGCTCAGTGTCATTCACCGCTCTAGATGTTCTGTTAAAGCTATCATCCATGCGATTTAATCGCTGTTCTAGCTGTCGTTGAGATGTAAGTAGCTGCTGAACATCCATCTGCACTTGATAAACAATTTCGCCTACTTGTGCCATTTATCGGCTCCTTAAAATGAAAAACCCCGCCGATTGGCAGGGTTGTGTTAAATGTTTGCTGTCTATTTTGAATAGGTTATTACTGCAACTGGATAGATGGTTGTTGGAGGTACCGTAATCCAGATTTTCACATCACCATTTTTTGTTTTAATTAACTCGCTGTATTCAGTACAATTACCATCAATACACTGAGATTTTATTTCATCTATTTTTTCAATGCCTGCGCCAGATTTACTTATAAAATCCAATTCACTTAGTAAATTGTTTTTAAATTCATCCATATCGCCAGGGTTGTCACTACTGGCAGTGATTGTGACTTTTATTGATTCTAGTCTGTCGTTTAAAAAGATTAACTCATTACTTCTTGACCATTTATTAAATGGCGATATTGAACCAATTTCGCAAGTTGTAACCTCATCTTTTGATTCGCATTTGTCTTTATCAATAAATGAGATGTTTGATACTTTTTCATCCCATATGATACCAAAGGCGCTCTCATTACCTTTATCACCACATCCAGCTAGTAATAGAAATGAAAGCATAAGTAGCGCATTCCTCACAACACCATCCTCGTTAGTTAATTTGTTATTAGTTTAGCTGTTTGTGGTGCAAAGAAAAGCAAACACTAGGCACAAAAAACCACCCATAGGTGGTTAATCATCATTTGGGATATATCCACCAATCCTTAATCTTGGTGTACCCATCTTTGAACAGGATTCATGCACAAAGGAACGCCAATAAGGCCACGCATCAAAAGCCACTTGAGCATTACCATAAGCCTTTAGCTCTTCATCATTTAACTTTTCTTGTGAGCTATACGAAACCTCAAAAAGACCATTAATCATAAAGATAATAAATTCTTCATTATCACTTCCTTTAGAGACAACTCTAATCGCAGACTCAAACTCAAAAATATAAGCGTATTGAGTTTTGTCATTAGCTATTAATGGATAAGCTTGCGTAACTCCGCACATAGTTTGAGTTTCTGTTTTTTTCCCATCGATAAACTCATTGTCTATGAACGTAGCTTTCAGATCGTTATTAATAGAAAAAGCACCATTTTTCATTAATACGTTAACCAGATTAAGCTTTTTCTTAGCTGATTTAATTAATGACTTGCTCATTCTTCACTCCCCAGTTTGAATGTGTAAATTTTTTAACCTCTCCATCGGACATACTTATAGGTGAGCCAAACTCAAAGCTATTAGGGAAGTTTAAGGAGGTCGTTTTTACTCGCTCTCTGTTTTTTCTCTCTGCTCTTATAAAGATTCCCAGAGAGGAGTTGTCTATGCTTTCAACTAAATCGCTTTCATTTTGAATAAGAATATCAAGAGGTATTCCCAGACCAGAATGAATATTTTTAATCATATTTATACTTAGTGGTCTTTTACCGTTAAGTACCTCAGATACCTTAGAGGCTGAGCCTATAAAAGGTATCATGTCTTTTTGTGACATGCCTGATTGATCCATTCTAAATTTTATAGCTTCTATTGGAGATGGTTTTTCTATATGACAGTTCTTCTTTTCATAATCCTCAATAAGAAGAGCTATCATTTCTAATTCATTACCATCATCGCTATCCACATCTGGATCTAAATCCATTAATTCAGATATGCGCTCCATCGCTTCATTATAGTCACTATCATTTTTTAAAATGCGCAATTTAAATTTTGTCATTTTAACCTCAACTTATCATATTCTGGATGGGTCATGACATTTTCAATCTTCACGATGCCATTCACATATCTAACTTGAACAACCAATCTATAACTATTGCCTTTTATATTAAAAATGACTCTGTTGTCAGCGAGAAAACTAGCTGTAACGAACCTGTTTTTAATATCTTGAGGCGTTTCCCAGTTAGCTGCTCTTACTTCCGCAATCCAAGACATCATCCCTGATTTAGCCTGATTGTGCTTTTTACAAAAATCCAGAATCTGCTTCTCACCTATTATTTTCACGGCTAACCATGCTCTCTATATATTTGCATGAAATTCCCATTTTGGGAAGATGTTTGATTGACCACAAAAAATATTATCTATTTATTTTTTTCATACATCTTCTTGACGGTTTCCATGAACAATTCTTTGAACTTTTCAGGATCAAGCTGTGATAGCTCGTTTAAGTTTTTTGGGGTGCTATCCTCATCCACGGCAGACTGAAGAATCATAACCATTTCAGCATTAAGAGATCGCCCGTTCTTACTTGCCCTTTGCATTAACTTTTCTTTCAGAGTATCAGGCATTCTAAGGCTATAAGGCGTTATATCTCTTATTCGCGTATTTTTTTGTGACATACAACCACCAGTAAAGTCATTGTGATATCACAATATAGTCAATTATTCGTTGACTATATAGATTCACATTGATATCTTTGTGATGTCACATAGACACATAAAAGGATGAAGATATGAATACCAATAAGAAAACAGGAAAATTTCAACTCAGATTAACAGAGGTGTTAAAAAGTAAAGTGGTAGAACTCTCAGCGAAAGATGGTATTTCGCAAAACTCAATAGTTAATCAAGCGATAGCTTGGTATGTGAAAGAAAGAGAAAAACGTGTCAACTAAAACAGCGAAGCCCCAACTATTTGCGGTAGCTAGGGCTTCTAATTTGTCAGAAACTACGGAGTAACCGACATGACTAGTGTATCAACAATTAACGTACCTTTCCACGGTAACAACCTGTATGTAGTAAATTTCAACGGCGAACCATATGTACCAATGAAGCCAATAGTTGAAGGTATGGGGTTAACTTGGCAATCTCAATTTGAAAAGCTAAAACAAAGGTTTAGTAAAGGGATCACGGAAATCGTGATACCTTCAAAAGGCGGTGAGCAATCAATGCTTTGCCTAGCTCTCCGTAAACTTGCAGGGTGGCTTCACACTATCAGCCCTAACAAAGTCAAACCAGAGATCCGCGATAAAGTAATAAAGTACCAAGAAGAGTGTGACGATGTACTTTATGAATATTGGACTACTGGTGAAGTTAAGAAAAAACATAAATCAACTGTTCAAGAACGAAACCCATTAAAGAATGCTGTTAATTTATTAGTAAGCAAGAAAGGCATTATGTATCCAGAAGCCTATTCTCTTGTTCACCAGAAATTTAATGTTAGTAGCATTGAAGAGCTGACAGCAGATCAGATACCCGATGCGGTTGAGTATATTCACAAGTTTGTACTTGAAGGTGAATACATTCCTAAACAGGAAGAAGTTTCAAATAAACTCAAAACACTAACAGATGATGAACTTGTTACTTTATGCTGGAGTTGGAGCTTTTTGGTTCTATGCTCCACAGCTATGAATGACATATATCCATTATTAAAAGTAGCCGAGCATAGCCTATCTGGGAGATTCCATGATGCACCAAGAGAGGCAATGAGAAACGCTAAAAAAATGCAAGAAATATTATATAAAGCAACAACACATATTCAGCCAAACCAATTCGACAATTCTCGTGTGATAAATAGAATCAGACAGGAGCAAATTGGCTTCTAAAAAATAAGCCCAAGGATGGGCTACTTTCTCTTCCTACTCACCAGTCGACGCTTACCACTGATTAACTCATCATTACGCTTATCATCTTGCTTCATGATGTTGTCGTATTCTTCTTTTGTGAAGCCTTTCTCGTCAGGGTATTTAGCTTTGAGCATCATCTGAAATTCAGTCATTGTTAACTGTTCGGCTTCATCACGGTTCATGCCAAAGTGCGCACGAGCAGAACTGATGTAATCAATTGCCATGAACTCATCTGAGAATTCGTTTTTACCTTCGTTGCGTTGAAGTTTGCGGATTTTCGCTTTACCAATAATTCCGTGAGTGAATAATTCTCTGGCAATAACGATAATATCAGCGATTGGCATCTTGCCGTTTTTATAGACGACACCTCGTTTACCTGATTTCCATTCGCCAATGATTTCAGAACAATCATCATCACAACACGCCTGCATCACTATCATTGCCGCTTGCAGGATATTGCGTCCGTACGTTGGCTTGCTAATCGCTTTTATTAACCACTCAGGAATAACCCTGTAATTCATTACGGCGCGAGTAATTAACTCTTGCACCTCAGCCCCATTTAATTGACCATACGCACTCACAATCTGTTTAGGCTCGCCAATTCTTGTCATATTGATGAACGATGGTCTAAATAAGTAAACATTTTTATCAGTAGAGACAACCATCTCACCGATTTCTAAAATAGGCGTCATAATCCCTCCTGAATATTATCAAGGGCACTCGAAAGCACCCTTTGTAATATTAAGCAGCGGTAACTGTGACCACGCATTTGGCTGTTTTACTAGCATCTTCGGATGTGACAGTGATATTTGCAGTACCTTCAGCAACACCACGCACAGTGACCACATTCACAAGTTTGGTAACTGTTGCAAAGCTCGTCTTATCACTTACGGCAGTGTAGTTTTTGTTAGTCGCATCAGTTGGTGTAAATTTGACAGTAAATGTCTTAGTTTCACCCACTTTCACAGACAAGGTGGCTGGCTCGACAGTAACACTTACAACTGCGATTTCTTCTTGTAGCCATTCAACCGTTTCTGCATCAGCAACTTTCAACTCACCAGAGTAGGTGGAGATTTCTTTTGTTGGAAACTCCATTGACCAGGACGTGAAAGTCATGTACCCCTGAATAACATCACTGCCGTCACCTTTCATGTCGAGTTGAACCCAGTATGAAGGTTGACGACCAGCTTTAACTTCATCAAGAATTTCTTTAGCAATGTCGAAAGCGGAAGTTGAACCCGCAACACCTGCTTT
Source organism: Proteus vulgaris (assembly GCF_016239305.1). Classification (GTDB taxonomy): domain Bacteria; phylum Pseudomonadota; class Gammaproteobacteria; order Enterobacterales; family Enterobacteriaceae; genus Proteus; species Proteus vulgaris_C. Next base: position 101,753 of record NZ_JAEHOQ010000008.1, on the reverse strand, counting down.
TTTAAGCTCACCATCGAAACTGATAGTTACGTCAGCGCCAGTGACGATAGATTCTGCTAAGCCTTTCGTATCATCGGCATTGGACGTGACGGTTTCCATACCGAAGTCTGTCGATTTACTTGTTAATGCACCTAATCGCAAAAATTGAATCTGAGATGGTGATTGATTTGAACAGCCTTTTGCAATGCGCAGAATACCTGCGTTACCCATCACTAGGCCTTTATCATCAGGGCATTGTGCCATGTTATAACCTCTTTATTTGCAAATAAAAAAGGCCGCATAAGCGACCCGTTGAGATGTGTTTAATTTAAGATGTACATCGGAAAGAAAGCTTAAAGATAAACCGACCTTCCTCTGTCGGTATGGGTCTTGATAGACCGCCTAAGTTGTAGATTGAATTGAGTTCGCAATCTAACGAGTTGTTAGCAACGTAATTTAGAATTTCATTAGCTCTTATCACTGTTGGCTCTGGGTCTTTCCATGCAGACACAAGAATAAGCGCCACGAAATCATCAGCACCTAAATCAGCAAATCGACCGCTACTATCGTCCGGCTGAATAACTGCATATTGCTGGTGTCTTGTATCTTCCTCTTCGTCCCACGCAAACCTTTGAACAATGAAACCATCAAGCAAATTACCTCTGTTTAAGTAGCGTTCGAATGCTTCATGTATCATATTCGCATCTCCCGCTCTATCGCTTCCTCAATTTGTTGACGAGACTCATCAAATCCAGCCTTTAAGAATCTCGGCTTAGCGCTAGGGTCCCAGTATTTCCCAGTTTTTGTACCACCACCAAAAGAAACACCATCTCTAGTGACTCCAAAGTCAGCTCTCGGCTGGCCTTTAAGTTTTCCTGACGCGTTATGAACATACATGGCATATTTTGCAGAGTAACCAACCCTGCCCGTTAATCTGGTTCCTCTTACGGTTATCTCACGAAACTGTGAGTTAATAAGCGTAGATGAATCAATAGGTGTATATAGTGCCGCTTGGCTAGCTCCGATATTAAGCGCCATGTACATTGCTCTTGCAGCTCTTTTGTCTTGAATGCCATTCACAAGTGCTCTAAGGTTTGCGTTAGCCTGAAAAATACCCCTTACTCTTGCTGCCATATCACACCGCCGTTATCAGAGTATAGTCATCCGCAATGTGCTCGAATAAATCCTCATCTCGCCCAATGAATTTGATTTCATCAGCGCCGACAGATAACGGATCACCTGAGTGCTTGCCAATAGCGATAAAGTCACCTTTTTTAGCATCTGCATATTCAGTCCAAAAAACTAACTTGATAGTGATTTCAGAGCCAATATCCAACTTTCCAGATTTAAGCTCGCTACCATAGCCACAAAGAAAATGAACCGGCTCAGAGAATGTAACTTTGCCGTATTTATCTTTTCCGTTTGGTTTCCACAGAGTAGCCCACGATGTGTAAGCCCAATTAGCAACTGAACTCATTAGACACCTCCAATCACCCGAAAAAAGCCTACCGTTTTACTAGATAATGGCAAATCAGCAAGGCATCCTGCACTATCCCATGCGCGGATCTGGTTCAGTAGATAATCAGTACCGGAAGAATCATACGCAAAAGAACGAGACGCCCCGTTAGGAGCGCTCTGTGATGATATCTTTCGTGCGCCAAACAGTGATGCCAGCCGCACAACAGTGTAAATCAGCAGCAACTTCTGCGTGGTTTCGTCGTAGTTGGCTTCGAGACATCCGGACTTTGCATTAACCTGACTCAGTAACAGCGACAGCACAGAATCAGGCAATGTAAACCCGAGTTCCGCAATCATCGGCTTTACGTCATCAAGAGTTATCTGCATTATTTTTTACCGCTCTGTTTCGCTTTTGCTTGTTCAGGCTGTTCAGGCTGTTCAGGCTGTTCAGAATTATCGTTACTATGTGATGCTACTTCAATATCACCCGATGAGAGAATTTCAACCAAACCAGCCTTTTCCCACTCTTTCGCGCATTCATCTGACATTGTCATTTGGCTACCGGCTTCTACCTTTAGAAAGCCGGCACCAGCGAAGAAGTTATTTGAAACTACTTTTACCAGTGCCATAAATCCCCCTTAATTACCTTTCGCATGAACAACTGAGAAATGATTACTGATGTCTTGCTTAACCATCAGACCAGCAGCACCCCACGTGCGCCATACATAGTCAGAGTTATAGAACTGGCGTGGATCAGCAACAGTACCAAATGCCTGACCAACAATAGGAGCAATAACGCCGGCACTCAGCGGAATAATCAGAACTTCATTACCTTTCAGTTCGTAATCTTCCTTAATGTCTTTGATGCCCGTGATTTTCTTGATTTCCTCAAGAATGGTGCGGGTTTGATTCACGTCGAAGTAGATAGATTCCCAATTAGACAGAATTTCACCTGAGACATACCAGGTTTGCTCGCCATATTGCAGGTTCTTCAACTTCAGAACATCACGCAGTTTGATTATTTCTGCGCGGATTTTCTTGCCGTCTTGCTCTGTTGAAAAGTTGATAGTTAATGCGACCTGCGCTACACGCTCATCACTACGTAGGCCTTTAAATGTCTTGCCATCAAAGCTAATGAAGTTACCTGCAGCGTCACGGAAACCATTCCAGATAAAATCAAGGTATTTGCGACGAACAGTATCGACAGAATCTTTTTGCGCGTCAGCCAATGAAGCCAATGCAGATCCCTTACCGAAAATCGGGTCTCGCCATGTAAACTTGAACCCCGTGTCATGAATTGGCACCATAGTTCCATCAAAGCTATAAGCGCTAGCCTCAAGTAACGCACCAACCTGACCGCTCATTGACGTATGAGCTACGCCACCGCCACCTTTACGCGCATATTCATAGACCGACTCATCAATACGAACTGAACGAGATAGGCCCATGAGGTCGTTTAACAATGTGAATTCAGTATTTGGCTGGAATTCAGCTAACACAGTCTGGTCATATGCTTTGTACAGACGTTTAATGTCATCTATCGCATTGGTAGCATCTAAAGCAGGAACATTACGAGCGCGAGAAATGAAATCAGCCACAGCCTGAGCAGACGAGTTACGCTCTAAACTTAACGCACCGAATTGCGCTTGGTTTGCTTCAAGGTTTCCCGTTTCGGTTGCCTTCTTAGTTGAAAAATAAAACATTCAGTTCTCCTTACTTGAACACAACGCGAACCAGCTCACCCGCCGTAACGGTTAAGGCTGTATCTTCTTCAATATAGGCAAATACTGCCTCACCTTCAGCACCTGTGGCCAGTGTGATCTGACCGTTAGCAACAATAACCGCTTGACCTTTCTTGTATGTACCAGCAGCGGCGCGCACATTTAAAAACAAACCTTGCATTGGTTGAATTGCAACAACCCAATCGCCAGCCTTGATTGCATCATCAACTGACTGACAGCGAAGATAATCAAAGTCGGACACATACAAAACATTTGCTTCTTTACCATCAACCGATGGCGTAAATTTAGCGGTAGTCTCATCATAGAAGCCGACAATACCCGCCTTGGTATCAACTGTTGCCGCACCTTCGCGGTGTAGTAATGGGTTAGTGAATACGCCACCCGCATGAATTACACGTTTTTTATTCGCCATGTTTTACTCCGGCATATCTGAAACTGACTGAGATGAATTGACTTGCTGGAATGAACCATTCAAGCCATGAGATGCATTGCATTGCGCGTACAGTTCTTTCAGTGGGTCGCCACTTAGTGCGTTAACGGCGATATCTGACATGCCGAATTTAGCTTTCACGGCATCACGCATGGTATTTACTTCTTTGTCTGCGCTAGCGTTTAACTGCGCTTGAAGTGGGGCGATCGCCGCATTTACGGCGGATGTGATTTGCTGCTGCAGATCACTGTTGTTTGCCGTGTCAGATTTATCCTTTTCTTCTTTTTCTTTTTTCTCACGCGCAGCCTTTTCTTCTGGCGTTTCTTCTTTCTTTTCTTCTGCGTTCATTTGGTTGTACGCATCCAGTAATTCAGTATCGGATTTACCTTCTGTCTCGATACCTTTCGCCTTCAGCGCATTAGTGATGATTTGTTTCATCGGGTCATTTTCCTTATTGGTTTTTACTTCGTACTCTGTTGGCTTGCGCACAACTTCAATGGGCTCACCGACAAGATCAGCTTCGCCGTTGTCGTCAATGAGATACTTTTGCTGGTACGTTTTACCTGATTTGTAGTAGATAAATTTATCAGGCCAAACTGTTTCCGGATAAGGCCAGTCGTCACCTGATGATTGTTCTCTCAGGGCATCGCGCAGTGCTTTATGGATATCCTCGAAAGAGAAGTTTGATCTGTTGGTGAAGAAGAACTTCGTTTTGTTGAAAAAACCGGATTCAGTGCAGTTTGCCGCATCAATTAAATCAGCCAATTCAATATTTAGCTTTTCACCTTTGCTATTAACAAACATCCCGACACCGTCTTTTGGTGTGGCAGCCCCTGGTTCACTAGCCGGAAGAATGGCAATGTGATCAAAGTGCATATTTCTTGCGACCCATGTATATGGCTTGCCTTTTGACTTACCCTTGTTCTGCTCACGTTGCAACAATAATCCGGTAGAGACGTGGATCGGGTCTGTGCTGTTACCGGCAATGATGTCATCCACACGGGCAAGGAACTCTTTGCCTTTCTCAGTGGCATCAGCAAACCGACGGTTGACCTTCACGTCCATGACGACTCTTTCACCATCTTTGCGGACATTCTCAGCCCATGCGCCGATATGAAACTGGTTTACTGCTCTCGGCGTGTCAGCCGATACGTAATCTGTGCCGATTTTGGGATGCCCGTACGGGCACTGCCGCCCCTCCATCGACTGAAAGCTTTTGTTAATTTCGCTGGCCGGATACAGCCCCCCGTTCATCACAACGTCATCAACAACAGGCACAACGCCGCGAATGACGATATGCTCGTCACCGTCGATGGTTTCAGTTGAGATATTGGAGGAGTTGATAGCCAGCGATTTAACATGAATACCCGAAAGCTTCATGTGGTGGCCTCTTTGGTTATGAATCTTCGTCTGTTGACCAGGCTTTCCGCTCTGCTGTCAGCCGGTCAATAATGCCTTTGTTGTAAATCGTCCCGTCGTCATTCAGTAGTACCGGTTGTGTCGCGCAGTAGCAGTTAAACCGGTTGCCGCCATCAGCGTAGAACGCTTCGACTTCTTCGACAGTGAACACCTTGCCGTGTCGTGCTGCATGCCAGCTGCGCGTGGTTGGCTTTAGTGCTGACAACCATAACAATCCTGTTTTTAGCCCTAGCGATTCACTAGCCCATGTAGTTTCATTCCAATTAGCTCTGCGTAACGCTCCCACTTGTTCCGTTTGAGCTATGCGCTTTGCGTTGGACATTGATACATCTAATCGCTTGCTGATTACCCTTGCCGTTTCTCTTGGATTAACCCCTCTTGCTATCGATGTGCCGATGATGTTTGAAAGGTCGGCACGGGCGGCATCAGAAATACCCCTCCAGTCGCTGAACGTTGAGATAAACGCGGCAGCTATCTGGTTCTGATACGCAGGCTGCGACATCAGGTAAGTGAGAGTGGTCTGTGACGCATACACCTCTGACTGTAACGACAGGTTGGTATACGCATTCAGTGTGCCTCGGTCATACTCCGCCGCAACATGGCTGAACGCCCACAGATTTTCATTCCCACCCTCAAGCAGGTACTCATCCAGAATAGATTGCAGCCGTTCAAGGAATCGTGCGTACTCATCAGGCCTCTCAGCCAGATCATACGAATAAACACCCGCGTTAACCCTGATAAGCGAATCTGGTTCGTTCTGTGCGTTTTTAGCGAGGATATAGCTGTAAAGTGAGTTCTGATTTCGTTCTCTGCCGGTCAATGACAGGTCTAGCAGTTGGCGGAGTGCTTTTTTCAGTTCGTGATACCGGTTTTCGATATCGCGGTACATTTTTCTGACTGGCTTTCCTGACTGTGTCGGGTCCGCCTTATTTCTCGGTATTATCGGTGACCCTATCTTTTGATTCATCATCATCAATTAATGGATCTCCTTTTTTACCTTCTTCTGGTGGCTCAGTATTATCAAACTCTTTTAAAGTCGGATATTCACCCAGCGCCCTGATTTCATTTTCCATCAACACAGAGTAACCAAATGATGCTTGTGTTTTTTGTGCAACATCAGCAGCTTTACTCATATTATCTAGCTTTTCAGACTGGCTTGGTGCGAGTAAATCAGACCAGCTAACTGTTATTTCTTCTCTTTGATCAATAACCCCAATTGACCATAACCGCGAAACTAGACTTTCGATAACAGAAGTTAAGAACCCTCTGCGACGAGACATGCATGTTTTCGCCCAGTCTTTCATATCCTCGGTTGAGGCTCGTTCTCCTGTAACCTGCCCGATAAGCACCTTAACTGGCATATTAATGGAGGCGGCAAATTCAGCAAGAATAGTGCGCCAAGTTGGCTCTGGGTCTGCTGGCGTAACAGAGAGTACGCCTGCGGTTCCTTCTTGCATCATAACTGAAGCATCTATACTCTTATTTAACCGCCTTACTTGCTCATCCAGTGCGTCAGCAAGCCCACTCATATCTGTGCCTAACGCTTCAGCTAACCTCTGAAAATCAGTGTCTTTACTGAACGAATAATTAAGCTGTCTACTGGCATTTTTTAAGAATCCCTCAGCACTACCGCCAGATACTTTTTCTGCGTCTAGTAGCTTGTTGTAGCCTTTGCGCAACAATGGCGATCCAGATGTTAGTTTCCCATCAGCGGAGCCTTCGGCAAAAATAATTACCCTATCTGGATGTATATCAATAATTCTATTGGGTGAACCATCACTATCAGTGCTAACTGGAATTTCAGTAAATGCGTACATTGAAGGATACCCATACCACTCATCAGATGGGTCTTCATACCAATTCTTCGGGTCAAGTTGCGCCTCCCATACCGGGATGAATCTGACTATAGACTTTTCTTTTAAGCGCTTAACAACACTGATATCAACAGGCTCATTCCATTGTTTATTATCTCTTATTTGAATAATTAACGCAGAATAACGACCAATTAAATTACGCTTGTCCGCTTCTTTGATTTGTTCCCAATGCCTTTTGAGTAGTTTATTTAAATGATTATCCCATTCTGTAGAGCCATCCTTATCTGCCTCCTCATCTCCCTCGAATAGTTCTGGAATATCAATCCAACACCCAGAGATATATCGATCTATCGCAGCTCCACCTAACGCATTCCTATCGTATGCATTATAAAAATCATCGAATGTTAAATTCTCTGGGTAACCAAATTCATTCCATATTCTTGGTCGCTTTGTGTTATTGATACCAATGCCGCCAGAAACATAATCCATTCTTGCTCTAGCAACTGCCTTGATAGCGTTATTAACCGCTAATGACAGCTTTTGTTGATTTTCTTCCATTATCGCCCTCATTAACGTTTGCGAACTAACATTCCAACATGAGCCTTCTTATTTCTTCTGCTCACTGCAAAATACCTAAACCCATCAGCGTCATGTGACGTATAATCGTGAAGTGGTTTATCTTTCCAGCAACCGCGCTTGTCGTCCCATTCTTTGCGGTACCCCTCAAGGTGTGCGATCCCTTCACCGCATTTATTCTCATCAAAAACACAGAGCGGAAGGATTTCACGAACCGCCTCTATACCCTCATCAATGGAAAGTTTCGGCACTACGTCAAATCGCATTGAATAGTTCTCACCGTCGATTTCGTACCCTTCCCGCGCCAACTGTCTACGAGATTTCGCATCAGAACCAAATTCGCGGTTATCAATATCATGAGGGCCATTGTGACTTGCATATGTGTAGCCTTTATCCTTCAGCACTTTCATGTAGTGCCGTAGACCTTCACCACTATTTGAGTAGTGATCGATGATATGGAACTCTTCACCGACTTCACGCACAAACCAGATTGAAGTGGAGTCACCCACACCGATATCCCAGTACGTATGCACCGGCAGATGTGAGTTATCAGGAAGTGTGCCAATACGTTTATTTTCGTAGAGAAAGCGGAATTGATTAGCGTAGTAAGCGCCCTCAACTGATTGCTGAAATGCCTCAGACGGTATTGACGGGTATTCCCGTTTCATATCGTCGCCAAGTGTTTTCTCTTTGGCGTAATACCATGCTTTCTGATGCTCGTTTAATTGAACGCCGTGTTTACTTGATATCTCATCGAAGTAGTCAACTAACCGTTTTGGTAATTGTTCAACAGGGTTAATGGCATATTCTGGATTTTTCCACCATGAGAAGAAAAAGAATTTCCAATCTAAATTAGAGAGAGCTTTACTCTGAATTTGTGCTTTCTCAGCAGATTGACAGTAATCGAAGAAATAACCTGCTCGACCTTCTGCTGTACTTTCAATCGTCGTGAAACAATCACTTGATACCGCCTCAAATGCACCAGTGACAATCTCACGGGCTTTATCTGGATACTTGGCGCATATCTTGCCGAATTCAGAGATATGCAAATAACGTAGCGTCCCTCCACGAAACGAGGTACTGACATAAAGTGAACCGCCATTGCTGAAAACCAACTCACCAACAGAGTCATTCTTTGCGGGGTTCGCCCTTCGAATTACTGCAGGTAAATTGTCATATGCGTATTTAACCTTTTCCCTAAATAATCGCTTAGCGTCATTTAAGGTGTGCGCTATCAATGCACACTTGGCTGACTCAAACAAAGCTGCATCTAATTGAACGATACAAACAAGTGTTGTGAAGCCTAGCTGACGAGCCTTTAGAATGATATTGCGTGTATGCATACCATCGAAGTATTCAAACTGCTCAGGCGTCATTCTGAACTTTACTTTCTTACCTTTTTTATCAGTAATGAAATAGAGATTATTTAAACGCCAAAACCTATCCTTTAAATTCTTTTTTAATATTTCAAATTGCTGATTTTTTGCAGCCATATTATGACTCCGATGATATCTCTCTCAGCAACTCTGCCATTTGCTCATCTACTGAATGTTCAATTTTCTTCGGTGGCTCCCAGCCCTGCATATCAGCCAATTGCTTAATCGCGGCTTTAGGATCATGAAGCTTTAACTTGATGCCATCTTTACTTGCTGTGAGTTCAGATATTGCCGCTAGTGCTTTAGGGTCTTGTAATGCGGAATCTTTAAATCTCCACACAGATTGAATAACTGGATTACCATCGTCATCAGTTCCCATTTTATGCTCACTGAATTCAACCATTTCTGATACTGAACTACGTCCAATAGAAGAAAGTCTCTCTAGCGCTTCCTCACGGCTCATAATCGCATTAGAAATGGCTACCTCATTCATTGCATCTAAGAACGATTTAACGTTAAGATTTGTTAAGATTTCAGATGCAGACGCACGGGCTGAATCATCGCTCTTTGCCTTGTAGCCAGCTTGCTTGTAAGCATCTATTTGATTGAGTCCTTTCAGGATGCCTAACACGAATTTCTGTTGTAACTTTGTTAGGGCATCAAAAAGAACTTTCTGCTCATCTGTGAGCGTTGGTTTATTTTGAGCCATACCCTTTCCTTAATATTTACTGTTCAACCACTAGCATATATTTAATATCACTAATCTCATCAGGTGATATGTATACCCATGAACCATCGAGTGATGCGATACCGATTAACCCGTTAGTCACACGAGGTTCTTTAGTGGTCATCATGCCTTCGTAGGTTGTGCCATCTTTCTTAGTTGCTATTACTTGATATTTTTCTGACATATCCCACCCAATAAAAAAGGCCACTAGGGCCTATTTGGTTTTCTGTTTGTTGACTAACTTGCCTAACTCTCGCTCGACGATTTCAGCAACTATCCTGCCATCATCAACTCTGCCACAATGTAAGTATTCAAGTGATTGCTGTAATTGACGATGGAGAGTATCTAGCCAGTCTTTTTCTTGTTTGGTCATTGATAACCTTCCATGATTGAAACCATATCAGGATCCATTTGAGCAATAATATTAGCTCGAGCATCAGCTAGTGACTTTTTACGTCCTCCTACACCCCAACTATTCATCTTGCGAGCGCAGTGACTTATTTCTTGTTTTTCGGTGGCAATAAGTAAGTCCAAGCGATTTAGTGTTGTCATATTTGATATCCCGTTAAGCGTTGCCTCTCGGAATGTTTCATACACACTAATTTCAAACTCTGGCTTAATCCAAGCGGCATAACGAACAGCTAAAAGCTCTGCTGCCCACACGCCTTGTTCATTACCACCCTTAATGACTTTAAGTGATTGATTTTCTTTCAAAGGACTTTTTTGTCCTCTGGCATCAAGAGCAGAAACAAATCGCTTCACAGAAGCACTGCGAATAAACTTACTTGGTTTTTGCGATTCGTTTGCCTCGCCTTTCAATACTGCTGCTGAATGCAAGTCATTTAAACTATAACGCCCAGCGCTATCAACTCTAACCGATACGCCATTAACAATAACTTTTGGATATTGCATGATACTGTCCTTACTTAGTAATGAACCCTTGCCACATAGGAAATCAGCCCATCGAAGCAGTATCAGCTATAACTGATCTCCTCAAAGGCTCATTCCTAAATAACGATTCGATGTTTTTAGATGTGCGTGCATGTGGTGCACAGAGTGAAATACGATTTATGCAGATACGGGATAATCCCGTATGTAAAACTCGCAACCATCATCACGTATCACTACGTTAATCAGGTCGCTTCTAGTCTGTTCCTAGCAGTCAAGATATGATCACTCTCCTTAATGGATAAACGATTTATCTAACCTTGTCGGGGTTATTCTTTTGGAATGCTTTTATCCAGCTCTTCACGGAATTTAACTGGATTATCTGAACCTTCTACTGCCATGATATTTCTCCATTAAAAAGCCCCGCTATTGAGCGAGGTTTGTTTTGTTCTGCCTTATTGTTTGTCACTTAATTAGTAAAGCTGCGTATTCGATTAGATATAACTTCGGAGCTATTAGTATTTTCAGCCAAAAATTTAAGCTCACAACTGAAATGAGCACGCCGATAAAAAGCAAGCCAAGTGGAAATGGTGTTCTAATGAAATCATACGAAATTGAACTCAGATTAAATCGAGCATCTCCATCATAATAAGTCCATAAAGCACCTTTTCGACGCTGGCGACCAGCCCATACGGGAATAAATACAGCGAATGCAATAGTCGCCAAGCCAAAAGCAAACCAAATGATACCCATCGCCATCTTCCATGCTAATAACTGACTAATAACTTCAGGAATTTGCGCCTGACTAAATGCAACCGCAGAATCGACACCATTAGATGCCTTTTCCAGTAAATCAATCAGCACCTTTGATGCTTGCTCGCTCATCGTAAACACTCCGTTTTAATGTAATCCTGCAAATACAACGTTTGCTGTTCGTTCTCGACAATCATTTCTCTGAGACGTAGATAATCTTGTTCAACTGCTTTGTTAAGTCGTGCGGTGGCTTCATCGCTTCCGCTTTCGGTGGGATTCTTGGTGACTGCTGGACACTCGGCTTTGATGTACACCCGCTTAGAGCCAGAGGTAACAGCATCACGAAGAGTGTCGATTTCATTCTTTGCACTAACTAACTCCTGTGAGTGACGAATATCGAGTTGATTTAATCGAGTGATGCGGGCTTGATAGTCTTTGTTGATTTCGACTTGTTGTGATAGTTGTTCAGTGAGTGATTTGTTATCGTGTTCCAGAGCAGTATTTTTTATACTTTCAGTAAGAAACATGACAACAAAAATAGTCATTCCAACAACAGTCATATTTTCCATCACCCAAGAGAAACCTTTCCAGATGATCGCTTTCATATCACTTAACGCCATTGTGTTCTAACGAGTAGTGATTGCCGTCATTGAATCGACCGCCCCACGTACCGCCGATAGATTCCCAATATTCACCAAGTAATTTATGGTCACTTGATGCTGTTAGGTATTTACCGTCTTTAAATAGGTTGAAATCCACAGCTAGGCGTTGTGTGTGTAAGCTGTTTTTAATACCCGCACCTGATTTAGCATTTAACTGTGCTTGCTCTGGTGTTCGGTATGCTTCCGAGAATGTCAGCTCATATCCGTTGTCGTAGGCAAAAATAATTAAGTCCGCAATCATGCGAGTGAACTTGCGTTGTTTCTCACCGAGTGTCATTTTTACTAACCCCTCTAAATATTTGCATCACATTCCCACGACTAAGAATTATTAGCGCGCATAGTGTGATATTGATTCCGACTTCAAATGGATCTGCATGAACGTAATCATTCGTTAATATACGAAGCGGTATAGAACCCAGCATAACGATAAGCACCCATGCGATAAGTGATGGAAAGAACTTGTACTGAGCACCGTTGCGCTCATAATTAATGAGACGAATCGTTGCCAATAAGCAGGAAAAGAAATTAACGTAAATCCAAAATATTGAGATGGTCATCTTCCACCTCCTCTGAATTTATCTATCAGGTTATTAATAACGTTGTTGATACTGTCAGTGAGTGCACCAGGTTTAGATATCGTTACTAACACACCAACCAAACCAGCCGATGAGAACATGGCACCAACAGAGCGATCGACCTCTCTATCTCCGATAATGCCACTCAGTAGTGACGACATGAAATCAGCGCCTAATATCCCGATAGCAAATGCAACCGTGAAATACGCCCATCGCTTTAACAGTCGGATATCATGAGCAGACAATACAAATATCACCGCCCCTGCGAACGCACCGATAACAACACCTGCGTCCATACCTGAATAGAGACCTACAATAGAGACACCCGCTAACGAGGCGGTTGCTGTGCCTGTTAACGGCTCTTGCATATATGTAGTCCTGATTAGTTAATAGAACGCCGACTCAAAGCTCTTGTGTGAACGTGATAACGAGGGTGATTGATTCTGTGGTCGGCATGTTTAGGAAAGGATAATTCTGGCGAAATTAACTCCGCCCATATGATTTAGTTTTTCATGCATAAGGAGTTTATTGCAGAACATGTGTTGGTATATTTTATCGCCACATTTTTTAAACAACCCGCTATGATTAGTTAGGTTTAGAAAAACATTAACATTGCAACCCGTTAGAATTACATCAATATAACCATCACTACGTTTTACATAATCGTTATCTTCCGCAAGTTGAAATAATCTTTTAGCGGACTCATAAACATTCGCTTTTACTTCAGCTCTTTCAATAATCGCTTTTCTACGTTCATTGGCTATATACAGATCATTGATTGCCTTTAAATCATTAATCGTCATACCAGCCTCCAAACAAGAAATAACACTATGCGTTAAGTTGACTTAACGTATATACGAAAAAAGACCGCCTAAGCGATCTTCTGAATGTGAACTATCCGGCAAATCCGGATGGTTGAATTACCACAATGCAAATAAGCACTCTGGAATAATATCAGAAACTTATTCCCTCGAATTCGGGGGAATTAAAATAGAAAGCCACAAGTGTATCGCAAACCAGATTTCTCCGTTCTGCGTAGGGACTATGATGGGCACTATTGTGAGATTGTGGAGGAAGGCTATTTAATCCTTCGTCGGTTTCCAGATACTCTCAGGGGCTTAGCCTAATCCGCAAAGGCCGCCTCTGGATGGTGTACGGTACATCCGACAGTCCATACACTGCCGATCAGTCTCGGCGCTCTCCACAATAAGAACCCTATTCGCTTTAATGCCGCCAAGTGAAATTCGGAAGCTGGCAAATAGAGTTTTCATTGCAGATAACAAAAAACCCCGCCGAAGCGAGGTCTTGGATCGGAACTTTTCAGCCCGTAATCAGCAGGTAATTTCTTACCCTCTTTAATATATCTGCTCTTTGTTTTACTGCCCGAGCATATCACAAACTATACATATAAAATTCGCATTTGCAATATATATTTTAAATATTTATGAGATTAGACATAATTCCCTTTCTAATTCATGCTTCATTGCGTAAAACATCTCCTCTTCAAGAATACTTTCAGCCCAACCAATTCTTCTAACTGCTTGTTGTATGCTGATTTTTGTTTGATAACTCAATTCACGAGCCATCTTTTGCGGGTATTTGCGATCACAATATCGTTTAATAGCTACATAACGAATCGGATTGTTTTTAGCAAATGTTTTCGTTATTACATTTTCTACAAAAGCGGCATCATCTGATTCTTTGGCGAGAGCGATGAGGTCGCTTATTTTATTTTTAGGATTTAATATCTCATGTGACTTTTTGAATAATTCCTCTCCTTGATATCCCATTTTGTGCAAATCTTTTACAACTTTTATTATTCGCTCACCCTCAGCTTCGCTCCATTCCGTCCTAATCATTAATCGCCCAATGACACTATCTGATCCTGATTCTGGATAATCATTGCCACCATATTCCTTCCCCCACGTCATTAGCATGTAGCGAACCCAGACTCGCTTACTATCTAATGCGTTTTTTCGATTAGAACCCCAAACCCGTCTTAATTCATTTTTACTTGAATAAAGAGACAGTAGATTGAACGGATCACATTCCCTCATCTCGCCTCCGGTAATACTGTGTGATAATCATCATTCGCAGTTGTATATAAAACCCTGACACCATCCATCAGCCCGCATAATACTTCCATGCATTCAGCAATCTGGATTACACAGAAGTTAACTCGACCACCTGATTTGGATTTTAAATATCTTGCTTCTTCAATAGCTGCGATTAAGTCAGTGAACATCTTTCAGCTCCTTTAACTTGGCTCGGTAGTGATCACGTATCCGCTCATAATCCTCGCGCTTCCACTTTGGTAATTCATGAGAACCCATCAGACGATCGAAACGCTCCTGACCAATTTTCTCTATTAGTCGAGGTGTGTAGTTTTCGATATTTCCCGATAGATGGTTATTGCATGGTGCGCATTGTTTATGGCAATTATCTTCATCAAACCTAAGCTCAGGATTTGCTCCTGTGGTTCTATAGTGCCCTGCGTGATACTGACCATTGTGAAAACGACCACAAGAGATGCAAGGCTCATCCTTGTCTCTTTCTCTGATAAATGCGTTGAATGCGGTTTGTGCTTGTTTGGTGAAATATGAGAGGGGTTTTACTGCTAACTTGCGGGCTTTGAGTTTGTCTTTTGCTTCTCGCTCTTTTTTCTGGTTCTCCTTTTTAAGTTTTGCTAATGCTTTTTCTCTATCTTTATTTTTTCGTTGCTCGGATAATTCAAATCCATGTTCCGGGCTACACCAATTTTGAAAACTCTGCTTTGGAATAAACCATTCTCGGCATATTTTACAGCGCCGTCGCCTTAACTTCTGCATCTCCCTCTCCTTTGATTTTATCCATCACTTCCAAATGAGCGTATTCATCAGCACACTTGCTACACACATAAATTTCTTCATCTGTTAGCCGTCTATTGCATGACATGCAGTTCATTGCGAACCCCTTTGAGTAATGAGTCTATTTTCATCAACATCGGATTACCCATACCTGCAACATTGGCTTTATCGACAAATTTCATAGGTCGAGATTTAAACTCTCTCGCCTTTTGTCTAGCTATTTTCACCTCTTCTCTATCGTCAGCATATGATTTGATTAGCTGTATCGCGTTATCACAAACAACAAACTTCCACGCACTTTTATCAGACTTTCTTATTGCTCCTATCTTTTTGAGATGCATGATTGTTTCTCGACATTGATTGATCGTTAAACCCGTCACTGCAAACGCTGTTTTTGTATCAAATAACTCCAAGTGCCTCACTGATTTGATAATTGTGATTGCGTTTTCAACTGGAAAGTTATCTCTAGCCATTGCTTCCAGCCTCCAACTCAATAGCTCGCTTTGCCGATGCCAGCACTTCACATAAGTCTTGCTCTTTATCTTTATGCCCTCTCAACCCTGCGCAGAGAGCTTTTTTAATTAAATGCTGTAATGCTGGGTTGGTTACTTCAAACGCTTTTAAAACGTCATACACGTCGATTGTTACACCTTTGCATGATCTATCGTATTTACTCATTTTGTTTATCCTTAAGCTTCATGTATTCGCTGTCGTTCGGGATGATGATTGGAATGCCTTTTTCAATACACCACGCTTCGTGTTTCTCCATCATGATGAGCATCCTCACTTTATCCATCCTGCTAGTTTTCTCACGCTCTCCGTTTTCATCACGACCCAGCCAGTGACCAACAAAATACTCGTGCGTTTCTTCGTTAGTGATGGGCTTTGATAGAACAACCTCACCAGCGCCATTTTTAATATCAATGACAACGCCACGCGCACGTAGCCAGTCGCCTGTGGTTTCTACCCACATTCGCCATGTTTTGTTCATTGGTATTGTTCTGAGTTCACGCCATTCGGTGATTTTGATTCGGTATCGCTTACCGGTTTCTGTTACTTCTGAGAGGGTTTTGAAAATGCCTTTGAGGTTGGATTTATGGAGACAGATATCATTTGTCAATTAACCTCCTGTTGATACTGTTCAAACCAGAAAACTACGGGCCTATCGACTAATTCAATCATCCCAAATCGTTCCGCTGTTCTAAAATTAACAGATGATTTTCTTGCCCTATCTGCCTGCTTCTTTATTTCTTCTCGAAATACTTCAATGCTATAAACAGATTTAAATAGATTGCAGGGTGCGCAGGCTGGAACGAGGTTATCCTCAGTGTCTTTTTCTGGATTAAAACACTCACTAGTGGCTACTACCTTCCCGTTAATCCTGTCTATTTTTCTGTAAATAGGCTCTACGTGATCTGCATGCCAGCCTTTTTCTGGTAACTCACAGCCACAATAGGCACATCGACCACCGAATAGCATTCGTAGATTTTCACGTTGTTTTTTTGTCACTGTTAGCTCCCCCGTCACATATGCGCTCAACATCTTTAGCCACCCAACCACTCAAGCCGTAGTGCCTAATGATATTTTCTGCTAAATCACGGCTTGGCTTATTATTTTTGCACCATTTAATCAGCACCCATCTGCTATGAAGCAAATGAATTAATAGGTTCATCACTCACCCTCTGGCATTGGCTCAAATGATTGAATGTCGAAATCCCAATACGGCGCAATCTCACAGCGACCATAGCTATCATATTCACCCTTATCTCTCGTTACGCTGATTTGATATGTTCCATGTTCGGTAAACAGTTCATACTCTTCAGCATCTTGCAATAGGCTGATTTCAATGTCCTGCAATGCACTTATTGGAGCGGGACCATTGAGAAAAATCACAAAAATGTCATTTTCTTTACCCATGTAAAGAACTTCTAACCGAATACCATCTGTTGGATTAGTTCCCTGCATTAGATGCCTCCCAGTCAATTTTAAATAGTCGATTAAGCACTTTCTCGCTTCGGTAATTTTTGAAAAACTTGCGGTTATAGTCTTTGCAGTTCTTTATGTATTTTCTTTTCCTGAAGGTAGCCTCGTCGGCATAAGCCCATAGGAGATCTTTATAATTAGTTCCTTTCATCTAAAAATCCTCTTGCGTGTTAATCATCACTCAGTGCCATTTTTACTAATTTCATTAGCGATCTCTTGCATAGAGATATCTGGAAAACACCTTTAAACCCATGCATGCAAACTGCGTACGCTTTGGTGGTTGATAGATGTCGGTTTGGGTTGTTTATATAACGGATAGCCCACTCTGCTTGCTCTGATTCTGGAATATCATCAGGGCGTAAACGTCTAACATAAGGTTTACCAAATCTGTGTTTGCTCATTTTAAAATTCCTTTTAGTTACTTAACTTGTCTTCTGAAACTTCCCCAAGTGAAATTAATCGTTGTTGGGCTACCCATTCTCAGGCGGTCAATAACACGCTCACCCAGCGCCTTTGAAAGCTCTGCGAACGCTAGATTTGTCAACACTCCAACTGGTTTTTTGTTTGCTAAACGGCGATCTACCACCTGAAAAATAATCAGATCTTCGTTCAGGTTCCCCCGCTGCACACCAACGTCATCCAGCACCAGCAAATCCACTTCACACAGGTCATCGATTAGTTTTGATTCTGAGGTCTTGGCATCCTTCTGATAGGTTTCACGAACTCGCATCATCAGATCTGGCAGTGTGGCGACTAAAATGCTCTTGCCTTGCTGAATTAGGCTGTTCCCAATTGCCGCTGCTAGATGGTTCTTTCCAGTTCCTGCGTTGCCGCTGAAGATGAACCCACCAAAGTTTTTTCCAAAGTTATCAGCATAATTTTTAGCTTCACACAATGCAGTTCGCTGCTCCAGTGTTGTGGCTTGGTAATTATCAAATGTGCATTCTTGGTGTAATGGGCTGATACCAGAACGGCCCATAATTTTATTCAATCGAGTTACGCGGTTTTCATCTGCGATCCGCTTAGAGTCAATTTCTCCTTGCTCTCGTTGCCATGCCATTAGCTCTTCAGCCGTTGAGAACTTTGGTTTGATGTGTTCTGGCATCATGCGTTTTAATCGCGCCAGTGTTGCCGTTGCTGTCATCAGAAGTTCTCCGGTATGAATTCTTGAGTTTGGCTAGGTTGAATAATTCGATTAGGTTTTTGGTATGGCGTTTTAGGCTTGAATAATCCCTGCCAACCGTTAGTAACCGAGTTATTGATTATTTCTTCAGGTGAAAAACCCAGCTCATAACACTCAGTAAGAAGTTTTATTTGCCCATCGAGAGTTCGCTTAGATTTTATCGGTTGTTTAATTTCCTTTCGGTACCCAACCCAATTTCTCCAAGTGTCAGGATTTAACCAACTGGGTATATCTACGCTAAGCGGATCGAAACTTTGTTTTTTAGGTGTAGATTTTTGTTCAGGGGATATAGGGGTATTAATATTTTCTTTTTTCTTTAAAGTATTTCTTTTGTGTGTCTCCAAGTCAGAGACATCATTTGTCTCTAAGTTAGAGACTTTTTTAGTCTTCAAATTAGAGACACTGTCTCTAGATTGATTTTTCCATGCTGAAATTTCTTTATTAACTCCAATTTTATTACCATCTTTTATAATGTAATTCATTGAAATTAATTCTTTTTTAGCCTTATTAACATTTTGTCTCGACAGTCCTGTTATCTCAGCTAATTGAGAATCTGCAATTCGGTCATTTTTCTTAGCAAATCCGTACGTCTTTCTGATTAAAGCCAGCATAACCCTGAGTTGCCTTACGGTGAGATCACAACATGAAAGAGACTCCAGCAACTCATTAGCGAGTTTTGTATAGCCATCTTCCAGTTCTGCCATGCGTGGTTTCTCCGGTTCAACAGGGAATTTATATATCTCCGCTGTATTCATGATGACCTCCATATCTGTTTGTTAAGTAAACAGAATTCATATATAATTACTCCATTAATTAGCTGTATCAGCAAAAGGAAAGCTCAAAATCAGCTTCCCTTTAATACTGGTTATTGATACAGTGTATTTGTTAGTTGAACAGACCTAATTGTTCTTCTCTAAAGGCCTCAGTCGCTCCAACGATTGAGGCTTTTTCATATGCATGAACTTGAAGTTTTAATCTCGATAGTTCAGCCATATTTTCTAAATAGAGTTTGTAGTCTGATTCTCTGATAACCTTCTCTCCTTCCCTGACAAAACCAACCACGCGACGTGTAGCAAGCATTTCGCATACACCATCAATAGATTGGATTCTTCTTGAGATAGTCGAGTCTGAGCGTGATGTGGCTTGTGCAATTTCTCGCTGATCCCCATCACGTAATATTTGAAGTGCGCTACTTACTAAGTGGCGTGTTCTAAATTCAATAGCTCGTTTGTCACGAACTGTTTTGCATGTGTTTCCGTATTCCATTTGTTAAATTCCTTCTTAGATTACTTCCCATATTGGGAACAGCAGTAATGATCCATAGCTCATTCCATATGAGCGGATTGTTTTGATGCGCGTTTTCCAGCGCAGAGGTGTTAAAGAGCGGGTGAAACTAATTTTTATCTTTTACTAAATGCTCAAATGGTATTCCGAATAGTTCGTTAATTTGAGCGTATCTTGCAGGAGGAATTCGACCTTTGTGCTCCCATTGTCTAATGGCCTGATCGCTAATCTTTAGCTTCTTAGCTAAGGCTGGAATTCCACCTGCTTTTTTAATTGTTGTTTCCAATGCATTCATAAAGATATTCCTTTAACTGATTAACAACAAGAAGAATACAAGAATTGCTTTGTTTAAGCAAGCATTGCTTGTTGGAAAAATAAAAGTGCAACTTGTATATTGAGCGAATGAAAACTATGCGCGAAAGAATCAAGCAAGCTAGACTTGCAAAAAACATGACCCAAGCTGAGTTAGCTGAATTGGTAGGCGTATCACCACAATCAGTACAGCAGTGGGAGACCAGTACTGAGCCAAGAAAAAACAGAGTTATTAAAATTGCTGAAATACTTGAAGTTGATACCAATTGGTTATTATTCGGAATAACTGACATTGATGAAAAAAACAAAGTCAGTAGTATTCAAATAAAGCAAGATGGTGAAATTTCAGATAAAAATAACTACAAGGTGGAAATGCTGGATATCCAAGCTAGTGCAGGACCTGGTGTGATGGTTCTTGATGATTTCATTGAAACAATAACAGCTATTGAGTATTCAGCGGATGAAGCAAAAAGACTGTTTGGTGGTAGATCTGCATCCACAATCAAGATGATCACTGTTAAAGGTGACTCTATGGCTGGAACATTTGAGCCTAGAGATCAAATATTCGTAGATATCACCACTAACTTTTTTGATGGTGATGGAATTTATGTCTTTGTTTTAGATAATCAGCTATATATAAAAAGGCTTCAAAAGCAATATAAGAGGCTGGCTGTTATATCTGATAATGCAAGATATGAAACTTGGTATTTGGAAGAGGACAGTATCAATGGTCTTTACATTCACGCCAAAGTTTTAGTTAGCCAGTCTATAAAATACAAATTTCATGGATAGAAATTTATTCAATTATCAGGTGGTAGCCAAATGAAAAATATAGCTTTATTGCTAATTACGGTTGCTTCAATATCTGCTCACGCTACTAATAAGATTGATCTCACCAATGAAGATGACTTCAAATTGATAACTACAATCATGAAAGCATCTGAGTGCAACGCTTACTCTTCTTTATATAAATTTCAGCAAGAAAATAATGTTCCAGATGGGGATGAGTTTATAGATAAATTCATGAGCAATGAGGCAAAAAAGAAAAACAGCACCTTAGTTGATATGACCAACGATTGCCAGAAAGCGCTACTGGATTTCGCAGAAATAACATCAAGTAAAAACTAACCACCTATCATTTTCCCCACCACAGATCCCTCTTTAATGAGGGATTTTTATGTCGGCAAATCACAAAACCTGCCAAAAGAATAAAAAATTTAAAATTTTTACAAAAAATAACACAAATAAAAACAAGCATTTATTGTTTAAGTAAAGATTAACTCAAGTTTAAACACAAGTTATACTTGTTTTAATAAAGCAATGCTTGTATAGTTAATCACATCGAAGGCAAGGAGCCATAGATAAACAGGATGTTCGCTCTTTAACAGAACGCGCTGAGAAATGCGCAAACCAAAGACAGTAAGTTTTGGGATTGGTAATCGCCACGCTAAGCGTGAATGGTAGATGAGTGCGCTACCACCAATCACCAAAGCTAATTGTAGGAGGTCATTATGGGTGTTCGTGGGTATAACTGTGCAAGAAGTCGCAGAGCTGAACGTAGAGCAGAATTACAAAACGCATATGCTATGAATGAGCAATTAAAAGTATCTATTCATGGTCATGTAGAAGAAGAAAAACGCCCTACTTTATCGTTAAAACGCAAACCAATTAGCCGAGTTGAGAAAGCAATTTCAATTCGTAGCACTAAAGTTTATGACTCAGCAGATAACACCTGTTTGCCAAATTCTAGTATTTACTCAGCTAAATATAGAAAATCTGGTACGCTGTTAGAATCTGGAGAAGTGACTGCGAGGGCTTAACATGGCGAAGATAAAGTATCTTCCTCAAACGGGAAAGCTTAACTCTAAAATGCGTAGATATTTGGCTAGAGGAAAGTTAATTGAGTTAAAAATAGCTGAGGCGCTTATAGCTAAAGAAACAGATCCCAGCGTTGTTGTTGACCCATATAAACCAATTGAAGTACCTAATGGAACATTAACAGCAACCGATAGAGCCTTAATGAGTGGGTCTTTACCAAGAGACTGCGAGCCAAAAGATAACGCACCTAAAGATGACATTATGAATAGAGTTGTAAATCATGCTCATCAAAGAAACCCAAATAAAAAATGGTGATTTACACCAACTAACATAAGACCTCGCAATCGCGGGGTTTTTTATTACCTAAATTCACAGTTAACTAATTACAGTCCATTCTGTGGGCTGTGGTGAGTTGATTGATAGGAGTAATTCATGAGATTTGATATGGACATTGCTTATCACGAAAGCTGTATGGCTAGAACCAAAGATAGATGGACGATTGTATTTTCAAACTTCGATTATGGCGAGTGTTTCAGTTATGCAGTTAAACCAACAAATCGCCAGATAAGAAAGGCTAGAAAATCAATGCCATCTTGGTGAGTTGATTAATAGATAGGAGATAGAGATGGAGTTAAAGATAGATAAAGGCACTCTACTTGCTGTCATGGAGTGTATGGCAATAAGAGATATTCGCTACTACATTTGCGGTATCTGTTTTCTACCTAACGGCAAAGTGGCTGGCACAGATGGTCACATGCTGGCATATGGCGAACACGATAACGAAATTGAAAATGAAGTTATTTTATCAGTCGGTAAATTACCAACTAAGCAATTCGATTATGCAATTTTCGATACTGATGACGGAATTGTTAGGCTGTTTTCAGATGAAAACATATTAATCGGTGTTTCAATGTGTAGTGTTATCGATGGTCGTTTCCCACATATCGACAAGTTAATCGAAAAAACACGAAAAATGCAAGAAAACTTACCATTCAAAATAGGTATTAACGTTTCATTTCTCGCCAAATTACAGAAGATAGCAAAGTATGTTAACCCTAAAATGCCAGCTATCGAACTTCAATTCAAAACAGGTCAAGACGCTATTATTTGCGACATATTCAACCCGTACAAACCGGTATCGGTATTGATTATGCCAATGCGTATTTAGTTAATAACGGAGGGAGTATGACATGCCAATGTTCAAAGTGACTTGTAAATGGAATGGCGAGCCTTGGGAAAAGGATATTGAAGCAGAAGATGAAGGTGATTGCGCAGAGCATATTTATCTATGGGCTGTAATTGGAGCAAAAGCCAATATCACGGAATTAGATATCAAAGAAATACCTCAGCAGTAACCCACCACTTAATCATTCATATCGCTATTAATAGTGAGGAATACGCACATAAGGAACATAGGAATGGCAAATGAATTAGTCGTAATTGAACAAGCTACGGCGCTGGATTTGTTTACGGCACCAGAAAAAGTAAATCAGATGCTAGAGCACATTAAATCTCTTGCAGAAGAAGAACGAAAAGAACTCGACAGTGATTTCTCAGTAGCTAAAAACCGAAAGGCTTTTGCATCTCTGGCGTACAAAGTTGCTCAAACAAAAACGTATATCGACAAGGAAGGTAAAGCAGTTGTCGATAAGTTAAAAGAGTTACCAAAAAAGGTTGATGCTAGTCGTAAGTTATTTCGTGACGAGCTAGATGCATTAAGCACAGATATTCGCAAGCCACTAACAGAGTGGGAAGCACAAGAAAAAGCTCGCGAAGAAGCCGAAGCGCTTAAGAAGCAAATCGAAGTTGATCATGAAGAAGCTCTGCAAATGAACGAGCTGTTTGATTTGCGCAAAGCCGAAGAAGAACGCCAGCGCATTGCTCGTGAAGAAGAAATGAAAAGACAAGCTGCGGAACAGGCAAGACTTGAAGCTGAACGCAAGGCAAGGCAAGAAATTGAAGCGGCAGCACGGCGTGAGCGCGAAGCAAAAGAAGCCGCCGAACGTGCAGAGCGTGAAAAGCAGGAAGCTATTCAACGTGCAGAGCAAGCGGCAAAAGAAGCCAAGGAAAAGGCAGAACGCGAGAAACAATTAGCTATCGAAGCCGAGCGAAAGAAAGCACGGGAAGCAGAGCAAGCGCGATTAGCAGAAGAAGAACGTAAGCGTCAGGAAGAAGCTAAACGTCAGGCTGATAAGGAACATCGCCGCAAGTATAACCAAGAAACATTACAGGCATTAGTAAGTAACGGATTTGATGAAAAATTAGCAACTGAATTTATTAAGCTAGTTGCAAGTAAACAAATCCCTCACATGACAATGAACTACTAATACCCACTGCACCAACACCAGATAACCACCCTATCGCTCACCTAGCGAGGTAACAATGAAAACTAACTATTACAGCGCTATGCGTGATTGCATGGCGGTGCGTATCACTACGCCTCAAGCACGTAAAAATAAACACACGCCATCGTGGTTATTTAGTTTATCCGTGGTCATTGTGACAGCCGTTGGCGTAATACCGACATTTGTAAGTTGAGGTGATTATGCGAATTTCATACAGCTACTCGAACGGAACTCGGGTAATTCACGATAAAACAGTCATGGAATTTGACGAAAGTAGCAAGCTCAGCATTGAAACAGGAAGTTTCGCTGAGTTGGCTAAATTAACGGAAATAGACTCAATCGAGGCAATGGAATATGTGCTCGATTGTGACGATGAATCGCTTGAGCGGATTATCAATGCGATTGGTAAGGATGTCTTTATTAACAGGATATTGCGCGTTTCTAAGCTAAGGAGGGTTGCGTGACTCAGCATCAACAATGGCTAGAAGAATTACGCAGGATGCGTAAAGAATCGCAGGAACGCGAACACGATGAGTTTATGTATCAAACGGAAGTGTTAGGACGACAAGGAGTGTCGATACCGTTAAAGGATTTTACAGGAGATTTTCAATGAATGTTTCTAATTCCTACCCTACCGACAAATACCCTCGCCTAACATCATCATCACTAGCAAAAAACAGAGAGGAAGCTCTGGCTCAAGCTATTGCAATGATTGAGGGGCATTTGCCAAATACGAGTGTCAAGGAGAGAGAAAAGCGACTAGCAATGGAGTTGCTACACATGAACTTGGATGCATCGAAAAATCACCCTCCACTGCCTCCTCGCATTCAAGCGTTACGTGATGCAGAAAGGAATTCTGTATCTAGTGGCAATATTGAAGTCGATTACTACGGAAGCGAACGACGTCAAGGTCAGTATCTTGGAGATTAACATGACTGCTGTATATAAAGCGATTAGCAATGTAGCCAAGGAAATGGCTGAAACAGGAATAAAGAAAGGAAGTAAAAATCAACAGCAAGGGTTTATGTTCAGAGGGATTGACGCTGTATATAACGCTCTTGCACCAGCTTTAGTTAAGCATGGATTGCTTATTCTTCCACGGATCATTGAACGCTCAGTCACGGAAAGACAAACACAAAGAGGTGGTCAGATATTCTACGTTGTGGTTAAGGCTGAATTTGATTTTGTTGCCACGGAAGATGGCAGTAAGCACACGGTAGTGACTTATGGTGAGGCTATGGATAGCGGAGATAAAGCCACAAATAAAGCCATGTCGATTGCATATAAATACGCGGCATTTCAAGCGTTCTGTATTCCAACAGAAGAAACAGCAATTGATGCAGATGCGGAAATTCATAACGTAGCGCCACGGACGGCAGAACAGGTGTTAGCTGATTACACTAACTTTCTTGGCACAGCTACGAATCAATCACAAATCATGGATGAGTACAAAAAAGCATGGAATGCATTGGCTGGTACTGAATCACAAAAGGAATGTGAACGTGTAACAGGAATTCGGATTAAAGAACTTAAGGAAACTGCATAATGGCAAGTAAAGGCGTGAATAAATGTATTCTCATTGGTCACTTGGGGCAGGATCCAGAAATCCGTTATATGCCATCAGGTGGCGCAGTAGCAAACCTCACACTAGCCACATCAGAATCGTGGCGTAATAAACAAACCGGTGAGATGAAAGAAAAAACCGAGTGGCATCGCGTGGTAATTTTCGGGAAATTAGCTGAGATTGCAGGTGAATATCTGAGAAAAGGAAGTCAAGTATATATCGAAGGTTCTCTGCAAACCAGAAAATGGCAAGACCAAAGCGGTCAAGACCGATACACAACGGAAGTGGTGGTAAATGTCGGTGGACCAATGCAGATGCTAGGTGGTAATCAGGCAGGAAGCCAACAACCAGCGCGACAACCTCAGCAGTCACAGCAAAGGCAACCAGCTCAGCAAAATGAGCCACCTCAAGATTGGGATAGCCAAGAAATACCCTTCTAACCCCTACCCGTTTAACCAAAGGATATGACCATGCCTGTAACTACTGAGGTGGTAAAAGTCTATTACTCGCCAACTAGGAATAGGCGATATTTCAGCAAGGAAGCTGCAATCAAAGCTGAAGCCAAAGCGCGAATATTCAAGAAGTACCCATCTGAGCCTTATGAATCCGATACTGGATATGCTGGCTACAACATTTGGGATGATAGACCTGAATTCTATCAGCGCGCATTGCGCTTTCTTTCTTACCTAATTAAGAAAAACATTAAATAACCAAAGAATATACTTACAAGGATGCAAACAGGAGATAGATATGACAGATAAACTCAAAGAAGAAATTAACGCGATTCAAGGTAGAGCCGCAATGGCAAATATTGATGTATGCATCATGGTAAGGCTCTCCTTAACTATTCAAATTGCATCCTTTTTAATCGAGAAAGGAAAAAAAATTGAAGCTAAGGACTGGCTACTTGGCGCGTTAGAGTGGGGAACTGATGTAAACATCTTTGATGACCTAGATGATAGTGACGGGAATTCAGAAGATATTCAAGCTTGGTTCGATAAGCGAATGGAGGGCGAAATTAGTTTAGATGAGGCATTTAAATTAATTCGTTCGCGTTACCCTGAAATCGAAAAGCTACGGACAGCTTAATTTAACTCGCAGGGATGCAATAGAGGAATGAATAATGGCAATAGTTCAATTTTATATAGCAGGTGGTAGAGGTAAAGACCCGTCAGAAATTACTAATAACCTCCGATATGAATTACTAGATGATCATAACTTCAGTGCTGATGACGACGACTTTGAATTTTGCATTGAAGAATGTGCGGAATATTACCATGATGATTGTGACGGATGGGAAGATAAATGGCCGTTGTTATTCATGTTGTGGATTGACGACCAATATCTTGGCACGTTTGAAGTTGAGCGTGAGTTTGACCCAGTGTTTTCAGCAAATAAGGTGAAGTGATGAAAATTGAACAATCTCAAGTGACTAAATTAGTAATAACTGATGTCGAGCGACACGACCCTATTCATGTCTACCTTGAGGACTACGGCGATAATCAAAACGGCCGTGTCACAATTAGCGAAAGCGGTTGTTCATGGTCTTGCTTTTGGGGTTCGATGGGTAGCCCACTAATTGAGTTTATTCATAGGATTAATAATCACTACTGGATAGGAAAGCTGGATTCTAATTTAATCTCTGAGATAGACACTGATAACGATGCAAATGCCGAATACGCTAAAAAACAAGTTATCAAACTACGCAACGATGATGAAATAGATAAACACGAAGCAAGGGAATATTGGGATTTAATCGAAGCATCAGACAATGTTAAAGATGAGTGCTGTAATAGTTTTTTAGGTGGTAAGTTACTTAGCTTGTTTGGTGATGATGCTTGGTATAACGATTGGCCCACCATACCCAACCCTCAATATCTAAGAATGGAATCACGATTAAACGCTGTTCGCGAGGCATTAAAGCAAATAAAGGTGGAGTGATGGATAAATCAAGACTGCAGTTTGATAGAGAACAAATGAAACTAGGCGTTCTATATGCTCGCAATCATTTAATTAGTGCATACAGAGCTAACTTTATAGAGTGTGATGAGAAGCAGTTCGCTTATATCATGGCCCAATTATCTCACGTTGCAAATGAATCCATCGATATTGAATTAATGATGGAGAATGTTTTGTCATGCAATGATGAAGCTGAAAATTGGATTAAAGAAATTCTAATTAAATATTCTAAATAAATAACCATTCAAATAATCGGATATGTATTACTCATGCTAATACAGGGCTCTACACGTATATAGGAAATCAAAATGATATATTTAAGTTTGTTCAACGGAATATCCGCTGGGCGATTAGCGTTGTCTCGCGCTGGAATTAAATTTGATAAATATTACATTGCTGAAATAGATAAATTTGCTAATAAAGTATCTGAGTTTCATTATCCAGACAATATCCAATTAGGTGATGTTAATAATTGGCGCGAGTGGGATATTGATTGGTCAAATGTGGGGTTAGTTACTGCCGGCTTTCCATGTCAGTCGTGGTCTGTGTCGGGGAGACAGTTAGGAGATAAAGACGAGCGCGGTAAATTATTCTGGACGACATTAGAAATAATGAACCACGTATTAGAAAATAATCCAGACGCTAAATTCATGCTTGAAAATGTAAAGATGAAAAAAGAGTTTGAGGAATATATAACACTGCATACGGAGCGTGCATTAGGTTATGTAAATAAAACTCTTATTAATAGTTCATTATTATCAGCACAAAATAGACAGCGTTATTATTGGACTAATTTTGAAGTTATCCAGCCAGAAGATAAATGTATTTTTCTGAAAGATATTATTGATGATGACAGTATTGCTGATAGAGAAAAATCATATTGTATTGATGCTAATTACTCGAAAGGGACGAATTTAAATCAATATCTAAATAAACGTCGCAGGCAAATAGTATTTAGACCATGCGAACTAAGAGAGAATGTTAAGCAATCTAAAGACGGATTAATTCATGTTGCCAATGCATCTGATATTAAAGGTAACGAGTCTATACTGCGCGTTTATTCTGATGTTGGGAAAGCTCCAACGCTCTCAACGTGCCAAGGCGGACATAGAGAGCCGAAAGTCGCAATCTATCAGCGTCCTCGAGGTAAAAATAACGGAGGTGTTCACACTGAAAAGTCGCCAATACTCACATCTAATTCATGGGAACATAATAACACTCTGCAATATCGCAAATTAACTCCTACTGAGTGTGCAAGACTACAAACATTCCCCGATGGTTGGTGTGAAAACATAGTTTCAAATTCACAATCATATAAATGTTATGGCAATGCTTGGACTGTTGATGTTATTGCTCACATATTTAAATGTGCATATAGAGAAAATAAACATGAAATTATTCGTCCTGCTGTTAATTATGAACAATCATGCAGTGCCAATATCTGAGGATTTATACACGCAATCGGAATGCAATAAACGTGCTGAATATTTAATGTCAGTGAGGAATGTTGAAGTTATTTGTGGCGAGGTGATGAGAGATGAATAAATTAAAAGAGGAAATAATTAATCTTCTAAAATACAGCAAATTGACAAATGCTGAATTATATTACTTATGTAGTCCTGAATACTCTAAAAGTCAGGTTAGTTGTGTAATTGGTCATTTAGAAGCAGGTGGAATTATCAGGAAAGGAATTTGCGAATATTGGGAGCTAACCAATGAATAAATACACCGAACTATCTGACTTCGAAACTAATAAAAAGGTTGCTGATTCTATAGGAATGGAATTCCCAGAACTGTCAAACAAGGACAGCTATAAACCACTGACTTATTTTACAGAGGATGGTAATGATATTTTATCATTTGACCCATGCAACAACCCAGCAGATGCAATGCCGATTATTAACGAATATGGCATTAGCCTTATATATCAAGATAGAAAATTCCAATTTGCAACTAATGACGGGAATATAGAGTGCTGTATTGCCAACCCATTAAAAGCAGCAATGATTATTTTCTTGTGTATGAAGGATGCGGAGAATGAAAAAGTATGACTTGATATTGTGCGATCCTCCCTGGTCTTACAATAACAAAGTTTCCAATGGAGCAGCAGATAATCATTACAATACCACCCGCTTTCACCAACTCACCCGAATTAAAATACCTGAATATTCATCTGATAACGCTGTTCTCTGCATGTGGTACACGGGAAACTTTGCACTCGAGGCTATTAAATTAGCCGAAGCATGGGATTTTAAAGTTAAAAATATGTTCGGTTTCGCGTGGGTTAAATTAAATAAAAATGCAGGAGATAGAATAAATAAAAAACCGCCAGAAGACTTTTTCGATTTCATGGAAATATTAAACAATGAGACAAAGATTAATTGCGGTAATTATACCCGTCAAAATGTCGAAATGTGTTTAATCGCCACGAGAGGAAATGGACTACCTCGTCAATCTGCAAGTGTACGACAAATTATTTATTCATGTTTAGGCGAACACAGCGAAAAACCAAAAGAAGCCCATCATCGTTTAGAGGAATTATACGGAGATGTTCCTCGACTCGAATTATTCGCTCGTGAGAAATACGGTAATTGGGATGTATATGGCGACCAAGCGGAAGAAAGTATTCAATTAATATAGGTGAATTATGAGATTAATAATTCGCGGTGAAGTCACACCCACAGAAAGGATTGCTATTAATGAGGCACTGGAAGCCCATAAAAAGAAATATAATCGAACTGGAATAATCGTTAGTCACAAAATAAAGATAGGAAAGAATATCTATCCCGTCGAAATAGAAAACTTTCGTAAATCATATATGATCACTTTGCGTAATAAAAGGCAAAGACTATGAATGCACAGGCAATGGAAAACGCACGAAGGCAAATAGCAAAGGAATGCTTAATCGAACTCAGAAGTCACGGAATACCCAACGACAAACTAACCACTCAGATCTTAGATAAATACACACCAAAGTTTAAGCCTCTAAATCATACAAAGTACAACACCAAAGATGTTATGTGCCAATACATCAGAAATCTGCAAAAGGAAGAGAAGAATGGATAACTTAACTCAGTTGATGCCAAATAAATGGGTGACAGAACCGCTTTTAGTTGCTATTACGGGGATGAAGCCGGGAACAATAAAACGAGCTAGGGAAAGCTCGTGGGCAATTGGTAGGGAGTATATTCACGTATCGCCAGAAGGAGAGCCAAAACCAAACTCAGAATGCATGTACAACCATCAGGCTATTAACGCATGGATTGAGAGACAAAAAAAGAAACAACCGAGGTGATGTAATGATTAAATATCCGACTGGAGTTGAGTTGCATAATGGCTCTCTCAGGATAAATTTCGTTTATAAAGGAAAGAGGATCAGGAAATGGCTGTCCATGCCAGATACAGCAAAGAATAGAAAAATTGCTGGTGAATATAGGGCTTCTATTGTTTACAAGATAAAAATGGGAACATTTGTTTTTGATGATGAGTTTCCAGATGACAAGAGAAGCTCTTCATATTCAAAAGATATTAACTTCATAGAGCTTGTTGATTTGTATATGGAGCTGAAGAAAACAGAGATAGCAACAAGTACACTGCGTCGCTATGACTCTATTTCTCGCTCGCTAATGCAATTTGTTAGTTGCAAGAAAAGTATTTCAACATATACCCCTGCTGATTTGCTAAGAATTAGAAATAAGCTACTTACAGATCATCAGTTACCTAACAAATATAGACCAACACGAGATAATGGTAGAAGCGTTGCTACTGTAAATAACTATATGCGCATGCTTTTATCATTATTTAGGTTTGCTTATAGAAATAAATATATTGACGACGATATTACTGTTGATTGCGGTTATCTGAAAAAAGAAAAACCTATTCCTGATCCACTAACTGATGATGAGTTTAAAAGACTTTTAATAGCATGTCAGAATAACCAATCTAGAAATATGCTCATTCTGTCTGTATATACAGGATTAAGACCGGGTGAACTAACAGGATTGGCATGGGAGGATGTGGACTTGGTTAAAAAGACAATAATGGTCAGAAGGAATGTTTGTGGCCCATCTGACTTTTCATACCCGAAAACAGGTGCAAGCACTGATAGGATAATTAGCTTATTAGAGCCAGCCTTTAACTGCCTAAAGGATCAGTCTTTATATACAAAGATGACAGTACCTATTGATGTTAAAGTAAAGACTCGTGAGTTTAATAAGCATAGAACTGATTCGTGCACATTTGTTTTCCAGCCATCCATTGTTAGTGTGAATGGCGTTCTTACTAAATTTTATTCACCAGGAGGTTTCTCGCAAATATGGAGATCATTAATTAGAAGATCTGGTGTTAGGCACAGAAAGTCATATCAAACAAGACACACTTATGCTTGCTGGATGTTATCTGCTGGAGCGAATCCTGCATTCATTGCAACACAGATGGGGCACTCATCATCAAAAATGGTACACGATGTTTATGGCGCTTGGATGCCTGAGAACGATCAAGACCAAATATCGCTATTAAACCAAAAATTGAATGATTCTGTCCCCTATGTGTCCCCATCGAGTCACAATAAAGATAACATTCGATTTATATCAAATAGTTAACCCTATCACACCTGCATACTCATAATTTCTTGATAAGCAGCGACCAGCTTATTTCGCACTTGTACGCCCATTTGTAATGAGATACTGGATTTTTGCATATCCACCATTACATCGTTTAATTCAACACCGGGTGTACCTAAGGTAAACGCTTGCACTTTGTTGGTTGCATTCACTCGGGTTTCATTAATTTTACCCACAGCTTGAACAAGCTGAGTAGCAAACCCGGCTTGTACTGGCTGGGGTTTTGCAATATTGGATGCTTGTAAAGTCTGGATTTGCATTTTATCCAGAACACTTTCAATAGCTGGAATTGACATATAAACCTCTGCGTTAATCATCTAATTCAATTACTGAATCAATGTCATAGTAAGGAAGTGAACCAACACGCTTACCGAGTTATACCCTAACACAGGGGCTTCATTCCAAAGCGAGTAATTGACGCAAAAGTTAAGGGCTAATTACGCCATTAAATGAAACGCAAAAGGCCAATAATGAGACACCTGAGAGTAGGTTTATTTATTTGCGTAAGGGGAGTCTGTTTTGTTACGCCACGCTTTTAGTATTCATCCCGAACTACAAGGCAAGGATTGTCTATGAATGCCGAAAAAACCGACGTTGTGAACCAGAAAAAAGGTTTTAACGCCATTATTAACCGGATAAAAGCCGATCCGAAAATTCCGCTCATTATTGCGGGTTCGGCGGCAATTGCCATTTTTGTTGCTGCATTTTTATGGTTACAAAGCCCTGATTATAAGGTGCTTTATAGTAATCTTAGCGATAAAGACGGTGGCGAAATTGTCACACAGTTAACACAAATGAACGTACCTTATCGCTTGTCACAAAATGGCGCGGCGATCATGGTGCCTGACAATCAGGTTCATGAATTACGCCTGAAACTCGCGCAAGCGGGACTTCCTAAAGGCGGCGCTGCCGGTTTTGAACTGTTAGATAAAGAAAAGTTCGGGATCAGCCAATTTAGTGAACAGATTAACTATCAACGTGCACTTGAAGGTGAGCTTGCTCGCACTATCGAGACATTGGGTCCCGTACAAAATGCTCGTGTTCATTTAGCACTACCAAAACCATCTCTTTTTGTTCGTGAACAGAAATCCCCTTCTGCATCCGTTACGGTGGGTCTTTTACAGGGTAGAGCACTGGATGAAGGTCAAATTAATGCCATCGTGCATATCGTTGCAAGCAGTGTTGCGGGCATGCCCGATAGCAGTGTGACCATCGTTGACCAAAGTGGAAAATTATTGACACAACCTGATGCGTTAGGTCGTGACCTTAACTCTATTCAACTAAAATATGTTCAAGAGCTAGAAAGCCGCTACCAACAACGTATTGAAACATTACTTGGTCCAATTGTGGGTCGCGGAAATGTTCATGCTCAGGTAACTGCTCAAGTTGATTTCTCTCATACTGAAGAAACCGCTGAAGAGTACAAGCCGAATCAGCCACCTAATCAAGCCACTGTGCGTTCAAAACAATTGAGCCAAAGTGAGCAAAATGGGGGCATGTTAGCGGGCGGTGTACCTGGTGCATTGTCTAATCAACCTGTTGCTCCGCCTCAAGCGCCAATTGAAACACCAAAAGCGCAAGAAGATGAGAAAACAGATGAAGCCAATACAACGGGCACTAATCGTACATTAACGCGTAATCCAAACAGTAATAGCCGTTTAGATGAAACAACCAACTATGAAGTTGATCGCCGAATTCGTCATATAAAACGCCCGGTGGGTAATGTCGAACGTCTTTCTGTTGCTGTCATCGTGAACTATAAAACGATTGAAGATACGAAAGAAGCGGCTGAAGGCGAAGAGCCTGTTGTTGAAACCAAACAAATTCCGCTTACTGATGAACAAATTCAGCAAATTGAAGGCCTTGTCCGTGAAGCGATGGGCTATTCCCAAGAACGTGGTGACTCATTAAGTGTCGTGAACTCGCAGTTCAATGATATTGAAGAGAAAGTGATTACCGTTCCTGTATGGGAAAACCCAGAAATTCTTGCGAAAGCATTAGATTTAGGTCGCTGGTTATTACTTGTCATCATCGCATGGATCTTATGGCGCAAACTGGTGAAACCACAGCTTGAAAAACGCCGTGAAGCTGAGATTGCAGCACAGAAAGCCGTGCTGAAAACAAAGCTAAAAGTTAAAGATGATGTTGATGAAACAGAATTAGATGACGAAGCAAGACGTAAACAAGCACGTAAACGTGTCAGTGCCGAATTGCAGAGCCAACGTATCCGTGAAATGGCAGAGAAAGATCCTCGTGTCGTCGCAATGGTAATTCGTCAATGGATGAGTAAAGAGCAATGAGTAATAACTTAACTGGAACCGAAAAAAGCGCCGTTATGTTACTAACACTCGGTGAAGACCGAGCGGCGGAAGTATTTAAACATCTAAGTACACGCGAAGTTCAACAGCTGAGTATTGCAATGTCATCAATGCGCCATATCTCAAATCAGCAATTGATTGATGTTATGGCAAGCTTTGAAGAAGACGCTGTTCAATATGCAGCGTTGAATGTGAATGCGAACGATTACTTACGCTCTGTTCTGGTCAAAGCACTGGGTGAAGAACGCGCAAATAATCTGTTAGATGAGATCTCTGAAACCCGTGAAACAACAACGGGTATCGAGACACTTAACTTTATGGAACCACAAATGGCTGCCGATATTATCCGCGACGAACATCCGCAGATTATCGCAACCATCTTGGTTCACCTCAAACGGGGTCAAGCGGCAGATATTCTTGCTCTGTTTGATGAGAAATTACGTAATGACGTGATGCTACGTATCGCAACATTTGGTGGTGTTCAGCCGTCAGCATTAGCAGAGTTAACTGAAGTACTGAATAACCTGCTTGATGGCCAAAACCTCAAACGGAGCAAAATGGGTGGTGTTCGTACTGCTGCTGAAATTATCAACCTGATGAAAAGTCAGCAGGAAGAGAATGTCATTACTGCGGTACGTGATTACGACGGCGAATTGGCACAAAAAATTATCGACGAAATGTTCCTGTTCGAAAACCTTATCGATATCGACAACCGTTCTATCCAGCGCATTCTACAGGAAGTGGAATCCGACTCCTTGGTTGTGGCATTGAAAGGATGCGATCAAGAGCTACGCGATCACTTCCTCAACAATATGTCGCAACGTGCTGCTGAAATCATGCGTGATGATTTGAATTCTCGCGGCCCTGTTCGTATGTCTCAAGTGGAAGCAGAGCAGAAAGCAATTCTGCTTGTGGTACGCAAATTAGCAGAGACTGGAGAGGTTGTTCTTCACGGAGGAGACGATACCTATGTCTGATAAACATACTGATACTAACTGGAAGCCTTGGGTTCCCAAAGAACTCACTGATTGGGCATTAACTGTCGAGGAAACGACAGAAGACGAAAAGGAAGTCGAAAAACAGGAAAAAGAAGTTGTTCAGCAACAGAAAGTCCTTGAGCAAATTAATATGCTTGATGACATGAAAGACAAGGCCCAGAAATTGGGCCACGCTGAAGGCTTTGAGGCAGGGAAAAACCAGGGTTATCAGGAAGGCTATCAGGCTGGATTACAATCAGGTATTGAAGAAGGTATTCGCCAAGGCATTGCTCAGCAATCACCATTAATTAATGAGTGGCAAGGGTTGTTAGCTGAATTTAGACATTCATTGAATGGGCTAGACAGTGTGATCGCATCACGTTTAATGCAAATTGCCCTTACAGCAGCCAAAGAAGTTCTGGGTCAACCGGCTGTCTGTGATGGCTCTGCCTTGCTTGCACAAATAACCTTAATGTTGCAACAAGAACAAATGTTCTCAAGCAATCCACAGTTACGCGTGAATCCAAGACATATTCCACAAATTGAAAAAGAACTGGGTGATTCCCTTTCTGCTCATGGTTGGAAAGTTGTTGCCGATAACAGTATTCATGTGGGTGGATGCCGTGTTGTAACGAATGATGGCGATCTCGATGCCACGATTGCAACTCGTTGGCATGAGCTTTGCCGTCTTGCTGCACCGGAGGCGTTGTAATGACAGCAAGATTGGGGCGTTGGTTAGAAAAACTCAGTGAAGCAGAAGCACGTTTAAATAAAATTCCACGTGTGCGTCAATATGGCCGTTTAACCAGAGCAACAGGTTTAGTCATGGAAGCTAAGGGGCTAGTTATGCCCCTTGGCTCTACGTGTTTAATAGAACGTACCATTGGCAAAACGGTTGAAGAAGTCGAAAGCGAAGTGGTTGGGTTTAATGGTAGCCAGATGCTGTTAATGCCTTTACAGGAAGTCGAGGGATTAACACCTGGAGCTCGTGTTTATGCTCAAGCTACACCTGGTGGTGAAAATGAAGGTCGTCAATTACCACTAGGTGATGCGTTATTAGGACGTGTATTAGATGGTTCTGGTTACCCTTTAGATGGTTTACCTCCACCGGATACAGGTTATCGTGCCCCACTCATTACGCCACCGATCAACCCATTACAGCGAACACCGATTACAGATGTTCTTGATGTAGGTGTGCGTGCAATTAATGCATTATTAACGGTTGGTCGCGGTCAGCGCATGGGGCTTTTTGCAGGCTCTGGTGTGGGTAAAAGTGTGCTATTAGGCATGATGGCTCGTTTCACTCAAGCGGATGTCATTGTTGTTGGCTTAATCGGTGAGCGTGGTCGTGAAGTTAAAGACTTTATCGAGAATATCCTTGGTACAGAAGGCTTGGCTCGTTCTGTCGTCGTCGCTGCACCAGCAGACGTATCACCACTGCTTCGTATGCAAGGTGCTTCTTATGCTACTCGTATTGCAGAAGATTTTCGCGATAGAGGTAAACATGTCCTGTTAATTATGGACTCACTTACCCGTTACAGTATGGCACAACGTGAAATTGCCCTTGCCGTCGGCGAGCCACCAGCAACCAAAGGTTATCCACCTTCTGTCTTTGCTAAATTACCTGCACTGGTCGAACGTGCAGGTAATGGCGTTGATGGTGGTGGTTCTATCACGGCTTTCTATACCGTTTTAACGGAAGGTGATGACCAGCAAGATCCAATTGCAGACTCCGCGCGCGCCATTTTAGATGGTCATATTGTGCTTTCTCGCTCACTTGCTGAATCTGGACACTACCCTGCTATTGATATTGAAGCATCTATTAGTCGAGCTATGACGTCGCTAATTGATAAAACACATTACCGTCGTGTACAAATGTTTAAACAGCTTTTATCAAGTTATCAACGTAACCGAGATTTAATTAATGTAGGCGCTTACGCCGCGGGTAGTGATCCAATGCTAGATAAAGCCATCGCACTTTATCCGTCTCTCGCGAAGTTCTTACAACAAGATATCCAAGAGCAATGCAGTTATCAAAGTGCATGTGAGCAACTTAATCAACTGATCACAGTAAACTAATTCTGAACATAATCAGAGAAAGTAAAGAGGGTTCCAATGCGGGAGCAGTCACCTTTAGTGACACTGAGAGAACTGGCACAGACAGCGGCTGAACAAGCCGCTATTCAACTGGCTCAGGTCCGGCAGAGTCATCAACAAATGGAACAGCAACTCAATATGTTGATTGGGTATCAGGATGAATACCGTGTACGTCTAAACGAAACGTTGAATTTAGGGGGAATGTCGTCAGCATCGTGGCAAAACTACCAACAATTTCTCAAAACGCTCGAATTGACTATCGAACAACATAAACAACAACTTCAACATTGGCAGGCGCAACTCGATCTTGCAACTGAACAATGGCGAGAAAAACAGCAACGACTCAATGCATTTGAGACTTTGGAGCAACGTGCCGAAGATAGCCGTAAGCGACATCTCGATCGTATTGAACAGAAACAAATGGACGAGTACGCACAGCGTAGTACTTTACGGAGAACAACTTGATGGAGATAACGCTTC
This sequence comes from Proteus vulgaris, assembly GCF_016239305.1. Taxonomy (GTDB): domain Bacteria; phylum Pseudomonadota; class Gammaproteobacteria; order Enterobacterales; family Enterobacteriaceae; genus Proteus; species Proteus vulgaris_C. Next base: position 63,566 of record NZ_JAEHOQ010000008.1, on the reverse strand, counting down.
TGACCATGGATGTCGCTGCAACCTCCCCGGGAACGGCATCTGCTACACAGAGCCAACCCGGTGATAATGCCCCGACTTTCGCTCAGCTTTTGGGTTCTCAACCCCAACAAGCACAGGGTGATAAAAAGACAGCCAATATCACAAACCATTCTACCAAAGAGAATAAAACACACTCACACTCAGATGAAGACAAAACAAAAGAAGACGATAGTCATCTAGCGTCTGTTTTTGCCGAGTTAAACGTGACAAAAGAACCTTCTTTAGATGCATCTCAACTCACGCTTACATTGCCTGATAATGAACAATTTGTAGCGATTATTGAAAATAAAACTGCCTCTGCATTAATGTCAGCAGAAGAGATGGTTGCTGAACTTCCTGTTCAGCTAGCAGGGCTACCTGGATTAAAACGTCTTACCCTTCCTTCAGAACAACTGACTCAAGCATTACAACAGCCTCAATCAGTTAAACGTGACGAAGGTTTAACCTCGTTAGCACGTACTATTTCAAAAGATAACGATATGTCGGACTTCAACCTTACCGACAAGCTTAATCTATCTAAATCAGATGAAAAGTCCTTGTTAGCCCAGCTACGTCCAGAGACAGCGACATTAGCAACAGAAAGTACACTTATCGGTGCTAATCAAACAGAAAAGCCTTCTGCAAAAAAAGTAGATAGCATCGCAACACTTTTAACGCCAACAGCAGAAAAAGTGAATGCATTACTAAATGGCGATAAGCAAATTGCAAATGCAAAATTGGCAGATAATGTTGCACAGCAAATAGTGACAGGTAACCGCGTTACAGAAAGCGACCTTCACAACACGCTCTCTAACTCATCTTCTTTTGCTTCACAAGGTATTACGGGCCATGCTCACTCATCGACACAACCACAAATGCAATTTTCACCGATGGCTACACAGGTTTTAAATGCACAAGTGGGAACGCCTGAGTGGCAACAACAACTTAATCAGCAAATTGTCATGTTTAGCCGTAATGGTTTACAGAAAGCTGAGTTACGTTTACATCCTGAAGAGCTAGGTTCATTGCATATTCGCATGAAAATAGAAGATGGACAGGCACAGTTACACCTTGCGTCACAAAATGGTCAAGTTCGTTCTGTATTAGAAAATGCCATGCATCAATTGCGTCAAGCACTCTCTGAAAATGGGATCCAGCTCACGCAAAGTCATGTGTCTAGCGACACCAATGACAGTTGGCAACAACAAAATATGTCAGATTCCTCTCAATTTAGTGGAGATGGTGCCGATAATCATCAAGGAAGAGAGGGTAATTCAATGCAATTAACCTCTGAACCGGCACTACAAAAGATAACCCTTACGCCTCAAGAATTAGCATCTGCTCGTGGTGGAGTTGATATTTTCGCCTAATACAAATGTATTGGGAGGACATACTATGTCAATAAACGTAAGAGTTAATGGTTTTTTCCCTATCTGTTTCTGCCATTAAAAAACAGAAATAGCGGGATAATTAAGGTTGATTTAGATGGATATGGAAGTCCACAACAGTGAACACGTATCCACTACAAAACAGGAATTTAACTGTCCATGTCTAATTACAGCAATGAACGTAAAAGCTATAGCTTAATTCTGATCATCGTATTATTGGTGATCGCCATTATTGCAGCGGCATTCGGTGGATATAGTTGGTGGGCATTGAAGCATGCTAAATCAGGTTCAGCGGGCACTAGTCAGCAAAAAGTTATACCAGCACCCGTTTTTATGTCATTAGAGCCCTTTACGGTAAATCTAATTGATGACGAGGAACACTTAGACAGAGTGCTCTACATAGGGATCACACTAAGATTGCATAATGAAGACACTCGTAAGCGTCTACATGATTATTTACCAGAAGTTCGTAGCCGCTTGTTATTACTGCTTTCTCGTCAACAAGCTAACAAGCTTGCGACAGACAATGGAAAACTCCAGCTAATGACGGATGTAAAAGAAGCGCTGAGACCGACTCTCGTACCGGGAGAATCTGAACAGATCCTCTCCGATGTACTGTTTACCACGTTTATTCTGCGATAATCATTATGAGCGATAATATCCTTTCACAGGCAGAGATTGATGCTCTGCTGAATGATGACACATCAGGTGACGACGCCAAAAGCGCGAACAGGGAACCTGCGATAGCGAAGGATCCGAATGAACCGGATATTCAGCCTTATGACCCCAACACGCAACGTCGTGTGGTTCGGGAACGTTTACAATCGTTAGAAATCATTAACGAACGCTTTGCGCGTCAATTCCGTATGGGGCTATTTAACATGCTCCGTCGGAGCCCTGATATTACTGTTGGTGGCGTTAAAATTCACCCATATCACGACTTTGCTCGTAATTTACCTGTACCAACGAATCTTAATTTGGTGCATTTAAAACCGTTACGAGGAACCGCGTTATTTACCTTTGAACCTAATCTGGTTTATATCGCGGTAGATAACCTGTTTGGTGGTGATGGCCGTTTTCCAATCCCTGTGGAAGGACGTGAATTTACCAACACAGAGCAGCGGATCATCAACAAAATGTTGAAATTGGCACTTGATGCCTACCGTGATGCTTGGGATTCCATTTTCAAAATTCAAGTTGAATATGTTCGTTCTGAGATGCAGGTAAAATTTACCAATATCACCTCATCACCGAATGACATTGTTGTTACGACACCTTTTCAGGTAGAGATCGGTTCAATGGTCGGGGAATTTAGCATTTGTATTCCATTTGCCATGATTGAACCGTTACGTGAACGACTGATCAACCCACCAATTGAAAATGTTCGTCAAGAAGATGGGGTTTGGTTAGATAGTTTAGTCAACCAGGTTCAGCATTCAGAACTTGAACTGGTCGCAAACTTTACTGACATCCCACTGCGTTTATCAAAAGTGCTTACACTTAAAGAAGGGGACGTTATCCCTATTGATAAACCAGAAAGATTGATTGCACATGTTGATGGTGTGCCCGTATTAACAAGCCAATACGGTACAGTAAATGGGCAATATGCCCTTCGTGTTGAACACCTAATTAACCCTGTTTTAAACGCTCTGGATGAGGAACAAACCAATGAGTGATGCAAATCGCCCAACTGATAATTCACAATCGGCTGAGGATATGTGGGCTGATGCAATGGAACAGCAAACTGGGAAAAGCCAGGATAATAGTTCCGATTTATTTGAACATCTTTTACCTGAAGACGATACGCTTAATCATCTATCCGATATTAATTTGATCATGGATATTCCTGTCAAATTAACGGTAGAGTTAGGTCGCACCAAAATGACCATTAAAAAATTACTCAGCCTGTCTCAAGGTTCTGTCGTTTCACTGGATGGTTTAGCTGGTGAGCCTCTTGATATCCTTATCAATGGCTATTTAATTGCTCAAGGCGAAGTTGTCGTTGTTTCTGATAAATACGGTATTCGTATTACCGATATTATTACGCCATCAGAACGTATGCGCCGTCTGAGCCGTTAATTTATGGAACAGCTTCCTTCCTTTTCCAGCCAAGGTGCGGTAAATACTACCGCGCCCGCTACAACACAGACAGTTCAAACACCTACACAACCATTGCCTGTAGGTCAAAGCCTTGCTCAAGTCAGCACGGCGCTTGCGGGCATTATCGTTCTTATTATTATCGCTATGTGGCTATTTCGCCGTTTTGGCTTTGCTCGTGGCTCACTAAAAGGAGCGACAACACAACTTAACGTTAAGGCAAGTTGTTCATTAGGTGCAAAAGAACGTGTAGTTGTTGTTGAAATTGAACAGGAATGGCTTGTATTAGGGGTAACATCATCGCAGATAAATCTGTTACATAAGTTACCTATCCCTGAAAAAGCCTCGCAGGAAGCGACAACATCATCTACATCGCCATTGTTTACTCAATTATTACAAAAAACGCTAAAGCGAGATAAAGGCAACTCATAATGCATCAGTGTGTCACTTTTTTTAACGCATTAACGCGTTGGCGTCTCTTCGCTAGTGTACTGGTTTTAGTCTTGTTCCCAACCAGTGCGTTTGCTCAGTTTCCGAGTGTTATTACACAATCATTACCGGGGGGTGGTCAAAGTTGGTCACTGCCAGTACAAACCTTAATCTTCATTACAGCATTAGGCTTTATTCCTGCTGTTTTGCTGATGATGACCAGTTTTACACGGATTATCATCGTATTAGGATTATTACGTAATGCATTAGGAACCCCCTCAGCACCACCGAACCAAGTTGTTCTTGGTCTAGCGTTGTTTATGACCTTTTTCATTATGGCGCCTGTATTTGATAAAATTTATCAAGATGCCTATATGCCATTTACTGAAGATCAAATTACCTTTGAGCAAGCATTAGACAATGGTTCAAAACCCCTGCGTGAATTTATGATGCAACAAACGCGCGAAACAGATTTAGCTCTATTTGCACGCCTTGCAGATGCCCCAGCATTTGAAACACGCGAAAGTGTACCTATGCGTATTCTAGTTCCTGCCTATATCACCAGTGAACTAAAAACCGCATTTCAAATTGGTTTTATGATTTTCATTCCTTTTCTTATCATCGACTTAGTCGTTGCCAGTGTATTAATGGCGCTCGGTATGATGATGGTGCCCCCTGCAACAGTCTCATTGCCTTTTAAACTCATGCTTTTTGTTTTAGTTGATGGTTGGCAATTAATACTGGGCTCACTTGCACAAAGCTTTTTTAATTAGCGCTGAGGTAAATCAATGACACCAGAATCCGTCTTAGCACTGGGCACAGAAGCGATGAAAATCGCTTTATCACTCGCAGGCCCTCTTTTGTTGTCAGCACTTGTGACCGGTCTTGTGATCAGTATGCTTCAAGCAGCAACACAGATAAATGAAATGACATTATCGTTTATCCCTAAAATTCTAGCTGTATTAGCGGCTATTTTAGTGGCTGGCCCTTGGATGTTAAGTTTGCTATTAGATTATATGCGCAACTTATTTACGGGTATTCCAGGGATGATTGGTTAATTGCAATGATAACTCTGACCAGTGAAATGCTTAACGGCTACATTAGTGATTTTTTCTGGCCATTTGTGCGTATTCTTGCACTGTTTAGTACTGCACCGCTATTTAGTGAAAAGCAGACACCGAAGAAATTTCGCATTGCACTCGCCTTTTTGATAACCGCATTAGTCGCACCCGGTTTACCACAAAGCAATGTGCCTCTATTCTCGATTATTGCCTTTTGGGTTCTGTTGCAACAAATTTTGATTGGTACAATTCTAGGGTTATCAATGCAGTTGGCATTCGCTTCTGTTCGTCATGCCGGTGAAGTGATTGGTTTACAAATGGGGCTTTCATTCGCCACGTTCGTCGATCCATCAGGTGGCCCTAATATGCCTATTTTGGCACGTATTTTTAATATGCTGACAATGCTATTATTTATGGTTTTTGATGGTCATTTATGGTTAATATCAATATTAGTTGATACATTCTATGTAGTTCCTATTGGAAATCAGACTTTTAATTCATTGGGTATTCTTACTTTAGTTCAAAGTGGTGGCTCAATATTTATTAACGGTATGATGCTAGCCATGCCATTAATCACCCTACTCCTCGTTCTTAACCTTTCATTAGGTATTCTAAACCGTATGACACCACAGCTTTCTGTCTTTGTGGTTGGTTTCCCGCTTACGCTGACTATTGGTATGTTAGCATTATCAATGATTATGCCTGCATTGCCTGTATTTACAGAGCGCGTCTTTAGCGATACGTTTAATCGCATTACATTGATATTGCAGCAGTTGGTTTCTTGAGGTTTCAGATTATTAACGTTTCATTGTTTATTTTTAAGCCATCCAATTAAAATAAATCCGCTTTTTGTAGCCAATGTTGTTTATTTATTCTACAATCAACGTATACCAATTGCTATACAAGGAGGCGTGATATGAAATCTGATGTCCAACTCAACATTCGCGCTAAAGAATCACAACGCGCACTTATTGATACTGCTGCTGAAATTCTCCATAAATCTCGTACTGACTTTATTCTTGAGACAGCCTGCCAAGCTGCTGAAGATGTCATTTTAGACCGTAGAACCTTTAATTTAAATGATGCTCAATATGCGGAATTTATAGAAATTATTGACGCGCCGGTTGATATTGACCCTGCTCTTGAAAAGTTATTAATAAGAAAACCATTATGGGAAAAGTAACAGCACCTGAGCCGTTATTAAGTTCACATGAAGTGGCTGATTTTTATAGTAGTGAAAGTGTATTAGATAACTGGATAAAACAAAGAGGTTTAAAAAACCAATTATTAGGTGCGCCACGTACATTCGTCGTCTGTGAAAAAAATAACAAACACGTTGTTGGGTACTATTCTTTAGCTACAGGTAGTGTTAACCACTCTGAGGCAATTAATCATATTCGTCGCAATATGCCAGACCCAATACCAGTGATTATTTTAGCTAGGCTTGCTGTTGATAAAACTTTCCATGGACGAGGCCTTGGCGCTGATTTGTTAAGGGATGCTGTTTTGCGTTGTTATCATGTTGCTGAAAATATTGGCGTTAAAGCGATTATGGTTCATGCTCTAACTGAAAACGCAAAACATTTTTATCTTCATAATGGTTTCAAAGCTTCTGCAACTCAAGAAAGAACCTTATTTTTAGCATTGAAAAAATAAGTTTACTTTGTTTTATTTAATAAATAAAAAAATCCCCTGATAAACCAATATCAGGGGAGATATCAAAATAGTTTAAAGCTATAGTGCAATAATTAGCGATACATTTTGAACATCGACATATCTTTCATGTCGTTAAAGACTTTATAAGAAGCCTGTAATACAGACTCTTCTTGGTAATAATCTGAAATCGCTTGTGTCCAGTCTAAATCGCGTAATTCGCTTAAACGTTTTGCATTTCTTAAAGAAGTATCTGCACCTAAATCATCTAAGTTATCAAGCTCTTGAAGTTGTAAACCTAATTTAGCTTCTACACTTGAAATGTTATTTAACGTTGCACGGTTAACACGGTTTGCTTCATCAATTTTTTCTAATGCTGCATCACGATCAGCTTGTGGTTTACCTGTTAAAGGTTCACGTAATGCAGTGATAGCACCATCTAATGCTTCAAAAATATCTGGAGCTGTCCCTTTACTACCTGAAGATTGTAATGTTTCGATCCCAGTGAAGTTAGTGACCATTTCAATATTGCTATCTACTTTTTGGGTAATTTGTTTATCACCACCTTGATAGGTGATTTTACCTGTTGCATCAGCGACAAAAGGTGGTTTATCTGATTGGAAACCTGCAAAAATATAACGACCCACACCATCTTTTGTGTTGCCAATACCTACTAGCTGATCTTTTAAACCTTGTAATTGATCAGCCAAAGATGAACGGTCTTCATCACTTAATGTTGCATCATTACCTGCGGCAACCAGTGTTTCTTGGATTTTAGTTGTAATATTAACCATTTGGCTTGCTAAGCTCATTTGCAAAGACATACTGTTTTTTGCAAATCCACGCGCTGTCGCATACTGCTGGTTACGAGATTCAGATTGTTTCACCATTACCGCTTGAGAAGCCGCCATTGGATCATCTGATGGCTTTTCAACACGACGACCACTGGAGATTTTATTTCCTTCAGTCATCCATTTGCTTTGTGAACTGGTGATATTGTCCACTCGCTGGCTAAAAATTTGATTTGAACTTAAACGCACAGTGATATTCCTTATTCTGATGAAGGGTTACTTAGAAAACTTGCATAATCGCATCAAACATACTGTTTGCAGTTTGAATAACTTTTGCATTTGCCATGTAGTATTCTTGAATGCGATACATCTCACCGTACTCTTCATCCAAGTTCACACCAGAAACAGACTGTTGTTGTTCGACAATACTTTTAGTGATAGAAACCTGAGCATCAAAGTCAACTTGAGCGGTATTCACTTTATTACCGACCATACTGATCAGTGAACCATAGCCACCCGCAATTGTCGTTTTACCATCAATGATTTTTTCATCGGGTAACTCAAACAATTTTTTCATGTTTTCGTTGTCACTTGGGCCAGTATCTTTAGATCCAGCAGCTGCAATTTTACTAGGATCAGTTACCGCCACTTTCATATCTGCAATCACATTACCTACAGATTGAACAATAATAGAATCGTCTTTTTGTGCTGTACCATTGATTTTGATATTCATCCCTTCAAAGGTCAGTTCTTGTTTTTTTGCATCAAATGTGGCATTAACTTTACGACCACCCGGCTCTACCGTAACATTCCACTTACTACCGTCATATTTAACAGTATAATCAGCCGCTTTCACTTCTTTAGTATCTGTATATTCAACAGTAAAATTAGCATTGCCTTTATTTTTACCGTTAGGCATGACATGTGCGCCACCAAGGTCAAAGAATTTTTCACCTTTGTCGCCATTTAAATCAAAACCTTGCTCATGTTGTTTATTAAATTGATCGCCTAACACTAACGCTAATTGATTTAATTGGTTACGGCTTGGATCTAACACTTCTTCACGACTACGATAAGCACCGCCCAGTTCGCCACCTTTAATACGTTTTGCATCCACTTCACGAACTTCATCAATACCGTTGCTATAACCAATAACAAGGCGTTCGCTATTTTTACTTGATGGAATAGCAGAAACTTCATAAGAGCGAGTACCAGATACTAATGGCAAACCATTAGCAAATGTGACGTTAACAAAACCACCATCCTGTTGAGTCACTTGAACATCAACCAGTGTGTTTAGTTCTTGAATTAGACGATCACGTTGATCTAATAAGTCGTTAGGATCAGCGCCATTAAAGCCTTTAGAGCGACTAATTTCGTTATTTAGTTTTGCGATCTGTTTTGTATATTCATTGATATTTTTAGAGGTATTTGTCACCTGACTATTAATATCTTTTTCTAGATCACGCAATGATTGGTCTGCTTTAGCAAACATATTGACCATTGCTTCTGCTTTACCAATTACCGTTGTACGCGCAGGGTTGTCTTCTGCGTTATTAGTTACATTTGGTAAGCTGGTAAAAAATTCGTCAATAGCACTTGAAACATCATTCCCTTTATCTGCTAACAAATCATTAATTTGTGAGATATTTTGGGTATAACTATTAAGTGCACTTTGTTTTGACATTGCACGGTTCATTTGACCGGCAAGAAATTCGTTATACTCACGATGAATACGGCTAACATTAACACCATTACCGATATAACCATTACCGGTCATTGTGCCGCTGTTTTCATTAAAAACAGTCATTTGACGGTTGTACCATTTTACATTTTGGTTAGCGATGTTATTACTCACAGTGCTCATCGCAGCTTGTGCCGCATTAAGTCCGCTCATCGCTGTATTAATTAAACTGTTGGACATTTGTCTATCCTTTTACGTTTAGTCATCACCCGTATGCACGGAGCATAGCTGGCAAGTTGGAATGAATGCTCTGGTCTTTATTATCGGTACTTCCCCTCTAAACTTGAGGGGAAAGCATTAAAATAGATCGCTTAAATCGTGAGTATAGGTTTTAGCAACTTGCTCACCACTTCCTTTTAATTGACCAATAATTGAAACCAGTTTTTTCGCATAACCTGGATCGGTAGCATAACCCGCTTCTTGGATGCGATAAGCGGCTTGTTCTGGGGTTTGAGCTTGAGGCACTTTAGCGTAACGAGGACTTTCAGTGATCAATCTGAGATAATCTTGAATGGCTTCAACATAAGAGCCATAAACGCGGAAATTATCACGCATTTTAATTGGCTTACCGTCAATCACTTCGGTTGTCATAATATTCGTAACCGGCCCTTTCCAACTACTTCCTGCTTTAATACCAAACAGGTTATAACTTGGCTTACCTTCGCCCGTTAGAATTTCACGTTTACCCCAACCCGATTCCAGCGCCGCTTGAGCAACAACTAAAAGATGGTGTACACCTGTGCCTTCTGTCGCTTGTTTAGCAGGCCCTAATAGTTTAGATGCAAAAGAAGCACTGCTTTCAGATAATCCTTTAAGCTTGCCAATCGTACTTTCAATTGCATTTTGGTAAGGCTGCATTGCACGGTACATTTGTCCCAAGGCTTGCGTTGGCATAGATTGAAAAATATCACTGCCATCTAATGGCATTGGCGTTTTTCCCGCCATTTCGCTCGGATCCATCGTAACTTTTGCAGAAAGCTGTTTTTCTATCATGTCAGCAAAACCCAAGCCTTTTTGTGATAAGTCTTGAGCGATTTGTTGATCATAAAGTGAGGTATACATTTTGGTACTTTCTGAATTAAACATGCTCTCTTGAGGTATTGCATCACGCATGCTCTTTAACATCATTTGAACAAAAACACCTTCAAGTTGCTGCGCCACTTGGCGCAGTCCTTGTTGATCAGCATTTTGCCCGACCTGATATTTAAGTTTATTCAATGCATTACTGTCATATGCCGGCGCTGACATCGTCGGCATTGAAGAAAGCAGAGATAAATCTTTCATCAGATAATCTCCAGTCTCGCACGTAAGCAACCCGCGCTTTCCATTGCCTGCAATATCGACATTAAATCAGTCGGTGTTGCACCTAATGCATTTAATGTACGGATCACTTCATTTAGGCTTGCGCTTGCATTCACTTGCTGTAATGAGCCACCTTGTTCACTCATATTCACACTAGTATTACGTGTTACGACAGTGCTACCACCCGCAAATGGAGTATTAGGCTGGCTTACATTCACTTGACTATCAACCGTAACAGAAAGATTGCCTTGTGCGATCGCGCAGCTTCCTAATGTCACATCACGGTTCATAACAACAGATCCAGTTCTTGCATTAATGATCACTTTTGCATCTGCAATAACTCGTTTAATTTCAAGATTTTGAACTTCAGCCAAGAAACGTACTTGTTCACTTTTACCAATAGGAACACGAAGTTGAACTGTACGAGCATCTAAAGGAATAGCGGTACCCACACCTCTTAATTTATTAACGCTATCAGAGATATGTTGTGCCAAGGTGAAGTTTTCTTCATTCAGTTGCAAGTTCAACAGACCTGTTTGACCAAATTGTGATGGTAGTTCGCGCTCAATAATCGCTCCGCTACTAATACGCCCACCCGCTAACTGATTAACTTTAACACTATTACCGCCTGCGGATGCACCAGCTCCCCCAACCACAATATTACCCTGAGCCAAAGCATAAACCTGATTATCAACACCCTTGAGTGGTGTCATCAGCAACGTACCACCACGTAAGCTTTTTGCATTACCTAATGATGAAACAACGACGTCGATTGATTGCCCTGTACGACCAAAAGGCGGTAATTTTGCTGTTACCATCACCGCAGCAACGTTTTTCAATTGCATATTGGTGCCGGGTGGTACGGTGATCCCCAATTGTGAGAGCATGTTATTCAGACTTTGTGTGGTAAACGGAGTTTGCATTGTTTGGTCACCCGTTCCATCTAATCCCACCACTAAACCATAACCAATCAGCGCATTTTCTCTTACCCCTTCAACAGAGGTGAGATCTCTGATCCGTTCGGCATGGGCGGAAAAACCGACACATGTCATCACGATAAAGAAAAGGCTCATCGCTATTTTTTTCATCTGGATCCTACTCATTAAAAAGGTGATACATTTAAGAAGAAGCGTTGTAGCCATCCCATAGACTGTGCTTCATTGATATAACCGTCTCCGATATATTCAATACGAGCATCAGCAACTTGGGTTGAATTTACGGTATTGGCTCCACTGATAGTTCTTGGATTCACAACACCTGAAAAACGGATAAATTCAGTACCTTGATTGATAGCAATTTGCTTTTCACCAATAACGTGCAGGTTTCCATTGGCAAGAAGCTGATCGACGGTCACTGTAATGGTGCCTTTAAAGGTATTATTCGCATTTGCGCCACCTTTACCGCCAAAGTCACTATTTCCTTCCATACTCATATCTGTACGTTTATTACCAAATACCCCTTCCAAGAATCCAGGCGTAATCGCGGCAAGGAATCCGGCTTTACCATTACGGCTGGCATTCGCAGATGAGTTTTTGCTTGCGCTCACATTCTCTTGCAATGTAATAGTCAACGTGTCACCGATATTTCGAGGGCGTCTATCTTCAAATAGAGGTTGATAGCCAAAATAAACAGGCTGAGCTGACTGAAAAATAGAGCCATTAGGTGCAGGTGCTGTTGGTGCCGTTGGAACCGCAGTTGTATTACCTTCTACTAACGGTTTTTTGGGTATATATGCGCATCCCGACAGTGTCAGTACCAACAGGGCGGTACCTAAACGTTGATGACGACGCCATCTGACACTAAGCTTTCTTGCCCCAGAATTGTCAGTAATGACCTTTGTATCCATCTTCGATACTCTTTTAGTAATACGCCTGACAGGAACCCTGTCAGGCTAATGAACAAACGAAATTAGAGTTGCGTTAGTTTCTGTAACATCTGATCAGACGTTGAAATCGCTTTACTGTTAATTTCATAAGCACGTTGAGTCTGGATCATATTGACCAACTCTTCAGCTACGTTAACGTTAGAGGTTTCAACATATCCCTGATACAACAAGCCTGCACCATTGATACCTGGGGCATTTTCAGTTGGCGCACCAGAACTTGCGGTTTCTAAGTATAAGTTTTCACCCACACTTTCTAATCCGCTGTCATTAATAAAGGTAGTGAGTGTCAATTGGCCTACTTGTTGTGGCGCAGGATCACCTTCCATCTCAACACTGACTGTACCATCACGACCAATCATCACTTTCTTTGCGGTATCAGGCAAAATAATAGCTGGTACAACTTGGAAACCACTGGTTGTTACTAATTGGCCATTTTGGTCCATTTGGAATGCACCATCACGGGTATAAGCGTCTGTACCATCAGGCAACTGAACATGGAAAAAACCTTGTCCTTTGATAGCCACATCACGTGTTCCGTTTGTTGGCGCTAAGTTACCTTGGCTATGCAGACGCTCGGTCGCAACCGGACGAACCCCCGTACCAATTTGTAAACCTGAAGGTGCATTGGTCTGTTCAGAAGTCATCGCACCCGGTTGGCGAATTGTTTGATACAGTAAATCTTCGAAAACCGCACGTTGGCGTTTAAAGCCATTGGTGCTGACGTTCGCGAGGTTGTTGGAAATCACATCCATGTTTGTCTGTTGTGCATCCAACCCAGTTTTAGCAATCCATAAAGAACGGATCATGGTTTTCCCCTTACACTATTTAACTCAGTGATAGCAATTGGTTAGCTCGTTGCGCATTATCATCAGCGCTATGAATAACCTTCATTTGCATTTCGAAACGTCTTGCGTTTGCTATCATATCGACCATGGCTTCTGCTGGATTAACATTACTGCCTTCTAACACACCAGCTAACACCTTCACGCTATCATCCGCAGGTAATTCCTCACCAGCACGCGCAGCTCCTTTTGGTGATAAATGGAATAACCCATCATCGCCACGAACTAAGTCGTTTTGCTCTGGTTTTACCATTTTTAAACGACCAATCTGACCCAGCATTTTTGGCGGATCAGTCGGTACATGCGCAGTCACAATACCGTTATTGGCAATACTGACATTTGCTTGAGGAGGTACTTCAATCGCACCGTTATCCCCCATTAACAAACGCCCTTGCACCATCAACATGCCATCCGCATTACGTTGGATGTTTCCGTTTCGGGTATAAGCTTCGGTGCCATCATCAAGCTGAACAGCCAAATAGCCGTTATCACTTAACGCAACGTCCATTGATCTGCCGGTATAGTTCATCGTTCCTTGACTCTGATCGCTACCAGGCGTTGAAGCTACCGTTAATGTACGAGTTGGTAAGGTATCGCCATTGACAGGTACGGCTCGCATTGCACTAAGCTGCGCTTTGAATCCGGGCGTTGATGCGTTTGCTAAGTTGTTCGCCACGACAGCTTGATTTTCCATCGAGTGTCTGGCGCCGCCCATCGCGGTATAAATCACATGATCCATAACAGATTATTTCCGGCGTTATTAGCGCAAGCTAACCAGAGTCTGCAGGATCTGATCCTGAGTCTTGATGGTTTGTGCGTTTGATTGATAGTTACGTTGAGCAACGATCATGTTGACTAACTCTTGGCTCATATCAACGTTAGACGCTTCTAATGCGTTATTGGTTAATTTGCCAAATACACCAGAGCCAGCAACACCGACGATTGGTGAACCTGAACCGTTAGTTTCAGACCACATGTTGTCACCTTGTGAGCTTAAACCACCTGCATTTGCAAAGTTAGCTAATGCGATTTGGCCGACAACTTGGCTTTGTTGGTTTGAGTAGGTCGCCATGATTGAGCCGTCTTGCTCAATACGGAAGTTGGTGAATTCACCCGCTTGATAACCGTTTTGCGCTAATTTAGATACGCTTGATTCAGAGACTTTTTGCTGGGTACTGCCTGTAAAGTTCATCGCCATATCCATGGTTTCTGAACCTTTATAAGACACAGTAGTGAAATTTTTAATGCTGGTTGCCGTTTCGTCTAATACACCGTTATTTTTATAAACTAACTTGCCTAAATTTTGAGCAGGCTCACCTGTTGTGGAGTCTTGAGCATGAACTTCCCATTCATTATCTTTTGTTTTCACAAAGAATAAGTTCAAGTTATGTTCATTACCTAAGCTATCGTAAGTTGTTACGTTAGTACTGAAGTTATAAGAGTCATTATCTTTAGGATCAAACGCATGCGTCGTTTGATCAATTATCTCTTCAGCTGAGTTCAAGTTAACCGTCATATCCACTTTATCGGTTGCACTTGCATTCATCATATCGGTAGGGATAACGATTGGTGATGGCGTTGCCCCTTTTTGAACCACGTTTTTACCATCAACGTTCTGTACTGGGTAACCTGTTACACGCATACCTTGCATATTAGTCAGGAAACCATTTTTATCTTTACCGAATTCACCATTACGTGAATAGAAAACGCCACCGTTTTGATCTTCAATACGGAAAAAACCACCACCAGAAATCGCCACGTCTGTTGGACGGTTAGTGGTTGTGATACTACCGTCTTTAAAGTTTTGGCTAATACCTGCAACTTTAACACCTAGACCTGCACCAGAACCTGCGAAAACGTCTGCAAAAGAAACGTTCGCACCTTTAAAACCGTAGGTTGCGGAGTTAGAAATATTGTTACCGATAGTATCTAAGTTAGCGGCTGCTGCGTTTAAACCACTTACTGCTTGTGAAAAGGACATGCGCCCTCCAAGTTGAATATGTGTTAGTTAAAGAACCTGACGAATTTCATCCAATGAAACGGTATTACCTAAGCCAACATCAAGGCGGGCACCACCATCCACCATGGACACACTATTCACCAGCGCATAATTCAGTGTCTTAACAGGGACCTGAGCATCATTAAGCGTGGCGTTAACGGTAAATTTATAGCTTCCTGTTGGAACAGGATTGTCATCTTCATCTGTACAATCCCAAGAGAAGTTATAAACATCCGGTAGCATCTTTTTGTCCATATTGATTGTACGAACGGTCACACCACTCGCATTGGTGATGTTTATCGTAAGAGAATCGGTTGGACTGAGTAATTCAAAACCAAAAGGTGTTGAAAAAAGGTGTTCACTATCAGGGGTATTTGGGTCGGTATCATCTGCTTTATACGTTCCCATTTGCTGACGCGTTTTTTCATTTTGAGTATCAGGTGTTGGAATTGTGTCATCCCCATCACCGGGTTTTTCAGTCTCACCTTTACCGTCGGTTGGCTGAAAGACAACAATTTTATTCCCAGAGACCATGACAC
Source organism: Proteus vulgaris (assembly GCF_016239305.1). GTDB lineage: Bacteria > Pseudomonadota > Gammaproteobacteria > Enterobacterales > Enterobacteriaceae > Proteus > Proteus vulgaris_C. The sequence goes on along the minus strand of NZ_JAEHOQ010000008.1, from coordinate 47,818 downwards.
CACGGCCAACTAAGGAAGATGCTCGCAACGCCTGACTTTGATCAATTTGCCCAACAATGTTATTCACTGTTTTATTCAGTGTTTCGATACCTTCAACGGTCGAAATTTGAGCTAACTGAGATGTTAACTCATTATTTTGCATTGGGTTTGTTGGGTCTTGATTTTTCATCTGAGTGATGAGAAGTGTCAGGAAATTCCCTTTAATATCATCACTACCACCTTTTTTCGTATGGTATGAAGAAGGTGCATCCCCGATAATGGTATTATCATAAGGTTCACTCATTGAGGAGGAAATACCCACAATTTATTCTCCCTATTGACCTATCATCAGTGTTTTTTGCATCAGTGATTTTGCCGTGTTCATGACTTCAACGTTAGCTTGATAGCTACGAGAAGCAGAGATGGTATTAATCATTTCACCCACGACATCAACATTCGGCATACGTACATACCCTTTTTCATCAGCAAAAGGATGCCCTGGCTGATATTCCATACGAAATGGAGCAGGATCATCCACCACCTCAGTAACACGCACACCACCAATTTCTTGACCAGCGGGCGCATTTACCTGAAAAACAACCTGCTTTGCACGATAAGGGTCGCCATCTGGACCCGCTACACTGTCGGCGTTTGCCATATTGCTGGCACTCACGTTTAAACGTTGTGATTGCGCTGAAAGTGCTGAACTTGAAATATCGAAAATACTAAATAAAGACATGCTCTTTACCTTACTGTTGCAATACAGCCATCATGCTTTTAACTTGCGAATTAATAAATGTCACATCAGCCTGATACTTAAGGCTATTGTCAGCAAAATTACTACGTTCCATATCCATATCCACGGTATTACCATCCATCGCAGTTTGATGAGGTACGCGATACAACAAGTCCGCTTCTAAGCGGTAACCAGGTTTGATTGGGATATGGCGCTCTGATGTCATCGCTAATTGCATGCCATGACTGCCAGTGCGTCCGTTTTCAATGGTTTTTTTCAATTCAGAAGCAAAATCAATATCACGAGCCTGAAAGCCTGGGGTATCTGCGTTAGCGATATTCGCAGCAAGAATTTCTTGGCGTTTATTACGTATTGAGAGCGCTTCTTGTTGAAAATGAAACGTATTTTCTAATTTATCGAGCATCTTCTATCCTTCGTGGCTAAGCCACTTACCTCAGCTGATAAAACAATTTCAGTTGACAGAATAAACGCTCAAAAAAAAGATGATTGGAGGAATAGGCGTAAATTGGATTGCTATTTATGCGTTTAAGGCGTGTAAAGACGATGTACACTGTGCTGGCTAAATAAGTACAAATGCACAATTAGCATCAACTCTGTAAGGTGATTCAAACTATGTTAGTTAAAACTCTTATCGGTCTGTTTTCTTTTTTCTTTATGGTGAATGTGAGCATTGCTAAATCACTCCCTGAAGAACTACAAGATTTCTTTGTCGCGCTTCATCAACAAGGCGATAAAGTGACAGTCACCGTTTTAACACCTGAAGAGAAATGGCCAGTCTGTCAAACACAAGAGATCCAACGCCACGCAGGATCTCGTAATTGGGGTCGTCTTTCGATTCCCATTCAATGTGATAAACAACGTCGTTTTATTCAAGTTGATGTTAGCGTTAATGGTGAATATTTAATCGCGAAAAAAGACATTAATCGTGATGATATCATTGAAACGTCTGCTGTCAGCATGACAACAGGCGAGTTAGAAAAACAGCCTTATGATGTATTGCGAGATCCCGCATTAATTAAAAATGCTATTGCGATGCGACAAATATCCGCAGGTAAACCCTTAACATCAACCATGGTTCGTCGCCCTTGGGCAATACTGGCGGGTCAAACAGTAACAGTCTTTGCACAAGGCCCTCACTTTCAGATCCGTTATGAGGGTAAAGCTGTAAACAACGCCGTTGCCAATGAAACGATCCGAGTAAGAGTAAAGTCAGGCCAAATCGTCACTGGTGAAGCACTTGAAAATGGCTCTGTTCGCATCCCTCTTTAATAAATTAAAAAGCTGATAAGCAGAATAAGCCTATATTGAATTGCTTGTTACCCGTTTCAGTTACGGCAAGCCAAGGTAAACTCTCTTGCGCTACAATTTGAACAAAAACGGTGTTTGCATACATTTTTTACTCTAAATAATTCAAGTTGTAGCTAGGCGACAAATGAATGAATCGCTAGGAGCATACATAAGTATGTGACTAGTGAGAGTGAATGCAGTCAACAACGCTACGGCTTGAAGTATGACGAGTAATGGGACTAGTGAGAGTGAATGCAGTTAACAACGCTACGGCTTGAAGTATGACGAGTAATGGGACTAGTGTGAGTGAATGCAGTTAACAACGCTACGGCTCGAAGTATGACGAGTAATAGTAAGATTAAAGTTTTTGATTCTACAGCCGATATAAAGAAACAAGATGATAGGCGAAAACACATAGGTTGTTTTACAATGGCTTCATCTGACTATTAATTGATGCCTAACAAAGGATTTTCCTATGAGTATTGAACGCGCAAATCCACTGCTCCCGATTAACGCAATTGCACAACGTAACCCAGGTGAAGTCACACAGGGTTCACGTAAATCGGGAACAACTGAACAAAAAACTGCAACAGGTGACACTTCGGTTAAATTAAGTGAAGCGCAGAAAAAACTTGTTCAGCCTGGAAACAAAGACATTAACGTTGAGAAAGTTGCTCGCTTAAAAGAAGCAATTGCCAACGGAACATTAACCATGGACAGCGGTAAAATTGCGGATGCTCTTTTCCGTGAAGCTGCTGAAAGCATAACTCAATAATATTTTAATGATTATGATGGAAGAACTCCGCCAGACTTTAGATCTTCAATTATCACAGCTCAATACCATTGCAGGTATTCTACGTGCTGAACAGCAGTTATTGTGTGCAGGTAACATTGATATCAATGCACTTCACGAAGTTACTGAACAGAAGAATTTTGTCTTGTCGGCTTTAGGTCATACCGACCAACAGCGTCATACGCTAAGCTTACAAGCCAGTGTAGAAAAACCTTACACAGGGTTGCCATTCTTATCTGATTTATGGATACAAATAATGGATATTACGGCGGAGCTAAAACATCTTAATCAACATAATGGATTGCTATTAGATCAACATATTTCTCGTAATAGTGATGCTATCCGTTTTTTGCAGAAGAACCACAGCCCAACCCTTTATGGTTCTGATGGGCAAGCACAGCGTTCTACATTGGCTGGGCGTAAAATTCAGGTTTAGGTTTTCTCGATAATTATCAGAATTCACACGATACGTCATCAATATTGATGGCGTTTTTCTTTGTCGATAAAATGTTATTCAGTTTAGGCACCATACATCACTATTATCTATATTCTTCTCGTAACACGCCATTTCTCTTATCTAAGCCTTAGCTATTATTTATTCCTCTATTCCCCACACTATTACCACACTTTTGTATAACATTACTAAACCACCTATTAATTGATATACCTACTTTCCCCCTTTGCCATGAGTAAAAGATCTAACACATCACACCCTTCTTTTTATTAGCATAAAAAAGGCCACTTAATAAAGTGACCTTAATTCTAGATAACAGCATATCAGCGAGAATGATTAATGCGGTTGCCCACCAATCATTGATGTCATACGGATACGACGACCTTCACTAATTTCCATATTCGATAACACAGCCAATTGTGGCAAACTACGACGTAAAAAGCGTGAAAGTAATGAACGCAATGCGTGATTCACTAATAATACTGGTGCACCACCGGACATCTCTTGATGGCGTACAGCATCTGCTGCTTGTTGTTCAATATTTTCAGCAAGCCCTGGCTCTAATCCACCGCCACTTTGCATCGCTTGAACAAGAATACGCTCTAAGCTTGCATCTAAACCAATCACCTGAATTTCATCTTGATCACCAAACCAGTGTTGTGTAATCGCACGGCGAAGTGCAACACGAACCACTGCGGTTAATTCAGCCGGATCTTTTTGTTCTGGCGCATGCTCCGCTAAGGCTTCTAATATGGTTCTCATATCGCGAATAGGTACTTGCTCAGAAAGCAGATTTTGCAATACCTTATGTAACACCGTGAGTGAAAGCATATCTGGGATCATATTTTCTGTCATTTTAGGGAGCTCTTTACTGACCCTATCAAACAACATTTGTGCTTCTTGACGACCAAATAATTCTGATGCATATTTCGCTAATGCGTGGTTGAAGTGCGTTGCAATAACAGTGCTTGCCGCGACAACGGTATAACCTTGAACCTGTGCTTGCTCTCTTAAACTGTCATCAATCCAAACCGCGGGTAAACCAAAGGCTGGCTCTTGAGTGATATCACCGTCTAAAGAGCCCACTGCATTACCCGGATTGATTGCTAACCAACGGCCCGGATGCGCTTCTCCATGACCAATTTCAACCCCTTTCATAAGAATACGGTAAGAAGAAGGTCTTAGCTCCATATTGTCACGAATATGAACAACGGGAGGGAGATATCCTGTCTCTTGAGCAAATTTTTTACGGATACCACTAATTCGCCCTAATAACTCACCATTTTGGCGATTATCTACCATTGGAATTAAGCGATACCCCACTTCCATAGCTAATGGATCTTCCAGTTGCACATCTTCCCATGACGCTTCAACAACACGGTTTTGTTTTTCAACTTCTTCCATCTCTTTTTGTTGTTGCACTTCAGGATTAGCGTTACGACGTAAGATATACCAACCTAATCCGCCTAATGCTGCGGTGAAAAAGAGGAAAACAAAGTTGGGCATTCCCGGTACTAAACCTAATAAGCCTAACACCCCAGCGGTTAGCATTAGTACACGAGGATTATCAAATAGTTGGGTCACCATCTGTTGCCCAACATCTTCATCTGTAGCAACACGAGTAACAATAACACCCGCTGCGGTTGAGATAATCAATGCTGGGATTTGAGCAACCAGACCATCACCGATGGTTAAAAGGGTATAAGTCGTTGCTGCATCGTTTAACGCCATTCCGTGTTGAGCGACACCGACGATAAGACCACCCACCACGTTAATCACAAGGATCATTAAGCCTGCGATGGCGTCACCACGAACAAACTTACTCGCACCATCCATTGAACCGTAAAAGTCAGATTCCAATGAGACTTCTTTACGACGCTTTTTAGCTTCTTCTTCGTTGATAATACCCGCATTCAAGTCAGCATCGATTGCCATCTGTTTACCAGGCATTCCATCTAACACAAAACGTGCACCCACTTCAGCAATACGTCCCGCCCCCTTGGTGATAACCATAAAGTTAATCAGAATAAGGATGATAAAGACCACAATACCGATAGCAAAGTTACCGCCAACAAGGAAATGGCCAAAGGCCTCAACAACGCGCCCTGCAGCTTCTGGCCCTGTATGTCCTTCCATTAAGATGATACGTGTTGAAGCAACGTTTAATGATAAACGTAACAACGTGGTAAACAGCAAAATAGTCGGGAAAGCAGCAAAGTCTAAAGTACGCTTTGTAAACATTGCCACTAACAGCACCATAATGGAGAGTGCAATATTAAAGGTAAATAATAAATCCAATAGAAAAGGTGGCAATGGCAATACCATCATCGACAGTATCAACAAGATAAGCACTGGCCCTGCCAGTATCTGCCACTGAGAACTTTTCCAATTTCCCGGCAAGCGGAGTAATGAGGCCAAATTAGCCATGACGATTATCTTCTCCAGCAAAGTCCAGTGCGGGAGGCACTGGCAAGTTCATAGGTTGTTTAGGTTTTAAACCACCTTCGGTTTTCCATCGTTTCAGTTGATAAACCCATGCAAGTACCTCTGCAACCGCAGCATAAAGAGTTGAAGGTATTGCATGGCCTATTTCACTGTGACGATATAACGCCCTAGCAAGCGGTGGCGCTTCTAGAAGCGGAATTCGATTTTCTGCACCAATTTCTTTAATTTTTAACGCAATAGCCCCTGCACCTTTCGCTAACACTTTAGGTGCGGTCATTTTGTCGTTATATTGCAGAGCAACAGCATAGTGTGTTGGGTTCGTGACAATAACGTCAGCTTTTGGCACATCAGCCATCATTCGGCGACGAGACATGGCATGTTGTTGTTGACGAATACGTGCTTTAAGTTGGGGATCACCCTCTTGCTGTTTAAATTCGTCTTTAATTTCTTGGCGCGTCATACGTAGCTTTTTCAAATGGCTACGGATTTGGAAAATGATGTCAAATGCCACCATCGGGATCAGCATAAAAACCGTAATGTAGACGGCGAAAATCAACAATTGCATCGCATTGGCGAGCGCACTCAATGGTGGAAGCGTGATCAGGTGAAGAATATCGTTCCAGTTGTGCCATAAAAACACCGTTGCTGCGATCCCCACAAAGGTTGATTTCAGTATCGCTTTAAATAACTCAGCTAACGCATTCATTGAAAAGATACGTTTTAATCCAGAAATAGGGTTCCATTTCTTCGGATCAAACTTAATAGATTTACTACTAAAGTTAATCCCACCTAATAAAGCAGAGCCACCAATCGCCACAAGTACTAACCCAAAAAATACGGGGGATAGTGCAAAAACGGCTTGTTTAATTAAGCTACCAAATCGAGGGATCAACAAATTCTCATTACCAATAAGGTGATGATTAAACGTAAATCCTTCTGTTAACATGGCATGTAGCCCACGAGTGATAAATCCACCACTCATCCACAGCAAACTCACGCCACCCAAGATCATTAAAACGGATGAAAGCTCTTTAGAACGGACAATTTGTCCATCCTTTTTAGCTTTTTCCCGTTTATGGGGTGTGGGGTCCTCTGTTTTTTCGAGATCGCTATCTTCAGCCACAGTCTGTCCGATTTAGGTAATGAGATTAAAAGCATGAATGAAATGACTCTAAGCATGACAAATTCAGAGGAAATTGATGGGCTGAACAATCGCAAATTTACGGGGCTTTTTGGGCTATGACGGTAGGCGCTTAGAAACCAACCTAATGATAAAAATAACAATAAAGGTCGTATTGTCGCTAATTATAAGGAAATCAGCGAAATTCATAGAAAATAATGCACTTTTTTATATTGATTCTTATTTATGCAACTTCGAAAGCCGCTTAAAAAAAGCGGCTTACATTTTCTTCAATAGCGTGAGCTATCAAAGCATTATTACGTGATTTTTTATCCATAAAGTACACCATCCTAAAAGAGCAGAGCATAGAGCGAATGCGTCCTGCATATCTCAACGTCCTTATCGCCCTAAAACTCATCACAGGTTAAAAACCTAGACTTTCTAGCAAATCATCAACTTGATCTTGATTTTTGATCACACCAGCGTTGTTTTTATTAACCTGTGGACCATTTAATAAAGAATCAGTCTCTTTTTTCACATTAGACTTTTCAAGTTGCTCTGGTGGCAGGTTTTCCATTAATACCATCACGAGTTGTTTTTCAATTTCTTGAACCACACTCATCATGCGCTTAATCACCTGACCTGTCAGATCTTGGAAATCCTGTGCCATCATAATTTCCAATAACTGACTGTTAGTAAAAGCCGTACTCTCAGGGATATCCCGCAAATAATTGCGGGTATCGGTTACAAGAGAGCGTACATCTTTCAGCTCTTCTGGCTGTTCAAACCATTGGTCCCAACGTTCAGTAAGCTTAGTCGCATCGGCACTTAACGCATCCTGTTTAGGTTGCGCAGCTTCGACACAGTTCAATGTACGCTCAGCTGCCTGAGCGGTCATTTGAGCAACATAATCCAATCGTTCCCTAGCGTCAGGGATGGCTTCTGCTGCTTCGGCTATTGCTTTATCCAATCCTAATTCTCGCAAACTGTCGCGCAACATCCGCGTCAATTGTCCGATCCGGCTGATAATATCAGATGTCATTTCAATATTATCTTTCGGCATAATTGGATTCCCACTCATTGCGACTCCTTAGATGCCCAGTTTTTCAAAAATTTTATTTAGTTTTTCTTCAAGAATTGCTGCTGTAAAAGGTTTAACAACATACCCACTTGCACCGGCTTGCGCTGCTGCAATGATATTTTCTTTTTTAGCTTCAGCGGTCACCATTAATACTGGTGTTGCTGCAAGTCCCGCATCACTACGAATATTTTTAAGAAGCTCTAGACCATCCATATTTGGCATGTTCCAGTCTGTTATCACAAAATCAATTGCCGAATTGCGTAATTTAGCTAACGCGTCAGCACCATCTTCTGCTTCTTCTACATTCGTAAATCCTAATTCCTTTAGCAAATTACGAACTATGCGGCGCATTGTTGAAAAATCATCAACCACTAAAAATTTCAGATCCTTACTTGCCATTGAAAACTCCTTCAAAATATATCGGCAAATTACTGTGTTGCTTTTTAAACTGAACTTAATCAGATACGCAATGATTGCGTGCTACTGATTTTCATCAGTACCGCTTTACTCATTGAGCTTATACTTTTCACCTCATCAACTGCGCCTATTTCAACCGCAGCGCGAGGCATACCAAAGACGACACAACTCGCTTCATCTTGTGCAAAGGTATAACTTCCTGCTTGACGCATTTCTAATAACCCAGCTGCACCATCGCTTCCCATCCCTGTTAAAATAACGCCAATGGCATTACGTCCCGCATATTTTGCGACTGAACGAAATAGCACATCGACTGAAGGACGATGACGGTTTACTGCAGGTTCTTTATTAATGTGGATCTGGTAGTTAGCACCATTACGACGAAGCTCCATGTGATAATCACCTGGCGCAACATACGCATGCCCTGGTAATACACGTTCTCCATCTTCAGCTTCTTTTACACTGATTTGGCACAAACGATTTAATCGTTCTGCAAATGAGTGTGTAAACCCTGCAGGCATATGTTGTGTAATCAACACCGCTGGGCTGGTAACGGGTAATGGTTCTAGAAAATTACGAATAGCCTCTGTGCCACCAGTTGATGCACCTACAGCAATCAACTTTTCACTCGAAATCATCGGTGTAAATGACAATGATTTAGAAGGCACGACTTGAACTTCGCGCCGACTAATTCGTGCAAGAGCGGCCGCACGAATTTTCTCTGCAATCAGTTCACTATAAGCCAGCATACCTTCACGTAAACCAAGCTGTGGTTTAGTCACGAAATCAACAGCACCCAGTTCTAACGCTTTTAACGTTACTTCTGAGCCTTTAGCTGTTAATGATGAAACCATAACGACAGGCATAGGTCTTAATCGCATCAATTTTTCCAAGAAATCAATACCATCCATACGTGGCATTTCAACGTCTAACGTTAATACCTGTGGGTTGTACTTTTTTATTAAGTCACGAGCCACTATAGGATCTGGTGCACAATCAACAACTTCCATATCACTATGACTGTTGATGATTTCTCGCATGATTTGACGCATTAGCGCCGAATCATCAACACAGAGTACCGTTATTTTATTCATAACCTCTCCTTGCTGGTGTCAGCCCGTAAACGGTATGCCCATGCAAGTAGAAATCCTTGCTAAGCTGGCTTACATTTTCAGAATGCCCAACAAACAGCATTCCGTCTGGTTTAAGTAATGAGGTAAAGCGGTTAAGTAAGGTTTGTTGTGTCGTTTTATCAAAATAAATCATGACATTACGACAAAAAATCGCATCAAAACTGCCTTCTAAATCCCATTGCTTGTCGAGTAGATTCAAATACTGAAAGGAGACCATCTCGCTGATTTGTGGTCTAATTTTTACGTATCCTTCAAAATCGCCGACACCTTTGAGAAAATATTTTTTCAAATATTCATCATTTAATGTTTTAAGCTCTTCTTGTCGGTAAACACCTTTTCGTGCTTTATCCAACACATTTGTATCGATATCGCTGGCAATAATTTTGGTTTTATAAGGGTTATTCCCAAAAACATCGCGTAAAGTCATCGCTATTGAATAAGGTTCTTCTCCAGTAGATGCAGCTGCACACCATACTCGGTAGACGCCTCCGGCTCTTTTTCTGGCATGTTTTGCCAAAATAGGAAAGTGATGTGCTTCCCTGAAAAATGCAGTGAGATTAGTTGTTAAAGCATTAATAAACTCTTGCCATTCAGGGTTGCGCACATCACTTTTAAGAAACGCAAGATAGTCACCAAAGTTATTCATCCGTAATTCACGTAACCTCCTAGTGAGACGGTTATAAACCATCTCCCTTTTGTTGTTAGTCAGCACAATACCTGCCTTTTGATAAATCAATTGGCATATAGATTGGAACTGATCATCGGACAACATGAACCGTTGAGTAAAAATATCCAACGGTTGAGCAGCGATATCTGATAAGACTTCAGTAACATTACGTTTCATTGTTTTTTAATGGGTCTTTTTAAAAAATGATTTTTTATCTGCTTTTTTCAACCCATTACCTTCTAGGGATGAAGAGGTATTACTCTCATCCATGTCAGGCAACTCGAATGCCGATACAGCATCGACAAGGTTATTAGCCTGATCTTCCAATGCTGCGGCAGCAGATGCTGATTGCTCCACCAAAGCAGCGTTTTGCTGTGTCACCTGATCCATCTGACTGACTGCATCAGCGACTTGGTGAATACCTCTGCTTTGTTCATCAGAAGCTGAGGCGATTTCTGCCATTAATTCAGTGACTTTATTTACTGATGTGACGAGTTCCTCCATTGTCTGCCCTGCATTATTAACGAGTTGAGAACCTTGAGAGACTCGTAAAACAGATTCATCAATCAATAATTTGATTTCTTTTGCAGCATCAGCACTGCGTTGAGCAAGATTACGAACCTCTCCAGCAACAACAGAGAATCCTCGTCCTTGTTCGCCTGCCCGTGCAGCTTCAACAGCCGCATTAAGTGCTAATATATTGGTTTGGAACGCAATACCATCAATCACACTGATAATAGCTCCTATCTTTTGAGAACTTTGTGTAATCGCATCCATGGTTTCAACAACACTGTGCGTAATTTGGCCACCACGCATGGCTGTCTCAGAAGCAGATCCTGCGAGCTTACTTGCTTGTAGGGCGTTATCAGCATTTTGTTTTACCGTTGCTGTTAACTCTTCCATGCTTGCTGCAGTTTCTTCTAATGAAGCCGCCTGTTGCTCAGTTCTTGAGGATAAATCCGTATTTCCTTTGGAAATTTCTTGAATGCCAGAATACATAGCGTGGCTGTTATCTCGAACAATACGAATAGAACGCGCTAACTCACCACGCATGTCTCGTAATTGTCTAAACACATCCCCTATTTCATCATCCGTAAACACAAGAATTTCACGATTTAATTTGCCAGTCGCAACATCATTAAAATAACGGCTTAAACTTGCGAAAGGTTTAATGATATTAAAACTTAGCCAACGGTGAGCCGCGATTGACACAACAATAACCATCGCTATTGCACCGATAAACATTAAGATAGCGATAGTATAAGAACGATGTCCTTGCTCTATCGATTCCGTAATTTCTGTCTGCACGTAATTCATATAAGTGTTAAATGAATTTTCCATTGCTGTTTGATAACGTTCCGTTGGTTGGTCTAAAAAACCTTGGAAATTATCGTTTTTTAACATGCTATGTAATTCAGTTAATGCACCATATAAAACGTGGTAATCATTTTTTACCGCTTCAATGATTTCTTTTTCTTCTGTCGGTATTGCCTCTTTATTTATTTCAGCAAGGAAATTTTGAAAATGAGTATTCGCCGTTTCCAAGCGTGAAAGTGCAATTGATTCAATAGATTGAATATAATCCGTTGACTGTTCAGTTTTCACTGCGATAGCAACACGATTAATCGCATTACGAGTTTGTATTAAAGATGCCCAACTTAATCCTAATTCATCTCGCTTAGATGTATCTAAATCAACTCTGGTGATCTGTTCGTTATTCAAATGGACAATTCCTAGCGAAACACCACTAGAAATCACCTGCATAACGCAAAACATCATCAGTAATAAATATAGACTGGTGGATATCTTTAATTTGCGAAACCTAAACATGCCTTCACCTCGTTTAAAGCGGTGGTAAAAAGCCACCGCTTGTCAGCCACTTGTTGTTGTTAGAAAGTTTCCCAGTTAGCGGGATCTTCAACACTGCTGCTCTTTTTCTTTTCTGAGGTTCCTGGTTTTATAAGTGGAGCAGCGGCTTTAACTACAGGGGTTGCATCCGATTCCTTTCTTTCTAGCGTTTTTTCTTCCTGACCCGGTAATTTGAAGATTGAAACTAAGCGGGTTAATGCAACTGCTTGATCTTCAAGACCAGCAGCAGCGGCTGCAGATTGTTCTACTAAAGAGGCATTTTGCTGAGTGACGCGATCCATTTCAGACACCGCAAGGCCAACTTGTGAAATACCTCGGCTTTGCTCATCTGATGCAGAAGCGATTTCGCCCATAATGTCAGTAACTCGAGTTACTGAATCCACAATACGCGTCATCGTCTCTCCCGCACTTTCAACAAGCACAGAGCCCGTTTCAGTACGGCTTACAGAATCTTCAATCAGTGTTTTTATTTCTTTAGCAGCTTCTGCACTTCTCTGTGCAAGGTTACGAACTTCGCCGGCAACTACCGCAAATCCGCGACCATGCTCACCGGCTCTTGCTGCTTCAACGGCCGCATTCAATGCCAAAATATTGGTCTGGAATGCAATACCATCGATAACTGCTGTTATATCGGTGATTTTCTGAGAACTTCCGGCTATGTCGTGCATTGTTTGCACCACATTAGCAACAACTTTTCCGCCTTGGCGGGCGATATCTGAGGCATCGTTAGCAAGGTTACTCGCTTGACGAGCGTTATCTGCATTCTGTTTTACGGTTGCAGTTAACTGTTCCATACTAGCAGCGGTTTCTTCTAATGAAGCCACTTGCTCTTCGGTACGTGCAGACAGATCATTATTTCCAGCAGCAATTTCACTTGTGCTGTTATAAATATTTTCTGTGCTCTGATAAACGCCACGAACGGTTTGAATAAGCTCTTGTTGCATATGTTTTAAGCCATTTGCTAACAAGCTCATTTCATTACGTCCATTTACTTCAATATTTGGACGTAAATCCCCTTCAGAGAAGGTTTTAATACTTAATAGAAGTGAATTTAATGGTCTAATCAAGGCATTACGTAACGCAAACCAACATAAAATTAATGCAGAGATAACAATAATGGCTAAAACAGCCATTGTGATAACAGTACGTTGGTGAGAAGCTTCTAATGCCACGTTTAGTTCATCATTAAACTTCTCATTACGCATAACGTAGGCAAGATATTCTTTATAAAAAGCATCTTGATAACCCGTAGTTGGTTGCTCAAAAAAGTCTTTTAAATTCTTATCTTGAAGTAAAATTTCCAATTGATTTAATGCAGAAAAATATTCGATAAAACGCCCTTTTAGGCTACGAACATCATCTTCTGTGTGAACTTGATAAGCTGTAATATTCTTTTCAAATTCTTTAAATTTCTCATCTGCACGAGACATATTTTTACGAGCAAGACCCGTTAAATAGTCAACAGAAAGAGAATCATCCACATTCAGGTTTTTATCTTGTAATAAAAAGCTAATAGCAGCACGATTAATATTATTACGAGCTTGGAGTAAGTTAGCCCAACTTTCGTCTAGGCGCTCACGTTGATCCTGTATTATCAGTGTTTTATTCAGGTCATTTCTTGTCTCAACAATATTTGAGTAAAAAACTCCCCCGGAAATAAATTGCAAAACACCAAACAACAGAAGAATGGATAATAATCCAGTCACTATTTTCATTCGGCTAAACATAGTTTCCCTTTTTTATAATAAATGGTAATGAGCAAGTTATCGGCAGACTTAAGAGAAACTTTATAGGTTTCATTTCGTCTTAGTCACGTTTTAGCCCCATTAAAAAGCGGTGGTAATACTTGTTTTTAATTAAAATTATAAGTATAAAAAACTTTATATTTATTTCCGTCAGTAGAAAAACATTACAACTAGGTGATAGCTACTTATAAATTAACAAATAATAAAATAGAACTTAACTCAAATTACCCGTTCTTTTTTATCTTTAAATTTACCTTAAAGTTAATTTAATGCTTTATAACTCACTAATAAAATAAAAAAAGACAGAAATAGCTATTCCGGTAAATTTACCGGAACAGTATTTAGATTATTTTTTAAAAAATAAAAACTTATTTAGCTTGAATTGTTGCGCTATCAACTAATTCCATTTCTTCACTATTGAGTAATTTCTCAATATCAACAAGAATAAGCATTCTTTCATCTAATGTGCCTAAACCCGTTAAATATTCTGTAGACATTGTGACCGCAAACTCTGGCGCAGGGCAGATTTGCTCTGGCTTTAGCGTAAGAACGTCAGAAACACCATCAACAACAATTCCTACAATTCGATTTAATAAGTTAACCACAATAACAACAGTATTGTCATTATAAGTTACACTTTCTTGTGAAAATTTAATACGTAGATCAACAATCGGAACAATCACGCCCCTTAAATTTGTTACCCCTTTAATAAAGCTAGGTGAATTAGCAATACGAGTAACTTGATCATATCCGCGAATTTCTTGAACCTTTAAAATATCAATTCCATATTCTTCGTCGCCCAGCGTAAAAATTAGAAATCCTTGTCCAACAGTTTCACCGGATAATTTCTCGAAATGTTCCGAAGCCATAATCTTATTTTATCCTCACTATTAAATGACTGCGCTTGCAGTTGTATTCTTTTTCTTATTTGTCATTTGTGTATGACTTAAGCGTTGTAATTCTGGCACATCAAGAATTAAAGCCACACTACCATCGCCCATAATTGTTGCGGCAGAAATTCCCGGTACTTTTCGGTAATTGCTTTCTATATTCTTAACGACAACTTGATGCTGACCAACTAATTTATCTACCAATAAAGCATAACGGCGTCCGGCACTTTGTACGATAACCGCAATCGCTTGAGTAATATCTGTTTGAGCACCTTCAATATTAAAAGTACGATGCAATTCAATAAGAGGTAAATATTCTCCTCTTACTTGTAATAATTTCTCATCACCCGCTAATGGATAAATATCATCCTCTTCAGGCTGTAAAGAGCTGACCACCGTACCTAATGGCAGAATAAAAACTTCGTCTTGTACTTTAACTGACATACCATCCAAAATAGCTAATGTAAGTGGCAGTAAAATACGAATACGGGTTCCTTTGCCAACTTCAAAACTAATTTGAATTTGCCCACCCATTTCTTGGATATTTCGTTTCACAACATCCATACCTACACCACGACCAGAAACATCAGTCACGACTTCAGCGGTTGAGAACCCAGGTGCAAAAATAAGCATAGCAACTTCTTCGTTGCTCATATTTTCAGAGACTGAAAGCCCTGAAGAAATAGCTTTTTTCAAAATTCGTTCGCGGTTTAATCCTGCGCCATCATCAGTCACTTCAATACAAATATTGCCGCCTTGATGCTCCGCAGACAATGTTAATTGTCCTGCTTCTGGCTTGCCAACAGCAACACGATCTGCTGGCATTTCAATACCATGATCGAGGCTATTTCGGACTAAGTGAGTCAGTGGATCGATAATTTTTTCAATTAAACTTTTATCAAGTTCTGTCGAGCTACCAATCATGTTTAGCTCAACTTTTTTATTCATTTTACCTGCTAGATCACGTACAACTCGTGGGAATCGGCTAAATACATATTCCATTGGCATCATACGAATCGACATCACAGATTCTTGCAGATCACGAGAATTGCGCTGCAGTTGTGCAATACAGCTTAATAAATCGCTGTATATAGATGGCTCAAGGCTATCACTATGCTGAGCCAACATTGATTGTGTGATAACCAACTCACCAACTAAGTTAATAAGTTGATCAACTTTTTCAACCGCAACACGAATACTGGTTGATTCTGTTTTAGGTGCCGGTGCAGTGGCTGGTCTTTTAGCGGGTGCAGATACTGTCGAAGTAGCTGTTTTAGCCGATCCTGATGGTGTTACTTTTTCAGCAACAACAGATTGAACGTGCGCTGGTTGCTCAGCTTGGTTTTCAAAATGAGCATCATCAACTGATATTTCACGCTCTTCTGGTGTCGTAATTTGTTCCGCCGTTTCTTCTGTCGCGGTATTTTGTTTAAACGAGATTTGTTCAGGCTCAATCACAAAACAGAGTACCGCACTAATATCTTCTTCTGTTGCGGTTGTTTTTAATATTGCCTCAAGGCCATGATGTTGTTTTTCAACTTGGCTTACTTCCCCAAGATGCTTTAATTCATCAAGCATTAAATCAATATCAGTTTCTTTAAGATCAGACAAAATAATGTGATGGTAATAATGTCCATCAGCAGCCATTTTCGATATTTCTTCTACAATGGCGTCATTTTGTACACTTTCAACATTCGATGATGAGGTAGAAGTTTCAGTCTCAGTGACATGTAAAACTGAAGTTTCAGATCCAGCAACGGCCTCAACCTGAGGAGCTGATTGTTCTTCTTTTACATCGAGAGCCAGCTGACGCAACTTCTCACAAATATAGTTAAATGTTTCCTCATCAGGTTCTTGTGAGTTTTTATGTGCATCCAATTGCTGTTGCATAATATCTTTCGCTTCCAGAAACAGGTTAATAATGTCGTCGGTGAGCGCCATCTCATGACGTCTTGCACTATCGAGCAAGTTTTCAAGCACATGAGTGGTCTGTTGAAGTTTAACGAAGCCAAATGTTGCAGCTCCTCCTTTTATGGAGTGTGCACTACGGAAAATCGCATTCATCTGTTCTTGATCAGGATTTTCTGGATCAAGTAACAGTAAATGCTGTTCCATATCAGCTAACAACTCATCTGCTTCATCAAAAAATGTTTGATAAAACTCAGTAATATCCATCGTTACTCATTCACCTTTACGCGATTACCAACAAATTAGGGGGCTGTTCCCTGCTTTGTAGTAATATTTGTCGATTGTGATGGCAAACTTTCCCCAGAAACTCCTGTTTCAACATTTTCCTTTTTTGATTCGGGAAGCTCAGATGCAGAAGACACAGACGACCCCGCCTGTGTATTTGCTGCTTTTTCTTGTGGGGTTTCTTGCCCTGAAAGTAGAGGTTCAATTTCAATAGCCTCTGTTACTGTCGGTGCAACCCGCTCATTTTCTTGTACAATTTTTTGTTCTGCTTGCTTCGTTAAGACCAGAATACTGATCCGTCGGTTAGCTGGAGCAAAACCATCCTCTTTAACCAAATGAACTGTTGATGCCATACCTACAACACGTAGCACTTTCCACTCACCTAATCCTGCACCAATTAATTCCCGACGAGAGGCATTAGCGCGATCAGTTGACAATTCCCAGTTACTATATTTAAAAGCGCCACTTGCATAAGGAATATCATCGGTATGACCTGATAAACTGATTTTGTATGGAGTGTCATTTAAAATAGGGGCAATTGCCGTCAAAATATCCTTCATATAAGGTTCAACGGTGGCGCTACCAACTCGAAACATAGGGCGATTTGCTTTATCGATAATTTGAATGCGGAGACCTTCATCCATCATGTCGATTAATAAATGAGGCTTCAGATCTTTTAATCTAGGATCATTTAAAATAACCTGTTCTAAATTATCTTTTAATCGGCGGAATTGTTGCTTTTCATTAAGCTGTTTATCTTCCTCGCCTTTTGGCAAGATATCACCTTCGTTATAGACAGGATCACGCCCTCCTCCAGGAATAGGATTTGTTGCATCTCCACTTAATCGCCCTTGTTCAATCGCGACTTTTAACGGTGTACGAAAATACTCTGCTACACGAGTTAATTCTTGTGGACTAGAGATTGAAAGTAACCACATCACAAGAAAGAAAGCCATCATTGCAGTCATAAAGTCAGCATAAGCTATCTTCCATGCACCACCGTGAGCGTGATGTTGCTTTCTCCCTCGTTTTTTAACCCGAATGATTTGTGAATTACTCTTCATAATTACTCTTCTTTCATTGCATCAGGATTTGCCTGCATCGGTGTCCGTACCTGACGTACATGTTCTTCCAATTCAATAAAAGAAGGTCTGTCTGCCAGAAAGAGGGTTTTACGTCCAAATTCAACCGCTATCTGTGGCGCATATCCATTCATGCTAGATAACAGCGTTGTTTTGATACACTCCATCATTTTCATTTGTTGACTAGAGCGCTGTCTGAGTCGAGACGCTAATGGTGAAATAAAACCATATGCTAATAAAATACCTAAGAAAGTCCCGACCATTGCATGACCAATAAGAACCCCCATTTCACCAGCAGGTCTATCAGCTGCACCTAATGCATTAACGACACCCATCACCGCAGCAACAATACCAAACGCGGGTAGTGAATCACCCATGGCAGATAATCCCGTTGCAGGAACTTCGCTCTCTTCCTCAAAAGTCGCAATCTCTTCATCCATCAGAGATTCAATTTCATAAGGATTCATATTTCCTGTCACCATGAGACGCATATAATCCGTAATAAAACTGAGCATATAGACATCTTTCATAATGCGGGGGTATTGGGAAAAAATATCACTTTGCTGTGGGTTTTCGATATCTCTCTCTAATGCCAACATGCCGTTTTGACGCGCTTTTGACAACAAACGAAACATGAGTGCCATTAAATCCATGTACATCGCTTTATTGTAATTGGTACTACGAAGTAATTTCGGTAGGATCTTTATTGTTGATACAATTGCTCTACCATTATTACCTACAATAAAAGCACCGATACCGGCACCAAAGATGATTATAAATTCGGCTGGCTGGTACAAGGCGCCTAAACTACCACCGACGAGAAGATATCCCCCGATGACGGCGCTCATAACCACGATATATCCTAAGAGTACTAACACGCGATATCCCTTTAGCTAATTTCGTTATAGAGAGAATGGCGAACATAGCAGCAAGAGATAGGAGTGGGAGAGGAAACGGCTCAGGTTATAGATAACTAAGCTCTATAACCTGATATTTAACTTTCAATCTCGAATCACATTGCAAACTGTTCAAGACCATCCAACAGTTGTAAGTTAATATCGGCAGGATTGGCGGAAAGTTTACGTTTTTTTATTGCGCGAGAAGGAGGCTGGCAAAGACTACAAACATAATTGCTAGCAGGCTGGTGTGCGTGTGTAATAAATGAACCATTACATTTGGTACAAACTGAAAGTTGTAACATACCACTTTCAACAAAGCGTACTAATGTCCATGCTCTTGTTAGTGCTAAAATAGGTTCTTGATCTTTAACAGGTGGACATTGTTCTAAGTATAAACGATAAGCTTTAACAACTGCCTCAACACCTACACATCCCCCATTTTTCAATAAAAAACGGTAAGCATTGTAGAACATTGAGGAATGGATATTTTGTTCCCATGTCATAAACCAATCCGTTGAAAAAGGTAACATTCCTTTCGGAGGAGGGCTCCCTCTTAATTCTTTGTATAGTTTAATTAAACGCCCTCGACTTAATTGAGTTTCACTTTCAAGCATTTGTAAGCGGGCACCCAAGGTGATTAATTCCATTGCTAAGCGAATGTCTTTCGCTTCTCGGACGATACTTTTCTCACTCATTGTTATGCCCGTTTCTTTGTTGCAGAAGTATCTTGTTCCGCTAACTGACGAAACAAGTTTGAAGAAAGAAGAATTCCAGTATGGATCTGTTGTAAATCATCCACTCTGGATTCTTTGGTGAGTTGTTCTATTGTTTCGCTGTCTTCAAACCGGAAATTACAGATTAGTTGGTTTGTTTCAGCCAACTTAACCAATTGAGGCAATGTAAGCTCTGCAAGAGCATCAGCCATAGAATCACTAATACCAAGCCTAAACATTGCTGAAGCCTTTTCTTGGTTAATTAACCTTTGCGCCAAAAGCAAATACGATAAATTTATGTCATAAATATGCTTAAGCAATTCAACCGTACTCATCTCTTTACATCCCGTCCGATTATATTGAACAAAGAGGATCTCCCTAATGAAAGATCCCGAGGAAATTAATATAAATGTAATATTAAATTTCCAGGCCCCATTTTATGAACATGACACGTAGTAACACTACCTTGTATTACTTAGTTACGGTCATTTTCAAAAGTAGCGAAAAAAACATTTAAATTAAAAGTAAACTTTAAATGCTCGCCAATATAGCTAGTTAAGAATAATCCTAACGCGACAACTTTACTCCTTAACGATTAAGTTATTCAACGGATAAAGTAGTCCAATTTAAATACTATGTGAGTCACATCACAAAAAGATAATCATTATTATGGAATTAGTTCATTAACTATTCAAGTGATAAAAGTAATAAAACTCTGTGTAAATTAATAAGCTAATCTACCCAAATTAAAATATTAATGATAATTTTTTATTTTATACGATCTATTAAACTTATAAACCTAAAAATACAGCATAAAAATTTGACAAATCCAAAATTGAAGATTTTTTTGATCACAGTAACATATATTGCAATATCTACTCCTCATCTTTATCTAAACAAGCTCTTCCCGTTTAATAAATATTTCTACAGATATTATTTTTTTCATCATTTACTTAAACCTTCAGAAATGATCACTTTTTATTTACAATTTGTTTAAAAAATAGTCTACCATAATTATTTCTAGTTATTCTTTTTTTTATCTCAATTTGATAGGTATTTTTTTCCTTTAAAATCAAAAGGATAAATTCATGCCTTTATGATTCAGAAGGATAAGTCATATAAAATTAAATTCTTAGTTATGCACCATCCCCCTTAAATCATTGAATATTTATTTCCACATTATTAAAGTTTCATATGTAATAATGTAAATATACTTATGTTTAAAGATAAGCTTTTAACACTTAAATTACAGAACTCTTAATAAGAGTTTTATTGACTGTAAATTAAGCATAGCTAAATAATATCCCTCTATAAGTAAGTTTTATTTATGAATTACAGTCTATTTTATAAACAGATAATATTTATGTTAATTGGATTTTTAATATTAAAGATAGAAAGAAAAAAAAGAAATTTAATAATGAAGAGTTTTACACTAATCAATTAATAAATTTGAATATAAATATAATACAATATTTAGCTTAAGAAAAATATAAGAAACAAAGAATTAATTTATAAAAAAAAGTCTTATTTAATTAAAATAAAAAAGAATGATTTAAAAAAAAATTTAAAAGTATGGTTACCTATATTGGTAAAATACATTGCAATTAATTATAGACATTATATTTAATGAAGAAAAATAAAAATTTAAGCAAATCTTAATTTTTTATATTATAAAAAAATAGACTAAAATTGAAATATTCGTTTCAATTTTATAAAAAAAGATTTAGAGATCTCTACTATAAAGTGATTAATTCATTAAAGAACAAAATCGAATATAAATTCTGTTTCTTCTATTTGAGATTACAACTAAATGCTGAACTTCCCCTGTACAGAAAAACACACCATACCACACTTAACACTTGTATACCCAGACCTTTTCAATGTAAACAAAACAAAATAAATACGATCAAAATAGCATCTTATTGATTACTCCATTATCATCAAGAGAAACTATAAAATATCAAATGTTACTTTTTACCACTAAAACTAATTTTTTTCGTAATTTGTTTTATACCTAAAAATGATGAGTATTGTTTCACTTTCTCTCCCCTTCGGTGTTCAACCCCTTCATTTCAACCTAGCTAGCACAAGTCTTAAAGCATTACAGGGCTAAAAGTGCTGGCGTTAAGTAACACCATTGCTTAACAAAAGTTGATGTTGACAGGGTTAGACACAGGCTGACATTTAAACATCGTTATACTTTTATTTAGATAGCTAAATACATATCTAAATATTCATCACCTTTTATCACTAATTTAGCTCGTATTATTACCCTTTTTTTGAGTAATTTTGGGTTTAAAAAGGCATTTCCTCTCCATAAAATCGTAATAAAAATATTGATATATCTAAGCAAGTTAGATCTATATCTCATTTATTAGATTAGGCTTAAAAAGCAATAACAAGGTCCCATCATTTACGCTCCAAAAGTGTTCTGTTTTTTGTGAAGAGAAAAATTGGTAAAATATTGTAACTTTATTTTTTAAATCGAGAATAATTGAGATTATTCATGCCATGAATACAAATACTTTGTGTATTGCTTTCAGTTCTATTGAAATGAGCGCTATCTTTTTGAGATCGTTATCGTGAAATGTTTCATCTTTTTTTGATGACATACTTTTTTAATTAATGGTAGTTCGAATTTGGTTTTATCTTTTTAAGTAAATCAAAAAAGGTCAATATCTCAATAATCCTTTATATTTATTTTCAGAATGAATGGCAATGGCATAGCTATTTCACTCTAAGATAATTCTCCTTCTGTAATAACTAAGATTTACATCCTTGACAAAGTTATAAATAATGAAATCATGAAATTATTATTTTACACAAAGAAATCCTTGGCATGATTTTTCTATTCTTATTATAAGATTACTTACTAGTATCATTTTTCCTACATGTTTTTTACAAAATATATTACATTCTTTCAAAAAATTTTGTATATCACTGATGAGCAATTATGAACAACATTATCTGACCATTCATCAGCTTTGCTGTAGCGGGTTAAACTTGCCATTTAGCTACACTCACCCCACTTTTTCTGGACACTAATTTGGTTAAATTAAAAATATTACTCAAAAATTGAAACTTAAACCAAACCTGATGAAAAACATTGATATATATTTCGCCAAATACATTGAAATAATTTGAGAGTATTATCCAGGTATTAAAAAAATCTCCAGTATAATCAATAAAAAACACACTTTCCGACCCAAAATTCTATACTGCTCTAAGCCCCTTAATAACGACTTTTTGTTCTACAATACACCTAAGCACCTAATTTAATAAGTAAATAACTGATGGCAAACGCTTACTTGATTTTAATGTTCATCATTTATTCAAGATAAAATAAACAGTGATAAATCAAACCAATCTGAAATCAATAATTAATAAAAAAGAGAAACCATATCAAATACGCTTAATCACTATTCAGTCATTTTCATTCAAAGCTCACAATATACGGGTTAACCACAATATAAATAATTGCATATTAATCAAATTACATAAAAACAGGTGTTTAAAATAAAATAAAAATAAATCCCGTCTTTTCCTGTATATTTTTAATTAGTCTGTTATGAATAAACGCTCTATTTTTATTCCATATAGTAATAGTTACAGAGAGAATAATTACTTCAATAAAATACTTTGTCTCTAAATGTCAGTAATAATACTTAATATATGATATAGCGCTTACGCCCTTCAATAAGGCACTTAGTTTTAAAATCACCCATTACGTTTATTTGCTCACAGACAATATGCTTATAATTTTCTATAACATTCATATTCTTTTTAAACTATTTTTTGATATTTAATATCTTTTCTGTATTAAGGAGACAAAAAAACTCCCTATATAGAATATAGAGAGTCATCATAAGAGATGCATTTAGCTCAAACTATTGTTAATTAAGCAGGGTGTTCAGCTACAACTTTCCAATTAATAGCACTTACACTTTTTTCTAAGCTAACACGACAAACAATAGCTTCTATCTCTTTTTGTTCAACTGGAGTTGCCAGCAACTCAGCACAAACTTCTAGTTGACTAGGCATCAATGTATCCGCACTACTCAAAGATTGTAATCGAACGTGTGAACCATTTATTGCTTGTAAAATAAGGGTTCTAACTAAAACTTCATCTTCTTCATGACAAATAATTCGAATTGAGTAACGTTGCTCAATATCTATCGCTTGGTGTTGTGGCTGAGCATTAATACGTTGGGCCGCTTCTCGTAATAAAATATTGGCACAAAGGATAAGAAGTGTTGCTATAGTCGCCAATTGATACAAACCTAAACCACATAACACACCAATTCCGGCAGAACACCAAAGTGTTGCCGCTGTATTCAATCCTCGAATATTCATTCCTTCACGCATAATGACACCCGCGCCCAGAAAGCCTATTCCCGAAACCACTTGAGCAGCTATTCGACCAGGACTATCTGGCGAAGTCTCGATGGAACTTAAGATAAAAACAGCAGCTCCGGTAGCAACGAGTGCATTCGTTCTTAAACCAGCCATTCTTTGTCGCCATTGACGCTCAGCCCCAATCAAAGCACCAAGACACATGGCAATCACCAAATTTAAAATATAAGGTGTCATCGTCATGTTTACTTCCTCTACATGATGATTAAAAAATATATATGAAAAATTTTCTCTAAATATTCAGAGTATTAGAATTAACGTATCAACCTAGGCGGAGGAAATAGAGAGAAAAAAATGTAGCACATATCTTTACCTTTTTTATTAGTAGCATAAGGGAGATTTTCTGGATAAGTGCAAACACAGGAATATACAAGAAAGGAATATTACAATGCACTGCCCACCCAAAATGGTAAGCAGTTTTAATGAAGAAAACAGCCTACCTATTGATTTGAATAAATCTATTTTGGGTTAACTGAGTTACCGTTAACCTGCAATTTTGCGTATCCAAGGTGACTTCTCCTCACTAAATTTAGCAAAAGTATAATTATCTGATTTAAATTTGTAAATGAACCGAACCTAAACACAAATCACTTTTCTTGTATTGGCCTAACAAATGTCCCATCTCCTCCCTCTTTTTCATTAAAAAACCAAATTCCTTTTGGATATTCAGGGAGTGATACTAAATACATAATACCTTCGTTAAATTCTTCAATAAGTAGGATGATCCCTTCACGATCGTCAACACCATCCGTTTTCACAACAACCTTATCATTAATCTTCATGTTCTCTCCTGATAAATATTATCATTCTCTTTTTGTTTATTTTACCCATAAAGAAAAAGCCTGCCACCATAAGGTGACAGGCTTGAAGAAAATTTTTAAAAGGCTTTAAATTACAGAGCTGTTACGTTAGCAGCTGCTGGACCTTTTGCACCGTTTTCAATTGTGAATTCTACGTTCTGACCTTCAGCCAGAGTTTTGAAACCGTTACCTTGAATGGCAGAAAAGTGAACGAATACGTCTTTGCTTCCGTCTGCTGGAGTAATAAAACCAAAGCCTTTAGACTCGTTGAACCACTTAACTTGACCTTTCATTTTGTCAGACATGTGACTTTCCTATATATCAATAAAACGTTGCCTTCTCGGCATCTACTGGCCTGAACTACCTATAACTTATGGGCACACATGAAGAAAACGGTCAAAAAGCGATGCTGTTTAAAACTCATTAACTTAGAATGTCAATCATAAATCAGGTCTGTATTGAGGCCTTACTCATTAACGCATGAGACAAGTTTAATAGCAATAGTTTTATGCGTCTAAAGATTAAAAAAATGCGAATTGCACATTAAAAATACAATTCTTCCTCCATTTTTATCACTGTGTATAAAATTTATTTGATATTTTATCTCTATTATTAACAACAACTAAGAATAATCTTAATGGCATTACAATAACAGTTAATGTCGGAATTTAAAAAAACTGTTCTACCCGCTTATCTTGTCTCCGTGATAATCTAGCAACAAGAAACAAGTTTGCAACATTCATCTCTTAAGGTGTTTACAATGAATGTATTAAAAGAAATCTTAGAGCGTGATTTAGACCGGATCAATAAGGCTGAAAAAAGAGACGGAAAACCACACTTTAATAGTCAATTTTTAAAAAACCATATCTGGTTATGTATCAGCATGGTTCTCTCTTATATATTACTTGCAGCATTACTTATCTACTCTCCCTATTTTGGCATTATTTCACTGGTTCTTTTTACTGTGATGTTCCTAGTAATGGCTGGAGTATTGTTATTTGATATTAAGCCTATCTATAAATTTGAAGATATTGGTGTGCTTGATTTAAGAGTTTGCTATAACGGTGAATGGTATACCTTCGAAAAGCTTTCTGATGAAGCAGTAAATGAAATTCAACAACACCCCGCAATTTCGCCACAAATAAAAGAAGACATTCGTGATATTATTAGCAAAAAACAAGAAATACATTTTTATGATGTCTATTTGATAGCGTTCGATCCTGTCCAGCAATCTATTTCAGCATCACAACTATCGCCTCAAGCCTGATCCATTCTCCGTGTTGACAGTAAAAACACGGAGGATAACTTCTATTATTTAACCACTTTGTTGATAAACCGACCAAACAGATATTTAATCCATTTTTAGCGTTGACACTCTGATATATCATCGTTATTATGCGCCTCGTTCTCAAGAAGAACACGCTTCCTCCATAGTTCAGTCGGTAGAACGGCGGACTGTTAATCCGTATGTCACTGGTTCGAGTCCAGTTGGAGGAGCCAAATTTAGAAAAGCCCGCGCTATTACAGTGCGGGCTTTTTGCTATTAACTATTCCAACAATATTTTCCCATTAAAATCAACCATATTTCCTTATTTTTTAATCTATCTTTTTCATTTCTACCACATTGTGGTTGTTTAGATCTCTTGTAAATAATAGATAGCAAATAAATACGCTTGGCTAAGTTTAACGATGCAAACCAATAATTTCTTGTTCTAAGTGTTTTTTATACGCCTCAACATCTTTTTCAATTTGAGGTTGTTTTACCACATCAAACATTCCAAAGGTTTTTAATCCTTCCATGCCTAAAAACTGATTTGCTTTGTGGAATGGAAAATACACAGCATCAATACCTTTTCCTTCAAAAAACTGCTCTTGGTCTTCAAAAGATCCAAATGGCGCATTCCAAGTCACAGAAAGTAAGTATTTTTTACCTTGTAACAATCCTCCCGAACCATATTTTTTTGAAGGATCTTTTCGTGTGCGACCATCATCAATAAATAGTTTGCCGTCACCTGCACTAAATACATCATCAATATATTTTTTTAAGATCCAAGGCCCTTCCATCCACCACGCTGGCATTTGATAAATAATAACGTCAGCCCATAAATATTTATCAACTTCTTCACTATTATCGTAACCATCATCAATACGTGTTGATTGTACATTTATCTGATATGAAGATAGCAATGTCGTCGCAACTTGGGTTAAATGATCGTTGAGTTTTCCTTCAGAACCGCCAAATTCTTTTGATGCATTAATAATAAATACGTTAGCCACTTCAAACTCCTTTATATACCAATATCTAATAGCATGACTGTAACGCAATCATTCATTATTGCTTTAACTCATTTCTCCATTATTCTTGCCTAATAATCCAAAGATACCCTTCCAGTCTCAGATTCTTTTAATCGTTGGATATCTTTTAAAGGGGCTAGACCAAATAATCGATGATATTCACGACTAAATTGTGATGGGCTTTCATATCCCACGCTAAATGCAGCTTCAGAAACGTCTGCCATTTCAATTAACATAATGCGTCGGGCTTCATTAAGGCGTAGCCATTTTTGATATTGTAATGGTGTCATACCCGTTCGATTTTTAAAGTGGAAATGAAATGAAGAGGTACTCATTCCTACTAACGTGGTCAAATCTTCAATACGGATAGTGTTTCGATAATGTAGCTTAATCCAATCAAGAGCATGATTAATTTGACGGCATTGAGGATGTTGCGATGCCAATAACTGCTGCCTTGCGCCACCATTTGATCGTAATAGGTAATAAAGGATCTCTTTTTGGATCAAAGGAGCAATGAAAGGGACATCTTCTGGTGCATCAATCAGTTTAATAAGTCTAGTGACTGCTTGTAATATTGGTGCTGTGGCGGGAACAACTTGTTGAGCTCTATGTTGATTGTTCTCTTGTAATAATTCAAATCTATTCTCAGCTAATAATTCAGGTAATAAAGAGAGATCTAATTTAAGTAAGATAGCTAAAAATGGCACCTCTTTAGATGCTTCACAGACTTTAGCAAAAGTGGGTATATCAGACGATGTCAAAAGCATATTCATAGGGCGATAACAATTTGTTTCTAAGCCTATCGTTATTTGTTTTGCACCTTGAGCCGCAATAGCCAAACTTGGCTCATACATCCACCCTTCCGATTCTGTCGTTACTGTATAGTGACACAACGCTAATCCAGAAACAGCCGTATCCCAACCTCCTTCTTTATCTTTCGTATGGGAAAGGAGCGTTTTTTTAAATTCTTCGAACTCAATTAAAATTGGCGTTGATAAATCGGTGGTATTCATTATCTCTGGATCTTCTATTTAACCTCTGCATTCCTTACATTGTATTATTAAACGGTATGAAAAACTTTCTTTTGAAAAGACCGCTTATTGCTTCTTATCGACTTTAGAATTACACCGCATAATAGAAATGTCTTATTGAGCATAATATCTACTGATAACCATTTATTTTTTATACATTTTCATCAAAAAAGAAACAACTTGATGCAGTCTTGAGCAAACGGTGTTTTTTTTCATTTTTTTACTTTACAAGGTGCCAAAGGATAGCTATTATTCGCCTCGTTCTCACGAGAACACGCTTCCTCCATAGTTCAGTCGGTAGAACGGCGGACTGTTAATCCGTATGTCACTGGTTCGAGTCCAGTTGGAGGAGCCAGATTTAGAAAAGCCCACACTATTACAGTGTGGGCTTTTTGCTTTCTAACTTTTTATTTTTTACTTTTGTTTTTTGATCTCATTTTCTCTAAGTTTTAGAGATAGCTTTCTATAACTCAATCACTAATAAAAACTCTCGTTTTCATGTATTCCATATTATCTAGCATGATTTATTGAATTATTTTTATCTTAAAGTAACCTCATTTGATTTAAATCCCATAAATTAGTTATTTTTTAACCACTTAAACTATTATTTCACTTTTTTTACTTTACAAAGTTCATCACCCTCGCTATTATTCTTCTCGTTCTCACGAGAACACGCTTCCTCCATAGTTCAGTCGGTAGAACGGCGGACTGTTAATCCGTATGTCACTGGTTCAAGTCCAGTTGGAGGAGCCAAATTTAGAAAAGCCCGCGCTATTGTAGTGCGGGCTTTTTGCTTTCTACCATCCGTATGAACCATTTCATTCTCTTTTCCGTTAATGTGTTTTTTTAAGATCTCTATTTTACTGTTGAGCATGTTGCGTTCTTTGTTTTTATTCATTCTTGTAGAAAATCTCACCTCTTTATCAGAGCATCCGTTTTAGAAATACACAAAATGTTGCTTATCTACGCACTTAAATAAATATCAAGGATTGTCCTTTGACATATCAAAACGACCGCTATATGATACACGCCACTTAATGTTATTCCTCCATAGTTCAGTTGGTAGAACGGCGGACTGTTAATCCGTATGTCACTGGTTCGAGTCCAGTTGGAGGAGCCATTTCTATTTGTGTCACCCTCGTAACTCTTTGATTTTACTCTCTGTTTTCCCTTACGGTACTCTATAATAAATAATAAAAAATACGATTAAATGGTAGCTATTTAATCGTTTTCGTATTAGCATTCGTTTCCGGCTTGACTACTTAGTCCAATCCAATCCTTGATCTTTCGATTTTCCTAAGACACACGGAGCCGGTATATGACCACTACACAACCTATCACTCTCACTATTCGCCGTCCTGATGATTGGCATGT
Organism: Proteus vulgaris; assembly: GCF_016239305.1. Taxonomy (GTDB): domain Bacteria; phylum Pseudomonadota; class Gammaproteobacteria; order Enterobacterales; family Enterobacteriaceae; genus Proteus; species Proteus vulgaris_C. The sequence goes on along the minus strand of NZ_JAEHOQ010000008.1, from coordinate 18,381 downwards.
TCACTTTCGTGATGATGACATGCTAAAAACTGTTGTTCCTTATACCAGTCGTTATTTTGGCAGAGCCATTGTCATGCCAAACCTTGTTCCACCCGTAACAACCATTGAAGCTGCTCGTACTTATCGTGATCGTATTAAAGCGGCTATTCCTGCTGGTGATAACTTCGAACCTTTAATGACTTGTTATTTAACGGATAGCACACTGCCTTCAGAAGTCGAACAAGGTTTTTTACAAGGTGTTTTCACCGCCTGTAAGCTTTACCCTGCAAATGCAACAACAAACTCAAGCCATGGTGTATCTGATATTACAAAGATTTATCCAATCTTAAGTGTGATGGAAAAAATCGGTATGCCATTGTTGATCCACGGCGAAGTTACTGCTTCACATATTGATATTTTTGATAGAGAAGCGCGTTTCATCGATAGCGTTATGTCTCCTGTACGCAAACAATTTCCTGAGCTAAAAATAGTTTTTGAACATATTACAACCAAAGAAGCCGCTCAGTATGTGTTAGAAGGAAATGAATTTCTCGGTGCCACCATTACTCCGCAACACTTGATGTTTAACCGCAATCATATGTTAGTTGGCGGTGTTAAGCCTCATCTCTATTGCCTACCAATTCTTAAACGTAATGTTCACCAAGAAGCATTAAGACAAGCAGTAGCATCTGGAAATTCTCGCTTTTTCTTAGGAACAGATTCTGCACCACATTTGCAACATCGAAAAGAGTCCTCTTGCGGCTGTGCGGGTGTATTCAACGCCCCTACTGCATTAGCCGCCTATGCAACCGTATTTAAAGATCTTGATGCATTAGCGCACTTTGAAGCATTCTGTTCACTCAATGGTCCACATTTTTATGGGTTACCTGTAAATGAAGGTACCATTACGCTAACAGAAAAAACCATTGAAGCACCTGCTAAAATTCTTTGTGGTAATGAAGCACTTATCCCATTCTTAGCAAATGAAGATATTCACTGGGATATTACTGTCGATTAATCTTGCCCCTTGATATTTATCTAAAATGCACCATATAACATATGTTCGACTGTTAATGGTGCATTACTCTTTTATCAGAGCCAGCACACATTTTTTTGTTACAACAAAAATTTATCTTTTTAATCATGATAAATCTCGTATACTGAAAAGTAACCACATTGTGTGGGAGCTTCTCTCTTAGTCAAAACCGGCTGTATGATTAGGAGGTATTATGAGTAGAAAAAATGAAGTTATACAGACACATCCTGTTGTAGGCTGGGATATCAGTACTGTTGACATCTACGATGCCATGATGTTGCGTTTACATTATCTCCCTGAAAATGAACATCATCCAGAAAATGCAGTTGTAGATAAGACACTTTGGCTCACAACAGACATAGCTAAACAGTTGATTCATATTCTTCAAGCAGGTATTGATAAAATTGAATCATCTGAAGATTCTGTTTCAGACAACACCAAGCATTAATAAAAAGATCGACAAAAAGATAGCGAACGCAAAGCAGGAGTACAATGTACTCCTGTTCTCATTTTTATTATTCAACATAATTATCTCTTATATATTATCCATTCGTAAATTTCATATCATAAAAAATAATTAACAACATTAATAAATAAATCATTATTTAATACAAGAGTAATAATAATTATTTTATTCGATATATCTTTAGAAAAATAATATATAAGCCGAATTGACATAAAATGAAGTTATCTTTATTTTAATAAATTAATAAAATAGAAACAAACAAGGAAGTTATTTGTGAAAGTATTAATTATTGATGAGTGTTTCTTTACTCGTAATGGTATAAAACATTATTTCTCTAAGAGAAATATAAGACATGAAATTATTGATGTATCATCTATACAAGAAGCCAATAATTATATTAATCATTCTATGCCTGATATTATATTTATTGATCTTACTCGATATTGCCGAGAAATAGCACACTGCCAACATTTGCAACTTTTTTTCATTTCAACAAAAAATTGCCGACTTTATCTCTACATTGATGCAAACTACCCTGATAAAGAAAGACCTATCGCATTGACAAATAACTGTTTTATCCTTCCAAAAAGAGTACTTCCTTGGGTGCTTGAAAAAACCTCTTTATTCACATCACGATGCCAAGTATTTTTTCCAACATATAAACACTCTATGTGTTCTATTTTCAGCACACAAGAGCAAAAAATTATTAATTATTGGATGAACGAATTACCTAATCACCAAATAGCTAAAAAGCTACGTATTAGTAATAGCACGGTATATTCACACAAGAGACACATTACTGAAAAAATTAACGTAAAAAATAGAATTGAGTTATTTTTCATATATAACATTTTAAAATACATATATGAAAAGTAGTCTTGTACCTTTTACATTATAAAATAAACAAAAGAAAAAAGGAGTCCGATTCCTATTATTACTCACTGTAAGTATGGTGACGAATAGACGTGTTAGTCACCTTAAATTTATTATAATATTATGTATGTAGGGTACATATGATATTAAAATAATTAAACTAATCTTATGTCTATTTTATAATATAAAAATAAGCTATTTATTTTGTTATCACTTCACTCTCCATTTTGAAGAGTGAAGTGATGGGTTAAAACTAAAGGCAGATAATTAAGCGATACGTTCAATTTTAGCGGGTAAACCTTGACGAACAGAGGCACCCGATACCCAGTCTAACCAAGTATTGGTTATCTCTCTTGTTGGATCAGCAAACCCTAAATCATTAAGGTTGATACCATTACCAATACCTTTATCCATCGGTAAAGGTTGTTCATCTAAATAATGTTGACGAGAGCCTAATTCTTGATGCCCATAACCATGTTCAATCGCTAAAACACCTGGCATCACACCATCGAGTAAACTAATCTCAGCTTCAACTTGCCCACCAGGTGTTACAATACGAACCTTATCACCATGGCTAACACCCCATTTTTTACCATCTTGAGGATTAATTGCGACCAAGTTGCTCGGTTTCACCATTCGTAAACGTTGGATCATACCCGTTGAACTACTCACCACATGAGACTTAAAGGACATTAGTTTTAATGGCCATTGGTTTTCAGGGTAATGCTGATGAATATCACTACCATCTGAAAGACGTGGTGGATAATAAGTTGGACAACCGCTATAACGTTCTCCCGTTATTGCATGATGGTTTTTCGCAACTTCTTCATTCCAAATTTGTAATGGTTTTTTCCACTGAGGCCCCGTTTCGTCACCATTCCATGCTTTGTCATAAGGAGCAAAACGACCGCCTCGGGTATAAATATATGCAACACGCAATACTTCTTCATTTTTTAATGTGGAAGTCATTGCTGGCAAAATTCGATCAACACCACTCAACAAAATATCTTCATTAGTCGCAGGTGCAACTGGCTTTTCACCCATAAACGCCATATTAGCAGCAACACGTAAATAGTAATCTTCTGCACTATTGATTGGATAGAAATTTCCATCCATATCTTCAATAGCTTTATCACCAAAGCCGGGTAAATCTAAGGCTTTTGCAACAGCAATACAGAATGTTTCCATTGAGATTGGTTGACCTTCCGCTGTTTTAGCAACACGAGGTTCAATAATCGGCCAACGTGCTGTACTTGCTTTCACTTGAACACCAGACCAAGGCGCACTAAATCCCCAACTTTCAAAGTTATGTGTATCAGGAACGATATAATCTGCCAGTGCCGTTGTTTCATTCATAAAGGCATCAATACCAATAATTAAAGGCAGATGCTTCGGATCCTTAAGACGCTCTTCCATTACTTGACGAATACCAGCAATCCCATAAACAGGATTGGTCATATTCGTGATCCATGCTTTTAATGAATAAGGATAACCCGCTAATGCAGAACCCAATTGCTCAGTTAATTGCCCCGCTGCAAACGGATACCAAGGTGCTTTTGCCGGATATGGAGATTCCCCTTTCTCTACACGCTCACGATATTCATCCGATTTTTCATAGGCTGCTTTACTACGTGATAACACCATACCTTTGGGTTTTACTTTCCCCTTAAAACTATCCATTTTGTAACAAGGGCCATCTGTTGCGCCGTTAAATTTACCGCCACCAACAGATACTCCACCTTTAAGGTTTAAGTTACCTATTAGTGCATTGAGCATAATCACACTCCAAGCAGTATAAAAACCATTTCCTCCCATCATACCGCCATGAGAGATAACGGCAGCTTTTCGTCCATAAGCGGTGAATTCACGGCCTAATGCAGCAATGGTCGTTTCTGGTACTTTACAACGCTCACTATATTCAGCCAGTGTCATACGTTTAGCTGCGTCATCAAGTAATTGAAAACTTGATTTTACAGTCACTTCGGTGCCTGTTTTTAAAGTGACTTTATACGTAGCAAATAATTGTGCTTTATCAACTTGTGTTGCAGGAACTAATTCACCATCTAGTGATAACACTAAGTTTTGCTCTTCCCCTTCAGCAACATCATTAAAATGCGCCGTTGTGAGCATTTGTCCTGAAAGTGGATGCTTTTCATCACTGATCACAAGGTGAGTCGCATTTGTCCAGCTCTTCTCACCCACATTTTTCATTGAAACTTCGCTAGGTACTGACAGATAGTCTGCATTGTAGCGCTTGTTTTCAATGATCCAACGGATCATTCCCATCACTAAAGCAGCATCCGTTCCCGGTTGAACAGGAACCCAGTGACCGTGATCGTTCGCTAACGTAGTGGTTAACGGTAATGCTGGCGCCACCACAACATAGTTAAATGAATCACGAATACGTGCATTAGCTAATTGGCGGCCTTGGCGTTTAAATGGGTTGCCTGATTGTGCAGGTGAGGTTCCTAAGAATAGTGCAAACTCAACGTAATCCCAATCAGGTTTAACGTGGGCGTTTTTATCTAAATCGTTCATTAACGCGCCAGAACCAGCTCGATACGCTAATCCACAATAAGAGCCATGAGCACCAAAGTTTTTACTACCAAATGAATTTTGAGCGAAGCGACGAATAAACGTATCACGTCCATCATCACCTGCATTTGTCATTAATAATTGGTTAGCTTTAGGGCCTAATGCGGGTTGTTTGGGATCGATCAGAGTCTCTAAGTCACGGATGGCACGTAAACCATCAACATGACCTTCCCCGAATAAATCACCGCCTTCAACAATTTCTTTGATCAATTGTTCAAAACTGATGCGTTTCCATTTACCTTCACCACGTTTACCGATTCGTTTCATCGGTTCAAGAATACGTGTTGGGCTATCAAGGCTTTCCATCATGGTTGCGCCACGCGCACAAGCCGTAGAGCGATTTTCTAACCCACTTTCACCACTCATTTTTTCAAATGCTTCTTTAATTGGCATGTTGTAGCCAAAATGATGATCATGAGAAAGTGGATGATAAGGGTTACCAGCAATACGTAACACTTTATTGTTTGCTCTATCAACACGGGCACGAACACCGCATTGCGTCCAACAACCAAAACACTGGGTCATACAAACAGATTGATCAGTATTCGCTTGCCATTTTTTCTCTTTAACAACCTTACCTTCAGGTAATAATGAGTTGCCATTGATCCTGTCAAGTGTCACCTTGCCCGATGTGCCATCAACTAAACCATCTACGGCACGTTTAGCAACATCACGGTAGCTGGCAGCAAATGCGGCAATACCACCTATAACTAACCCACCTTTAAGCCATTGACGTCTTGTAAACTTAGCCATGCTGCACTCTCCTGACAACCCAACGAATACTTTCTCTAAATATGATGGTTAACGCTATCCACAATCCAAATGTTCCGACAATTGCCATCAGACCATCATTGCCTAGCGTAAATTCATAAGGATTTGTAATAATGTTATATTTGGGAATATATTGCGCTCCCATTAACATTAACCAGCGTAATACCCACGCAAGCCCCATTGATACAAATGCCATAATGGTAATAAATACAACCGAACGGGCTTGTTTTGCCATCAAAAGTCCCATCACGAGAGCGATAATCCATAGTGCGATAACACCCATAGCACTCCACCAGCCAAGACTTCCCATTGCTAATTGCTGCCTAATGGCTTGACCTGAGATCGTATCGCCTGCAATCCAAAAGCCCGTACACACTGCTAATAACATTAATGAACTTATAAACCACATCGCTAATTCACGCTGATGTGCAGGTTCACGACGCGTTCCTAATGCCAACAATGTTGGTAGTACTTGCATTGCACTAAAGAACAGTAGGATCGGTAACCAATAGGTATACAACACAGGTCTTGCTTTTAAGATAGAAGCTTCGCGCCCTGTATATAACAGCAAACCAATTGCAGTTAATGAGCAAGCTAATGCAACCCAACGTGTTAATTTATATTCACGTTTCCACACTAAGCGAACAACCATTGCCACAAAATAAAGCATGCTAAACGCTGAGAATAATGGCAATAACAGAGAACCCCATGCCATCCACGACCACGGTGTTGGATAAGCATAAAAGTGCCATACACGCGCTGTTTGGTGTAAATCTGCTGTTAAAGCAAGCGGTGCCGTAATACCAGCAGTTACTGCAATAAATACCGCAACGGCTTCTAAACGTTGATTACCTGCACGACCTTTCCAACACTGCCAACATGCGTAAAGTGTTGCACTGCAAGCAATACCAATAAAAAAGAAATACTGCACAGCCCAAGGCAACCAAAAATATTCTTGCGGGATCGCCATCACTTCTTGAATTTGAGAAACTTGCGGGATCATGAGTGAACCTCCTGCTGCCATAATGCGGGTTGTCCTTGACCTACTAACGGTTGTACAAATGCATCATTGAGACCGAGATAGAAAACTTGTGGTAATGTGCCACTTTCTGGTTTTAATACTTTCAGCTCTTTCTCATGTGTACGTAGCATTTTGCTGATAGTGCTATTAGGATCTTTCATATCACCGATAATACGCGCGCCACCAACACAGGATTCGACACAGGCAGGTAATAGACCGACTTCAAGGCGATGTGCACAGAAAGTGCATTTATCCGCAGTTTGTGTTGAGTGATTAATAAAACGTGCATCATAAGGACATGCTTGAACACAATACGCACAACCGACACAACGTTCATTATCAACAACAACAATGCCGTCTTTACGTTGGAAAGTTGCTTGGACTGGACAAACTGGCACACAAGGTGGTTCATCGCAATGGTTACATAATCTAGGTAGTAAGACGTTAGTTATCCCCTCTTGCCCCTTGATAGCAACCTGATATTGGTTTACTGTCGTCCTAAATTGCCCTTGGGGTGTCTGATTTTCAATATTACAGCTCACAGTGCAGGACTGGCATCCTACACAACGGCGTAAATCAATCAGCATGCCATAGCGTTTATCTTCTGAGCCCTCACGACGCTCAGGTGATAATTTAATGCCGGCTTCAGCTAAAGGAACCAGTGAAGCACCCGCAGTAAGGACCCCTAATTGTTGTAAAAATTTTCGTTTTCCAAGATCCATATTTGTCTCCAGCATCACTCAACAACACAATCTCACAATGAGTGAAGGAAATAGAAAGTAAAAGTATGTGTTTTGTTATAAGTGCATTGTAAAAATTACTGAAGACAACACCTATTGTGGTTTACCACATACCGGGTATGAACTTGATCCAAAACAATATTTAACATTAGATATTTATGACGATAAAACAGATAATTGGGATAAGAAACGCAGTAACTATCGGATTATTACTGCTCTTTTTTGTACTTCCTCTACACGCCATCGCAAAAGAGTGGAACATTGGCGTCTTAGCCTTACGGGGCGATGCTTCAACACAAAGACACTGGTTGCCTCTTGTTCAAACATTAAATGAACAATTCCCTTCAGAAACGTTTGTGTTAGTTCCTTTAAACCTGGAAGAAATGAAGCTAGCGGTAGCAAAAAAAAATGTTGATTTCTTACTGACAAATCCTGCGCAATTTATTCAATTGGATAATGCTTTTCCATTACGCTGGTTACTCTCGTTACGCTCTGGTTATGAGCCTGATAACACAACACGAAATGTGATTGGTAGTCTGATTTTAGTTCGTAATGACAGCCCAATTACCTCTGTTCACGAACTAATAGGAAAGCGTGTCGGCGCCATTGCACCTGATGCTTTCGGTGGTTATCTTTTAGGTTATAAAACGCTACGCGAAGAAGGTATTGATCCCGATAAAGATTTCACATTACGTTTCACTGGTTTTCCCGCCGATGCCTTGCTTTATCTCTTACGAGATGAAGATATTAACGCGGCAATTATTCCCGTCTGCCTACTAGAAAATATGGATAATGAAGGGTTGATTCGAAAAGGTGATTATCGCCCAGTGATTTCCTATCAAACTAACACGCCGTGCTTAACTAGCACCCCCTTGTATCCTAATTGGTCATTTGCAGCGTTAGACACTGTGCCTGATGAGCTAGTCGATAAAGTGACTCGCATTTTACTCACGGATGATAGTAAACCTATGAAATGGGGAGCTCCTGCGTCACATACACAAGTTGAAAACTTACTCAGAGAAGTCAACCAACATCCACGACAAAGGCAACTTTGGCAAGATGCAAAAAGTTGGGCAATTCAACACCAATTTATAATTGGTCTTTCGTTGGTTGCTATTCTTTTTCTTATTTTAAACCAAGTGTGGATTAGCTATTTAGTAAGACGTCGCAGTCAGCAATTAGAGCATGCCCATAATCGATTAAGACAGCAAAAAGAAGAATTAGAGCATGCTCAACGCTTAAATATATTGGGGGAGATGGCTTCAGGATTTGCTCATGAACTTAATCAGCCTCTTTCTGCCATAAAAAGTTACGCACAAGGCAGTGTTATTCGCCTTAAAAAAGAAAATGAGTCACACCCACTATTACCTGCATTGCAACAAATAGACAAGCAAGCACAACGCGGTGCTGATATTATTAGAAATCTACGTTTATGGGTTGGAAAACAGACACCTAACACAGATACGATTACGCTTTCTCATCAAAATATTGCGGAATGTATCCACCATATTTGGAAACTTTTACGTGTAGAAGAAAAATATCCACAAGTTTCACTGAAAACCAATGTTGATGAACATGATACGCTGTGTTTACCTGAAACCTTATTAGAGCAAATTTTATCGAATTTAATCACCAATAGCCTGCAAGCTGGTGCGAAACACTTGAAGATAAGTACACACAAAGCACCAGATAGATTGCTTGTCGTTATTGAAGATGATGCAGGCGGAATGAGTCATAGTCAGCTCGAACAACCTTTTTCCCCATTCCAAACAACAAAAACGGAAGGGCTTGGATTAGGGTTAGTGATTTGCCAGCGATTATTGCTTTCTCAAGGTGCGGATATTCACATTGAAAATCAACAAAACGAGCAAAATAATGTCGGATTAAAAATCACGCTTATTTTCCCTAATAAAAATAAATAACGGAGAAAAAATGCCCACTATTCACCTTGTTGATGATGATCTTGCTGTCACTGATGCTTGTCAGTTTTTATTAGAAAGCTTAGGTTATTCAGCCCATGTTTGGAATGATAGCGAATTCTTTATCAACAACGTTAATCTCTATCAACAAGGAGTTGTGCTGTTAGATATGCGAATGCCAAAACCTGACGGTAGACAAGTCCACCAGCATTTAATTGATAAACACAGTACACTTTCTGTAATTTTTTTAACGGGTCATGGTGATATTCCTATGGCCGTTGAAGAGATCAAAAAAGGAGCTATTGATTTTTTACAAAAACCCGTTGATAGCAATGCATTATTATCTGCCCTAGATGCTGCATTTCTTGAAACAAATACCCGTTTTACAGCACATGATATCCGTCGTCGCTATGCATCATTAACCCCTAGAGAAAAAGACATTGCTTATTATGTTATTCAAGGTTTAATGAACCGAGAAATCGCTGAAGTTGCTTGTGTTTCAATAAGAACTGTTGAAGTACATCGAGCCAAAGTGATGGATAAAATGGCAGCTAAAAATATTGCTGAATTGGTGACTGCATTACAAGGCATTGAAATAATTTCACCTAATTTATGACAAAATTTCTTATCTGCGCCAAAAAGTGTCACAATATAAGATATTCATTGGAAAAATAGTAAATAGATAGGCTTATGATAAAGTCACCTTCATTTAAAAAATCATTTTTGCAGCCTAAGTATTGGCTGACTTGGTTTGGGATCGGAGTACTCTATATTCTGGTTTTGCTTCCTTATCCTGTCATTTATTGGCTAGGCACACGCCTAGGCCGTTTCTCTAAAGTTTTTTTAAAAAAACGTGTCCAAATAGCGAAACGAAATCTTGAACTTTGTTTTCCACAAATGCCTAAAAGTGAACGAGAAGCTTTAGTTAATAAAAATTTTGAATCTGTTGGTATGGGATTATTTGAGACTGGAATGGCTTGGTTCTGGCCTGAATGGCGAGTTAAGCGCTGGTTTAAAGTCAGCGGACTTGAAAACATTTCAGCGGCTCAAGAAAAAGGACAAGGCATCTTACTTATTGGGATCCATTTTCTTACTCTTGAACTAGGTGCTCGTATTTTTGGTATCTATAACCCAGGAGTTGGTGTTTACCGCCCTAACGATAATCCTGTTATGGACTGGCTACAAACATGGGGTCGATTACGTTCTAATAAATTTATGATCGATAGAAAAGATGTTAAAGGCATGATCCGTAGTTTAAAAGCGGGTGAAATTGTTTGGTATGCACCTGACCATGATTATGGTCCACGTAAAAGCGTTTTTGTACCTTTGTTTGCTGTTGATAAAGCGGCAACAACAACGGGAACTTATGTTCTGGCAAGAATCAGCAAACCCGCATTAATTCCATTTACGCCCAAACGCTTACCTGAAGGTAAGGGTTATGAGTTAATTATTTCTCCGGCTGTTGCTGATTTTCCTGTTGATAATGAGGAAAATACTGCTAAAGCGATGAATAAAGTGGTTGAACAAGAGATTTTACGTGCACCAGACCAATATATGTGGTTGCATCGTCGCTTTAAAACCCGCCCAGAAGGTGACGCTTCTTTATATAACGAAATAAAGAAAGTACACTAATCACTAATTGGCTGTTTTATTCCAAAGCAGCCTCTTTGCAATATGACAACACGCTGAAACTACAATAATAAAATCAACAACAGCACAAGCTGTAAACTCCTGCAAAAACACATTATAAGAGCAAGACCTATCGCACTTATTCTGTATCATGGCTATATTCTTATTCACTATAAATAAGAAGACCGATGCGTTGTCACAATATTCAACGTCACCACGGTTATGTTCAGCCTATTTTCTTGGTTTACTCTCTCGTTCTCGGCTAAAGGAGTAACATGGATCTCAAGCCCCGAAATAATTCTTGGAAACGTAATCTTTATATTGTCTGGTTTGGTTGTTTTCTAACTGGCGCAGGTTTTAGTTTGATTATGCCTTTTCTTCCTTTATATGTTGAAGAATTAGGTATAACCGATCATGAAGAGCTTAACCTTTGGACGGGTGTAGCTTTTAGTATTACTTTTCTTTTTTCTGCTATTGCTGCCCCTTTCTGGGGAAAATTATCTGATAGGAAAGGCCGAAAATTAATGCTATTACGCTCTGCCCTTGGCATGGCAATCGTCATGGTATTAATTGGTTTTGCACAAAATATATGGCAATTACTGGTATTACGTGCCTTGCTGGGTGTATTAGGTGGCTTTGTTCCTAATGCTAACGCACTAATTGCAACTCAAGTTCCTGTCAAAAAAAGTGGGTGGGCATTAGGTACCCTTTCAACAGGTGCTGTAAGTGGCGCTTTAATCGGTCCTTTAATTGGAGGAATGCTTGCCGATCTCTATGGTTTACGTCCTGTCTTCTTTATTACTTCAACGGTTTTATTTATTTGTTTCCTAGTCACCCTCTTTTTCGTGAGTGAAAACTTTACCCCTGTTTCTAAAAAAGATGCACTAACTACAAAGCAAGTGTTTTCGTCACTAAAAAATAAAAGGCTGGTTGTTTGCTTATTTTTCACCACCATGATTATTCAAGTTGCAACAGGTTCTGTTACGCCTATTTTAACGCTTTATATCCGTGAATTAACTGGCCCTATTAGCAATCTTGCATTTATCAGTGGTGTTATTGCGTCAGTTCCTGGTATCGCAGCACTTATTAGTGCCCCTCGCTTTGGTAAGTTAGGGGACAGAATTGGCCCTGATAAAGTCCTTATTTTTACTCTAGGACTCTCTATTTTTATGCTAATTCCAATGGCGCTGGTCAGTAGTTATTGGGAACTTGGCGCACTACGTTTTTTACTTGGTGCGGTCAATGCTGCCATGTTACCTGCAGTACAAACGCTTATTCTCTATAACATTACCCCAGCTATTGCGGGTCGAATCTTCAGTTATAACCAAGCACTAAGAGATGTTGGAAATGTTACAGGACCGTTAATGGGTGCTTTTGTTGCTGCAAGCTATGGATTTAGAGCTGTTTTTTATTTCACCGCAGCTGTTGTCTTTTTTAATCTAATTTATTCTTGGTTAAGCTTTAGAACGCCACAAGAAAAGTAGTTAAAAAATCCACAAATAAGATCAGTTAATAGTTTTTTTTCTTCAAAAAATTACACTTTTACATTTAAAGGCCTAATTGTTAGTTTTTTTATTCTGTTTTTTGTAATTTATTGTTTATTAAGAACATTCTTAACACCTATTTGTTAAGACTACTAAATTTTTCTTGTCCTCTTTTTTCAAAAAATTGCAAGGTTAACTATTGTAAAATGAGATTTTTATCGACTTTTGCACCAAAAAATGGTTTATAAAGTATTAAATATACTTTTAGTCGCTAAATTCTGACAGAAGTATGTTAAAAATATATTAATTAAATGCAGTGAACACTGATAACAAAATGAAATAATTTTGTTTCATCACTTGCTAATATTTTGTTCTTTTTACTTGCAAACGACCTGTAGAGGTTTTTTTTGGGAATTTAAGATGCAATCTACTCACTCAAAATCTAGCCGAACTTTCTTTGGCCACCCATATCCATTAAGCTCCCTTTTCTTCACTGAAATGTGGGAACGCTTTTCTTTCTATGGTATTCGTCCATTATTAATTTTATTTATGGCGGCAACTGTTTATGAGGGTGGCATGGAAATCCCCAGAGAGCAGGCATCTGCTATTGTGGGTATTTTCGCAGGCGGTGTTTATTTAACATCGCTACCAGGGGGTTGGTTAGCTGATAACTGGTTAGGTCAGCGCCTAGCTGTATGGTATGGCTCTATCTTTATCGCATTAGGGCACCTATCCATCGCACTTTCTGCGTTTTGGTCACAAGATCTGTTCTTTATCGGTTTATTACTGATTGTATTGGGTACAGGGTTATTTAAAACCTGTGTCACTGTGATGGTAGGAACCTTATATAAAAGGGATGATACTCGCCGTGATGGTGGATTCTCCTTATTTTATATGGGTATCAATATGGGCTCATTTATTGCACCACTAATCACGGGTTTCTTAGTGCGTGATTATGGCTGGCATTGGGGCTTTGGTATCGGCGGAATTGGTATGCTTGTTGCGTTACTGATTTTCCGCTTTTACGCAGTACCGACCATGCGCCGCTTTGATAGCGAAGTTGGTTTAGATTCAAGCTGGGATCGCCCTACGGTTGTTCGTCGTAATGTCGGTCAATGGATTTTAGCATTATCTGTCGTTCTTATGGCAATTGTTGGCCTGATTATTTCTGGTGTTATTCCTTTTAACCCAGTTGCTGTGGCTAACTTTATGGTCTATGTGATTTCCGGTAGTGTTATCGCCTATTTTATCTATTTATTCCTATTTGCTGGATTAAGTAGTAGTGACCGTTCTCGTTTATTTGTTTGTTTCCTCTTATTGGTTTCAGCTGCCCTTTTCTGGTCTGCATTCGAACAAAAACCGACATCGTTTAACTTATTTGCCAATGACTATACAGACCTAAACTTTATGGGCTTTGAGATCCCTGCAGTTTGGTTCCAATCTGTAAACGCCCTGTTTATTATTGTTCTTGCGCCTGTCTTTAGTTGGTTATGGCCAATGATGGCACGTAAGAATATGAATTTAAGCAGCATCACTAAGTTTGTGATTGGTATTTTATTTGCAGCGGGTGGCTTTACCGTCATGATGTTTGCATCTGAAAGCGTTATCGCGACAGGACAAGGTGTTTCACCACTTTGGTTAATTGGTAGCATTTTATTGCTGACATTAGGTGAATTATGCCTAAGTCCAATTGGCCTTGCCACAATGACTATTTTAGCCCCAGCAAGAATGCGTGGGCAGGTCATGGGATTATGGTTCTGTGCGAGCGCATTAGGTAATTTAGCTGCTGGTTTAATGGGTGGAAATATTCGTCCAGACAAATTGGATGTTATGCCTGATTTCTTCTCTCATGTTTCTATCGCACTAGTTATTTGTGCCGTTGTTCTTGCTGCACTGATTATCCCAGTTCGTAAGATTTTACAAAACGCAGACAGCAAAGAGAAAGCGCAAGCTTAATTTCACTTGTTCGTTAGAAGCCATGCCTCGTTTATTTAGGCATGGCTTTTTGCTTTTATACTTGTTATTTAACAGGTGATTTTTATATATTGCACAGAGTATTTAAAACACTTAATCTCATTATCTTCTATTTATTGATAGTTTATCACTAAGGTAATGGAATGACTGTTCTTCCTATTTATTATGTTAATGCCTTTTCCTCTACACCTTTTTCAGGAAATCCTGCTGCTGTTATTTTGTTAGAAAAATGGTTGCCTGATACCACCTTAATTACACTTGCCAGTGAAATTAATTTACCTGAAACCGCCTTTTTAGTGGGTAATCACATTCGCTGGTTTACACCAAAAATGGAAGTACCGTTGTGTGGACATGCCACATTAGCCACCGCATTTGTATTAAAAACGATTAAACACGCTCCAGATAATGTATTTAAATTTCATTCGTTTTCTGGTGAGCTCACAGTCTCTTGTCAAGATTCATTCTTTACACTTGATTTTCCGTCCATTCCTGCAACGTTAAATAACAGCATAAAATCACAACTCGAAATACAACTAAATTTAACCATCAATGAAGTTTGGCAGGCGCGTGATAGATATGTTTGCTTTTTGTCTGATCCTGATACGGTGATTAATTATCAACCTGATTTTGCTCAAATCGCACAGTTAGATTTACCCGGCGTTATTATTACTGCTAAAGGCAATAAACCTTTTGATTTTATTTCTCGTTTTTTTGCACCTGTAAAAGGGGTAAATGAAGATCCCGTTACTGGCACCTCTCATTGTGTGTTAGTGCCTATTTGGAGTAATAAGCTAAATAAAAAACAATTACAC
Source organism: Proteus vulgaris (assembly GCF_016239305.1). GTDB lineage: Bacteria > Pseudomonadota > Gammaproteobacteria > Enterobacterales > Enterobacteriaceae > Proteus > Proteus vulgaris_C. The sequence goes on along the minus strand of NZ_JAEHOQ010000008.1, from coordinate 3,082 downwards.
GCAAGACAAGTCTCCAAGCGAGGTGGAAATATCGACTGTGAATTAAATAATGGTCGTATTTTACTTACAGGTGATGCTGCTCTTTTTCTAACAGGCGAAATTACCTTTTAATTACTGACGACACTATCAGCCATTCATCTACTTTGCTTTCAATTTACTCTATTTTATACTGTGGGTAATTTCCCTACAGTATCAAAAAGAAAAGGCTTTATTGTTATGTCTATCTCTGACTTATCTCCTGAACTACAAGATAAAATTAAAAATTCAGTTACTCGCGTTTCTAAAGTTATCTTTCCAACCACAACCAATCATCACTCTACACTCTTTGGTGGTACTGCATTAGCTTGGATGGACGAAGTGTCATTTATTACCGCTACACGCTTTAGCCGTAAACGTCTAGTGACTGTTTCAACCGAAAAAATCAACTTTAACCACCCAATCCCTTCAGGCACGATTATTGAGCTAGTAGGTGAAGTTATTCGTGTTGGGCGCACCAGCTTAACTGTTAATGTCTCTATTTTTCTGGAAAATATGTACGCTGAAGGACGTGAAGAAGTGATCCATGGCCAATTTAATTTTGTAGCTGTCGACAATGCCGGTAAACCTACGCCATTATTCGAAAAATAGCCTCTTATAAAGAGTATAATCTCGCTTTTGACCTGCCTTAATTAAAAAGTACATGATTTTATTGTGTCGTAAATTATTCTTAGTAATAACAAGACATTAAAATAATTAATTTAAATGGATATTTTTCAATCAACAATAAATATTCAATAAAATCAAATAATTATAAGATTACTAACACGTAAGACAAGAGTTATCCACAGTTAATGTGGATAACTGCATACAGCAGAGATTTAGAGAACACAGATTTTTATCACTAAAAATTCAATCTGACAAACTGTTAATTTCATTCCCATTTTTGCACTTTCAGCAATAATAATATCAATAGAATGTGAATATCTTTGCCCCACTTCAAGCGCTAAATCGATGGAAGGTTCAATGAGCAATATTGCGCCAATATCCTCGTTATCTACAGAAATGTCAGTAAGCGATCTTATTTGAATTATTGGCTTCATTTTATTGTTAGCAATTTCTTGTGCTTTATTTGTGGCAGCTTGATTTACTCTTACTTGCTTTTCAATACAGCCACCACCAGAATGAAGATAAATCATAATTGTCTCATTATAAAAATAAAGGTCGTTATCCTTATTATTCAAATCGACAACAGAAAAGCCAGTCAATCCTATAAGAAAAAACGACCTTATTTCTCATTATTATTCTAAACAATGTAATTCAGTAAACGCTTACCAACCATAAGAAACACCTCCACCCACAACACCACGATCTTCCGTATTCCATGAAGCTGAAACGCGAATAATTGCACTTTCTGTTATTTGATACTGAGCACCTGTTGCAAGTGCATTGGCATCTCGATAATTACCAACGCCCACACCTAAACTAAAAGTGTGAGCCGTTACATAGGGAATATTCGCCATAGCTGCAACGGAAGCAATACCCGCACTTGCTCTTTTATCTGCCTTATCAATTTTATTATCCATATTTTTAAGTGCGATATCGTTATCAATAAAGATATTTTTAATTTTATTATTGGTATATTCATTCGCAATAGAGATAGAATCATGCTTTGATCTTTCGATATATTCCTTCAACGATTCATCTCTCTCACTAATAATGTTATTAGTAGTATTTATATACTCATTTCCTTTTTGAGTAATATACTTCTCACGCTCCCTTTTTATTTTTTCATTATTTTTACCAATAAATCCTTCCATACTTGAAGCTATTTTACTAATTTCTATATCCGTATAACTATTGGCGCTTTTTTCTGATCCTTTAACTTGCTCTTCTGTTGATATCGCAATTTCATCTCTAATATTACCAATGTGCTCAACTATTTCTTCATCATACTCATTAATTTTAAAATCAGTATATTCTTTACTACTATTTTCAATTTCAACAAATCTATTATTTGTATAATTTTTAATATCATTTTCAGAATCACTAATTTTATTATTAGTATGCTTTTCTATTTCTTCTTTTATATCATTGACTTTATTGTCAGCATAAGACTCAACACCAGCTTTTATTTTTGAAAGTTTATCTTCGGTATAAAGATAAAATTCATTTTTTTCATCATTGATATAATTAACAATAATATCTTGATGTTCGTTTATTTTGCTGTCGGTATAGTGATTCGATTTTTTATTTGCATCATCAGCTAATACCTTTGCTTTAGATTCACTTTGTTTCAATACAGCTTCATTTGCTTTCGAAATATCGTTTTGTATTAGTTTGTTATTTTCATTTATTTGTGTTGTGGTTGTTTTGAGTAGAGTGTTTTTTTCTTGCTGAATTTTATCATTGATGACGACATTATTGTCACGAATACGCTTATCAGCTTCGATAAGAATATTATTTTTCTCTTCTTGCAGTTGAGAAACATTCACTGCATCTGTATCTTGTGTTCCTGCTGCAACATTAATAATTTGTCGCTGATTTTTATCGCTACCTATTGATAACGTATTATCTCGATTATTACTGCTTTTATCACCTAGGATAATAGCATTACTTGCTGTTCCTGATGACTTACGCCCAATAAGAACCGAATTTTCAGCGCTATCTGAAAGATGACTTCCGCTACCTAATATTACCCCATTTTCCGCATTATTTATTGCGCCTTTACCTATGCTAATTGCATCCTTACCTTCACTATAAGCTTGAGAGCCAATAGAAAGAGAACCTTCGCCAATTGCCATTGCCCCACTTCCTAATGACAATGCATTATCTCCTATTGCCGTACTTTTATGACCGATTGCCGTTGCATTTTCACCTTCAGCACCAGCATTAGCTCCAATCGCTGTTGATTGGTCTGAATGTGCCCACGTATTATATCCAACCGCTGTCGATTCATTACCATCTGCTTTACTACTCCCACCTAATAAAGTGGTATTATTGGCATAAGAAAATGTAGATGAAAATAATATAATAACCAATAATTTCACCTTGAAACTTATATTGCAAATCATATTTATATCACTCCATAATTAATAAACTCATA
>NZ_JAEHOQ010000007.1 GCF_016239305.1 Proteus vulgaris | reverse complement strand
GGGGGTTATAAATAAAAATATTATTTTAATTGTTGATAAAACAATGAGCCCGCAGTCGCACCTGCAACATCATAAGCAAAATCATGCCAACTCCATCCCGTTCCTTCGGGCCTACTATCATAAAGCTCTTTCGCTGCTCCCAAACTAATTGAGAACGACAGTCCAATTAATACCCCTTCTTTATGGCCATAATTTTGATGAGCAGCATAAGCATTTGCACCCGCTGATGCCACCATAGAAAATAAGAAATGTTGAGCTTTATCTTTTCCTCGCCAATTATCATTGGCAAAATGAAACGATTGGCAACCTGTTAAAGCCATTATTGAGAATAAAATAATCACAGAACCATATTTGAGCTTTAGTTTCATAAAAATAAAAGCCTTCTCACGGATAATTTATGATCATAAAAAAGATATGTAGAGTATAGAAGATGATTGTTAATACAAAAAAGCCTTACTGATATTAAGTAAGGCTTCGAGGTAGGAAGTGCTAGCGTTAAAGTATACGGCTAATTAATCTATCAACACGAATACGTCGTAACCGTTTGATCAATTTTTTCACTTTAAGTGGGTAAAGTTTAATACTTTCTAGCTCTTGATAATGTTTTACAATACGTGTTTTTTGGCGAATACAGGCAAGCTCTTTATGCCGTTGCTCATGCAATTCATGTTTAGGATCATGAATTAATATCGCATTTTCTAAATCTAATCCCCATGCTCGAGGGTTAAGATTATTACCTGTAATCAACTGCCAATTATCATCAACCCACATGCCTTTTAAGTGATAGGTATTATCACTGTCTTTCCAGAGCCTTACTGTTAATTGGTCATTATCAATAAACCTTTGGAAACGCTGGGTAAATTTGCGCAGATTGATCTCATAGAGATAAGGTAGTGCACCAATAATTTTAAAAGGCTCTTCAGGTGGGATATAAAAGTCATTTGCCGTTTTATCACCAATAATAATTTCGACTTGCTTGCCATTTCTTAATAAATGGCTGATCTGACGAACAAGGATCGCAGGTAAATTAAAATAAGGTGTACAAATAACTAATTTTTCTTCTGTAGAAGCCATTAGGTGAGAAATAGTCTTATTTAAGATATTTTTCTTACCTAAACCGACTAAAGGCGTTACTGCTAATTCATGATTAGAAGCATTGGCTTTAATATCATAGCCATCACGCGTGCGTAAATTAAAACGAAATTGGCGTATACAATTTTTTATTTCTGCACAACGAACTCTATCTTTAACATCAAGACGTTGAATAGCTTCAGATTGCAGAAGATCACCCACAATAAACTGTTTCATTGTGGTTGCTAATTCACTATTTTGAATAATGTGATATCGGTCATAACGATATTTATCTAGTTTATGCAAATACACATTATTAATGCTTGCACCACTATAAATAACCGTATCATCAAAGATAAAGCCTTTAAGGTGTAATACACCTAGTGCTTCACGAGTATTAACAGGGATCCCATAGATAGGGAGCTCTATATCAGGATGTTGCTGTGCAACATGGTAATACCAATCTGCATTTGTCGCATCAGCAGAGACACCAATACGCCCACGTTGAGCTCGGTGCCAGTCAACAATAACGGTAATGGATAATTCAGGACGTTGTTGTTTTGCGGTGTAAAGCGCATCAAGGATCTCTTCACCAGCCTCATCGTGCTCTAAATAAAGAGCTGTAATAAAGATCTCTTTTTTTGCTTGAGCAATATATTTCAATAAGGTGCTGCGAAACGCGGACGTCTGATAAAGCGTTTCAACATCAGCAACTGACTGAGCTAATTTAGGCAGTTGTGCAAGGTGTTGTTGATGCTTAGCAAGTTTTAGTTTAGACAACATCACAGTGCTTAGTTCTCTTGTTTATGATGGCAGATGGAGCCATCGTCCATATGGATTTTCTCTAACCGATCTTCTGATCATAACATTAGTTATATGGGATGTACGCATAAAATCATCTTATATAGCTAATTTATCAAAGGATGCGTGAATAATCACATAACAAAACTTTCTCTTATGACTATCGTACTTACACATCTTTTGAGGATCAAAGAAGCAAGTCAAGATTCACTATTCCTTCATCAAACTGTACTTCAACCGAAAAACCTAATTTTTTCGCTAAACTTATCATGTTGCGATTTTCAGGCATGGTTATTGCAGTTAAACGTTTAATGCCATGTACTCTAGTATAGTTGATAAGTTTAGTCATAAGTTGATGACCTAGAGTATTTCCTTTTAAATCAGATCGCACAAGGATAGCAAATTCGGCATGTTGATTATCCGGATCAGCCATTGCACGGGCTACACCAATGATTTCAGGATGATCTTCTGGATTTCGAATTGCGACAAACGCCATTTCTCGATCGTAATCAATTTGAGTCATATTCGCGAGATCGTCATGAGTAAACTCACTTATCTCACTAAAATAGCGATAGTAAAGATCTTCTTTTGTCACTTGGTTAATAAACGTTTTTAGTAGAGGTTCGTCCTCAGGCAAAATAGGGCGAATAAAACAAGGATTGCTATCTCTTAGATAAAATGTTTCTTCTAATTCATTGGGATAAGGACGGATGGAGAGTCTTTGGTGGGGATCACCTTGCAGTGGAGCTAACTCCATTGCAACATCTAATAATGTAAAATCATTGCCAGAAGCCAGTAATGGGTGAATATCTAACCTAACAATTTGTGGGCAATCTAAAAGTAGGTGAGAAACCTGTACCAAAAAATGACTTAAACTTAAAATATTTAAAGGCTGTAAAGCGCTTCTTGGCTGTATTTTTCCACTTTTAATAGCATTAATCACCAAATAACGGGCAAGAGCCATGTTCAGAGGTGGCAACGCAACGGCAGCCTTAGTTTCAATTTGCCACTCAACCCCCCCTTCACCCAATAGGATTAATGGGCCAAAAATAGGATCTTGCTCTATCGCCACTCGCAGTTCTTGAGAGCCAGCTCGATTTGCCATACTTTGCACTAACAACCCCTGAATTTGAGCTTGAGGGTAGAGTTCTGTTACTCGTTCAATAATGGCATGGGCTGCAGATGAGACTTCAGTGCTGTCACGTAAATAAAGCATGACACCTTGAACTTCAGATTTATGAGGAATATCAGGAGAGCGTAATTTTAGTGCAACAGGATAGCCAATTTTTTCCGCTATACTTACGGCTTCTTGTGCATTATGAGCAATCCAAGTAGGAAGTGTATTGAAACCATAAGCTTCCATAATAGGTTGAACTTGGTGTGTATCTAATCGATATTGCTTATTCTGTAATGCCTCTTCAATACAACGATGTGCTTGCTGTGTATTCATTTTGACATCTAAAGGCAATGCGGGGGTTTCTTTTAGTTGCTTTTGGTTCCGACGATATTCCACCATATGCATAAATGCAGTAACTGCGCCTTCAGGGGTGCGATAAGTAGGAATGCCCGCTTCACTAAATAATTTACGTGATTGCTGAGATGAATATTCTCCGCCCCAGTTAGTAAAAACAGTGAGCCATTTTCGTCTAGGATGCTGATTAATTGCCTCTATGACGCGTTGCGCAGTTTCAATGCTGGGTGCAATAGCACTTGGGGTATGAATAAGTAACAAGGCATCGTGATCATGGCTATCTAATAAGCAATTGAGCGTCGCGATATAGCGTTCAACGGTTGTATCATCACCTAAGTTTAATGGATTACGGATAGTATTTTCTTGTTGAATAACACTTTGTAGTTTTTGTGTTGTTTCATCTGCTAGTTTCACCAGCTTCCCTGAATGCAAAAATAGCTCATCTATCGCCATGGCTGCAGGTGCAGAGCCATTACTCATAATCATCAATCTTTCGCCTTTTAGGGGCGTCATATAGCTGAGCGTCTCAACTGCAGAAAACATTTCATGGGTATCTTGTACGCGTAATAAACCTGCGCGTTGAAATGCGGCATCATAAGCAATGTCATAACTTGGTGTATCACCCAATAACAGCTGGGCTTTTTGGGTACGACCACTTTTTATGACTAAAATAGGTTTGTTGCGTGAAGCACTTCGTGAGGCGGACATAAAGCGTCGAGCATCTTTGATATGCTCTAAATGCAATAAAATTGCACTAGTTTTGCTGTCTCTTGCTAGAAAATCCAGTAAGTCATCAACTTGTATATCTTGGTTATCCCCTAAGGCAATAAAGTAAGAGAACCCAATGTTGCGATAATAAGCCCAATCTAAAATAGTATTGGCAACAGCGGCCGATTGTGAAATAAAAGCAAGTTTTCCTTTTTTAACAGGAAGAGGTGAAAAACTGGCATTTAACCCCTGCCAAGGAGCTAAAAGACCCAAGCTATTTGGGCCTAGTAAACGGATATGATATTGCTGGCAGAGTGACTTTATTGCTTGAAACTGTTCAGGTTGTGCTGAAAGGACAATAACAGCCTTACAACCTGAGCCACCCAATTGCTTTAGTAACTCAAGATTACGATGATGATGGGTACAAATAATGGCTAGATCAGGAACTTGAGGTAACTTATCAATAGATGGATAACTAAAAACACCAGAGACAGAGCCACGAGAGGGATTAATTGGAAACACTGGGCCGTTAAATCCGCCACTGAGCAGGTTTTTCATCATAGTGGTTCCTGCACGACCTAATTTTTCAGAGGCACCAATTACTGCAATAGATTTAGGACGCAATAGTGCTTCAAGACCTCGTTGGCTCATATCCACTCCAGAGTTTGATTATCAACTTTTATTCAATGTAGCTGATTTACTCTTCTTTTGCCTGACGGCGATCTGGTTTTCCAATTAAATATTGTTGACGAAAGTAACTAAAATGAGAAAAGAGTTGTTGTGATGCATTTATATCACCCACATTTTCTAAAATAGACGCAGCTACTTCAGCAGTACAATGCTGATCTTCTCTCGCTGCTTGGCGAAGTACGTAGTCACATTTACTGGCTTCATTAAGCGAAAAAATAGGTAATGAATCGAGATAAGGGCTTTTACGAAACATTTTACGAGCTTCACTCCAAGTTCCATCTAAAAGGATAAACAGAGGGGGCTTGCTATTAACTGGGAGTTGGTTGTATACAACACGTTCATTTGATGCGTAGCTTTCAGGGAAGACAACATAAGCTTGCTTATCTGGTGTATTGATTAGATCAAGTAAGGCCTGCTCAGGAGTGGTACGGGACCATAAAAAAGCCTGAGTGTCTGGTAATACATCGGCAATTAATTTCCCTGTATTACTTGGCTTCATCACTTCGGTATCATACATCAATAAACAAAATTGGCTTTTTGCTGGTTGACTGACAATAGTATCACAAAGACACTGCTTTTCAGGTAATAAGCAGAAGTTACAGCGTTTTATTCGAAATCCTCTGGCTTTAAAAGGACGAGTTGAAACCGAAAGTCGATATTGACGAAGTCGAGAGACTGCATTGTCATGCATAGCAAATAAACCAACACTAATAAAAAAGAAACGGATTTTATCATGTTAAAAACAAACAAACTATTCAGCACTTTTTTTTCATAAAAATCATATTGATATATTGCTTATATCTATAATGAATTTAATTCTCAATTGATCCTGATTAGTTTATCGATTCCTATGCGTGATTCTCTCGGTGACAGTTGCTAAACTATCATGTAATCTGCGCCCCTATTGCAGTTGGAGAGACAAATGAACGATTCTTATGAAGGTAAAAACGGCAAAGTAAAAGTAATGTATGTCCGTAGTGAGGACAATGCCGATAATAAACCTAAAAAACCATCCCGTCGTCCTGAAAATGGTCGTGGTGATAGCCGTGACAACAGACGCGGTGATAACCGTGACGACAAAAATCGTGATAACAGACGCGGTGATAACCGTGACGATAAAAATCGCGATAACAGACGTGGTGATAACAAATTTTCTCGTCGTGATGATCGCGGTGCAGGTAAGCCTTCAGGGCGTGGCGCATCACGTAATGAATCAAAACCTTCTCGCGATAGCGAAGGCGAAAGTTTTTCTCCATGGAAAACGGTTTCTCGCCCTGCTGGTGAAGAGGCAATAAAAGAGCACGATGGCATTACTGGTAAGAGCCAAATTGATCCTGAACAACTTCGTCGTCAACGCTTAGAAGAAACGCGTATTTATGGTGAAAATGCCTGTCAGGCAATGTTTAAAAATCGTCCTGATGCGATTGTTCGTGCTTGGTTTTTACAAGACGTTACGCCACGTTTTCGTGATGCATTAAAATGGATGGCTGCAAACCGCAAAGCCTATCACGTTGTTGAAGAAGAAGAGATGGTCAAAGCAGCTCGTACCGATCACCATGGTGGCGTGTGCTTCTTAATTAAAAAACGTGTTGGTCATGATGCCGAAACTTATCTGAAAGATGCACCTGAGAATGATTGTGTATTAGCACTGGAAGATGTGGGTAATCCACATAACGTAGGTGCAATTATGCGTAGTTGCGCGCATTTTGGTGTGAAAGGGGTTATCTCTCCTGATTCTGCTGTATTAGAATCTGGTGCTGCTGTTCGTACCGCAGAAGGTGGTGCTGAATATATTCAAGGTATTGATGCTGATAACTTTGCTCAAACTTTAGATAAATTTAAAAAAGCGGGTTATACGCTAGTGGCAACATCAAGCCATAAAGGTAGTGTACCATTATCAAAAGCACAATTACCGGCGAAAATGGTACTTATCTTAGGTCAAGAGAAAGATGGTTTAAGTGAAAGCACTTTAAATCAAGGTGATATGAGTATTTACATCGGTGGTACTGGGCACGTTGAAAGCTTAAATGTCTCTGTGGCTTCTGGAGTGTTATTAGCAGAATGGTGGCGTCAGCACCAAGGCTAATCGCTTTATGGTTTTAAAGAAAGAATGATAAAAAAACCGCTTAGTCATTATGATTTAAGCGGTTTTTTATGTATAAAATCTACGTGAATGGCATTATTTTCCGGGAGAGAATGGGGGTTTAGCAAACCAAACCACAATCATCATGATAAGGAAAATACCCGCAGCTAACCAGAAAATCTCATTGGCTGAAATAATTAATCCTTGCTCTGTAATGGTTTTCGCTAAATAGGCAGATGCTTGTTCATTTGAAAGGCCAAGATCATTCATTTGCTGGAATGCCATTTGCGAATCAGGATCAAGTGGATTAATTTTTTCTACAAAGGTTTCATGGTGAAGTGATTCTCTTTGTGTCCAAATTGTAGTGGTTAACGATGCACCAATTGCCCCAGCCAATGTCCTTAAGAAATTCGAAAGACTTGACGCTGACGCCATTTTTTCTGGAGGTAATCCAGATAATGTCATTGTAGTTAGTGGCATAAAGAAACATGCAACCGCTAAACCTTGCCAGAATTGAGGCCATGCCACAGTGGCAAAATCCATTCCAGGCTCGAAGGTATAAGCTCGCCAATAAAAACACACAGAAAACATAATAAAGCTAAAGCTGATGATATAGCGTAAATCCACTTTACCACCAAACTTACCTATAATTGGTGTGATAATTAAAGGTAATAAACCTACCGATGCTGATGCTAATCCAGCCCATGTTGCTGTATAGCCAAAGACTTCTTGCAAAAGCAGTGGCAGTAAAACGATGGTACCGAAATAGATCATATAGGCGAGGCTGAGCGTGACACACCCAATGGTAAAGTTTCGACTTTTAAAGAGTGAAAGATCTATCACAGGATGATCGTCTGTAAGCTCCCAAACAATTAAGAAGCTAAGGGCAACAACCGCCACAATGGTGAGTACAATAATTTCTGTTGAGTTAAACCAATCAAGCTCCTTACCCTGATCGAGCATGATTTGTAAAGCACCTATACCAACAACAAGTAAAACAAGGCCAATGGTATCAATTGGTTTAATTTCGGTTTTTGTTTCTCGCCCAGCTAAGGTGTTTGATATACACATAATAATCAAAACACCAAATGGAACGTTAATAAAGAATATCCATCCCCAATGATAGTTATCACTAATATAGCCACCTAAAATAGGCCCTAAAATTGGCGCTACAACAATAGTCACTGACCATAGCGCAAGTGCCATATTTCGCTTAGCTGGTGGATAGTTATTCAATAATAAACTTTGTGATAAAGGAATTAATGGCCCAGCGACCAATCCTTGAAGCACGCGAAAGAAAATAAGCATTTCAAGACTTTGTGAAATACCACAAAGCCAAGAAGTTAACGCAAAAAGCGCCGTTGACCACATAAAGAGTCGAACTTCACCAATACGTTTTGCTAACCAACCTGTAATTGGGATAGAAATAGCATTTGCTACACCAAAAGAGGTAATAACCCAAGTGCCCTGTGAGTTAGAGGCACCTAAGTTTCCTGCGATTGTTGGAATAGCGACGTTAGCGATTGTAGAATCGAGAACTTGCATAAAGGTAGCCAACGCAAGGGCGATGGTCATTAAGGCAAGTTTTCCTCCTTGTAATGGCTCTTTAATCACCTTTACACCTCGCCTTTATTGTCCCGCATTCTGTTCAATAATTTCATTGATCAGTTTATTAATCGCTGACATATCAATAGTTAAAGCATCAGTATGATAAGCAGGTACTTGGCGTTCGCTGTGTGATAAAACTTTTCCATCGAGATTAATCGTATCAACGGTGACTTCAGAAGAAAGACCAATACGCAGTGGTTTTTCCGCTAATTCTTTTTCATCTAATGAAATACGAACAGGTAAGCGCTGAACGACTTTGATCCAGTTACCACTGGCATTTTGAGCAGGTAATAATGAGAAAGCACTACCAGTTCCCATATCTAAACCTAATACAGTGCCATGATAAATCACTTTTTTACCATAAAAATCAGTTGTGATTTTTGCTGGTTGACCAATACGCATATTAGCGAGTTGAGTTTCTTTAAAATTAGCATCGATCCACATACCTGTTACGGGAACAATCGCCATTAAAGGTTTACCCGGTGCGATTTGTGCACCTACTTGAACGCTACGGCGTGAAACATAACCATCTGTGGGACTTAAAATTTTAGTACGCTCTAAAGCGAGCCATGCATTACGAACGTCGGTTGATGCTTGTAAAACAGAAGGTTGCTGTGCAATCGGTGTATTTAAGATAATCGCTTGATTAGCATTGTATTGCTCTTTAGCAACTTCTAAAGCCGCTCTTGCAGTGGAAACCGCTTCTCTGGCGTGTTGAAGTTCTTCTTTACCTATAACATTGCGTTCGCCTAAAACTTCACGGCGACGAAGGTCATTTTGTAATTTGGTCAGCTCAGTTTCGCGTAAAACGATGTTTGCTTTTAGTTGGCGACCATTAATGATTTGCTGATGCATTTGACGAACACTATTCGCTAATGCTGTTTTTGCTTTTTCTAAAGCCAGTTTTTCATCACTTGAATCTAATAAAACTAAAGGGTCACCTGCTTTCACAAAATCGGTATTATCAACATAAACGGTGGTAACAGAACCAGAAATCTGCGGCATAATCATGATTTGATTGCCTGTGACATAGGCATTATCAGTTGTTTCATGATGTCTTAACACCATAAACCAATAAGTGGTGTAAGCCACCCCAGCCAAAATAAATAGAATAGTCAGCAACAGTAGAACATTTCGGCGAGTTCGTTTTTTATTGCGAATGGGAGCCTGAGGGGGGGTATTTTCCTCATTAACACTCATTTAGAAGATCTCCATAAAACCAGAAAAACATCATTAGATATGTTTCCAGTATTGAAACTGGAAACATAATTATAAAGTCAATCTTAGAATAATTATTAGCGTGAAGGTAAATTATAAATGCTAATGGGTAAGTATGTTTGCCGATTTATGGCGTAAATAGGATTAGATCAATAAAACTATTTATTATATAGCTTATTCACACTCTTTTTCAGCCAAAGTATCCAGTTGTAATAACAACTTACGCATTAGCGTTTCAAGCTGTTTTTGTTCCTGTTGATCTAAAATAGACCAGATTTGTTTTAAACATTGATGCTGTGGAGGTAATAAGCTATTTAAAAATTCTTCACCGGCATCCGTTAGGTGGAGATGCAAACAACGGCGGTCATTATGGCTTTCACGACGCTCAATCCATCCTTGTTTTTCAAGTTCATCAGCAATACGTGTTGCATTTGTTCTTGAAGAGCCCAGTGCAGCACTTAGCTCTGAAGGCTGAATACTTCGATTTTCTGTCGTATCTAAAATCATTAATGCCATAAATAACGTCTCGTTAATACCCTGAGACTTCAACATATTATTACGACTTTCAAGAAGTTTGCTTTGAACATGCATAGAAAGGCGAGTTAACAAAATTTCTTGATAAGGAATATCTTTGTTAAGCGATTTCTGTTGTGTAGCACGAGTGTTTAGTAATTCTTCTGTTGGCGTAAATGAGCTTTCCATTTTTAGACACCTTGTTAGTTTCGAAAATTAGGATAATGCTGTTATCAACATGTTAAATGGTATATTAAACACACAATTTAGCAATTTTTATTATTTATAGTCACTATGTTTTTTTGATTATGTTACCTGATTCATAAATTTTTTGAATGATAACACAAAAAAAAGGATAGGTACTTATCTCTTTGCAATAAGTTAATAAAATCAATTTATCACTTATCTGACAATGAATAGTAGTCTATTTGCGAAAAAACGGATCGTTTTTTACGATAAAACACGTAATAAATTTATTTTAATCACCAATAATTACTACATGGATAATATCTGATTGAAATGATATATATAGTGCTTTATTGATAAGATTGATATAATTTTCTTAATAAAGAATGGGATGATGATATACATCAATAGTAATCACGCTGTTAAAACATTCACATTTTATTCTGATTAGAGTGGGATTGTAGGAATAATATAACCCATCCTTGGGTCTGAAAATTATTCAGCATGGATTATTGGATCATTTTTATAACCTAATAACCAAACAATAAGACCGATAATGCCAATGACAAATCCAGAAATAGAAACTCCCATCCAGCCATATTGATGATAGGCATAACCTGATAATAAAGAGCCTAATGCTCCACCAATAAAATAGCTTGTCATATATGCTGCGGTTAAGCGGTTTCTAGCATCAGGTAAAATACGATAAATGGTACTTTGATTTGTGACATGGACGCCCTGAACCGCTAAGTCTAGCAGGACAACGCCAATAATAAAGCTGATGAGCCCAACCCAGTGATAATAAGGTGCAATAATAATAAAACCCCAAGATAGAAGGAGGATAATTAATCCTATTGTGGTGGTTTTCTTGCCTTTCCCTTTATCGACTAATACGCCTGCTTTTCCTGCCATCAATGCGCCTGCAGCACCCACAAGACCAAACAGTCCAATAACTGCATCAGAATAGTTAAAAGGATCTGCGGCTAGTAAAAAGGCCATCGATGTCCATAATAAACCAAAGTGGGCAAAAATCAGTGCACCGATTAATGAACGAGTTCGAAGTACGGGGGTTGTAACAAATAATTTGAAGATAGAACCTAATAACTGAACGTAATTTAAGTCTGTTTGACTTTTATAAGTGGGTAAACAGCGCCATAACGTAATAGCTAAGATTGTTAGAAAAATACTTGCAACCCAGAAAATACCTTGCCAATTTGTAAATGATGCCATTAGGCCAGATACTGTTCTAGCCAGTAAAATACCCAATAAAAGGCCACTCATAATAGTGCCAACGGCTTTTCCTCGTTGGTGTGGTGCGGCGAGAGTGGCCGCAAATGGAACCAGAATTTGAGCGACAACAGAAAACATACCAGAAAGTGCAGTACCTATTAACATTACCCAAATATTTGTTGCCATCGCTGTAATTAATAGCCCACTGGCAGAAATTAATGTCATGGTAATAATGAGTGAGCGACGTTCAAAAATATCTCCCAAAGGCACTAATAGCATCAGTCCTACGGCATAACTGAGTTGCGCGGTGGTGACAATAAACCCAGCTAAAGTTGCTGATATATGAAAGTAATTTGCGATAGAATCAAGTAGAGGTTGTGCATAGTAGTTACTGGCGACAACCATGCCTGTAGCAACGGCCATTAGCAGAATAAGGCCTTTGCTAAGTGATGTTTGGGATACGGTGTTTTCCATAATACTCATAACAAATCATTTGTAAGGTAAATGATAGTAACATGAGTCATTTTTTTGAGAAAAGAATTACTGTGATAGAAATGTTCAATTAATTTGATGTAAATTCTTATATTTGATTGTTATAACATATTGTTTTATATAATAAATAAAGTTATTAATTGATCCTTTAATAACTAAAAAGGGTAATAAAGAGAATAACTAGACTCCATATCCATTGAATTGAAACTCCAATTATCGCAAAAGAGAATAGACGCTTAGTCCCTAGCCAGCGGGCTTCCATAGTCTGTTTTTGGGGACGTTTAGGAAATAATGTAGAGAGGCTTTTATCAAAGCTAACGTCATCTTGATAACGATACAGAGCCTGAAAAAAGTGACTATCAAGCCATAAACGAAAAAGAAAGTATTGGGTAAATAAAAACAAAAGAGACGCGACTAAAAAAGCCAGTTTATGATGAAAATGAAGGCTAAATACAGGCCATGTACTTAAATAAGGTAAAAGTGATAAAAACAGTAAATAACGCCAACTTAGTGTTAAAGATACAATTACTTTACCGCTAGTTTTAGTTGTTAACATGGTTGCCTCGTTATTTAATGTGTTGAAAATGTGAATACCAAATTTGTAGTGCTTCTCGTGTTTCTAGATTTAAAATAACGTGAGGGCGAGCTTGAGAGACTTTTTCTATCGCATCTTCTAACGTTGCTACTGTGCCAGTATAAACTAACCAAGCAACAACAACGGTTGCACTACGTGAATAGCCTAATTTGCAATGAATATAAACAGTACCCGCTTTATTTAGTTGCTCCATTGATAACATTGCTTTGTTGATATCATCCGGAGATAAAGGTAATAAATCAATTTGAGGTTGCGCTAAATAAAGCTGATTTTGGCTAAACTTATTTCTTGGCCATTCACAAGTTAAATCAAATACCGCATTGGCATTGAGTTCATAAAGAGGGCGTCCACCTAATAAAATGCCTTCAGTGACTAAACTCGGTGTTTGGCACTGTTTTAAATAATAACGATAAGTACACCAAGCAAAGAAGCGATAAGGTAATAGGATTATCTGTGCAGAAAGAGGAATTTTACCTTGTGTATTTTTTTGGAAAATAGAAGCCCCTGCGCCCAAATAGCCCAAAGTCACAAAAGTTAATGTGATTGCTGGCCAGAGAAAGATCCAAAAGAGCCCTTGCAGGCCAAAAGATAACAGATAAAACACCATTGCTGATAACGCATAGTTTTTACCAATCCGTAAACTACGTTTACTGCCAGTAAAGCGCCATTTCCAACGCGAATTTATTGGTAATAAATAGCAAATCACTACGCCAACACCAAAGCCGGTAATAATATCAATAAAGTGATGTTGCCATGTTGTGAGTACAGAAATAGCAATTAACAATGACCATAAATTTAAAAAATACTGCCACGATTTAGGCGTATGGGCGCGGAACCGTAACCAAATAATCCATAATAAAATAATGTGTAAAGAGGGGGCTTGATTATACGGTAAATCGAAGCCTTCTAATTGGGTAAATAACCAACCAGAAAATCCCTCTGTAGTTGGGCGAATAAAACTAAATTTTAAAGGGAATAATAAAAAGCCAGAGCAGGCTATAAGAGAGGCAACAATTAAACGCAATCCATGCATAAATTGTTCTCTTAGTGTTGTACAAATAAATAGGGAAATACCATAAGCAATATTAACACTCCAATAAGGAATAATTGTCCACGGTAAAAAGGGAATAACGTTTTCCCACGAATAAACAAAAGAAGGAACATCAGATAAGGTAGAAGTGTAAGTATTGACTTGCATATAAGTTAAATAGAAAAATGGGGCTAGAAATAACAGCCATATAATCCCAGCAAGCCAGATGCTTTTTCTTGATGATATTATTTGAGAGCGTTGAGTTCCCTCCATACTAAATTTCCTTTCTTTATTTATATTTATCGTTTTCTTCTATCTTTGCAGTTTGCTTAAAATTATCGCTATATGTTGCCATATAGCGATATTTCATTTAGCTATAGTTAACTTTGTTAGCGGCGTTTTGCTATCGATACACTAAAAATACCCCAGTGATCAATTTGTTGATCGAGCTTTTCAAAACCCGCTTCATTCACTAATGCATCCATTTCACCCTGACTGCGACAACGCATGATCCACGGTTGACCATCTTGGTGGCTGGGTAATACACGGGCAATCATTTCAAGTTGAGGATGCCAAGGTTGGCAGGTGTAAATCAGTAATCCTCCGCTAGGAATGGCTTGAGATAACCCTTTTAAAGATGCTTTTAGTAGATGATTTTCAGGAAATAATTCATAAAGCCCACTTACAATGCCCAATGTTGGTGAAGGTGAAACCGTACTCAAACTGTCTGTATCAAAAGCGTTACCTTCTTCAAAACGCACTTTGTCTTCTAAATGGCGTTCTTTAATGGCAATTTGACCTTGCTCAACATTAATCGGGCTATAGTCTCGCATTAAAATTGAGTCAACCTTACCATAGTCATTAACCGCATCAAAAAGATAGCGACCTTGCCCCGCGGCAATATCCATAATATGTACTGGCATATTATTTTGTGTTAATTGGCGAATAGCGTATCGGATCGTGTTTTCAATATTGATTTTACGTTGGCGAATACCTTGCCAACCAATACTGTTCAAATATTGTCTATCAACGATTCGACCAAATAAGCCTTTTCCTTGAGGTTGATTGCGATAGACATAATCAAGTGTCGATCCAGAATCAAAACCTTTATCGTAACCTAGTGCTACACCTTCGGATGCTTTACCTAGCGTGCTCATCGAACGACTAAGCACTTTGTAATAGAGTCTTTTGGGGCAAAATTGAGGAAGTGGTGTCTGTAATGTACGATAAACATCTGCACTATGGCTCCATATATCCTCATTTTGATAATCATGTTGATAAAGCGGTTGTGCAAACAACGTTTCAATAAAGTGACGCATTTTATTGATGGGGATTGCCCTGTCTTTCTCGCCTAAGGTATCGTGGTAAAAACCGGGTAAAACATGCTTTTCTTTAATGGAGGTATTTAAACGATCATAGAAAAGATGCTGAGGTTTTGCGTGAACAACATGATCATTACCCGAAATAAATAATTGTGTTGGTAAGGTAATAGCATTTGCATCTTCAACCACACGATCAGCTGTTTTATAAAGTTCTAATAAAATATTAACGGCAATAGGGCGGGTGATTAGCGCGTCTTGATTAAAAGAGTCGATACGATTTTGATCATGGGTTAAGTATTTAGCTTTTACATAGGAATTAACATAAAAAAGTCCGCGAATTTTTTGCATTAAGGCAAGGCCAGTGCGTGCAAAAGGAACATATAATTTTACTTTAAATGCAGGGGAAGCTAATACCATACCGCGAATTTTGGGTGCGTAATCATGTACCCAACCTGTGACTAAAACAGCGCCTACACTTTGGCCAACAACAAGAATATTCTCCATCGGAATATTATAGTTAGATGAAACATAATGGACGAACTCATCGATATCTTTTATTGACGTTCCCATGGATGGGCTATAACCGCGAGCACCTTCATTTTTACCATGTCCACGAGCATCCCAAGCAAACATTGAGAAATCAGGAAGATCTAACTCATCAACTAGATGAGAAACTCGGCCTGAATGTTCGTGACCTCGATGAAATAAAATAATTGCTTTTGGCTCAGTGGTAATTTGAGCCGGCCAATGACGATAATACAGCGGTGTTTTATCGCTGGTGGTAAATTCAGACTCAATCATATTCCTTTGAGTGTGATATTGCGGTTGTTGATTCATAACGATGTATCCTTATCTTTATCTGTCATCGTTGCTTCTTTTAGTGCGCGATGAATTCGGTGATAACAAGTCAACAAAAGTAATAAATTAATAATAATAAAAAGATAATGCGTGTTTTCTGATGATGTCAGTGAGGGGAATAATCCGATAAAAAAGGCAATAGTACCGAAAATAAAGGCTCTATCACTTTTTCCCATTGGGCCATCATAACGACGAGTAGCATGGATCGTTTGAGCAAGAACCCCTAGAAACTCAGTCATTATCATTAAAAAAAGTGCCAGCATGATCCACCAGTAGGCTTGTGGAAAAATAAGGGCAAAAGGGAGATAAAGTGCAATGTCTGAAATCACGTCGCTGGCTTCATTTAATATTGCACCTAGTGCACTTTTTTGATTATGTTCACGTGCCAGCATGCCATCGATAGCATTAAGTGCCATACGAAAAAAGAGGACGAAAGGAAGTAATAAAAATAAACGAGGGAAAGGATAAAGCAAAAGTAATCCACCAACGGTAATGGATAACAGTAAAGCAAAAAGCGTGACCTGATTTGCTGTGATCCCTTTTGTGAATAACTGTTCTACATAAGGGCGCAATAGAGATTGAAATTTGGGTTTTAGGTCATAAATTGTCATGACGCATCCTTGTGTTCAAAAGTGCGTATATTACCTCAAAATTATTATTTTATTATTAGCTGATTTTTATCTCATTGAATATCTTTATTTCAATGGTTTAATTTATTTATGATTTAAATATAAACCTAATATTTGAAATTTACTTGAGTTAATAATTATTTAGTACTAAAAATAAAGAGAAAATAAGATACACATAATTGTAATTATCAGACTGTTCCGTGTCTGTTTTATTCTTTCATTTCAAAAATGATTAAGTTTTCTTCAGTAATATATACGTAGTTATAATTATAGGATGACATGAGATGAACGAAAATAAGGAGCGTTAAATACCTTATAATAACTAATGAAATTAGTTTAATTTGTTATAAATATTATTTTGGATAAGATTTAAATCTAACAAGAATGCATCAATAGTGTAGTTATCTGTATTGAGTGATAAGTGCAAAAAAACTAGATAATGATAATTATTATCATTATCATAATTAGCGCTGTTAGTTACAGCAAAACACCTATCAAACTAATAACCATACAAAAAGATACGACTATTATGATCCATTTCTTAGCAAAAAATGATGCTTATCGTCAGGGAATTGGGATATTTTCATTTTCATCATCAGCGATTGCATTATTATTGACTTCACTCACTTCGTTAAATAGCTATGCGGCTGAAAGTGTTAAACCAGAAATAACGGCATCCACAAAATCAGAGAATCCTGCGCAACCCAAATCGCGTGAAAAAATTATTATTGAACCTATCTACGTATCAGGTGAACTCAATTCAAGTGTTGATGCAGGGAGTACGGTTCTGACATTAAAAGATATCGACCGAATTCAGCCTAATAATATTGCAGAGCTGGTGGATAAGTTACCGGGAATTTCATCATCTGGATCACCAAGACCTGGCGGTCAAACATTAAATATCTGGGGGATGGGCAATCCTGAAGATATTAAAATCACACTTGACGGTACACCCAAAACCTTTGAAAAATATCGCCAAGGTTCCATTTTTATTGATCCAGAATTAATACGCCGTCTTGATGTTGATAAAGGCCCTCATAATATTACTCAAGGTAATGGTGGGTTTGGTGGTTCGGTGAGAATTGAAACCAAAGATCCTGATGACCTATTATTACCCGATCAGAATATTGGAATGTTTTTAAAATATGGTCACCATACTAATGATAGGCAAAATCGTTATAGTGGTGCGGTATACGGTAAATTGCTTGATGGACAAGCAGATGGACTATTCTATTTTAACCGTCGTGAAAGTGATGATTTACGACGTCCTGATGGAACTAAATTTGGTTATTCACAATCCGATCAAGATTCTTTTTTAATTAAAACCAATATCTATTTAACAGAAGAACAAACATTAACGTTATCAGCATCACGATCAGAAAGTGATGGCTGGACACCTTGGGCGGCTAAACGTGATGAATTAGCTAAACCTAGCCAAGCTGATGTGGATAAATATGGCTTTGATGCGGCGATGAAACGTAAATTAGTTTATCGTGACCAAAAAGATGATACTTTCAGTGTGAAATGGAATATTCAGCCAGTTGATTCTGATTTAATTAATTTAACGCTGACTTATGGTTATTCAAAAACCAAACAAAATGATAGTCGCCCAGAGACAGCTAGCTCCTATTTTAGTGGCAGTATGGGAAATCAAAGTTGGGTAGATTATCGAAATCATCAAATTGAAATTAAAAATGAAAGCACAATTATGCAAGGTGCTTTAGAGCATAAACTATTAGTGGGAACACGTTGGCATCGTAATGATCGAGATGTCTTAATGTTTACACGCGATAAAGCTAAAAATCCGAATTATAACTATGGATATTATGCACCTCCTTATATGCCAGAAGGCACGCAAACGACAACCAGTTTCTATCTTCAAAACTCGATGAGTTATCGAAATCTGACAATAACACCGGGCGTTCGCTACGATATTGTTAAAAATCAAGGCAAGGGGAGTCGAGCTATTACCTATCAAGATCCTGATCCCTATTATGGTCATGATTATTCTGATGTAACTTATAGTGGGGCAACACCTCATTTAGGTTTATTATGGAAAATGAACCAGAATTTCAGATTCTTTGGTGATTTAACCTATACATGGCGAGCACCATTGATTGATGAGCAGTATGAAGTACAAGGAAGTATTTCTAGTTTAACAGGCACGAGCCGTCATCTAGACAAAGAAACAGTAAGAGCTGCACGGATTGGTGCAATTGCAGACTTTGAAAGTGTTATTCAACAAGAAGACCAACTGCAGTTAAGAACAACACTGTTTGATACTCGTGGTAAAGACGAAATCTTCCGTCGTCGTGGTGTTTATTGTGAAAGTCAAAAGGTGGATGGACATAATGGAAATTGTCCACCATCAATTGGTAACTACCGCAATTTACCTGGCTATCATATACAAGGGCTAGAAATTGAAGCCTTTTATAATAGTCCTAATGTATTCGGTCGTTTAGCGTATTCAACAATGAAAGGAAAACGCGACCAATCACCGCGTGACCCATGGTTTGGTCAGAAAACATGGATTGCCGAAATTCAACCTGATGCTTTACATGCCACTATTGGTGTAAAAGTCCCAAGTATTAACGTCAATATGGGATGGACGGGGGATTTTATTGGTGCTCAACGCCGTTCACCTATGGATACCGATCCTGATGCGGGCTATTGGTCATTACCAAAAAGTAAAGGTTATGCAATCCATGGTTTATTTGCGAATTGGGAACCTTCTTTTATAGATAATACTGAGATTCGTTTTACCGTCGCAAATTTATTTAACCGTGATTACTACCCTTATTTAGGTGAATCAGTTTCAGGAGTAGGACGTGATTATCGATTTACTGTGGTAAAACGTTTCTAATATTACTGAAAATAAAAACAGATAAACTCCATAGATATTATGGGGTTTATTGTAATTAAGAAATCAATAACCGTATGTTGCAGAAGTTGCAATCATTGCCATCATGGTAGTGAAGAATAAAATAAAGAAAATAGCCGCCATTACGATGCTGATAATAAAGTAAACAAAGCCAGCTCTATTCCATGTTTCTTGTACTTTCATAAAGGTTTCAACAGAATCGTAATCACCACTCTTCCAAGCCCATTCGTTACCTTTAATACCACAGACAAAAATCCAGATAAGGTTAAGTAAAGGAACGAGCGCTAATAATGGAAGGTAAGATTTATTACCAAAACCCCAAATAATATTAAACATGAAAGCACCCCAATTCCAACGTTTAATTTCTTCAGGTACTGGTTTGTTAGTGTAAGACACAATTTATTCCTTATCTAAATCTTCAATATAAAATAAGAATGCCAAAATGGCTACTGGAGAAAAAGATAATCATAATTGAATAAATCAATGAATAAAAGGAAGGGGTATTTAAGTGCCTAATAAGAAGAATAATCTTAATAATAGAGCAGGATTATTCTTCTTATTGTATAAACGTATTTTGTTTAATATCGTATCTTATTGTTTTTATAAATAAAAACAAGCCACAATATTGTGGCCTGTTTAATAATAATCTCTATTTTAGATTATTTTTTCTTTCATTATATTATTGTGCAGCACTTCGAGCTTGTTCAACCCAGCCATCAAATGTTTTCTGATGTGCTTTGATCCATGTATTTGCATGACGTTCAATATCAGCCTGTGATTTTTGACCATTATGCATACGTAAGTTTTGCGCATTGATATCGGCAACAGGCACTTTCATGACTTCAAAGAGTTTTGCAGCAGCAGGATTTTCTTCAGCCCACTTTTTATTTGCTGCAATATGCATGGTACTTGGTGGGAAACCATAGTTTTTACCATTTGCTAATGTGGTGTCTGTTTTATCATCACCTGGTAAAGATGAGAATGGCACTTGTAACCAAACAACATCTTTACCCGGTTTTAATACATCACTTATCCAATATGGTGTCCATGTGTAATAAAAAATAGGTTTACCTTCTTTGTAGCGAGTAATGGTATCTGCCATCATAGCCGCGTAGTTACCTTGGTTATGTGTAACCGATTTTTCTAAATCATAGGCTTTTAAGTGATTATTGATAGCTTCTTCACATCCCCAGCCTGGGTTACAACCCGTTAAATCGGCTTTACCGTCACCATTGGCATCAAAGAGTTTAGCAATTTTAGGATCTTTAAATTGCTCAATATTGGTGATGTTGTATTTTTCAGCTGTTTTCTTGTCAATTAAGTAGCCTTGAGCTGCATTAACGACATAATCACCTTTACGATAAAAAGTGTTATCGCCGCCCGCAGCTTCATATTGTGAGTTATGAAGCGGAACCCAACTTACCGCCATAAAAGTGGCATCACCGTTGGCGATAGAGGAATAAGCGACGTTGTAATCGACTTCTTTGATCGGTTGAACTGTGTAGCCTAATTGTTCGAGTGCTTTGTTGACGATTAAGGTTTGAAACGTTTCTTCAGAAATCGTACTTTGCACAGGTTGAACCGAAATCCCTTTTCCGGGTAAATCAGCAGCGGATAACTGGGTGCTTATCAGTGTGGCGGACAATACGGTTGCCCAGATAACTGGATTACGCATAGTTTTTCCTTCTGTTGTGATAGTAAGAGATAAATAGCGACAGCGAACTGTCGCCTCTATTTCTTATATTGATTGAACGTTATGTTCTTTATAGATTTTTAATTAATAATATTTATTACGATGCTTTTTTGCCAAATAGTCGGCAAATTAAGCCAATAGGGCCTGTCATATACCAGCATCGGTTGCCTTTATGACGGCTATTCTGACCCAAGGATTGTGTTAATCGGTCAAGAATAATCGCGAGAATAACAATACCGGCACCCCCTACAGCAGCAAGTCCCATATCAAGGCGACCAATGCCACGCAATACCATTTGACCTAACCCACCGACGGCTATCATTGATGCAATAACAACCATTGAAAGTGCTAACATCAAGGTTTGGTTTACACCAGCCATAATCGTAGGCATAGCGAGTGGTAACTGTACTTTAAACAACATTTGTCGTGGGTTTGCTCCGAATGATTGAGCTGCTTCAATTAAATCTTCAGGAACTTGTTTGATCCCTAAAATGGTCAGTCTCACAATAGGAGGTAAAGCAAAAATAATAGTGACTACAACACCTGGTACATTACCAATCCCAAATAGCATTACGATAGGCACTAAGTAAACGAATGCAGGGGTGGTTTGCATTGCGTCAAGCAAAGGCCGGACAATTTTTGATGCCTTATCACTATTGGCAAGCCATATCCCCAAGGGGAGTCCGATTATCAGACAGAACAGTAGGGAAGTTAGTACTAAAGCAAGCGTAACCATTGCTTCAGACCAAGCGCCAATCGCACCAATCAATATCAATGAAATAAACGAAGTGATACCCATCACTTTGCCTGAGAGTTGCCATGCAATCAGTGAAAATAAAATAATGGCAACAGGTGCAGGCATTGAGGTTAAGAAATTTTCAAAGCCACTTAACACAAAATCAACGGGGACACGAATACCTTGGAACACAGGACGAAAGTGCAATACAACCCAGTCAATTGCTTCGGTAACCCATGAATCCAAAGGGATCAGCGTATTGTGAAAGGGATCCATAAGATTAAAAGAGTCTGGAGCAACATCAGTAGGTGTTGCATCTAGCCAATCACTCCCTGCGGATGATGTATCAATACCTTCACTACCACTACCAGCTCCCCATGGATCGGCATCTGCTGATGAACTGTCAGCACTGCTCCAAGGATCATTTTCTGTTGTACTGGTATCGGTTGTAGCCCAAGGATCATCATTTACGCTATGGGTTGTTTCTTGTGCGGTCTCATTTGTCGCGGTTTCTTCGATATTTGTATCTAAAACAGTATCTTGACTTGTTGTATTACTCATTTGGCGTCTCCTTATCCAGTGCTTGTAGTAACATTCCTTTAGAAATTAAACCGATATAGCGGTTTTTTTCATCAATAACAGGAATAGCACAGGGAGATTGTGCAACAGTTGAAATCAGCTCATTTAATGGTGTATCACCATTAATAGCGCAAGGTTCGGATAAAATGGCTGATTCAATAGGTTGTTTATTTTTTAGAGCTTCTTCAAGAGAGTTCACAGAAACAATACCAATAAACTTCTTACCTCGTTCAATGAGATAACCAAAATTTCTATCTTCATCTTCAAGCACTTTTAATGCTGAACGAGGGCCGAAACCAGGAGCAATATGCAATAAGGTTTCAGGGCGACGTTTGGCAATATCTTTTGCACTAAATACGTGGCTAATATCAACCCCACGGAAGAATGTGCGTACATAATCATTAGCCGGATTATTTAGTATCTCATCCGGTGTGCCGATTTGGACGACGACCCCGCCTTGCATAATGGCAATACGATCACCAATACGCATTGCTTCATCGAGATCATGAGAAATAAACACAATAGTACGTTGTTTATCGCCTTGTAAGCTCAATAATTCATCTTGCATCTCAGTACGAATTAATGGGTCAAGTGCTGAAAAAGCCTCATCCATTAACAAGATATCGGGATCATTGGCAAGAGCGCGAGCCAGACCAATACGTTGACGCATCCCACCAGAAAGCTCATCAGGCCAAGAGTTAGCATAGCTACCTAGATTGACTTGTTCTAACGCATCCATTGCCTTTTTATAACGCTCATCTTTGCTTAATCCAGCGAGATCCATTCCAAAAGATGTGTTATCAAGCACATTCATATGTGGCATTAAGGCGAATGACTGAAACACCATACTGATTTTTTTACGTCGAACTTGTCGTAATTCTTTATCAGACATAGTGGCAATATTTTCACCATCAATAAGCACCTCTCCCTTTGTAGGAGAGATCAGACGATTGAGAAGGCGGACTAGGGTGGATTTACCTGAACCAGATAATCCCATGATGACAAATATTTCGCCTTCTTCAATTGCCAGATTTGCATTTTGCACACCTACGGTTAAACCTGTTTTATCAAAAATCTGATCTTTATTCATACCAGACTTTAATAATTCAAAGGCTCGTTTTGGATGCTCGCCAAATACTTTATAGAGATTTTTTACTTCGAGTTTAATTGCCATGCAATATATTATTTCCTATTTAAATAATGAAAGGAATAAATTAAATTTAATTAAAGCAGTATTGTTATTTTCCTAAATGAGATTTTTAGTAAGGGAAATACCCTAACACAATGATTGCGCCTGACAACCCTATGTTAATTATAATTAACTAAAAAACAGGGGTGTTTTTTGGTTGTTTTTATAATGATTAATAATTAAATAAAGTGAAATAAATTTTTTTTATTAAAAGATAATATTTCTTTTAACTTGCTGAAATACAGTTATTTTTAAAGGTATTATTATTTTGATTAGGATATCAATAGAAAGGGTCATTAAATAACTTAATTGAGGAAAAAAACAAGGAAAAATAAATGAAAAAAAATCCATATACATTAGAAAATATAATGATTTTTGGGTTGTTATCGGTTTGGATATTTAAAGTAAGCTAAAATAATTCGTAAAAAATTGATTGTTTTAATAAATCGAACGGTAAAAATCATACAATTAGGTGCTTTATTGAACAAATAAAAGCGCACTAAAAAATAATCTTTATTTTTCAGTGCATTATGTGAAGTGTGAAATACATAATCAAATTGAATGTATTGTGTCGTCTCTAATACATTTAATTGTGTTACTTCGTTTTAAAAATCCCAATCATCATCTTCGGTATTAATAGTTTTTCCAATAACATAGGATGAACCAGAGCCAGAAAAGAAATCGTGATTTTCATTAGCATCTGGTGATAATGATGAAAGAATTGCAGCGCTAACATCTGTTATTTCATCAGGGAATAAGGCTTCATAACCTAAATTCATTAATGCTTTATTTGCATTATAATGAAGGAATTTTTTTACATCTTCAGTCCAACCAACAGTATCATAAAGATCTTCAGTATATTTAACTTCATTATCATATAAATCCAATAATAATGAGAATGCAAAATCTTTAATATCCTGTTTCTCTAATTCGGATTTATTTAATAACTGATTTTGAAATTTATAGCCAATATAATAACCATGAACGGCTTCATCACGAATAATGAGACGAATTAAATCGGCTGTATTGGTTAACTTTCCTCTGCTTGACCAATACATAGGTAAATAGAATCCAGAGTAAAATAAAAAGGATTCTAAAAATACACTAGCAATTTTTTTCTTTAAAGGATCACTGTCTTGATAATAGCGCAGAATAATATCTGCTTTCTTTTGTAGATAAGAGTTTTCCTCACTCCAACGATATGCCTCGTCAACATCTGTTGTTAAACAGAGTGTGGAAAATATCGAACTGTAAGAGCGAGCATGAACTGCTTCCATAAAACAGATGTTGGATAACACCGCTTCTTCATGTGGTGTCAGTGCATCGGGCATCAATGTTGGCGCACCTACTGTATTTTGGATCGTATCCAGTAATGTTAATCCAGTAAAAACACGGATCGTGAGCTGTTTTTCGGCTTGAGTTAATGTATTCCATGAAGGAATGTCATTAGAGAGTGGAATTTTTTCAGGTAACCAAAAATTCATGGTTAAACGGTTCCAAACCTCTAAATCTTTTTCGTCTTCAATACGATTCCAGTTAATCGCATTAACATGACTTAATACAGGTGATGACATGCTATGTTCTCCTTATTGTAATTATTAAAGTGCGCACGAAACACAGCCTTTTATTTCAGTGCCTGCTAATGCGGATTGTCGGATACGAATGTAATACAAGGTTTTAATTCCTTTACGCCAGGCATAAATTTGTGCTTTGTTAATATCTCTTGTTGTGGCTTCATCAGAAAAGAATAACGTCAGTGATAAGCCTTGATCGATATGTTGTGAAGCTTCTGCATAGGTATCAATAATCTTTTCAGCCCCGATCTCATACGCATCTTGATAATATTGGCGATTTTCATTAGTCATAAATGGGGCTGGATAATAAACTCGTCCAATCTTGCCTTCTTTCCTAATTTCTATTGGTGCTGCAATAGGATGAATGCTTGATGTGGAATGATTTATATAGGAGATAGACCCAGTAGGTGGTATTGCTTGTAAGTTTTGGTTATAAATCCCATGCGTCATAATAGACTGCTTGAGTGTTTTCCAATCTTCTTGTGTTGGAATATGGATATTGGATTGGCTAAACAACTGGTGGACTTTTTGTGTTTTTGGTAGCCATTGTTGTGATACATACTTATTAAAGTATTCACCTGTTGCGTATTTTGAGTTTTCAAAACCTTTAAAGTGTTGTTTCTTTTCAATAGCTAATTGGTTTGAAGCTAATAACGCATAATAAGTGACAGTATAAAAATAGATATTGGTAAAATCTAATGCTTCTTCAGAGCCGTAATAAATTCTTTCACGCGCTAAATAGCCATGCAAATTCATTTGTCCTAAGCCAATCGCATGAGAAGCGAGATTGCCTTTTTCAATAGAAGGAACAGACTCAATTTTTGTCATTTCAGAGACATTACTCAATGCCCTAATTGCAGTGCTGACGGTATGTGCAAAGTTAGGGGAGTCCATTGCCATAGCAATATTCATAGAACCTAAGTTACAACTGATGTCATGACCAATATGGCGATAGCTTAAATCTGGGTGATATTCACTAGCGCTGTTGACTTGTAAAATTTCAGAGCAGAGATTGCTCATATTAATTCTACCCGCGATAGGATTTGCGCGGTTTACCGCATCTTCAAACATGATATAAGGATAGCCAGACTCAAATTGAATTTCGGCTAAGGTTTGAAAGAACTCTCTCGCTTTAATTTTCTTTTTACGAATTTGTGCGTTATTCACCATCTCACTGTATTTTTCGCTAATACTGATTTCTGACATAGGTACGCCATAAACACGTTCTACATCATAAGGTGAGAAGAGATACATATCTTCATTGCGTTTCGCTAATTCGAATGTGATATCTGGGATCACTACGCCTAAAGAGAGGGTTTTGATTCTGACTTTTTCGTCTGCATTTTCTCTTTTGGTATCAAGAAAATGATAAATATCAGGATGGTGAGCATGAAGATAAACAGCACCAGCGCCTTGTCTTGCACCTAATTGGTTTGCGTAGGAAAATGCATCTTCAAGCATTTTCATAACCGGAACAACGCCAGAAGATTGATTCTCTATACGTTTAATGGGGGCACCTGCTTCACGTAAATTAGTGAGTAGAAAGGCGACACCCCCTCCACGTTTAGAGAGCTGTAATGCGGAATTGACTGATCGACCGATAGATTCCATATTATCTTCTATACGCAATAGAAAGCAGGAAACCAATTCACCACGCTGTTGTTTTCCACAATTTAGGAAAGTTGGTGTAGCGGGCTGGAAACGACCACTAATAATTTCATCAACGAGATGAGTGGCAAGATTGGTATCACCTTGTGCAAGGGTGAGCGCTACCATGCAGACGCGATCTTCATAGCGTTCAAGGTAACGTTCGCCATCAAAGGTTTTTAAGGTGTAACTGGTATAGTATTTAAAAGCACCTAAAAAAGATTGAAAGCGAAATTTTTTGCTATAAGCATGTTTGAATAGCTGTTTGATAAAGGCAAATTCGTATTGTTCTAATACTTGAGCTTCGTAATAGTGTTGTTGTACTAAAAACTCGAGTTTTTCTTTTAGATCATGAAAAAATACCGTGTTTTGATTTACATGTTGACGAAAAAAATGATGTGTTGCTAGTTTGTCTTTATCAAACTGAATATTACCTTGCTCATCATACAGATTTAGCATGGCGTTTAAGGCATGGTAATCGAGTTGTTCTATTGATTGTGTCATGTTAATTATCTCGTGACGCATTGGTCTGCTAGGTTTGACCAAAACGTACTTAAACCAGTTTTTACACGTTTTACATCTTCTGGTGTGCCTAATAGCTCAAATCGATATAAAAAAGGGATTTGGCATTTTTGTGCAATGATGTCGCCAGCCAATCCATAAGCCACACCAAAATTTGTATTTCCAGAAGCAATAACACCGCGTATTAATTGACGGTTTTCAGGAATATTTAAAAACTGAATAACCGCTTTAGGAACTGCACCTTTAGTACCGCCACCACCATAAGTAGGGCAAAGTAACACAAATGGTTGTGTTGCAAGTAATATTTCATCTTCAATAATCCTCGTCGCCTGTAAATGGAGCTTTTGTACAAAGCGATGGCAGTTTTCTGAGCGACTTGAAAAATAGATCAAAGGTGCAGTTTGCATGAAAGGCTCCTTTAAAGCGTAATCTGTCTTATCTTATCAGGGCAAAAACCCGACCAATGTTGGTCACCATGAACAACAACAGGAACTTGGCGATATCCCATAGAGACAATTTGAGCTAAGGCTTGTGTATTTTGGGTGAGATCAACGGCAACAAACGGAATATTTTTCTGTTTTAATGCGCGTTCGGTGGCACTACATTGAACGCAATTCGGTTTGGTATAGAGGATAACAGACATAAAAATAACCCTTATAAAAATATGGATGCGTCTGTTTTCACATCCATAATGAGAAGTACTTAAATACTATATATAGAGTTATTTATTTTCAACCATACAATATATGGTGTTTTTCTGTTTTGATAATGATTATCATTAAAATTAAACAGTTAGCGCACTAATTTTATTTTTCGATCGCTCTATTGATCTATTTTTATTAGATATACAAGTAATTAGATGATTGCTTTATCAATCAAGCATGATTTACTCTTAGCGTTACAGACAAATCAGCAGAGAAAATATTATGTACCAAGACTATCTCGATGCACCTGTTGGCTTCCCAAAACCTTATATTTCTATTACAGCCAATGAAAAAGGGATCACCAGCCTCTATTTTGTAAATGACAAAGATGTTGCTGTGAATTCAAGTCCTGTAATTAATCAATGTATAAAACAACTAAAAGAGTATTTTGCGGATAAACGTACCACCTTTTCTGTGCCATTGGCGCCAGAAGGAACAGAATTTCAAAGTCGAGTTTGGAAATCATTACAAACGATCCCTTATGGTGAAATTTGGAGTTACAAAAAATTGGCACTTACATTAGGTTCAGTCAATTATTGCAGGGCGGTCGGAATGGCAAACTCACGAAATCCGATTTCTTTAATTATTCCTTGCCATCGTGTTATTGGTCATAACGGTAAGTTAGTTGGCTACACTGGTGGGTTAGATATTAAGCGTTGGCTACTTCAACATGAAAAAATAGAGATTGATGAATAGTTCAGATGGTAAGTATTAAGTATTGTTTCTTAAGTGAACTATGCGTTAAGTCATGGGATTTGTCTGAATATTAATCATTTGGCAGAAAAAAAATGTGAGTTTCGTGATCTAGACTGTGGACAGGGAATCATCATTTTTGTTTTACTATAGCCAACGCAAAACGCTTGCGTTTATTTTCTATTTTAAAGGTAAACTTGATGTCTAAATTAAAAGGTAACGTTAAGTGGTTTAACGAAACTAAAGGTTTTGGTTTTATCACTCCAGAAGATGGCAGCAAAGATGTATTTGTACACTTTTCCGCTATTACATCAGAAGGCTTTAAAACCCTTGCTGAAGGTCAAAAAGTAGAGTTTGAAGTTACTGACGGCGCGAAAGGGCCATCTGCTGCAAACGTTGTCGCTATCTAATTAACGACTTCTTTGAGACAGTAAAAACCCGTTTTTAACGGGTTTTTATGTTTTATATAGCTAAACCTATTATTAAATAGGTTGTTACGCATCTAATATTACATTTCACGTAATAACCAAAATGCAAATGCAGTCATTAAAAATGAGCCAGCTAAGTTAGCCCCCATGGTGCTTAATGCCCACCCAATTTTCCCTTCCGTCAAGAGTGCAACCACTTCAACCGAAAAGGTTGAAAAAGTTGTCAGACCGCCACAAAAGCCTGTTGTTAGCATAATTTTCCAAATAGGATCAATATGTGGTGCTTTGCTAAACCAAGCGATACCAAAGGCAATAATAAATGCACCAATACAGTTAGCAACTAAGGTGCCTGTGGCAAAATGAGGAAAAATAGAATTTAGGCGGTAGCTAATCAGCCAACGTAGTACGCTACCTAAACCACCACCTATAAATACAGCAATTGCAATGTTAAGCATGAGAGATTAATTGTTATTTAACCTCAATCCCCTGAGCTTGAAGGTCGGCATGATAAGATGAGCGAACAAACGGCCCACAAGCTGCATGGGTAAAGCCCATTGCAAGTGCTTGTTCTTTCATATATTCAAACTCGTCAGGACTGACGTAGCGTTGAACAGGAAGATGGTGACGACTTGGCTGTAAATATTGCCCTAATGTCAACATCGTTACCCCATGTTTACGCAGATCACGCATAACGTCAATAATTTCTTCGTTGGTTTCCCCAAGACCTACCATCAGACCTGATTTTGTTGGAATATCAGGGTGTGCTTGCTTAAAGCGTTCTAATAGCGTCAATGACCACTGATAGTTAGCACCAGGACGGACTTGACGATAAACGCGAGGCACATTCTCTAAGTTATGGTTAAAGACATCTGGTGGGGTATCTGTAAGGATCTCAAGTGCTTTATCCATACGACCACGGAAATCAGGCACTAGTGTTTCAATACGAATAGTGGGATTCTTTGCACGAATAGCTGCGATACAATCTGCAAAATGCTGAGCACCACCATCACGTAAGTCATCACGGTCTACTGAGGTGATAACGACATAGCGTAATCCCATATCTTTAATGGTTTGTGCGAGTTTCTCTGGCTCTTGTGGGTCGGGAGCATTTGGTCGACCATGTGCTACATCGCAAAATGGGCAACGACGTGTACAAATTGCACCCAAGATCATAAAAGTTGCCGTTCCGTGATTAAAACACTCTGCAAGGTTAGGGCAAGATGCCTCTTCACATACAGAATGAAGACCATTTTTACGCATTGCAGCTTTGATGCCCTGAATTTTACTTGAATCAGCGGGCAGCTTTATTTTCATCCAATCAGGTTTGCGTAGCAGTTGTTCTCGTTCTGTAGCGACTGTTTTAACAGGAATAAGTGCCATTTTATCGGCGTCGCGATATTTAACTCCGCGTTCCATCTGAATAGGTTTACTCATAATTGTGCCAGTTCCAGTTATCTAGAGTGATTAACACGATGTGACTGAGGTAATCAGGGTTTTAAAAAAAAATGACAAATGTTAAAAAAATTATAGCATTTTTATTACTGTGGTTGGAATCCTAGTTGTGTACAAAAATGCTTAACTAATAATGGTGCTACCTGTGTCGTTGTCGTATTAGGAGCAAAATCAATTAACTGTGTCATTTTCAGATCAGAATAACCACAAGGATTTATTCGTGCAAAAGGGGATAAATCCATATCGATATTGAGGGCTAAGCCATGAAAGGAGCAACCTTTACGAATGCGTAACCCTAATGAACAGATTTTATCGCCTTTCACATATACGCCTGGTGCATCAGCGCGAGCATAGGCTTCTACATTAAATTCTGCTAGCGTATCAATAACGGTATTTTCAAGTGCAGTGACTAATTGGCGAACACCAATATGGTTACGTTTTAAATCCACTAAAACATACATGACTTGTTGACCAGGGCCATGATAGGTCACCTGACCGCCACGATCAGATTGAATAACAGGAATAGTTCCTGTGTTTAATAAGTGTTCAGCTTTACCTGCTTGGCCTTGAGTAAAAACTTGTTCATGTTGAACGAGCCATATTTCATCAGGCGTATGACTTTCCCGTTTTTCCGTAAACTGATGCATAGAATCAGAAACCGGTAAGTAGGGTTTCACACCTAATTGGCGAATAATGATTGTTTTGTCTTGCACCGTGAAAATCTTCATTTGTAGCGTAATTGTGAAGAGCAGTATAACGCCCTAGTAAATGAACTACCAGATTGAGATGTTTTTTTTCCGAAGAGGAGAGATAAATGAAAGGTATTAAGATAAGAAAAAGCGCCTGAGAAAAAGGCGCTTTTGAAAAAGTTATCATTTTAAATGAAGGGACTATAGAACCATACGAACTAGTTCAAGCTCACCTAACTCTTTATACAGTGTTTCTACTTGATCGATATGTGTTGCATTGATCGTAATAGAAACCGAATGGTAATTACCTTTACTGCTTGGTTTTACAGAAGGGGTATAATCACCGGGTGCGTGGCGTTGAATAACTTCAACGACTTGATCGACTAATTCTGGTTTTGCATGACCCATCACTTTATAAGTGAAAGAGCATGGGAACTCTAGCAGTTCATTTAATTTTGTTTTCATCATAATGTAATTCCTTAAGACAACAGATACTGTTGTTTTAATTATCTATATCTACACCTAATCTTGACAAATAAAAAGCGCATTCCTTAATTAATAAGGAATGCGATACTGGTAATTAGGGTAAATAGGGGAATGGTAAATGTGTTTATGCCAATATCTATATGTAAGTTATATGTGGTCACATTTACCTTTTTCAAGTCTTAGCTAAACCAGTGTGAAAATAATAATTTGATGTAATCGATAATGCGACTAAAAAAGCCACCTTCTTTTACTTCATTCATCACCACGAGCGGACGTTGTTCAATAATTTGCCCATCAAGTTGGAAATTAATGGTTCCGACAACTTGGTTTTTAGTGACTGGGGCATGTAATTCTACATTATCAAGTATATAGCTTGCTTTTAAGTCTTTTAAACGACCACGAGGAATAGTTAAATAAACATCTTTATCTACGCCTAATTGCACTTTATCTGTTTCACCGTACCAAATTGGTTCAGCAGCAAACTCTTTACCTACTTGCAGTGGTTTTACTGTTTCAAAGAAGCGAAAGCCCCAAGTCAGTAATTTTTTACTTTCAGCATCACGACCTTTAGATGAATGTCCACCCATTACCACTGAAATTAAGCGCATATTGCCTTCGGTTGCAGAGGCAACTAAGTTATAACCTGCGGATGCAGTGTGCCCTGTTTTGATACCATCCACATTTAAACTGCTATCCCATAATAACCCATTTCGGTTTGTTTGGCGGATATTGTTATAGGTATACTCTTTTTCTTTGTAGATGGCATATTCGTCAGGTACATCACGAATTAATGCTACACCAATTAACGCCATATCACGAGCAGAGCTATATTGCCCTGGTGCATCAAGTCCATGAACTGTTTGAAATTGGGTGTTTTTTAAACCGAGGCGTTTAACGTAATCGTTCATCATGGTGACAAATGTATCTTGGCTACCTGCGACATAAGAGGCCATTGCCACACAAGCATCGTTACCTGATTGCAAATTAATGCCACGGGTTAATTGTGCGACAGTAACTTGGTCGCCAGGTTTTAAGAACATTAAAGAGGAACCACGAAAAACAGGGTTGCCCGTTGCCCATGCTTCTTCACCAATTGGCACGATATCATTATTAGTAATTTTACCTGCGCGAATAGATTGTCCAATAACATAACTGGTCATCATTTTGGTTAAACTCGCAGGATCACGACGAACATCAGCATTCATTTCAGCCAGCACTTTCCCAGAATTATAATCAATAAGAATATAAGATTCTGCTTCTATATTAGGAACAGCGGGTATCATTGTTTTTAGCGAATCATCAGCCAGGCTTTGATGCGTTACCGTCAATAAAGCAAAAGTGGCACTTAATAGGCTCGTTCTTAGTAATTTAGCTGGGAGTGTCTGTTTCATTCTGTTTGTTTAATCCGAAAATTCAAGGAAAAATAGGGGCTGATAAATAAAATATCAGCAAAACCAGGCGATTCTACGCTTGAATTTGCTGATATAAAAAGGATTTTACGTCATCTTACTTTTATTGAGTAATAATAAACCCAGAGATATCTTTAACTTGTTTCAGCTTGTTTTTTATTGCTTCAGCTTGATCTTTTGAGGAATAAGGGCCGAGTTGTACTTTATATAGCCCATCTGTTTTATTAATCACGCCTTGAGTACCAAATGATGACGATAAATCATTGAGCCAAAACTGAGCATTATTTTCGTTACTGAGTGCGCCAACTTGTACATAAAAGCCTTGCGCTATAGATTTTGATAGTAATACTGGAGCTGGAGCTGGAGCTGGAGCTGGAGCTGGAGCTGGAGCTGGAGCTGGAGCTGGAGCTGGAGCTGGAGCTGGAGCTGGAGCTGGAGCTGGAGCTGGAATTTTTGCTTCCGGTTGTGCTAGTGGCTCAATTGGCATATTAACAGGTGCTGATATTGTTAATGGCGCAGAGGTTGCTGGTTGAGCATTAAAATTAGGGCGTTCAGGTAAGGCTGTTGTTTTCTTCTCAATTTGAGCTCCATGTGTACCAATACCACTCATATGGCCATTTTGATCGACGACAATTCCTTCAATTTGCAATGGTGTTGTTGGCATTAAACGCAAACTATCAGAAACAGCGGGAGTAACTTGGATTTGTTTACCATTGACGTAAGGGCCACGGTCATTGATCCTGACAACCATTGTGCGCCCATTGAGTAAGTTTGTAATTTTTACATAACTTGGAATGGGTAATGTGGGATGTGCTGCTGCAAATTCATAGGGATTGATACGTTCACCAATAGTCGTTAAACGACTCATGGCTAAGCTATCATAAACAATAGCTTCTCCTCGCTCACTAAAGTTTGCAGGATCAGTCACAATACGATAGACCACACCATTTTTTCGGTAATCTTGGTTTGCCGTTGGGTGATAAGGCTCGTAACGAGGTTCAGCACCGAGAACACGTTGAGCTGGCACATTGGGTAATGGTGTTGGCTGTTTATTAGTGTTTGGTTTATCAACAACACACCCTGAAAGTAGCAATGTACTGATACCTATCAAAACCCATTGCAGACGCATAGAAACCTCATTATAAACTTTTCGATAATAGTTTTCGGTGTGTATGAATAGACATAACAATGCCAAATCCTGCCATTAAGACAATTAGGGCAGAGCCTCCATAACTCATTAGCGGTAACGGAACACCTACAACAGGAAGAATACCACT
This sequence comes from Proteus vulgaris, assembly GCF_016239305.1. Lineage (GTDB taxonomy): Bacteria > Pseudomonadota > Gammaproteobacteria > Enterobacterales > Enterobacteriaceae > Proteus > Proteus vulgaris_C. Next base: position 149,201 of record NZ_JAEHOQ010000007.1, on the reverse strand, counting down.
CACCATTCCTATGTTGACAAAGACATAGACAAAGAAGATTAGCATTAACCCGCCAATCATTACTCTACCAAATGTATTTTGTGCTTTCGTTGCAAGGTATAGGCCTCGCGCAATTAAGAGTATATAAAGAGCTAGTAGTATCAAAACACCAATTAATCCGAGTTCTTCAGCCAATACAGCAAATATAAAGTCTGTATGGCGCTCTGGTAAGAATTCTAATTGAGATTGCGTGCCTTGTAACCATCCTTTTCCATGTAATCCACCAGAACCAATGGCAATTTTAGATTGGATGATATGATATCCGGCGCCAAGTGGATCAGATTCTGGGTCAAGTAGCATCATTACCCGAGCTTGTTGGTAATCATGCATAAGGAAAAACCAGAGTATGGGGATAAAAGCAGCAACAAGAACTATAGCTACAGTGATAAGACGCCAGCTCATTCCCGCAAGAAAAAGAACAAATAAACCTGATGCAGCAACAAGAATGGATGTTCCTAAATCGGGCTGTGCTGCAACTAATAACGTTGGAACAAAAATAAGTACCAACGCAATGGCTGTATTACGCAATGTAGGGGGGCAGACATCTCGGTTCATAAATCGTGCTACCATTAATGGCACAGCAATTTTAGCGATTTCTGAAGGTTGAAAACGTACAATACCTAAATCTAGCCAACGCTGAGCACCTTTACTTATTTGACCAAAGACATCAACAAGAATAAGCAAGATAACGCAAAAGAAATAGAGATGTGGAGCCCAGCTTTCATAGACTCGCGGTGGAATTTGAGCCATGACTATCATGATCATAAAACCCATTCCAATCTGACCTAATTTACGTTGCATCATTTCGGGATCTTGGCCACTTGCACTCCACATAATAAATGCGCTGTATCCCAATAAAGCAATAATACAGAGCAAGAATAAAGGGTCGATATGGACTCGAGTCCAGAAGGATTTTTTCTTATTATTTTCAGTCATAATGATTATTCCTCTGAACCGCGTGGAGCTGGTGGCGAATCAGGTAACACTGTGTTGTTATCACCTAGGAGAATATGGTCAAGAATTTGTCTTGTAATATCACCGACAGAAGGGCCGGCACCACCATTTTCTAAAATAATTGCTATAGCAACTGTCGGCTTATCATAAGGCGCAAAGGCAATCATCAGTTTGTGGTCACGAAGATGTTCAGCCAATTGGCTCGCATTGTAGGTTTCGTAACTAAACACCTGTGCAGTTCCTGATTTGGCTGCCACTTTATAAGGAGCATCAGCAAAACTTCGGCGGCCTGTACCATTAGGGAAGTTAGCCACACCATACATACCATGTTTTGCTAATTCCCAATAGCCAGAGTTAATATCACCAATTTGACGTGTTTCAGTATCAACATAAGGCAACATCTCATTACCAAGTTTTGTACCGTAAAGTAGGTGAGGGGTTTTAACTTGGCCATCATTAATCAATGTCATTAAAGCTTTAGCCATTTGAATTGGCGTTGCTGTCCAATAACCTTGGCCAATCCCTACTGGGATCGTGTCACCTTGATACCAAGGTTTTTTATAACGTTGCTGTTTCCACTCACGCGTTGGCATGATGCCATTACGCTCTTCAGATAGATCAATTCCTGTGTATTCGCCATAGCCAAAGCGACTCATCCAAGTTGAGATACGATCGATTCCCATATCATAAGCAACTTGGTAGAAAAATGTATCCGCAGACTCAACAATGGACTTGGTAACGTTGAGTTTACCATGCCCCCAGCGTTTCCAGTCACGATAGCGTTTTTCAGAGCCAGGAAGTTGCCACCAGCCAGGATCGTGGATAGTCGTATTCGCGGTGATAACCCCTTCACTTAATGCAGCAACAGACATAAAGGGTTTAACTGTTGAAGCTGGAGGATAAAGGCCTTGTGTTGTTCTATTTATTAGTGGTCTATCAGGGTTATTTAGTAATCCTTGATAATCAGTATTAGAAATACCGCCCACAAATAAGTTCGGATCATAACTTGGATTTGAGACAAGGGCTAAAATTTCACCATTACGTGGGTCAGTCACGACAACAGCAGCTCGGCTTGTGGTAAGTAATGTTTCAATATAGGTCTGTAATTCAAGATCAACGGTAAGGTAAATATCTTTACCTGCTTGTGGTGGTTGTTCGTGTAATTGGCGAATAACGCGACCACGGCTATTAACTTCAACTTCTTCATAGCCAGTTGTTCCGTGTAATACAGACTCATAATAACGTTCAATACCTAATTTACCAATATCATGAGTAGCTGCGTAGTTAGGTGATAAACCTTCTTTATCAAGGCGTTCAACATCTTTATCGTTAATTTTTGCAACATAACCAATTACATGTGTTAATGCTGAACCATAAGGATAATAACGGCGTTGATAACCTTTGATTTCTAAGCCTGGATAACGATATTGATTGATAGCAAAACGCGCGACTTGCACTTGGCTAAGTGTGGTTTTTAAGGGAATAGAACTAAATCGACGAGAGCGCTTACGTTCTTTTTCAAAAGCTGCGATATCTTCATCAGTTAAGTCAACAACTTCTCTTAAACTTTCAAGCGTTTCTTGTAAGTTTGTTACCTTTTCAGGTACGACTTCTAACTGGTAGATAGTACGGTTGAGCGCAAGAGGGATCCCTTTACGATCGTAAATAATGCCACGACTAGGTGCAATTGGGACGAGTTTAATTCGGTTATCATTTGAACGTGTTTGATAATCGTCATGGCGAGCGATTTGTAAGTGATTGAGGTTAAAAACCAAAACACCACTTAATATAATAATTACTGAAAATGCGACGATCACACGGCGGATAAACAATCTTGATTCCGCAGTATAATCTCGAAACGGGGTACGTTTTTTTCTTTTCATCCCATTTGACTTCACTTACTGACCCGCCAATTTATTGATTATTCACGATGATAAGGATGGTTTGTCGTAATACTCCATGCTCGATAAAGGCTTTCTGCAACCACGACACGAACAAGAGGGTGTGGCATAGTTAAAGGAGATAAAGACCAGCTTTGCTCAGCTGCAGCTTTACAAGCAGGTGCTAATCCTTCAGGACCACCAATCAATAAGCTGACATTTCTACCATCAAGCTTCCATCGATCAAGTTGTTCTGCAAGTTTTGGCGTATCCCAGCGAGCGCCAGGAATATCAAGAGTGACAATACGATTCCCTTTGCCAACAGCCGCTAACATTTGTTCGCCTTCTTTTTCGAGAATTCGTTTAATATCGGCATTCTTTCCGCGTTTACCTGCGGGTATTTCAATAAGTTCTAAAGGCATGTCTTTGGGAAATCGATTAAGATAATCCATAAAGCCGGTCTGTATCCAGTCCGGCATTTTTGTACCAACGGCAATGAGCTGTAATTTCAAACTCAGCTCCAGAGTTTTTCAAGTTCGTACATGCGACGGCTATCTTCTTGCATTACGTGTACCATGGCTTCACCAAGATCGACGACAATCCAATCAGAAACGCCTTGTCCTTCCACACCTAAAGGTTGTAATCCCGCTTCGCGGCAATCATCAACGAGATTATCTGCAACAGACATGAGATGTCTGCTTGATGTACCTGTGCAAATAATCATGTAATCCGTTACACTTGATTTTCCACGGACATCTAATGCAATGATGTCTTGAGCTTTAGAATCTTCAAGTTTATCAATAATAAATTGTTGTAATTCAGAACCTTGCAAAAGGATCACCTTTAATCTAATGAGTTAATTCAATCGAGAAACAACTATACTCGTTATACGTCAATTGGCAGTATTGTTGACTACGTTTATTTGCACTAGTTACAGACTTTTGTCTGCTTTGAGTGACCTATTTACTTGTCGTTTTACTGCACCTTGAATTATTTAGAGTATGAACGCCATTTTAAAGGAATTTATACCAATAAATCTATTTTACTCGATGAGTAATTTCAGTTAGCGATAACAAGAACATAAATCTTATTCTTTTGTTTTTCGACGTTTGATTTAGAAAAATTCACATATGCCCATTAACTGCGTCATAATTAATAATAAAAAGAAGGCGCATAAGAACTTTTCAGTTAGACGACAGTTTTACCTTACAGTTCCCTTAAGGGAACAGAGGGTGAGAATAACAGCTAAACACCGTCTGTCAATGCTCATCAAACACCTAATTTGGTGTGTTTTTACTTTGTTAGCTCCAGATTATACCGTGTAATGCTCAGACTTTTTAATTGGAGAGAAAAAGAATGGAAAGAAAAGTGAATTATCTCGGGATATCTTCAGAAATTATGAGTAACACCAATCACCAATTGCAAGAAAAATTAGCATTACTTTGTGATACTGTTCAGGCGGAAAAAATAGGCGTTATGCAGATAGATGCACAAAATAGAGATAACCCATTGCCACTTTATGGTTATGTTGGAAAAAAAGGAGACAGCCTTTCCTCTCTCTCGAGTTTTATTTTACCTCAATTAAGTATTGATCAACTTTTACAGCCCATTGTTCTTGACCATTTTCTTACCCGAATTTTCACACTGTTCGATTACCAACAACAGGTCAATCAATCATTAACTAAAGGAGCTTTAGTTAAATTTCACAGTCGATATAAATATTTAATTATGGCTTATTCACAAGTAGCTTATCGAGAGTTAGGGCGTGGTATCGCTAATTTTTCTGATGCTATTCCCCTTGAAGAGATTGCATCGGAATATCTGGAAAAGCTAATGAGGGCATTTAGTATTGCAGCAAATAGAGAAGGGCAAACTAATGCGTTAATGCATATGGCGGGGTATTTTAAGCGAAATCTAAACTCACAACAAAAACAAGAAATGGCGCAGACAATTTTACAATATCGTCAAGGTATTGTGCCTTTATCTAAACCTTATGATTTACTCAAATATTGGTTAACCGTTTATCCCGATGAATATTTGAGCCATCAACGCTATTTTTCACCTTATCCGTTCGCTTTTAATTATTTAAGAGAGCAACTTTAGCCTTAATTATTTATAGAGTTGTTGCTGGCGAATATAGTTTTCAACAGAACTGGGTAGTAAATCGTGACAATCTAATCCCGCTTTATGGCGAGCACGAATATCTGTTGCTGAGATATTATAAAGAGGCGTATCAGCCAGAAAAATTTTGCCAGAAGGTAGGTAATGAATATCTTCTTGTTGATTGGTTTGATGTTTTTTTAGCCATTCCTGCATTTGGGTTGACTCGAAATAAGTTTGATAACCAGGGCGAGCACAAACTAACAAATGGCATACATCTAATAGCTTTTCCCATTGGTGCCACGTATTAATTGAAAGTAATGAATCCTGACCAATAATAAATGCTAAAGGTTGTTTATCACCAATTTCTTGTCTGAAGTCTCTTAATGTCTCAATGGTATAAGAAGGTGTTGGCTTCTCAAGCTCACGAGTATCCACTTTAAATGAAGAATATGGCTCAAGAGCAAGATGTACCATATCAAGACGTTGCTGAGAAGATGCTTCAGGCTGTGGGCGATGAGGGGGAATATTATTGGGTAGCCACACCACTTCTTTTAAACCAATTAACCCTGAAAGTGCTTCAACAGGACGTAAATGCCCATAATGAATTGGATCAAATGTGCCACCGTATAAGGCGATAGCTTGATTAATTAAAGGTGTAGAGCCATTGTCTTTAGGCATGATTTACAAATCCTTCTGGTAATGCTTTCCCACAAAGCAATAAGCCTAATGCACTAAGAGATGGCCAAACAGTTTGGCCATAATCTTGTTTAATGGTCATTTCGATACTGGTTAATAACCGTATTGCAGTCAGCAATTGATGCTCAGATAGACGTTGTAATGCGGCTGTAAAAATTGGGCGTCGGTTTTGCCAAATTCGATGCTTATCAAAAATAGTTTTTAAAGCAGCTGTTTTAGACTCTCGGTGTAGCGTAATTAATTGCATTAACTCGCGTTGCAACGTTCTGAGTAAAATAATAGGTTCGCTGTCTTCTCTTTTGAGTTGTTGTAAAATATGCCATGCGCGTTGTGTTTTACCTGCAAGCAATGCATCAACCCAGTGATAAGGGGTAAAATGCGACGCGTCATTAACAGCAGCTTCCACTCTAGGCAATGTCAATTTACCATCAGGATAAAGTAGGGAAAGGCGCTCTATCGCTTGTGCCAATGCGAGCAAATTACCTTCATAGCAGTAGCAAAGTAGTTGGTTACCTTGTTCATCCAGCGCTAATCCTTTTTGTTTTGCTCGACGAGCAACCCAATTAGGCAATTTATCAAGCTCAGGTGTGAGACAAGAAACATACGTTCCATTTTGGCTTAATGTTTTAAACCATTCACTGTTTTCTTGAGCTTTGGTGAGTTTATTGCCACGTAAAATTAATAATAAATCTTGATGTAACTCTTGAGATAACCCAGTGAGCTTCTCTGACATAGCTGCATTAGGACCATTATCAGGTAAATGAAGCAAAATAGATTGTCTTTGAGAAAAAAGGCTTAGTGATTGACAAAGGGAGTAAATTTCATTCCAGTCTGTATTATTATCAAGAGTAAATTGATAGTGTTCAATAAACCCTTGGGCTTTAGCAACAGATTGGATGGCATCTTGAGACTCTTGGAGCAACAGAGGTTCATTGCCCCAGAGTAGATAACTTTGGCGCAGCCCCTCTTGGAGCTGCGCATTCAGTTGTTCTGGATATAAGCGGATCATTTGGCCGGAGAGATTATCTGTTTTGCTTGCTCAGCTTGTGCGACTTTTTGGCGTTCAGCATTGTGAACAACCAATAATTTACGCACTAATATTGCTGTCGCTTGTTCACGCATTTCTTGCTTGATAATGTCATTTTCAGCGTCTTTTGCTAATGCTTCTAATGGGTTATCGAAGAATGGGCGTGATACCTGTGATGAAATAGGGTAAATCGTGCCATCAGGCATAATCACTTGCGCATCTAGCACAAATGTTAGCTGACGTTCTGCTGATTTACCGTCTTGATACACAGAAACGGTTTCTTTACTCTCTGACGAACCCACAATTTTGAGAATAGGGATATCTGCTGTTGGATTTTCAACAAGCTGAACATCACTAAGTCTGAGTTGTTGACGCATTACACGAGATAATGGGCCATAAGGGTCACCAGAGCTAAGATAAAGCGTTTTTAATTCTGCTGGAACCTGAGTTTTCCCTTGTAAGTGAAAACCACAGCCAGCGGTGATTAACACCGCTAAACCGAAAAATAGCGAAAATAGATATCGCACTAGGCCTCCTTATCAGCCAACAACGATGTTCAGTAATTTTCCTGGAACATAAATGACTTTACGAATAGTCACATCTTCCAAGTATTTAGCAACACTGTACTCTTTTGTCGCCATTTCCTGAACATATTCTTTTTCTGAATTAGCCGGAACAGTGACACGACCACGAACTTTACCATTCACTTGAACAATAATCAGTTTAGTGTCATCAATCATGGCTTCTTCATCTGCAACAGGCCATGGCGCAACATCAACGTCTTCTTTTCCACCTAATGCTTTCCACATCACAAAACATGCATGAGGAATGATTGGAGAAAGCATACGAACGATAGCTTCTAATGCTTCTTGCATTAAAGCACGATCTTGCTCTGTTTCTTGACTTGCACGAGTTAATTTATTCATTAACTCCATGATAGCTGCAATTGCTGTATTGAAAGCTAAACGGCGGCCTACGTCATCAGACACTTTAGCGATAGTCTTATGTAAGTCACGGCGTAAATCTTTTTGTTCTTCTGTTAGTGCAGACAGATCAAGTGATTGTGCCGATCCTTTTTGAGTGTGCTCATGAACTAAACGCCATAAACGACGTAAGAAACGGTTAGCACCTTCAACACTAGACTCTTGCCATTCAAGTGTTAATTCTGGTGGAGCTGCAAACATCATAAATAAACGGACGGTGTCTGCACCATAACGTTCAACCATTGTTTGTGGATCGATACCGTTATTTTTAGATTTAGACATTTTGCTCATGCCAGCATAAGTCAGTTCATGACCAGCACTGTCAGTCGCTTTTATGATGCGATTTTTCTCATCACGTTCAACAATGGCTTCAGCAGGTGATACCCAATGACGAGCACCATCTTCGCCTGTGTGATAGAACGCATCAGCTAATACCATACCTTGGCACAGTAAACGTTTTGCTGGTTCATCAGAGTTCACTAACCCTGCATCACGCATTAGTTTGTGGAAAAAGCGGAAATACATTAAGTGCATGATGGCATGTTCAATACCACCGATGTACCAGTCAACAGGTAACCAATAGTTAGCCGCTTTTGGATCTAACATGCCTTTATCGTAATCAGGGCAGGTATAACGAGCGTAATACCAAGATGATTCCATAAAGGTGTCGAAAGTATCTGTTTCACGCAGTGCTGGCTGACCATTAATAGTGGTTTTCGCCCACTCAGGATCAGCTTTAATTGGACTGGTGATCCCATCCATTTTTACATCTTCTGGCAGGATAACGGGTAGTTGATCTTCAGGAACGGGGATAACAGTACCGTCTTCTAAAGTTGCCATTGGAATTGGCGCACCCCAGTAACGTTGACGAGAAACACCCCAGTCACGTAAACGATAGTTAACTTTACGTTCACCAACACCCATTTGTGCAAGTTTATCTGCAATAGCATTAAAACCAGCTTGGTTATCTAAACCAGAGAATTCACCAGAGTTAATCAGACTGTTTTTCTCGGTTAATGCACCTTCAGATAAATCAGGTTGGTTACCTTCTGCATCAGCAATAACAGCTTTAATGGGTAAGTTATATTTGGTTGCAAATTCCCAGTCACGTTCATCATGGCCAGGAACAGCCATCACGGCACCGGTGCCGTATTCCATTAAGACAAAGTTAGCGACCCAAATAGCCACTTTTTCTTTGGTTAACGGGTGAATGGCATAAAGACCAGTGGCAATCCCTTTTTTCTCCATTGTCGCCATATCGGCTTCTGCCATTTTCATGTTACGGCATTCATCAATGAAATGTTGAATTTCAGGATTATTTTGAGCTGCTTTTTGCGCTAATGGATGGCCCGCTGCAACAGCGACATAAGTAACACCCATAAAGGTATCAGGACGTGTTGTATAAACCGTCATTTTGTCGTTGCTATCCGCAACATCAAATGTAATTTCGACACCTTCTGAACGGCCAATCCAGTTACGTTGCATGGTTTTAACTTGTTCAGGCCATTCATCTAACGTATCTAAATCGTTTAACAGTTCTTCTGCATAATCGGTAATTTTGATAAACCACTGTGGAATTTCTTTACGTTCTACAGGGGTATCACAACGCCAGCAACAGCCATCAATAACTTGTTCATTAGCTAATACGGTTAAATCATGTGGACACCAGTTAACAGCAGAGGTTTTTTTATACACTAAGCCTTTCTCATATAACTTAGTAAAAAACCACTGTTCCCAACGATAATATTCTGGTGTACATGTTGTGACTTCACGATCCCAATCGTAACCAAAACCCAGTTTCTTTAACTGGTTTTTCATATAATCGATGTTTTCGTAAGTCCACGGCGCAGGCGCTGTGTTGTTTTTTACTGCGGCACCTTCAGCGGGTAGACCAAATGCATCCCAACCAATAGGTTGTAAGACATTTTTACCTTGCATACGTTGATAACGGGAAATCACGTCACCAATGGTGTAGTTGCGGACGTGTCCCATGTGTAGTCGACCAGAAGGATAAGGTAGCATTGACAGGCAGTAATATTTTTCTTTGTTATTATCTTCTGTCACTTTAAATGTATTGTTCTTTTCCCAGTGTTCCTGGATAGTTTGCTCTATATCTTCGGGACGATATTGTTCTTGCATGGCACCGATAATCCTATGGTGAATTAATGGCTACCGGAGGGTAACCGCTATTATGAAATTAAGACTTGCATAGCATAGCTGATTTTGTCTAATAGCCACAACTATTGATCTTAATGAAAGCCACTGTTTGCATAACTTTTTCAATACAATTGCGAGATATCTTGGAAAGAGTTAACACAAAAAGAGAATAAATGCGTATTTTCTAGAAAAATAATGGTGATATTGCGAAAAAAGAAGATTACTTGGTATTTAGTTGCGAGGTTGTTCAGAATTATTATTTGAGGCTGACGTGCTAAGAAAGCACGCCAGCAGAGGAGATATGAAGTATTAATGCAAGATTTTAGCTAAGAAATCTTTTGCGCGATCTGATGTTGGATTATCAAAAAAGTCATTTTTAGGTCTATCTTCTACAATGCGCCCTTCATCCATAAAGATAATACGGTCAGCTACTTTTTTGGCAAAGCCCATTTCATGGGTTACTACCATCATCGTCATACCTTCATTTGCGAGTTCAACCATAACATCCAGCACTTCATTAATCATTTCGGGATCAAGTGCGGATGTAGGTTCATCAAATAACATCGCGATAGGATCCATACATAAAGCACGAGCAATGGCGACACGCTGTTGTTGACCGCCAGAAAGTTGAGCTGGGTATTTATTTGCATGACTGGATAAACCAACGCGTTCTAATAACTTTAAGCCTTTTTCTTTTGCTGCACTTTTCTCTCTATTAAGCACTTTAACTTGTGCGAGTGTAAGATTCTCAATAATAGAAAGATGAGGGAAAAGCTCAAAATGTTGGAATACCATACCTACTTTTGCTCGTAATTTAGCAAGATCGGTGTGTTTATCATTTACTTTTATTTCATTAACAAGGATCTCACCTTGTTGTATTGGTTCTAGACCATTCACTGTTTTAATCAGTGTTGATTTACCTGAACCAGAAGGCCCACAGACAACAACAACTTCCCCCTTTTTAACTTCAGTGGAGCATTCAGTCAGTACTTGAAATTGACCATACCATTTGGATACGTCTTTTAGGGAAATCATCTAGGTAGTCCTTTTTTTAAGAAAGTTCACTAACATTGAAGCAGCGAAGCTAATGACAAAATAAACAAAACCCGCAAAGAGGATCATCTCAACTTGTGTGCCATCGCGCTCACCAATATTTGCCGCCGTTCTGAAAAAGTCAGTGAGGCTTAATACATAAACTAAGGATGTATCTTGGAACAAGACAATTCCTTGAGTGAGTAAAAGTGGAACCATGGCTCTAAATGCTTGAGGTAAAATCACTAAGCGCATCGTTTGTGATTTGGTCATACCTAATGCAAGTGAGGCAGAAAACTGTCCTTTACTAACACTTTGAATACCTGCCCTTATAATTTCAGAGTAGTACGCAGCTTCAAATAATGAGAACGCTATCATTGCTGAAATTAAACGGATATCACTTTTCGGCGAAAGTCCTAGAACATTTTGTAATATGTTAGGCACAATTAAATAAAACCACAGTAATACCATGACTAATGGGATAGAACGAAAGGTATTAACGTAAGCGGCCGCAAACCAACTAATAGGTTTAAACGTAGACAGGCGCATAACAGCAAGCACCGTTCCCCATAAAATACCAACTACAATGGCAGTGATGGTGATTTTTAAAGTGATTGCCATACCATCGACTAAAAATGGCAGGCTTGGAACAACAGAACTCCAGTCAAATTCGTACATTATTGACCTCCTGTTGTGCCAGGTAAACGCACTCGTTTTTCAAGCCAACTCATGATTAACATAATGATGACGTTGATAAAAACATAGGCGAGAGTAATTGCCGTGAATGACTCATACGCTTTCGCTGAATAATCAAGTAGCTTGTTTGCTTGTGCTGCCATATCAATCAATCCGATAGTGGAGGCAATTGCTGAGTTTTTGACGAGATTAAGCATTTCAGAGGTCATTGGTGGAATAATGACACGATAAGCATTGGGCAATAAAACATAGCGATAGGTTTGAGGTAAGGTTAAACCCAAGGCAAGTCCTGCAGCTTTTTGCCCTCGAGGTAACGAGTTAATTGCAGCTCTGACTTGTTCGCACATACGTGCAGCGGTAAATAAACCTAAACAGAGTGCTGAAGAGACAAAAAACTGTACATTTGGCGCTAAGTCCATTTTAAACCAGTCACCAATAGATTGAGGTAATAGTTCAGGAATAACTAAATACCACGTAAAGAATTGAACAATAAGCGGCACATTACGAAATAACTCAACATAAACAGTACCTAAACTCGAAAGCCAACGATTAGGCACGGTACGCAAAATTCCGAATAAAGAACCGACAAGAAAGGCAATAACCCAAGCGCATAAAGATAAGGCAATGGTGACTTGGAAGCCTGAAATCAGCCATCCTAAGTATGTGGTATTTCCGAAAGGGGCTTCTTGGAAGAATATCCCCCAATCCCAATCAATCGACATGATTTCACCTCCGGTGAAAAATAGGGGCAGGGAACGACTGCCCCAAACTTCACTGATCTGTCTGTCCAACAGATACTTTATAATTATTTGTTTGCATCAACTGCGTATGTGTTTTTAATTCAATGCCTTATCATTTGGTGATGCAAATAGGGCTTTCATTTCATCAGAGATAGTGAATTCTAGGTTAAGATTTTTAGGTGGAATAGGGGCATTGAACCATCGATTGAAGGATTTTTCTGCTTCACCTGATTTCTGTGCATTAGCAATTGTTTCATCAATTAATGCTTTGAATTGAGCATCATCTTTACGCAACATACAGCCATAAGCTTCTTCAGATTGTGGTGTTCCTACAATTTCCCACTGACCCGGTTTTTTCGCTTTAGCGCGTTCCCCAGCAAGTAATGCATCATCCATCATAAAGGCGACAGCACGACCTGATTCAAGTGTACGGAATGAGTCCCCATGATCTTTTGCGCTGATAATGCGCATATTCATTTTTTTCTCATCGTTAAGCTTGTTGAGTAACATTTCAGACGTTGTTCCTGATGTTACAACGACGTTTTTACCGGACAGATCAGAGAAGTCTTTTATTCCACCGTCTTTTTTCGCCAGTAAACGTGTACCTACGATAAAAATAGTATTAGAGAAACTAGCTTGTTGCTGACGAGCTTCGTTATTGGTTGTTGAGCCACATTCAAAATCAAACGTACCATTTTGCAATAATGGAATGCGATTCTGAGATGTAATAGGGATCAGGCGAATTTGCAGATTAGGTTTGCCTATTTTGTCTTTTACCGCTTGTACAATCAGATTGGAATAGTCTTGAGAATAACCAACCACTTTTTGTTGGTTATCATAGTAAGAGAAAGGAACGGAGGATTCCCGGTGTCCAACGATAATAATATCGTTGTCATTGATTTTTTTTAAGGTTCCAGTGAGTTCTTCTGCCTGCACAGCCCCTGCAGCCCCTAAAATCATTAATGATAATGCTAGTTTACGCATGCGCATAATAACTCCTGTAGTGGTGATAAGTGATATTTATGATTTGCCTTGTGTTGCTTTTTTGTTTTAATTTGTTTTGATAATGTTAATAGATAGAACAAATAACATACCGTTGGGAAGTGTAATTTGTGAAATACGAGAGGTATCTCTCAATAAAAGAATGAAATCAAATGTAGTTGATTATTTTTTTGGAAGTTGTTTTCAATATTTAAAATGATTGTAGTAGAAACCTTATGGAAATAAAGGTTAAAGATGAAAAATTGAGATAATAGGAAAAATAAAATAAGTAGGGATTTGTAAAGTTTGTCTTAAGGAGTTGTTTGTCTGTGGATTACCGTTAAGATAGCGGGTCATATTGATGAGGAACATCTATGAGTAATTGGCGGTCAGGTCGCTGGCTAGTGGTGATAACAGTTTTGCTGATCTTGTGTTGCATTGTTCAGCGTTCATTAGGTGCCCACATCATTAGTGAGCGCTTAGCGACAGCTGTTTCTCAAACTCAATATCCACTATCAACACCGATTGCTGATGAGAATAGTGCAACAGAACATACTTATTCACTCTCTACCTGTGAATTAAGCGCTAAATCATTATTATCTGTCCCCCCACTAACGATAGAGCCTTTTTTCCATTCGTGGGCTGTACTATTACTCTTAAGCATGGCCGCTATCTATGTCTCGCGTCAGCGTAGCCAAAAAAAGCATCATCATCCACCTCCACCGATAAGACTTCACCTTCACTATTGTATTTTGAGGGATTAGAAATTTCCTTTTAGCTAAAAAATTGTACGTCTATCTTTGGGCGTAGCTTTGTGTAGCGTTGTAGGAATTTTTAGGGAGTTGTTATGTTTCGTTCTTTTGTTATGGCGTTGGTATTAACGCTATTTACGTTATCTACATCTCAAGCCGCAGATACAGGCTGGTTAACCATGCCTGATAATTCTCACGCACAAGTGAGAGCGACAGCACAAAAGTCACCAACGGGTGATGTGAGAATGTTACTTGAAGTGCAACTTGAATCTGGGTGGAAAACTTATTGGCGCTCACCAGGGGAAGGTGGTGTTGCACCTGAAATTAATTGGTCACAAGATGTGAGTGCAATGATATGGCATTGGCCATCACCTTCTGCTTTTGATGTTGCAGGCATTCACACCCAAGGATATGATAAACAAGTTGTTTTTCCTATTGAATTAACCTCCGTTCATGCTGATCGTTTAACTGGAATTTTAACGTTATCAACATGCAGTAATGTCTGTATTTTAACGGACTACACTTTAGATTTAGATCTTACAGAGCCAGCACCTGCTGATTTTGAATGGCAATATAGTCAGGCGATGGCAAAAATCCCAGTTGGTACAGGACTCATCTCCTCGGTTTCTTCTGATTATAACAACAGCCAGCTCACTATCTCTTTACAAAGAGAGCAAGGATCGTGGATAAAACCTAATATTTATCTCGATCCTCCCGAAGGTATGCTTTATGGAGTTCCGCATTTAAATCATAAAGATAATAATTTATTTGTCACTGTTGATGTAACTGATGACTGGGGCGATGCCGCGGGGGATATTTCGGGTAAAGCACTCTCATTTGTTATTACTGACCAAGATTTTTCCCGCCAAGTTAATGACACAATAGGACAGGGGGAAACAGGTATTGCTCCTCCATCTAATTCAAGTGTTGGATTATGGGGTATTCTAGCTTTTGCGCTATTAGGTGGGTTGATCCTAAATTTAATGCCTTGCGTATTGCCTGTACTCGCGATGAAATTGGGCTCGATTTTACATCTTGAGGATCGCGATAAAGGGGTTATTCGTAAGCAATTTTCGGTGTCTGTTTTAGGTATTTTAGTTTCTTTTTGGGCATTAGCTCTATTTATGACGGGTTTACGTTATAGCCAAGAAGCCTTAGGTTGGGGAATACAGTTTCAAAGCCCTTGGTTTATTGGATTTATGGTGTTAGTGACGGCTATTTTTACTGCTAATTTATTTGGTCTATTTGAGTTACGTTTAAGTAGCAATATGAATACTAAAATGGCAACGGCAGGTGGACAGGGATATGGTCGTCATTTTTGGGAAGGTGCTTTTGCTACTTTACTTGCCACACCTTGTTCTGCACCGTTTTTAGGTACCGCAGTCGCTTATGCTCTGATTGCTCCGTTAAGTGAGTTATGGCTTATTTTTACGGCATTAGGGATAGGAATGAGTTTGCCTTGGATCTTAGTGGCAATATTCCCGTCTGTCGCAAAAATACTACCAAAACCGGGTAAATGGATGAATCGCTTAAGGGTTGTTTTAGGTTTTATGATGCTGTTGTCTAGCATTTGGCTTATTACACTTTTAATTCCTCATTTGGGTATGACAATTGTTGCCGGCATTTTTATTGTTATTACTTTACTTTTATTACTCGCAATTGCACGGCACTACGGCAAAAAAACGGCTCTTATTTCTACTGTGATAGCTCTATTTTTGGCGGGAAGTACTTATTTATTTATTGCTCAACCAGAAAGCCATACACTTGCAGGTGAAGACACGGTAAATTGGCAGCCTTTATCTGAAGAAGCAATACATCAAGCCTTAGCTCATAATAAACGTGTGTTTGTTGATGTGACGGCAGATTGGTGTGTGACCTGCAAAGCAAACAAATACAATGTATTATTGCGAGAAGATATTCAGGCTGTATTGTCAGCACCTGATGTCGTTGCATTAAGGGGGGATTGGACTAAACCCTCTGATAAGATCACCCAGTTTTTAAAACAACGAGGTCAAGTTGCTGTACCTTTTAACCAAGTTTATGGACCTTGCCATAAAGATGGCGTGGTTTTACCCCCTCTTTTAAATAAAGATTCAACATTGACTATTCTTTCAGAGGCTAAAGGAGCCCAATAATGAAAAAAACACTTTCTGCACTGGTTATTTCGTCATTACTTTTTGGTGCAAATGTGCAAGCAGCGGCATTAAGTGCTGATCAGGAAAAAGAAGTTCGTGCGCTGGTTCGTGATACGTTAATCAAAAACCCAGAAATTCTGGAAGAAGCTATCACTGCATTACAAGCACAAAAAGCCGATGAGCAACAAGCACAATTTCGTACTGCATTAAAGGCTGAGCACGACGCATTATATAACGATGCAGCAAGTCCTCGCATTGGTGCAAAAGACGCTAAGTTAGTGTTAGTTTCTTTTACTGATTATAACTGCCCTTACTGCAAACGTTTCGATCCATTATTAGAACAAATCACAAAAGATTATCCAGAAGTTGCTGTGATCATTAAACCATTACCATTTAAAGGCGAAAGTTCTGCCAAAGCATCTCAAGCTGTACTTTCTGTATGGAAAGAAGATCCAAAAGCGTTCTTAGCGTTACATCAACGTTTAATGCAGAAAAAAACAATGCTAGATAATGCAAGTATTGATGATGCAATGAAAACAACCAATACAAGCAAAGTAAAATTAACGGATGACAGCTTAAAAGCGTTACAAAATAACCTAGATCTTTCTCGTAAATTAGGGATTCAAGGTACGCCTGCAACTGTTGTTGGCGACATGGTTATCCCAGGTGCAGTTGATTATGCTCAGCTAGAAGTGATTGTGAAAGAGCAACTGGCTAAAGTGAAAAAATAATGCGTAGTCGCTTACGAAAGTGGAGTAAAGAACTTATTGTTCTGGTTGTCATTTTCGTTGTAGCCTCTTTCGTAATGGATTGGTGGCGACAACCTACGCCACCATCTTTAACGAATTTACCTGAACTTTATACTATTGATAATAAAGTTGTTTCATTAACAGAATTGAGTGCTGAAAAGCCCTTATTAATCTATTTTTGGGCAACATGGTGTGGTGTTTGTAAATTAACAACACCCGCAGTGAATTCGTTAGCGCAAGATGGGTATAATGTGACATCTGTTGCGGTCCGTTCTGGTGATAACGCAAAGTTAGAGCGCGGTATTCAATCTAAAGAACTTGTCTTTCCTGTAATTAACGATAGTCGAGGCGATATTTCTCAGCAGTGGGAAATTAGTGCGACACCTTCATTTGTTATTGTTTATAAAGGGGAGATGGTGGGATTTACGAGTGGTTGGTCATCTTCGTGGGGGTTAAAACTACGTTTATGGTGGGCTTCTGTTTAAATCGGTTATCAGAGTTTAAGTAAAGAAAAAATGATACCGGGTAAGCTAGCAATAAAATAGAGCACCTCATAAATAATATTTTTACGTCTGCGCTCAATTTTTGCTTCTTGGGTATTTTGAGCTATTAACATTTTTTCATCGGCAATGCGTTTTGACGTATTAATATGTATCGGCACAATATTAATAGGGATAACGGTTTGATTATTTTTATTCGCAGGTGTTAATTGGGCTAATGTCCAACCATATTGATGCTGTTTATCTCCGAACGCATTTTGCTGAATAACATAACCGTAATAATCTTTACGAAAACCTTTTTCTTCATTATCGCTGGAAATTTTATGAGCATGTTGCCAATAAGATTGAATATCTGCTGATGACTGAGTTAATTGAGATAGTGCTGGTGGCTCAAGTAGGATGACATTAACGCGTTTAGACTCAGCTTCTTGTTTTTGTTGATCGGTAATCGCAGTTTTCCAATGCACGGGTACAATGGTTTTATCTTCAAGAAGTTGATTAACTGACTCAGGTTGTTTTGATAATACCCAGCCAAACTCATGTTCGTGTTGATTGAACATTTGGCGTTGGATCCATTTATTTTCTTTATCTGTACGAAAACCCTTCGTTTCATTATCTGTTGATATTTCTTTAGCTCTTTGCCAAATAATATCGAGAATATGTTCAGGATAATGATCCATGTTAAAGCCCTTTCATTAGAAAAAGCCCAACCTAATTAATATTAACTTAATAAGGTTGGGCTTTATTCATTTTAATTACGTCGTTTAATAAAGGCGATAATAAAAAATAATCCAACCATTATCCACAATGGTGTATTACCCCATTTGTAATAAGGGGTTAACCCCGTTGTTGGTGTAATTTTTTCTGCTAAAGCACCTTCTTCGAACTGAGGAAGTTGAGAAATTACATCACCATTGGCATCAATAAATGCGGTAATACCGTTATTTGTTGAACGTAATAATGGTCTTCCTAACTCAAGAGAACGCATTCTCGCCATTTGGAAGTGTTGCCAAGGGCCTATTGAATTACCAAACCATGCATCATTAGAAATCGTTAATAAGAACCGAGTATCCGGTTTAAAATTAGCGCGAACTTGTTCACCTAAAATTATTTCGTAGCAAATAGCTGCAGTTATTTTGGCATCATTGACAGTAAGCTGAGGTTGTACATACTCACCTTGGCTTAATGATGACATCGGTAAATTAAAGAAAGGCGCGAGTGGGCGTAATAGTGATTCTAATGGTACATATTCACCAAAAGGAACAAGGTGATGTTTGTTATAGCGATCTGTTGCCGGGTATTGATAAGCATAGTGTTCACCTAATGTGATGACACTATTGTAGAAACGATAACCTTCTAATGTCGGCCGAGCATCAATAATTCCTGTCATTAAATGGGTATCTTGCTCTCTTAATTGCTTATCAAGCTCCGCTAAAAAGCCTTGTTGTTGAATTTCAACATCAGGGATCGCAGATTCAGGCCAAATAATAAGATTTGCATTGCCGATAAAAGGGCGACTTAAGGTGAGATAGGTTTTTAGCGTGCTTTCTAATGTACCTGGTTCCCATTTTAATGATTGCGCAATATTTCCTTGAACAAGTGCTATCTCTTGTGTTTCATCCGGTAATGGTTGATACCACTGATAAGATTTAAAGCTGATAGGCAGTACCAATAAAAGGAGAGCAACAACAAGGCTATAAATTGATTTTCGATAGAGAGCAAATGCGATAAGGCCACTGATAACAGTAAGTAGTAGCGTTATCATGGTGACACCAAAAATAGGTGCAATACCTTTTAATGGACCATCAATTTGGCTATAACCAAATTGTAACCATGGAAAGCCAGATAATACCCAACCTCTTAAAAATTCTGTAATTTGCCATAGTGCGGGTGCGGCAAAAACAAATCTCCATAGAGTAGGGTTTGGGAAAAACTTATTTAATAAGCCGGCAAAAAGTAGG
This sequence comes from Proteus vulgaris, assembly GCF_016239305.1. Taxonomy (GTDB): domain Bacteria; phylum Pseudomonadota; class Gammaproteobacteria; order Enterobacterales; family Enterobacteriaceae; genus Proteus; species Proteus vulgaris_C. The sequence continues at coordinate 129,816 of NZ_JAEHOQ010000007.1, read as the reverse complement.
GTGTATAGTGATAGATAAAGTGCCAATAAAATCACTAAAAAGATATTTATCGCAAATGGCATACCACCAAAATCAGCAATGCTGACATAAACCCAATTTACACCAGTACCAAATAATCCAAAGCCCCAGGCAAAGCCAAGAAATGCACCTTGGCGGGTTGTACGTTGTGTGATTATTAGTAATAGGCCCAACAGTGAAATTAAGGCGGCTGGCCAAAAGTCAAAAGGCGAAAACGCGAAGGTGCCGGTAGCACCGAAAAAAACCGCCAGGAGGGCGCGGACCCACTGGCGGTTTAAGAAAGAGGTCTTATTCATTTAGATCCTATGCATCATTACCTAGTTCAGGAATGGGCGCATCATCTGGGATATGCACATAAACCTGAATGATCTTACGGCTATCTGCCATAACAACTTTAAATTGGTAATTATCAATGGTAATAGTTTCACCACGAGCAGGAAGATGACCAAAGGCTTGCATAACTAAACCGCCAATAGTATCAACTTCTTCATCGCTGAAATGTGTACCGAACGCTTCATTGAAATCTTCTATCTGGGTTAAAGCTCGAACTGAGTAAGCGTGGCGACTCAGTGGACGAATATCAATATCATCCTCATCGTCATACTCATCTTCAATTTCGCCTACGATAAGTTCTAGAATATCTTCAATTGTGACAAGCCCTGATACACCTCCGAATTCATCAATTACAATTGCCATATGATAGCGTTGTGAGCGGAATTCTTTTAATAGGCGATCGACCCGTTTACTTTCAGGTACAACAACCGCTGAACGTAAGACTTTATCCATACTAAATGGCTCTGCGTCAGTACGCATGAATGGCAGTAAATCTTTTGCCATCAATAAGCCTTCAATATGATCTTTGTCTTCACTTATGACTGGGAAACGGGAATGTGCTGAATCAATAATTACATCTAAACATTCATCAAGAGTTTGATTACGTTTTAGTGTAACGATTTGAGAGCGTGGGATCATAATATCCCGAACACGCTGTTCAGCAATATCCATTACCCCTTCAAGCATGTCGCGGGTATCAGGATCAATTAATTCTTTCTGTTCAGAATCGCGGATAAGCTCCATCAGATCATCACGGTTTTTAGGTTCACCGTGGAACCACTGATTAAGCAGTGTGAGAAACCCTTTCTTAGGACCAGGGTTATCGTTACTCGAAGATTGGTCGTCGCTCATGGCGTTTTAACTATTTTTCCTCATTGAATGGTTAATTAGATATAGTATTTATCATAAAAATAAGAGAACTGTTACTCTTTTTCAATTAAATAGGGATCTGCATAACCTAAATTTTGTAAGATTTCCGTCTCCAAACCTTCCATTTCTTCGGCTTCATCATCTTCAATATGATCATAACCTAAAAGATGCAGACAACCATGAATAACCATGTGTGCCCAATGTTCTTCAACGGTCTTACTCTGTTCAACAGCTTCTTTTTCTACCACTTGTCGGCAAATAATTAAATCACCTAATAAAGGCAGTTCAATTTCAGGTGGTGCTTCAAAAGGAAAAGAAAGCACGTTAGTGGGTCTATCTTTACCGCGATAAGTTAGATTAAGCTCGTGGCTTTCTGCTTCATCAACAATGCGGATGGTGACTTCACTGACTGGCTGAAACTGTGGTAATACCGCTTCAAGCCATGTCATAAATTGGGCTTCACTCGGAAGCCCTTGCGTATTTTCACTTGCAACTTGTAAATCAAGGATAACTTCACTCATGATTTTCTCTCTGAAGCTTCTCTTTTTCTGCTTTGATAGCTTGACGACGTTTTTGGTCTTCGGTTTCCCAAGCTTCATAGGCGATAACAATTTTGGCAACCACTGGGTGACGAACAACGTCTTCGCTGTGGAAAAAGTTAAAACTTAAGTCATTCACATCTGATAAAACTTCAATGGCATGACGTAAGCCTGATTTATTGCCTCTTGGTAGGTCAATCTGAGTAATATCCCCAGTGACAACGGCTTTAGAGTTAAAACCAATACGTGTTAAGAACATTTTCATTTGTTCAATGGTGGTGTTTTGGCTTTCATCAAGAATGATAAAGGCATCATTGAGTGTACGCCCACGCATATAAGCGAGGGGAGCGACTTCAATAACATTACGCTCTATTAGTTTCTCAACTTTTTCAAAACCCAACATCTCAAATAACGCATCATAAAGCGGTCGTAAATAAGGATCGACTTTTTGACTAAGGTCACCTGGTAAAAAACCCAGCTTTTCACCAGCTTCAACCGCAGGGCGCGTTAACAAAATACGACGTACTTCTTGACGTTCAAGGGCATCAACAGCGGCAGCAACAGCCAGATATGTCTTCCCTGTACCAGCAGGCCCGATACCAAACGTAATATCATGAGTTTGAATATTGGCAATATATTGTGCCTGATTCGGTGTGCGAGGTTTTATCACACCTCGCTTAGTCCGAATATTGGTTGATTTCCCAAATTCAGGAACATGCTCATCGCTTTGCTCAAGCACACGGCTTTCTTTGATAGCAAGATGAATTTGTTCAGGGTCGATATCGGGGATCACGCCTTTAATTGGCGAGGTTTCCACATACAGGCGACGTAAAATTCCTGCTGCCGCATTGACACACAATGATTTACCCGTGAGTTTAAAACGGTTATCACGATGGTTAATCTCGATACCTAAACGGCGCTCAAGTTGCTTAATATTATCGTCGAATGGGCCACATAGGCTCATTAAACGGGCATTGTCAGCTGGCTCTAAGAAAATTTCTTGGGTCGCTACTTGTGCATGTGCTATTACTGTCACTGATTATCCTTTTGTTAAATCTGATTAATTAAGGTTGGTAAACACCTACCCCTAATTCATCTTCTTTACGAGTACGTGCAATGACGGATTCTGGTGATTCATGGATACGTAAATCCATTTGATCTTCCGTTCTAACCACTTTACCACGTAGGGAGTTGGCATAAACGTCCACAATCTCAACATCAACGAACTTACCAATCATATCTGGTGTACCTTCAAAGTTAACCACTCGGTTATTTTCAGTACGACCTGAAAGCTCCATCACATTTTTACGTGAAGGACCTTCAACAAGAATACGCTGCACACTGTTTAGCATAGCTCGGCTAAAGTTCATGGCTTGTTGATTGATACGTTGTTGTAGCAGATATAAACGCTGTTTCTTTTCATCTTCACTTACGTCATCAGGTAAGTCGGCTGCTGGAGTACCAGGACGCGCGGAATAGATGAAACTAAAGCTCATATCGAAATTAACATCTGCAATTAATTGCATCGTTTTTTCAAAGTCATCTTGTGTTTCACCTGGGAAACCGATGATAAAGTCTGAACTGATCAGAATATCAGGACGTGCTTTGCGTAATTTGCGAATGATGCTTTTATATTCAAGTGCCGTATGGTTACGCTTCATTAATGTTAGAATGCGGTCAGAACCACTTTGTACTGGTAAATGTAAATAGCTGACTAATTCTGGCGTATCTTCATAAACAGCAACGATGTCGTCAGTAAATTCGATAGGGTGGCTGGTGGTAAAACGAATACGGTCAATACCATCAATTGCTGCCACTAAGCGAATTAATTCAGCAAAGCTACAAATTTGTCCATCAAAAGTAGCGCCACGATAGGCGTTAACGTTTTGGCCTAATAAGTTAACTTCGCGTACACCTTGAGCTGCTAATTGCGCGATTTCAAATAGCACATCATCACAAGGGCGACTGACTTCTTCACCGCGAGTGTAAGGTACAACACAGAAAGAGCAGTATTTATTACAGCCTTCCATGATGGAAACGAAAGCAGAAGGACCTTCTGCGCGAGGCTCGGGTAAACGGTCAAATTTTTCGATTTCAGGGAAGCTGATATCGACAACTGGACTTTTGGTACCTTTAACCTGATTAATCATTTCAGGCAAGCGGTGTAAGGTTTGTGGTCCGAAGATAATATCGACACACTGCGCACGTTGACGGATGTATTCACCTTCTTGAGAGGCAACACAACCGCCGACGCCAATGATAATATCGGGTTTATTATCTTTAAAATATTTCCAACGTCCTAACTGATGAAAGACTTTTTCTTGTGCTTTCTCACGGATAGAACAGGTATTTAGCAGTAGAATGTCCGCATCTTCGGCGACATCGGTTAACTGATAACCGTGGGTGCTTTCGAGTAGGTCTGCCATTTTGGATGAATCGTACTCATTCATCTGACAGCCCCAAGTTTTAATGTACAGTTTTTTTATCGTCGACATTGTGTAAATCCGGTATTTTCAGTGAGACAATAGCTAATCACTGGAAAACGTTGCGTGTAATAAGCCAATAAGGCGGTTATTGTAGTCATTTGTGTGGTCAGTGACTAGAGTAAGTCGGCGCTAATTATTTATGGCGTTTAGTTTAATCAAAATAAACTGAAACAGCGCTTACCTATTATTTAAAGTAATGAGTTATGGCATAACAATGATGAGTAATGTAAAAATCGATTTTGATGCAGTCATCGCGGGTGGCGGGATGATTGGCGCTGCTGTTGCAATTGGACTGGCGCAAGAAGGATTGCGTGTCGCAATGATTGAACGACAGTCTCCAGCACCTTTTGATGCGTCATCTCATCCTGATATCCGTATTTCTGCGATTAGCTGTGCGTCCGTTAGTCTATTAAAACAACTAGGTGCATGGCAACATGTTTTGGCTATGCGTTGTGCACCTTATCATACTCTTGAAACATGGGAAGAAGAAAATGCTCATGTCATTTTTGATGCAAAAAGCCTAGGATTGCCTGAATTGGGGTATATGGTTGAAAACCGTATTTTGCAATTAGCACTTTGGCAAGAGGCTGAACGTTATAGCAATATCACTTTATTATGCCCAAACAGTCTAAGTAAAATGACTTATTTAGATGATAAATGGAAAGTAACACTTTCTGATGGCAGTGAAGTGTGCACAAATTTAGTGGTAGGTGCGGATGGTGCGAATTCTCAAGTGCGCCAATTTGCGGGTATTGGTAGTAATGGCTGGCAATATCGCCAATCTTGTATGTTGATTACAGTAAAAACAGAATTACCACCAGAAAAGGGAACATGGCAACGTTTTTACCCTTCTGGGCCTCGTGCTTATTTACCGCTTTTTGATAACTGGGCATGCTTAGTTTGGTATGACTCGCCTGACAGAATTAGAAAACTGCAAAATATGTCGATGACGCAGTTAGAAAAAGAAATTCAACATGCTTTTCCTGAGCGATTAGGTAAAGCGACACCTATTGCAGCTGGTTCATTCCCATTAACACGTCAACATGCAAGCCGTTACGTTGATAAAGGAATTATTTTGTTGGGAGATGCGGCTCACACCATTAATCCTTTAGCGGGACAGGGTGTCAATTTAGGTTACCGTGATGTGGATTGTTTCTTAGACTTAGTGGCTGATGCTAAAAAACATTTTGAGCCTTGGGATTCAATGGCGTTATTGAAAAAATATCAGCGTCGACGTATGCCTGATAACTTAGTGATGCAAGCAGGAATGGATGTTTTTTATCATACCTTTAGTCACCAATTACCGGGTTTAAAAATCGTTAGAAATATCGGTCTTTTAGCAGCTCAACACGCAGGTAAGGTTAAAGAAATGGCACTACGTTATGCATTAGGCATTAAGTGATTTAAGTAATGCGATGATCTCTTCAAAGAGAGCATCGCATTTGCATTATAGCTAAGCGTTTAGGTGTTTAGCATGAAAGGCAATATGTTCACCAATAAAACTCGCCACAAAATAGTAACTGTGATCGTACCCTTGATGTAAATTCAATTGATAAGGGAACTTTTTCTTGTCACAAGCTTGCGCAAATAATTCAGGTTTAAGTTGCTCTTGATAGAAGGGGTCGTCAGTTCCTACATCAACGCGCATGGGTAATGCGTGTTCGACATTATCAAGCAAAGTAATCGCATCATACTGTTGCCATTGTGTCATATCATCCCCTAAATAAGCGCTAAACGCCTTTTTGCCCCAAGGAACGATAGATGGCGCTACTATAGGGGAGAATGCAGACACGCTACGATAGCGGGCCGAATTTCGTAAGGCAATTGTTAATGCTCCATGCCCTCCCATTGAATGTCCGCTAATTGCGCGTTTATCCGTGACTGGAAAATATGTTTCAACCAGTGTCGGTAGCTCATCAACAATATAGTCATACATCTTGTAATGCTCATTCCAAGGGGATTGGATAGCATTAAGATAAAAACCAGCACCTTGCCCTAGATCATAAGCACTATCATCAGCGACATTTTCACCACGAGGGCTGGTATCGGGCACAACTAAAATAATGCCATGTTGTGCCGCAAACTGTTGAGCACCAGCTTTAGTAATAAAATTTTGTTCGTTACAAGTTAAACCTGATAACCAATATAAAACAGGGTATTTTTGCTCTTCTTCCATAGGAGGAAGATAGATGGCAAATTTCATCTCACAATTTAACGCCTTTGATGTATGTTGATAAATTTCTTGCCAACCACCAAAACAGGCGTGACGTTCAATCCTTTCCATTTTGACTCCTTTAAAAACAAAGACAAACCTATGAGGTATAGGTTTGAGGATGATTAATCGAAATGAATAACAGTTCGGATTGATTTACCTTCGTGCATTAAATCAAAAGCTTCATTAATTCTTTCTAATGGAAGTTTATGGGTAACAAAAGGTTTAAGTTCGATATTACCTTTCATGGCATCTTCAACCATACCGGGTAATTGACTACGGCCTTTCACACCACCAAAAGCAGTACCTTTCCACGAGCGACCTGTCACTAATTGGAAAGGACGTGTTGAGATCTCTTGTCCTGCGCCTGCGACACCAATGATGATTGATTGACCCCAGCCACGATGCGCACTTTCTAATGCCGCTCTCATCACATTGACGTTTCCGATACATTCAAAAGTATGATCAACGCCCCATTGAGTCATTTCGACAAGCACTTGCTGGATAGGTTTATCGTAATCATTAGGATTTAGGCAGTCTGTCGCACCAAATTGACGCGCTAATGCAAATTTTTCAGGATTAGTATCAATGGCAAAAATACGACCAGCTTTGGCTTGTCTCGCACCTTGCAGAACAGCAAGGCCAATACCACCTAAACCAAAGACCGCGACTGAATCACCTTCTTGTACTTTTGCCGTATTGTGAACAGCACCAATACCAGTTGTTACACCACATCCTAATAAACAGACTTCTTCGTGATTAGCTTCAGGATTAATTTTTGCTAGTGAAACTTCAGCGACAACGCTGTATTCACTAAAGGTAGAACACCCCATGTAGTGATAAATAGGCTGTCCATTATAGGAAAAGCGTGTTGTCCCATCGGGCATTAAGCCTTTTCCTTGCGTTGCTCTGACGGCAACACATAAGTTTGTTTTGCCTGATTTACAAAATAGGCATTCACCACATTCTGCTGTGTACAGTGGAATAACATGATCGCCAGGTTTTACGCTAGTAACGCCTTCACCCACTTCAATAACAACGCCTGCGCCTTCATGACCAAGAATAGCAGGGAATACACCTTCAGGATCATCACCTGAGAGCGTAAAGGCATCTGTATGGCAAACACCAGTGTGGCTAATTTTAATAAGCACTTCGCCAGCTTTTGGTGGCATAACATCAACTTCAACAATTTTTAAAGGCTCTCCAGGTCCAAATGCGACCGCAGCTCGAGATTTCATGGTGTATCCTTTTTTTGTTATTAACGCAGGTAAGTGCGGATAAGTGAAATGGCATCATCAACAGAATTTTTTTGATCTTCAGGAGAAGCGACGGCATCCATAAGACCTTCACGTAGATGACTTTCGAGTACACCTGCCATTAGGCCATTGATAGCGCCTCGAATGGCAGCAATTTGTTGTAATATCTGGCCGCATTCATTTTCATTTTCAAGAGCAGTTTCTAATGCAATAAGTTGCCCTTTGATTTTTCTCACGCGAGTTAACGCGGCTTTTTTTTCTGCTGGTGAGTGTGGCATACATAATCCTTAAATATACTATAGGGGAGTATAGTATTTGAGTGAATATATGTACAGAAAGATCAAAAAGGCTTGGAAAAATCAAGATGAAATAAAAAATTGTTTTGAATGCAGGAAAGTAAAGAGAAGTACAAAGGGGAGAAATCGTGTTTGGGGAAAATAGGATCGTAGAAACAAAAAAGACCCGCTATTGCGAGTCTTAATCGTTGATTTCGTGATATACACGTTAGTAATCAATGGTGCGGGAGGCGAGACTTGAACTCGCACACCTTGCGGCGCCAGAACCTAAATCTGGTGCGTCTACCAATTTCGCCACTCCCGCAACAACTTGGAGAAAAAAAGACTCGCTTTGCGAGTCTCTCTTTCAAAATATGGCTGGGATACCAGGATTCGAACCTGGGAATGCCAGGATCAAAACCTGGTGCCTTACCGCTTGGCGATATCCCAAAAAAATGGTGGCTATGACGGGATTCGAACCTGTGACCCCAACATTATGAGTGTTGTGCTCTAACCAGCTGAGCTACATAGCCATATTGAATCTAGCGAAAGATGGCTGGGATACCAGGATTCGAACCTGGGAATGCCAGGATCAAAACCTGGTGCCTTACCGCTTGGCGATATCCCATCCGCTAATTCAATTGTCAACACACTTATTATTTATCAGAAATATGGCTGGGATACCAGGATTCGAACCTGGGAATGCCAGGATCAAAACCTGGTGCCTTACCGCTTGGCGATATCCCAACTGATAAATTCTTGACGAGGTTAAAATGGTGCGGGAGGCGAGACTTGAACTCGCACACCTTGCGGCGCCAGAACCTAAATCTGGTGCGTCTACCAATTTCGCCACTCCCGCAAAAAAGATGGTGGCTATGACGGGATTCGAACCTGTGACCCCAACATTATGAGTGTTGTGCTCTAACCAGCTGAGCTACATAGCCATCTTTTTTTGCATAACCTTCGTCGGCGTTGCGGGGCGCATTATGCGTATTACAGACAAATCCGTCAACTGCTTTTTGCATTAATTTTCGAGAAACGTGTCCGTTTGCTCGATGGTTAATCATTTTGTCGAAAAAAGATCCAAAAAACAACCTTTTTGATAAAAAATATACTCAAAAATATGAGAGTGTAAAGTGTGAATAAAAAGAAAAAACAAAGCAGTAAGAGGAGAGGGATGAATAAAAACCATGTAAGATGTAGGGATAAAAAAGTATAAAAAAGAAATGTAATGAAAAAATTACGTGACATTTCTTTTTTTTAATCTATTACTGTTTGAAATTTATACTTATTTCTCTATTTAAATAAGAAAAAGTATTTATTTAACTCAAAAAGTATAATTTATCGGCAATAACTTACTTTTCTAATAGCTGTTGAAGCAATTCTCCATTAAGCATTGCACGTTTAGTTAATGCAAAAGCCCCTATTGCAGAACGATGATCAAGCTCTGATGTGACAACAGGAAGCTCTTCTCTAAATTCTTTTAATACTTGAGTATTAATACAACTTTGAATAGAAGGAAGCAAAATTTCAGCAGCTTCGGTCAATTCACCCGCTAAGACAACTTTTTGTGGGTTAAATAAGTTAATTGCAATCGCAATGGCTTTGCCCAAATGTAGACCAACTTGTTTAATCGTTTCCACCGCTAATGGATCATTTTTAACCGCAGCATGACAGATATCTTGGATTTGGCACTGTGTCGATGATAAATATTGGCTTGGGTAACCTTGCTCTAATTGATAGCGTACTTTGGCTTCAATAGCCGTATTTGATGCAATTGTTTCTAAACAACCAAAATTACCACAATGACAACGCTCACCTAGAGGGTCTATTTGGATATGGCCAATTTCCCCAAGGTTACCGCGCTGATTGAGGAGAATTTTATTATTTATAATAACTCCTGCACCAGCACCACGGTGAATTCGCACTAATAGCGAATCTTCACAATCTCTTGTGGCACCAAAATAGTTTTCAGCTAATGCGAGGCTTCGAATATCATGACCAGCGTAACATGGTAGGCTAAAGTGTTTTTCAAGACTGTTTACTAATGCCCAATTATCCACTTTCATATGAGGCATATAACGAACAATGCCTTTATTGGGATCAACAAGGCCGGGTAAGATCACGGAAATTGAAATAAGCTCACGAATACGACGTTGATTTTGTTTAATAAAATCATCAATTGCGTTAATAAGCAGAGTTTCAACTTCATTTTGTGTGCTTTGTTCTATGGGATAGTGTTGCTCAATAATGACCTTACCACTTAGATCATAGAGTGCGACAGTCGCATCATTGCGTCCTAGTCGCACACTGACGGTATTAAAATTACGGTGTTCAACAATGATAGAAATCGCACGTCGTCCACCTGTTGATGCTTGTTGGTCAACTTCTTTGATGAGCCCACGTTCAAGCAACTGACGAGTAATTTTAGTCACACTGGCCGGTGCTAGCTGGCTTTGTTCGGCTATTTGGATACGGGAAATGGGCCCGTGTTGATCAATCAGTCGATACACAATCGCACTGTTAAGTTGTTTAACAAGATCGATATTGCCAATTTGCGTTTCAGTGTTGTTATGACTCATCAGCATATACATCCATTAGTTATCAGTTATTTCAATACCATTGACAAATGTTGTGCAAAGGTTGAAGTCCTTGTCAAAAGAAGCGAGATTAGCAATTTTTCCAGCTTCAATTGTACCGAGTTCTTTTTCTACCCCAATCGCACGAGAGGGATAAAGTGTAGCCATTCGTAATGTTTCATCTAATGGAATACCTACATGAATCACGCTATTTTTAATTGCGCCAATCATAGTAAGTGATGATCCACTTAATGTGCCATCAGCATCGACACACAATCCATTACGATAATATATGGTTTTTCCTGCAAAAACGAAGCTATCCATCTCATTTTTATTAGGATCAAGCCCTGCAGGCGCAGTTGCATCTGTAACTAAAAGTAATTTATCGCCTTTTAAACGCTTACTATTGCGAATATTGGCCCATGAAACATGCATACCATCAGCAATAATACCTGCATAAACCTCTGGTGTATCATAAATAGCGCCAACAAGACCAGGGCCTCTGCCTGTAATATAAGGCATTGCATTATAAAGATGGGTCGATAATGAAATTCCATTACGGAATCCTTTACGCGCTTCTTCATAAGTCGAATTGGAATGGCCTGCCGAAACAATGATACCTGCTTTGATTAATTGACGAACATACTTTTCATCAACCATTTCTGGTGCAAGGGTGATTTTTGCGATGACATCAGCGTTATCGCACAAATAGCTAATCATCTGAGCACTTGGTTGACGAATAAATTGCGGATCATGCGTCCCTTTTTTAATCACATTGATGTAAGGGCCTTCTAAATGTAATCCCAGTACTTTATTTTTATGTTTTTTCATGTAGGCACGAGTTGCTTCGATGCCTATCTTCATCAATTCATCAGAACAGGTAATTAGTGTTGGTAAATAACTGGTACAGCCTAAACGCTCATTCGCTTTTTGCATGATTTCTAGCGTTTCAACGGTAACATTTTCTGGGGTGTCATTAAATTGCACGCCACCGCAGCCATTAACTTGTAAATCGATAAAACCAGGAGAGACAATTGCACCTTTCATATCACGTACAGTGATATCTTTTGGCAGTTGATCCTGTGGGCAAACCTGCTCAATACGGGAGCCGTTAATAATAATGGCGTGATTTTCTAAACGGTCGTAACCTGTATAAATAACAGCATTTGTTAAGGCAAACATACCTTTGTCTCCTGATAAGGGAAGTCAATCTAAAAAAGCCGATATCAGCCAGTAAATTCTGGCTGATAAGTAAGAGAGCTTAGCCTTTTCCACTACTTAATCAGTAGGTACTTATTTTACTAAACTTAGTCTTGATATTTTTGACACTCTTGCGCTTCAATCTGTTGGAAATAACGCAATGTTTTAACTCGTAATTCCATTGTGGCAGGATCATCACACACTATAATTGCTTTCGGATGAAGCTGGACACAGGAGATTGTCCATAAATGGTTAACTGCACCTTCGGTGGCGGCATGTACAGCCTGTGCTTTATTAAAGCCTGTTGCCAAAATCATTAATTCTTCAGCATCTAATAAAGTACCAACACCAACAGTCAGCGCGTATTTAGGAACATGATTAACATTATTATCGAAGAAACGTGAATTCGCTAAACGCGTGTCTTCGGTGAGTGTTTTCATGCGAGTGCGTGAAGATAATGATGATGCAGGTTCATTAAAAGCAATGTGACCGTCATTACCCACACCCCCCATAAACAGATTGATTTTGCCATAAGACTTTATTTTAGCCTCATAACGCGCACATTCTGCTTGTGGATCTTCTGCGTTGCCGTTTAATAAATTGATATTTTCATCTTTAATATCAATATGATTAAAGAAGTTTTCATACATAAATGTACGATAACTTTGTGAATGATCAGACGGAATACCGACGTATTCATCCATATTGAATGTAACAACGTGTTGAAAACTGACTTTTCCAGCACGGTGTAATTCAATTAACTCTTTATATGTCGCCAATGGCGTGCCACCAGTTGGTAAACCAAGCACGAAAGGGCGATCTGCGGTTGGATTAAATGTGTTGATCTTTTCAACGATGTAATTTGCAGACCACTTACCAACTTGTTTTGCCGTGGATAGGGGGATTAACCTCATAGTAACCTCATAGAAAAAAGACAAATCTGATAATTCAGGAACATGTTATTTCGCTGTGTGATTATCAGTGACTCATCTATAACACGAATTTCTTTTCATTTTTAGTCGATGACCCAATTGTCCCGCCAAAAGATATTTTTAATCATAAAATAAGCTTTCTGACTTAGCCAGCATTTCAGCTAAAAAATATACGATATTGGTGACTTCAATCACAAATTATGACTAATTAATTTGCGATACGAAATAATTTTTTTAGACTGAAAATGGAATTAAATAATTAGCTCATCAATTTTTTTATAAAATATGAATGAGTATGAATAAGATCCCGTATAGGGGCTATCCAAGGGGGAGTTTGTGAATATTTTAAGTTATCTGCAGAAGATAGGACGGGCACTAATGGTGCCTGTTGCTACATTACCTGCAGCAGCAATTCTGATGGGGATTGGCTACTGGATTGACCCAGTAGGCTGGGGTAGCGATAACGCGCTTGCTGCCTTACTTATCAAATCTGGTGCTGCTATCATCGAAAACATGTCAGTCTTATTTGCCATTGGTGTTGCTTATGGCATGTCAAAAGACAAAGACGGTGCTGCTGCACTAACGGGTTTTGTGAGTTTCTTGGTAGTCACAACACTTTGTTCGCCAGCGGCTGTGTCTATGATCAAGGGGATCCCATTAGAGGCAGTACCTGCAGCATTTGGTAAAATTGAGAACCAATTTGTGGGGATTTTAGTGGGTGTGCTTTCAGCGGAACTTTATAACCGTTTTAGCCAAGTTGAATTGCCTCTCGCACTCTCTTTCTTTAGTGGTCGGCGTTTAGTTCCAATTTTAGCGTCATTCCTCATGATCATTGTCGCCTTTATTTTGATGTATATCTGGCCTGTTATTTATGGCGGATTAGTCAGCTTCGGTGAAAGTATTAAAGATATGGGGGCATTAGGTGCAGGTATTTACGCATTCTTTAACCGTTTATTAATTCCTGTTGGTCTACACCACGCGTTGAACTCCGTATTCTGGTTTGACGTTGCGGGTATCAATGATATTCCTAATTTCCTTGCTGGTCAGAAATCTATCGATGCGGGCTTAGCGACTGTGGGTGTAACGGGGCGTTACCAAGCAGGTTTCTTCCCTGTAATGATGTTTGGTTTGCCGGGTGCTGCTCTTGCGATTTATCACTGTGCACGTAAAGAAAATAAAGCAAAAGTTGCTGGTATCATGATGGCGGGTGCATTCGCTGCATTCTTCACTGGTATCACCGAACCGCTTGAATTCTCCTTTATGTTTGTTGCACCTGTACTTTATGTTATTCACGCATTCTTAATGGCAATCTCTGTTTATATTGCTGCAAGTATGGAGTGGATTTCAGGATTCGGCTTTAGTGCGGGCTTAGTGGATATGTTCTTATCTTCACGTAACCCACTGGCTGTTCATTGGTACATGCTGATTGTTCAAGGTATTGTGTTCTTCTTCATTTACTACGGCATCTTCCGTTTCACTATCACCAAATTCAACCTGAAAACACCGGGTCGTGAAGATGACGTGTCTGGTGATGAAACTGCTGATGGTTATGACGAAGATATCACAACAGCCCCTGCAAATAGCAAAGAAGGCGTTCAGCAGGAAGCTCGTCAATATATCGCCGCAATTGGTGGTTCTGATAACTTAACGGGCATTGACGCTTGTATTACTCGCCTACGTCTTAATGTGAAAGATTCTTCTGTAGTTAATGATGCATTCGCAAAACGCTTAGGTGCATCGGGTGTCATTCGTTTAAACAAACAAAGTGTTCAAGTCATTGTGGGTACGCGTGCAGAACTTGTCGCTAGCGCAATGCGTGATGTATTAACACAAGGCCCAGTTGCTGCTTATGAAGGAGCGTCTGGTTCAACCGTATCCACTGAAAAAACACCTGTAAAACAAGCTAATGCTAATGCAAAAGTATTACTTGAAATGATTGCGCCTTTTGATGGTGAAGTTGTGGCATTAAAAGATGTGCCTGATGAAGCTTTCTCAAGTGGTATTGTAGGGGATGGCCTTGCGATTAAACCAAACTCTAATATTGTGATGGCACCTGCAACAGGCTCGGTCGTTAAGATTTTTGATACTAACCATGCATTTTGTATTGAAACTGATAATGGCGTTGAAATCATCGTTCATATGGGGATTGATACTGTTGCATTAGGCGGTAAAGGCTTTAAGCGTTTAGTCGAAGAAGGTGCGGACGTTAAAGTCGGTCAACCTATCTTAGAATTAGATCTTGAATATCTGAACGCTAATGCTAAATCGATGATAAGCCCTGTGATTGTTAGCAATATCGATGATTTTGATAAAATTGCTGAACAAGTTACGGGTGAAGTAGTTGGAAATAAAACCGTTATCTACAAAGTATTAAAATAATTTCTATACAGATATTTAATCCTCTATAAAGAGATGGTTAAATGAGACGATAAAACGGGGAGTCTTTTAAACTTCCCGTTTTTTTATCTCTATTTTGATAAATATCTCAGGGGTGTATTTAGCTAAGGTATTTATGAAACCTGCTTATTGGATTATAGTGGGTTAATTATGCGTTTTGCTTTGAGGAAAAAATGACCATGAATGAGGCAGATGCCCGCCCAACTAACTTTATTCGTCAAATAATTGACGAAGATCTGGCAACAGGGAAACATGATAGCGTGCATACGCGTTTCCCACCTGAACCTAATGGCTACCTTCATATCGGCCATGCGAAATCAATTTGTCTGAATTTTGGTATTGCTAAAGATTACCAGGGTAAATGTAATTTACGTTTTGATGATACCAATCCAGTAAAAGAAGATATTGAGTACATCAACTCAATTCAAAAAGATGTTCAGTGGTTAGGTTTCCAATGGGAAGGTAGCGTTCATTACTCCTCGGATTATTTTGATCAACTTTATCAATATGCGATTGAGTTGATTAATAAAGGCTTAGCTTATGTCGATGAGTTGAGCGCTGAAGAAATTCGTGAATATCGCGGCACTTTAAAAGAACCAGGCAGAAACAGTCCTTATCGTTCACGTAGCGTAGAGGAGAACTTAGCGCTATTTGAAAAAATGCGTGCGGGTGGCTTTGAAGAAGGTAAAGCGTGCTTACGCGCGAAAATTGATATGGCATCACCATTTATTGTTATGCGTGATCCTGTGCTTTATCGTATTAAATTCGCTGAACACCACCAAACTGGAAATAAATGGTGCATTTATCCAATGTATGATTTTACCCACTGTATCTCAGATGCTCTGGAAAATATCACTCATTCTTTATGTACGTTAGAATTCCAAGATAACCGTCGTTTATATGATTGGGTGCTGGATAATATCACTATCCCTTGTCATCCTCGTCAATATGAATTCTCTCGTCTTAACCTTGAATACACCGTGATGTCAAAGCGTAAGCTGAATCAGCTTGTGACAGAAAACATCGTCAATGGTTGGGATGATCCTCGTATGCCAACGATTTCAGGCTTACGTCGTCGTGGTTATACTGCTGACTCTATTCGTGAGTTCTGTTTACGTATTGGTGTAACGAAACAAGAAAATAATGTTGAAATGGCTGCATTAGAATCTTGTATTCGTGATGATTTAAACGAAAATGCACCTCGTGCAATGGCTGTTATCGATCCCGTTCGTTTAGTTATTGAAAATATGCCAGAAGGCGAAGAGATTTTAACTGCGCCGAATCACCCAAATAAACCGGAAATGGGTACGCGTGAAGTACCATTTAGCCGTGAAATTTATATTGATCGTGCTGACTTTAAAGAAGAAGCAAATCGTCAATATAAACGTTTGGTGCTAGGTAAAGAAGTTCGTTTACGTAATGCTTATGTTATTAAAGCTGAGCGTGTTGAAAAAGACGAGCAAGGTGAAATCACTACCATTTACTGTACTTATGACGCAGAAACATTAAATAAAGATCCTGCTGATGGGCGTAAAGTAAAAGGTGTTATTCATTGGGTAAGCATTCCACATGCTATTCCTGCTGAAATTCGTCTTTATGACCGTCTATTTAGCGTGCCAAATCCTGGTGCAGAAGATGATTTCTTATCAACAATTAATCCTGAGTCTTTAGTTATTCGTGAAGGTTTTGTTGAACGTAGCTTAAAAGATGCGACTATTGAAAAAGCGTATCAATTTGAGCGTGAAGGCTACTTCTGTGCTGATAAGCTATCAACAGCGGATAAGTTGGTATTTAACCGTACTGTAGGCTTACGTGACACTTGGGCAAAGATTTCTCAACAAGGTTAATTTGAATCATATTTTGATTTGTATTAAGTGCCAAAATTAATAGAATGCTCGGTAATTATTTATCGAGCATTTTTTATCTGTTTTCTTTTTAATATTGTATAATTTTCCATCTATTGATATTCAGTATTTATTTTTTTGGTATCAATCAAGCCCAATTTTTTTCATTTCAAACAATAACTTTTTATTTATTTCATTTGAAATAATTAACTTATTATCACTTTATTCTTCTATTTTTTCATGACATCACACTAAATAAGACTGTAGTAAGGAAAGTGTGATTTAAAGCACATATTTCACACCATTAAAAAAGATTATTTATAAGTACTACTTATTATTCCTTTTAATAAAAACGAAATCTAATATCGTTTAAAGATTGGTCTAAAAAGACATTTTAAATCAATTATTTATATTTATTTTCAATGGATCCTTATAAAAGTAAGAAAATGAAACGATCATTTAGTTATGTGCCCTTGGTCATATTTTGATAAAAATTCTTTTTTTTTGGTTGATAATTCGCGTCGCGAAAAATATGCTGTTTCTAACCTAATTTAGGTTTTTTCCCCACTTGGGGTTTTATATTTGGAAATAAGCATTGTGCTTATTTCTTTTTTAGTCAAAGTCAAAGAGGAAACAATGCTATGGTTATGCAACATGCTAAACCAGGCAGGGTGGCACTTGCCGTTATGGGCGCATTGCTTGTAACTGCACTACCTGCAAAAATGTCTTATGCCGAAGGGTTTATTGATGACTCAACTTTAACGGGTGGTCTTTTTTATTGGCAACGTGATCGTGACAGAAAAGAGTTAACACCTAATAGTCCTGATTACGGCAAATACAAAGCTAACCTACACCATTCTACATTCAACGCTAATTTAGATTTTTCATCAGGTTATTTAGGTGATTTTATTGGTATTGATTTAGCTGCTTTTGGTGCGGCTGAACTTAATAACAGTGGTCCTGCAGCTCCTAATGAAATCGGCTTTAGTGATGCTAAAAGTCGCTGGGATGAAAAATGGACAGGCGATCGCAGTGGTATGAGCGTGTATAAAGCCGCTGCAAAATTCAAATTAGGTAATTTCTGGGCACAAGGTGGATATATTCAACCTAAAGGCCAGAGTTTATTACGTCCACACTGGAGTTTCTTACCGGGAACTTATCGCGGGGCGGAAGTCGGAGCAGTTTTTGATTTCGATAAAAGTGGTGAGTTATCTTTCTCATATATGTGGACAGATGAATATAAAGCACCGTGGTATCGGAATATGTACAACTTCCGTAAAGCTGATCTAGAAACTAATATCAGCTATCTTCACTCTTTTGGCGCTAAATATGACTTTAAAAATAGCTTAGTGTTAGAAGCCGCATTTGGTCAGGCCGATGGTTATATCGACCAATATTTTGGCAAAGTTTCCTATGATTTCCCAATTGCTGATAATGCATTAAGAACGTCTTACCAATTCTATGGTGCTAAAGATAAAGTTACTGGTGGTGGCGTTAATGACGTTTATGATGGGCTGGCATGGCTACAAGCATTAACTTTCGGTTATACCTATAATGTCTTTGATTTCAAAGTAGAAGGAACATGGGTTAAGGCGGAAGGAAATCAAGGGTATTTCCTACAACGCATGACTCCGGGTTGGGCGACATCAAATGGTCGTCTTGATGTTTGGTGGGATGGTCGTTCTGACTTTAACGCCAATGGTGAAAAAGCACTTTATGCGGGTGTGATGTACGATCTGAAAAATTGGGATCTATCTGGCTGGGCGGTAGGTACTTCTTATGTTTATGCATGGGATGCTAAGCCAAGTGGTAAAGCAATTTATGATCAAGGCCAGCGCATCAGAGAAAGTGCATGGAATGCGGATATTATGTATACGGTTCAAGAAGGTCGTGCTAAAGGAACCCTCTTTAAGCTTCATTATACCCGTTATGATAACCATTCTGATATTCCAAGTTATGAGGGTGGTTTTGGTAATATCTTCCAAGATGAAAAAGACGTTAAATTTAACGTAATTATGCCATTTACTATTTTCTAATATCAGTGTGAGGATAAAGTGTATTAATTGCACTTTATCCTGAATAAAAATAAAAAGTTAAATACGATTACGGTAAGTAAAAATAAGTAATAGAAAGAGTGGGAATAAATTAAAAAGAATAAATATTATTCTCATAAATTAGCCTCATTAATAAAGTGAAGTTGTCAGCAGTAGTAAGAAGTAAAAGAGTAGAAGTAAAAAGTAGTAAAGAGTTATTTTAAAATCGCAGTATGTAGTTAAAAGTAATGAAGTAAAGTCGTCATGTCATGTCGTCTGAGATAAATGTGAGTGGGTTATATTTATCTCTTGTGCTTCAGTTATTTCGCAAAATTTGCGTAAGGTATTTACCCTAAAAGGCAGTCAGAGTGGGTATCGTAGTGGGGGGTAAATACCTTTATTTTTAAATCCTTTCTTTTTCGTCCTTTTCGTCCTTGTGCGTTTTTTCATTCTATGGCAAATTTCTTCTCATCAATTTTATCTCTCCTTATTTATTATTCTGCATTTAATACTATTTAATAATGCACGTTTTCAGGAAGAAGCATGTTAAAACGATTGGATGATTTTTTATTAGAACCACCATTAAGGCCTTTTAAAGGTATAAAACGATTTATTGTTGAATTTCTTTTTTTTGGTGTGAAAGAGGCGCGATCTTGTTTATTTGCGGGATTTTTCTTTTTTATTTTATTTGCGACACCAAGCAAAGGAATATTAGGAATACCTCGTTATGACGTTTTACTTATTCTCGCTATTGCTTTCCAATTATGGATGGTATGGGGAAAACTCGAAACATGGGATGAATTAAAAGCGATCTGTTTTTTCCATATTGTAGGTTTTGTTATGGAATTATTTAAAACCTCGGCTGCAATTGGCTCGTGGAAATACCCTGATTTTGCTTATACGAAGTTGTGGGAAGTGCCTTTATTTACAGGATTTATGTATTCTGCTGTGGGGAGTTATTTAATTCAGGCATGGCGCTTTTTAAAAGTACGAATTGAGCATTATCCACCTTATTGGATGGCAACTTTGGTTGCACTTGCGATCTATATTAATTTCTTTTCTCATCATTTTATTGGTGATTATCGTTGGTATTTAACCGCATTTATTTTAGGCCTTTATGCGCGCAGTGTGGTCTATTTTACGCCTTATGATACAGAGCGAAAAATGCCACTATTATTGGCTTTTGTTCTGATTGGTTTCTTTATTTGGCTTGCTGAGAATTTCGGTACATTTTTTGGTGTTTGGCAATATCCTAATCAAATTGGTGCTTGGTCTGCAGTACATGCAGGAAAATGGGGTTCTTGGTCACTGTTGGTTATTGTTACATTTACTATCGTGGTTCATTTAAAACATATTAAACACAGTATCAGCGTGGCTAAGTAGAGTTATTTCATCCTCAAATTTAAGGCAATAAAAAAGGAACTGTGAACAGTTCCTTTTTTTTACTGAGAGATTATCCAGAATGAATTATTTCTCATCATGTGCGTGGCTATCTTCTTTACAATTGCCTTCAGCGCAGTGGCCGTATAAATAAAGGCTATGATTGGAAAGTTTTATACCATGGCGTTCAGCGATGTTTCTTTGGCGCACTTCAATCGCATCATCTGTAAACTCGATAACTTTACCACAATCAAGGCAAATTAAATGATCGTGATGGTGTTGTTGAGTTAATTCAAATACTGATTTACCACCTTCAAAATTATGTCGGGTAACAATACCAGCATCGTCAAATTGGTTTAAGACGCGATACACGGTTGCCAGACCAATCTCTTCACCGATATCGATGAGTTTTTTATAGAGATCTTCAGCACTGACATGATGGCACTCAGGATCCTGGAGCACTTCCAAGATCTTTAAGCGAGGAAGTGTAACTTTTAACCCAGCATTTTTTAACGCTTTATTATTGTCGGTCATGCGGATTTAATCCTGTTGCTAATGGTGAATTTAATTTTTGTGCTCACTAATAGGGTTTATTCATTAACACTCGGGTGAATAAATAACCTTATTGATTATAGGCATGATATTTAAAAATAAACACCCCTACCTATCACACTATCTTAGCACACCATTGAATAATTATCATTCTCAATATTGAGTATTTATTTATCCCAGAATTTCATCTAGGCTCATTTCTTCTTTGATTTGAGCAACCCAAGCATCAACACGCTCTTCGGTTAATTCTGGTTGGCGGTCTTCGTCAATCGCCAAACCGATAAAGTGATTATCATCTGCAAGCCCTTTAGAGGCTTCAAAATGGTAACCTTCTGTTGGCCAGTGACCCACAATCACAGCACCACGAGGTTCGATAATATCGCGGATTGTGCCCATTGCATCACAGAAGTATTCTGCATAGTCCTCTTGGTCGCCACAACCGAACAGTGCAACCAGCTTACCTTCAAAATTAATATCTTCTAGAGTTGGGAAAAAGTCATCCCAATCGCATTGTGCTTCACCATAATACCAAGTAGGAATACCTAGTAACAGAATATCAAATGCTTCGATATCTTCTTTACTGGATTTTGCGATATCATGAACTTCGGCATTATCAGCGCCCAGTCTTTCTTGAAGCATTTTGGCAATATTTTCAGTGTTGCCGGTATCACTGCCGAAGAATATACCTATGATTGCCATAAAGTGAGATAACCTCTTTTATTCTATATTCGTTATACTTCAAATTGTTGCGTTGTTGACTACGTTGATTCGTACTAATCACATACTTTTATATGTGCCAGTAACTCCTTTACTTGCCACCTAGCCACACTTTGAAATAGTTAGAGTATATTTGTCTGTGTTTGAACAATTACTAGTGAAAAATAAGCATCTTGTTTTCATAATAGAAAACTAAAAAACGTATTTTGACGAAAATAGCAGGGTAATTCTGTCGAATTTGTGTGGTTTAGTTGCTAGCTATTCTCATTTTGATGTATTTTCAAGGCGTGATTTTGCGCCAATTGTTCTAGTAATATTTCTTCAATAAGCTCGCTACGGCTAACATTTCTTGCTGTCGCCAACTCATTAAGTGCATTCACAGCGTCTTCATTTAATTTCAACTCAACTCGACGTAAACCATTGACTCTGTCTCGTCTTAATTGGTTGCGTTTATTAATTCTAAGCTGTTCATCCCGAGAAAGCGGGTTTGTTTTAGGTCGCCCAGGTCTGCGTTCATCTGCGAACAAATCCAGTGTGGTGCGATCAGTTTGTTCTTTTGCCATAAATTTTGCTGTGAAAGGGCGTATACCAATGACTAAATTGCGAAACGCCCAATAATACCCCACATAGTGGCGTCCTGCCACTGCTTCCTGAGTTTAACCTATTGTCATTTGGTCTTTTTATCGACAGATTGCGTGATTAAGTACAATAATTATACATTCATAAAAATTATTACTTTATTAATGACGCCACTTTAGGCAATAAATTAAGCTTTGGATAAAAAACGACGAATAGCGTTAATAACAGTGCTAGGTTTTTCTGAATGTACCCAGTGCCCAGTGTTTGCTACGACAAAAGCGCTAGCTTGTGGAAATTGGCGTGCAATATCATTACGATATTCATCTAATATGTAAGGTGATAAACCACCACGAATAAATAGCACTGGATAATTCCAAGCAGGGATTTCTTGCCAGCCAATAATCTCTGAATAGGCATTTTTGATTGCAGATAAATTAAATAGCCATTCACCACTTTTGAATGATTTAAGTAAAAACTGAATAACCCCCTCTTCTTTAATAAAAGGGCTCATAATTTTTACCGCATCTTGACGTCGTGTAACTTGAGCTTTAGTAACGGCTTCAAGTGCCGCAAAAATGTTATCGTGGCGACGAACATTGTAAGCTACTGGTGACATATCTATTACGACAATGCGAGCAATTCGCTCTGGTGCTAATGCCGTCATTGCCATTGCAATTTTCCCCCCCATGGAGTGCCCGATAATGATGGCTTTTGAGATATGTAAACTATCAAGTAATGTGAGGACATCTTGTGCCATATCTTGATAATTCATACTTTCACTATGAGGGGAATGTCCATGATTACGTACATCAATTTGTATCACGGTGTGGTCTTGGCGTAAATCACGTCCTAATACGCCTAAATTATTTAAGTCACCAAAAAGACCGTGGATCAAAACAATAGGTAAATCGGATGCAGGTGCTGTTTCAGGCTGATGTAATTGATAATTTAATAATGTATTGAGTTTCATGTTAATGACCAAAAAAATAAGTGCGATTTTTTCTATGATGACATGCACAAGGTACTAAGCCAACTTATCGTAATAATATGCATGAGTGATTAAGAGTAGAAATAATTGATAAGGGGAATTTATAAAAACCTATATAAATAACATTATATAGATATTTATTCTAAAGTTATTTAAAAAGTTGAAATCTTGATATTGCTCAAAAATAAATATTTAGAATTTTATATTATTCAATGGTTGGTGTGGTGTGAGAAGGCGGTATTTGAAGCAGGCTTTGTTTGAATAAGTTCAAAGAATAGAAGATGATACCGAGATAAACAATAGGATAAATACCAAGCTTAGTTATTGAAATGGCTGGATCTTGTATAGATCTTCTTTAAGTTATTGAAATTTTACCTATTTTGTTTTTAAAGATTATATCTTATAATCCTAATTACTTTTTTTTGAAAACAGTACTGGGTAGCAATGAAAAAGATAGAAATTGATGACGAACTTTACCGCTATATTGCTAGCGAAACTAGACATATCGGTGAAAGCGCTTCAGATATTTTAAGGCGTCTACTGAAGCTTGATGCCAAACAGCCCGTACAACCAGTCGTTGTCACTGAGTCAGTACAAGCACCTGTTATTAAACAGGAAGCTGAACCTAAATCGATTACACCAGCAAAAAATCCGGTCCGTGAAATGCGAGAACTGTTGTTATCTGACAGCTATGCAGAAAAAACAAAATCAGTTGATCGTTTTTTACAGATCCTTTCTACATTATATAGCCTAGATAGCGCTACTTTTACTCAATCTGCTGAAACAGTACATGGACGAACACGCATCTATTTTGCTGGTGATGAACAAACATTACTCGATAGTGGACGTCATACAAAACCGCGCCATATTTCAGGCACGCCATTTTGGGTGATTACTAACTCCAATACAGAGCGTAAAAGAACAATGGTACAAAGCATCATGCAGGATATGCAATTTCCTGCGAATGAGATTGATAAGGTGTGTGGAACTATCTAACCACTATTGTTAATTGATGCATTGCAAAGGCTTTTGTTTAAAGCGTGCTTGTGATGTCAAATAGGAGAAGATTTGTGGCAATTCATCCAAGAGCAGGGCAGCATACTCGCCAAAGTGATCTGATTAATGTGGCGCAATTAACGTCTCAATATTATTCACTTAAACCACAAGCTAGCATTAATGCTCATCGTGTGAAATTCGGTACATCTGGCCATCGCGGAAGTGCAAATCGCCATAGCTTCAATGAAGCCCATATTTTGGCAATTGCACAAGCTATTGCTGAAGTACGTGCAAAAAATGGAGTAACAGGGCCATGTTACGTGGGTAAAGATACCCATGGACTGTCAGAACCTGCATTTATTTCTGTTTTAGAAGTACTCGCTGCTAATAAAGTGAAAGTGATTATTCAAGAAAATAATGGCTATACACCAACGCCAGCAGTCTCTTTTTCTATTTTGACTTACAACGATGCGCATCAAGATATTGCTGATGGTATTGTGATCACGCCATCCCATAATCCACCTGAAGATGGTGGTATTAAATATAATCCATCAAATGGTGGACCAGCTGATACCGATTTAACTTCAGTGATTGAAAAACGTGCCAATGAACTGCTTGAGAATAATTTAGCAGGGATCAATCGTCTTTCTTATGATGAAGCGTTGGCGAGTGGTTATATTGACGCTCAAGACTTAATTATGCCTTATGTCAAAGCGTTAGGTGACGTTGTTGATATGCAAGCAATTAAGAAAGCGGGCTTAAAATTAGGTGTTGACCCATTAGGTGGTTCTGGTATTGAGTACTGGAAACGCATTGGAGAGTATTATGATCTTGATCTTGAATTAGTTAACGATCAAGTCGATCAGACATTCCGTTTTATGACGCTCGATCATGATGGCGTTATTCGTATGGACTGTTCATCACCATGGGCAATGGAAGGTTTATTACAATTACGTGATAAATTTGATTTAGCCTTTGCTAACGATCCTGATTACGATCGCCATGGTATTGTTACACCTTCTGGTTTAATGAATCCTAACCACTACTTAGCGGCTGCGATTAACTACCTTTTCCGTCATCGTCCACAATGGGCTAAAGATGTAAAAGTGGGTAAAACACTGGTTTCAAGTGCAATGATTGACCGTGTTGTAGCAGATTTAGATCGTGAACTAGTTGAAGTGCCTGTTGGCTTTAAATGGTTTGTTCAAGGCTTATTTAGTGGTGAGTTTGGCTTTGGTGGTGAAGAGAGTGCAGGAGCATCTTTCTTACGTTTTAACGGTAAACCATGGTCAACCGATAAAGACGGTATCATTTTATGCTTGTTAGCGGCTGAAATGAAAGCAGTTACAGGCAAAGATCCACAAGAGCATTACAATGAACTAGCGCAGCGTTTTGGCTCACCAAGCTATAACCGTATTCAAGCATCAGCAACCCATGAACAGAAAGCACTGTTGTCACGCTTATCACCAGAAATGGTAACTGCAAGCACGTTAGCGGGCGACCCAATTACTGCTCGTTTAACACATGCTTCAGGTAATGGTGCCTCTATTGGTGGCTTAAAAGTGATGACAGATTACGGCTGGTTTGCAGCTCGTCCATCAGGTACAGAAGAAGCCTATAAAATTTACTGCGAAAGCTTCCGTGGGCCTGAGCATCGTGAGTTAATTGAAAAAGAAGCCATTGAAATAGTAAATAATGTTTTTTCTAACAAATAAGTTAGTGCAATAAACTATTTATATAGAATACATTCTACCTAAAGGTAGAGTGTATTTTTTTAATTATTGAATATTTTTAGATCACAGCATTGATATCCATCATTGAGGTTGATTTAGAATTAAAAATAGAGTGGATAATCAATACAATGCAAAATAATTTTGTTTTACGAAGTGTACGTTACATGCTGGATCTAAGTGATGCGCACGTTGTTGAAATAATGAAACTGGCTGATTTCACAGTCACAAAAGAGTTAGTAAATAGTTGGCTGAAAAAAGACGATGAGCCTGAGTTCGTTGAGTGTGACGATAATGCGATGGGGCATTTTTTAAATGGTCTGATTTTTTATCGTCGTGGCAAGGATGAGAATTTTCCAGCACCTGAAGTTGAAAAGCGTATTACAAATAACATTATCCTAAAAAAACTGCGTGTCGCTTTTGAATTAAAAGATGTGGATATTTTAAAGATTTATGAGCTTGCAGACTTCCGTGTTTCTAAGCCTGAACTCAGTGCTGTATTTCGTAAACCAGGACATAAAAACTACCGTAACTGTGGCGATCAACTGGTGAGATACTTTCTGAAAGGGTTAACTGAAACCTTACGTGGCAAAGGCAAAGCAGTGAAGAAATAAATATGTCTTAATTCAAATTATTCCCTCTAAATAGAAATAGAAGAAATTTTTCAAGAAAATTCTTTATAGTATGAGAACTCGTATTTAATCTTGAATTTTGATGGTGTACATTGTACACTTTCAAATGATGGATTAGAAAGGGAACTTAATGAGTCATGCTATAGAATTTATTGAAACCTCAATATTTACTCAGCAAATCAAACTATTGGCTACAGATAAAGAAATAAGAATACTTCAAAATGAACTTATCAGTAAACCTGATAAAGGCGACTTAATTAAAGGAACAGGTGGATTACGCAAAATAAGAATGGCTGTAGGTAACAAAGGTAAAAGTGGGGGGACTAGAGTTATTTATTTTTTAGCGACTAAAGAAGTTATCTATTTAGTTATGGCGTATCCAAAAACAATAAAAATTAGTTTAACTGATTCAGAAAAGATTGAGTTAAAAAAACTAACAAAAAGACTTAAAGGTGAACGGTGATATGAGTTTCTTCAATGATCTAAAAGCCTCTTTAGAAGAAGCCGTAGAAATTAAAAATGGCGATAAAAAAGCATCGAAAGTGACTCGGTTTGAAGTTGCTGATGTAAAAGCGATTAGGGAGCAACTTAACGTTTCACAAAGTGAATTTGCACATGCATTAGGGACAAGTATCGATACTGTAAAAAGTTGGGAATTAAAAAGACGTAATCCGACAGGGCTTACAGCGAAAGTACTTATTGCTATTCATAAAAACCCTAATTTATTTAAAGAGTTAGCCAATATCTAATTTCTTGTTTACTGCTAAACTTATTTTGTTTAGCAGTAAATCTCATTCTCTGATTTCTCTTTTTTATCATTCACTCGCGAAATTATTTACTATAACCGCCGTAATTCAATAAAGTATTAGTTTGCTTTGTTAATAGGTTTTTGTTTTTGTTTTAATTTTGTTTCATTTTTATTTCTATTGTGAAATTTAATTACACTACAAGCAAAATAAAGGTGATTTTTCGCACAAAATAAGTGGTCTGATCAGTAGTAAAATTTCATCAAATGAGGTAAAATTTCAGCATCAATTCATTTTATGCAGGAGAACACTATGCCAGCTTATAACGAATATACAAAAAAACATGTTTTGGCCCGTCGTACTGGTGCTATTGCGCTAGGTGTTGTGGCATTTCCTGTTATGGTTTTCCATCCTAAACGCGCACAATTTTATAGCTATATACACCGTGTATGGTCTAAAACAAGTGATAAACCAGTTTGGCTGGCAAAATCAGAAGTAGCATTAAATAGCCACAAATAACAGAACATTAAATTAACGCCTGCATAAGTAGGCGTTAATTTTATCCTCTCTTCTTTAAGCATTTTTGCAATGCTACCTTCTCGTTTTTTCTTAACTTCAAATAATCTGCAAATTTTACGTTACAATAAAGAATAATGGTTTATTTAAACGGATGCTTTTAACCTATTGCTATTTATTAGATTGTTATATAAATAGTGGCATTCGTGATAATAGGGAGATGAATGAAATGAAGAATACTGATCTGGAACGAGTGATTAATGAGAAACTAAGCATTGAAAACTTTCAAGATTACGCACCTAATGGCCTTCAAGTTGAAGGACGCCCTCATATTCAAAAAATAGTCACGGGTGTGACCGCCAGCCAAGCTTTACTTGATGAAGCGGTACGTTTAAATGCAGATGCTGTATTAGTTCATCATGGCTATTTTTGGAAAAATGAGCCTGTTGTGATCCGTTCAATGAAGCGTAACCGCTTAAAGACATTACTTTGCAATGACATTAATCTTTTTGGTTATCACTTGCCGTTAGATGCGCACCCAATCTTAGGTAACAATGCTCAATTAGCGTTAAAAATGGGCGTTAAAGTTGAAGGTGAAATATTACCTTTAGTACCTAAAGGCGTGTTTGATTTACCTTTAGCGCCTCTTGAATTAAAAGCACGTTTAGAAAAAGCGTTACAACGCAATGTATTACACTGTGGTGATAATGCACCTGATGTTATTCGCAGTATTGCGTGGTGTACCGGGGGCGGACAGGGCTTTATTCAAGATGCAGCAGAGCAGGGGGTAGATGCTTTTGTGACAGGTGAAGTTTCAGAACAGACCATTCATATTGCAAGAGAAATGGGCGTTCATTTCTTTGCCGCGGGGCACCATGCAACAGAGCGTTATGGCATTAAAGCCTTGGGTGAATGGCTGGCTCAAACACATCATTTAGATGTGACATTTGTTGATATTGATAATCCAGCATAACCCCATTTATTCTTATCTTAAAAGCTATCTCTCTTTAATTAGAGAAATAGCTTTTTCCGTTAATACTAATTACTCGTTAAGTTGAATAGGTAACGGACTTTGCAATTGTTGCAGATTATCACATAGCCAAATTAACTGTAATAACGCCCGTGGATCACGGGAAGTTAATGCCAAATAATAAGCTAATTGCTCAGCAATTAATGTCATCCCCAAATCATCTGCGGTGTGTTTGCTTATCTCTAATTGCTCTTTTTGTATTTCAGAGAGTAATTCCCGTCCAGTACACGCTTGAGCTTCTAATACCGATAAAATAGGGCGACAGAATTTTTGTGTAAGCGTTGGTTCACTGTGATGCATTGTTGTTTGTTGCTTACGCTTAGCCATATATTCTTGAATACGACTAATAAAACCTGATTGTTTTTTCTTACGTGGAAATTGGTCAAAATCGAGATAAAACAGTTCAACGCCTTTCTCTGTTTTGATCCAAATAG
The DNA here is from genome assembly GCF_016239305.1 of Proteus vulgaris. Classification (GTDB taxonomy): domain Bacteria; phylum Pseudomonadota; class Gammaproteobacteria; order Enterobacterales; family Enterobacteriaceae; genus Proteus; species Proteus vulgaris_C. Next base: position 100,542 of record NZ_JAEHOQ010000007.1, on the reverse strand, counting down.
TCGTTGGTAACAAATCTATATTGAGATCACGTCGAACTGGTTGCACTGTGATTGCGACAATTTCTAACTCTTTTTGGGTAAGAAAACGCAACTCTTCTAGATTATTTTGTGTTGTTCCTTCCCAATAAAGGCGTAAGAACGCTGAATTTTCATAATTATCTGACACTTCCCAAATTACACATTGCTCTACTTCATACCAAATTAAAGGTTTGTAGTTTTTGATATGCAAAACAAGAGGGGAAAGAAATCCTTCTGTTTGATGGGCGAAGTAATCGGGTAAATCTTGCCAATTATTGATGCCTAGCTCAGTTTGCAAATTGTTGTAGTCCGAAATATCAAGAAAATCCGCTTGATTTTGAGCAAAGCTATCACCAATAGTGGCTAGTTTTCCTTCATCAGAAATACGAGGCTCTTGTAATAAAAAAGGACGACGCATTAATTTATCCGCGGTTTGTTTCCATAATGACAAACTGTTCCAAACACCATAACGATTAAACAAGGTATCGAGCTGATTAGGGCGAGCTTGTGTCGCTTGTAATAGCTGTTTTTCTTCGCTATCCCAAAAGGTAAACGTTGCTCCTAATGCGCCACTTTGCGCTGTCCACCAATTTGCCCCAACAGGAATAAGAGAGAGGCTATTTTTTTTATCATCATATTGACGACGAAGTTGCCCTCGTAACACTTTTAACTGTTCTGGTGTCGCATTAGATAATTGGAATAGATAGGCAGAAATATGAGCTAATAAGCGCAAGACACTACTTTCATCCATGGTGAAATGTCTTTCTGCTAACAGTTTGACTTGAGTACCTAATGTCCGTAAATAAGACGCTAAACGAGGTAAACCTTCTGCCCGAGCAGACATATTCAATAAATGCAACTGCGTTGCACTGCTTAAGCTAATATGTGATAGCCCTTGACGTAATAAATCATAAATAAACTGTTCGATGGTACTAATTAGAACTATTTCTTCATCATTCAGAGGACGTTTTGAAGATTGCACCGCAATTAAATCTTCAGGCCACGTCCAAGGCTTCGTGTGTTGCTCAAATAATTTAGCCACGATAGCGAGATGAAAGGCTTTTTTCTGAGAGTCAGAAAAAGGTGATAACATGCCATCATAACCACTCGCTTGTAAGAAAATAACAGGTTCATCCACATCAGGAAGTTGAATTTTTAACTGAGTTCCAGTGTCTTCTAGATTGAACGTTATATTTTCCCATTGCTCAATTAATTTAATTGCAGTTCGACACGCAGGTTTACCTGCTTTCTTGATAAGTAGCCCAGGATCAAGTGTAAATAAAGTGGGTAACAATGGCGAGATTTCAACAGGTTTGCTAATAGTTTCTGATGATGTTTCAATGCTATTATCACTACTTGAATGATCGACATTATTAGCTTGTAGCCATAAAACGGCGGCTAAAATATGTTTACAGCAACCTGATGCTGGACAATCACAACTAGCTTGTTGAATACCTGCTTCGTGTAGCACGACATTTTGTCCGTCACTACTAAATTGTCCTGTGCTTACATCAGTAAGAGAAACTTTTTCATTATCAACATCTTTTTTTGCGCGTCTTAGTAATCCAGCATTTGCAAAGACCGTTAACGCATCTTCATCGTAATGAAAGTAAACTGTTTGCCAACTCATTGCATTACCTCTGCTAGCCATTGCGCGAAATGTTCTGGTGTTAAGGCGGCAACTTGCATTCCTCTGTCCGCGAGTTTTTGTGCAATCGCAGAGTCATAAGCAGGTTGAGCTTCATCATCAAGTGCTGCAAGCCCTAATAATTTAACTTGTTGGCTATTAAGACGTTGTGTGCAATCTAATAAGCGGCTTAATGAGCCACCTTCTTCAAAGTCACTGATCAGTGAAATAACCGTGCGTTTAGGGTTTTTGACCAAACTCTCACAGTATTGCATTGCACCAGCAATATCAGTACCGCCTCCTAATTGTACGGTCATTAAAACCTCAACAGGATCGTCTGCTAAATGAGATAAATCGACAACTTGAGTATCAAAAACCACTAACGAGATATTAACGGCTGGCAATGAAGCTAAAATGCTGGCACAAACTGCTGCATACATAATGGAACTAGACATTGACGCACTTTGGTCAACGCAGAGAATAACATCCCACGGAAAATGCTGTTGCATCCGTGAATTAAAATAAGGTGTTTCAATGACTAAGCGCCGATTTTGGGTATCGTAATGTTTTAAATTTGCGGCAATAGTTGCGCGCCAATCAAAGTTGCGACTATTAGGCACCAAAGAGCGTCTAAAGCGGTTACGACGTCCCGTTAATGATTGGCGAAAATTATTACGAATTTGACGTAAAATATCTTCAACCACTTTACGAATAATAGTTTTAACCGCATCTCGTGTTTCTTCGCTCATTCGTCCACGCAAACTTAATAGTGTTTTGGCTAACGCTTTTGTGGGCTCCATTGCTTTTAACGTATTGGGATCTTTAAGAAAGCTACTGATTTGATAACGTTCAATGGCTTGTGATTGCATACGTTCAAAGGTGCTATTAGGAAATAGCTTACGTGCTTGATTTAACCAGTTTACCGCAGTAAGTTGTGATGCATCGAGTGAACCATGACGTCCTCGCTCTTGACGAAGCCCTCGGCGCTGATATTCTCGGCGATAGAGAAAGTCGAGTGTACGTTCAACTTTTAAATCATCAGCATTAAAAGTCGCTTGCCCAAGAGCATCATCCGCATATTGACCTAAAATCAGGCGCCAGCGTTTTGCTTGTTGTATTTTATCTTCAGGCATATCGCCATTATGCTGACTCATGGGTATTGTCTCCTTTCTCTGCTTTCTTAGTATCAAACCAAGAAATCATGCCTTGCTCCGTTATACGCTGCTGCAGTTTTTGATTAAGTTTAGTGGCTTCAATCATCTGTTTAGCACTAAATTCTGATTGCCATAATGATAACGCTTGTGTATCTAAACCAATATCGTTGGCAATATATTGTGCAAGTTCTGCATTTTGCTTGGGATTAAGCTGGCTAAATGCAAAACGCAGATCAGGCAAGATCTGAATAAAACGTTCTTCATCCCATTGTTGTAACAAGATATTTAAGTGATCAACTAATAAAGGTAAACGGATCACAAGCTCCGGTGCGGTTCGCATAATTCCTACAAAATAACCAATCGCTTGCTCAGGAGAACTTCCTGTACTAAACGTGGCATTTAATGCGCTTGTTAGTGTGGTTTCATCAATATATGAGCCTAAATAGCGTAATGCATCAACAGCACCTTTTAATAAAGGAACTGTATCTAGTTGACCATCAAGGCGATTAAGTTTCTGATAGAAATCACTTTTGTAATCATGTGGGTTATTGAGTGATGGCATAAATTCAATCAGTTCACGCAAAGAGAGCAAGGCTTGTAAATTACTTTCTTGTTGTTGTTCGTCGCCTTGAGCGAGTTGCTCTAAGCAAAAAAATGCTTGAGGGATAACTTGATGTAGTCGATTTTCCAGTGCCAACTCATCGGTAATATCAAGGTATTGGCGGCCTCGCCATAAATGGATCAATTTATGTCCGCATTGAGTTAATGACTCAAGGCGAAAATCTTGCTGAATATAGCTATCCAACAGTTTAAAGAGTGATGGAATGCGCTGGTGGAGGCCAATTAATGCCGCTTGTGTTAATAAAGAGACTGCATTTTGACTGGAGCGACCTTGGCCTTGCTCTTCAAGCTGTTTTTCCATGGATAACAACTTAGTTAAGGCGATAGCTTCAAGTTGAGAGCCTTTCTCTGATAATGAAATCAGCTCACCTTCCACATTGGGTGTCCAAGCGTATTGCCACTCTTCAAACAATAAATCTAATTGATGACCAGAAAGAAAGTCAGGGCCATTGATTCGATGTGCAAAGTGAATTTCTAAGAAAGCCAATAAATGTAAAAAACGACTTCTTAAGCGATGTTGAGGGTTACGGTACACATCACATTTAGTGGTTTTTGCTAGTGTATCATCAAGTTTAAACCGAAAACCTCTGGCACGTTCATAGGTTTCATTTACCAACGGTGGTGTTGCCGTACCTAATGGAATTTTGCCTAATAGATAGCCTGAAAAACAGGTTTTAATTTCCGTCCATAACTCGCTTTGGCTGTCATCTAAACTGCCTTTAATAAAGGCACTTTGTAAACCATCAAGCAAGTCATAGCGACCCATACCCGTGTGATTTCTAAGTAAAGCAAGACGTAAACTCTGCTCGGCTGCCAGCTTTACGGCTAAATAGCTGGGTGGATTATCAAATTGTTTTTCTCTAATAGATTGAGCCACTGAGCTTAGAAATGCGATCCCCATTTTATTGCGATATATTTGAGTCGGTTGTTTAGTAACACCATTATTTTCTAATTTATCATGATGTTGTTGCATCAAACTTTGCCAAACTTGTTGATAAAAAGCCGGAGATGGCATACCAGAAGCATAGCCATTAAGTGCATCTAATCTGTCAAAACTGTAGCGAATAAGCCAAGCTTGTTCTTTTTCGGCCATTTTTTGCATTTTAGTGAATTGCTTTTGTTCTGTACTAGAAATGGCGAAGGATTGAGATTGTGAATTAGCTAGACCTTCAATTAATGCAAGGGTATGAAATCCCCCTGTCACAACTAAAATTTTGGCATTAGGCTCTTGTTGTTTGATGGTTTGAATATGAGTGAGCATATGTGCTTCACGTTGCGAAGAACCTTCTGATTCAAGTACTTCTGGTTCATAATCAAGACGCGCAAGTGCACACCAAATAAAGGTATCATTGAAGAGGGCTTGCCAATCAGCTAAAGCTTCAATATTGCGTAGCTCAAAAAGATGCTCCCAAACATCATCATGATCACGGCAATGACATTTTTTGGCTAATTGTGCAATAAACTGGCTATGGGCTAAATAACGCTCTTTTTGTAAGCTACGGCTTTGTGAATCGCTATATTCTTCATTATTAACTTGAGCGGCCCAAGGCAAATCGATAAAGCGTGTTTTCGCATTGATGCGTAAACCACCTCGCAATGCTTGCCATTCAGGTGAATATTCACAAAATGGAAAATAAGCAGAGTGCAGTGATTTTTCTCTCTCTTCTTGGTTACCATCATTATGCAAATATTCAGCTTGCCCCATTATAGCAACCGGAGGCAGGGTGTCTTTATCTGTTAGGCTTGGAATAAGCGAATTAAAGGTATCAGGGCCTTCAATTAAAATATAATCAGGTTTTACCGAATCAATTAGTGATAAAACGGCATAAGCACAAGCGGGGCTGTGATGGCGCACAGGGGCAAAATAGAGATGTTGTTGCTGTAACGACGTCCATTTCAGTCGAGCTTGGTCAATTCTTTCTGGTAAAGGTATTGAAGGTAGCGTCACCGTGTCGATCCCTTTTCTGGGTGAAAAGGCAGAGTCAGTGAACTCTGCCTTTAATTGATAAATAACGTATTTTATTGTGTAGCAATGGGTCTCAGCGTGTTATTGCCAAAACTCTTTTGATGCATCAAAGAACGCTTTCCACTCTTTACTGTTTCTTGCGCGTTCTCTAGCTACATTGTCCATGTAATAACGAATACGTTTAATATCATCAGCATTGTCTTTTAATACGACACCGATTAATTGGCGCGCAATAGCACCCGCATTCATCACACCATCACCTAAATAATGAGCTTCTAATGCACAAGCATAAGCAATGTTGACGGCTTCAGCGGTAGACATAACCGCATCAGGTGTTTTGATATTACCGCCATCTTGTGTATTACCTGAACGTAATTCTTGAAATGTAGTTACCAGTAATTCCACTACATCAGCAGGTACCGTCACTTCATTAGCTAAAGAGCCTAATTCATTTTCTAACTGTGATTGAATTAAGCTGATTTCAAATGCCGGATCACGAATAGGTTTTACGGTTTCGAAATTAAAACGACGTTTTAATGCGGCAGACATCTCGTGGACGCCTCGGTCACGTAAGTTTGCTGTACCGATAAGGTTAAACCCAGGTTTTGCACTAATACGTGCACCGTCACCCATTTCAGGGATCATTAACTGTTTTTCTGACATCAAAGAAACCAGTACGTCCTGAATTTCAGGAGGACAACGAGTTATCTCTTCAAAGCGAACAATTTTACCTTGTAACATACCTTGATAAAGTGGCGATCCCACTAAAGCGCGTTCTGTTGGGCCTTCTGCTAATAACAACGCATAGTTCCATGAGTACTTGATGTGATCTTCTGTTGTGCCTGCAGTACCTTGAATAGTTAGCCCTGAATCACCACTGATGGCAGCCGCAAAAAGCTCTGAGAGCATCGATTTTGCTGTACCTGGTTCACCAACTAGCATTAAACCTTGCTTGCCTAATAATGTGACAATTGCGCGATCAACCAAGGCATCATCGCCAAAAAACTTAGGTGTGATGCCTAGCGCATCATCACCTAAAATAAATTGGCGTACAGCACGAGGAGAGCGAAGCCATCCTTGTGGTTTAGGATTATTAACATCTGCTTTTGTTAAACGCTCTAACTCTTGAGCAAATCGAACCTCAGCGCTTTCCCTGATTGCTTGTTGATCTGCGGGTGCTTTTTTAGCCATATTCTTTCCTAGTTATCCCTATTTATTACCAAGGTGTTTTCTTTTCCCATTCAGGATCGAATCCTGCACAAGCTTCGGCGATTTTTAGGTAATCAGCATAGCTTTCTGCTAATAAAATTGGTGGCACTTCTTTTAGCTCAATATTATTGCGATCCCAGTAATCTTGCTGATTTTTCTCAAAACTTAAATCAAATAAGACCGCAGGAATGTTCTCTTCTGGCACATAGCTACCACTGAAACCGATGTTGACATAGTAGTTTAAGCTAGAGAAGAATTTGTAATAGTGAGAGAACGAGCCTCCATCTTCAGCAGGGCCACGCTGATAACCCATTTTGGTCAAAATACCACGTAACGTGAAGGTATCTGTGATCCAGCCTTTTCGATCTTCAACTTCTGTCTGCGTTAGATCTAACTCTGGGATCTTATGCTCCATTTGTGAGAATAAGAACTTCACTTTGTAATCTTTAAAGTGAGCAATCCATGCTTTGCGTTCATCTTCATTAACTAATGCAGCGTGGGCTAGTTGAATAAATGAGTTATTTTGTAAGGTGACTTCGTCATCTTCAATGTTAAGTAATGCACCATCATCAGAAGGGCGGAACGTATTGATCACTTCACCATCTTTAACTTCCTGCCAAACTAATTGTTCAATTAATTTATGCATAATTGGGTGAGCTAAAATATATTCCTGCCAATCTGCACTTAACCATTGGCGTTGAGCACACATGGCTTCATATAAACGTACACTTTGTAATTCAATAACTTGTTTAAGTTCTTTTTTACTTGAAGTGAAAAGTTTTTTCGCTTCTTTAATCAGCTCTGCATCATCATTTTTGCGCGCGGCAGGTAACGCTTTAACTTCTTTACCTTCAGGATTAAATAGAACAAGTTTTTGTTTTGCATCCATTTTTGCAGTGAAAATACGTTCACCATATTCCAGCACTAATGTTCCGGTATCATCAAAACCTGCGGTTGGAATAGTTCTATCGGCTAATTCATCTGCACTCCAGCCATTACGCTCTGCGATTTGCGTAACTAAATTACGAGCTTTCTCCTGAACAGATGCAGTGCGATAACGACGAGATAACGAAAGGAGAAGTTGGATGATAATAGGATCATTGCTTGAAGCAATTGCATCAATCATCGCTTCAATTTGAGCACGACGCTGATAATGATCGCGCATATAGTTACGTAATACAGATACCGCTACATGGCCTTCAATTCCACAGATAAGCGCAAGCATACCTTTATCACTGATTGCTGAGCCTAAATAACGGCGTAATACCTCGTTTTTAATCTCTTCAACCACTTGCTCTAATGTGAAGTTTTCATATTTAGCATAATATTCAGGATAACGTTTAGCCCAGTTTTGATAATTACTTAAACGCCCCGGAGCTTCACGCTGTGCTTCTACCATCGCTTCTTCCAGTGATGGCCCTTTAATATCTTGAGCAACGAAGGTATGTAGAATAAAGCTTGAAAGTTTACGTTGGCTATCTGCAGAAAGCAGGCCAATATAACGTTGTAATAACGCGTTGCCTCCAGGCATTTTTAATTTTACTGCCAGAATAATCCACCAACGAATAATCGCAGGATCAACCGCTTTTTTATTTTCCCATGTGAGTGCGGGGATAGCCTCGAAATTAAACCAAGCAAGGCTTGCTGGCGCTTTGGCTTTAAGGCCTTTTTCAGCTTCTGCTAATAATGTTTTTGGCGATAAATAGCTCGAAATATCTTCACCTAATTGCTCTAATGCAGTGAGTAAAGAGGCCCGTACTACTTCACGTTTCTCTTTTTTCAATAAGGCATTAAGGGCAGGTAAGGAATCGGGATTATTTAAGCGAGCTAACCATTCAATGGCGGTAACACGGATCTCTTGTTTACTAGAGGTTAATCCTTCTTGCGCACTTAAATGAATATTAGGTAGCGTTTCTAATAATTTTTGTGCAGAAACACGGTGTGTTTTATTTTCGCCTAATGCCAATTCCATGATGCGCGGAACAAATTGCGCAGGAATTGTTGGGAAACGACCCAATACTTCAATACCCTGTGATGTTTCAAATTGGCGATAGCGATGTTCGCTTTGGGTTGGCATTAAGTTTAACGCTTCTGCAATATAATCAGTATGTTGAGAGAAGAAAGGCCAAACTTGTTCTGGTTTACGGAAACGGCGTAAGCCATCTTGATAAGATTCTAAGCATAATGCAGCTGTAACACGGGTTGCGCGTTTGAAGCTACATCTTTCTAATGCATTTTCAACTTGTCGTAATTCAATATCACTAAATAAACGATCAGGAATATCGCCATTAAAGTAGTGAGAGGAGAAGTGATCGGCATGTTGGCGGTTGTTGGTTATCACCCGCACTGCATGAAAGAATGTGTATTCTGGTAAATTAGGAATACGATTTTTGTGTTTAATAATTTGGATTTCATTTGACTGAATAGTGCCTTGTCCACTATTGAGTTTATCTACTAACGCACGACATTGTTTTTCATCGATCTTAGATAAATCTTTATAATGACGTTGTGCCCAATTATAAGAGTGTTTTGATGTTTTATTTTCTTCAATTTCGCGTTCAGCATTTTCTTTCGCTTTAGCTAACATCTCATTGAAGTTATTGACCATAATATCACGGGCACTATCGGGTAATGGCGTATCTTCTAATGGCGTAAAATCCGGCGCTTCGATAGCTTCAACGGTATTTGCATTATCAACAACGCTAAAACGTTGTAGGGCACTTTCAATGCTCTTGATGACCGCTTTTGAGGTTTCATGTTTTAAAGCTTCTTCAAGGACATCGCGGTTTTCACCTTGACGAGCAAATAAGTCAGCAGCTTGTGTACGTTGCTTTGGTGTACCATTCATTAAAACATGGGTTAAATTTTCTTTTACGATTTCAGCCGGTAAGGTATTCAATATAGGCTCTGCAGCTTTTTTCACTGTTTTTAAACTACTGGTGGCAAGTAAAACAATAATGTCTGCAAAAGTATCACGTAATATCGTATTTTTATTTAGATAGTTAATTAGCTCGACTAAACCATTTGCTGACAGTTTTTCAATTAATTCTGCTCTAATAAAGTCTTGATGTGAAAGCAGATAATCTTTTAAATCATGAAGTTCATAAATACGCTTAAGATTAGAAACATAATATTCAGAGATATCTTTTCTATCGAATACTGCGAATAATGCATTTTCGCCTGCAATATTGGCCTCTGCTTCGACCATATTGGCGATAAATTCCATACTCCAATGTTTACGATGTTCTAAATTAAGATTACGTGCATTATCATATGTGGTGTAAAACGCATCGACTAACAGGTAGATAACCCAAGTTGGCACTTCAGTTGTTGTCACTTTGATATTGATATCTTGGCATGCAGCTGCAATGACTTTCGCATAACGAGCGACTTGTTCTAAGGAAAAGCTTTCGCCAACTTTAGAGTAGAGCTTATGGCGGGCATTAAGACCTTGGGTGATAACTTTACTATACTTTCCTGTATCAATATTACTGGCATACCACCATTCTAATGTTCCTGCACGATGAAAATAAACAGCTGCTTTTGCTGCATCCAGTTTATTTAATTCAAAAAGAATTTCAGGGTTTGTGCCTCTAAGTACATAATCTAATGCACGTTTAGGTAATCCCTCATCAAATACAGCAAGCAGTACAAGAGATTCTTGGAGATATTTCTCAGTAATATCGACGTCTTTTTTCCCAAAAATAGGGAAAATGTCTAAGATTTTTTTTATCACGCCAGTTCCTTAAGCTATGTATGGATAAACAGTTTTTTTTACCATGAAATAGCGAAACGGACAATTTGATTATTACAGTTGGAAATAAATACAAAACATATCATTTGTTAAATTTATAGATATAAACGCTAAAAAAGCTAACCTAGCTTTATTAATATTCAATTCTGCATTATATAAAACACTATATCAGGAAAAAGTGCTGAAAATGAAGAAGTGATAATAAAGGCATTTTTTGTGGTATTTAAAAAATTTAAGAATTGTCTGTTTAACAAAGTAAGCGTTAACCCTTAGCTAAATTGATTGAAATTAACAGCAAAAACGGAGCTTAATATCGTTAGAATAAATCCCGTACTTTTCATTTAGTACGGGATAAGAAAATCATCAGTGAATAGTGTTTACCAAGGTAATTTCTTTTCCCAATCAGGAGAAAAACCCACGCAAACATCTGCGATTTTTAAGTATTCTGCATAACTTTCTGCTAATAAAATAGGTGGGATATTTTTGATAGCTAATTTATGTCTATCTAATCCACTTTGGCGACCTTTTTCAAAAACTAACTCTAATAATGCGACAGTGACATTCTCTTCAGGCACACAGTTACCACTAAAGTTGATAATGACACTGAGATCTAAGCCAGAAAAATATTTGTGATAACAGTTATAAAATCCAGCATCTTCTACTGAGCCACGTTGATAGCCTAATTTTGTCATTGCGTTTCTTAATGTATAGGCATCTGTTAACCAACCTTTTTTCTCTGCGATCTGAATTTGTTTATCCTCTAATATTGGTATGTCATGTTCTAATTGGGAAAATAAAAACGCCATTTTGTAATCTTTAAAATGTGCTAACCACGCGTGTTTTTCTTCTTCATTTAAAAATACGCTGTGTGCTAAACGAAGAGATGAATCGCTTTGTAATGTGATCTCTTCATCTTCGATATTTAATAAAGCACCATCATTTGAGGGACGAAATGTATTAATGATTTTATCGTCCTTGATTTCTTGCCAAATTAATCGCTCCATCAATTTATGCATAATCGGATTAGTTTGAAGAAACTCTTGCCAATCAGTGCTTAACCATTGACGTTGAACGCACATTGCTTCGTATAAACGTAATGTCTGTGATTCGATAATCTGCTTTAACTCTTTTTTACTTGATGTGAAGTATTTTTTTGTCTCTTTAATTAGTGTGCTGTCATCATTAACACGAGGTGTTGGCAATGTTTTTATCACTTTTCCTTCAGTGTTAAATAGGACAAATTGCAGTTTATCGTTAACTTTTGCAGTGAATGTGCGCTCACCATAATCTAAAGTCAGTACACCTGAGTCATCAAGTCCGGCTGTTGGTATGGTTCTATCTGCCAGTTCATCTTCAGTCCAATTATTGCGTTGTGCTATTTGGGTGATTAATTGCCGTGCTTTAGTTTGAATAGATGCTGCACGATAACGGCGAGAAATAGAAAGTAAAAATTGAATAATAATTGGGTCATTACTTCCACCAATAGCGTCAATCATCGCTTCTATTTGTGCTCGGCGTTCGTAATGGTCACGCATATAATTTCGCAATAAAGGTACAGCGATATAGCCTTCAATTGGAAAAATAAGCCCTAACATACCTTTTTCTTTAATTGCAGACATAGGGGCGGAATAGGATAGTCCTGAACTCAGATAAATTTTATCTTTTGATGGTGTATCGACATCTTGAGTAATAAATTTAACTAACAGAAACTGAGCAAGAGTCTGTTGGCTTTTTAAAGAAAGTAAATTGATATAGTGATGTAATAGTGTATTACCTGCTGGAAGTTTTAATTTTACCGCTAATATTACCCACCATTGAATAATTCTAGGTTCAACGATTTTATTATCTTTCCACGTCAGTTGAGGCATGGCATTAAAATCAAACCAAGATAAATTATCTGGGATCTTATTTTTTAAGCCAATTTCAGCTTCTGCAAGTAAGGTAAGGGGATCGAGGAAATCTGAAATATCTTCGTCAAAATGTTCTAGTGCAGTAATTAATAGTGTACGAATAACTTCATCATTTTCTGTCTTTAATAAGGCGATTAATGCTGGAGTAGCATCATGATTATTGAGTTCAATTAGCCAATTTATTGCAATAATTCGAGCGTTTTTTTTCTTTGATGTCAGACCTTCTTGAATAAATAAGTGAGGCTCTGGGAGTTTTTCAATAAGTTTTTGTGCGTCAAAGCGATAAATTTGTCTATCTCCTAAAGCAAGTTGCAATACTTTAGGAATAAATTGTGATGGAATAATGGGATAGGTTTCTAATACACGAAGTGCATTATCAAGGCTAAATTGGTCATTATCAGTATTACTTTGATTGGGAATAAGTTGTAAGGCTTCTGCGATATATTCAGGATATTGGTAGTAAAAAGGCCAAATTTGCTCTGGTTTTGATAAATGCTCTATACCATACTGTCCCAGAAAAAAGCTGGCGATAATACGTTTCGCATTAGGGTAATTTCTTTGAATTAAGATCTCTTCAATGTGGCGTAATTCGATATGTTCGAAAATATGCTTAGGATCATAATGATTAATTTCATAACTCGATATATGTTTTGGTTTAAGGTCGTCATCTATTGTGCGAATAAGATGAAAAATCGTGAATTCAGGTAAGCTTGTAATTATGTTTTTATACTGAATAATTTCGCGATCTAATTCATTGAGTGAACCTTCAGGCGAATTAAGTTGATTTAAAATATTTTTCAGACTTGTTTCATTATATTGAGATAAGGCTTCATAAGACTCTTGCGCTTTTTTATGAACAAATGAAGAGCGTTTATTCCAATTTTTTTCGTCAATTGCATTTTGCTTCATCTTTTTTAATAATTCTTTATATGAGTGAACTATGTGCTCATAGGTATTATCAGGTAGCAAAGTGTCTTTAAGTTTAGTTAGTTCCGGTACTTCAAGAGGATAAAGATTATTTACGTTATCAAATTTAGCTAATTTCTTTTCAAGATTTTTTTGAGTTGTACTCATTCCATTTGACATATTTTATCCTTATTTGTTTTTTATCAATTAGTTTTATTCCTTTTGATTTTATATAAATATCACAAAATAAAAAGAACCTCTTATTGATATAAGAAGTTCTTTTGAATTTATTATTTTGTCATTTGACGAGAAAAAGAGAGTAGCAATGAACCTAGACTACAAATTAGTAAGGTGATAGCTAAGTCTTGTCCCCATCCTGCTAGTGCAAGCCCGCCACCAATTAACAAATAGTAGAACAAGCCTAATAATGCACCCGCAGTGCCTAAACGATCTTTATACTGTGCTAATGCTGTAGCTAAGATATTTGGAATAGCAATGCCATAAGCAATAACACTCGTCATCATTGGGATAATAAAGCTAATGTGGTTACGTAAAAAATAAACACCCACAGCACTAACTAATGCAATAAAACTGGCGAGTAAAACTAATTTTCCACATTGCCAATGATGGTTTAATAGTGCTTTATTAATATAAGAGCCTATACCTACGCCTATTGCTAACACAATGCCACTATATCCAAAGGTGCTTGCGCTATAACCTTGTTTATCAAACATAAAAGGTGCTAACTGATAATAAGCAAAAAGGCTGATATTAAAAAAGGCAATTAAGAATACGGTTTTAGCAATCTGCTTATCCTTAAGCATTTTTATTGCAGTTTCTCCTAATGGTGCTGTTTTTATTGTTTCAGGGCGACTTTCAGGTAAAGCAAAAGTACTCCATAACAGTAAAATTACAGCAAGAAGTGCTAGGCCGCTAAATACCCCTTGGTAACCTGAATAGCTAACTAATAATGAACCGCTTAGCATACCTATTGCTGGACTTAGTGCGATAGCGGCCCCCATAACTGAGAATACTTTCGCTAACTCATCACCACTATAGACATCACGCATAATGGTTTGTGTACCTACTGAGCCTACCGCAGCACCAAAAGCGGAAAGCATACGCAATCCAAGTAATACTGAAAAATCTTGTGTCATGAAAACACCAAGACAAGCAATAGCATAAATAAACAACCCAGCTAACATTGTCGGACGACGACCAATGACATCACATAACCGACCCCATATAATGACCCCTAATGCAAATGCAAAGAAATAGAGCGAAAGTGTTTGTCCAGCCTCGTTTGCACTGACATGAAAGCCGTTTGCAATATCAGTAAGTGCTGGGCTATAAATGGTTTCTGCAATTTGTGGAAACATCATTAACGCAATTGCTAACCATAAAGAGAGTTTTTTGTTCATCTTTTTATCCTACATCCTTAAATCTTGATGAACAGAATACAGAGATAATGAATGTCTTGTTATAAACATAAAGACATATTATTTTTCAAATAGGACAAGTAATGGCTTGGCTTAATCAATACGACCACTTTGTGCCAGAAGAGCATCTTGCATCAGTTGTGGGTATTGCGGCAGAAATGGGAAAGCACGATTCAGGATTTCATTCTCATGATAGAGGACAATTATTATTTACGCAGTCAGGATGTATGCGAATTACTTTAGCCTCTCGGGTTTCTGTCTTACCTCCCATGAGAATTGCTTGGATCCCTGCAAAATTAGAACATCGAGTCGAAATGTATGCCTCAGTGGGATATCGTTCTGTTTATATTTCCGATAAATATCATGATAAATTTCCAAGTGAGAGTGAGATATTTACGCTTTCTCCTCTTTTGCGAGAAATTCTTGAGCGCATTTCTGTGGCTGATTTTGATACGCAATGGGAGGAAGGGCGTTATGCGAACCTATTAGCTGTTTTCTTTGATGAAATCACCCAAGCTCAACGACAACCCAATCATTTATTTATGCCGAAAGATAGGCGATTAAAGCGTTTATCATTTGATGATTTGCCACCACCGTTACAAGAAATGGCAAAATATGTGGGAGCGAGTGAAAAAACGATCACGCGTTTATTTTATAAAGAAACAGGCTTAAGTTACCAGCAATGGCGTCAGCAGTGGCGGCTAATGAAAGCGATTGAATTATTAGCAACTCATCATCGTTATATAGATATTAGTCAGATATTAGGATTTGCCAGTGATAGTGCTTTTATCACGTTTTTTAAGAAAATGACGGGGCAGACACCACAAGAATATTTAAAAAGCTGATTAATTTTTAGTAACTAAAATTATAAAGCCCCGATTTAAACGGGGCTTAGTAAGATAAACAATTAATAAAAATCAACTATTTCTTTTTAATTTCACTTTTAAAATCACGTTCCTCATAACCAGTATAAAGCTGACGAGGACGTGCAATTTTCAGACCATCTTCGTGCATTTCATTCCAGTGAGCAATCCAGCCAATTGTACGCGCAATTGCAAAAATAACGGTAAACATATTGGATGGAATACCTAACGCTTTAAGAATAATACCAGAATAGAAGTCTACGTTAGGGTATAATTTTTTCTCAATAAAGTACGGGTCGTTTAATGCGATGCGTTCTAATTCCATTGCCACTTCAAGTAAGCTGTCATTGAGGTTTAATTCTTTTAACACTTCATGACAAGTTTCACGCATAACTGTTGCACGAGGATCGTAGTTTTTGTAAACACGATGACCAAAGCCCATTAAACGGAAGGAGTCATTTTTGTCTTTTGCACGTTTAATGAATTCAGGAATGTGTTCAACTGTTTTGATCTCTTCCAGCATACGTAAACACGCTTCGTTTGCACCGCCATGAGCAGGCCCCCAAAGTGACGCGATACCCGCAGCAATACAGGCAAATGGATTTGCACCTGAAGAGCCTGCAGTACGTACTGTAGATGTTGATGCATTTTGTTCGTGATCAGCATGAAGGATGAAAATTCTATCCATAGCACGCTCAAGTACTGGATTGACAACATATTCTTCGCATGGTGTTGCAAACATCATATGCAGGAAGTTACCCGCATAAGAAAGGTCATTTTTTGGATACACAAAAGGTTGGCCAATCGAGTATTTGTAACACATTGCTGCCACAGTTGGCATTTTGGATAACAGACGATAAGCCGTGATATCGCGGTGAACCGGATTACTGACATCCAATGCATCATGATAGAACGCAGCTAAAGCCCCTGTAACACCACACAATACAGCCATTGGGTGTGAGTCACGACGGAACCCATTGAACAGGCGGGTGATTTGTTCATGGATCATGGTGTGACGAGTGACAGTCGTTTTAAAATTATCGTATTGCTCTTGGGTAGGAGCTTCACCGTATAGCAGGATGTAACAGACTTCCAAATATGTTGATTCAGTCGCTAATTGCCCGATAGGGAAACCACGGTGAAGTAAGATACCGTTATCACCATCAATAAAGGTGATTTTTGACTCACAAGAGGCGGTTGAGGTAAAGCCGGGATCATAGGTGTAATAACCTTTGGAGCCGAGAGTACGAATATCAATAACTTTGGAACCGAGTGTAGGGGATAGAACGTCCAAGTCTACAGATGTTTCATCAATCGTTAGCTTAGCTTTGTTATCAGCCATTTATAATCTCCTTAGCGCTTATATGTCTCCTAACAAAGTCGAGGGTATCTCCATAAAGAATAAAGATGCACTTCGATAGTGAAACTATAGTTGATGTAAGGTACCTAGTTGGGTTTTATTTTATGCCCGTCATCTCTAGGTCTATAGTGTGTCACTTATGTTAAGGAGCTTTTGATGTTATGTTTTTTTAGGTGCTTTTTTATGCAATGCACTTAGAATTAGTACTGCCAACACTTTTACATAAGTTTGAGGTTTCTGGAAGCGTGTTTGCGCACAAAAAAAACATAAACATTAAAATTATGCAGTAAATGTAATTAAAATGTTGTACATGTGTCAAAAATGATAATCATTTTTGCATCAGATATATTAAATAGTGATCCTTCTCACTGTTCGAGGCAAATGTCTGGCACACAAGTTGTGTGGTAATTGTAATAAGTTTGTGAAGCACTTATACTGCGCGCAGGTCTCCGGAACCTTTGTTGTATGGAGAACCAGCGTAACGAATCCACAATTTTTGTAAAATAGACGGATTTAACATTTTACTTAAAATGTGCCTTTGTACCCCATTCGCTGTTTGATTTCCATCCAGGTCCGGAGGAAGGAAAAATTATAAAAGCTGTGTGGGCATAAATTGTGAAAAAACAAAGACCTGTCAATCTGGATTTACAGACGATACAGTTTCCACTCCCTGCTATCGCATCGATCTTGCATCGTGTCTCTGGGGTTATCATGTTAGTCGCAGTTGGCATCTTACTGTGGTTACTTGGCACCTCTCTCTCCTCTCCTGAAGGTTTTCAGCAAGCTGCTGAAATAATGACTGGTTTCTTCGCAAAATTTATTTTGTGGGGCATCCTAACGGCATTGGCATACCATATTTGTGGTGGTATTCGTCACATGTTAATGGACTTCGGCTTTATTGATGAAACCTTGATTGTGGGTCGTAATTCTGCGGCTGCATCTATGGTTATTACAGTAATTTTATCAATATTGGCGGGGGTATTAGTATGGTAAGTAATTCTTCTACTTTAGGCCGTACTGGCATACAGGATTGGTTATTTCTGCGTGCCTCAGCCATCATTATCGTTTTATATGTTCTTTATCTTGTGGGTTTTATTGCAACCACAGAAATTACCTATGAAGTATGGCGTGGGTTCTTTAGCTCATCTCTAACCAAAGTGTTCACCATCTTGACGTTGCTTTCTATTCTTATCCACGCGTGGATAGGCATGTGGCAAGTGTTAACGGACTATATTAAACCGCTGGCATTACGCCTGACTTTACAACTGATTATTGTTGTTGCGCTGTTGGTTTATCTTATTTATGGAACAATTGTGGTGTGGGGTGTGTAATGAATCTGCCAGTAAGAGAGTTTGATGCCGTTGTTATTGGTGCTGGTGGCGCGGGTATGCGTGCTGCTTTACAGATTTCCCAAATGGGTTTGTCTTGTGCGCTAATTTCTAAAGTTTTTCCTACTCGTTCTCATACTGTTTCAGCTCAAGGTGGTATTACGGTTGCGCTAGGTAATACCCATGAGGATAACTGGGAATGGCACATGTACGATACGGTAAAAGGTTCCGATTATATCGGTGACCAAGATGCTATCGAATATATGTGTAAAACTGGCCCTGAAGCAATTTTAGAACTGGAACATATGGGGCTTCCATTTTCTCGCTTAGATGATGGCCGTATTTATCAACGTCCGTTTGGTGGTCAGTCTAAGAACTTCGGTGGCGAACAAGCTGCGCGTACTGCAGCTGCTGCTGACCGTACTGGGCACGCATTGTTGCATACCCTATATCAGCAAAATTTAAAAAATCACACAACTATCTTTTCAGAGTGGTATTCACTGGATCTCGTGAAAAACCAAGATGGCGATATTGTTGGGTGTACTGCAATTTGCATCGAAACGGGTGAAGTGGTTTATTTTAAAGCCAATGCCACTATTTTATCCACTGGTGGTGCGGGTCGTATTTATCAGTCTACTACAAATGCGCATATCAACACAGGTGACGGCGTTGGTATGGCGGTTCGTGCAGGTGTTCCACTGCAAGATATGGAAATGTGGCAATTCCACCCAACGGGTATTGCCGGTGCGGGCGTGTTAGTGACCGAAGGTTGTCGTGGTGAAGGCGGATATCTGTTGAATAAAGACGGTGAACGCTTTATGGAACGTTATGCACCTAACGCTAAAGACCTTGCAGGTCGTGACGTAGTGGCTCGTTCAATCATGATTGAAATTCGTGAAGGTCGTGGCTGTGATGGCCCTTGGGGACCTCATGCGAAATTGAAACTCGATCATCTTGGTAAAGAAGTCCTTGAATCACGTTTACCGGGTATTCTTGATCTGTCTCGTACATTCGCACACGTTGATCCTATCAAAGAGCCAATTCCTGTTATACCTACTTGTCACTATATGATGGGAGGTATTCCAACAAAAGTGACGGGTCAAGCTATTCGTGTGAACGAGAAGGGTGAAGATGTTGTTATTCCTGGACTGTTTGCTGTCGGTGAAATTGCCTGTGTATCTGTTCACGGTGCCAACCGTTTAGGTGGTAACTCACTGTTAGACCTCGTTGTATTTGGTCGTTCGGCAGGGGTTCACTTAAAAGAGTCTCTGATGGAGCAAGGCACGATGCGTGATGCAAGCGAGTCGGATGTTGAAGCAGCATTAACACGTTTAAATCGCTGGGAAAACAATCGCTCGGGTGAAGATCCTGTTGAGATCCGTAAAGCTCTGCAATCTTGTATGCAACATAACTTCTCAGTATTCCGTGAAGGCGATGCAATGGCAAAAGGCTTAGAAGAACTAAAAGTCATTCGTGAGCGCTTACAAAATGCACGACTCGATGATAATTCAAGTGAGTTTAATACTCAGCGTATTGAATGCTTAGAATTAGATAACCTGATGGAAACTGCTTATGCCACTGCGGTATCTGCAAATTTCCGCACAGAAAGTCGTGGTGCTCATAGCCGTTTCGATTTCCCAGAACGTGATGATGCGAACTGGTTATGCCATACATTATATCAACCGCAAACCGAAACAATGACACGCCGTGAAGTCAATATGCAGCCGAAACTGCGTGAAGCCTTCCCACCAAAAGTGCGTACCTATTAATTAGCGGTGTTATTGAAGTTGCGGAGACTTAAATATGAAACTTGAATTTTCGATTTATCGTTACAATCCCGACGTTGATAATGCGCCGCATATGCAAGATTACACCCTCGAAGTTCCTGAAGGGCGTGACATGATGCTGTTGGATGCATTAATTCAATTAAAGGAAAAAGATCCTACCTTATCGTTCCGTCGTTCTTGTCGTGAAGGTGTTTGCGGCTCTGATGGCGTGAACATGAATGGTAAAAATGGTTTGGCTTGTATCACACCTATTTCATCTTTACAGAAAGGAAGTAAGAAAATTGTGATCAGACCGTTACCCGGTTTACCAGTAATTCGTGATTTAATAGTGGATATGACTCAGTTCTATACACAGTATGAGAAAATTCGTCCGTATTTAATTAATAATGGCAAAAATCCTCCTGCTCGTGAGAACTTACAGTCCCCAGAACAACGCGAAAAGCTTGATGGTCTTTACGATTGTATCCTTTGTGCTTGTTGTTCAACCTCTTGCCCGTCATTCTGGTGGAATCCAGATAAGTTTATCGGGCCAGCTGGATTGTTAGCTGCTTATCGTTTCTTGATTGATAGTCGTGATACAGAAACAGAATCTCGCCTTGATGATCTTAACGATGCGTTCAGTGTATTCCGTTGTCATGGCATTATGAACTGTGTCAGCGTATGTCCTAAAGGACTCAATCCAACAAAAGCGATTGGCCACATTAAGTCGATGTTGTTAAAACGTAGTGCATAAAATAATAACCGCCCTAAAATAGTTAGGGCGGTTAATGGAAAAACTAAGTTAGACGTTTGCGGTAAATAGTAAGGCACCTTTAAACACTGTTAGACAGTGCTTAAAGGTTCCTTGAGAGCTAAAGCTCCATATTTAAAGAACCTGCGAGATAGCGGGTCATGAGAGAACCTTGCAATCGACACCGTTTAATCACGGTATTAGTTATCCACGGCGAACTAAAGCTGTATAGCTTAAGGGATCATAATGCAGAACGGCGCAATGAAGGACTGGCTAGAATCAACATTTCTAGCAGGAGAGAATCAGTCTTACATAGAAGACATCTATGAAGATTACCTAACTGACCCAAACTCTGTTGACGAAAGTTGGAGAGAGATTTTTCAACAACTGCCCGCAAGTCAAGGCATAGAGCAGTCGCATTCTCAGACTCGCGACTACTTCAGACGCCTCGCAAAAGAATCCACTCGATATCATACCTCGGTAAGCGATCCGGCAACGGACTCAAAACAAGTCAAAGTTTTGCAGCTCATTAATGCCTTTCGTTTTCGTGGCCACCAAAATGCGAACCTAGACCCACTTGGTTTGTGGAAACAAGAATCTGTTCCAGATTTAGATCCAGCTTTCCATAATCTGACTAAAGAAGACTTTGAAGAAACTTTCAACGTCGGTTCTTTCGCCATCGGCAAAGAAACTATGAAATTAAGTGATTTATATGAAGCCCTGAAACGCATTTATTGTGGTTCAATCGGTGCTGAATATATGCATATCACTAACACTGAAGAAAAACGCTGGATCCAACAACGTTTAGAATCAGTTAATGTTGCAGACCAATTTACAAAAGAAGAAAAGTTACGCTTCCTGACAGAGCTGACAGCTGCTGAAGGGTTAGAACGCTATTTAGGTGCGAAATTCCCAGGTGCAAAACGCTTCTCTTTAGAAGGTGGTGATGCATTAGTACCTATGCTAAAAGATTTAATCCGTCATGCAGGTAAACAAGATACTCGTGAAGTGGTTCTTGGTATGGCACACCGTGGACGTTTAAACGTTTTGGTTAATATCCTTGGTAAAAAACCTGCTGATTTATTTGATGAATTTGCGGGGATCCATAAAGAGCATTTGGGAACTGGTGACGTTAAATATCACCAAGGTTTCTCATCCGATTTTGCAACTGAAGGGGCTCAAGTTCACTTAGCATTAGCCTTTAACCCTTCTCACTTAGAGATTGTTAGCCCAGTTGTTATCGGTTCTGTTCGTGCTCGTCGTGATCGTTTAGATGAAGCGCGTAGTAATATGGTTCTTCCTATTACCATTCATGGTGATGCTGCGGTAACTGGTCAAGGTGTTGTTCAAGAAACCTTGAATATGTCGCAAGCGCGTGGTTATGAAGTTGGCGGTACAGTTCGTATTGTTATCAATAACCAAGTTGGTTTTACCACATCAAATCCAAAAGATGCTCGTTCAACACAATACTGTACTGATATTGTGAAAATGGTTCAGGCACCAATTTTCCACGTTAATGCTGATGATCCTGAAGCGGTTGCTTTTGTAACTCGCCTTGCATTGGATTTCCGTAATACCTTTAAACGTGACGTAATGATTGATTTGGTGTGTTATCGCCGCCATGGCCATAACGAAGCGGATGAGCCAAATGCGACTCAGCCTCTGATGTATCAAAAAATCAAGAAACACCCAACGCCACGTAAAATTTATGCGGATAAACTGGTTGCTCAATCACTACTTGATGCCAATGATGTGACTGAACTGGTTAATCTCTATCGTGATGCACTGGATCGTGGTGATTGTGTTGTTGAAGAATACCGTCCAATGGGGCTACATTCTTATACATGGGAACCGTATTTAAATCACGAATGGAATGAAGACTATCCACATAAAGTAGAAAAAACACGTTTACAAGATTTAGCGCGCCGTGTGAGTACTGTTCCTTCAGAAATTGTGATGCAATCCCGTGTTGAGAAAATTTATGCAGACCGTGCTGTCATGGCAGAAGGTGAAAAATTGCTCGACTGGGGTGCCGCGGAAACATTAGCGTATGCAACTTTAGTTGACCAAGGTATTACCATTCGTCTTTCTGGTGAAGATGCTGGTCGTGGTACATTCTTCCACCGTCACGCCGTTATTCATAATCAAACTAATGGTTCTGTTTATGTTCCACTGGCTAATATTCATAATGCTCAAGGGCAATTTAATGTCTGGGACTCTGTATTAACAGAAGAAGCCGTTCTTGCATTTGAATATGGCTATGCAACAACAGAACCTCGTGGACTGACTATTTGGGAAGCGCAATTTGGTGACTTTGCAAACGTTGCTCAAGTAGTTATCGACCAATTTATTAGCTCTGGTGAGCAAAAATGGGGTCGCATGTGTGGTTTAGTGATGTTGTTACCACACGGTTATGAAGGCCAAGGTCCTGAACACTCCTCTGCTCGTTTAGAACGCTATCTGCAACTGTGTGCAGAGCAAAACATGCAGGTTTGTGTACCATCAACACCGGCTCAGGTTTACCATATGTTACGCCGTCAAGCGTTACGTGGTATGCGTCGCCCACTTATCGTAATGTCACCAAAATCACTATTACGTCACCCGTTAGCGGTTTCTGCATTGGATGAATTAGCCAATGGTAAATTCTTACCTGTAATTGGTGAGATGGATGATTTAAAACCAGCTGATGTAAAACGTGTTGTGATGTGTTCAGGTAAGGTTTACTACGATTTATTAGAACAACGTCGTGCTAACGAGCAAAACAACGTTGCCATTATTCGTATTGAACAACTGTACCCATTCCCACACGAAGATATTGCGCAAATTCTGGCATCTTACGCCCATGTGAAAGATTTCGTTTGGTGTCAAGAAGAGCCTCTAAATCAAGGGGCTTGGTATTGTAGTCAGCATAATTTCCGTGATGCTATTCCTACGGGCGCAACATTACGTTATGCAGGACGCCCTGCATCAGCCTCTCCAGCAGTTGGTTATACCTCTGTTCATCAGGAGCAACAAAAAGCTCTGGTTGAAGACGCACTGAAAGTTGAATAAATAAGGATAGAAAATGAGTAGTGTAGACATTCTGGTACCGGATCTCCCTGAATCAGTTGCTGACGCATCGGTCGCAACTTGGCATAAAAAACCTGGTGATAGCATTCAACGCGATGAAGTGCTGGTTGAAATCGAAACAGATAAAGTTGTTTTAGAAGTTCCTGCAAGTGAAGCAGGCGTATTAGAAAGTATCCTTGAAGATGAAGGCGCAACCGTTGGTTCACGCCAATTACTCGGTCGCATTCGTTTAGGTGATAGCACAGGTATTCCTGCTGATGTAAAACCAGCTCAAGATAGCACACCAGCACAGCGTCAAAGTGCTGATATTGCTGAAAAAGGTAATAACGATGCATTAAGCCCAACAGCGCGTCGTTTAGTCGCAGAGCACGATGTTAATCCTGCTGATGTGAAAGGTAGCGGTGTAGGTGGTCGTTTAACTCGCCAAGATATCGAAGGTCATGTTGCAAATAAAACTGCAACGAAACCTGTTGAGGAAGCTCCTCAAGCGCTGTTATCTCACCGTAGCGAAAAACGTGTTCCTATGACTCGTTTACGCAAACGTGTTGCAGAGCGTTTATTAGAAGCGAAAAACACTACCGCAATGTTGACAACGTTTAACGAAATCAACATGCAACCGATCAAAGATTTGCGTGCTCAATATGGTGAAGCTTTCGAAAAACGCCACGGTGTCCGTTTAGGCTTTATGTCTTTCTATATTAAAGCGGTTATTGAAGCACTGAAACGTTATCCAGAAGTGAATGCTTCTATTGATGGCACAGATGTGGTTTATCATAACTATTTCGATATCAGTATTGCAGTATCAACACCTCGTGGTCTGGTAACACCAGTATTACGTGATGCAGATGCAATGAGCATGGCGGATATCGAGAAAAACATCAAAGAATTAGCAGTAAAAGGTCGTGATGGTAAGTTAACTGTTGAAGACTTAACGGGTGGTAACTTTACTATCACAAATGGCGGTGTTTTCGGCTCATTAATGTCAACGCCTATTATCAACCCACCACAAAGTGCCATTTTAGGGATGCATGCTATTAAGGATCGCCCAATGGCCGTTGATGGTCAGGTTGTTATTCTACCAATGATGTATCTGGCTCTGTCTTATGATCACCGTTTAATTGATGGTCGTGAGTCTGTCGGTTTCTTAGTAACCGTTAAAGAGATGCTAGAAGATCCAGCTCGTTTATTACTGGATGTATAAGTAATAAATATTGCTTTTAGGCAGGAGATGCTCCTCCTGCCTTTAGCAACAGACACAAGCATCAAAGAAGTACAGTGTGTTCGTGAAGTCAGATTTCTCTGGCTTATAGTCAAAAAAATAAGAAAGCCCGACTTTCAACAAGATTATGGATAGAACATCATGAATTTACACGAGTATCAGGCAAAACAGCTTTTCACACGGTATGGATTACCAGCACCTGCTGGTTTCGCCTGCTCCACGCCGCGCGAAGCAGAAGAAGCTGCATCAAAAATCGGTCAAGGCCCTTGGGTCGTGAAATGTCAGGTTCACGCGGGTGGACGTGGTAAAGCGGGCGGCGTAAAAGTCGTTAAATCTAAAGAAGAGATCCGCGCATTTGCTGAACAATGGTTAGGCAAACGTTTAGTGACTTATCAAACAGACGCTAATGGTCAGCCTGTTACACAGATTTTGGTTGAAGCGGCAACCGATATTGCTAAAGAGCTTTATCTTGGTGCGGTTATTGACCGTGGTACCCGTCGCGTTGTCTTTATGGCTTCAACTGAAGGTGGCGTAGAAATTGAAAAAGTGGCTGAAGAAACGCCAGAACTTATTCATCGCGCAATTATTGATCCACTGACAGGCCCTATGCCTTATCAGGGAAGAGAGCTCGCCTTTAAGCTGGGTTTAAAAGGCAAGCAAGTTAGTCAATTTGCTAAGATCTTTATGGGATTAGCTACTATTTTCTTAGAGCGTGATCTTGCGCTAATAGAAATTAACCCTCTAGTTATCACTAAAGAAGATGATTTGATTTGTCTTGATGGCAAATTAGGTGTAGATAGCAATGCATTATATCGCCAGCCAGAGATGCGTGAGCTACACGACCCATCACAGGAAGATCCGCGAGAAGCACAAGCTGCACAGTGGGAGCTGAACTACGTTGCATTAGATGGCAATATTGGTTGCATGGTCAATGGTGCTGGTTTAGCAATGGGTACTATGGATATCGTTAAACTTCACGGTGGCGAACCAGCTAACTTCCTCGATGTAGGCGGTGGTGCAACAAAAGAACGTGTAACAGAAGCATTTAAAATTATTTTGTCAGATGAAAATGTTAGTGCTGTATTAGTCAATATTTTCGGCGGTATTGTTCGTTGTGACTTAATCGCAGACGGTATTATTGGCGCAGTTGAAGAAGTTGGCGTTAATGTTCCTGTGGTTGTTCGTCTTGAAGGAAACAATGCAGAGTTAGGCACCAAGAAATTAGCGGATAGTGGATTAAATATTATCGCAGCTAAAAGCTTAACTGATGCCGCGAAACAAGTTGTTGCAGCAGCGGAGGCAAAATAATGTCTATTTTAATCGATAAAAACACCAAAGTAATTTGCCAAGGTTTTACTGGTAGCCAAGGAACATTTCACTCTGAGCAAGCAATTGCTTATGGTACACAAATGGTTGGTGGTGTTACACCGGGTAAAGGTGGCACTACACACTTGGGACTTCCTGTATTTAATACTGTACGCGAAGCAGTTGAGGCAACAGGTGCAACTGCGACAGTTATTTATGTACCTGCGCCATTTTGTAAAGATTCAATCTTAGAAGCGATTGAGGCCGGCATTAAACTCATCATTACTATTACAGAAGGTATTCCTACTTTGGATATGCTAACAGTAAAAGTAAAATTAGATGAAGCGGGCGTGCGTATGATTGGCCCTAACTGCCCAGGTGTAATCACACCGGGTGAATGTAAGATTGGCATTATGCCTGGCCACATTCATTTACCGGGAAAAGTTGGTATCGTATCTCGTTCAGGTACATTAACTTATGAGGCAGTTAAACAGACAACGGATGTTGGCTTAGGCCAATCAACGTGTGTTGGTATTGGTGGCGACCCAATTCCAGGTTCTAACTTTATTGATATTCTGAAGTTATTCCAAGAAGATCCACAAACAGAAGCGATTGTGATGATCGGTGAAATTGGGGGTACAGCAGAAGAAGAAGCAGCGGCTTATATCAAAGATCATGTGACTAAACCGGTTGTAGGTTACATTGCTGGTGTGACGGCCCCTAAAGGCAAACGTATGGGACATGCAGGAGCTATCATTGCGGGTGGTAAAGGTACAGCGGATGAGAAATTTGCTGCACTTGAAGCTGCAGGTGTTAAAACCGTGCGTAGCTTAGCTGATATTGGCGAAGCCATTAAATCAATGATCAAGTAAGTAAAAATACTGTTAATGGTTTCAGTTTGATACTATTTTAAATGCCAGTTTCTTAAAAGGAAACTGGCATTTTTATATCTAGTTTCATTTAAATATTTATATCTATATCGAGTATTGTGATTAATACTTTAAATATCTATATGGATTTATACTAATCATTTGTTTTATATTAAATTTTTCAATTATTGATTTCTATGCAAAAGATCTTTTTTTTCTTTTTCTAAGCTTTTTGCATAAACTAAAAATAATGATGAATGTTGTGTATATTCATTCTTAGTTGTTAAAAACCATATTTTAAATGCATGTTTTAGGTGAGAAACGAGACTAACAAAAGAAAATAAATAGTTATTTTATGTCGACATCATCATGCTCTTTTCTATAAATATCGTAATAATAGTTCCTAATTTCCCCTTTAATATCGCTGTAAGGCCGATTTTTACTAAGAAGATGGTTTTTTAAACATGTTAATGAGTAAGTGAAAAAGAGGGTAGATAAAGAGGCCTATATGAGAAAATATTCTTTTATTATGATAGAGCATTGAAAAGGGGATTAAAGCCGAAACATGGCTCTTTTATACCTATTGAGTGTAATGATGAAATACTTATGGTCGCGGTAAGAAATGTCCCACAAAAATAATAAAATACAATAAAGATGAGCTGGTTTTCTTTTTCAGGGTGTCGAACAGTTTGTTTTTTTATTATATTGATTTTAATGAGTATTTTTAATTTTTTTGAATCATTTATTTGTATTTTAGATCCATAAGATAGATTAATTACAGTTTACTTATCTGAAATAAAAAATAAAATAAACAGCCATTAATATTAAAAATAGACAATCACTATTAGATTTTATTTTTATCTTTATTTGATAAATTAGCTAGATGTTATTTTCTGTATTTACACTTTTGTAAATTTCAACTTGTTAATTAATAAATTATTTTTTTTAAATATTTATTTTTTACCTGCAAAAAAATGATTTTGATATTAAAATTAATAAAACACAACTAAAAGTGTTTATTTTTAGGCCTTTTATGAAAATAAAAAGTTAATTTTATTATGGAAAATATAAGGAGATAAATTACACTTAAAAATAAAAACAACATTGTATTAACACAATGGTAACTATTGGGTAATTTATTCGCAACTAGTTAACATTAAAGTGTTTTTTTGATGTGGGTCAAGTTATTAATTGTGGCAAAAATTTCTGAATATGCTTAAATTGGCACACGATCAAATATGCTGTTACAAACCTAAAAGTCGTATTTTTGACCTAAGCTCAGAATTCAAATCTGGGTCACGCAAAATATATTTATTATATGTAAATATAAGCGTACTATTTGTAAGGTATTGTGTTTTTGGTCTTTAATATTCGTTGTTGTTTTTAGAGGCATTTATTGCTGGTAGTTATGAGGCTTTATAATTTAATAAAGTCGGGTTGCCGCAAGTCGGTGTCTTCCTGCTAGGAGCAAGGAGTCAAGATGTTTGATATTGTCGAACTGTCACGGTTACAGTTTGCCTTAACAGCGATGTATCACTTCCTGTTTGTCCCGTTAACGTTAGGTATGGCGTTTATGCTGGCAATCATGGAAACGATATATGTCCTGTCGGGTAAACAAGTTTACAAAGATATGACAAAGTTCTGGGGTAAGTTATTTGGTATTAACTTTGCTCTGGGTGTCGCAACTGGGTTGACCATGGAGTTCCAATTTGGTACTAACTGGTCATATTTCTCTCATTACGTCGGTGATATCTTCGGTGCGCCTTTAGCAATCGAAGGTCTGATGGCGTTCTTCTTAGAATCAACTTTCGTCGGATTGTTCTTCTTTGGCTGGGATCGCTTAGGTAAGAAGCAGCACTTGATGGTAACTTGGTTAGTTGCTTTCGGTTCTAACTTCTCTGCACTGTGGATCCTTGTTGCGAATGGTTGGATGCAAAACCCTGTCGCTGCAGACTTCAACTTTGAAACCATGCGAATGGAAATGTTGAGTTTTGCTGATCTGGTTTTAAACCCTGTCGCTCAAGTTAAATTTGTTCACACCGTTGCTGCTGGTTACTGTACTGGTGCATTCTTTGTTCTGGGTATTAGCTCTTACTACTTGCTCAAAGGTCGTGACATCGGTTTTGCAAAACGTTCTTTCGCAGTTGCCGCTACTTTTGGTATCGCAGCTGTGTTATCTGTTATCGTACTGGGTGATGAATCTGGTTACGAAATGGGTGACGTACAAAAAACCAAACTGGCTGCAATTGAAGGCGAATGGCATACAGAAGCAGCTCCAGCTGCATTTAATCTGATTGCATTCCCTAATCAAGAAAAAATGGAAAACTCGTTTGCATTACAAATCCCTTATGTCATGGGTATTATTGCAACGCGTTCTTTCGATACGCCTGTATTAGGTCTTAACGATCTAATGAGCCAGCATGAAGTTCGTATTCGTAATGGTATGAAAGCTTACGAATTATTAAGTGAACTGCGTTCAGGTAATACTGATCCTGCTGTTCGTGCGGCGTTTAATGAAGCTAAGCAAGATTTAGGTTATGGCTTATTACTGAAGCGTTATACTGAAAATGTGGTTGATGCAACAGAAGCGCAAATCAAACTTGCTGCAAAAGACACCATTCCTAATGTTGCACCTCTATTCTGGTCATTCCGTATCATGGTTGCCGTTGGCTTCCTAATGTTACTGATTATTGCTGTCTCTTTCTGGACCGTTCTATCAAACCGTATTGGTAACTATAGATGGTTACTGCGTGCTGCGTTACTGGGTATTCCATTACCTTGGATTGCGATTGAAGCAGGTTGGTTTGTTGCGGAATATGGACGTCAACCATGGGCGATTGGTGAAATCTTGCCTACGGCTGTAGCAACATCATCACTGACACAGGCTGATATTCTGGTATCTATGGGTCTTATCTGTGGTCTGTATACTCTGTTCTTAGTTGCCGAAATGTTCCTGATGTTCAAATTTGGTCGCCTTGGGCCGAGTAGCCTGAAGACGGGTCGCTATCACTTTGAACAGAAGAACGCTTCTTCTGCACAAAGTAAGTAACACAGGAGTCCACTATGTTTGATTATGAAGTATTGCGGTTTATTTGGTGGCTACTGATTGGTATCTTACTGATTGGCTTCGCGGTCACTGACGGTTTTGATATGGGTGTCGGTGTGTTACTACGCGTTATCGCGAAAGATGACACTGAACGCCGTATTTTGATTAACTCTGTTGCACCTCACTGGGATGGTAACCAAGTATGGTTAATCACAGCAGGTGGTGCATTATTCGCTGCATGGCCAATGGTTTATGCTGCGGCATTCTCTGGTTTCTATTTTGGTATGATCTTCGTATTGGCGGCATTATTCTTCCGTCCAGTAGGTTTTGACTACCGTTCTAAACTGGAATCTCCAAAATGGCGTGGTATGTGGGATTGGGGTATCTTTATTGGTAGCTTCGTTCCACCATTAGTTATCGGTGTTGCTTTTGGTAACCTGTTACAAGGTGTTCCATTAGAAGTCGATAGCATGCAGCGTGTATCTTATAACGGTACGACTAACGCGCTGATTAACCTGTTAAGTCTATTAAACCCATACGGTTTATTAGCAGGTGTAATTAGCTTAATGATGATTGTTGCACACGGTGCAAGTTATCTTCAAATGCGTACTACCGGTGAATTACATGAGCGTACTCGTAAAACAACTTACATTACCTCATTAATTACTTTCATCGCATTCGCATTAGCAGGTGTATGGTTAATCTATGGTATCGATGGCTTTATTATTACAAGCACTATTGATACAGCCGGTCCATCATCTCCACTATTGAAAACCGTTTCTCATGAAGCGGGTGCTTGGATGACTAATTACAACAATTATCCAGTATTATGGGCATTGCCGGCCTTAGGCCTGTTATCTCCATTACTGGCGATTGTTGCTACTAAAGCAAATAAAGGTGGTTGGGCATTCCTGTTCACTTCACTGACAATTGCTTGTGTTATCCTAACTTGTGGTGTGACTATGTTCCCATTTGTGATGCCTTCGAGCACATTCCCAGATGTGAGCTTAACAATGTGGGATGCAACTTCTAGCTTGTTTACTCTGCAAGTCATGACAGTTGTTGCGATTATCTTTGTACCTATCGTTCTCCTTTACACCATCTGGTGTTACTGGAAAATGCATGGTCGCCTTGATAAGAAATTTATCGAAGGCAATAATCATACTCTTTACTAAGGAGCATAGAGAATGTGGTATTTTGCATGGCTTCTCGGCACACTCTTCGCTTGTAGTATTGCGGTGATCGCAGGACTAGCTTACGAGCACGCTGAAGCTAAAAAAACTTCAGAAAGTGAAGAATAATGTTGGATAAAAGCTACCAACTACTCGACAAGGGCCCTATACGGGCTCTTGTTTTAATCATGGCGTTGGTGATGGCATTTTGTATTATGTGGGACCCTAGCCGTTTTGCAGCGAACACAAGTTCATTGGCAATTTGGCAAGGCATATTACTGATTTGGTCAGTGTGTGCAGGGGCTACTTTTGGTCTTGCATTTCGCCCTAAACATGTTGTTGCAAAATGTTTATTACATCCAATCCCTGCAATTATTATTCTAGTTGTTGGGTTAAGTTATTTCTTCTTCTAAAAAAATACCTTATTTCTACTCATGTAATGATAAAGAAATAAGGTATTTTATTATCTACTCACTTATCCAAAATATTCTTATCTTTTTGTTTTATAATTGAATATTCTCTTTTAAGAAATCAATAAATAGGCGTGTTTTTCTTGGAATATGTTCACTATATGGAAAAATAATATTAACGGATTGCGTTAAAAGTGAATATTCAGGAAACAGCACAACCAATTGGTCTTCTAATAACTCTTGACGAATATACCAATGTGGCAAAATAGTCATCCCAGAATGCGCAAGCGCCATCTTTTTTAATGCGGCTATGGTGTTAGTTTCAAAATAGGCATCTTGGGCTAATTGAGAAAGAAGGGTATTAAACTGCGCAGAAATTGAAAGTTTACTTTGGCGCAAATTACTATTTGCTAAATAAGGAATAGCGCTTAAGTCAGTGATGGTTTTTATCGAGAATTTCTGCAATAAATCAGGTGAAATAACTAAACTTATCTCATAACCTGCCAATTTTGTAGAGCGATAATTACTGTCTTTTAATGTGCCAAGACGAACCGCTAAATCAAGTTTATGATTTATTAAGTCCTCAATAGAAGAATTAAAGGCGTACTGTACTTTTAGTTTTGGGTGTAATTGCATAAATTGACTAAGTAACGGCAAAATATAATATTCACCAAATTCAGCCGTTGAACCTAACCGTAATGAACCTTGTAATTCTTGTTGGCCCAACCGCGCTTTATCTAATGTTTGCTCTAACTGAATGAGTACCTGTCGAAAATCTTGATAAAGCATTTCACCTGTCTCTGTCAGTGAGAATCGACGAGTATTACGATTGAGCAGTGAGACATTTAATTCTGTTTCTAACGCTTTGATATGAATACTTACCATCGATTTACTTAAGCGTAAATATTTTGCTGCTTGAGTAAAAGATCCTGTATCAACAACAGCAATAAAAGAGCGAATTCGATCAATTTGATTTTGCATGATTGTTTACTCTGATTAAACAATAAGTTCTATTTTGTCAGATAGACGAAATTCGTCAATCTTCCGTACTCTATGTGCGGAGGATTTTTATGACTTACCGTTATCGTATTGCATCTATATTTCTGCTGGGCTTTTTTATAGATTGTATTAATATTTTTATGTCAGCTATTGCATTACCTGCTATTGCTGATGATATGCAGATCTCTATCGTTTCCGTCACGTGGGTTTCAAATAGCTATATCTTAGGATTAACATTAATTATTCCATTAAGCCATTGGCTATCTGAACGTTTTGGTATTAAGGCATTGATGGTGACATCAATGTTAATGTTTAGTGTGTCTGTGGCTTTGGTGGGATATTCCCACTCTTTTAGTGAACTTATTTTCTGGCGTTTTGTTCAAGGCGTGAGTGGTGGATTATTGATCCCAATTGGGCAAGCGTTAACTTTTCAATATTTTCAAGGGCATGAAAGAAGTAAAATTTCAACATTGATTATGGCAATAGCCCTGATAGCTCCAGCAATATCCCCAACCCTAGGCGGATTTATTGTTGATGTCGTTTCTTGGCGTTGGGTATTTTATAGCAATATTCCATTTTCCTTACTGACGGCATTTCTCGCTTTTATCTGGGTAAAAGAGCCTTTGCCTAAAGAAAATACCATACCTGATATTAAAGGCATTATTCTTATTAGTTTGATTATCGTTTTTGGATTATTTGCTTTATCGGCTTATGGTGAGTATCACTCAACATTACTTGCATTAATCATAGCGATATTATCGGCCTGTTTTGCAATACTTTATTATTATCATTATCGACATCATGCATCGCCTGTTATTAATTTGGCACTATTAAAAAATAGAAACTTATCACTCTCTATTTTTATTTATTACTGTATTCCTGGTGTCTTTACTGGGGTAAATATTCTCGCTATTTTCTATTTACAACAATATTTAAAATTCACAGCTCAAGGTACAGGTATTTTTATGCTGCTGTATGCATTAGGTGCCTTTATTTCAATGACAATAAGCGGTGCGCTTTATAATAAATTAGGTATGAAACGCTTATTTATTTTTGCTTTATTATTGCACAGTGTTGGCATTGCCTTATTAACATTTGTGAATAGTAATACAGATGTTCTACTGTTAATTGTCGCTTATTTAGTTATTGGGGTTGGCGGAGGAATAGGTGCAAACACGGCACAAACAACAGCATTATATGATTTTAGTTCACAAAAATTAGTTCAAGCGAGTGTTATCTGGAATATTAATAGACAAGTCGTTTTTAGTATCGGTGCAACACTTGTTGCTATGCTATTTAATATTCTTTCTCTTTTTTGTTTACCACAAACAGCTTATAGCATGACGTTTTTAATATGCGCTTTAATTGGCGTATTGCCTCTGACCTTATTATTTACGTTGAAAAAGAAAACTATTACACAGGAAATACAAGATGAATCTTAATACCGATTTAATTATCGAAAGCATTAAATCTTTGCATGATGAGATTGAAGCTGTTTTTACACAATTTCCACTTTCTGTTGATGCAATAACTAAGATAGAAAATCTTTTATCTAGTGAATTTTCGATGGTCGGGATCAACGGAAAAGCAGTGAGTTATGATGATGTTATTGCAATGTTCAGACAAAATGCAGGGAAAAGAAATGGTCTGAAAATAAAAACGGATGATTATAAAATAATTTATCAATCAGATTGTTTGGTGGTTGTCAGATATCGAGAAACCCACACTGAAAATGAGAAAATTCTTATACGAGAGTCGGTGGCGTTATTGAGACGCAATTCTCATGAAATGGATTGGCAGTGGCACTACCTTCATGAGACTCCAATCATAAATAATTAATTGATTTATATGAAAAACCAGTTTTTTAGCTGGTTTTTTCTGCCATTAAAAATAATACTAATAAATAAGGCAATCTATGAATTTCTAATTAGCAAGCATTTTTATGCTGCCTTAATGAAAATATTTTTTGTATTCAGAGCACAAAGCATATTGCGTGTTGCAAAGAAGAGTTTATGATTGGCGCCTGAAAACTGTGTTTTCTATTCTTTACGTTACTATGATTCCCTTAGAGCTACCTCTTAAGTATAGTTAAGTGACTTATAGCTTAATTATTTATGGACTTAACTCGGAAAATGTAAGGAAGATATTATGCAGTTTCTTTGGCCTGTTCGTGTTTATTATGAAGATACTGATGCCGGTGGTGTGGTCTATCACGCCAGCTATCTAAAATATTTTGAACGCGCTCGAACAGAATTACTCAGAGAAAAAGGTTTTCATCAGCATGATTTACGGGAGTATGATCATGTTGTATTTGTTGTACGTAAATTATCAATAGAATATATTGCACCCGCTCGACTTGATGAGCTTTTACAAGTAGAAAGTGAAATTACCACATTACGTGGTGCCTCAATGACATTTTCTCAAAAGCTTATTAATCAAGATGGTTGTGTTTTGTGTAGCGCAGATGTGCTCGTTGTCTGCGTAGATTCATTAAAAATGAAGCCTGTAGCGCTTCCTAAGTCCATTATCGCGGAGTTTAAGTAGTGGCTGACATGAATGTTATCGATCTCTTTCTAAAAGCAGGGCTTTTAGTTAAGTTGATCATGTTGATTTTAATCGGATTTTCTATTGCATCTTGGGCGATTATTATTCAGCGAACCAAAGTTCTGAATGCCGCCGATCGTGAAGCCGCAGATTTTGAAGATAAATTCTGGTCAGGTACTGACTTGGCTCGTTTATATAAAGAGAGCCAAGCTCGTCGTGATGAATTATCAGGCTCTGAGCAAATTTTTCATTCCGGTTTTAAAGAGTTTGCTCGTTTACACCAAGCAAGCGTTCATGCGCCTGATGCGGTTGTTAATGGTGCATCAAGAGCAATGCGTGTCTCTTTTAATCGTGAATTAGAATCACTAGAAACTCACATTCCTTTCCTAGGTACTGTTGGTTCTATCAGCCCATATATTGGTCTGTTTGGTACAGTATGGGGGATTATGCATGCATTTATTGCATTAGGTAGTGTTAAACAAGCAACATTACAAATGGTCGCACCCGGCATTGCTGAAGCGTTGATTGCAACAGCTATCGGTTTATTTGCGGCGATCCCCGCAGTTATGGCTTATAACCGGTTTACGCAGCGTGTAACTAAACTGGAACAAAGTTACGATAACTTTATGGAAGAGTTCCTGACGATTTTACATCGCCAAGCTTTTGCCTCAGCAGAAAAGAAATAGTTAACGCAGAAGGAGATAGCTGATGGCACGAGGTCGCAGTAACCGCCGAGGCGTAAAGTCAGAGATTAACATTGTTCCTTTGCTTGACGTATTGTTAGTACTTTTGCTTATTTTTATGGCAACAGCACCTATCATTTCGCAAAGTGTTGAAGTTGATCTTCCTGAAGCAACAGATACACAAACTGTTTCAACTAGTGATAATCCCCCGGTGATTGTCGAGGTTGCAGGAATTGGGCAATATAATATTCGAGTTGATCAAGAAGTATTAGAATTATTGCCTCAAGAACAGATTATGGCTGAAGCTAAACGACAATTGGAAAAAAATCCGAAAGTTATATTTCTGATTGGCGGTGCTAAAGATGTTCCTTATGATGAGATAATTAAAGCTCTCAACATGTTACGTCAAGCAGGTGTTAAATCTGTAGGTTTAATGACTCAGCCTATGTAATAGGTTGAAATAAGTTTGGATAATAGCGTGGGAAAGAAGACGAAGCCAATCCGAAGTAAATTGAGCCGTTCAGTTATCTTGTCTACTGCCTTGCATTTGCTTGTTATCGCATTGCTTATCTGGGGGTCATTAACTCAGAAGTGGGATTTAGGTGGTGGCGGTGGTGAAGACGGGCAAGTTATTGATGCTATTATGGTCGATCCTAATGCTGTAGTACAACAGTATAACCAGCAAAAAGCGCAACAAGCTAACGTCCAAAAAGCAGAGCAAGAACGTAAAGCGCGAGCTGAGCAACAAGAAGAAGAGTTGCGTCAGCAGCAAATGAAAGAACAAGAACGTTTGAAGACATTAGAAATTGAACGTTTACAAGCAAAAGAGGCAGCAGAAGCTCAAAAACGAGAAGCTACGTTAGCTGCCACTAAAGCGAAAGAAGAACAAAAAGTGGCAGAAGAAGCGGCTGCACAAGCGAAAGCAGAGCGTGATCGCATCTTAAAAGAACAAGCGGATGCTAAAAAACAAGCAGAAGCTGAAGCGAAAAAACAAGCTGAATTAGTCGCGAAGCAAAAAGCAGAAGAAGCTAAAGCGAAAGCAGAGGCAGATGCAAAAGCGAAAGCTGAAGCAGATGCTAAAGCAAAAGCCGAAGCAGATGCTAAAGCAAAAGCAGCCGCAGAGGCTAAAGCCAAAGCTGCCGCAGAAGCTAAAGCGAAAGCAGCTGCTCAGCAGCAGAGTAAAGCCGTTGATAGTTTACTTGATGGTTTAATGGCTGATGGTAATAAACAAAGTGGAGCCTCTGCAGCAGGGCAAGGTGGTGGAAATCGCACTGGTGCAAATGGTGAAGGTGTAGATCGCTATAAAGGCCAACTGAAAGTTGCAATAGAACAGAAGTTCATTGATCCAGAGTTATACAAAGGTAAAACTTGTGAACTAAGAATTAGTATTGCACCTGATGGGATGTTAATTAATGCGAAGATTTCCGGTGGTGATCCTGCATTATGCCAAGTGGCATTACGTGCAGCGAATACTGCTAAATTACCTAAACCACCAAAAGATGTTTATGAACAAGTAAAATCATCGACAATTGAGTTTAAGCCATAAAACTGTCTGATAGTAGGAAAACATACACTAATTTATAGCTATTTTAGAATGTTATTGATGTGTTGTATGGTGTTGTTGAAAAGCGTTTGTTACTATTCTGTGCGTTATTGCGTAATAACCGCAATAATAAAAGGGAGACATGATGAAGCAGGCATTAAATGTTATCTTCGGACTTTTAATTTTATGCGTAACCACTCTGGCTAACGCTGAAGTTCGAATTGAAATTACACAAGGGGTGAATACTGCACGCCCTATCGGTGTCGTTCCTTTTAAATGGGAAGGCACTGGTCAAATGCCAGAAGATATCGCTGGTGTGATTGCAGCTGATTTACGTAATAGCGGAAAGTTTAATCCTATTGATGTGTCACGTATACCTCAACAGCCGGTCACGGCTTCTGAAGTTCAACCTGCACTATGGACCGCATTAGGGATTGATTCTGTTGTTGTTGGACGCGTACAACCGTCAGCAGATGGCCAATATTTAGTAAGCTATCAGTTAGTTGACGTTGCTGGCTCTCCAGGCGCAGTTTTATCTCAAAGTGAGTTTAAAGTTCCATCTAAATGGCTACGTTATTCTGCACACACTGCCAGTGATGAAGTATTTGAAAAACTGACAGGTATTCGTGGCGCATTCCGTACACGTATTGCTTATGTTGTTGTGACTAACGGTGGCGCATATCCTTATGAATTGCGCGTTTCTGACTATGATGGATTTAACCAAGATCGTGTTTATCGTTCATCACAGCCATTAATGTCACCAGCATGGTCACCAGATGGTGCTAAACTGGCTTATGTAACTTTTGAAAGTGGTCAATCTGCTTTAGTGGTACAAACATTAGCAACAGGTGAAATTCGCCAAATTGCATCATTCCCAAGACATAATGGTGCACCTTCATTTTCACCAGATGGCTCTAAACTTGCCTTTGCTCTTTCTAAGAGTGGTAGCTTAAATCTATATGTTATGGATTTAGCAAGTGGGAATATGACACAGGTAACCAATGGTAGAAGCAATAATACTGAGCCAAATTGGATGCCAGATGGACAAACCTTAGTCTATACTTCAGATCAAGGTGGACGTCCACAAATATACAAAGTTAATATTAACGGTGGAACGCCAGAGCGTATTACGTGGGAAGGTAAACAAAACCAAAATCCTGCGGTAAGCCCAGATGGTAGTTTCTTAGTTATGGTGAGTTCTGAAAGCGGTAGGCAACATATCGCTAAGCAGGATCTGGAAACGAATTCCGTACAATATCTAACAGATACGTTTCTGGATGAAACGCCAAGCATCGCGCCTAACGGCACAATGGTTATTTATAGCTCTACACAAGGCTTAGGCACCATTTTGCAGCTAGTATCGACTGATGGACGTTTCAAAGCGCGTCTTCCGGCGACTGATGGTCAGGTTAAATCACCTGCCTGGTCACCGTTTATGTGATGCATAAAAATTATGTATGGCAAACAAAATAAAGGAACAAATAGAGATGCAATTAAACAAAGTGTTTAAAGGGTTGATGTTAGCATTACCACTCGTTGCTGTTGCAGCATGTAGCTCAAACAAAAACGAAGATCAAACTGATACAAGCAATGTACCCGTTGTTGAACAAGGTCCTACTGCTGAAGAATTAGCACGTCAGCAATTAGAACAACTGAAACAACAAAACATCGTTTACTTCGGTTTTGACAAATATGACATTAGCTCAGACTACGCTAACCTGTTAGATGCACACGCTGCATTCCTACGTGCTAACCCTTCAGTACGTATCACTGTAGAAGGTCACGCTGACGAACGCGGTACTCCAGAATACAACATCGCTCTGGGCGAACGTCGTGCTAACGCTGTGAAAATGTACCTACAAGGTAAAGGCGTATCTGCTGATCAACTGTCAATCGTATCTTTCGGTAAAGAAAAACCAGCTGTACTGGGTCATGACGAAGCCGCTTATGCGAAAAACCGTCGTGCAGTACTGGATTACTAAGAGAACGGCATGAACAACAGTAACTTCAGACCTTTCTTGATGAGTCTGTTGTTACTGGTTGGCGTAGCGGCTCCTGTAGCCGCTATTGCCCAAGCGCCAATCAGTAATATCGGTTCAGGTTCGACCGATGAACGACTCGCCCAACTTGAGCGTTTTTCAAATGCTCATAGCCAGCTTTTGACCCAATTACAGCAACAACTTGCTGATTCTCAGCGTGATATTGATATGTTACGTGGTCAAATTCAGGAAAACCAATACCAGCTAAATCAAGTTGTCGAACGCCAACGCAATATCTATCAACAATTAGATAGCCTTGGTGGCGGAGCTTCCACACCAACAGAAGCCACACAATCTGATAATGCTACTTCTTCAACACCTTCTGCTACAACTAATTCTGGGCAAGGTGATGAGAAGGCCGATTATAATGCAGCAATTGATATCGTATTGAATTCAAAAGATTACGATAAGGCAATTGTTGAATTAAACAACTTTATCAATAACTATCCGAAGTCTAGCTATCAATCAAATGCACATTTTTGGTTGGGTCAGATGTATTACTTAAAAGGTAATAAGGATCAGGCAGCAAGTACATTTGCTATTGTTGTTAAAAACTATCCGAAATCTCAAAAAGCAAGTGAAGCCTTTTATAAAATTGGCCTGATCATGCAAGAGAAAGGGCAAAAGGATAATGCTAAAGCTATTTATCAACAAGTGATTAAGCAATATCCAAATAGTGCGGGCGCTAAATTAGCGCAAAAGCAGTTAGCAGCACTCTAATTATTGACCCCGTAATGTAAAATATTGCATTTTCGGGGTTAAATGATTGTTTTTTAAACGCTTGATTGTTTTTTTGAAAAAAAACATTGCACAAAAACATTAAATCAGTATTATTACCCGCCGTTGCCACAGAGAATGTGGCGGATTCGAAAAAGGGTCGTTAGCTCAGTCGGTAGAGCAGTTGACTTTTAATCAATTGGTCGGGCGTTCGAATCGCCCACGACCCACCATTTTCGAATACCAATCCGTTTTTATTGAAATGGGTCGTTAGCTCAGTCGGTAGAGCAGTTGACTTTTAATCAATTGGTCGGGCGTTCGAATCGCCCACGACCCACCATTTCAAACTCCTCCTTGATTATTTACCATCGTTTTAATGCCTCGCTAGATTATCAATTAATGTCTCTCCAATTATCTTCTGATAACACTACCTAATCACCAGATTGAGTAATTACGATAGTTTTCTCAAAATTGAAAAAACTACCTCGCTTTAATTAAAAATCACGTTGAAATCAGTAATGGCAAATAATTGATGACGTAATTTGGGTATATTCATTTTCAGTCAAAAATTCATTGTCAATGAGCCAATTACTCACTAGCTCTTGGGTTTTTTTTGCGGTATCAAGGGAATAATCGAGCCGTTGTGATGCATCAATAAAAAAAGCCATCATAATCGAAAGGGCTGCAGCTGATTCATAAGGTGTACTCATTGCAAGTGTACTTTCTAATGAGCGTAAAGAATAAAATTTAGGTAACCACTCTTTTAGGTTTTTCCCTTGATACCAAACATCTTGTATTGATGTACTCAGCGCAACTTGTTCAAGCAACGCGATTAGCCATTCACGCATATCGTTCATGCGATAGTTAGCAAACCAAAATTCATGGCGTAAAATAGCTATAGCGACCTGTGACGCTTCAAACCAGAATTCTTGAGCATTATTGTAAGCTTGCTCTTTGGTGAGCGTAGGTGGCGTTATAGTGCTAATTTCAGGAAGTCCGTCACATAAACCTGTTTTATCAAGTAAGATTTGGTATCCACGCTGGTAAACTGGGCTAAGGCCCTCTGTTTTCATGTTAAAAATACGTTCAGGCTCTGCCATCATAATGTCCAGTTTGCGACCTTGAGCCAAAACATGTAGGTAGATAGGCCAAAACTTACCTTTAGGATCTTCACACTCCAATTGTAAGCTGACAAGGCCATCACCAAATTGTGATAGCCAATGTTGGTTTTTTGCGAGCTCTGTCGCGCCATAACCGATAAGCTCTATATCAATATCAGAATAACTGTCTATCTTTTTATTACGCCCTAATGATCCTGTCAGTATCACAGCTTCAATTCTAGGATCAAGGAGAGCAAAAGATAGTGTGCGATCGATTAAGCGTGTTGTTGGCTCCATATTTCTCTCTAATAATTAAAAGGTATAAAATTATTTGTCGTTTTTATTGTTTAAAGCGTAAATCAGAATAATTTGTTTACTGTGTAAAACATTTTTTTGTTATGTTTATAGCTCAGCAATACAATGTTTAGTATTGAAAACTAAGTACCATTATAAATATGAATTTATAATATATCTTTACTACTTTGCAAAGATGTCGCAATAACCCATATTTTCTTTGTTTTTTTCTATGATTAAGTCGGGGTTGTAAAATGGATGTCATGAGTTGGTTTAGTATCAATAATATTTTAGTCAACATTCCTCTGGGGCAGGGTGGGTACCCACTTTCGTGGATTGAAGCTGTGGGCACAATAGCAGGTCTCTTGTGTATATGGCTTGCAAGTCAGGAAAAAATTATTAATTACTTATTTGGACTCATTAATGTCACCTTATTTGCCATTATCTTTTTCCAAATTCAGTTATATGCGAGCCTATTGCTTCAAATTTTCTTCTTTGCTGCCAATATTTATGGATGGTATGCATGGAGTAGAGTAAATGACTTTGAGCAAGCTGAATTAAGAATTCGTTGGTTAAAACCAAGCCATCGCCTCCTTTT
Source organism: Proteus vulgaris (assembly GCF_016239305.1). Taxonomy (GTDB): domain Bacteria; phylum Pseudomonadota; class Gammaproteobacteria; order Enterobacterales; family Enterobacteriaceae; genus Proteus; species Proteus vulgaris_C. Next base: position 58,263 of record NZ_JAEHOQ010000007.1, on the reverse strand, counting down.
AATTATTGCTTCAATTGCTGCTATTGTCGCTTTGACCTTTAATATTGATGCTGTATTTGGTTATTTAGCCGTTGTTGCAGTTGATATATTAAATATTTTTGGTGCAAATTTAGCTACGCCAATTCTTGAACCTGATGCTTACCCATTCTGGGACTCTACAATGACCGTCCTTTCGATTGTGGCAATGATTTTAATGACACGTAAATTAGTTGAAAACTGGCTAGTTTGGTCAGTGATCAACGTGATTAGTGTCGTTATATTTTACAAGCAAGGTGTTTATGCCATGTCGGTTGAATATATTATTTTATTGGCCATCGCTATTAACGGTTCTCGTTTGTGGATCAAAACAGCAAAACGCTCTAGCAAAAATAATTATCTCTCCTAATAAAAAAGGCTGGTAGAGTTATCTTTCTCTCCAGCCTTACTATTCATTGTTTTTATTCTTATCTTTAACGCAATTTTGAATCATTATTTTGCTTAAATACGCTATTTCCATCTTTGACGATTTTTTAGAAAGGTGACTATAGATGCTTTAGGGTGAAAGAGTGTTTACAGATAGAAAACGAATGGTTAGATTGGGAAAGCAATAATAACATTGACTAGATAACATAAAAGAGTGGATACACGGGAATGAATTATCAAAATGATGACCTTAAAATAACACAAATTAATGAACTTTTACCGCCTGTTGCTTTATTGGAAAAGTTTCCAGCGACTGATAATGCGGCTTTTACAGTTCGTCATGCCCGTGAAGCTATTCATCAAATCCTGGCTGGAAAAGATGATCGTCTATTAGTGGTAATTGGACCTTGTTCTATTCATGATCCAAAAGCTGCGATGGAGTATGCACAACGTTTAAGCCTCATTCGGGAAGAGCTTAAAGATAAACTTGAAATCGTGATGCGGGTTTATTTTGAAAAACCACGTACAACAGTGGGTTGGAAAGGTTTAATTAACGATCCTCATATGGATCATACCTTTGATATTAATGAAGGTTTACGTATTGCCCGTAATCTTTTATTAACCATCAATGATAGTGGCTTGCCAACTGCTGGTGAGTTCTTAGATATGATAACGCCTCAATATGTTGCTGATTTAATGAGTTGGGGTGCAATTGGTGCACGGACGACAGAGTCTCAAGTACACCGTGAGCTGTCATCTGGTCTATCTTGTCCGGTTGGTTTTAAAAATGGTACAGATGGAACAATTAAAGTTGCTATTGATGCAATCAATGCGGCCGGATCGCCACACTGTTTTCTTTCTGTCACTAAATGGGGTCATTCAGCCATTGTGCGCACAGCAGGTAATGGTGATTGCCATATTATTTTGCGTGGTGGTAAAGAGCCAAATTACAGCGCTGAACATGTCGCAGCGGTAAAAGAAGGGCTTAAAAAAGCAGGTTTACCACAAAATGTTATGGTAGATTTCAGTCACGCCAATAGTTGCAAGAAATTTGAGAAACAAATGGAAGTTGGTGCTGATATTTGCCAACAAATTAGTTCAGGTGAAAAAGCATTAATCGGCGTTATGATTGAAAGCCATTTAGTGGAAGGTAGCCAGTCATTAGAAAGCGGTGAACCTTTGGTTTACGGTAAGAGTATCACCGATGCCTGTATTGGTTGGGACGATACTGAAACGCTGTTACGTCAATTAGCAGATGCGGTTGTAGCTCGTCGTAATAAAGCGTAATAATTAAATTTAGAATATAAAAAATGCCACTTTTGAAGTGGCATTTTTTTATGTAATTCAAAATAAATGTAAAATTATTTTGCTTTACCTTGGTTAGCAACAGCGGCTGCTTTTGCTGCGATTTCGTCAGCATTACCTAAGTAGTAACGTTTGATCGGTTTCATATTTTCATCAAATTCGTAAACTAAAGGCACAGCTGTTGGAATATTCAGCTCAAGAATTTCATCTTCACCCATGTTGTCTAGGTATTTAACCAGAGCACGTAGTGAGTTACCGTGAGCTGCAATAATAACTTTCTCACCAGAAGCAACACGTGGTTTAATCACTTCTTCCCAGTATGGTGTTACACGATCGATAGTTAATGCTAGGCTTTCTGTTAATGGCAGTTCTGCCGCAGTTAAAGATGCATAACGAGGATCTTTACCTGGGAAACGTTCATCATCTTTAGTTAATTCTGGTGGAGTGATAGCAAAACCACGACGCCATTGCTTAACTTGTTCGTCACCGTATTTTTCAGCAGTTTCAGCTTTGTTTAAGCCTTGCAGTGCACCGTAATGACGTTCGTTTAATTTCCAGCATTTTTCAACTGGCAGCCATTGTTGATCAACTTGATCAAGAATGTTCCACAGGGTGTGAATTGCGCGTTTCAGAACAGAAGTATATGCATAGTCAAAAACGAAACCTTCCGCTTTCAGCAGTTTACCTGCTTCTTGCGCTTCATTACGGCCTTTTTCGGACAACTCAACGTCAGTCCAGCCTGTAAAACGGTTTTCTTTGTTCCATACACTTTCACCGTGTCGAACTAGCACAAGCTTAGTTACTGCCATAGTTTAGACTCCTATAATTACTTTCTTAATATAAGTTTAAAATTAGCACTTCAATCATTATATGGATCATCGACAAGAACGCCAAACATAAGTGACAAAACAAGAGGGATTAAGTCAAAAATATCGTTTGTTCGATGAATTATTGCACAGTTGTCACACCTTTTGCTTAATCGTTCAAGCTATTAATCTAGCGGGATCGGCGTAAAAAAACAAAATATCCATTTTGTATGAAAAATAGACGAAAATAGCGTCTGTAAAAAAGACACATTTTTCATTTATTATTGTTCGAATAACAAGCAAAAAAGTGTCGGTTTAAATAAAAAAGTAAAGCTAAGTTTACCGTTAATTTCTAAAATCATTGCCCTGATTATGACAGTAAAAATCAACATTTAACAAATTTCTTGCTGGTAACGATAAATTTCGCCTTTTTTAATAAATGTCAATCGATGAGTAATACACGATGGCGCATCTTCTTGATGATGGCTCACAAATAAAAGTTGCGTATTACTGTGGCTTATCATGATATCAATAAAACGTTGGACTAAGAGCCGATTCGTTGTATCTAATCCTTGCAGTGGTTCATCAAGAATGAGCAAAGTAGGGTGCTTAACTAAGGCTCTAACAATTAACACTAAGCGTTGCTGGCCCCAAGATAAGGCATGAAATGGATGGTTAGCATGTGCGGTTAAGCCAATTAACGCTAACCATTCATCAGCGAGTTTAAGTTGCTTATCTGTAATCGCTTGATAAATACCAATAGAGTCATGAAAACCTGAAATAATGACATTCTTTACTGTTGAAGAAACTCGATAACTCTGATGCAGGGCATTACTGACATAGCCAATATGGCGTTTAATTTCCCATATTGTTTCACCACTTCCTCTTTTGCGACCAAATAGTGTTAAGTCATTGCTGTAACCTTGAGGATGATCACCTGTAATTAAACTCAATAATGTCGATTTCCCTGCACCATTAGGGCCTAAAATTTGCCAATGCTGTTGAGGCTTTACTTCCCAGCTTAAATGGTGAAGAACAGGTTTGTCGTTATAGCTCACTACACCATCTTTTAGCACAATAGGGGAAAGTGTCGGTGATAATTGAGGTATGGCATCCGGTGTATCTTGTTCAGGTAATGTGAGATTTTCCAGTGTTTCACTGTGAGATAATTGCCCTATTACAGAATCAGACAAAACCTGTTCTTTCTCACCGTTGGCGACTAATTCGCAATTAATTAGTAGACCTGCATACTGAATAAAATCAGGAATATCATTAAAACGATTTAAAATAAGTACGATAGTCAGATTTTGTTGATGTAATAGCGTTAATAACTCATTTAAAGCGTGCCGAGAATCAACATCCAATCCATCAAAAGGCTCATCTAAAATGATTAAATCAGGTTTATTCATTAAAAGCTGAATAAGTAATATTTTCCGAGACTCACCAGTAGAAAGATATTTAAACCGTCTTGATAGCAAGTATTCAACGCCAAATTGTTTAGCTAATAAAAAGCACCTATCATCATCTTTTACCTGCATTTGGATAACTTGAGCTACGGTTAAGCCAGTGTCTTCTTCACCTTCACTTAATAAATCTGTGTTATTACGACGCCACTCTTCTTCAATCATTTTTTGTAGTTTTTCAAAAGAGAGACTAATTGGACGAGAAAATGTATTGATAAACTCACCAGAGAGCAAGATACCTTCTTGGCATAATGCATTTGCTAAGGTGGTTTTGCCACTTCCATTACTGCCTACAAATGCCCAACATTCACCTTCATTTATGGCTAAATTATCAATTTGTAAACAGAGTTTATCGCTTAAGCGAAATTGTGTTTTGTTGAGTTGCAAGTGTTTCATTATTATTAGCCTTATTTTTTTAATGTAAGCTAAGCACAAGTTAAGTATCTAGCAATATAGGGTTAATAGAAACTTGTCAATAATTGTTGAGAGAACTTTTCCTAAATCCTTATACATCTACTATTTAATGATAATCTTTAAAATACGCTTCTTATGTAAATATATAAACATCTCTTTAAGGATGATTTATATATGCTTAAATTTAAAAAAATTAACCTATTCTACCTTGTACTTTTACTCTTTAGTAAAAATAGTTTTTCTTTGAATAATGAAAATGTAAACAGTAATTGCTTTCTTATTGATAAGATTGATCTTAAAGGAAGTAATCTATTAGATTATAGAAGTAAATCTAAAATAATTTCACCGTATCTACAACAGTGTCTAACATTAAATGAGATACAAAAGATAGCTGAATCAATTACTAATAATTATATTTAAAAAGGTTATATCACCTCGCAAGCGATTATTCCAGAGCAATACCTTTCTGATCATAGATTAGTAATAAAGGTAATTGAAGGCAGAATAAAAGATATTGTTATTGATGATGTTCCCTCTAAATTAGTTGATATTATTTTTCCCTCTTTTAAAGGGAAAGTTTTAAATCTACGAGATTTAGAACATGGCTTAGAACAACTAAATCGGTTACCAACAGCACAATATACCTTGGATATTAAACCAAACGATAATGTGGGATATTCATCTGTAAGCATTAATCGAAAATTTAAAAAGTTTCCTTTAAAAAATCAATTAACAATTGATAATTCAGGAGCAGAAACAACAGGAAAAATCTTACTGACTAACACTACAACAATAGATTCTTTATTTGGCTTAGGTGAACAGTGGATTTTTTCACTAAAAACAAATACAGATTTTCTTCGTGAACACTATTCTCGTTCTTATTTTGCAAGTGTGAATATTCCTTATGGTTATTGGTTTTATCAATACCAGTTATTTCACAGTGCCTCATCTTATTTCTTCCAAAATAATCAGAAATATAGTTATAAAAATAAAAATAGAGATCAACAATTTGATATTAGTCGTTTAGTCTATCGTGATAATAAACAACGAATAACTCTAAAAGGAACGTTAAAACATAAGAAAGCTAAAACACAATTGGCACAACAAAAATTATTAATAAATAGCCCTACATTAACTTCTTTATCATTTAGTCCTGAATATAATTTAAGTATCCATAATGGATATTTTAGCATTAATCCAATTGCCGAGTTTGGAATTTCTCTTTTTGGTGCGACACCTGATTATATTGCTGATAATTCACCTCGTAGTCATTATAGAAAATTGAGTTTAAATTTAAGTTATCAATATTTATTGACTGATCAGTTTTCCTATCTCTCTTCATTTCATAGTCAATATACGCCTGATAATCTTTATGGCTCAGAAAAAATAGCAATAGATGGAATAAAAGCTGTTCGTGGGTATAAAGAAAAAAATTTTAATGCTAATAGCGGATTTTATTGGCGTAATGAAATAAATATATCACCAATAACTTCTTCTTTAGGAAAGTGGAATTTTATTTTTGCACTTGATTATGGGGCCGTTAATTCAGATAAATATGAAACAAAAAAGGATAGCATAATTGGCAGTGCAATAGGCGCTTCTTTCTATCATTCCTTTTTTTCTTTTCAGATGCTAATTAATAAGCCTGTGTTTTATCCCGCCTCATTAAAGCCAGATTACTGGTCTTTTTATTGGTCCATTTCTTTTGCTATTTAAAATTTGGAGTTTTTATGTACGAAAAGGATATTTCTCGGAAACAGCGTTTAATTAGTTATAGTATTATTTATTTAACCGCTATTTATCCATTACATCCCGCTTGGAGTTCTACTATTACTCCAGCCGATAAAACGATAAAAATAAGTCAGCAAAATAAAGTTCCTATTATTAATATTTCAACACCCAATGATATTGGTATTTCTCATAATAAGTTTCATTCGTTCAATATTAGCAAACAAGGTGTTGTACTTAATAATGCAATAACATCTGTTAATACACAATTAGCCAAACAAGTGAATGCGAATACCCAGTTAAAAGGTAATACAGCTAATTTAATTATTAATGAAGTGGTGGGAAATGGACGCTCACAGTTATTAGGTAAATTAGAAGTTGCAGGACAACAAGCAGATGTTTTAATAGCCAATCCAAATGGCATTACGTGTGATGGTTGTTCGTTTATTAATACCCCTGCCATTACGCTAACAACAGGAAAACCTCTTTTTGGCCCTCAAGGTGCCTATTCGGCAATAGAAGTGAAAAAAGGCAGTGTTGTTATTGGCACGCAAGGTATAGATCTCCAAGCTCAGAATTATGCCGATATTATTAGTCGTAGTATTGAGTTAAATGGAAAAATTAACGCCAAAACACTCTCTTTGATGCAAGGGAATAACCGTATTGATTTTGATAAAGGAACAGTAAATAGCATTAATGGTGAAGGTGTTAAACCCACACTTTCTATTGATACGAAAGCGCTAGGTGGAATGTATGCCAATCAAATTCGTCTAGTCAGTACAGAAAAAGGTGTTGGTGTTAATTTAAGTAATATTCAGACAAATCAAAATAGTGTGAATTTAACCGTTGATGGAAAAATTATCTTTAATGGTAATATTCAATCTGATCAAAATATTAATGTTAGCAGTAAAGCGCTACAAATTAATAGTAATGCAAAGTTAAAAGCGAAAAGGGATATTACTTTAGCAACGAATACGCTGACTAATCATAGTGAAATTATCTCAGAAAAAGATATGCGTTTATTTGTAGATAAACTCACTAATAAAGGTGAAAAGGCACTTATTCAAGTAAAAGATAATTTATGGATACAGAAAAATGCCAAAGGTGAGCCAAGTAGTTTAATTGAAAATCAATCAGCTACGATAAAAACAGAAAAGGGTGATTTGATTATTCGAACCAAGAAATTGGTTAATACGTCTTTAAATGAATTGCCAATTTTTTCAAATGTTGAAGCAAACTCTATTGCTAGCAGACGTTTTGTTGCATCATATTGGGGAAGTAGCCAAGGTGTTGTTTCTATAAATACATATTATCCTGAATTGGAAAATTTTCCATATAAAAAATGGTTTGGTTATCTGGATTTAACAAGTACGGATATTATTAATACTGAAAGGTATAAATATAAGTATGATAATTTTATAGGATATATAGATTCAGGAAAAAATATTTATATTAATGCTAATGAATTGGTTAATAGATTAGGTGTGATACGTAGTAATGAAAATACTATATTAACAGGGAATAATGCTATAATTTCAAATTTAGGATCTGGAGAATTTAATTTATGGTATAGATATAAGACTACGTATGATCATTTAGGGATATATGTAGATGAAGAAGATGATGAAAGTGATTACGATATTCTTTATATAAGAGAACCATTGAAGTTTGAGTTAGTCAATAAGTTTTACTCTTGGTTACCTGATAGAAATAATAATTCAACAATATCATCAAAAAATAATTTAATTCTAGATTTTAAAAATAGTATTAATATAGAAACAACCTCCCCATCTAAATATTCACCAATAAAAAAATTAATAAATAAGTTACACTCAAGTTATAATATTTCAGCTAATAATATACTGCTTAATTCTGATTTTATTAATATATCTTCAGATGTCAAATCAAATAATGATCTATCTATTATCTCTAGTGGAGAGATTATAGTAAAAGATGCACATCTCTCATCTGAAAATTCATTAAGCTTAATTTCAAATAAAAATATAGCGCTTAATCAAGTAGATTTAACAGCAAAAGATGGTGTTGTTCTTGCTAAGAATGGAAATATTAATTATACATTAAATCCTATTTCTGCATTTAATGAAAATAATGTTTTAATCCCTCCTGTTATTAATGTTTCTAATTCTATTTTATTTCAATCTGGAGGGGGTGTTACTTTTAATAATATTGAGGTTAATAATGCTAACTCTTTAAATTTAATTTCATCTGGTGATATAAAAATCCAGAGAGATGAATCAGAACTTTTTAAAATATTACCATATTTTCATTTATATACTAAAGAGCCTGCATTATTCAAAACGGAAAGCTGGAAAACGCGAGGTGATATTACATTTACGGCTGGTAAAGATATTATTAGTCAAGGAATAAAATATCACAGCGATAAAGGAATAACCTTTAATGCAGGGCAGGATATTTTCCTTGCCTCAAAATCAATAAAAGAAGCCGATCCTTTTTTCAGTGATATTCATTACCCCCAACTACAATCTAAATTATTTTCAGATAATAACCTTATTTTAAATGCCGCGCGTGATATTGATTTAAGTTCAACAGTATTAAATTCAAAAGATAAAGTCATTGTATTAGCGGGTAGAAATATAAAACTGGGTGCAAATGCTTATTCCGCCATCAAAGATCCCCACGAAGATGCTCAAGACATTCAATATGTCACCACATCCATTATAGGAAATAAAGGCATTTCTATTGCGTCATCAGGTGCATTAATAACAGAAGGAAGCTCACTCAAATCAGAGGGGGATATTACGATATCCAGTGGTGGTAATATTCAATTGGGATCAGTAAGAACACATTTTCGTAAAGAGTCGGGTTCAGAGTTAGAAGAACTTCGTAAACAAGTCAGTACTGAAATTAATAGCGGTAATCATCTAACACTATTATCTGAGGGCAGTATTTTATTTCAGGCGTCAAATTTAACTGCCAATAAAAAGATGGATATTGCTGCTAAAGGTGGATTTCTTTATGCACAGGCAATGGAAGAATTTAGTTACTATGAAGAAGAAAAGAAAAAATGTAATTGGTGGACACTGTGTGCGACTAAAAAGAAATATACCAAAACATTTAATAACACAACGAATAAAGTTACCGAGTTTATTGCTAGTGACGATATTAATTTAATTGCTAAAGATGATATCACTTTAGAAGCAACTAAAATTGATACAGCAAAAAATGCCAAGCTAACAAGTAAAACAGGAAAAATTAATTTTAACGCAGTAAAAAATACTGCCTTTAAACAAGTTATTACCAATTCAAAAGATATTTATATCACTCAACGTAATCAGGGGTACATAAAAGGAACGTGGGTATTACCTGAACTCTATATTGGCGGAAAACTGACTATTGATGCCCCTAAAGGTATATCTGCTGATATTAAAGCTCAAAAAGGACAATCACTAGAACAAGCATTAACCGCTTTAAGTAACACTCCAGAATATGCATGGCTTAAAGATCTTCAACATCATCAAAACGTTAATTGGAATTTAGTTAAAGATACCTATTCTGATTGGGATGATAAAACAAAACAATTAAATCCTGTTGTCGGTGCCATTATTGCTATCGCAGTAGGGGTTGCCACTTACGGTACTGCAACAGCGGCAACCGTTGGTGGAATGGCAAGCAAAGCAACCATTGCGGCAGGTGCTTCAGCAAGCGTGGCTTCAACGGCATCAGTTGCAGCACAAGCAGGTTTTGCCTCTTTAGTTTCGCAAGCGGCGGTCTCTTTAGCTGAAAACCAAGGCAATATCTCTAAAACACTTGAATCACTGGGGCGTAGCGACACGGTCAAGTCAGTGGTGACGAGTATGGTGGTTGCGGGGGCACTTCAGGGTCTTGACCAATTTATGGGTTGGGATCAGGCAATCCAAGGTGGAACATTACCTTCAACAGGCAAGTTACTTGCGACCGATAGCGCAACATGGAATCAAGTTGCACAACGCGTAGCCTCTCATTCAGTCGTTAGTTCAACATTGGGTACTGCCATTCAAGGTGGCAGTTTTATTGAAAATTTTAAAACGGCGCTATTAAGCAATATCGGTAGTCAGCTTCATGCCGAAGGCGCCAATTTAATTGGTAATAATGGCGCTGTATTAGGTCATGCAGGAAAGGTTTTAAGTCATTCGGTAGTAGCAGGTGTTAGTGCAGAAATTGCGGGAGGTAGTGTAACAGGTGCAGTAGCTGGTGCCTTGGCTACAGAGATAGCGGCAATATCGCTCAACGATAATTTAGTTAAGACAGAACAGTGGAGAGAACAGCAAGCTCAAAGAAGTCGTCTAGTTGGTGCTTTTGCTGGCTTACTAGCAACAGGTAAAGCGGAGGGGGTTATTAGTGCTGCTAATTCAGCAGAGTTAGTAGAACGTTATAATCGACAACTTCATTTAGAAGAAACAAATGCAATTAATAAATTAGCAAATGGAGATAAAAATAAATTAGAGCGCTTATTAGCTTCTTCTTGCCGAAAAGTTTATTGCATTGCTCAGGAATCATTAGATTCATCTGAAAGGAATTATTATGAATCATTAATGAAAAAATACCCATATACACATGTAGAAGATTCATTACTTTCAGATTATTGGATTACAAAAGAGAGAACAAGAATAGGTGGAAACTAACCACTATTTAGTGGTTATGAAAAAATTAAATTATTTACTTACACTGAAGCCGATAAATTAACAGATAGTGAAACATTTTCAAGAAATCAATGGATTGAAAATGCGAGTAAGTTTACTGGATGGGATAAAAAAACACTTGAAAACTTAACTTCAGTAATTGCAATAGGTGCGTCAATAACTAGGCGTAATGGTAATAGGATTTATGGTCCTATAAGTTTTAATGCCAATAAAACGCAGTTTATACCAATAAATGATATTTATTTTATTGACAAATCAGGAAATAAAATCACAATGAAATGGATGTATCAAGGTACAATAGTAGAGCAAGGAATGACATTTGAGAATTACATTGGTCTATCAAATAAACGGCTTACACGATTACATCTTAATGCTAAAACTTTCGACTATTATGATGATAGGACAGATGAATACATTAGTGTAAAGACATTAAATACCCAAACAGCCTCAAGGATTAAAAATCCAAAATCAATAGAAAACACATTAAATACATATATTTCAACTATAGATAAATATAGTGGTGATCAAAAAGGGCTAATAAGAATTTCACCAAAACAAATTAAACAGAAAATATTGGAATTAGGTGTTCCTGAAAGAACAAACAAAGAACAATGGGATGCTATTAATGATTCTATTAAAAATGCATCTTCAAAAAATATAAAAGTTAACATCACTATTATTGAGGAATAATTAATGCTTTTATCTAAAAAAAATGAACTAGAGGCAAGTGTTTACTACAATGGTGATTACTATATTTTAGTCACCTTTTCTGGATGCTCAATTTATATAATTGATTTAAAAAAAGGCTATAAGGTTTTACCTAATGATATTATTGATGACGAATTAGGTTATTATGCCAAACTCGCTCTGATTAAAAGTGAACAAATAAAAGGAAATTCAGATAAGTTTCATCAAATGTATAATGATAAAAAAACTTATCAAGACTGGATAAAAAAAATTGTCAAAGAGTATGGTTATAAAAATAAAACAGCTCTATTTGAAAATATGAATTTGTGTAGTTTAAGTGTTGTAGGTAATGAAATTATCATTAGACCTCAAAATCATTTACGTATGGATCATTGGGTAGGTGAGGGAATATCTGATAGTGCAATTATTACATTAAAAACCAATTGTAGTGATGAGGTTTTAGGTGCTTCAATAAAAAAAGCTTTTACACGTTGTATTAGCAGTAGAGTTTAAATGGATATTAAATAAAATCACCTTATACTAATTATGGGGAAGGTGATTTTTTATTATCTATAAGATATTATTTTCGCTATATAGATAAAAATAATAATAATCCAAATAGGTATCATTGTAAAAATAAAATATAAATTATTTTTATAGAGGTGAATGTTAAAATAAAAAACAAATTTATTTTCTCGGAAAATGGAAATTTCAGGAGTTATTAATGCTAATGTATTTTATAATGTTGTAAAGAATAAAAATTTAAAAATTATAAAACAGATCTCAACAAGTGTGCGAGGGATAATGTATATTGAATATAAAATACCTGCGAAGCATCCCAAAACTGGAGAAATAACTCATTATAAAGGTAATGGTGCTCAACCTTTTAAAAAAACAATTTATGATCCCAAGATTTTTTCTGACCAAAAAATACTTGAATTAGGTCAAAAAGCGGCAGCTAATGAGTATAAGAATGCGTTAGATAAAAATTTGCAATCCTATGATGCAATGTCAGAAGGCATAACTTTTAGAGTATATTTAGATAAAGAAACAAAGATGGTTACTAATTTCCATCCTAAGTAGGAGCATTATTGATGAAATATTTATTTGAATTACCCTATGAAAAGAGTGAGCCTAATTGGACTATAAAAAGTTATTTTGATCTTATATATAATGATGGTTGTTTTTTAGATGCTGTTTCTAATATTGTACAAAAAGAATCTTTTGTCCTCGATGGAATATATTGCTTTTTTCCAGATATGAATAGCGCTGATGTATCTGATCATTTTTTAGGTGTTAAGTTTGGAATAGGATATCCTCTAACAGATAAAGATATTGTTATTGTAAGCGAAGATACTTGTTATCAATTTATTAGATTGTCTTGTGAAAAATATTTGTTAATGCATCCTGAAGATAAGATAAAAATTAAAATGATACTATCAAAAAATAGATTAAATCACGTTAGTTTATAAATAAAAAACCATTTACGTATGGATCATTGGGTAGGTGAGGGAATATCTGATAGTGCAATTATTACATTAAAAACCAATTGTAGTGATGAGGTTTTAGGTGCTTCAATAAAAAAAGCTTTTACACGTTGTATTAGTCGTAAAATTTAAATGGATACTAAGTAAAATTACCTTATGCTAATTATGGGTAAGGTGATTTTTCATTATATGAATTTATCTATGAATAATAATCAATTAATAAATTATTTACATACTGTCTATCCAGAGCTCCCTATCAATATTCATAAAATAAAGGGGTATTCTGATAATGAGATGAAAAAAATTGAACGTCTTTATGATATTAAAGTAACTGATCAACTTTATGATTTTTTGAATTATATAGGGCGTTGTAGTGGAGATTTTTTTGGGGATGATCCTCTCATTTTTTACAAAGAATGGTTTATACGAGGGCATGTTTTATTCCAATACGGCTTAAGAGAGGAGTTATATAATCTAGAGTTGTGGGATATGTTAGAGCAAAAGCCATTTTTTATTTCAATAGAATCAGAAACTCAATATTATTTTCTATTAACATACTCAGATCAGCCTAACTTAGTTTATCATTATGATGAAAATGAAGATAAGGTAAGAGCATTAGATAAGAATTTTAATGAATATCTAGGACATATAATTAGCTCTTATAACGAAAGCTTTATAACTCCTACACCAGTTTATTTTTCGGGTGATTTGTTGAGATTATAAAAAAATTAGCTTTGATATTGAGTGCAAATCACAAATAACATCTTACGTATGGATCATTGGGTCGGTAAGGGAATACCTGATAGTGCAATTATTACATTAAAAAGCAATTGTAGTGATGAGGTTTTAGGTGACTCAATAAAAGAAGCATTTACGCGTTGTATTAGTCGAAAAGTTTAAATGTATTATTTCTACTGATATTACTAAATAATTATTCTAAGAAATAGAACTAATTAGTATTAGCAATATATAGTTATTTTCTGCCATGTTAAATATAAAAAATAATCAATCAGTGAAGGGATATATATGTACAGCCTGCGTTTTTTAATTATTTTATTTCTACCTTATTTGCTATTTTCTTTTGTCTATGCAACGGATAAGCCTTTATTGATAAATAATGAAATTAATCCATTGTCTATAGTTAGGAACCATGATCGTGTGAATTACATGGTGTCATTAACGGATAATAATGGAGAAAAAACTCAACATTGGCATTCTGTTGATTGTAAGCAGAACAAGGCTCAGTTTTTATATAAGGATGTATTGAATGAAGATGGGCTAACCAAAGCTCGTTATTACGGTAATAGTTATTTTCGCTATGCACCAGCTCAAGATAATAAGCTGATGACATCAGAGAATATTCGTATGATTTGTCAATTTCCAATAAAAGAAGCGCTATGGGAAAAATTATCTGACACATCTATGAGTGGTATAACGGATCTTGTTGATATTAATAGTATTCAGCATATTGGCGACATATTATCAGTACGTACAGGATATGATTTTGCAGAAACCATCTGGGAACCTCCTTATGATGCACCTCTTGAGCTAAAGATTGAGCACTATTTATATAATTGTAAAACTCATCGGGGCGACGCTATAGTTGCAATGAACTTAGATCGTGAAGGGTACGTTACTGATTCGCTGATCACTGATGATATTATTCGTCGTAAAGATAGTTTCAAAATAGATCTTAAAATGAGACAACTTTTCAATCAATTATGTCAGTTGCCAGAAGGAAAAAAGTTCACTGCTGAAGGACACTTTGTACCTGCTATTAATAAGCCTGCATCAACATTGATGAGGTTAACAATGCCTGATTTAAGTAATAATAACCCGTACTGGTTTAATAAATTCCCACTTTCTACGGCAATTAATAATAAAACTCAATCATTGGTAAAACCATTGGCTCTTCCTCATTTTAAACAGATCAGTTATACCATAGTAAACGAGTACGCTAAGATTAATGTACAACTGGTTGCACAACCAGATGGCTATATACGTAAGCTAGAAGATTATGGTATCTGGACAGTGCAACGTTTAACACTAGTTAATCAATTACAATTAAAGTTTGCCATGTCTATTAGCCATGATGTTTCAGTGCTCCGTAAGTTGCAGACAGATCTGAGATTCCCATTAGTAGTTGGTCAACAATATCAAGCACAGTGGGAAAGCATTGATTCCAAAAAAAAAGTAATAGCTTCGTCAATACGTTGTAATGTGATAAGCGAAGGAGATGCACGTAACATAGCATCTGAGTTTAGTGGAAAATATCTGTTAGTTCAGTGTCACGAAACTCATCAAGGACAATTGAAAATCAGTAGCAAACAAGCTTGGTTACAAGACTTTAATGTTTTTGTTCCTGTTATCATACAATTAGGCGATAGACCTGAAAGTTCAGTCAAGCTGGAAAACGTTAACATCATACGTTAATTAGAAGCTTATTAGAATAAAATTGATTTATGTAAATGTTATTCCTAATCAAAAACCATCACTTAATATTTTTGTTAAAATAATCACTAAGTGATGGTTTTATTTTTTATTTAAAAGTCATCATATTAATGATTAACACAGTGTTGCGACAATCACCTGATCAGCATTAAATAAAGCCGTTACGCTGTCATTAATATGTAAATTTTGCTCTTTAACATGCTGATTAGAACATGTGGCACAAACTTCTTGTCCACCTTCTAATGTCACCACTAATTCGCTGTTTTCATTACCCGTCTCAATTTGAGTGAGTGTGCCTGAAAGCGCATTGTCATATTGCTGTGTTAAAGAAGTCCCTTTTTCAATATTGACCCAAGGTGCCTTAATTAAAATCAGTACTTCTTTACCTTTTTTAAGTCCTAGGCGATCAGCGCTTTTCTCTGTCAAAGCAGCATGAATGGTCGTTTTTCTATCTGCAAGTTGAACATTAACATGTTGTTGAACTTGCAGGTTATCACGCTCAATAATGGTACCAAAAAATTGGTTTCTGGCACTGGTTTGTAATGAAAAACGAGAAATAGCGGCTAAAAGACTATCCAGAGGGAGTGAATCATCTTTCAATACATCAAAGGCTTTTTGTTGAATTTGACCTAACAGATCGTAAAGTTGAAGTAAGCGCTCACAATAATGTGTGAGAGTTGCACCACCGCCACCTTTACCGCCTGTTGCTCTATCAACAAGAAGTTCGTCTGCGAGTTGATTCATTTCATTAATGGCGTCCCAGGCACTTTTATAACTAATACCCGCCATTTTTGCCCCTTGACTAATTGAACCCGTCGCTTTGATTTGTTTTAACAGCGCAACACGGCGAGGATCGGCAAAGAGCTTATCTTGAAGTTTAAGAGTTAATAATATTTCTGCTTGCATAATGATAGGCTTCTTCTTTTTTGTGTGTTTATCGCATTTTTTGTGCCGACACAAAGCGATAATTCTCTAGAATATAAACATCTATAGCGTTATTATTCGTCATTCGTGAAGAAATGCCAACTCTGGCTTTCCGAATATACCATGATAAAGAGGTTATCATGCTTGAATTGTTGAAAAGTTTAGGGTTTGCTCTCTTGATGGTACCTGTTGTAATGGTACTGATTATGGGCATCATTTATGGTTTAGGTGAAGTGTTTAACTTGATTTCACCAAGTCAGCCAAAAGCAGACAAAAAATCATAATTTCTCCCTCCCTGATTTAGAGCAGCCCTTTATTTTGTAAAGGGCTGTTTTTTTATCTACTCGTCATACTTCAAACCACAGCGTTGTTGACTGCGATTCTATCTCTATTTTTTTGCCCCTATTTTTATGGTTATATTTATTGATATATAACCAGTTTCTAACATCTAATCCTTTCATTTTACGCTATGTCTTGCTATATACAGCGTGTCATCCTTTAATTTAAGTGGAATTAGAACATGAAAAAATTATCAAGCAAGTTACTTGCTGGCGCAGTTATCTCTTGTGCTTTAGTCAGCCAAAGTTTTGCATCGGAAAAAGTAACGGTATTTGCGGCCGCTTCTCTTACCAATGCTCTTAATGAAATTTCGGCACAATATAAGCAAGAGAAACAAACTGAAGTTGTTGCATCTTATGCCTCTTCTTCAACGCTAGCTCGTCAAATTGAACAAGGAGCACCCGCAAATCTGTTTATTTCAGCAGACCAGCAATGGATGGATTACGCAATCGATAAAAATTTAATAGTTGCTGATTCACGCCATACACTATTAGGTAATGATTTAGTGCTTATTGCCCCTAAAGATAGTCAATTAAATGACGTTGTTATTAATAAGGAAACCAAATGGAAATCCTTACTTAATGGTGGAAAACTGGCTGTTGGCGATCCTGACCATGTACCTGTTGGTATCTATGCGAAAGAATCATTAGAATATTTAGGCGCATGGGATACAGTAAGCCCAGAAATGGCGCGTACAAATAACGTACGTAGTGGTATGGCGCTGGTTGAACGCGATGAAGCACCATTAGGTATCGTATACGGTTCTGATGCGGTAGCGAGTGATAAAGTGAAAGTGGTTGGCGTATTCCCAGCTGATAGCCACAAACCTGTTGAGTATCCAATGGCAGTTGTAAAAGATCAGGACAATAAAGCAGTTCGTGATTTTTATGATTATCTGAAAACACCTCAAGCCGCAGAAATCTTTAAGAAATACGGCTTTAGCCCACTGTAGGAATTATACTTTTGGAGATGTTAAGTGAATACGAATGGCAAGCCATCATACTAAGCCTTAAGGTATCGACTGTTGCAGTTATTATTAGTCTACCTTTTGGTATTTTTATGGCTTGGCTTTTAGTTAGGGTACGTTTTCCCGGTAAATCATTGCTTGATAGCATTATCCATTTACCTTTAGTTCTACCACCTGTTGTGGTTGGTTATCTTTTACTGATCAGTATGGGAAGACGTGGGTTTATTGGTGAATGGCTGTATGACTGGTTTGGTTTTAGCTTTACCTTTAGTTGGCGAGGCGCAGCACTTGCATCCGCAGTCGTTGCATTTCCACTGATGGTAAGAGCTATCAGATTAGCATTAGAAGCTGTCGATCAACGTATGGAACAAGCGGCGAGAACCTTAGGGGCTTCACCGATACGTGTCTTTTTTACCATAACGTTACCTTTGTCTATGCCAGGGATCATCGCAGGGATTGTGTTGGCATTTGCGCGCTCATTGGGAGAATTTGGCGCAACAATCACTTTCGTCTCCAATATTCCGGGGGAAACAAGAACTATTCCTCTGGCAATGTATACCTTGATTGAAACACCGGGAGCGGAAATGGATGCCGCCCGTTTATGTGTTATTGCAATTATTTTGGCGCTCGTCTCTTTAATGGCTTCAGAGTGGCTAACTCGTTGGGGTCGTAAAAGATTGGGGGGCGTATGCTAGAGATGAATTTTAAACAGACGCTAGGATCACTGCGTCTGGAAGTCAATACTGAGCTACCAACAGAAAGTATTACCGCTGTCTTTGGTTTATCTGGAGCCGGTAAAACCTCCCTAATTAATGTGATTGGGGGTTTAACAAAACCAGACTCAGGGCGGATTGTATTAAACAATCACACACTGGTTGATACTGAAAAGAAAATTTACCTACCCCCAGAAAAACGTAAAGTGGGTTATGTTTTTCAAGATGCTCGACTGTTTCCTCATTATACAGTAAAAGGAAATCTGCTTTACGGTATGTCGCCGACAATGAAAGTGCAATTTGATCGCATTATTCATTTATTAGGTATCGAACATTTACTCCCACGTTTTCCGATAACATTATCAGGTGGCGAAAAACAGCGCGTTGCTATAGGGCGAGCGTTATTAACAGCGCCTGATATTATGTTGATGGATGAGCCTTTAGCATCGCTTGATTTACCGCGCAAACGTGAGTTACTGCCGTATTTAGAAAAGCTCTCACAAGATGTACAAATTCCAATTTTGTACGTGAGCCATAGCCTTGATGAAATTATTCGACTTGCTGATAATGTCATTGTGATGGATGCAGGAAAAATTAAGGCGACCGGTAAACTTGAAGATGTATGGGCAAGTAGTGCATTACGTCCTTGGTTACAAAAAGAGACATTAAGCAGTATCGCGAATGTCATGGTAGTAGAGCACCATAGTCATTACGATATGACAGCAACGGCTTTTGGTAACCAAGTGCTATGGTTGCCTCAAATCGAGACTAAAATTGGTCGTGATGTACGGGTTCGTATTGATGCTTCTGATGTATCACTGACTACCACTCGTCCTTCAAATAGCAGTATTCGTAATATTTTGCATATGAAAGTGGTTGAAACCATCAAAAATGATGGCCAAGTCGATGTAAAACTTGTCAATGATGGTAATTATTTATGGGCAAGGATCACACCTTGGGCAAAAGATGAATTGAATATTCAAGAAGGGCAATGGCTTTATGCGCAAATTAAGAGTATTTCGCTAAGTCGCCATCTTTGATTTATCCGCTGTATTTATCGATAAAAAAGACCTTGTTTAAAATAAGGTCTTTTCTTTTTGATGAGGCAATAATAAGACTAAGACAAAATATATTTATGAATAGTCTCTGCAATGCCCGGCAGTGAATTCACTTTGGTGACCATTTTAGCGCGAGCTTTTACTTCGTCAGAGGCATTACCCATTGCAACACCTAAGCCAACATGTTCTAGCATGCTAAGATCATTAAAATTATCACCAAAAGCAATAACATCACTCATATTCATGCCATTCGCTTCAACCCAACGTTGTAAACGACGACCTTTACTGTTGCCCTTTTTGGCGATATCAACTTGATCAACCCAAGACCATTCACACTCTAAACCGACTTGTTGCTCAATTTTTTCAACTAAAGCGCGTAATTCATCGTGATCGGGCGTAGTTGTCGCAATTTTCCAAATAGCATTAACATCATGCATGGCCTTATAAAAATCATCGACTTTGATTAAGTTCGGGCGCTGTGCAGTGGGTAATGTTTCTGACCATTTTAAGGTGCGTTGTACAGGGGCTGATAGTTGGTCATACATCATTGCATCATCAGCATAAACTAAGTGATGTACATCTGTTTGCTTAACGAGATCTAATACTGCGCTGGTTTCTTGAGTCGTTAATGGATCGGATTCCAGTACCTTTTTACCAATATAGTCATAAAGGTAAGTCCCATTACAGCAGATCGCAGGGGTATCAAGATTGAGCGCTTGATAGAATGGATGAATAGCAACATGATGACGACCTGTTACAATTAAGACTTTAACACCTGCTTTTCTTGCAAGATTGAGTGCTTCTAAAGATTCTGGCAGGATACGTTTTTGGTCATCAAGCAGTGTGCCATCAAGATCCAAAGCAATAACGCGATATGACATAAATAAGCCCCTTGATAGTATTAAGATGCAATGTTGCTGATGGTACACGTTAACCAATAAAAGATAAACTAGCTTAATCGTGACAAGTAAAGGCTAGTTATTCTATTATTCTTTATAAATCAATGGGTAATCGGTTTTAAGGAGAAGGGATGAAACAGGTAGTCTACGTAGCAAGTCCAGAGAGTCAGCAAATCCATGTTTATACATTAAATGCTGTAGGTGAAATGGATTTATTGCAGGTTGTTGAGGTTGCAGGACAAGTACAACCAATGATTGCAAGTGCGGATGGAAAATACCTTTATGTTGGGATCCGCCCTTGTTTTAATGTCGTGACATTTGCGATTATGGACGATGGGCAGTTAGAACAAAAGGCAATGACTTCAATTCCAAGCACACCTGTCCACTTATGCCTAGATAAAACAGAGCGCTTCTTGTTTGTTCCTTCTTATCATCAAGGCAATTTGGCAGTTTTACCTATTAATGAGAAGGGGATCCCTCAATTACCAATTCAAATTATTGAAGGATTAGATAAACCTCATTCATCTAATATTGATTGGAATAATAAACAACTGATTGTGCCTTGCTTAGGTGAAGATCATATTCGTTTATTTAATTTATCAGAAGATGGGCATTTAACAGAAGCAGGTACTGAAGAGCTGACAACAGCGCAAAATGCAGGGCCTCGCCATATGGCATTCCATCCTAATGGTAATGTATTTTATTGCCTTAATGAATTAGATGCGACTATCAATGTTTATCGTCGTATGGGGGATTTATATCGTTTAATGCAAACGGTTGATATTGTGCCTGAAACTTTTAATAGCACCCGTTGGGCATCAGATATTCATATTACACCAGATGGTCGCTTCCTTTACGCCAGTGAGCGCTCTGAAAGTTTTATCTGTGCGATGGCAATTTCAGAAGCGGGCGATTATCTGCAACCTGTAGGATACTACCCAACACAAATACAGCCTCGTGGCTTTAATATTGATAATACAGGAAATTACCTGATTTCTTGTGGTCAGAAATCAGATTTTGCTTCAGTTTCTCGTATTGATAAACACACTGGCGCATTAACTGAATTAGCGTGTTACCCAGTAGGTAAAGGTGCTATGTGGGTTACCGTCGTTACGAAATAAAAATCACTGTATAAAAAACACAGTAAACCTCTAGCAGAATCTTACCTTGCTGGAGGTTTATTTTTTATGAAAGGTTTAGGAGAGATTAACCACTTTCTTAATAGCTTGAGTGAGTTTAGTGAGGCTTGCTGGTGGCATAATAAATGGTGGCATTATATAAATCAGCTTGCCAAAAGGTCTGATCCAAACCCCTTCATCCACAAAGATTTTTTGTAGTTTTGCCATATTGACTGGCTCATTCATTTCAACCACACCAATGGCACCTAAAACCCGCACATCTTTGACACTTTTAACCTGTTTTAGTGGTAATAGCTCTTTTTTAAGTTGAGCTTCTAGTCGTGCAACTTGGTTTACCCAATCACCTTTTGCTAATAGAGATAAACTGGCATCAGCAACAGCACAAGCCAAAGGATTTCCCATATAAGTAGGGCCGTGCATAAAGCAACCCGCATCACCTTGGCTGATGGTTTCAGCAATATGACGTGTAGTTAAGGTGGCTGATAAGGTCATGTAACCACCCGTTAATGCTTTACCTACACACATAATATCAGGAGATATTCCCGCATGTTCACAAGCAAAAAGCTTACCTGTTCGGCCAAAACCAGTCGCTATTTCATCGGCAATGAGTAACACATTAAACTCGTCACACAGTGCTCTTGCGTGTTTTAAATATTCAGGATGGTAAATCCGCATTCCACCCGCGCCTTGAACAATGGGTTCAAGCATAACGGCAGCAATTTCTTGATGATGTTGCTCTAACGTTGAGCGTAATGAGTGGATATCTGCTAGATCCCACTCTTCATAAAAACCTATTTTTGGTGCATCCACAAAAAGATGATTAGGCAAGTAACCTTTGTAAAGACTGTGCATGGAGTTATCCGGATCACACACTGACATCGCGCCAAAGGTATCACCATGATATCCCTGCTTTAACGCCACAATACGTTGACGTTTTTCACCTTTAGCCTGCCAATATTGCAAGGCCATTTTCAGTGCAACTTCAACGGCAACCGAACCTGAATCTGCTAAAAATATGCATTCAAGAGGCTCTGGTGTTATCTCTAATAATTTTCGACAAAGTGATACTGCGGGGGGATGAGTAATGCCACCAAACATCACATGAGACATATTGCTTAGTTGTGTGGTAACCGCATTATTAAGTTCAGGATGATTATATCCATGAATTGCGGCCCACCATGAAGACATTCCATCTACCAGTTTTCTACCATCAGCCAAGATTAATTCAACGCCTTTTGCACTGATTATAGGGTAAGCAGGTAACGGATTGCTCATAGAGGTGTATGGATGCCAAATGTGGCGTAAGTCAAAAGCGATATCTTCGGGTGTCATTCTATTTTTCACTTAATCATGTAAACCAGTGGTGATCAATTTTAGTTGACATGATAACCCTATTATTTAAACTGGCAATCACTTTTAAACAGGAGATTGTATTGTGAGCTCATTAAAACGCTGGACATTAAAAGAAGCCAGAGCATTGTTTGATATGCCATTTTTAGATTTGGTTTTTCAAGCACAACAAGTGCATCGTCAACATTTTGACCCTTCACAAATCCAAGTCAGTACGTTGCTTTCTATCAAAACAGGGGCTTGTCCTGAAGATTGTAAATATTGTGCTCAAAGTGCACGCTATAAAACGGGATTAGAAAAAGAGCGTTTAATGGAAGTCCAGCAAGTGATTGAATCGGCAAAAAAAGCGAAGGCTGCGGGTTCAACGCGTTTTTGTATGGGAGCGGCTTGGAAAAACCCGCATGAACGTGATATGCCTTATCTTGAACAGATGGTGAAAGAAGTTAAAGCATTAGGCATGGAAACCTGCATGACACTAGGTAAGTTAGATGATTCACAAGCTAATCGATTAGCTGATGCGGGGCTGGATTTTTATAACCATAACCTTGATACCTCACCTGAATTTTACGGCAGTATCGTGACAACGCGAACGTATCAAGATCGTTTAGATACACTTGATAAAGTTCGCAATGCAGGCATTAAAGTCTGCTCTGGCGGAATTTTAGGGTTAGGTGAGGAAGTGAAAGACCGCGCTGCAATGTTGGTGCAATTAGCCAATTTGCCACAACCTCCAGAAAGTGTGCCAATTAATATGTTAGCCAAAATCAAAGGTACGCCATTGGCTGATAATGAAGATGTCGATCCTTTTGATTTTATTCGTACTATCGCCGTCGCTCGTATCATGATGCCACGCTCTTATGTGCGCCTTTCTGCAGGGCGTGAGCAAATGAGTGAACAAACACAAGCATTCTGCTTTATGGCAGGGGCGAACTCTATTTTTTATGGTTGCAAATTATTAACGACAACCAATCCAACCGAAGATAAAGATCACCAATTATTCCGTAAATTAGGCTTAAACCCTGAACGATTAGCAGTATCTATGGGCGACAATCAGCAAGAAGACGCTTTAATACAAGCGGTTGCTAATAAAGACACTGAACAATTTTATAACGCGGCACTGTAATGAGCTGGCAAACCTATTTAGATGAACAACTTAATGCGCGTAGAAATACGCCATTATGGCGAAAACGCAAAGTGATCAAACAGGCGGATGGTCGCTTTTTGATCACAATATCAGGTGAAAAATACCTTAATTTTTCAGGTAATGATTATTTAGGTATCAGTCAACATGCGGAAGTCATTAAAGCGTGGCAACAAGGTGCTAATGAGTACGGTGTAGGTAGTGGTGGATCAGGGCATATCACCGGGTTTACACAAGCTCATGAGCAATTAGAACTGCATCTCGCAGATTGGTTAGGTTACGATAATGCACTGTTATTTTCATCTGGCTATAGTGCTAATCAAGGTGTTATTTCGGCATTGTTTGAAAAAGACGATGCCATTATTGCGGATAAACTTTGCCATGCCTCGTTAATGGAAGCCGCTGTATTATCACCTGCCACATTATGGCGCTTTTTACACAATTCTTCTGATTCGTTATCTCAACGACTTAATAAAATATCGGCTAATAAAACCTTGGTGGTGACAGAAGGGGTATTTAGCATGGATGGAGATCAAGCGCCATTAACAGAAATAGCGACAATAAGCAGGCAACATGATGCATGGTTAATGGTCGATGATGCTCACGGTATTGGTGTTTTAGGTAAAGAAGGTAGAGGCAGTTGTGATGAAGCGGGTATCAAACCTGAGCTATTAGTGGTGACTTTTGGTAAATCTTTTGGTGTCAGTGGAGCGGCTGTGCTTTGTGACAAGCCAACCGCGGAGTTTTTTGAACAATACGCTCGTCACCTTATTTATAGTACATCAATGCCACCTGCACAGGCAGTCGCGTTACATTCAGCACTGAATGTGATTAAGCAAGCTGAGGGTGAACGAGCATATCTTCAAGAATTAATTGATACCTTTCGCCAAGGTGTTGCTTCGCTTCCTATTAAATTATTACCTTCACAAACTGCAATTCAGCCATTAATTATTGGTGATGAACTATTATGCCAAACACTTGCAGATTATTTGCAATCTAAAGGGCTTTGGGTAAAAGCTATCTTTCCACCCACAGTTCCACCTCAAAGTGCACGTTTACGAATAACGTTTACCACTCGCCACCACTTTTCAGATATTAAGCTGTTAATCGAGACGCTTCATGCATTCTTTAGTCAAAACAGATAAACAACGTATAGCACAAACATTTGGTAAAGCGGCTATTCATTACGATAATCACGCTAATATTCAGCGCTACAGTGGCAATAAATTAATGGATTTAGCGCGTTATGATAGTGGCAATATTGTCTTAGATGCAGGATGCGGAACAGGGTATTTCAGTCAAAAATGGAAACAACGCGGATGTTTTGTTATTGCACTTGATTTATCACATAAGATGCTACAAGTGGCAAAACAACAGCAACGGGCAGATGGTTATCTACAAAGTGATATAGAACATTGTGCAATTACACCACAAAGTATGGATATCGTATTTAGTAATTTAGCGTTGCAATGGTGTGATGATTTATCCGTTGCGATTAACACACTCATGAAAGCGGTAAATAAAAAAGGTGCGCTTTATTTCTCAACACTCGCTACGTTGACATTGCAAGAAGTCAGGGAAGCTTGGCAATTTCTTGATCAACACCCACATGTTAATCCTTTTTTATCTTTTCAAGAAATTGAGAACGCGTGTCGTGGCTTTCATTGTCAATTTTCTACTGAAACAGTCACAGAACACTATGATTCATTACATGCACTGTTTGCTTCTTTGAAGGGAGTTGGTGCCAATTTTGTGCAAGGCGATCGCCAAAAAGGGTTAATGACACGGCAAAAACTTCGTGCATTAGAAAGTGTGTGGAAAACAGACTCAGGAAAATATTTACTCACTTATCAAATTGTTATAGGAAAAATATCACATGACTAAAGTATGGTTTTTAACAGGCACAGATACCGAAGTGGGTAAAACGGTTGTAAGTAGTGCACTATTGCAATGTGCGTCACATCAAGGATATCAAACTGCGGGCTATAAACCAGTTGCATCGGGAAGTGAGTGGTTAAATGAAGGTTTGCGTAATTCTGATGCATTAACACTGCAAAAATTCAGTACGGTAAAATTGGATTATTATCGCGTTAATCCTTACTGTTTTGAAACGCCTACATCTCCTCATATTGTTAGTCAAGAGATGCATCAGCCTATTGATTTTAATGTGATGTCAGAAGGATTGTCTTACTTAAAACAGCAAGCCGATTGGGTTTTAGTCGAAGGGGCTGGTGGTTGGTTTACGCCACTATCAGAAAAGCAATTTTTTTCTGATTGGGTTATTGGTGAACAACTTCCCGTTATTTTAACGGTAGGTGTAAAATTGGGTTGTATTAATCATGCGTTATTAACGCAACAAGCAATTATTCAATCTGGTTTAACATTGGCGGGTTGGGTTGCCAATGAGGTTGAACCCGCAGGACGATATCAGAAAGAATATCTGGCAACATTAAAACAGCATATTAACGCACCGTTTTTAGGCAAAATACCCTACTTAAATGAAGTAAAAGAGCATAATTTTACGCCTTACCTCGATCTTTCTTGTTTAAAACTAGGTTGATAAGCCATTATTTGGTAAATGATAAAAGTCTATTTTTTAAGCCAATAAAAAAATAAAAAAAATAAATTTCGCCAATTTTGAGGGGCATTTTAAGGCGAAAAAAAAGACGTAACCTACCGAGACATAACAACTTTGTGTAGTTATCCACTATTCCTGTGGATAACCTTGTGTATTACCATTATAAAAATACTCTGAATAGAGAGAATACAAGGCATTGCTAAAGATTGGTGTTATTCTCAACTTTTATTTTTAACTCTTATATATCAATTAATTAAATAAAATCAATAGAGCAAGTGATGTCAGCGTGTCTCTCTGAATAATTCACAAAATAGGGGGTTGCTTTTTGAAAAAAATCCAGTTCCAAAACTGGGGATAACTTATGCTAATTATTCAGACAAATTTTAGTAGATAGAGATTGAAGCTGGATTTTTATCCAGTATCATAAGGAGTGTCAGCGAGGAGAAGAAAATATGAGCAAAGTTTTTAAACTGCATTCTGAATTTAAGCCTGGTGGTGATCAACCTACGGCTATTACTTCACTTTGTGAAGGATTAGACGATGGGCTTGCACATCAAACCCTCTTAGGGGTAACTGGTTCAGGTAAAACTTTTACTATTGCTAACGTGATAGCTAACTTAAATCGGCCTACGATGGTGCTTGCGCCAAATAAAACCTTAGCAGCACAGCTTTACAGTGAAATGAAAGAATTCTTTCCTGAAAATGCAGTGGAATACTTTGTTTCTTATTACGATTATTATCAGCCAGAAGCCTATGTACCAAGTTCTGACACCTTTATTGAAAAAGATGCCTCAGTTAACGAACATATCGAACAAATGCGTCTGTCCGCGACTAAAGCTTTATTAGAGCGTAAGGACGTGATTGTGGTGTCATCCGTTTCTGCGATTTATGGTCTAGGTGATCCTGATAGTTATTTAAAAATGATGCTTCACCTGACAAACGGCATGATAATCGACCAACGTGCGATTTTACGTCGTCTTGCTGACTTACAATATACTCGCAATGATCAAGCTTTTCAGCGCGGGACATTTCGTGTCCGTGGTGAGGTTATTGATATTTTCCCTGCTGAATCTGATGATTACGCTTTACGTGTTGAATTATTTGATGAAGAAGTCGAACGTCTTTCACTATTTGACCCTTTAACTGGGCAAATTCATTACAATGTGCCTCGTTTTACCGTTTATCCAAAAACGCACTATGTCACCCCACGCGAGCGTATTCTTGAAGCGATGGAAGAAATCAAAAAAGAACTTGCAGAGAGACGCAAAGTGCTTTTAGCGAATGATAAACTCGTTGAAGAACAACGTGTGACACAGCGTACCCAATTTGATCTTGAAATGATGAATGAGCTCGGATATTGCTCTGGTATCGAAAACTATTCACGTTATTTATCAGGTAGAGGGCCCGGTGAACCACCCCCAACCCTATTTGATTACCTTCCTGCTAACGGTCTATTAGTGATTGATGAATCACACGTTACCATTCCACAAATTGGCGGAATGTATAAAGGCGACCGCTCTCGTAAAGAAACCTTGGTTGAGTACGGTTTTCGTTTGCCTTCCGCCCTTGATAATCGACCGTTACGCTTTGAAGAATTTGAAGCCTTAGCACCACAAACGATTTATGTCTCAGCAACGCCGGGTAAATATGAGCTTGAAAAATCAGGTGATGAAATTGTTGAACAAGTTGTAAGGCCTACAGGGTTGCTCGATCCGATTGTTGAAGTGCGCCCTGTTGCTACACAAGTTGATGATTTACTCTCTGAAATTCGTATTCGTGCATCAAAAAATGAACGTGTATTGGTTACTACATTAACAAAACGGATGGCAGAAGATTTAACGGAATATCTAGAAGAGCATGGTGAGCGAGTTCGCTATTTACACTCTGATATTGACACTGTTGAACGTGTCGAAATTATCCGTGATTTGCGCCTCGGCGAGTTTGATGTATTAGTCGGTATCAACTTACTTCGAGAGGGCTTGGACATGCCTGAGGTCTCTTTAGTGGCCATTTTGGATGCAGATAAAGAAGGTTTCTTGCGTTCTGAGCGTTCATTAATTCAGACTATCGGTCGTGCGGCTCGTAACCTTGAAGGTAAAGCAATTTTATATGGTGATAGAATTACCGATTCAATGGCAAAGGCAATTGGTGAAACCGAACGTCGTCGAGAGAAACAGCAACAATTTAACCTTGAACACGGTATTGTGCCGAAAGGATTAAATAAAAAAGTGGGGGATATCCTTAAAATTGGTCAGCCTTCTCAAGGTCGTAACAAGAAAGGGCACAAAACAAAAGATATTCATGAAAATTACCCATTATTATCGACGGCTGAACTGGAAAAAGAGATCCAGCGTTTAGAAGCTGAAATGTATCAACATGCCAAAGATCTTGAGTTTGAAAAAGCAGCAAATACGCGAGATAAATTGCAGGCGTTGCGTGCTCAATTTATTGCGAACTCTTAATAACAGAATTTAAACCAGCACAATAAAGGGATATCTGTATATTTACTCCAGATTATCCCTTTTTCCCTTTTATCTTTCACTTTTCCCTAATTTTATATTCCCTTAATGGCGTTCAACTGTTTAAATATCACCACAAACAAAGCGTCAATTATTTACAAAGATAAAAAGATATTAAGGACAGTGAATGAGTGGTTATGTTTATGCAGGGTTTCCCAGCTCTGCAGGGGTAATTATTGGTGTTATTCTTCTTATTTTGCTTTTTAAATGGCTACGCAAATTTGCTGTACAAGATAGTGAATTATCAAAACCATCAACAGCAGGGCAGGAGCCCATTTTATCTGAAGCAGAAAATACAACAGAACAATTATTACCTCATGAATGGGGATTATATGTAGCGGCGCCTTACGCTGTGATGAATGAATGGGCATATAACGAGTATGACCAAGGCAAAGATGATGGTGGATTATCTGCGGGCTGGGGAATTAACGATCGTTGGGATTTAGTGTACCAACTGTTTTGGTTACTTACTCAGGGTCATACCAATGACTTTTATCAACTTCGCGATCAGATTTTAGAAGGCAAAGAAGAAGATATTCAATCGTTAAAAAATGATATTTTGCTTTCAGAGTTAACGGAACATGATAAAAACGAGCGTTTATGGCAAATCGATATGATGAGCACTAATCGCATGAATATTCAAAATGTGAAATATCTTATTTGGGATCTCTGCCGTTTTAACAAGCTCTGTTTAGAAGGTTGTCAGCAAGGTTATATTACCCAGCAAGAAGCACAAACATGGTCGCTAATGAGTGCCTCAATGTTACGTCGAATTTATGATGGCTGGGAAGATATGTGGAAAAACTTTATTGCAGCGCGTTGGTTTTGGGCGAGTGGCGATCAAGATTGGGTTTCTTCTCATCAAGCTTTTACGGATGTTATACAAAATATTCTTAGTGCAGAAGACACGTTGGCAACAGAAGAAAACTGGATAATGGATTTACCGCCATTGGATTTAACATCTTTCTCTCGTACTGTGGCTGGCCTCGGTTTAATGAAAAATGACGTACCAATGACACTTTCCGAAATTGAAGAAACCATTAGCCAACGCATTACGTTAAAACACCTTAATAGTTAATTACGCGCTGAAAACCAATAGCGATATTGCGTTTTTATCAACAAAAACCGCACTTACTGTTTATTGCAGATGCGGTTTTTTAATGAAGTTAGGTAATTAATTTTTATTTAACGGTTTGAGTTGATGCGTTACGTTGCCCTAATTGTTGCAGTGTTAACTCAATAGCTTTACCTAATAGATGGCGATC
Organism: Proteus vulgaris; assembly: GCF_016239305.1. GTDB lineage: Bacteria > Pseudomonadota > Gammaproteobacteria > Enterobacterales > Enterobacteriaceae > Proteus > Proteus vulgaris_C. Next base: position 27,967 of record NZ_JAEHOQ010000007.1, on the reverse strand, counting down.
GTGACGATAAGGAATATCTTTGGCTTCCAATTGAGCCTGTACAATTAATCGTCCTTTCATCGATTCATATTGTGTTTCGGGGCTAATAATCACTGCATCTATTGTTTGTAAACCGATATAGTTTTCCATCATGGCGATTTTATCTGACATCGTCATACTAGCGGCTGCAGGACTTAATTCTTTGCCTAAATTACCAATATAAATAGTTGTTGCACTACTACGGCGTAATGCTTGCGCAAGCTCTGGTAATAATAATAAAGGCATTAAACTGGTAAAAAAGCTACCAGGGCCAATTAAGATAAGATCAGCTTGCTCGATGGCTTCAATGGCTTCTCTCGTTGTTGGTACTTTAGGATAAAGATCAAGTTTTTGTGGGATCTTAGGCAAAATATCAACATTAACTTCACCATAAATCTCATTACCTTGGTCATCTATTGCCATCAGATCAACAGCTTGTTCAGACATTGGAATAAGATGCGCATTGACTCTTAATAATCCACGAATAAGATTAATGGCTTCTAAAGGTCGAACACTTAAGTTATCTAACGCCTTTAGCATTAAATTTCCTAAATTGTGCCCAGCCAGTTCACCTGTACCTGAAAAACGGTATTCAAACATTGCAGAAGCCACCGAAGGCTCAGTAATTAACTGATTAATGCAATTGCGCATATCACCCCACGCAATACCACCTTCTTCTTGGCGAATACGGCCAGTAGAACCGCCATTGTCTGTTGTTGTGACAATACCAGTAAGGCGAGAACCTAAGTAGGAGAGTGCTGAAAGCACACGTCCAAGGCCATGACCACCACCAAGGGCAACAACACGATCTAAATCACTTAGCGTGCGATTTCGCATATTTGTTCTACTCATCTTTAAAAATTTGTCGCTAATTTATCACAATTAAATTTTAAGCCTATGATCACGACGTGATTTCATCACATTCCTAATTTAATTTCACTTTTGATAGGCTAATATTTAACCAATAAAGTGTTTTTGTTTATGTTATTAGCATGACTAAAGTGTTGTAAGTCGTTGTATTTTAAATTATATAACGAAAACATTATTCGCTTTTTACATAATTAGCAGGTAGAATCCACAATAAATATATAGGTATTAGAAACCTGTGAAAAACAGGTAAAGATAAACTCCTAGCCTTAACGTCTAAGTCATGTGTTGACAAGATATGATGTTCTGGCCGTGACGAAATAAGTCACCAGGGTGCAAGGTAGAAATGTCTGCATCTCCCGATTTGGAAAGGTGTTATTATGCAACAACTCGTTGATGCGTTTTCCCGCAAGTTCTTCTATTTACGTCTTTCAATTACAGACGTGTGCAATTTCCGTTGTACTTATTGCCTGCCTAATGGTTATAAGCCTAATGGGCACAAATCATTTCTTTCATTAGATGAAATCGGCAGACTCACCCAATCTTTTGCTGCACTCGGCACAGAGAAAATCCGCTTAACAGGTGGAGAGCCGACAATGCGCCGTGATTTTACAGATATTATCGCAACGATTAATGAAAATACGTCCATCAAAAAAATCGCAGTGACCACAAATGGTTATCGAATGGCGCGTGATGTTGCTCAATGGCGTGATGCTGGATTAAGTGCGATTAATGTGAGTGTTGATAGTCTCGATCCCCGTCAATTCCAAGCTATTACTGGACAAGATAAATTTAGCCAAGTAATGGAAGGTATTGATGCTGCATTTACCGCAGGGTTCGAAAAAGTCAAAGTTAACGTTGTGTTGATGCGCAATGTCAATGACAAAAACCTTCCTGATTTTCTTAATTGGATCAAAGACAGGCCTATTCAGCTGCGCTTTATTGAATTAATGGAAACAGGTGACGGTAGTGATATTTTCAACCGTTTTCATTTGTCTGGTGAAGTTATTCGCCAGCGCTTACTCAATGAAGGTTGGTTACAAATTCCTCGCGCCCGTAGTGACGGGCCTGCTCAAGTATTTACCCATCCTGATTATCAAGGTGAAATTGGTCTGATCATGCCTTATGAGAAAGACTTCTGCCTAACCTGTAACCGGTTACGCGTTTCAGCTATTGGTAATCTCCATCTTTGTCTATTTGGTGAAAATGGTATTCCATTACGTGACCTACTTGCTGACGATAGTCAACAAGAGGCATTACAACAACGTATTCAGGGTGGTCTTCTTCATAAACGAGAAACTCATTTTCTTCATCAAGGTGATAGCGGTATTACACCGAACTTATCTGTTATTGGTGGGTAGTTTTTCGCTCTGTTATTTCGTTAATTTCAGGAGTTGTGCATGTCTCAACTAACTCATATTAATGCTGCCGGTGAAGCTCACATGGTGGATGTTAGTGCTAAAGCTGAAACAGTGCGAGAAGCGCGTGCTGAAGCCTTTGTTGAAATGTCAGCAGAAACATTAAGCATGATCACCGAAGGTAAACACCATAAAGGTGATGTATTTGCGACTGCAAGAATTGCAGGTATTCAAGCAGCAAAAAGAACATGGGAATTAATCCCATTATGTCATCCGCTGTTATTAACTAAAGTCGAAGTGCGTTTAGAAGCACTCACGGGATCTAATCGCGTACGCATTGAATCTGTTTGCCGTTTAACCGGTAAAACAGGGGTTGAGATGGAAGCATTAACTGCGGCATCGGTAGCTGCGTTAACGATTTATGATATGTGTAAAGCCGTTCAAAAAGATATGGTGATAGGGCCTGTACGTTTATTAGAAAAAACAGGTGGTAAATCAGGTCACTTTAAGGTGGAAGCATGATTAAAGTTCTTTTCTTTGCTCAAGTCCGTGAATTAGTCGGTGTTGATTCTCTCGAATTAGATTGTGAATACCACACAGTAGACGATTTACGTAATGCATTAATTACTAAAGGTGAACGCTGGTCTCTCGCATTAGAAGATGGCAAGTTGCTCTCTGCGGTAAACCAATCTTTTGTTCAAGGTTCTCACGTTATTAACGATGGTGATGAAATCGCTTTTTTCCCACCTGTTACAGGAGGATAAGATGAGCGCATCAACCCGTATTTCAGTACAAACCGAAAATTTTAACGTTGGTGATGAATATCAATGGCTATCAGAGTGCGACAGTGATGGTGCCGTTGTGACCTTTACGGGAAAAGTACGTAATCACAATTTAGGTGATGAAGTGAGTACGCTCACGCTTGAACATTACCCAGGTATGACTGAAAAAGCGCTTAATGACATTGTCAGTGAAGCGCGAGGACGTTGGCCTTTGCAACGTGTAAGCGTTATTCATCGAGTAGGTACATTGAATATCGGTGAAGAGATAGTGTTTGTGGGTGTCACTAGTTCTCATCGTAATAGCGCGTTCGAATCTGCTGAGTTTATTATGGATTTCTTAAAAACCCGCGCGCCATTTTGGAAAAAAGAAGGGCTTCCTGAAAATAAAAATAGATGGGTCGATGCACGCCAAAGTGATTATGATTCAGCTGAGCGTTGGGAATAAATCATTACGCTTAATTAAACGCTACATTACTTTACCTAAATTTATTTTCTGATGACATTTCATACGGTTTATTTCATGGAAATGTAAAATCAGTGTGATAAAATTAAACTCTAATGAGTCCATAATGGACTCTTTACTGAAATAAACGTTATCGTTAAACCTAACGTTATCACTATGATTAAAGGGTAATCATCATGGATCGATTTTCACGTTCTAATGATTCAATCGTACAGCGTACAGGTTCTGGCCTACAAACCTTTATGGCTCAGGTTTATGGTTGGATGACTGTAGGTCTATTATTAACTGCGTTTGTTGCATTTTATGTTGCATCAAGCGAAGCATTGTTATCAATGATTTTCTCAAGCAAGATCGTCTTCTTTGGTCTGATCATTGCTCAATTAGGGTTAGTTTTCGTGTTATCAGGTATGGTTCATAAAATGAGTGGTGCCATGGCAACCTCATTATTTATGCTCTATTCCGTGCTAACGGGTGTGACTATCTCTAGCGTATTACTGCTTTACACCGCATCTTCAATTGCGAGTACATTCTTTATTTGTGCAGCAATGTTCGGCGCATTAAGCATTTACGGTTATACGACTAAGCGTAGCTTAACAGGTATGGGTAGCTTCCTGTTTATGGGACTTATCGGTATCATTATTGCTTCTATCGTTAATATCTTTATGCAAAGCTCAATGATGAGCATGGTTATCTCTTACGCGGGTGTGTTAATTTTCGCAGGTTTAACTGCTTACGACACACAAAAATTAAAAGATATGGGTAATGAGATTAACCAAGAAGATAAAGAAAATATGCGTCGTTACTCAATTATGGGTGCATTAACGCTTTATTTAGATTTCATCAACCTGTTCTTAATGTTACTGCGTATTTTAGGCGACCGTCGTTAATTTTAATGATATTTGCGGATAAACGTAGTTTAAAAACAGCATAAAAAATAAATCCCATAACTTTATAAGTTGTGGGATTTTTTTGTGCTTTTATTAAGAGATTTTTTTGTTATATACAATTGAGATAAAATGAAGTTTAGTTATCTCGCAACCAAGGTGTAATAGTTAAACCGACTAAAGCACCTTCAGGACTTAATAAGCGAGTGACTGTTTGTCCCCAGGGTTCAATTCGATTATCAACCAGCAATTGGTAGCCTTTTTGTTTTAGAGTTTGAGTTGCACTATCAATATCCTCCACCTCAAATTCAACCCAGTATTGTGGTATTGGTAGGGAGTCAGCCCATTTATTATCACCAAAGCAAGACATTGCCACCTGCTCTAAAGGCCACAGTGCAAAATGTTTAACACCGTCTAATTCGCTTTCTGATGTTGATAAATAATCACCATTACCTTCCATTGATTTTAACGGCAGATTAAGCACTTCTTTATAAAATTCTTGGCTTTGTTCATTATCGTGGGTAATAGGGCCAAAACCCGCAACAAAGAGAGTGTTGATACCAGAAATAAAAGGGGGCATAAAAGTTCCTCTAATTAATGACTCTTGTTTTAAGCAATCTTTCGCTGGAAAAGATAATACGCAAAGGAGCCTGTCCCTGCTGTAATCACTAATAAAGGCCATAAACTGTGCCATATCACTGTGATATCAGCATTTTTAAGGTAAATCTGTTTTGTAATATCGGTAAAATGACGAATTGGGTTTATCCAAGTCGCATGTTGTAGCCAAACAGGCATGTTTTCTACGGGCGAAATATAACCTGATAATAAAACGGCAGGCATCATAAACACGAAGACACCAATAAAAGCCTGTTGTTGTGTTGAACTTAATGCCGATATTAATAAGCCAAAACCCACCAGCGATAAACCATAAATTAGCATGGTAAAATAAAACAGTAATAGTGAGCCTGAAAAGGGTATTTGATAACCAAATATCCCAATAATCAATACAATAGAACCTTGAATGGCGGCAACAACCATGGCCGGAACTGCCTTACCCACAAAAATTTGCCATGTTGATAGAGGGGAAACTAATAATTGATCTAAGGTACCTTGTTCTCGCTCTCTAGCAACAGAAAGCGAAGTGACTATCATCACCCCAATGGTGATAATCAACGCTACTAATGAGGGTACAATAAACCATTTATAATTTAAATTAGGGTTATACCAATTACGAACAACAAGTTCTGTTTTATTCAGTAAAGAAGGTTTATGTCCTGCTAATTCAGTTTGATAATTTTGTACGATTTGTTGTACATAATTGGCCGCAATTTGCGCACTGTTAGAATTTCGTCCATCTAAGATTAATTGCAATTTAACAGGGATTTGGTTTTCTAAATTAGCACTAAAGTTTTGTGGAAATCGAACTAATAAAAGTGCTTTACGATTATCAATAGTCTCTTTTATTTCATGTTCATTTTTCAGTAATAATGTTTGAGAAAAGGCACTAGCTTTGGCAATACGTTGGGTTAACTCAATGGATTGTTTACCATTATCTTCATCAAAAATTGCGATAGAGGCATTGGTAACATCTAATGTTGCGGCAAAAGGAAATAAGATCATCTGAAAGATAACAGGCATTATCAAAATAATACGAGTCTGAGGCTCTTGTAATAATGACTGTAGTTCTTTCATTATTAGGGTGAGAAGACGATAAAACATAAATACTCTCCCTTTAATCTAATCGACGTCGTGTTGCTAATGCCGTTAATCCAATAAAAAATAGGGCAGAAACGATTAGCAACCACATATCTAATATTAATATCAATGGAATATCGCCCGCTAAAAATAGCGTTTGTAAGCTACTGACAAAATAACGTGCAGGAATGAAATAAGTTACCACTTGAATAAAAAATGGCATGCTATCAATTTCAAACACAAAACCTGACAACATAATCGCGGGTAAAAAGGCAGCATTTAGGGCAATCATGGCGGCATTAAATTGATTGCGCGTCAATGTTGAAATAAGTAGTCCCATTCCTAATGCGGTGGCTAAAAAGAGCGAAGTGATCCCCCCTAAAATCCACAGTGATCCTCGATAAGGTACACCGAGTATAAAGACTGTTACCACCATGCAAAGTACCATGACAAAACTGCCTAAAACTTGGTAAGGAATAAGTTTTGAAAGTAAGAGTTCGGTACGTGTGATTTGAGTTGAAAGTAGAGCTTCCATCGTGCCACGTTCCCATTCACGAGCTATCACTAACGAAGTAAGAATTGCACCCACGACGGTAATAATAATAGTAACGGCACCCGGAATAATATAGTGCTGACTAATTGCCGCGGGGTTAAACCAATAGCGAGGTTCTATTTCAATTAATGGTGTAGTATCAATACCCTTGCTGATGGCTTGTTGTTGTAACCAGATTTGCCAAACCCCTTTGGTATAAGCTTGTACAAAGTTTGCCGTGTTAGGCTCACTGCCATCGGTTATCACCTGAATTGGCGCTAGGGTATCTTGGCGGGTCAGCAATTCAGCAAAATTCACAGGAATAACCACAATGCCCCGAATTTGCCCCGCTTGCATTTTATCAATCAATAATTGACGATTATCGCTAATGGTTGCGTTGATATAAGGTGAATTTGTAAAGGTGTAAACGAGTTCTTGTGCAGGTTGGCTTTGTTGATTAGTCAAAATACCAATATTTAATTTACTTGAGTCCAAGTTAATGCCGTAGCCAAAAATAAACAATAAGGTTAGGGGGATCACAAAAGCGATGAGGGCGCTACTGGGATCACGGGTGATCTGTTTTGTTTCTTTTAAGCATAGCGCGAACAAACGTCGCCAAGAAAAACGATCATGAGAGGATTGAGCTGAATTACGCATGTTTTTCGCTCCCTTTATTATTTTCACGTTCAAGTTTTTTATCGTAATCCAACACTAAACCTATAAAAGCATCTTCCATTGAAGGCGTTGGGTTATCGTCGCTGGCAACCATTTTTTTGAGTGAATCAGGCTCTCCGGCAGCAATGATTTTTCCGCGATAAACCAAACCAATACGATCACAATATTCTGCTTCGTCCATAAAGTGAGTGGTCACCATTACAGTTACTCCCTTATCAACCATGCCATTAATATGTAACCAAAACTCTCGTCGTGTTAAAGGATCAACGCCTGATGTGGGTTCATCTAAAAAGAGAATATCGGGTTCGTGCATTAATGAACACGCGAGGGCAAGGCGTTGTTTATAACCTAAAGGCAAGGTTTCAGTGATTTGGTTTACCATCGACTGTAAACCAAAGGCTGTTATCATATCGTTGATTTTATATCGCTGTTGTTTGCCATGCAGACCATAAACACCAGAGAAGAATTTTAAGTTTTGTCCCACTTTAAGATTGCCATAAAGTGAGAATTTTTGTGCCATATAACCTAAATGTTGACGTGCTTTACCAGAGCTCTCTTTTAAGTCCATACCTAATACCAGCGCTTTACCACTGGTGGGAACTAATAAGCCACACATCATCTTAAATGTCGTCGATTTGCCTGCACCGTTAGGTCCCAATAAACCAAATATTTCACCTCGTTTAACTTGAAAATCAACGTGATCGGTTGCCGCAAATTGACCAAACATTTTGGTTAGTTGCTGTGCTTCAATAACGGTTTCATTGGGTGCAGGAGGAATTTGAGGCATAATTTCAGCTAATTCAGATTTATGAGAAGGGCCTCCTCCTAATAAATCAATAAAAGCATCTTCAAAGCGTGGTGTGGCTGGAATAAGTTTAGCATCAGGTTTACCCAAGGCATTGAGTAATTCGGATTGATTGCTTTGCTTTTTCAATATCAAACGGACAGATTGTCCTTGAATAACACCATCTGTCACTTGAGGTTGAATAATGGCTTGTTGTAATACTTTTCTTCGCTGATGGCCTTCAACATCAAGTAGAAAAGAACGACCTGCCATTTTCGCTGTTAAATCTTGCGGAATACCACTATAAAGTAACTCCCCCTTGTTAAGTAAGAGAATGTTTTTACATTGCTCTGCTTCATCAAGATAAGAGGTACTCCACAGTATCAACATACCATCACTGGCTAAGGCATGTACCATTTGCCAAAGCTCACGACGTGCAATGGGATCAACGCCGACCCCTGGCTCATCAAGTAGTAAGACTTTAGGGTTACCTAATAAAGTACAAGCCAACCCCAGTTTTTGTTTCATCCCTCCTGAAAGATTACCCGCAAGGCGAGAGGTGAAGCGTGTAAGATCGGTAAAAGAGAGCAACTGTTGGTAAACTTTTTTGCGCTCTTCACCAATGACATTTTTTAAATCAGCATAAAGATTAAGGTTTTCTAACACCGTTAAATCTTCATAGAGGCCAAATTTTTGAGGCATATAGCCAAGAATAGCTCGGACATCCACGCTTTGTTTTTGCGGATCCATTCCTAAAATACGAATATCACCTGCATCTGGTTTTAATAGCCCCGCAAGCATACGAATTAATGTTGTTTTACCCGCACCATCTGGGCCGACTAAACCCGTGACAGAGCCACCAGTAATGGTGGCTGTTAATGCAGAAACCGCCGGGCTTTCTAGTCCGGTAAAGCGTTTTTCAACACCTTGTAGTTCGATAGTGTAATCAGTGTGTTCCATTTCGCCTCCCACTTAATGAGTGGGTGCAAATTTTAAAGTCACGGGCATCCCTTGGCGTAATGCGTTATCCGCATCCGTCACAACAACTCGGAGTCGATAAACTAAGTCAGTTCTTAATTCCGGTGTTTCGACACTCTTTGGTGTAAATTCTGCTGTCGGTGAAACAAAACCGATAGTGCCATGATAAGGCTTATCTTTACGTCCATCAGTGTAGAGATAGACTTCTCGATTAGGAATTGCTTCACTTAAGTGGGTTTCACTAATATACGCTCTAACCCAAACAGGGTTAGTTAAAGACACCGTAAATACAGGATTACCAGCAGATAAAATAGTGCCAGGTTCAACGGCCCTTGTTAATACTGTACCTTGTGAAGGTGAGATTAACTGTGTGTCTTGAAGGTTTAACTCCGCTTGAGCAACGGCGGCTTTTGCCTGCATAACTTGCCCTTTAGCTGCATCAATATCTTCTTTTCGATAACCATTTCGATATTGATTTAATTTATCTTGGGCTGCTTTTAAGGCCGCGGCTGCTTGATTACGATTATTTCTTGCACTGTCTAAGTCATTGACTGAAATAACGTTACGATTAGCCAAATCTTGCTGACGTTTATAAAAATTGTCGGCATATTGCCAAGCCGCTTGTTTTAATGACACGTCAGATTGGGCTTGTGCAATTTCTTCACTGCGATAGCCCGCTTCCATTAACGCTAATGCAGCAATAGCACTATCACGCTCACCATAAGCTTTATTGAGTGCATTACGATAGGGGGCATCATCAAGCTTTCCTAACAATTGCCCTTGTTTGACGGGGGCACCTTCATCAACGAGTAATGAATCTAATTTCCCTGCAACACGAAAACTCAGATTAACAGTACGTATATCGACATTACCATAGAGTACTAATTCAGACTCTTTGTTTTCTTCGTAATAATAGATACCTGCAATAACACCGATAATAATCATTAAGATGATAAAGAAACTGATTTTTTTAGTTTTCATAATAACTCTATTTATGCATGATGTGGGTGAGTGTAAATCTCTCTTAATCCATTGAGTAATAACGTAATATGCGTTTTTAAAGTATTGGAAATGATTTGATACTCATTCTTGCCAATTCTATCCCATCCCGTTTGTCTTAGAATAGTTTCCCTCACTAAGCGAAATGATAGCACTTCTCCTAAAATAGCGTGAGTGTGTAGCATTGTCGTCGGAAGTGTGGGATCTAAACCAATATAGATAGCTAATAATTTATTTACTCGTGTTAAAAGTGGTGATAACGCTTGCTGGTGGATAAGGGAATATGCTTCGGTAGGAACAAGCTGTTCTCTTGCCATAATACGACTGAGATGAATATTGGCTTTATCAAGTACCAGTTGAGCATATTGTAAAAAGCTATCTGTGATCAGCGTTTGTAGCAATGGTAGATGCTCTGTGGGATTGGGTCGCTCAAGAAATTCGTCAAGAATGGCAACAGTAGGTTCAAAATCAAGGCGGATAAGATCAGCAATATGCTGTGCAACGGCGAGATACAACCCTTCTTTAGAACCAAAATAATAAGCGATAGCGGCAATATTTTGTTGAGCAGCTTGTGCAATTTGGCGTGTGGTGGCGGCATCAGGGCCATTTTTACCAAAGATCTCACATGCCGCTTCCAATAATTGTCGTTTTGCTAGTTCACCACGAGTCGTCTTCTGATGAGTTTCTGACATAATAGAAGATACCTTACTTAAGTAAAATGTAACAAAACCAATGATATTAAAAACAGCGATAACAAGGAGTATTATATTAGATGATATTGAACAATAGGGAAATTTTGTAATAAATAATCAAATAAAGGCGTATTGTAATAAAAAAACACCATCTATAATTGAAAATTATTTTTGTATTCTGAATATAGCAAAAACTGTTAAAATAGGGGTTATTAGGTTAACCTAGCAAGGTTCATTCTCTTTCATCACTGTCTTATCACTAAATGATAGTACCTATAGAGTAATAATACCTATAGATTGACAGCATGAAAGCCCGTCATTTTTAATTTCAATCACCGTGTTATACGTTCTGGTTGTAGGAGACTACTGTTTTGACCGATTTTACATCGCTTGGCTTAAGTGAGGCGCTTCTCCGCGCTATTGATGAACAAGGGTATAAAACCCCGACCCCTATTCAACAGCAGGCGATTGAGCCGATTTTGGCGGGTAAAGACGTATTAGCCAGTGCGCAAACAGGGACGGGGAAAACGGCGGCTTTTACATTACCGATCTTGGAAAAGCTGACTCAATCCGCAGAAAAAACTAAAGGTCGCCAACCGGTTAAAGCGCTAATTTTAACGCCAACCCGTGAACTAGCTGCGCAGATTGCTGAGAACGTAAAAGCGTATAGTCGCTATTTACCAATCCGCTCACTTGTGGTTTTTGGAGGGGTAAGTATTAACCCACAAATGATGAAATTGCGCGGTGGCGTCGATGTATTGATAGCAACGCCTGGACGTTTACTCGACCTTGAACATCAAAATGCAGTCGATCTTTCTCGTGTTGAAGTCTTAGTGCTTGATGAAGCTGATCGTATGTTAGATATGGGCTTTATTCATGATATTCGCCGTGTGATTAATAAATTACCTAAAAAACGTCAAAATTTATTGTTCTCCGCGACATTCTCTAAAGAGATCACAGGACTTGCCAACTCTTTGTTAAACAACCCAGTGAGTATTTCTGTTGCACCAAAAAACTCAGCGGCTGAATCTGTTGATCAATATGTCCATTTAGTGGATAAAAAACGTAAAACAGAGTTGTTATCACATTTAATTGGTTTAGAAAATTGGTCACAAGTGCTTATTTTTACACGTACTAAGCACGGTGCTAATAAGCTTGCTGAACATTTAAATGCCGATGGTATTAAATCAGCGGCTATTCATGGTAATAAAAGCCAAGGTGCGAGAACGCGTGCTTTAGCTGATTTTAAAGACGGTAAATTAAAAGCACTGGTGGCAACAGATATTGCAGCTCGTGGCCTTGATATTGACCAATTGCCTTATGTTGTCAACTTTGAATTACCACAAGTTGCAGAAGATTATGTTCACCGTATTGGTAGAACAGGTCGAGCAGCCGCAACAGGTAAAGCTATTTCACTGGTTTGTGTTGATGAACATGGGTTATTAGCTGATATCGAGCGTTTATTAAAACGTGAAATTCCACGTTTAGCATTAGAAGGTTACGATCCTGATCCTTCGATTAAAGCGGCTCCATTGCATAAAAAGCCAAAAAACAATGCACCACGTAGAAGTGGTGGTGGCAGTAGCAGTAGCCATGGTCGTGCAGATATTCGTGGCAAAGATAATCGCAATAATGCTCGTAAAGAGAATGATAGCGAAGGCAGTAAAGAAGGCGGTCGTAATAAAAGCAAAGAAAACTACCGAAATAAAGATGGCTCTCGTACTGGTAAGTTAGGGCCTCGTCGTTCACGTAAAAGTGATGAAGGTAGTGATAATCAAAGCCCTTGGTCAAAAGCTAGAAAAGAGTTTTGAGGTTAAAAAGTGCGAGTTTTATTAGCGCCAATGGAGGGGGTTTTAGACCCCCTTGTGAGAGAGTTACTCACCTCGATTAATGATTACGATCTCTGTATTACAGAGTTTGTACGTGTTGTTGATTCATTACTACCAACAAAAGCATTTTATCGCTTATGTCCTGAATTGCAGACAGAGAGTCGCACAAAAAGTGGCACGCTTGTACGGGTGCAATTATTAGGACAACATCCTCAATGGTTGGCTGAAAATGCATTTAGAGCCATATCATTAGGCTCTTGGGGGGTTGATTTAAACTGCGGTTGCCCTTCAAAAACAGTTAATGGTAGTGGTGGTGGTGCTTCACTTTTAAAACAACCTGAAACTATTTATCAAGCAACTAAAGCAATGCGTAATGCAGTACCTTTAGAATTACCCGTATCAGTAAAAGTTAGACTTGGTTGGGATTCTTCTGCATATAGCCATGAAATTGCCGATGCCGTAGCGCAAGGTGGCGCAACCGAAATCACGGTACATGGCAGAACAAAAGAAGATGGTTATAATGCTGAAAAAATCAATTGGCAGGCTATTGGTGATATTCGTCAAAGACTCTCAATACCTGTAATTGCCAATGGTGAAATCTGGAACCGTGAAGATGCATTGGCCTGTTTAGCCATAACGGGTTGTGATGCGATAATGATTGGTCGTGGGGCAATGAATACGCCTAACTTAAGCCGTGTTGTAAAAGGCATAGAAACAAGAATGCCTTGGTCTGAGGTTATTGAATTATTAAAGCGCTATGTTCGTTTAGAAAAGCGCGGTGATACGACAATTTATCATGCATCACGTATTAAACAGTGGTTTAGTTATTTACGTAAAGAGTATCCAGAGGCCGATGAGTTATTTAGGCAAATCAGAACATTAAAAACGTCACCAGAAATCGCCGTAGCAATAGAGGCTCTGTAGTTTAAAAATAATCTTATCCAATAAAAAATAGCGCTAATTAATCAGCGCTATTTTTTTGTTCATTAAGAAATAACCCATCTATTTATCCTAAATATTATGTAATTTATTTCTAATAATTGGAAAAAATCACTTTTTCGACTTACACTCAATAAGTGACAATTTTAGGTATGTTGTTTATATCATGACTATTTTAGGGGGAAATATGGGAATTCTTTCTTGGATTATCTTTGGTTTGATCGCAGGTATTTTGGCGAAATTCTTAATGCCGGGCTCTTATGATATTGGTCTGATATGGACTTGTATTCTAGGTATTGTAGGTGCGGTTGTCGGTGGTGCAATTAGTAGCTTCTTTGGCAAAGGTAAAGTGGATGGTTTTAACTTTGGTAGCTTTATTGTCGCTGTGATTGGTGCCATTGTTGTGCTCTACCTTGCAAAAATATTTGCAAGTTAACATCTTCACACCGAATAGATATTGATAATAAACCCGCGTAATGCGGGTTTACTTTTTTTAAAGCGTAGAGTGATTAAATTAGCATTCACAAGGAAGGGCACTTTCAGCACCCCATTGCGCCCAAGAGCCATCATAAAGTGCAATGGATTGGCAACCTAATACGGTTAACGCTAAAAATAAAATTGCCGCAGTCATACCGGAGCCACAGGTAACAATAATGGGGTGTGATAAATCAACACCGGCTTGTTCAAATATTTGCTTTAATTCGGTTTTATCTTTTAATTTTCCATCTATAACTAATTCATTCCAAGGCACATTTTTACTGCCGGGGATATGCCCGCTACGCAAACCTGGGCGAGGTTCTGGTGCTCTACCATAAAAACGATCTGCTGAACGTGCATCAACCATCTGTTTTTGCTTTGTCGCTAGATTATCAAGAAGTTGTTGTTTATTGGCATAACGTTGGGCGTGACGTTCAACCACAAATGGAGATTGTGCTGGTGTCTTGATGGCTTCACCTTGTTCTATAGTAAATCCAGCATTAATCCATGCTTGTAGACCACCAGCAAGAATACGCACATTACGACAACCTAGTGTTGTTAATGTCCACCAGCCTCTAGGTGCGGAAAATAAATTGCCTTGATCATAAAGAATAACCGTCGTGGTATTAGAAATACCTAATTGCGTCAGCGTTTTTGAAAATAGTGCATCAGATGGCAGCATATGTGGCAATGTTGTCGTTTTATCTGCGACTTCATCAAGATCAAAAAAATGAGCGTGTGGAATATGACGTTCAAGATAAAGCGCTTGATAGTCAATCAGTTGAGTTGGCATTGGTGCGCTAACATCAAGGATCACAAGATCAGCATTATGTTGGTGTTCAAATAGCCATTTTGGTGTAACAAAGTAATCGTATTCCACGGTGCGACCTCATTTATTTAGCAGAAGGTGAGCTGTCTGGGATAGCTGGAAATTGCTGTGCAGGTGAAGTTTCAGGTTGAGTTTGTTCTGTTTCTATTGGTGTGGTGGAGCGTGTATAGATATTTAAGCCCGCAAGGAAAACACCACCGATAGAACCGAAGGCAAGTAGTGCGATAATAACAATAATTATTTTTTTCATAATGTTCATTTGCAGATGAATGTTGCGCAAAAGTATATCTAGATATGAAGCTGAAACAAGTATTAAGTCGGTTTAATCGGCAAATGATAGTGATTAAAAAATCTTATTTTTAGTCCAAAAAAAGGGAAAATAGATAAATAAACAGACTATTTGTTTTTTATAAATAGTCTGTTTAGAGTTAATGTTGACGTTAATTATTTCAATCAAAGGTTACAGTCAATGATAAGAAAAAACCCCTTAAACTCAGGAGTAAATGAGTTTAAGGGCAAGGGGTAACGCAACTTAATTAAGAATATAAAAACCAGAATGTCATTGCTAAGTTTACAATAGCCGCGACAGCCATAGGAATGGCGGTACGTTTAACTATTTGGAAAGGTGAGACATTCGCAATACCCGCAATGGCAACAATGGCGGCGGTAATTGGTGAAACAGTACGACCAAAGCTTGTCATTATTTGCATTGGTAAAATTAAGGTAATGACATCTACTTTTAAGAAGGCAGCAATTTTTGGCGTTAAGGCTGCAAATGAGAAGAATGCAGCATTACCTGAACCCATTAAAAAGGCTGCTAATGCAAGAATGGCACTCATTACAATAATCATAGCTGCAATGCCAAAACCTGCATCTTGAGCAGAGCTAATTAATGTATCGACGGCACCACTTTTAAGTAAACCATTGGCAAAGAACTCACCAGATACAATTAACGATACCACTAAGACAAATTGCTTACCCATTCCTTCAAAGAACAACATAAAACTATTCATTACCGCTTTTGCATCGCGTAAGCGAACATATTCAAAAAGAAGCGCAATTACGGTACTAATAATCATTGCCGTGGTGACTTCTAATTTAATATATGGGTGTAGTAAAGGACTGAAGCCGATAATCAGAATTAAAGGGATCACAGGTAATAAGGCATAAGACAGTGGAATTTTATTGCCTTCTTCTTTTACGGCATCAATTGTTGTTGGGTCAAAAACAAAACCTTCACGTTTATCCCACCAGCGTTGAATAAAGAAGTGAGTGATCGCAACAGCAATAATAATAGGGATAGTGATAGGTAACTGGTGCTGAACAAAATAGACGGCAGGTTCAATATCTGCTGTTTTTGCCGCCATAATCACGTTACCAGAGCCGGGACCATGGTCGATAAATTGGCAACATCCAATAACGGCTAAAGCAGAAAGTGGGCTAATCCCAGAACGAATTAATATCGGATACATGGTGACCATTAACAGCATACCTAAACCTGCATGGCTAGGAATAAAGATAACCAAGATTTGGGTGACTAGAAATGAAATCACTAATAATAAGTAAGGTGATTTTATGGCTTTTAATGGTTTTTCAAAAATAGCAAATAAAGCACGGCTTGCACCAACGTGTTCCATATAACGAGAGAACCCCGCAATAGCCATTAATGTTAAACCAAGACCCGCAAGGCGAGAACTCATAATATCCGTGAAAATTTGGAAAACATCAAAATACTTAAATTGGGTAGATTTATTTTCTGGTAATAACGGATTAAGATCGAGAGAAGCGGTTAGGAGCAATAGTAACAAGCCCCCGAGTAATAATACTGGCTGAGGTTTATAACCCCGCGCCAGTAAATAAACCACCAACGCTGTTACCAGCGCGGCAATGATTAAACCTGTCATAGTGAATTCCCCGGTAATGATGCAATATTTTTTGTTATTGGTTTAATGCTGAAAAAGCCTGTGTAATATCTGCAATGAGATCGTCTGTTGCTTCAAGGCCGATATGTAAACGCACAAAAGGGCCATGACCTTCACGCCAATTAGACGCTGTTCTTGCGCCAACAACATTGGCGGGTAATGCAAGGCTTTCAAATCCGCCCCAAGACGCGCCAATACCAAATAGTTCAAGCGCATCAATAAATTGCTCTGATTGTTTTGTGGTAAACTCTTGTTTAAATTCAATAGTTAATAGGCCGTTACTGCCTTTGCAGTCACGTTTCCATAAATCATGGCGAGGGTGATTAGGTAATTCAGGGAACCACACTTTTTCAACTTCAGGACGTGTCTCTAACCACTGTGCGATAGCCAGAGCTGATTTGCCATGAGCGGCAATACGTTGACCCAGTGTTCTCATTCCGCGAAGTACTAGTGCGGCATCATCAGGGCTGCTGGCCTGGCCTAATGCTTCAGGTAAAGCACCAATTTTTTCCCATGCCTTTTCATTCGCAACCATAATGCCCATCATCACATCAGAGTGACCGCATAAATATTTAGTTGCCGCGATAACAGAGACATCAGCACCGAGTTCTAGCGGGTTATAAAGCCATGCAGAGCCCCAAGTATTATCAACACCAACAGGAATATTTCTTTCATGAGCAATACGACAAATTTCAGGCAAGTCGAGCATTTCATAAAGAAGTGAACCTGGAGATTCGACAAAAATAAGCTGTGTATTTTGCTGAATTTTTTGCTCAAAATCTGAGCCATCTGTTTTAAAGAAACTATAAGCAATGTTATTGGGTTCAAGGAAAGCAGATGCGATTTTACGTACAGGTTCATAAACAGAATCTGCAAATAAAACATGTCCACCACTACGCGCATATCCCATGATAGTTACAGCGATAGCTGCCAATCCAGTAGGGAACAACTGCGCACGATGTCCACCTTCTAACTCGGTCACTAACGCTTCTAATGCAAAAGCGGTTTCGGTACCTCGAGCGCCATAACTTAATACACGTTCTGTCGCACGACGATCACGCACTTCACGCCAACTTTTAATTGAGTCAAAAACAATAGTGCTGGCTCTCATAACCGGTGGATTAATCGGTCCAGAAGTTTTAATTTCTTGGCGTCCACGGTGGATCAATTTTGTTTGTTTATTTTGTTTCATTATTAATATCTCCAAATATAGAAATAGAGTTCCCCGGTAATTAAATAAAATGATTAATTACTGTTTGCGCTTATTTTGTTTCTATTATTTATAACAAACTTATTTATTTTTAAAATAGCTATTTTCTAAAAATGATGATCTTCCTCTAACTTTTTAGCATTAATTATTCTAATTAAATCTTAAATGTTATTTAAGATTCAAAAGTTATAACTAATAAATAAAGAGTTATTTATAACATATTGAATTAATGTTACTTTTTAATTGATTAGAAATATTTGAATTTAGATTAAAATTATCAAAGTGTTTTTTTTGAGATTATATTGCATAAATAAAATAACAATCTAACAAGTCGTTTGATTAAAAAAACGATTTTTTTATTATTTTTTTTAACAGGGGAAATAATTATGGGAACCAGCGTTTTTGATTCAGTTTTATTAAAGAATTTATGGTCAACAGAAGAGATGAGAACTATTTTTTCTGATAAAACGAGAATGCAAAACTGGCTTGATTATGAAGCTGCATTAGCGATTGAACAAGCCGAATTAGATTTGATCCCGAAAGAGGCAGCAAAAGTTATTGCAGACACAGCGAAACTTGAAAAGCTCGATATGGATTATGTATTAGAACAAGTGCGCCTTACTCGCCATCCATTAGTGCCAACAATTCGTGGTTTAGAACATGCTTGTCCAGAGCATTATGGGGAATATGTTCATTTTGGTCCAACAACACAAGATGTTATTGATACTGGTCTTGTACTACAACTAAAAGACGCTCATCATACTTTTTTACGTGATATCAAAGTATTAGGTCGTGCATTGCTTTCATTAAGTGAACAACATCGCAACACGCCAATGGTTGGACGTACATTAGCATTACAAGCTTTGCCAATTACGTTTGGACATAAAACCGCAATTTGGTTAACTGAATTAGCGCGTCATTATCAACGTCTTAAAGAGATTGAACCTCGCTTATTTGTTGGCAGTGTTGTCGGTGCGGTGGGTACAAAGGCTTCTTTAAGCGATAAAGCTGATGAATTAGAAGCCCGTGTATTAAAACGCTTAGGTTTAGGTGTACCTGAAATTTCATGGCAACCTTCACGTGATAGATTCAGTGAATATGGCATGTTAATCGGTTTAATTAGTGGAACTCTAGGTAAAATTGCCAATGAAATTCTGCTATTAGCACATAACGAAATTGATGAATTATCTGAGCCTTTTAGTAAAGGACAAGTGGGCTCTTCGACTATGCCACATAAGCGTAATCCTGCCATTGTGGAAAATGCGGCCTGTGTGAGTAATACCCTAAAAGCGAATCTTTCTGTTTTAACGGATATGATGAAACACCAACATGAGCGTGATGGTGCAATCTGGAAAATGGAATGGAAGATCATGCCAGAAATGTGCCTGATGCTGTCTGTTATTTTCGATAATATGAAAACAGTATTAGGTGGATTAAATGTGCATGTGGAAAAAATGCGTGAAAATATGGATATTTTGGGTGGTTTTATGTTGGCAGAGCGTGTGATGTTTGCGTTATCTGATAAAGCGGGTAAACAAACTGCACATGAAATTGTGTATGAAGCATCAATGTCTGGGCAAGAAGAAGGCATAACCTTCGTTGAAGCGATTAATCGTGATACCCGTATTCGTGATCACATTACTCAAGAAGAACTTGATGCACTTTTAGATCCAACAACTTATGTAGGAAATGCGCCGGCCCAAGTTGATCGAGTTATTGCACAAACTAAAGCCTCTGGCTGGTTAAATGACTAAGTGACCTGATTGAATTCAACCTTCTACTATCTAAAAGCCGGTGAAATGCTGGCTTTTTCTTATCTATTTCGAGGTGTTTATGACATTGAGTCAGCAATTAGCCCAATTTATTACCACAACAACATTTTCTGATTTACCTGCTCAAGTTGTAGAGCGCGCTAAAATTCATTTATTAGATACATTAGGCGTTGCACTTGCGGGTAGTGCGCAACAAAGTGCGATCCAAAGTCGTCAGGGCATCGCTTTTTTACCCGATAGCCAAGGTACTATTCCAATTTGGGGCAGTTCACTCACAACAAGTACAACCGTTGCTGCATTGACAAATGGTATTGCATCACATGCATTAGATTTTGATGATACACATACCGATTCGATTACACACGGTAGTGCGGTGTTAACGCCGATTGCTTTTGCATTAGGTGGATCCATTGATGCATCATCACAAGATATTTTAACGGCGTGGGTGATTGGTTGGGAAGTGGCCGCACGAGTGGGATTAGCAAGCCATAGCGGATTTCATCAGCGAGGCTTTCATGCAACTGCAATTGCAGGTATTTTTGGCGCAACAGCTTGTGCTGCCTCGTTATTAAAATTAACACCAGAGCAGACGGTGAATGCATTAGGACTCACAGGAAGTCAAGCTGGTGGTGTGGCTGAATATCTTACTAACAGCTCTTCTTCTAAATGCTTTCATGCGGGATGGGCTGCGCAATCAGGTATTATTGCTGCATCATTGGCAAAAGGTGGAATGACTGGCCCTGAAACTATATTTGAAGGTCGCTATAGCCTTTATCAAACCCATGGTATTCGAGAGCAAGCACAACCCGAACAAGTAGCATTGGGATTAGGTGAAAAATGGGAATTTTTAAATGTTTCTATTAAGCCTTATCCTGTGTGTCATTTTGCTCATGCTACTATTGACTGTAGCCGTAATTTGCTGAAAAAAGGGATCACGGCTGATGATATTGAAAGCGTAGAGTGCGTGGTTGATCCTGTCGCTGCTGCTTTAATTTGCGAGCCACTTGAAACAAAATGGGCACCTAAAACAGCTTATGGGGCAAAATTTAGTTTGCCGTGGTTATTTGCCGCAGGATTTTTAGATAATGCGCTAACATTATCGTCGTTATCTCCAGAAAATTTACAGCGTGAAGATATTCAAAGGTTAGCGAAAAAAGTGAGTTATCGTTATCCCGAAAAAGGCGAAATTCCATTCCCAACGTATTTTCCTGGATTAATTTTTGTGACATTAAAAAATGGTGAGAAGATCACTGAGAGATTAGATATTCAATACGGTGATCCACAAAATCCAATGACTGATCAGGATGTGATCAGCAAGTTTTACGATAATGCTTCATTAGTAATGGAGGATAGACAATCGGATCAACTCGTTGAAAAAGTATTGGATTTTGAAAATGTTACTCTTTCTGAAATAACGCAATTATTGCGTATTGAAGAACTGCCCCATTAAGTTAAAAATAACGTCAATAAGATGATGATATGAAGGATTGGTTGAGCTACCAATCCTTTTTTATTGCCTTGCACACATAAATTCAGATGTACAAACAATCTTTTCACCAATGCGAACAACACCAGAAAAGCTAACAATAGTACGGCGCTGCCGGCGAAATTGAATATCCAGATGTAGCTGATCGCCTGCTTTTACTGCATCATAAAATCGTGCGTTTTTTATACTGGCAAAATAACATTGCTGGCCTTCTTCCATAGGGGAAAGATAATAATGTGCAAGAACTCCAGCTGCTTGGGCCATGCTTTCAAGGAGTA
The DNA here is from genome assembly GCF_016239305.1 of Proteus vulgaris. Lineage (GTDB taxonomy): Bacteria > Pseudomonadota > Gammaproteobacteria > Enterobacterales > Enterobacteriaceae > Proteus > Proteus vulgaris_C. The sequence continues at coordinate 6,498 of NZ_JAEHOQ010000007.1, read as the reverse complement.
ATAAAGGGGGATAAAATTCGCCAAACACAACGGTATCATTGGTGGTAATATTTTTAATTGCGATTAATTTGCCACTAGCAAGTTCAGCCGGTTCAGAAATAACGCCATCAATTAATAAGAATGGATAACGATGAGGCAATATTTCCATTATTTCACTGACGGAAATGGGCATACATTTTCTCCTCGTTATGGTGATAGAACGAACACGGTTTTGTAACAATGGTGGCTATTATTTCATTCTTATTCAATGCAGTACAGTATTGGCCTGCATTTAGAATGAGAAACTTGAATTAAACAGATAACAAAGGCCAGAATAGAGAAAAATCCAGTCTTTGTTATTTCTAAATAAGAATCGTTTATTAATCAAGGCGAGCAATAATTTGGCGCAGATCAGCCATTGCGACATCGTTTAGAGGCTCTTGAGGCAAAATAGGTGAGCCCACATCAAAACCTTGAATATTTAGAGAGGCTTTAATACATGATGCCAACGAATATTTAGTAAAAGCCTCGTTGATTTGCCACATCTCTTTTTGTTTTGCTAATGCCGTATCAAAATCACCTTTGGTGGCTAATTCATAAAGTTCTACGCATTGTTTTGGTAATACACAAGCAGGACCAGCCATCCAGCCTACGCCACCAAGTTTTAATACAAGTAGTGGAATATGTGCAGAGGCACTGAAGATTTTAACACGCTCACCAAAAGTATTGATCATGGTGAGTAAGCGACCTGTATTGCTTGATGCATCTTTAATATATTCGATATTCGGGATATAGCTAAGTTCATTAAATAAAGAGATAGGAAGAACATCACCCAAAAGCCCTGGATTGGTATAAATTGTCATGGATTTTTCAGGAAATGCTTCTGCTATAGTTCGGAAATAACCAGCTTGTGCGGTTTCACTTAATGGGTACATTTTTTGTGAAATCAGTACCATGCCATCTACACCTAGTTGGGCGTATTGTTCAGCTTGATGACAAGCATCCGCGGTTGAAAACCCTGCAACACCCGCAATAACAGGAACACGCCCCGCGGTTTGATCAACCGTAATACGCACAATTTCATTACGTTGCGCTTGAGAAAGATAAGCGTATTCACCTGTGCTACCTAACGGGCTTAAACCATGAACGCCACATGAGATCAAATGTTCGACCAATTGACGTAATGAAGATTCAAGAATGGTACCTTTAGTTTGATCAACAGGGGAAACAAGGTAAGGAAAAATGCCATGGAATTGGGTCATAATCGGTGTCCTGTTTTATGGTTTTAATATTTTATTGCTTTGGTTATCAACACTATTTAAGGGTTTGAAAATCTCTATTCTTGTTGAAGTGTAATATCAGCATGATTAATCACTTCATTTTGTTCATTTTTTAATGAATCAAACAGTATTTGTGCGGCTTTCCCTGGGCTATTAGCATTGAGATACAAGTTATAACTAATCGCAGGTAAAGGGGGTAAGCCTTCTTTTTCGCCTAAAATACGCAAATCATCGCCTGAAAGCTCAATCGAACGCGCCATAATACCTAAGCCCGCACGTACAGCAGCTCTTGCACCTGAAAGTGTTGTAGCAATATAAGCGATTCGCCAACGAATACCTTGTTGATCAAGGTGATTTATCATCATATCGCGGTATGTGCTGGGTTCATCTAATACGACTAATGGCAAGGGTTCATCAAGATCAAACCTGAAATGTTTTCCGCAATACCATAAGGAAGGGGAAACACGTAGCACAATTTTGGGATAACCCACATGTTCTTCGGTAGAAATGGCTAAATCAAGTTCGTTGTTTTCTAACATCGACATTAAAAACGGACTACGTTTAACAATGATTTCCATAATAAGACGGGGATACGCCCCTGAGAAACGTGCAAGTAGATCAGGTAAAATTGTGTTTGCCGTATCATCAGGGGAGCCAATTTTTAAGATCCCATCAATTTCTTCATGCATCAATGAAAGACAAGCTTCATCATTTAGGCGCAAAATACGACGAGCATAATTAAGAAGTTGTGTACCAGCTTCTGTCAGTGTTTTGTTTCGGCCTTGGCGAGCAAATAACTCTTTACCGATAAGGGATTCGAGTCGTTGCATTTGCTGACTTACAGCAGATTGAGTACGGCAAACAGATTCTGCGGCTGCGGCAAAGGTATTTCCATCGACAACAGCAACAAAGGTTCGGAGTAAATCAAGTTCTAAGTTAAAAATAGGGCGCTTTGCAGAGGTCATTATGGTATCTCTTAACTGGTGTTATTGTATTTAATCAAACAAAAAAATATTATTTTTTATAAGGCTATTTTTAGACATTACGTAATCAATACTCATACTATGAAGAGTTGAATTAATAATCTATAACAAAGCTCAATAATTTCGAGGCGTTATCCATTCTTTGATGAAAAAAGAGAGCAAATGAAGGTAACTACTGATTTTTATACAGTGTTATGAGACAATAGCGCCCTTCTTAAGATCAGTTACAGAGTAGTTATGTCTCTTTCTCAATCAGTCAAAAATCAAATAAGTCAGTGGTATAAAGCCCTACCAGAGCATATTGAAGGGTTTATTCCGCGTGCACCACAGCGTGAAATGATAGCTGAAGTGGCCAAGACTTTTTCTGATGAAATGGGACGACACTTAGTGATTGAAGCGCCAACTGGGGTAGGTAAAACTCTTTCTTATCTTATTCCGGGTATTGCAATCAGCCGTGACGAAAAAAAACCGTTGATTATCAGTACGGCCAATGTGGCACTGCAAGATCAGATCTTTAGCAAAGATCTCCCATTACTTAAAAAAATCATTCCAGATCTCACGTTTACGGGGGCTTTTGGTCGTGGGCGCTATTTATGCCCACGTAATTTAGATGCGATTTGTGCAACAGAAGGTGAACAAATCGACTTAATGTTTTTGCTTGAAGACAAAGTAGATGTGGCGACCAGTGCAGAAAGAGAAATTTGCCAAGAGCTAAAAAATGATTTTACCAGTTTCGGTTGGGACGGTTTGCGTGATCACCATAAACGGGCATTAACAGACAGTTTATGGCGCAAAATTAGCACCGATAAAATGAACTGCTTAGGGCGTAATTGCCAATATTATCATCGCTGTCCTTTTTTTATTGCACGCCGTGAAATTGATGAAGTGGATGTGGTTATTACCAATCACGCTTTGGTTATGGCGGCAATGGAGAGTGAATCGGTATTACCTGATGCTAAAAATCTGCTATTAGTATTGGATGAAGGCCATCATATTCCTGATGTTGCGCGAGATGCACTTGAAGTTGAAGGGGAAATTACCTTAGTTGCTCTTAATAATCAGTTGGATAATATTACTCGCCACGTTAGTCAGTATTTAGCGCAATTTATTCCTGTAAGACCACCTAAGTTGGCTGATCCTATTCGTTTTGATGCTCATATTGCTAAGTTACGTGAAGCTTATCAAGAAGTTGATACATTTACGCGTGCGTTATTACCAGAACGTAGTGAACAAGATGAATATCTGTTTCCATTAGGTGAATTACCTGAACAACTTCTATTAAGTTGCCAAACCTTATTTAAGCTAACGGATGGCTTAAAAATGTTAGGCGAAGCTATTTTGAATGATTTGACAGAGCGTACCGCAAAAGAAGATGTTGTGCGTTTACATCGTGCCATTTTAACCACCAGCAGAATGGTCGGTTATTTAGAGAATATGGCCAAATTGTGGCGTTTAGCAACATTAGAACAGACGTCAAAAGCCCCTGTATCAAAATGGCTCACACGTCGCTACGATAAAAAACAGTCTCATCTCTATTTTCATTGTGCGGGTATTCGAGTCAGCGAACAATTGACGCAACTATTATGGAAAAATATTCCTCATGTTGTTATTACATCTGCGACATTGCGTTCACTAAATAGTTATTCTCGTATTCAAGAATTAACGGGATTAAGTGAGCATTTTGATGATCGTTTTATTACGTTATCTTCACCTTTTGAACATAAAGAGCAGGGTAGATTAGTTATTCCTAAAATGTGTTATGAACCAACTATGAGCCATGAGCGCGAACATTTAAAAGAGATGGCGCGTTATTTTCGGCAAAGTATGGAAGAGAATAACCATCGAGGGCAATTGATTTTATTTAGTAGCCAACGGGCGATGGATGGCTTTTTAGAAGAAGTGAAAGATTTACGTTTATGTTTATTGGTGCAAGGGGATCAGCCTCGTTATCGATTGGTAGAAACACATTGTAAGCGTATTGATGCAGGAGATAATAGTGTATTGATAGGTTTGCAATCATTTGCTGAAGGGCTTGACTTAAAAGGCGATTATTTAACACAAGTGCATATTCATAAAATTGCTTTTCCACCTGTGACGGATCCAGTGATTGTGACAGAAGGTGAGTGGTTAAAATCACTGAAACGCTATCCTTTTGAAGTGCAGAGCTTGCCAAGTGCATCGTTTAATTTAATTCAGCAAGTTGGACGTCTTATTCGTAGTCATCAATGCCGAGGTGAAATAGTTATTTATGATAGACGTTTATTAACCAAAAACTACGGCTCGCGCTTATTGACGGCACTACCCGTTTTTCCTATTTATCAACCTGATATGCCTAAAGAGAAATAACTAAAAAGGCTACCTAATTAAAGAGAGGTAGCCTTTTCTAAGTTATAATTGAAATCTGTTATTACGAATTAATTCTCAATATTGGCTTCAATGAACCATAAGAATTTATCAAGATCACGCGATGCTGCAGTAAACATATCAGCAGTATCTTCGTCTTCAACTTCATCAATGGCTTTACGGATATCATTTGCAACGATAGCGTAACGATCAGCCAGTGCTTTTAAGTGGTCTTGTACATCGTGAATATCCAGAGGATAAGCTTTCAATGGGGTTTTCTTGCTGACAACTTGTGCAGTGCCTAATACAGTGCCACCTAATTGAACAATACGCTCTGCAAATTCATCTGTGTGCTCATTAATGGTGTCACGGAAGCCGTCAACCATTTCATGAACAGAAATAAAGTTTCTGCCACGCATATTCCAGTGCGCTTGCTTTGTGATGAGAGATAGGTCGATAAACTGCGTCACCATTTGTTGCAGTAATTCGATAGCGTGCAGTTTTACGCTGTCATCGAGATTATTACGGGTATAAAGCAGGGCTGAAGGTGTGGATTTGACTAATTTAGCAGTACTCATAATCGTTCTCCCTAAATAATTAATAAATCAATATCTTAATTTCTGTTAATCATGATAGTGAATTATTAATGGTTAGTCTTATCGATTGATACTATTAAATTGATAGGTCATCTATTAAAAAAATCTAATCTATCTAAATAGTCTATTTAGGGTAAGACAATGAGCGTAAAATAGCAATGATAGGTCAGTAAAGTTATTATTTAATAAGTAAAAAGGATCATATGATCCTTTTTAAATTAATATTTATTTCTTACTGAGTAAAATGAGTTAAATATCTATTTTACTTCCTCAATTTTGGTTTTGCTTTTCATTGTCGTTGTTGAACCAATAGAGGCTAAAACAATAAAGGCTAAGGCAACCCATTGTATTAACGTCAAATGTTCATGTAAGAAAATAATACCAATAAAGGCACCCATGCAAGGCTCTAAACTCATTAAAGTACCAAATGTTTTGGCTGGTAGGCGCGTAAGTGCGATCATTTCTAAGGTATAAGGGAATGCGGTTGATAAAATCGCAATGGCTAAAGCAACAGGTAAAATAGACCAGCTAAACATAATATCAGGGCTACTTTGTAATATACCGATAGGCACAAAAATAAAAGCTGCTACTAATGAACCAATTGATACGGTTGCCGCACCATAGCCTTTTCCTGCACGTTGTCCAAATACGATATATAATGCCCAACCCACACCCGCGCCTAAGGCATAGAGAATACCAAGTGGATCAAGTCCATGAATGTTATCACCAATAGGTAGCAATAATCCTAAGCCAGCAATGACTAAAATTATCCATAAAAAGTCGATAGCTCTGCGTGATGAAAACATTGCAACGGCTAAAGGGCCTGTAAATTCAAGGGCTACAGCAATACCTAGTGGGATAGTTTCAAGTGCGAGGTAGAAAAGGTAATTCATCGCCCCTAAAGATAAACCATATAAAAACAGTGGCATAATTGACTCGCGGTTAAATTTGAGTCGCCATGGCTTAAAGATAAAAAAGAGGATCAACGTCCCCAATAATAGTCGTAATGCCGTTACTGCTGGGGCACCAATAACTGGAAATAGGCTTTTAGCAAGGGATGCGCCACTTTGTATCGAAAGCATAGAAAGAAGCAAAAGAAGCACAGGGTAAAACACCTGTAATTTAGCTGAGTGTCTGGCTGACAACATCCTATAAAACCTCGTCAATAATCAATCGTATGTGTGCTCTGTTAGCGAGATAACAAAGGATCGCATAATATAAGATAAAATTACGAGCATTAATATAGTTATTTATTAATAAATATATTTAGTTAAATTTAGTTGAATAAACTTAGCTAAAATATAATTTAATTAATAT
>NZ_JAEHOQ010000006.1 GCF_016239305.1 Proteus vulgaris | reverse complement strand
TATTATGCAAACCCATTTAATGATTGATAGACAGTCTCTTATCTATGATAACCAGCAACCGCAATGGCAACGCTTTGTTTGGCCAGCAGATACCGTTGCCTCTGGTGCATCACTCAGTTGGATCACCACCAATACAGGTACACGTATTTATGGTGATTATCGTGGCGTCTGGGGCATTATTCGTTTATTGGAAGATGCCAATATCGCCCCTTATGCCGGGAGTACCAGCAGTTATTCTGTCAGTTGGAAAACCTTAAATGGGCAATCCTTAAACTACACCTTAAGAACCGAAATGGGCGAGGGTCCAATCGCGCTTTTACAACTACGTAATTTCGTTTTACCTGAAAAGATCTTTTTGGATTAAATAAAAATCACATTCCCTATTATCTCAAAAGGAAATACGCTCACTATGTCCTTATTGGATACCTTAATTTCATCATGCTTTGCTGATGATATAAACAAAGTGCAACAACTTGCTCAACAACAAATCACCTTATGGGATCGTTGGTTATTACCCATTACACCCAATCACCCCATCGGTGAAGATCCCAGCTATGAAGATGACTTTGAGCGAATGAAAGAAGAAGTCAATAAACTATCCGGAGCTGATACTGAATTAATTTGCTTACTGGCTGAAAATTTACTGCTCAATGTTTGTAAAGATGTACGCGTTGTTACCTACTATATTTGGGCACGCTTACACAAAGAAGGTGAACATGGGTTTGCGGATTCATTGGGGCTTCTGGCTGGGTTACTCATTCGCTATCATGACACGTTGTTACCTAGCCGAGCCACGAGTAGAAAATCGGCCTTAGAGTGGTTATCAGGGCAACGCGTTTTAGATAGCTTATCGCTTTATCCCGAAGTCGATCATAATGAGTTTTCTCGTATTATTGCCTTATTAGTCACCATTGAAACTGAGACTAAAACATGGAATGAAGCTGAAAGACCACAACTTACGGGATTACATCAAGCACTCGAAAAACGCCTTGCTCAATCTGGTGGTACAAACAGCGTTATACCACAAAATATTAGCCGAACTGAATCGTCTTACAACAGTTCATCTGCTCCTTCAATTTCACAAAGTACGCCAATCGAGACAATACAATCAGGTCGTGAATTATTAGATCAATCAAAAATGCTTGCTAACTACTTACGTAATCAACCTAATGGTTGGTTAGCAGGACATAGATTAATGAAAGTAGTGAGATGGGATACGCTTCATCAACTTCCACCACAAGATCAACAAGGTTGTACTCGCCTTTCTCCCCCAAGAACAGATGCAAGAGCACAACTTAAACGCCTCTATTTACAACAAAGCTGGGGTGAACTTGCAGAACAAGCTGACAAGCTTTTTGCTGAAGGCGTTAACCATTTTTGGTTAGATGTGCAATGGTATTTATATCAAGCACTCAGCAAATCCCCTGCCCCTTGGAATGCATGGTCTGATGTTATAAAAAACGATTTAAAACAGTTTCTTACTCGCCTTCCTGATTTAGAAAAACTGTCATGGGAAGATGGTACCCCCTTTGCTGATGAAGTAACCTTAAGTTGGATAAAACAGCATGTTATGGAAGAGAATTTTGATGCCATGCAGGGATTATCATGTTCATCATCTCACCAATCCGAAGACGAGCCTATATTAGCACTAGAGCCTGAAGCCATTACTCAAGCAGATAATGAAGGCATTGAGATTGCCTTAAAATGGCTACAACATCGTCCTGATATCAACACGCCAAGACAAAAATGGCTATTAAACCTCGTTATGGCAAGAGTAGCAGAACAATTTGCTCGCCAAGATCTGGCATTAAATTTATTACGAGAACTCGATAAAAAAGCACTTTCAATGCCATTAACACAATGGGAGCCTAACTATGTTTTTGAAGTAAAAGCACGACAACTTCACCTTTATAGAGCCAAAATTCAACGTAATACTTCAGATAAAAACCGCATTGAACAACAAATGGAACTGTTACTCAGTGAATTGACAGCTATCGATCCTGTACGTTCTTCAATTTTATATTCTTAATATTTTACTCAAAAAATCAAGGTATCAAATTAATGGATGATTTAACCCTTCGCTATTTTGATGCGGAAATGCGCTATCTTAAAGAAGCCGCAAAAGAGTTTGCACAAGCACACCCCGATAGAGCCGCAATGCTCGATTTAGATAAAGCAGGTACACCCGATCCTTTTGTTGAACGCTTATTTGAAGGTTTTGCCTTTTCAATGGGGCAATTAAGACAAAAAATTGATGATGATTTACCTGAATTAACAGAAGGCCTTGTTAGTTTATTGTGGCCTCATTATTTACAAACAATTCCTTCATTATCTATTATTGAATTAACACCAGATATTCAAAAAATGAAAATGACAGATAAAATATCGGCGCAATTTGAGGTGCTTTCTCGCCCTATAGGCCCGAAGAAAACAATCTGTCACTATCGAACAACGCAAGATTTAACGCTTAATCCAATAAGAATAGAGGCCGTTAATTTAACAAACGAGCCTGATGGACGTTCAGTTATTCGGTTGAAATTTATATGCAGTGAAATTATTAACTGGTCCGAAGTTAACTTTCATAAGCTTTCATTTTATTTATCTGGTGATATTCCAACAACTAATGCACTGCATTTAGCATTAACTAAACAAGTTTCAAAAATCTATTTAAAACTTCCTCAATCAAAAGACAGAATAGCGGTGCCTCTCTATTTTTCACCGGGAGGATTTAAGGATACGGATGCCCTTTGGCCTAAAGGTGATACCACATTTAGTGGATATCAATTGCTACTGGAATATTTTTCTTTTCGTGAAAAGTTTATGTTTGTGTCACTTAATGGATTAGGTGATATTCATTTTCCTGAAGAAACATCAAAATTTGAGTTAGACATTGTTCTAAATACGTTATGGGATAACTCGCTCACATTAAGTGATGAAAATATCCGTTTACATTGTGTTCCTGTTATTAATCTTTTCAATATAGAAGCAGATCCCCTCACAGTTAATGGATTGGAAAGCGAATATTTATTACGCCCGCGTCGTATTCAAGATGGGCATACTGAAATTTATAGTGTTGATAGCGTACATGGTTCTCAACGGACAAATGAAGCTATTTATGTGCCATTTACTAGCTTTCGTCATCGTGGTGGTATGCTACGCCATAATGCCCCCGAACGTTATTATCATACCCGTGTTAAACGTGGTGTAGCGGGACTTCATGATACTTGGCTTATTTTGGGTGGTGAGAAACAAGATCTTGATTTAGCTACCGAAACAGAAACACTTTCATTACAACTCACTGGAACTAATGGGCAATTACCTCGTAAAGCACTACAAAGCACATTGCTTGATAGAACAGAACAAACCTTACAAATTCCATTAACTGTACGTAATTTATGTAAACCCACTTTACCGCTTTATCCCCCTTCAGAAGATCGCTTTCATTGGCGGGTACTCAGCCACCTTGGTTCAAGTTTTCTTAATATGATGGACAATGCCGAAGTACTTCGGGGCACGCTCGCCCTCTATGACTGGCGGGATGATGATATGAATCATCGAAAACTCGATGCCATTATTCATGTTGAACACCATTTAATTGAGCGTTTTGAGAAAGGTTTTTTACAACGAGGCATTGATATTGAAGTGACATTAGACAGTAATGGTTTTAATGGTGAAGGGGATATGCATTTGTTTGGTGAAATGCTTAATCGCTTTTTTGCACTTTATGCTGATGTTCATCTGTTTAATCAATTAACACTGATTATCTTACCAACAGGAAAACGTATTCAATGGAAAGAGATCCACAATCCACAGCTACCCCGCTAATTCAAGCGTTAGGCGAAAAATTACCTTATATAAATTTCTATCGCTTTTGCCAATTACTTGAGAAATCCAATGCTAAGTTCTATGAATTAGGTTGTTCTCATGATCCTAAAGACGACCCTATTCGTTTTCGCCCTCATCGAGGTATGGGCTTTCCAGTGACGGAAATCAAAGGGATCGATTCTCTTGATAAATATCGTAAAAGTAGAGTACCAAGCTTACGTACTACTTTTCTGGGGCTTTATGGTATTACCTCACCTCTTCCTACGTCTTATCTCGATGATATTGCACAATATCGAGATGGCACAGATTCACTAACTGATTTTTTAGACATTTTTAATCACCGCCTTACTACACAATTTTATCGGATTTGGCGTAAATATTCTTATCCCGCGACTTTTGGTGAAGGTGGCTCAGATAAGACATCACAATATCTTTATGGATTAATCGGTTTAGGTATTCCTGGTTGTGCTAATCAGGTGCAATCTCCCCTATCTCGCTTTTTAGCTTTATTAGGAATATTACGTCTACCTACACGCACAGCGGAAGGAATTAGTGCATTAGTAAAATTATTAGCACCATCGACAAAGGTTAATATTATTCCTCATGATCCACGAAGAATAGCACTAGATAATCCTACCGCAATGTCGTGTTCATCCCCTATTACATTAGAAAACAAACCCGTTTTAGGCAGTTATGCGATAGACGTAAATAGCCAAGTATTAATAAAGTTGCATACTGAAAATAAAGATGAGGCAAAAGGCTGGTTACCTGATGGCAGTATTTATCAAGATTTTATGGCATTGCTTCGTGTTTATTTAGGTTCACGCGTGAATGCACGGCTACGTTTAACACTACCAAGAGATTTATTACCTGATGCAACACTTAGCACCTCTAAAAGCCAAGGTGTACAACTGGGTAGAACTGCAGTTATGCGACCTCATAACATTATTGAAAAACCACCAATCAACCCTTTTATCACCATCGGCCTCGGTTTTTATCAATATCTAACACTCCGCTCTCAACATTATAAAAGTGATGAATATGGCAATTATCAATTCTAAACCACAAATATTTTTCTCTCATACTTATCGACTAGCACTATTATTTATTAGTGTTTTGGCTCTTGCTGGGTGTGGTCTAACACAAACCATTAGTGATGGTACTGTTTCTCTAACTAAATCTATTTTTTATAAGCAAATTAAAGTGTTGCATTTGGATTTTACCGCACGAGAAGCACTTAATACTGACGATAACGGTTCTTCGCTTTCCGTCATTGTTAGAGTATTCCAACTAAAGTCTGCCGACACCTTTAATGATAGTGATTACCTTTCACTGTTTAATCAAAATAACGATATTTTAAAATCTTCATTACTAGTACAAAAAGACTTACGTATTCGCCCTGGAGAATCTATTTCTTTAGATATACCAATGGAAAAAGAAACAGAGTTTGTTGCAATCGCGGTCATGTTTCACACTCCTGATGAAACTAAAAATAACTGGCGTATTGTTATTCCTAAAAATGAACTCGATCCAGATAAAGCAAGAAAAATTGAGCTTGCTGAAAGTACACTGACATTACAACCTTTGGAGAAAAAATAACGATGCCACAGCCCTCTCTTTATGAAATGCTAACAGGGTATTTTTCTGGGGGATTGCCTGTTGATGCTATCTCCGAAGAAGACCAAGTTATTCTGTCTGTTATGGATAATATTCGTCGAATATTAAATTCACGAGCAGGTACATTAAAACATCTGCCTGATTATGGTTTACCTGATATGAGCAAACTTATTCAAGGATTACCAGGAAGCTCACATAAAGTAATGGCAATATTATCAAAAACATTACTCAAGTATGAACCTAGAATAAAATCAGTAACTCTAGGTATATTACCTGAAAATGAATTTGGAAAATTATGTTATTCTTTAGATATTGAATTACATGAAAGAGGGCTTATACGTTATGGTACTGAGTTTTCTCCTGATGGACGAATATTTCTCCATCATTTAAAAAAGCAATTTAACTTATCATAAGTTTGTTTTTATTAACTTTCATTCTTAGTATATTTTTCTTTATTTAGTTTTATTTTATAGCATTTAGACCTTAAATTAACTTGAGGCTTCTATGAACTCTTACTTAGACTCACTTCCTATTGGAGGTGATCCTCGTGTATTTAATCAATTTCTTAATATTAAAGAAGAACTTGATAAACGCTTTCATCCAGCACGCCCTGATATTAATTGGCAATATGTCCATGAACTATGCATTTCTTTATTTAATCAAAATGGTGTTGATCTTCAAACAGCAGCTTGGTTTGTTTTGTGTCGCCAGCACCAGTCTGGATTAGATGGTTTAAATGAAGGACTTTATCTAACCCATAAAATATTAACTCAATATTGGCAAACATTATGGCCAGTACAAACACATACTCGTGTTAATATTCTTTCTATATTAAGCCAACAATTAATTTCAGGTATTCGAGGAACAACATTTGTTTATACCGACTTACCCACTCTTTATCAAATTGAAGAGTTATTAAAAAATATTAATCATCACCTTCAATTATTAGAAATTAAACATCTTATCCAATTTGATTACTTACAAAATTTAATTATCACTCAAGCACGACAACTAGAAAATGCAGATACATTAGATAATAATTTCTATTCTCCTGATTTATCGCCTATTATTAATAAAGAGGAAAACAATCAACCTCAAATTGCTGGTTCAGAATTATCAACATCCCCTCATTTAACTGAAAATACCATACCACCTAAAACCTACATCTCCCCATCGATTGCATTACAAGTGCCAGCAAAAAAAAATAACCACAAAGAATTATGGAAAGGTATTTTAATTGGCGCACTAACCAGTAGCTTATTTTTTGTTATCCTATTTTATTTTTGGTTGTCTGAATTAAAAAATAACAATCTCACTGATGCTTTTCCTTATATTCCAACCATTAATGTCCATGCAGGTTCTCTTATTGAACAACAAACTGCAAATGGTAAAAATATAATGAAGACTCTCAATTCTGAGCAGATTGACGTGATACAGCAGCGTTTAGATGAACTCGCATTACTTTCTCCTACATGGGCACAGAGTTATGGACTTGAAGTAATCAGTTATTTGAATGAGCAGTATGAGGATAATCCAGAGCTTTTATCATTTACGCTGCTTTGGAAAAACAATCTAAAAATAAATGCCACCACCGATGAACAGCTCAATCAATGGTCTAAAGGTATGACCGAACTCGATGGATTAAGCCAACGATTAGATAGCTTTGATGGTAATCCTAAAAATTACATTACTGGCTCTGAATTAAAATCTATCATTTTCAAAGCTCGTCAGCATTTCAACCAAGCTAAACCTTTAGAAGAAGAGCTACGCTTACTTGAAAAACAACCAACACAAAATGCAGTTTCAGACTATGAATACCAACAAATAGACAATCATTTTAAACAACTATTAAATCGATATGCATTATTACGATCTAAATAAGAATATATGGCTATATTTCTTATAAAAATAAAAAATAGGTAAATAATATTCATTTTCTATAATGACTCCCCCTACTTTATTAAAAGGAGGAGTCATTAATAGAAATACCATCATTAAATTAGAAAGAGTAACCGATATTTACCCATCCCGTATAATCTGTTCTATCCGAATTCGCCTCACCACTAATACGAACATCAGAAGTAAAGCCATTCTCACTGACTAACGACATACCTGCATCAAATGAACCTGACGTTGATTTATCTTTCGTTGTCACACGAACAGAATTAGCATTAGGGACTTGCTGATCGATTTTAATTTCATCCCCATATACTGTTTGGTGGATACCTATATTTAAATAAGGTTTAAGTAATGTTTCGTTTGTTAGCGGATAACGTCCATCAAAACGTAACTTAGCATTGATCATCACTGCTTGCCCATTATAGTTTTTATAATGGGTATCTATTAAATCATAATCAGCATTATGAGAAGATACGGTATAACCTTCGCGTTGTTGCCAAATATGAGTTACCCCTAACATTGGTGTGATTTTATAGTTACGGTTTATATCCCAACTTTTACCTGTTGAAATATCGGTATAAAGGCCATTACTAACGTAATCTGCACTTTGACTTCCTATACCTGAATAGTGGTTGCTATCGGTGTAATCTGTCTTGCTTCGAAACCATGTTGTTGTTGCTGTTGCAAATATGTCATTTTCAAATGTCATTCCACCTTGCATACCTAACATAAAGGTATTTACATCTTCTTTACGCCCATCGGAAGTACCATTAAAGCTGGTTTTTGCTTTTTCATATCCGCCATGCCAACCAAGGTTAAAGGTTTCAAACTGATGATCTTGGCCTAATAACACACCATAACGATGACCGCTATAACCGGATGAAACTTGATCTCGACGGTAATCCCCAGCATAAGGCGTAATAAACATACAGTTATTTGCATCTATTTTTTCATTACACCCTTCTCGAATAAATTGTTCATTTAAACGTGAAGAAATAATATTTGAGGCCTGTGTCATTGAAGAGCGCTGTACTAAAGCAGAAACACCAGCATGAGAAACATTAGGGGCATAAACTAATGCAGCGGCCCCTAAATCACCACTGCCATTACTGGTATGAATGACTTTAAAGTCTTGGTTAATACCAGAGAGTGTATTAATGTCACCGTTTACCGTTGCTGATTGATTATTACTGATATCATAAGCTAAAGAATCAAGAGCATAGCCTTTGCCATATTCAAATCCGTCCTCTTTTTGCCCTGGCATAAAGATAAGATCCGCCCCTTTATTACCATTACCAAGAACAATAGATCCTCCATTACTTACTGCCCAGGGATTTTCTGAACCTAACGTCATCATGTAGCTTTCTATATTCACGACAGAGCCATCAGCCATCACTTCATAAGCGTATTCACTACCGTTAGTAGACGTTGAAACAAAAATACGACCTTGAGATTGAATGACTGCATGACCATTTACAACATTAATACCATAAGCCTTTGCATTATTTTCAGCTTGGGCATCCACATTAATAGTGCCATTATTACGAATAATAACGTTATCACCTTCAGTATATATACCACTTGCTACTGATGTTTTGCCTGATGCAGAAACATTCATTTGGCTATTATTTGTCATTACATGGGTTGGATTACTGGGATTATTATGATCAGGTGCAACATTAGGATTGCCTTTAATGGTATGTAAGCCTGATGCATTCGCAATACCTTGTTCACTTTGTGCATGAACGTTTAATTCACCATTATTAGTCAATCCATTTGCCGAGTTAGTATAAATTCCTTGTGCTGTTGCACTTTTTTTAGCGTCGGCAACAACGGTCATTTTACCTTCATTAATTAATGCCATATGATCACCATAACGATCATATGGATTATCAGAAAAAGATAACCCCGCATTAATCCCAACTGCTTGAGCATCACCTTGATAGCTCTTGCTTGTTACATCAACACGCCCTTGATTGCGTATTGTTGACCAATAAGCATCCGAAGCTTGCAACCCATTTGCCACAGACAGTTCATTTTGGCTCGTGGATGAAACGACAACACTACCACCACTTTTATTGGTAAATGTTCCTGATTTAACTAACACACCACTGGCTCTGGCATCACCCGTTGTAGGTGCTACCGTTAATATCATTTTACCACTATTAACAGCATCAACAGGGTGACCTTCTGCATTAGCCGTTAAATCTGACAATTGAAATTCATTCGTATTCTTATCCGTCACAACTTCAATTGTGCCACTATTATTTGGCTTTTCAGAAAAATGATACGTTTGATTCGCGTAAGCATTACCGCTGATAATAAGAGCTGTAGCAATTGCAGACAAACGCCACATAGTTTGGTTCTTCATCATTTACCTCTAAATCAAGATATCGTTTGATTAAAATATTTTTACTTCATTAGAAATTAATAACGAAGCCAACCTTAGCGAAAATATCTTCTTTATCTCCCCAAGACCATTCGTTTCCTTTATGTGCTTTTTGATCTTTAAATTGCAAATCAGCTAATAAAGAGAATGTTTGGTTAAATGGAATTTCGGTATACAGTGCATAGTTATTGTAGTTATAACCACTACCATCATGAGTACGAATACTGCCAATTTCCCAACGTAATTCAAGGTAAGTATTGTTAGCAAATCGATATTGTACTAATGGACGAACAGCAGATTCACGCCATCTAAAATCATTATCTTCTGCGTGATAATAAACTTTAGCTCCCATATTAAAATTATCGGTTAAACGATAAAGATATAAAGGTTCTGTTTCGATATAAGCACCACGATCTGCTCGATCAATCCAGCCTATTTCTGTATTTAGATGCAAGAAGTTACGACCAAAACCTAGATTAATTTCAGGACGGATGTGATACATCTGTTTTTCAGCAGAATCTTTGGCATCACCAATATGTTCATAACCTAGCTCTACACCATAACTGAAATTTTCATTAACCCAATTTATATATTTAGGTAAAAGTTGAATTTCAGTAAACGTATCACGACGAATACGATTGCCTCCTGAACCAACATATTTATTATTATCAGCAGTATCATAAATCGTTGTTTCACGAATAACGTAACCCATACTTAATTTATCAGTAATTCGAGTAGAGCCATCAGCAATAACAAAAGTACTTAATAATTGTCCAGGGTGTTTTGAGAATTTAATATTCTCATATTCATATCCTGTAAATACACGAGTTCTTTTTGGCGCTGAATTTTGGCGTGTTGCATCATCATCAACAAATATAATATCGCCAAAACTACGAGAAACACCAAATAAGTCTAAGTTTGAATTTCGAATACTCGTTGTATTTTCTTGATTATTGAGGATCGGTTTTTCTATTTGCTGTTCTGCCAATGCTGTATTTGATGCCATCAGCAGCGCAACAGGAATAATGATCTTTTTCATGCTCTGGTAATCCTTGTCAATTCATAACTAACTCCCCCTAATTATTCTTATAATAAGACAGAATTAAGGGAAGTTATGGCGTGTTTTACTGCATGGAAGAACTGTTAATGATATTTATATTTTTATAATTATTTGGTACAAAGCCTTGATATAACGTTTCTAAATCTTTGAGATGTCCCTGACTTTCTAAATACGTCTTAACATCATCATTAATTTCTTTGGACATAATCGCAGCAACAAACATACCAACATCCAGTGATAAGATGTTTTGAGTCATATTGCCTTTATTATCAACAGCGTCATACCATCCATATGGGGATTGAATATTAGGATAAACTTGTTTGAGTTTTTTCAGTGCGCTAATTGCACCTTCAGGATCGACAATATAAGACAGCGCAATAGCATGAGGTGTACCAGTATTACCATCCTCAATGACATTATTAAAACGAACTTTACTTTCTGAAAGTGCCGGAACACCAAAAGAGTGGTAACCATTATCAATTCGGGCTGATGAAGAAACCATTGGAATACCGTGTTTAGCCGCGTAGATCTTTTGAATTAATGTATGATCTTCAACAATCTTATAATCTGGCATGAGTTCTTTTTCATTTAACCAAATTTGAGGCATCATCATTTGGAAATAGGCGCCATCCCACGTTAATAATGGATTATATATTTTATCGTTAATTTTATAATGCTGAGTATAGAGTTCCATTTTATGGAATGCACTTTCAGGAATAGCATTAGCACCTAGATCTTTGGTGTCTAAAATAGCCCAAATAACAGCCGCACGACTTTCATTTCCTTTTCTGTCAAGATGATAACCTAGAAATGCATTATTCTTTGTTGACCAACCCGACGACATTAATCCTTTATTTTCATCATATAACGCAACCCAACCTTCTCTTTGCCCATCAAGAATAGCTTGAATACGTTTTACAATTTCTTGTTTATCTGGATCTGGCGAGTTCATGAAAGCCCCAGCCACTGCCATCAACGCAAAAGAAAAGTTACCATTATCTACTGCAGGCACAATTTCATCTGGATTTTTAACTAATTTATTATCACGAATATCATAAGGCCAATAAAACAAACCTTTCCATTTAGGTGCTTGTTCCATGGTGGTCAATGTCTCTTTGATTCGCTCTATCGCATCTTTATTCCCAGCTTTAGCTGACTGAGTTAACACATTGAGATATAAGCCAATCTCTGTCGTATTCGTATAATATCCAGGAACGACAGTATTACCTTCAATTCTTATGGTGTCATAAGGGACTTTGACATATTTATCAACACCAACCCCATCGCGAAAAAAATTAAGATTATTTTGAAATTCTTCTTCAAAACCCGCCGGGTATAAATGTTCAGCAACTTTGATTTCATTAATAACAACATTATTGGCTAAAGATTGCGTGCTAAAAGCCAGCAATAGGGAAGCGAGAAGCATCGAACCATTCTTAGTCATATCATTTTGCCTTCTAAGCGAAACTCATTATCAAATCGTAGAAACGTTTCTATAATCATCTCACCAATGACGCTTGGTCAAGTCAATTTGTCATCATTTATTTAAAATGTGACGAGTAGTGTATTTTTATATATATTTCAGCTCTCAAAATTAATAAATAAAAAAATAATTCATTATATTCAATCTATTATACAAAAACATCACTCTTAACGTGATGAAGATCTCGAATTAAATCGATCAAATAAATTACAGTTGACAGGATTTATTAAGTATTCATAATCTATAGAAACGTTTCAATGAAATGCGGAGTGTAGTGATGGCAGGCGTCACATTAACCAACGTCAATAAAATCTATCCAAATGGTACGCATGTACTTCATGATATTAATTTGGATATCAAAGACGGTGAATTTATGGTCATCGTTGGCCCATCTGGTTGTGCAAAATCCACCATGCTAAGAATGATCGCAGGGCTTGAAGCAATATCATCTGGAGAGCTGCGTATTGCTGATAGTATCTGTAATGATATGCCCCCTAAAGATCGGGGGATTGCAATGGTTTTTCAAAACTACGCACTCTACCCGCACATGACTGCTTATGAAAATATGTCTTTTGGTCTACGTGTTTCTAAAAAATCAAAAGAAGAAATCACTAAACGAGTTTCTGAAGCGGCGGAACTACTTGAAATAACAGAACTTTTAAAAAGAAAACCTAAAGAAATGTCTGGCGGTCAGTGTCAGCGAGTCGCATTAGGCCGAGCCATGGTAAGAAAACCTGCAGTATTTCTTTTTGACGAGCCACTCTCAAACCTTGATGCCAAGCTCAGAGTGTCTATGCGATTACGAATAAGTAAATTGCATCAACAACTCCGTGAAGCCGGCAAACCTGCAACAATGATTTATGTTACCCATGATCAAATAGAAGCCATGACAATGGGAGAACGTGTTTGCATTTTACGTAAAGGTCGTATTATGCAAGTTGATCATCCTTTAAACGTTTATCACCATCCCAAAAATAAATTTGTTGCTGAATTCATTGGTTCTCCACCAATGAATATTATATCAGGACAGGTTATTCAACATCATAATCAACTCGCCATTCAATGTGATGGAAATATCTTCGTTTTACCTATAGAGAAACAAGAAAAAGCAAAAGCCTATCTCAATAAAGAGATCTATTTAGGAATTAGGCCTGAAGATATTAAAGTCATTGATAAAATTGAAAATAATTGTTTATCAACTTCAATTCTTCGTGTTGATGCTATGGGTTCAGATGAGTTTATTTATTTTCACCTGGCAAATAATGAAGTGATTTGTAAACGTCCTAATCCAGAAATAGAAATAGATAAATCAAAAAACTGTAGCTTCCATTTTAATATGGATAAATGCCATCTCTTCGATAAAGAGAACGAACAGAATATTTTTTACACTTAGTATTATCAGGATGAGTAACATGACAATTAAGCCAGTTAATAATGTGGTCTATAGTAAAAAAAACGCACTGCTCACATTTAATTTTATGCCAGGCCAAATGCTTAAAAATATTATGGCGGGTAATATTATGCTCAACCTCTTTGAGACACCCAGATTAGATACCGCAATTAGCAATATCTATCTTCGTGAGTTGAGCGATAATCATATTATTTCTACTACGCCACTTTTAACGAGTCATGCTAAAACTCAATTAAGTAAAGATACACAAGACAATATAACTTGGCATATTGAAACTGAGAAATTTATTGCTTCGGTTACACTCTCTTTATCCCAAGATCCCGAAAATATTTATTATTACTCTGTTAATGTAAAAAATATCAGTAATAACGCCCTTACATTCGATCTAATTTATGGGCAAGATCTTTCTTTATCCGATAGTGGTGCAACAAAAACAAATGAGTCATATTGTAGCCAATATCTTGATCATAAAATATTTAATGTAGAACATTATGGATATATTACGTCTTCACGCCAAAACTTACCTCAAAGTAGTGGTAATCCGTTACTACAATTAGGGAGTTTTTCTCCCGTTGTTGCTTATTCAACTGATGGTTATCAGTTTTTTGGTAAGCAATCTAAATTTACGCATCAGCCAATCATAACAAAAGAGCTTACATTAGCGAATGAGAACTATCAGTATGAAATGGCCTTTATTGCCTTACAATTAAAACCCCTAGAGCTAGCCCCTCAAGAAGGTGCTGACCAAGTATTCTATGGCTATTATGTTGCTAATCAACCTGAAGCAAATATTGAACAACCTATTAGTATAAAAAAAATCACAGAAAGCTATTACAAACCTGAAATTAATAGTTCAACAAAACGTAGTGAAAAAACGGACGTTATATTTAATGTTCAACCATTATCAGGCGATAAACTTACCTCTCAAGAACTCGATATTTTATTTCCTGGGGAAAAAAGCTTTGAGGAAAAGGAACAGGGTGAATTACTCTCATTCTTCCAAAAAGAGGGACGCCATTACATTACCCTCGCTGATAAAGAACATTATCAAGAGCGAGCAACAGGACATATAATTTCATCAGGTAATAATCTTAATTTTAAAAATTCAATTATGAATTCAACTCACTATATTTATGGTGTTTTTAATTCACATCTGACACTAGGGAACACTTCATTTAATAAATTGCTTGGTACTAATCGTAATTTTTTAAATTTCTTTAAAAGTAGTGGTCAACGTATTCAAGTTAAATTGAATAATCAGTACCATTTACTTGCTATGCCTTCTGCCTATGAGGTTGGGTTTAACTTTTCCCGTTGGGTTTATAAATTATCAGAAGGGATGATTGAGATCCTCGCTTTCGCTAGCCATGATGAACCTATTATCCAACTTGATATTAAACTTCACAACTTTGCTCAAGCCGTAGATGTTATTGTGAGTCACCCGCTTGTTATGGGAAATCAAGAAGAAGAATCTATTATTCAGGTTTCCGCACCAAGTGAAGACAATAATATACTCATTACAAGTGCAAATAATCCTAATGCTCCCCTCTTTAGCTTGAGTTATAGCCCAGAGTTTACGGATATTGAACACTATATTGATGTTGAAACAAATTCTGTTCAATATCTTATGCTTAAAGGTCAAATTCGCCACCAAGCTAGCCTTGTCTTTGGCGGTAAAAATAATCAAGTTAACACATTAGGTAAGTGGTTATCGTTTGCAACAGAAGTCGTCAATTACGAAAATCAGCAAGATGCGCTATTAAACCATTTCTCTATTGAGTTTTCACAAAAACCAAGAGATGCGCAGAAGTTAAATCATACTCTACATTGGTTTACACATAATGCATTGGTCCATTACAGTTCGCCACATGGGCTTGAACAACCATCAGGCGCAGCTTGGGGAACTCGAGATGTATCACAAGGCCCTATTGAATTCTTTATGTCATTAGGTCGCTATCAACATGTTGAGCATATTTTATGTGAGATGTATAGCCACCAATATTTAGAAACAGGTAATTGGCCTCAATGGTTTATGTTTGATAATTATGCACATATTCAACAACAAGAATCTCACGGTGACGTCGTTATTTGGCCATTAAAAGCATTAGCTGATTATCTATTAGCCACAAATAATACCGATATCCTGAATACAGAATTACCTTATACTAGCATCGACAATAAATTTACGTTTACAACCCAAAAAGAGACATTGCTACAGCATATTTACCGCCAACTTGAATATGTTATTGAGCATTTAGTACCAGGAACTCACCTGTCTAGTTATGGTGATGGTGATTGGGATGATACCCTCCAACCAGCAAATAACTCATTACGTAAAAATATGGTGAGTGGTTGGACGATCCCGCTGACATTGCAAACATTTAAATTAATAATGAAAGCGCTCGCGAATCACCCTTCATTTGCAGATTTACTCAAAAAAATTAATGACCTCTTTATTGAGATGGAAGCGGATTATCATAAATACCTAATTAAAGATGGTGTTATTAGTGGCTTTATTCATTTTAATAAAAATGATGTGGAATATTTATTACATCCTTCTGATGTTAAAACAAATATTAAATACCGCTTATTACCGGCTAATCGTTCAATTATTTCTGAATCATTTGATAAGGAAATGGCACAGAAACATATAAAAATTATCCTTGATAATTTACTTTATCCTGATGGTGTTCGCCTTATGGATAAAACAGCACAATATAAAGCAGGACGCCAAAGTTATTTTAAACGTGCAGAACTGGCTGCAAATCTAGGCCGTGAAGTTGGATTACAATATTGTCATGCTCATATCCGTTTTATCGAAGCACTTTGTAAGATGGGAATGGCAAAAGAGCTATTTGAAAATCTCTTTAAAATTTCACCTATTGGTATCAAAGAAAGCGTGCCAAATGCTGAACTACGACAAGCAAATAGCTATTTTTCTAGTTCTGATGCAAAATTTAACGACCGTTACCAAGCCTATGATAATTTTGAGCAATTAAAAACAGGAAAAGTTGCCACAAAAGGCGGTTGGCGCATCTATTCCAGTGGTCCTGGGATTTATATTAACCAAATTATCTCTAATGTTTTAGGCCTTCGTTATGAATTTGGTGATTTACTGCTAGATCCCGTTATTAGTAAAGAATTTGGTGATACTAGCTTTAATTTCCAACTTTATGGAAAACCGGTTGTGATTAATATTTATCCTAACGAGGGTGAATACACACCTAAACGCGTCATACTTAATCAACAAATAGTAGACTTTACATTACAAAATAACCCTTATCGTACAGGTGGCGTTTTAATCAAGAATTCAGATGTTATGGCTTATTTATTGGATAACAACACACTTGATATTTATCTATAAATATCAAAGTAAAGCTTAGGATCTGGCTCTTGCTACTCATCGCAAGAGCCGACTAAGTGGTATATTCACGTATTGTGTGTTTATTTTTTTGAGGGATGAAGATGAGTGTTACCATAAAAGATGTAGCTAAAAAAGCAAATGTTTCAATCTCTACAGTATCTTACGCTATAAATGGTAGCCCAAAGATTACTGAAAAAACACGCCAATATGTACTGAAAATAGCAAAAGAGATGAATTACATTGCCAATAGCAATGCCAAAATGCTTAAAACTAAACGTAGTGGTGCTATAGGTCTCTTTTTTAACTCTTGGTTTGGGCCTATCTACAGTGAGTTAGTCCGTGGTATTCAAGAGCAAACACACAGTGAACAATATGATTTAGTCGCATGTAGCCTTTATGGTGGTGAACAATCAACCGCTCATAAGTATTTACGTGAACGTATTGTTGATGGTGCCATTATTTTATCTAGTTCATTTGACAATGAATTTATAAAATCTATCGCATCTGAAAATTTGCCCGTAGTTGTATTAGATAGAGAATTAAAAAGTCCCCATATTTATAGTGTATTGATTGATAATTTTGGTGGTGCTTTCAAAGCTGTTAACGCATTAGTAAAGGCGGGAGCGACCGAGATTACCTTTTTTAGTGGCCCTGAAGGTTCTTATGATAATCAAAAACGTTTAGACGGTTTTATTGCTGCACTAGGTTATAACCGCATACCTTTAAATCCAGGCCTTATTATTCATTCAAATTTTACCGAAGCTGATGCTTACCAAAAAATGAATGCATTAATTGAGACAGGTAACATGCCTTCTGCCATATTTTCTGCTAATGATGAAATGGCAATCGGTATTTTAAGAGCAGCGAAAGAACATAACATTCAAATTCCTGATCAATTAAAAATTGTAGGTTTTGATAATATTTATGCATCAAATATTTTAACGCCTGCACTAACAACAATAGATCATCATAAATATGAAATGGGTGTTCTCTCAGCAAAGATTTTATTAAAAGCAATTAGAGAAGAAAGTAATATTGATGAAGTCACTTTTCTTCCTACAGAATTAATAGAGCGTGAAACGCTTTAATTTATTTTAATCTCATCAGGATCACAGTTTATGAAATTAGTTTGTTTAATTACGGCTGCTCTATTCTCCTTTTCAACGGTTGCAGCAGAAAGATTAGAAATTATGGTTCCAAGTGGGAATTATGTTTCTTTTATTCGTAATACTGTTGTTCCTGAATTTAAAAAACAACATCCTAATGTTGAGCTTGTTGTCTCTAATGATGAACAACTTGATACACGAATGGCTGCGGGTGATAATCCCAATATCTATATTGGTGTTTATGGTTATCAACCTGCTCATTTAGCCAAATTAGGAAAACTTGCTTATTTAGATAAATTTGATGGTTTCAGTGAATTAATAAACCGTATTGACAATCATTTTTTACACCAAAATTTTGGCCGCACTTATTATATTCCTTGGAATGCGACCACTCAGATGATGATTTATAATAAAGCACTCTTTATTGAAGCGGGATTAGATCCAAACGCTCCACCCGAAACGTGGGATGAATTTCTAATTGCAGCAGAGAAAATTTCTTCTCTTCCTACCAGAAAAGACGGTAATAAGGTTTATGGTACCGTCTTTTGGAATGATGTATTGTCATTTGGTAGCTGGTACTGGAACCTACTTGCACCTATTTATTACAACGTCAATCAGGGTAATTTTCAGTTACTCAATAAATATGGTACTGATGTTATTTTTGATAAACCTGAAGCACGTATGACTGAATTTATTTCCTTGATGCAACGAGCACAAAAATATGCGCCGCCAACGATGGAAAAAAGCTTTTTTTCTCGAAACATTGGTATGTGGTTACAGTTTGGTTTTGGATGGAAAGCGTCATTAACTACAGCGGCAGGAACCCCCATGGTGATTGGTGATGATGTAGGTATTGCTCCTATTCCCGCTATGAAAAAAGGAGATATTCATTATTCAATCCTGGATGGTAGAGCGATTATGGTTTTTAAAAACACATCAGAGAAAGAGAATTTAAGCTGGGATTTAATTAATTTATTGATGCGTGATGATATTAATTTAAAAGCCAATATTGAATTAGGTCAGTTACCAACATTAAAAGCATTAAAAGATCATGATTATTTTCAAAGTGATGAAGTAAAACCCTTTGTTAAACAACTTGACCATGCATTATTAAGTGAACCTCATGCTAAAGTTACTGATATTGCAGAAATTTTCTTATCAAACTATGCAAGAGTTGTATTAAAAAATGAATTAACACCGGAACAAGCTGTTAATCAATCAGCCAAAGCTGCACGTGAAATATTAAACGACAAATAGAGTATTCTATTTTTATCAAAATAAAAATTTAAACTATTACGATAATTTAAATAATACAATACTAATAACTTAGTGTTTTTCTAAGGAATCGACATGAAAAACAAGAATATTTTAGTGGGATATCTATTCCTATTTCCCTGGATAATCTATTTTGTTGTCTTTATTTTATATCCATTTTTCTTATCTTTTCAAAATAGCTTTCTTGATATTAATGTATTAACACCAGAAAATACTCAATTTGTAGGAATAAAAAACTGGGTAGAGGTTTCAACCGATGGCCTGTTTTGGAAATCAATATTCAATGTTATTTTCAACCAAGTTATTTTTGTTTTTCTCACTTTTGTTGTCGCAATGGGAATGGCACTACTTCTTCATGAAGTTACTCATTTCGGTGGTGTTTTTAGAACAATTATGTTTATTCCTGTTATTACATCTATCACAGTAGCAATGATAATTTTTAATTTTATTTCAAGTCCAACTGGGCCAATTCAAAGCCTCATGCTTGATTGGAATATTATTAGTGCGCCTGTCTTTTGGAAATTTGATGAATGGCTTCCAATGCCAATGATTGCTGTTTTTAGCACATGGAAATGGTTTGGTATTCAAATGATTATTTTTCTTGGTGGTATCGCTAGTATTAATCGTTCTCTTTATGAGGCAGCAGATATTGATGGGGCATCATGGTTAAGAAAAGTGTGGAGTATTACGTTACCTTTATTAAAACCCCAAATTATTTTTGTGATGACCATTAATATTATTAACGGTATGCAGATGTTTGTCGAAGTTTTAATGAATTTTGACTTATCTGGTGGGCCTTATAATTCCGCCTTAACACCTGTACTGTATTTATATAAAACAGGATTCTCTGATGTAAAAATGGGAATGGCATCAACAATAGGATTATTACTAGCAACAATTATCTATATTTTCACCATGTTGCAATTAAAACTAACTCAAGATAAGGAACATAGATAATGCGTTTTAGTAAAAGAAATCTTATTATTTATAGCTTACTTATCATGGCAAGCTTAGTTGTTCTCTATCCATTTTTCTTTATGATTATGAACTCATTTAAATCAGGAAGTGAGATAATTAATACTCCAAATGCCTTACCCAGTCAGTTCTCTTTTGAGGGTTATATTGAAGCATTTAGAAGTTTAAATTTAGGGCGCATCTTTTTTAATACGTTGTTTATCTCTCTGACTGTGACGGTATCTAATACACTTCTTTCATCAATGGTTGCTTACGCCATTATTAAAATGGATTTACCTGGAAAAGAATTCTGGCTAAAGTTAATTCTCACCTCAATGATGGTGCCTGCAATTCTGTTTACCATTCCAACGTATATGATGTTGTATTCTTGGGATTGGATTAATACATTTCAAGCACTTATCGTTCCGGGAATGATCAGTGCCTATAATATCTTTTTATTAGTTCAATTCTTAAAGCAAGTTGATAATGCCTATATTGAAGCTGCACGTATCGATGGTGCGGGCGAAATAACCATCTTTTTTAAAATAGTATTACCGATGATCCGCCCTGCTCTCGCCACTGTCGCTATTTTAACCTTTATGGGAGCCTGGAATGATTTTATGGGACCTCTGCTTTATGTCCGTGATGATTCATTAATGACACTTCAACTTGCACTCTTTAAATTTGTAAATGATGTTCCGACTGAAAATCTTGAACAACTGTGGGCAATGACAACCATGATTGCTATTCCCGTTGTTTTCATTTTTTTCTTTCTACAACGTAATTTCATTAAAGCCTTTACTGGTATTGGAGTTAAATAATTATGAGTGGAAGAAATAGCATTATCATATTAATCGCGCTTATTTTTATTGCCTATTTTACCGGTTGGTACAGTGTTTATCAAAAATCTAAACTTTATTATCATTTTGCTGAGCAACAATATGAGAAAGGTAACTATATTTTAGCATTGAAAGGCATTAATAAAATTGAGCTTTACCCTGAAGATGATTATTTTGGTGGTTATCAAAATGTCATTGAAGCATGGAAAAATGGATTAATCGTTTTTTATCCTGATTTTTATTACCAAGCACTAGAACGAAGCCAATCAATATTGCAAAAATCAAGTGATAAAGAACTAAAGGATTTTATTTATACCTATATTGAAATTGATATTCGTTATATTCCAGAAGCTGCAACATGTTTATTATCTCGCTATAAAAAAGATAATAATAAAGAAGGCGAACATGAAATGACTCAATTTTTAAATGACGCATTCCCAGCTTATAAATGGCAAGCATCACCATTATTAATAAACGGTTGCCAAATAACTGAATAGTTTATATTCACTTAACCATAAAATGGAAAAAACGATGAATAACATTTATCGAGACCGAACACAGCCAATTTCTGTTCGTATTATTAATTTATTAAACCAAATGTCATTAGTGGAAAAAGTTGGTCAACTTTGCATGAATCCAATGCTAGAGTTTACACAACACAAAGATAAATATAATGACCTTATTCGTCAAGGGCGATGCGGTTCACGTATATTAGCAGACACGGCATGGGCAGGTAACGCACCCGCTGAAATTATAAATCCAATAGAATTAAATCAAATTCAGCGAATTGCAATCGAAGAAAGCCGCTTAGGTATTCCTATCATTTTTGCCCGTGATGTTATTTATGGGCAGGCAACGGTGTTGCCCATTCCTTTAGCTCAAGCCGCATCATGGGATCCTCTTTGTGTCTCTGAAGCTTATCGTTATATTGCTCGTGAAGCATCATCTCTTGGCATCCACTGGACGTTTGCTCCGATGCTTGATATTGCTCGTGATCCACGTTGGGGGCGTGTTATTGAGACATTTGGTGAAGATCCTTATTTAACCAGTCAATTTGCAAAAGCGGTGGTAACGGGGTTTCAAGGAACCGATCTTAGTCAACCAGATTCACTATTAGCATGTGCCAAGCATTTCGTTGGTTATGGGGCTGTTGAAGGCGGACGTGATTACGATACAACTGAGCTTTCTCAAAATACCCTGCATAATGTACATTTACCCCCTTTTGAAGCAGCAATTGAAGCTGGCGTAGGTTCTGTAATGACAGGTTTTTGTGATCTGGGTGGTACGCCTGTCAGTGCATCAACTCCGCTTATTCGTCATTGGTTAAAATCACAACAAAACTTTAATGGATTAGTTGTAAGTGATTGGGGGTCAATTTCTGATTTAGCCTATTTTGGTATTGCTACTGATGCAACTGATGCCGCTAAACAAGCCATTATTGCGGGTATTGATATGGCAATGACAAATGAAGCCTACGAAGGTCATCTTGAAAAATTAATTGAAGATAAAGAGATCGATATTTCATTAATTAATGATGCCGTTTATCGTGTTTTATATTCAAAATTTAGTTGTGGATTATTCGAAAACCCTTATGTAGATGAAAATAAACATTTGACTACATTGCGGCATCCTGAACACGTTAAAAAAGCACAAGTTTTGGCTGAAAAATGTATAGTGATGCTTAAAAATAAACATAATATATTGCCTCTAAATTCAACCCATAAACACACTATTGCGGTTATTGGTCCACATGCCCATTCTCAACGTCAGCAGTTAGGATCGTGGTGTTTAGATGGAAATCCAAATGATGTCATTTCTATTTATCAAGGCATAAAAAGTATCGAAAATAACTGCAATGTGATAACAGACAATAGCGAATTTAGTGATGAGATGATCGAATGTGCTCACCGTGCCGATATTGTTGTTCTTTGTGTGGGTGAAAGCCATCGGCGTACTGGAGAGGCTCGTAATATTGCCCAATTACAACTCCCTCCTGGACAAGAAGAACTTATTAACGCTGTAGGGGAAGTAGGAAAACCACTTATTATTGTGCAATGTACGGGCCGTCCTATTCCATCAAAAGCAATAGAGCAATATGCCGATGCTTTATTAATGAGCTGGCAACTAGGAACAGAAACAGGAAACAGCATTGCAAATATTTTATTTGGTCATACTAATCCTAGTGGCAAACTACCTATTACTGTACCTCGAACAACAGGACAAATTCCAATTTATTATGGTCGAAAGCAGTTAGGTAAAATGCGTGCTTATCAAGAATATCAACCATATAAAGACAGTAGTGATGCGCCTCTTTATCCTTTTGGATTTGGGTTAAGTTATTCACAATTTAGTTATAGTCAACCTCACGTTAAATACGCAGAAGTTACCCAAGATAAACCTCAACAAATTGCGATTACACTATCAAACACGAGTAAAGTTGCAGGTGCAGAGATAGTGCAATGTTATATACGTCAACATGTTGCGTCAACATCACGCCCTTTACGTGAACTAAAAGGTTTTGAGCGCGTATGGCTTGAACCTGGTGAATCAAAAGAAGTAATATTCACACTTACCGCTAAAGAACTATCATTTTTTAATATAAATAAAGTTATGGCTATAGAGCCTTCACTAATTACTGTGTATGTTGGAAGTGATAGCAATACAAATAATAGCGTTGATTTTAAATTAATTTAAATTTCAATATCTCATGGTTGCATACAAGATTTAAATATTATGTTTACAATAAAAAGATCACCGTAATCAACGTGATCTTTTTTATTTATTAAGATCTCACAATACTACTACCTCCAACATCATGTATTATTTAAATATCAAACCAATCCAGCCATTTATCATTGAGAGTAAATTATCTTTCTCATCATAAGATAAGCCCAGTAAAATCTATAGCACATTACTGCTTTGATCAATAATAAACAACTAGCACATATGAAGATAAAAAAAGTAACTTATTGTAACGTTAAATACCCCTGTGAATATACGTATTATTTAATATAGCATCACCTACAAAATTTCAAATATATTCAATAATTATTTTATAATAACAATCATTTAATGATAGTTAAACACCGTTAATTTATTCTTATTACAATAGAAGCAAGTATAACTACATAGTATAAAACATATCTCCTAAAAGAAATATTTTAGGCTTATTCTTACTGCAAATTCATACTAGTGAAATATCATTATTTACATTCTGTTTCAATTATCAACACTAATAAATATTAATTTTTAATAAACTAATTGTAATAAATTTTGTTAATTATTAAGATTGAAAGGTGTTTAAATGAATATGAAAATATTTTTTATTTCATTATTATTGGCTTCCTTTAGTGCACAAGCATTGATTATTAATGAGAATAATCCACCAGAATACCAATCTTTTAAATCAAATTATTCTGATATGATTGAGTTGGCTAATAAATCACGTTTACCGCATCGTATTTTCTATACTTCACCAAGTACAGGTAGAAATGCATTATGGTTTGATGCTGTTAAACACGGTGATTTAAATGAAGTTAAAAAGATGCTTGCCAATGGTCAAGATATTGAAGCAAAAGATACAGGTAGCTTAGATCAAACGGCACTAGGTTGGGCTGCATTTATTGGTGATGAGGAGATGGTTGATTATCTTATTTCTCAAGGTGCTAATTTATGGGCTACCGATAAAGGCGATGTTTATAATGTATTCAAGTCAGCAGTATTAGGAAATAATGTTAATGTAGTAAAAAAAATTCACGCCCTAATGAGAAGTGATATTGAAATTAATAATCAAAGAATAGAAAGTGATGGTGAAACCTTTATTATGATTGCTGCAAGCAATAATCGCATTGATACCGTAAAATATCTTATTTCTAAAGGTGCAGATGTTAATCTTGTTACCACAACACAAGATACATCACTATTTTCTTATAATCATAGTGCGTTGAGCTATGCTTGCCAAAATAATCTTAAAGATATGCAGAGACTACTGATTAAAAACGGTGCTATAAATCATAGAACAGGTACAACATCCTGCCATTAAATACATAAATGCCATCTCATTATAAGATGGCATTTATGCTATTAGTCATTATATTTCAAAAGATATCACTTTAATTAAAACAACTAAAAATACAGCTTAATATATTTATCTTAAATAAATATCAATAAAAATCTAATAATACTATTTATTCAAATTACTTTTTTCTTTCTAAATATTACGATCTCACTAGGTTGTGCTATCGATCCTCTATCTTCAAAAATCATAAAATCTGTTTTTTTAGCCTCTAAAATAAGACTTTGAGGTGTAACATCCAGTATAAAAGAAATAGTAATTAATTGATCTACCGTTATTTTCAAATGCCCATCTTCTAATTGAGAATAATGTAATATGCTTATTCCCAATCTTTCAGACATCTCATTCTCTGTTATTTTCAATTGTCTTCTTATCATTTTTATTCTATTTCCAACTTTGGTGTTAATCATCCCGTTGTTCTCCTTCTTTTTTAGATGATCATATCGACAAAACACCGAATTACAGTTTAAAAACGAACAAATCATAAACTGAAAATACTTAACCATTTGTTATTGAATATTTGTAACAGTACTTAACTCCACTAACTCTGTTAATAAGGTTATTCCGATATTTTAAATTTAAAATAATTTACATTTCTATATGTTATTTTAATCTACATCATATTTAGAGTAACACAATAGTATTAAATATCGAATTTTCAATCAGCGTCTAATTCAATGTATTAGAGGATTTTTATCTATTTTTTTAGAAAAAACTGTTATAAACAAAAAGTACATAGATATAACCAATGAGTTATAAATAACTTGTTTATCATTAACATATAAACAATAATACATTATAAAGATATCTCTAGCTTATTATTTTTGTAACAATTTTACATTATATCAAAAGGTATTATAACTCCATACACTAATAATAAATTTCCTTTAAAATAAGAATTAATATAATTAAATGCTAAATTTAAGTCGTCATCAATCAAAAATAACTTTATCTAATTGTTTTATTTTGAATAATCGATTTAATAGATTCTATCACTACACAGGCAATTAAATATCAGATTCAGAAAGTATTTAACTACAAGTAAACATCAATCTTATTTTTACTACCTACTGTTATTCTTTTTTCTATATTTACACTATTCTTCTCATTTTTATTTTTATCTTTTTTACTTTTTAGATCTTTGTTTTTTATTTAACCGCATAATAATATTAGCAATTATCAATTTTTCTGTCATAACCATAATATTGAATTTATTTGATCTAAAAAATACATTCACGGAAGAAAAATAGACAAATATGTAATAGTAAAAAAACATCTTTTGTCAAAAATGAAGAAAAAAAGTCTACTTATTATAAATAATAATTTTAGTAATGATAAGCATATACAAAAAAGCCCTCAACTTGAGGGCTTTCTAAACTATATGGATTAGAATCTGTAAAGGCTAAATGGTTTTGGATCTAAAACAGGCTTTTTACCAAGTAATAAATCAGCCGTTAATTCTGCAGATACTGGGCTTTCTGTCATGCCCCAACCTGTTGCAGTATTAATCACTAAGCCTGGATACTCTTTAACTTCTGAGATAATTGGATTTTCATCTGGTGCGATAGCCATTGCACCACTCCATTGATCAATCAATTTCGATTCTTTAAAGGCAGGGAATTCTGCTTTTAATTTTTCTAATGAAGCATTTAGCTCAGGTAAATCAGGTAGTGCTGTCATATTTCTAAATTGCTCAAACGGAGAAACTTCATCTAAGTTCCAATGCGTTGATTGCATAAATGAATTGATTAATTGCTCATTTAAAGAAATATGCACAGGGAAATCAGGTAGGGCTAATAATGGCAGATATTTATAGCCATAAGTGAAGGATTCTTTTACTACTGGTGCCACAATAACACGAGGAGAAGTTGCATAAGTACCATCAGCTTGTTCACGGAAGAAAATACCGCCCGGTAAAGCGACGTTACCACCCGGTGCCGTTGGTGAACCACTGATTAACTGTTGAGACTGATATGCAGGCAGTGTTGGAACATCAACATTGAGGTTTTGCATAAATAGGCGTGACCAAACACCACCAGCAACAACAACTTGAGAAGTTTTGATTGCACCTTTCTCAGTTACAACGTCAGAAATCACACCTGCTTGTGTTTCTAAGCCACGAGCCGCACATTGAGTGTAAATTCGAACACCCATTTTTTTTGCGTATTCAGCCATAACGAAGGTTGCAACTTCAGGATCGAAGCTACCAGAATCTTCTTCAAAACCAGCAATTTTCCAATCTGTTGTTGCACCGCGAAGACGTTGATTTAACTCAGCACCTTCAATAATTCTAGTTTTAAATGGAATATCAGAGCCAACATTTTTACTTCTTTCATCAATCCATTTTCTTACATTAACTAAATCTTCTTCATCAAGAGGCACTTCTACACGACCTTGTGTACGATAAGTGGTATCAACACCTACTTTCGCATTCATTTCACGCCAGCGATGTTTACCTAAATGATGTAATAAGAATGTTTCATCAGGCATTTTATAGCTAATGGCTTGGCCGTAGAATCTAGAAGATTGCTCACCTGCGATATTACCTTTCTCTACAATCACAACAGATAAACCTCGTTCTACAAGGTTAATGGCTGTCATAATACCAAGAATACCTGCGCCAATAACAACAACATCAGCTTGTTTTGGTAAAGCACCTTCCGTACCTTCAACAAAACCATGTCTTGGTGTACCCGGAACAAAGCGCCCTTCGCGAGTTAACATTGGTGTTAAAATCCCCGCACCAGCCGCTACAGCCACGACTGTTCCACCAATGATAAATTTTCTTCTAGATATCGCCATTTTACTCGTTCCTTTTACTCAATGAATTATTAGCATTAAAACAATAACGATATCTTATTTCATTTGTAAACTATTAGTAAAGTATTTGTAAACTCTTTCGTCTGTTTTTTTCTTAAAAATCCGTACTATTTAATTTACTTATATAAAGAAGGGGATTGATTATCATTTTGTTTTTTATAGATTATTTTAGCATGTTAAGTAAAATGAAAGCCTATCCAACCAGTTACTTTCTTGGTATTTTTATCAAAATATAAAATTTTCCACTATGAAGCTCCACAACCCACTTGTTAAATATTGCGTTATTACACATTCAAATTAAAAATAAATAAGTTGTATTAAATAAATTGATTAACAAATAATCCACAAAATCACTAATATTTCTAAGACAATAAATTGAGCGTATAAAAAGAAGATAGTGATAAAAAATATAACAATAGACTGGTTATTTGATAGTGTTCCAGAAGAAAATAAGGAAGTAACTGAATAGCATACTTAAGATTATATTTATCTCTTTGTATAACTAAATTTTAAGTGTTTATTTTTATGATAACAAAGGTAGAGCATTTATCTCTCCACCTAACTTGCACTTTTTCTGTGCCTATATTGGCTTTGAAAAATATAAGGGTAACAGTATTAATGTATTAAATACACATAGTAGAAATATATCTGATAATTTGTTACTCACAAATATTTCACCATCATCAGAATACTTCCCTCCTATTTTGAGAATAGATTTTATTATTATTTATTATCACATTAAAGTGCTAATGCATTTATTTTTTCTCATTTTTCCCATTTTGTTTTTTAGAGAATATGTTATTAGAAATAAAATTTAAAAGTAATGATGAAATAAAATAGTTTTTATCATCATCTTTTTTATTGAAGGAAATACTTTCATTCCTTTTAACTTCCTAAATGATCTTCTAGCCACGTTTTTATTAAAGCTATATATATTTAAATATATCTTACCCATTTTTCAACTAAGATGTCGCAACACTCTTATTGCGTTAACGTGAATATAAATATATTTTTTAAAAACTAATTGGTTAAATGACTAAAATCTGACCTATTAGGCATAAATACAAAATGCGTGTTTTTTTTAGCTCCATATCATCCCTGCAACTTTATAAAAGAGCACTTTCACTTTCCCATGATAAATTAATTTAAATCATATTATTCTTATTTAACACTCTTATTTCGTCATTAACAAAAGAAAAAACCATTAAATACTGACATAATTTATCTAAATAGTTTATTTAGGTAAAACGGTTTAAATCTTTTAATAAGTAAATATTAATAGTTACAGACTATCAATAACTGATGTTTGATCGTTTATATCGATCTTTGAGTGTTTTTACGCTACCATATTTGAAAAAGGAGAAATCGATATGAGTGCAATTAATATTGTGGTAGGTCAGCGAATTAAGCAGAAAAGAAAACAATTAAAAATAAGCGGTGTTGAAATGGGGAGAAAGCTCGGAATAAGCCAACAACACTATTCACGTTTAGAAAATGGGCATATAAAAATAACGGTAGATCAATTAATTACCATAGCCCTAATATTAGGAGTTTCTCCTCAAAGTTTATTGCTCCATTCTGAAGTAATGTCTTCCATGATAAATACATGGGCTAATACAACCATTTCATCAAGCGATATTGTTGTATCAAGAAATAAGAAGAGGCGTCGTAACCTGAAATAAAAAATAAAGTAATTTATCTAGCATCATCTAATTTAACATTTAGACTATTTTAACAAAAAAACACCACGACTTTTTACCTTCTTTCAATTAGATAAAGCATCATCCTTTTATAAAATCAATCGCTTGATTTATTGTTAAAATAAAGAATCAATTGTTAGTGTTTTTATAAATTAAATGTTTTTATTAAGTATCTAGAGTGTTGGATAGTTTTCTATTATTTCATCAAATAAATGGCTACTTTTTCTCATCATAATCCTTCTACTTTTTTTCATTCTTAAAATGTTTATTATTTCAAAAAATACGATTTAATATAATCATTTAAAATTTTATTTAAAACTTATTAAATAAGATTAATTTAATTTGCTAAAAACCTAGAATCAATAATATTAATTAATTACCCATAGATAAAGCCATCTCAATATTTCGAGTTATTAAAAGTTATTATTAATAACTCCTTTTCACGTTTTAATTAACAAAACTTCATTAACATCCCCTATTAAATTTTACGATAACCTAGTGAAAATAAAAATAGGATTGGCTATTTATCAAATATCAATAAGTTATTTCTTTAAATTCTGTGTGTTAATATAGAAAGGGACACCAGATATCCATCACATTAAACATCATCTGATGTCTTTAATCACATAACGCACCTAATAAATAGGAAAAAACCAAGATAAAAGTTGATATTTTATCAAGTAGCTTTTAGTTTACTCTGGCATTCTTCATCAATTCAAAAACAAAAGACACTGAATGACGTAAAGAGACATTGAGCCCCCTTACGGTTAATACCTTAACGTTATTAGCTTAATTCTCACCGTAATCTTGCCGCAGTTTGTTACTGTAACCTTGTTGCTCAATCACATTATACGAACCGTAATAGGACCGTTATTTTAGCTTTGATTATTTATATTCAGCGTAGATAACTTATTAATATTTATTTAGAGGACAAAATTGTCCTATGGATATCGCAATGCTTATTTACATTGTGGTTACTTTTATCTCATGGCCATTATTAGAATATTGCCAGCCAGTGACGAGCCTCCAATTTTAGAGCCTCATGATTCCTTGAGATTAAGGAGTCCAATTTAGCTATCTTACGTGCCCTTGATTCCAAGGCAACCTATAGCCTGTATACCGTCTCACTTTTTCTTGCATCGCTTAATATTTTCCCATTGTGATTATCTTCACATCAGCGTTTTGGTGCTGGCTTCGTCCATTGGTAGGTAGGTTCTGTCATTCTTAGTTAATCTAGCCAAAGTGACGATTTCGGGTAAATCAAATAGCCGATACGAATAGTATCATTTCGCTGGTAACCAGAGTGGCAACCTCTCTTTTGGCAACCAAGTACACAAATTAAAATCGGCTATTTCTGTGCGTACCACTCTGCGTAATTTTTCACAACGTTATGATTTTATTTGATTATAACGAATCGTTAGAATTAACAATGTACCTACTACATACCTGTGACCTTGCCCTATAGTCTATCTCTTATGTCTGCTGGAGCGATGTAATGCGTTGACCTTCCATCTTTATAGGAAGGAAAATATTCATCGCTTGAAGCTCCCGGAGCAATTTTCTCGCCGTGTTCTCACTAACATCATATACGTTTTCAATAGATTTCACTTTAAATAATCTCCCCGGTTCTTTAACCCCTTTTTTAATTAAATCTTTCTGAATAAAATTAAGTTTAGTTTTATACTTAGAATTGTCTAAGACATTTATTATTTCATAAAACTCCTTAGTTTTTACTTTTAAATATTCCTGTAACTCATCAAAAGCATTTAAGATGATATTAATATTAAATTCTATGAAATATGTAAGATCACCATAATCTTTTTGAACATAGTGATATGATAAGCCATAGTCTTTATGGTGTTCTTTTATTATCTTACTTATTGAAATGTATTCAAAAATATCATATCCATGTTTAAGCATAAACCAATAGAAAATAGCTCTTGCTGTCCTGCCATTTCCATCCCTAAATGCATGCTCATAACCAATCATAAAATGAAGGATTATTGCCTTTATAACTGGAGGAATAAATTTACTACCATCCTCGCCATCATGACTTTGGTTGGCAAAAACACATAACTGCTCTAATCTGTTTTCTAATTCTTGATGATCCGGAGGATAAAATACTGGGTTATCATCATTGCCAATATATATGTCATTGCTAGCTCTAAATTCACCCGGAACATTTTCATTTTCTGATACGCCATGAGTGGCAACGCTATGAAATTCAAGCATCAAATCTCTGGTTAGAGACTCATTTTTCTTCTATCTGCAAGTCTCAACAACATATAATTGTTTAGAATCATTTTTTCATCTGGTGTACTAGGAGCTAACTCTTCTTCCAGCATTTTTTTTGCATCAGCCCTCGTTGTTGCCGCACCTTCCAATTGAGCACTAGTGATAGCTTCCTCCATGAGTAATGACGAAACCAAATAATTTTGCTGAATATTATCAGATGCTTGAGAGCCAGCAATCGCTGCGACTTTGCCAGCACCTAGCTGTACAATTTTATGTAATTTTGGTTCTAAAGAATCAGGTACACAGAAATTGAATTCATTTCCATGTTTATCAAATAGACCTATATTTTTTTTCACTTGCTCTCTGCGAAATTTAATTGCGCACCAAATATTCTTAGCTTCCTTACTAGGCACTCTCCACTTCAGCTTACACCAAGGTAAGTATCTGCCTTTATCATCAACAATTCCCCACTTATTGAGGTATGGATATATTTCAGGAAAGTCAGAAGCAAGGTAATCAAGCTTAGGTGATTGTTCTACCGGATGTTTTGCCATGTTACCTCAATTTTTAAAATTTGATGTTTGAGTTTGATTTGCCTCCTCTCAGCTAGATAATTCATAACGTAAAGTCCACCTATTATTTATAGTTTCTAATCCGTATAACGGTGTTATACGTTGATACAACAAGGATTCAATGAGCTAATAACGGACTATTATCATGAGCAAATCTTATCTTATTGCCTTTCATCTACCAGCTGAACTACAAGCCCTGTTTAATGATGCTGTATCGAACTCAGATACTGATAAAACAGCGTGAATAGTCTCTGCTATCAAAGAAAAGTTAAACCATCCA
The DNA here is from genome assembly GCF_016239305.1 of Proteus vulgaris. Classification (GTDB taxonomy): domain Bacteria; phylum Pseudomonadota; class Gammaproteobacteria; order Enterobacterales; family Enterobacteriaceae; genus Proteus; species Proteus vulgaris_C. The sequence goes on along the minus strand of NZ_JAEHOQ010000006.1, from coordinate 171,767 downwards.
GATAGTAATCCTGATGCTCGTATACTGTCGCTGGTAGAACGCCTAGAATCATCTGTTGCATCTTTAATTGCTAGCAAAGCTGAACATACCACCTTATACCTATAATGAATCTGCTATCGTTTCTGTGGTTAATTTGATGCTATCAGAGGGCATAGATAACGGACGCATTATCGCTGAACGAATTAATGAGGCAGGCTATCAAACTAAGGCAGGTAAAGCATGGATAAAGATATTTATTCTGCATGGAAGAGTCATAGGGATATTGCTGGGAAACTAAAATTAAATAAGGTATCAACGGGCGGTTTTGCTAACTCACCCACCCATTTAATATAAAAGAGATTAGAAGAATCAATTTTAACAAGGTGTTATATGAAAAAAATATTATTCTGTTTTTGTCTATTTTTCTCAGTGTCAGTGGTAGCAGCGGTTTGCGAAATAGCTGATACGGAGCTATGTGATAACGCTACTCAAGGAGATGCTGAAGCACAATTCAATATGGGGCTGTTGTATAAGACTGGTGATGGTGTAAAAAAGGACTATGGAGAAGCTAAAAAATGGTTTGAAAAATCATCTGAACAAGGAGTTGCAGAAGCATCACTCATGCTTGGGTTGATGTATTCTTTTGGAGAAGGAGTGGGACGGGACGACAAAAAGTCTACTATGTGGTATGAAAAAGCCGCTTATCAGGGAAGTAATATAGCTCAATTCATGCTAGGACAAATGTATTTAGAGGGAAAGGAAGTGCCGCAAGATTATAATAAGGCTAGGGCATGGTTTGAAAAAGCTGCTAATCAAGGAGACTCCTTTGCGCAATTTCGTTTAGCTTTTATGTATCTCAACGGAGAGGGTGCTCCTAGAGATTATAAGCAGGCTAAAGATTGGTTTTGTAAAGCCTGTGATAATGGAAACCAAGGTGGATGTGAGGCTATTAAACATGTAAACGAGAGTTGTTTTTAAAACCAATAAATGCCTAATACCCCAATGCGGTACTAATTATAAAGGGGGAAAGATATTCGTATGACTATTTTTCATCCCTTCAATTATAGACTCTCATTATCTTATGCTGTTACCTTATCAAACCTTATTATCTGGAACGTTATCAAATGTTAGCATTTACCTAAGATATCCTAAGATTCAACACTAATAACCCTTGGGAAACCTTAGGATTTTGGCATTAGAAAAACGTTAAGATTTGTTAGGATTTAATATTTACATTTGTCGCTATTTAGACTGCCTTCATGGGTTTCCTAACGTGTCCGAAAACTCCCGCTACGATGTGTAAAAACTATCTAACTACCTTTGCTCTTTGCTAACGTGCCCGAAAATCATCATTCCTAACGAACCCCAAAAAATTTTATTTATATTCTGCATTATAAACACGCTGTTCATCGTTAACGCATTCTAATGTAAAAACATCACGTAATTGCGCAGATCTAAATTTAAAATGCTTTTCTTTTTCGTTATCGATATCTATCACTACGGGAAACATACCTTTGGCGTTTTCTATTACTACATCAGCCCCCTTCCTACATTCTTTAAAAGGACTATCAAAACTATAAAATTTTGATAAAACAGGCGTTTTACTATCAGGGATTTTATTACCATCATGGATCATTTGTTCTAATTCTTCGAACGTATAATTCGACTTTGCCTCTGCGTTAACAGAAAACAAATTTAATGCAAAAACACTAACCATTATGATTGTTTTCATCTTACCATCCTGCCACTAAGTTAAATTTTATATTTGTATAAGCTAGATCTTAAAACAGGGGGTAACATTACAGGGAGAGTGTCTGCGGATCCACTTTCCGCAACAAGAGACGGTAATGATTATTTAAATTTATACCCTGCCAAGGTTGGTGACGGTAAAGATCTTGGTTTTTTTCAGTATAATTTAGGTAACTATTGGAATGGCCAGCTATACATCCCAAGAGTTCCATCTGGTGGGAGAGAGCATTTAATATTTAGTGGTATTAATGATCTTTCTGGTAGGGTTTTAGCCTTTAAAGCTCCAGATAACACAAAAAGTAGCTATATTGAAAGCTTGAAATCTGATAACTCACTTCGTTGGCGAATGGGATCTATGGATGCTTCCAATGAATTTCAAATAAATACAAATGGAAGCAGTAGAATTCATTTAACTAATACTGTTCTTGCAGTTAATGGAATGGATGTTGTCACAAATGTTACTCCAAATACGGTTAGCAAACAGTCCATAAATAGAAACGGATTTTATCAATGCCAAGATATTGAAGCATATAATGTAATGTTCATGGGAATAGCGTGTACGCATGTAACTAATGATCAATATGTATTTTCATTATGGGGCCGAGGTAATCGATTTTTATTTAGTACAAAAGATGCAGGCGCATGGCTTGGTACATGGGAGGTTTGGACTACGGCAAATGCAAGAGCTGATACAAACGGCTTTATCAAAAAAGCCTCCCCAATCATCGACATCAATCCTAATGGCACATTCACAACTAACGACGAATCCGAAGGCGCTACGTTTACTCGAGTAGCTCAGGGGGAATATCTCATTGAAGAGGTACTGGATTTTAATTCAGATGCAGGATGAGGCGGTGTTGACGGCGGTATTGAAATTCCACTCGATGTAAATAAACAACCGTTGATATGGGTTAACTCTAAAATCAACAAAGACGGTTCGATTCTCGTTAAAACCTATCACCGCACTCCCCCTAACGCACCTGAGTTTGCTCGTAATGATATCGATGGTTTCAATGACGGCGACCCGATTGATATCCCTAATGGCCGTTTTATTTCTGTTCGTGTACAGATGCCAGAGCAATCAATCTATAACGTGAGAATGCGTGAGATGGAAGAAGCGCAGAAATCGGAAGAGGAACGCAGACAAAAAGAAGAGGAAGAAAATCAGGACACTAATAGCGCACCAGAAATTGATAACTGATTGATTATATTTGTTTGACTCAATGATGAGCTAAATGCTAATGATAACCATTCCAAGCATAACCGAAATAAGACGATTGTATTACGATTACTATTGATTATACTGTGCTTACATACAGTTATTATGTGCTATTAAATATAAAAAGGAATTTATATGAGCGATAATGAAGATAGAGATATTCGGATTGAAATAACCGATGGCGTCAATAGTCATGATTACTATGATTATGACGAAGATGATAATTCAAATTACACAGATAATGACAATGAAGATCGAGATAGAAATGAAAGAGAAAGAGATATTCAAGATGTCTCTGATATTGATTTAAGCAAATACCCTGAAAAGTTAGTAATGGCATCAGCTGGTCTTCCTGCTTTAAGTTTTCTTACTTATCAAGGTGTTCTTAGTTTTACATCAAGTCCATTTGTTTCCGCTAATATTAAGAGTGTTTTTTCTAAGTCATTGACAGCGTTGAGAACTAGCGCATTAGAAGCAATTTCTGTTGCTCCAAAACTGGCTAGAGTAACAGGTGTCGGAATTGCAATCGAAGGATTGTGGCCAAGTAGTAATATTATGTCTACTCAAGCTGAAATGGCTCTGCTGGGAAAATACGGTGTTTTAGACAGAGATATTTTTGATAGAAATAAAGCTCGTAAAGTTACAACCATGCCTGCTGATATTGTTACTAATCAAATTAGCGATATTGGTAAAAAAACATCATTAAGTATACACACTCAGGTCATGTCTGCTTTAGATAAGAATACTGGAAAGCAACGAACCATTGTGTCAACGGGGCAGGCTATTAGTATTCCAATAGTAAAAGCAACAGTAACAAGCACACCAAATGTTTATACCGCTCCGATTATTGCTGGTACAAAACCAGTACGTATTAGCGTTTCTGAAAATAAAGCGGATAAAAACAAACAAGTAGTCATTAATTCCAAGCCTAACGTTGGATACTATATTCCTTCATCCAAATTAAAGACTCATCATGCGATTGTTGATTTTGGTGGAAAGCATGAAGCTCTTTATGTCTCTATTATTGACGTTATTGATGTAAATAATGAAAAGCAAATAGTAGAAAAAGAATGGGCTGAATGGTCGACTCTATATCCTTTAAAAGCCGCATTATTAGAACTTGAAGAAGCAAAGAAAAGATTAGCTAATATTGATAAAGAATATCAGGCTCAAGTTGCTGTTATTAATAAACTCAAAGCTACGCCAGAAGGTTTGGCGTTAGCCGATCCTGTTAAAAATCCTCTTGTTTAAGATAATATTCGAGTCGCTACTCCGAAACGTCACATTGATATTCACAAAGGAAAATAATGATGAAACTGAAAAATAGCATTAATGATTATACAGAAGCTGAATTTAAACAATTTATTGAAGCTATAATTAATTGTGAAGGTGACGAAAAAACACAAGATGATAATTTAGAACATTTTATTAAAATCACTGAGCATCCTGAAGGTTCGGATCTGATTTATTATCCAGAAGGCAATAATGATGGGAGTGCTACTGCTATTATTAAAGAAGTTAAAGAATGGCGGGCTAAAAATGGTAAGCCTGGATTTAAAAAAGGTTAGTCATTACTCTTGTTAAATTAATAGAGGCCTCTTAACGGAGGCTTTCTTATATGTTCAAAGCACATCATGTTAGATATAGATAAAATATTAGCCATTTTTAAGTGAAGACAGCTTTTTACTCCACACATCAAGCGTTTCACGTTTTTCTTTTAAATAATCATATCTATCATAATGTTTTTGGGAAACCCCTGGTCTTTTATGGTTTTGTACCATATCCCTTAACTCAGAACTTATTTCCATTTCTCCAGCTAATGTTTTGAATGTTCTTCTCACATCCCTAGGTGTAAATTTCTCAAATTCATTTTTCTTACAAAATTTATTTAATTGTTTAGCGTATTTAGATGTTAACAAGTGCCCTTATTTAGTTTCAGCAGGGAAAATATAATTAGATGTTGGATATAATAGTAGAAAAAATAACAAGACAACACCGCCAAAGCTAAAGCCTTGGCGGTAAACTTTGATGATTTAGAGAACAGTACGCGCAAGGGATAACATGCAGAAAACAACCAAGAAGAAAACCAATCGTTATTTTAATGGTGTTCCGACAACGCGTCTAATCGTGACGTGTGAACAATCCCTCATTGATAAGGTCGATATTCACATTAGAGCCGATAGAGTAACTAGAGGTAATCGTGCAGAGTTTGTGAGGCAAGCTATCATTGAGAAGCTACAGTGTGAACTTTGATTACTTATGTAGGGGTAGCATATACAATATAGAATTAGTTATGTCTCTCCATAGTTACGCCGTTTCTTCTCTCATAGCTGACGTTACTACTAGTACTAGTAGTACTAGAATTGAGTGGATTCATTGTTTTTGATTCTCACTATGCGCTCGCTGTGAGGTAATGCAGGTCATAGCTAACATAAGAGACTGCGACAATGCGACGCATTAAAAACATCCCGCTATTGCGAGGCTCGTTGTTGTTTGTGAGATAAATCACAATATACTGATGCACGTATTGATCCAAAATTAGCACAATGAGCTAAATATTAAATAATCAATGCCGTTTTATGTTAATTTTTAAACTCATTTATAGACCATTATTAACTTGCAGAAAGAAATTCCCTTCAAACGTTATTTCCCTCCGCAAATCAATCCTATTCTTACGATATCCATTTAGCCTAGCCACCCACAGCTAGGCCTTTTTTTATCTATTTTCTTCAATTTCCCGTATTGCTTTCTTGTAATAGATGCTCTGCGAGTTTTAATGAAAAATAATGTGCATATATGCTACCAGAGGCATCATATTTGTATTCAAGAGGCTCACTCTCTTTCATGAATGATTCTATTTTTGAAGCAAGCACCTCTTTATCTTCATTCATCGTAAACACTCCGTTCTAATATAATCCTGCAACCCTTTAATCACTTGCTCTGATTCTGCAATTCACACTCTGGGTAACCAATAATTTCTGATAGCGGTGTCAGTAGGTCGGGCGGTGGTTGCATTAGCCATGCTGGGGGGGAATTACTGGTGCTCTTTGGACATTCGGCTTTGATGTACACCCGCTCAGGATTACGCTCAGTACTAACGCGCACCCTATCAATTTCAGCTTTTGCATTTGTGAATTCCGTTGTGTGTTTGTTGTCGAGTTCGTTTAATTTAGCGATGCGAGATTGATATTTATTGTTGATTTCTACTTGTTGCGAGAGTTGTTCAGTGAGTGATTTATTTTCTTTACTCAGCTCAATAACTTCTTTCATAGATAGCATTGAGAAGAGCAACATTGCACCCCACAAAATTAATAGAACCCAAGGCTTTAATTTACTCATAACAATAACCAAGCATCTTCAAATACTTTTGGGTTGTAAGGTTGATAACCCAACTCAACACCAACAATCACCGTAGCTAATGCAATCGCAACTGGTTTAGATGAAACATTAATAGGTTCGTTTACGCTAACGCCAATATCTTTAGCTACTCGATTAATGTAGCCAACAGAGTTGTTTTCATTAGGTGGCGCATAGCCACCAATCAATAAACCGAATAGTTCCAACGCTAAGCAAGCCAGGAAATCCAAAGGCAATACTTATCTTTACGGCCTTTCTTCCACAATTCGTTAACCCACAATTACCAGCTAGTTCCCAGTTTCTAATACTTGGTTCTTTATTCTTGTTACTCGAGTTTATTGCAATAATGCTCTACGCTTGGTTAGGCTTACACATGAAAAAGTTGCTAAAAAAACCACATGCTAAAAAAGCGTTCAATCGTATGTGCTCAGGTTTATTAGCTAGTGCAGGAATTGGGCTTTTTGTTTCGCAGAAAAGCTATTAAATAACACTACACGCTGAGTAAACAGTCGCCTTTTATAAAGGTAAAGGCGACTGTTCTTTCTTTTATTTTAATGCCTAATCACAACCAGCCGACCAATATTCAAATATTGAATTTATAACTTATGCTCATTCAGTATATATTTAAAAATATCAAGCATTACTGACAATTTAATATTTTCCAGTTACGAGACCATGTAGGTTGCGTTAACTCAGGCACTATATGTTTTATTTGTTCATACTGAATCAAAAAAGAGACCAGACGGAACATTAACACCAAGCGTTAGAAAAATGCGAGTTGATTCTAACACAGCGTGGAGAGCAGCATTAAAAAGAGCAGGAATAGAAAACTTCCGCTTTCATGATCTGCGCCACACATGGGCGAGCTGGTTAATTCAGTCCGGAGTACCGCTTTCAGTATTGCAAGAAATGGGCGGATGGGAATCAGTTGATATGGTTAGAAGGTATGCTCACCTAGCGCCTAACCATTTAACTGAACATGCAAAGCAAATAGACAGTAATTTTGGCACTTGCGTCCCAAATCTGTCCCACTTGAGAAAAGTAGAGAATTTAAAATGAATGTAAGTATTTGATTTTAAATGGTACGCCCTACAGGATTCGAACCTGTGACCTACGGCTTAGAAGGGCGTTATATACTGATTTCATTGAGTTTTATATAATTTCATGAGATTTCATCTTTTTGATTTACAAGGATTTATATACCTTGCATGATTTCAGCTAGTTTCATATCATTTCTTCGTTACTTGACCCGTTACTTGACCCGCAAACAACCCGTAAATGGAAATTAGTTATGGCTAGCGTATTACTGACTGATAGTAAAATACGAGGACTGAAACCAAAGAAATCTGCGTATTATACTTGGCAAGCATCAGCGACTAGAGGCACTGGACGCCTTGGTGTAAAAACATATCCATCTGGAAGAAAAGTTTTCGTCTACCGCTACTTCAAAGATGGAAAAGAGAAATTTATATCGCTTGGTGATTACCCTAATTTATCACTAGCAGATGCTGCAGTAAAATCCGTAGCAGCTGCTACCGAATCATCATCCCCAGAGAGAATTAAATATGAACACGCCACAGTAAAACAGCTTTTTGATGATTACATTGAAGATCAAAAACGACAAGGCAAGCGTTCATATGATAAAACTCAAAACAGACTAAATCAGGTTCTAGATAGTAAGCATATTGATGCCTCTATGCCTGCAAAAGATGTGACTCCAGATCATATAAAAAGAATACTTTCTGAGTTTATCTCCCGAGGTGCTTTGGCAGGTTCGAACAAAGTAAGAGCAAATCTACATGCGGTATTCAACTTCGGTTTGTTTGCCGATAATGATCCAGCAAAAATAAACGAGCGCGTTATTTATGGATTGGAACGAAATCCTGTCACTGTGGTTCCTAGACAAAAAGGTGCAGATAAAGCGTTAGATAGATTTTTATCATGGGATGAGTTGAAGCTATTATTAGAGCTATTCAATAAGCCCACCATCGAATGCCCTATTAACTCAGATTATGCGCGTCTATTTCTATTTTGCGTTTATTCCGCGGGACAAAGACCATGGGAAATTCTGGCTAATACTCGCGACAATTGGAATAAGAAAAATAATACATTAACAGTACCGCCCCATATTTCAAAAACAGGCGATTACCATGTAATTCCATTGGTACAGCCTGCTATTGATATTCTTAATATCCAAGAGCTTTTGTATCCAACATCAAATTATCTTTTCCCTGCTGAAACGAAAGAAGGGCACCTGTTAACATCTGAATACGCTAAACAATTAAATAAATTTTGTAAAAAAAATGAGTTTGAAAAATTTACACCTAGAGATGTGAGAAGAACATTTAAAACATTAGCTGGAGAGATGGGGATTAGTTCTGAGTTAAGAGATATGGTACAAAATCACAAAAGACCCGGAGTTTCTCAGAAACACTATGACAGATATGATTATTTAAGAGAAAAACGTGAAACACTTGATATATGGTGTGAAAAGCTATTATCTCTAAAAAAGAGTAATATATTATCCATAGACAAAACTTGAGTAATAGAAAAGCATTAATTAGATTTAAAAGTAATTTTATTAATTAGTTAAAATTTAGATAACAATATTCTTAATTTTTATTTCTAGATAATAAGCATATATAATAGACTTTACTAATTATAAAGTATTTTTCATCTTAGATGATGAGTTAATAAAATATTTTATACGCATATGGGTAATCACTTGGTTCAAACAGAAAAATAAGAAACAATAATTCAAAAATGTTAAATAACTCATTGATTTTATTTAATGATAAAAATCAAAATGTTATAACTTTATTAGATATTAAAATTAAAGATTATTTGAGATAAGCCGTTATGATTGTATCATCATGAAATTATAACAGGGTAATCAAAATGTTAAATAATTTAAATATTACTAAGAGTATTATTTTTGCCTTAACTATATTCTGTACATTACAACTAATCACAGCTGGTTTTTCTTATTCCATTATAAAAAAAGATCTCCATAATTTTCAAAATTTTGAAAACTTAAATGAACAACAACAAAAACTAAGTGACGGTGTTAACGCCCTAATAAAAACACGTTTAACTATAGCAAGAGTTGCTATTCGGTATATCAAAAGCCAACAAGACTCAAATTATATAATAGATATCAATGATATGTTAGGGGTTGCTCGCACCACATTAAATGAAGCTGAATCTCATTATATATCTTGGTTACAATCTTCTGATGTTAATAAAAAACAAACAGAATTGATCGATAACATCAAAAAAACGTGGGAAAATATGTATGAGACCATGAATTTATCTATTGAATATCTAAGCTCAAATGACTACCAATCATATAGTAATTTAGAAGCACAACAAATACAAAATGAAATGGAGGTAGCATTTAATAACTGGAGAGATGAAAATAATCTTTTACAAGAAATTGCTGAAGATGAAAATCATAAAAGCTTCATTCAAATGCAATGGATTCTTGGTGTAATTACTATCGTTATTATTACAGTGCTAATAATTGTTTGGTTTGGCTTACAACACCTCTTATTAAAGCCTTTAAAATCTATTATGTGTCATATTCATAATATAGCGAATGGAGATCTTACTAATAATATAAACATTTCGGGCCGTAATGAGATGGGACAATTAGCTACGAGCTTACACGAAATGCAAGCATCATTAGTAAACACGGTAAATGCAGTACATGCTAATACTAGCGCGGTTCATTTCAGTATAGATGAAATAACTAAAGGAAGCACAGATCTAGCATCTCGTACCGAACAACAGGCTGCCTCATTAGAAGAAACAGCAGCAAGCATGGAAGAGTTAACGACAACAGTAAAACAAAACTCCCAAAATGCAAAAGAAGCCACGATATTGGCTGAAAGCACTACCGATATCGCGACAAAAGGGGGTCACATAATGAATAAAATCATTAATACAATGACGGAAATAACTCATAGCTCACAACAAATCTCACAAATAACAAATGTAATAAATAGCATTGCATTTCAAACCAATATTCTAGCACTTAATGCAGCGGTTGAAGCAGCTAGAGCTGGGGAACAAGGACGTGGTTTTGCTGTTGTGGCAGATGAGGTACGTAATTTAGCTAGTCGCAGTGCCCAAGCATCAAAAGAAATTAAGGCTCTGATAGAAAACTCAGAAAATAAAGTAAACACTGGTTCTAATTTAATTAATGAAGCCGGAGAGACAATAGATGAAATTATAAGCGCTATTACAAATGTATGTCATCTTATAAATGAAATCTCCTCTGCTTCTGATGAGCAAAGCCAAGGTATTGAGCAAATAAGTGTAGCCATCACTCAAATAGACCAAGTTACTCATCAAAATGCAACGCTTGTACAAAAATCAACAACTGAGGCTTTAGAATTGAAAACTCAATCAGAACAGTTACAGCTTGCAGTCGAGAAATTTAAATTAAGATAAAAATAATAATTTTTAACACAACTAATCAACACAAACAGTCATTCTAAGCAAGCGGGGGAGGTTAAATAAATCAACCCACTTGCTTTATCTTTTGCGCTTCTTCCATCTCACGCATTCTCACGTTATAGATTGATTGCTCTGGCATCTGTACACGAACGGAAATAAAACGGCCAGTTGGAATATCAATTGGATCGCCGTCGTTGAAACCATCAATTGTATTATTGGCAAACTCAGGCGCATTAGGGTGAGTACGATGATACGTTCTCACGAGGATAGAACCGTCTTTGTTAACTTTAGAGTTAACCCATATTAGTGGTTGTTTATTTACATCGAGTGGAATTTCAATACCGCCATCGACACCACCCCATCCTGCATCTGAGTTAAAACCCAGCACACCTTCGATAAGATATTCACCTTGAGATACTCGAGTAACAGTAGCGCCTTCTGATTCATCGTTAGTGGTAAATGTGCCATCGGGGTTGATGTCGATGATTGGGGAGGCGCGTTTAATAAAACCGTTACTGTCCGCTGTTGTGTTTACTGAACTCCATACAGTATTCCAAGGTGTTGTGGTATCAACAACATCACTTGATAAACTAAAGCGAGTCATTAATGCGCCGGATGTATTCATAAATAACATTGCACGACGATTTCCGCTATATGTAGATTGCCAGCCGGCACCATTACTAGGAAAGCCTGGTACTCCTACTGATGGGGAGCCATAAAAACATGAGATCGAAGATGGCTCTCTAAGCCCCACTCTACCAATCCCAAAATCCCCAATATGTACTGTTTTATTATCATCTGCTTTTTTACTAATATCCTCTTGCATCTTCTTAATGCTATCGAGCGTGACAATCTCTCCATTTGGCATTTCAATTTTTGTCTGACCAGTCTGAGTCATCCACGTATTCATGGCGTCGAGGAAATACTCGACATAACTATTAATAGCGACCATTGTTCTTGCTGCATCACTATTATTATCTGGCTCAGTAATATGAATTGAGAATGTGGTGTTAGTTGCTGTGGCTAATGCAGGTTGTGCTAATACTAATTCAGTATCGGAATTAACGGATTTAATCATATACGGAATATTCGTATTTCCCGATTTAATTAAAATCGTCATTCCAATATTAATGGCGGGATTATTATTTTTAAATTTAGTGCCAGTGCCTTTAACAATAGCAGACCCTGACACTGTATTAACAGTGCCTGTTGTGTATATCATGATTTACTTCCTTATTGCTTGCAGGCTAATAGTGTTATTTTGAAATATCTATCTTCGCTGTCATATCTAAATACACCCGGTGTATTCGCTTTTAACGTTGTTGATGGAGAATTCCAATAAACAAAGTCTTCATAATTCCCACCATTTTTAATTTCAAAAAACTTATCATCATTTAGCCATAATCGACACCACTTGCTATTATGTGTCGTCGCTATGGTGACTACTTGAATAACGCGGTCAAAAGATTGTGCCGGTATCGTAATTGTTTCTCCATTACCAAGAGAATAAAACTTAACTATGTCACCTTCGATATTCTCCACTTTTAAAGTACCCTTAATTTCACAATCTTCACCAATAATCACATTATTCATTGTGCCTTTAGTGGCTTTAATTTCTCCTCTAAATTTTGCATTATCAAATTCAGCAAACCCATTTTTATTAATTATCCAGCCTGATTTTCCCGCCACGTAATTATTTGATTGAATAACATTCCCTATTTTTGCATTGGTAATCGAGCCATCTTCGATAAATAAATCTCGAATAAACAACTGCCCATTCTTGGCGTACATGAATAATTCCATCTTGCCATTTGCAGGGTTATACCAAGCAAAATTATTGGCGTTATAGCCAATGAATGATTCAAGCTTACCATTCTTAACTTGAGCGCTAATAACCTGTCCTGCTGCATTGTATTTCACATTGTTATGAACAATCGTGATATTAATTGAGTGCGTAACAACACCGTCACCAGATTGACTAAATTCAGCCTGCATTTTTTGCTGAATCATTCCCTCCTGTTCGTCAAACTTAGCTTGAACTTGTTTTCTATCTTCGGCAGAGGCTTTGTTGGCTTCTGAAATGGCGGTAGAGTTTGAAACGATATCGGACTGGGCCTTATCTATTTCCGTACGAATTTCAGTAAATCGCTGACCAAAAGCCTCGTCAAGTTTGGTAATTGACGTTTGAGTCTCTTTAATTGCAGATTTGTTGTCACCAACAGCGGAGTAAATTTCTTTAACTTCCTGCGCCCATGCTTCATTATCCGTTGCACGAACTTGCCATAATTCGCGAATACCCGCTTGTGATTGACCGTGTTTCATTAACACACTGCGTGATAGTTGAGAGTCAGCGTTACTAAGAAGAAGCGCTGTCTCAGCATTCCAATCCAAGCGTTCACTAAGTTGCTGACCGGCTTCAGATGACATAAAGTGTCCATCAAGCTCTGGCAATATCGTACCTACATCAAACTCCGATTCCCCCCGAATAAACTCAGTCCACTCAGATTGATTGCCTGTTTTATCCACCAGCCTTGCCCTAAAATAAAACGCTACTCCTGCTGACAAACCCGCCATTTCATAGGTTTTAGATGGATAAGGAACATCAGATAACAGCATCAGTCCTTCACCGTCATTCGTTTTGCTGTACTGGATTTCAGTTTTTAACGTATCACTAGTATTTTCACCAAATCCCCAATCTAACTTAATGCCAAATACCAACGGTGACGCTCTAAAGTTAACCGGTTTAGGTGGGTTACCCATTTTTCCGGTTAACGTTTTTTCTTCAGAATATCCCCATCCGCTTGAGATCTCAGAAGCATTAATAGCTCGAACACGGACTAAATATCGACCGGCATAAACATTAGGAACCTCAATAGAGTTAATGGAGCTTCGAGGCATATTGACCCAATTGCCTTCGTTTCTACGCCATTGCGCTTCATAAGAGATTGCATTTTCAACTTGTGGCCACTGTGCTCGCATTGTTTCAATGCTAACGCCTTGGCTTACAATTGAGTAAGAGTCGATGACAATATTTTTCGGGGCTTGCTGGTTATTAGGAGGAATAACACTAATGGGCCTTTCATCAATCAATGCGCCAGAATCAACATGTTCATATTTACTGGGATCATGCTGAATGGCTGTAATAGTAAATTGATTAGACTCATTTTCTGTAACACTGACAACGCGATATTGTTGCGCATACAGCTCTTCTGATTCGACAACCCAAACACATTCTGTCTCTGGTGTCTCGCTGTATTCCGTTGTAACCGTGATCACCTTCCCTGATACTGTTTGTATCGTTCTTGCTTGCGATTGCCCTGAAGGAAGATTGAGAATTAAGCGATCACCACTTACAGCACTTGAAACGCGATCTAACGTGATACTTCTGCCATTGATAGCACTCACTCGACCGCCAGTGACCTTTCCTGACAACAGTTCATCAGCAACAGCGATAATGTAACCGGGTTGCGGAATGTTCCCATCTAACCCGACAGAGAATGTCACCATTCTGTCTTTATTGTTTGTCAGTATTCCCCAGCGCCCTTTTCTGTTGGCTTCACTTTGTCGGGTGCAACCAATTGCGGTAACTTCTAATTGATTAAACCCAAACCGAGAAACTAAATCAGGTTCAAACACTGGCTCCATTGCATCAGCATATCCATTTTGCGGATCTGAATACGAAACCAATGCTGTGGAATACTTTTCTTTACTGCTACTGCTTGAATAAATAAATTTGCCATCAATCACATTAGCTCGGGTATAGCTATAATCTATATCACGAGGCATATCCGCTAATGTCACAATCTGACCGCCACCCCAATAGGTCATTCCTCGAAAGATGGCTGCAAAGTCACGTAACACGTTATACGCTTCATTTCTATCTTGCACATAAACATCACAGACATAACGAGGTTCTGTACCGTCACCACCTTTTCCATCGGGTACCAATTGATCACAATACTGCGCTATACGGTATAACTCCCATTTATCAATCTGTTGTTGATTTATTCGTTGTCCAAGACCAAATCTATCGGAAATAACAATATCGTAGAAAACCCATGCGGGGTTATTGGTCCATGCCCATTTAAAGGAACCATCCCATACGCCCGTATAGGTGCGATCAATAGGATTGTAATTTGAGGGTATTCGGATTATGCGCCCTTTCGGTTTGCACGTTATTTGCGGAATAGAACCGTTGAATTGTTTAGAGTCGAATTCAATATAAAGTAACGCTGTATGAGGATAGGTGAATTTAGCATCAATGACTTCAGTGTAACTTTGCAAAACAACCGTATCACCGATTTTACTGCTATTAGCATCATTAGATACCTTTCTAACACGTAGTGACCATGATGTTGTCGATTCAGGTAAATCAATTCTGTGTGCTCGCTCATAACCTGATGTCGTTTTTCCTTTCACGGCACTATCAATAACGTTTTTCCAACTACCACCATCAGTTTGTAAATCAATAGCGTATTTAACTTCATTACCCACCAAATCCCCATTATCTTCTTGCTTGAATAATGAAGGCCACTTTAGACGAATTCGAATAGCCGATAATTGTGAATTGGTAAATGTGTGAACCCACGGTGTTTTACTCGAAATCGTTGAACCAACATTGATCTCATTTTCAGCGCTAGGTAATCCTTGAATATAAGTCTGTGCTTGTGTGCCTGGTCTAAAATCCCACGTCACACCACTAAAATTTGCATTTCCTTCAGTGTCTTCTAACGGTGTGCCATCAAGAAAGATATTTTGTGCCGTTAACTCTCCGGCAAATTCACCCTCCCCCAAGGCAATGAGTAACTTTGCTTTAGCAATAGATTGTAAATCATCAGGTTGCTCAACAGGCACACGAGGACTACCACCGCCCCCTTTTTGACCGTGAATTATTTTTCTCATTAGATTATTCCAAATAGATTTATTGCTGATCTTCTACATAAATACCTGCGGAAATGATGGCACCACCAATAGTTCTTTCGCCATAAAGCACTGGTACTGGGTAACCCTGAGAAACGGTATTAGTAGGAGAGCCAAATGCATACGAAGGTTTGTTTTCACCCTGATCTTGCATTGCAAGGCCTTTTGGCTGAGGTGAAAGCATTTGAATAACACCGCCGATAGCTACTGATGCGCCAACAGCAAATAAAAGGTTACTGGCCCATAATGCGGAACCCCAAGGTAGCCATATAGCGGCAGCAACAAGGACGGCACCCAAAATAGTCTGAAAAACACCACCTCTTTTGCTCCCCATCACAATGGGAACGATACGAATAATTTCTTCTGATATCGGGAAATTAAGATCATCAACACCGATATTCTTTTTCCCTTTAAATACAGCGTATGTTAATCCTCGTGATTTACTGGTATTTAAATACTGTTCAAATCCATTTAAGGTACAACAAAGTGCTCTGATTGCTTCTGATGTTGTCGTAATTATGCGCTGATGAGTTTTACCAAATGTTTTGCCTAATATTCCGCTTAACTCTATTGTTACCATTTTTTCTTCTTGCATAAAAACTCCATAAAAAAACCCGCACTTGGCGGGTTATATTTAAGATGTTTGAATGATTAATGATTTACTTTATTTTCAAAATCTTCAGTAAATTTTGATCTTAATGATTCTGGAAAACCGTTTGTTATAGCGTTTATATCCATCTTATAAAATGCTATTAACTGTGCTCCGTTATATGTAGGTTTTGATTTTTTCATTTCTTCGACAAACTTAGTTACTGCTTCTTCATCAAATTTCAGTCCATCACTTCCTCTAATGACAAAATTAGAAGCAGACCATTTACCTATATCAAAAAATTCACTTTCAATTGATTGATTATTTATTTGTTGATTATTAGTAAGAGATGATTTACCTCCTCTAATTTCTTCAACAATAGCGCCACAGCCTGCAAAAATAGAGCCTATTAAAGTTAAAAAACAACCGATTGACATAGAAACTACTGCATTAGGAAATAATCTAACAGAATCATATTCCGTTTTAATATTCATTAATATTATCAATCCGATAATTATACTGATAACACCAATAGCAAATGTAAAAAAACCAAATTTTTTCATTATCACTCCATATCAGTTTTTATAATTAAACGTGATCATGTTAATAATTTGATAATAAGAATGAAAGGCAAATATAGAAATAAATACTTTTTATTTAATTAATGATAAATGACGCAATATAATAATTGTTCTATCTCGCCAATAACCACCATAAGGAACTCGTTGGCTTAGTCTCCCATAAAGGTGATGCAATAACATACCATCATCCAGAATAATACCGGCATGATTTGCAACATTGGATTGAACCTGCATAACTACCATATCACCTGTTTGTGGTTCACCTTCTACTTTTACAAAGCCCGCTTCTTGCCAATTATCCATATAGAGATCCTCACCTTGCTCCCACCACGGATAATCAACACGATAATCAGGTAATACAATATTATGTGTCTGCTTAAAATAACTCATTATTAGGCCCCAGCAATCCGTAAAACCAAGCACAAATGGACGGCCAATAAGAGGAAGTTCGCCTCGAGGAAGAATTTCACGAAAATCCCCCTCGGGGTAACTGACAATATACCAAGGGATACCCAGCGCATCACATTGAGCCTGATCTAACTCAGAAGGCTGAGTCGTAGCATCTGGATGACTATGAACAATACCAATAACGACACCTTGGTCTTCACATAATGCATATTCTTGGGGAGAAATAACGAAGTGCTCTTGAGGTGTTTTAGCTACATTTACGCAAGGTAAATACGTCTTTACTCTGGATTTTTGGATGATAACGCCACATGCTTCTTTGGGATATTCCTTTTTTGCATGAGAAAATATCGCCTCTCGTATTTTCTTTTGCATCATTATTATTTCCGTAACAATGAGGTTCCGACAAAACCACCAAAAGGAAGAGGATTATTCTTACCGAATCGAGGCACACACCCCGTTTTCAATAAACCACTACACTTATCTAGTGATGGATCGTCAACAGGATTACCCTGCTTATCAAAATAACCATTTTGCCCTGCATAATCACACCCATCTCCCGATTTATATTGTCCTCGTAAACACCACGTACACATTGAATGTAGTTGTCGAGTAGGTATCATCACACCTTGTAAATCCATTGGGCTTGCCAGTGTAAATTCAACAAATTCATTTGTTTCTGCACTTTTACTATCAATATAAAAGACAGATACTCGCTCTTGGGTGGGATCTGCAGAAGCATTCCCATCACTAAAATTTTCCGCATCGAGATAATGAGAAAGTGTATCGTGAATAATCACTTTCGCTTTCAACATATCATCATAATGCAGACATAATGCGGTTATTGAGCTATCTAAATTAGCCACTGATAATTTAGGATTAGCACTAGATCCCGTTGTAGAGGACTCTAACCCTTCTATTTGAACTGGCCATGCCCCATATTCATTCCCTTGCCACCAAATGGACTTAGCCTCTATTTCTCCTTTAGCCTTTTGCATCTCCTCTTCCGTGATGGGAATATTGTATGCATGGAATCTCAGAATATTAGGAACACCAAATTCTGTACCATCAACTTCAAAAAGCCGGACAGTATTGCCCGGCTCTAATTTTTGATAATCGGCTGTGATCATGATTTAAATGCCTGAATAAAAACCAAAGAAAGGGTGTAATTTCCTGCACCGTTCGGAATGAGTTTGTGTTCATCACAACGATACAATCCAAGTGGCTCAAGAGGCGGTTTCCAGAAAAATGACTTTATTCCTGCGTGTTTATCAATAAAGTGACGAATAGCTGAAATGTAATCTTCATCACCCACAAACTCCATTGACCATTTCTGACTGCGTGAATTTAAACCATTACTAGAAACTTGTTCATAACCATCCCCAAACTTGACTTTCCTTATGTTGTAAGAGACATCTTCAGTCGGATTTACACGCGGACACCAAGTGAATGTTTCCATTTTTAACGGCCTCCTCGAGTTGCATTCCAAATTAAACCACCCGGCCTAATATCTTTGGACATTAACTCTCGGTAACGGCTATCAACAAATCGGCCAATCTCCGCACCAAACTGCTCGAACCCATTCGTCGATTGAGTTTCTGAATTACCATTACCGTCAATGGTAATGTAAACCTGTGGTGCTGAAGTAGTGCCCTGATTATTACCACCAACAACTCTAACCCCTAAGTTGCCATCTGCAGTTCGAGTTAATGGCATTATAGCCTCACTCCCTGCTTCGCCCATGAGTCCGAGATTAGGCGCGCCCCCCTTAGCGAAGGCAAAATAAGTAGGTGAGCTAACGATTTGATTACTATAAGAACCAAGGCTTTCTGAACTATGTACCCCACCTTTAGCGTGGGCAACACCACCTAAAAACCCACCAACAGCGCCCATCCAACCACCAGCACCTGCCATTGTATTCAGGCTATTCACTATTGCCGCATTAATGAGTACATTCTGAATAGATTTCAACACGCTAACAGACCAATCTTTCCAGCTGGCTTTATTACCATTTAATTTATCGCTAATAGTATCAACCATTCCTCCCATTGCATTTTGAACAACAGAAGCTGTTTGAGTAGCGTAGTTACCGCTTTCTTGAACCCAATCTTTCATTCCACGTGTTATACCTGCAGTCCAGTCAGATTCAGCGAGCGCTATATTTCGATACTTAAGATCTAATGCATCTAATGCTTTAGATCTGGCTTCAATATCTTCTGTTTTCTTTGCAGATTCATTGTAGATACGGTCTATTTGCTGGCTTTCTTCAAAGTAGCTTTTTTCTCGCGAACTCATGTTATTGGTTTGAGCCGCTAACGTAGCTTCATCGTTAAATTTGACTGTGGCTTCTTGCAGTTTTTTGCGAGCATCTTCCATATCACGATGCTTTTTCACGGCATCATCTGCTTTTTGTGTCCATTCTGCGAGAGCGACAGATGAGCGTTCAATCGCTTCTCTTTGCTTATCAGTCCATTTAGCCCCATTTTCATGTGATGCCGCATAAAGAGAGGCGGCTTTTTCGCCTTGTGAAGCCCTAACCTTCTGAACCTCTGTTGCCACACTTAAATCAGCTATCTTCCGCTCATATTGTTCTGCGGTTCTTTCAGCTTCTTTTTGCGCTTTTTCATAGGCGCTTTGTGTTGCCTTTCCTGTTTTAAGAGATTCATTTAGCTTTTCTCTATTTTGAAAAGCTGTCACTAGGTTATTAATATATTTCTGGCGATTTTCGGCATGCTCTGGCGTGTTGGTTAACCCCACATCATCGGCAGAAAATTCGGCCTGTTTAATAACTCTAGCTTCACCCGTTAATGAAGAGAGAATTTTATCTCGCTCAGAGTTATTTATTAGCGTCTGCTGTTTATCATCTAGTGGTGCATTAGGAATACGCATAGGAATATTGACTAATGCCTGCCGAGTAGCGAGCATGTTGTTACCAATATTCATGATCTGATTGAACTTCGTTTGCTCAGCATTCATAAACAACAAGGCTTGATGAGCTTTGTTTTGCTCTGAAGCCTGTTGTCGAATTAAGAATACTCGTTGTTCTTCAATGTTTTTTAATGCAGACTGAATTCCCGTCGATTTCTCTTGCATTTGAATGAGGCGTTCTTTTTCTGCTGCAAGATCTTTTTCAGCTTCAGCTAATTGATTAACAACATCAGCTTCACTAGTTAGATGATTTATCATGAAATCACCCATCTTAGGCCCAGGTGATGCAAGCATCTGCTGGTAACCTCTAATTTGTTTCTCTAGATCATCAACTTTACCTTTTTGCTCTGTAACCAGCCTATTTTGTTCAGTGAGTGAATCGTTCGTTTTATCGTAATTGTCAGATACATCAGGAAGAGACATCTTTCTTAAATTCTCTTGTACCTGATTAATAGTTTCGGCATATTCACGAGCAGAACGCCTCGCTTCCTCTTGATTCTGATACATAATGTACCAAGCAGAAGCACCTGCCATAACGAGTCCGGGTATCCCACCTATTAGCCCCATGGCACCACTCATTAATCGAGATCCTGTCGATGTGATTCGATTAAGATTCTCTTGAGCAGTGCGCCTTGCTGATATATTTCGATTTAATGTTGCCTGCGCGGAAGCTAATCGACGTTCAGCTAATGCTTGTTGCTCGGCACTTTGTGCCGCTAACCTTGCCTGTTGAGCACGATAGACTGCCGCCCTTGCTCTAGCCGTTGATATTTTGATACCTTGCAATTGAGCTTGAGCATGTGCTATTTCACTTTTTGTTGCACGCGCAACCCCAATGGTTGCATTCGCCACACTCGTTGTTAACCCACCAAAATAACGAGCCAACCCCAAACCAATTAACACACCAGAAACAGAGGCTATACCATCAATATTGTTAGCGATCCCCTCCATTGCGGTTGATAGTGTGCGAGTAGCACCTGATGTTTCATTAACATTGCCGATCCATGCCATGAACGCATTTTCAATCTTCTGCGCAGACCCACTTACCGTAGCTGGTAATTGCTCAAACTCGGCTCGTAACTGTTGCGTATTTGTCAGGATAGGAATAATTTTATCCATCGTGAGTAGTCCACTTTGCGACATTTCACGCAGGCCACCAATCGTCGTTCCCATACCATCAGCCAGCATTTTTGCTAATCGCCCACCATTTTCCATAACGGCATTAAATTCTTCACCGCGAAGAACACCCGAGCCTAATGCTTGACTTAGCTGTGTAATAACAGAACTGGTTTCTTCAGCACTGGCACCAGAGAGCTTTAATGAAGTTGCAATGGTTTCGGTGACTTTCGCAACATCGCTTGAAGCATAACCCGCATCACGCATGGATTGTGCAACACGGCTGTATAGATTCGTATTCGCTGCAATCGATGTGCCCGTTCTTTGGCTCAGCGTCATTAACTCTTGCTGTGCTTGCTTAAAATCTTCCATCGACGTAGACGCTAATTTTAATCGACCGCTGAGTTGACTCCATACGTCTGCATAATTGATAAGTTGCTGTGTTGCAAAAGCCCCTGCAAATGCACCCGCAACGCCTGATACAGTATTTTTAATGGATGACAACTCACCATTTAGATCATGGATAGCGCGTTGCATTTCACGAGATGCACCACTGGCGCGTCGCCCACCTTGCTCAATGATCCGATAATAGTTTTCTCCCATACGCGAAGCCCGCGCTATTTCAGATTGAAACGAGGAAGAATTAGCAGAAATTTTAATAATCAGTTCACGCAGTTTTGCCATTTTATCCTCGCAAAAATAATTAATTTTCTGAAATAGACTGAAAGAAATTCTCTAACCCATTAGAACTATCATCACTTTCTTGGGTTGCATTGGGATCCCAGCGTAAAAGCACATCAGAAAGCGTACATTTACCGCCTTGAGAGTGATAAATAGAAGAAACGATATGTGCTGTTTGAATATCACTGCGAATATCACCGATGGGATTAATGCGATCAAAAGCCATCCACATCCGAAGTTCACTCAAGCTCATTTGGCGAGTGAGTTCGTCAAGAGTGCGCCCCATGCGGAGCGCCAATGTCATTAAAAAGAAAGTATCAGGCTGGGCTACTTTTTTTCTGCATCATCAACCGAAATAGTTAAATCGAGCGCTTGTTTTAATAAACGAGAATGCACAGGGCCATAAATAGCCATCACATCGTTGATGTCTGATTCATCAAAAACGACATCCCCGTTTTCATCACGCAACACATCAATAAACATCACAACATCGGCACGTAAATTACGTTGTGCAATTTCAATGTCAGATAACGAATGTTCATCTTCAGCATTATCATGATGAATAATTTCACGCCACTTCATCCATGCAGGTGATGACGGTTCACGAAGCATGACAACCGCATTTTCCCATTCAGCAACATTCACTTTCTTTGTGCGAAAGGCATTCTTTTCACTTAAAGCCAGTGATTTTAATGACGGTTTTTTCATGGTTATTCGCTACCTTCATTTAAATTAACAGTCCCGTTTTTAATCGGCTTAGATTTACCTTTTAAACGTAGGGTAAATGAAGCAGAAACCACACCCGAAGTAGAAACACTCCAACTGTTTTGACGCACTTCAGCTAAAAAGGCATAGCCAATCCCTGAAGGGAACTCCACTTTAAAAGCATGAACTTCATCATTTTCATACGCGGTACGTAATGTTTCTTGGCCTTCATCATCGGTGAAATTACCATTAATGGTGAGCTCTGCAGGTGCAGATAATCCATTGGTAACTTCTTGCTCCTCAGAGCAGAGCGTGGTGACATCAATATCTGATTTCTGCCCACCGGTATAACTGATCTCTTTTGTTGAACAAGAAATCCCTAAAAATACCGCATCAGCAGAGTTAACTTCCGTTGCAGGTAATTTCGAGACACTGATTTTAGTGCCTTGTGTTTTTTCATATTTACTAGACATGCTCATTTCCTATTGGCATAAAAAAACCACCCGAAGGTGGCTTTAGTGTGAATAATAAGGCGATGCTATTGCCAAACTTGGCATTCAAATGTTGCTCTAAACAATCCTGTATCAGGCTCGTAGCCTTGTTTTTCTGAAATTTCAACAGGGCTTAATTTTGTTAAGGCGTTAGCAAATAACAAGCGAAGCGTTCTCGCCTCATCAATCGTATCGGCATAAACATCAACCTGAATATTTGTCATCGTTTCGGCTTGCCCCTTCAGTACATCGCCTTTGACATCGTACAAAGAGAAGGCACACCAAGGCGCTGTTATTGCAGGGCTTGATTGTGGAGCAACATACGGAAAAACTTTATCAGGTAATACGGGTGATAAAATTGCGTAGATATCCGCCTCTGTCATTTTCCTAGCGCCTCATCAATCGCTCTATTTAATTCGCTAATGGCTAAATTGGCTGCCTTATCCGATTCACGATCAAAAGTGGGACGTATAAAAGGCCTTGGCGCCATTTTAGAAGTACCCTCTTCAAGAAAGCGCCAATAAAAGGCATTGTTAGGATGATCACTTTTCATAGAGGTATCGCTGTTTGTGCCTGATGCGTTACTCCCTCGAACATAAACGCCCGAAGAAACCTCACCTTTATTGCGCATTCTGTGATTACGGGTCACTATATTTCGTGCTAATTTTCCCGTCTTTCGTGGTGCGGACGTTCTGATTTCATCACGTAATAACGTTGCGGCCGCATTGGTTGCTTTTCGCATCGCTTGATGACTTTCAGCTCGGCTTAAAACATCTAACTCTCTTGATAAGTCGAGTAGATCGGAGAAATCCAAATTCATGATTGTTTTACTCCTTGTTTGCATAGCAATTCTAATCGAGTCAATTTCTCATCAGGGATGACTGACTGAATGTCATAAATTTGCTCACGCCAAACCATTCTGCAGGTACTGTTAATATCGGGTCGGTAACGCATCCACACTCTAACAGTAACCTCTGACATTTCAGCATTAGCGGATATCAGTTCACGACCAGAAAGATGTTTTACTTCGCACCGCACGGAAGCGATATCAATCCACTCTTTTTTAAGTTGCCCTGAAGGTAACTTAATGGGTACGTTCTGTTGAAATATGACAGTTTGACGCAATCTTCCTGCTTTCATGATTGCCCTCGCATGGGTCTGATACGATATTCACGCAATGCATTACATAGCGACTCGGGGAGTGATTGACCTTCACGATTCTCATACCAAAAACCAACCATTTGCATGAGCCTTATTTTTATATCTTCGGAAAGAAGTAAGCCATAATGATCATTTTCAGGTATTTCATCATCATACAATTTTCGGTTTGTTAATCTTTCCACTTCGGCTATCGCTGATGATAGATTTTGTTGAAGTAAATCATCATCCTGATCAGCATCGATATAGCATTGGCGTTTCAATTCATCGATAGTTGGGAATGCCATGAAACCTCCAATAAATCCTGCGATCTATCCCGATCGCAGGCACAAAAAAACCGCAATTAAGCGGTATATATGAAACTGAGATACATAAACTCAGATTATTTAGTGGCTCCAGCTTTCAGTAACTTCACCGCATTACTGTCAACCAACATAGAGCCAACGCGTTTCGTCGTATAGAAATGTACAAACGGTTTGTTGGTGTACGGGTCACGTAACATACGAACACCAATACGATCAAGAATGGTGTAACAGCGATTGAAGTTACCAAAAGCAATCGGCACAGCATCAGCAGAGACATCAGCAAATTGCTCATTTTCTGCAATGCCATACCCTAATAATGCTGAAGGTTGCCCTAATTGCAGACCGGGTTGCCACAAATAATTACCTTGAGCATCTTTCAGTGTGCGAACTTGGAATAATGTATTGTTATTCATCATAAATTTAGCACCTGTACGATAAACCTTTCTCATGGTGTAAATCAATTTCATGACTTCATCCGCGGTGATTTCCGTCGGATTTTTCAATAACAAATGCTGTAACTTACCCCATTCACGCTCTTTGTCGCCTTTATCGTCACTGCCGTATGCCAATAGGCCTTTAGGCTTTTTAATGCCGTCACCGTGGGTAAATACCGCTTCTTCCTGCTCCGCAAATTCTGTAGCTAACTCACTAGTGATGAATTGCTCAACATTAAAAAAGGCATCATCAAGCATGGTTTGAGTGGCGGCAGGGTTACCGTAGATTTCCCCCCAGAACGGTTCAATAGAAGCGAGTTTTGATGTGTTAGTTTCAGGACGTTTGTCCACTTCACCCACCCATCCACTATTTGTGCCACCTTGATTAATCAGGCGTTTAAACTTCTCTGTGCCAACCGTAATCACATTACACTCTTGGCGCATAACCACTTCATCACGTAATGCCGTAATGATATTACGATCCAGTTCTTCGGGTACTGCATAACCGCCGTCAGGATCTGAACCGACCTGCATTGCTTTACGCTCTAATTCCGCAAGCCCATCATCGGTGCCTTTACGCACAAACAATTCAAACGCAGCTTTGTGTTCAGAGACGTCTTTATTCGTCACGTTACCATCTGGACGTTTTACCGAAGCGAGTTCAGCTTCTAAATTGCTTTTTAATTCATCCAGCTCTGATAATTTGCCATTTAAGGTATCAACGGTTGCTGATAACTTACTTTTTTCAGCTTCAATCGCATCAATTCGTTTATCATTCGACTTTTTAAATTCGTCAAACTGACCTTTTAATTCCTGCGCAACTTCACTGACGTCTTTATGATCAATAGCCATAATTTTTCCTTTATTATTTAAAAATAGATTTCAATGTTTCTAATGCTTCTTGCTCAACATCACGCAGAGAAAGTGCATCGTAGCCTTTGGCCATAAAAGCCTTGGCTTGTGTTCGCGAAAGCCCAACATCGCGCAGGACTCGCTCAATACTTTTTTGTGTGGGTAATTCACCACGAGCAAATGCCGACTTCACATCACTGACTCGCGCTTCATCATTGGAAGGAAATGTCACTAAGCTGACTTCCCATAGGTCGATTTCTTTCAGTAGAAAGGCATCTTTACTGCGGTCATATTCATAATCTTTAAGAATGTAACCAATAGAAAGGCCAGAGAGTGATCCGGCCTTCATATGAGCATGTGCGCGTTTAGATAAAGGATCGTCATCAATTAACAGGCGACCTTTTACATAGAGTCCGGTGCTGTCTTCTCTCATTTCGGTATAAATACCAATAGGCTCAGCCATTTGGTGTTGCCAAAGTAAAGCAGGTAACGCACCTTTTTCTTTCCACTGACTCAGGGAATTAAGAAAAGCCCCCGGCATCACAATATCGGCATAACTGTCTTTCACCCCGAAAACGGAGCCGTAGCCTTCAAACTCGCCAGAGTCACTAACAGACTTAATTTTCAATGGCACATCAAGCCGTTGTTTGGTCATCATCGGCATGCGCTTTCTCCTCTTGCTTTTGGGTTTCTGGTTTAGTGGTCATATTCATCGGTGTGAGATAAATATCACCACCCTCACGAGGATTTAACTCTTCGAGTTCACGACATTCATTAGGCGAATAAATCCCCCAGTTAATGCCTGTTGAGTAGGCTTCAAATCGCGATTTCATATCACCACGTAATAAAGCGCCAGTATTAAATTTGGCATAAAAAGCGCCTTGTTTACTGGCTTTTACCAGCCCTGCATTAATGCGTTGCTCTATACGAATAAGGTAAGGAACAAGTGAGTAGTTAATAAAACCAATACCCAAGTTTTCAATATTATTGAATGTGGCGCGATCGGTGTTTTGCACCATATGAAGAGGAACGCGAAAAATACGGCAAATTTCCTCTAACTGAAACTTTCGTGTTTCAAGAAATTGCGCATCTTCAGCCGATAAACTGATTTGTTGCCACTTCAATCCCATTTCTAAAATCATCGGTTTGTGTGCATTGGCTAACCCTTGGTGCCGTTCACCGAAGTCAGATTTCAGTCTTTCGTAAGCATCATCTTTTAGATATTGATCAGTTTGTAATACACCACTTGTCACCGCACCGTTTCCAAATAAACGCGAACCATGCTCTTCAGTGGCTAATCCTAAACCAATGGCTTGACGTGCATAGGCGATCGGACTTAATCCCACTAGACCATCAAGAGTAAAAATCCGCACATGCCAGATTTCTTGCTGTGTCAGTGTTTCACTTTTACCATTTGGAAATGTCACCTGATACTCTGGCTCCCATTGGCTATTTAATTTTGGCGTGACACAACTAGGATCGAGAGGTAGTAATTCAACCACTTCGCCTAAGGCGTACACCTTATAAGCATAAAAATTCCCCCTTAAACACAAACAGGCAATTAATAGCTCCCAAAGCTCTTGAGGTGTCATGTAATTATTGGGCTTAACCGCCAGTAATTTGTGTAACCGTTCTTTGGTGGCGCGTTTATTTCCTCTTTCTAATTGTTCATATAAGGAACATGGCAACATCCCTACCGATTCCGCAAGAACACGAATACAACTAAATACAGAAGTCAGTTGCATAGCGAGTTGTGTACTCACTCTTCGACCAGAATAAGTGTCATAAGACAATCCAATTAACTCACTCAGTTCTGATGAGGTCATCTCTTTCTGAGATTTCTGAAATAACCCAGGGAAAAACATTATTCCTCCTTGTTATTTCTAGGTTGTCCAAGCGCTCTTGAAACAAGGTATGACCATAAAAGGCACAGTAAACCCGCGCAAATATAGCCCATCGGTGGGTAGATTAACCAAGCGCCCCATGACAACAAAAAGGCACCCGCAATCCCAACCAATAAGGCTGTTATTGTTAAAAATTTCATTAAATTTCCTTAGAGAGAGCGTAAGCCTCGAGAAGCGAGGACATTGGAAAGTGTTTTTTCTGAGTTATTCAACATTGCTCGACCAACAGCCATCATAGCTGAGACTGCGCCATCAATTTTGTTTTCATTACCATCTTTTGTTGGTCTAACAACATCATCACTACCCGGCAAATACTTACCGACCACATTTTGAAAACACCACGTCATAATAGGGTTTCCATCATGATGCAATCGCCCTGAAGCTAAAGCAGCTTCTATTTCCTTCATGGGATCACTCATATTTGTATAATTTTGAGTAATAGAAATAGGCTCTAATCCTTCATCTTGTAGTCGATGAGATAATGCCACCGCACCAAATGGGTCAATTGGGCTGGAAACAATACTGAAATGTTCTCTCAATTTTAAGATAGATTCTTCAATCAAACGGTAGTCAACCTCTGCACCATCACTTGGAATTAATGCTTTCTGATTGACAAAACTTTGATACCGTTCCGCAGTCCTCAACTTGTCACTATCGGTTGAATAAATCGTATCTTCTGGCGCAAAAAATAATGGAGATATAGAAAAATAATGTTTTTTACCGCCAATTTCTCGCATAAAAATAGGAGCTACACAGTTCAAATCCAGCTTTGTTGCTAGGTCAATACCTAAATAGACATCTTCACCATAGAAATCTTCTAGCTTTAGGCTTTTATCTTCAGCTTTACGCCAATGATCCATATTGTAGAACGCTGATTTTGCAGAAACCCAAATATTGAAATGTTTAGTCTTTATCTGGTTTGTTTGTCTTGGTGTTGTAATACCAAGCTCTTGTTTTGCTAAAAGATAATCGTACTTTACTGACACATCACAATTTGGGTTAGACTTAATAATGGCTTCTGGTAATTTCCAATCATCATCTTTATCTATGGTATAAATAATGCCGAAAATCTGCTCATTTGCCCCACCAGTACGAATACCTTCAAGAATTTCAGTAACCTGAACTCGCTTATCGTAACAAGGACTTTGAATATCAAATCCTGCCGTTGTGATAATTAGCGTTAATGGTTGCTCTCGCGCCCCCATACCTGTTGTCATTGTTGTATATAACGCATCTGTTGAATGCTCATGATACTCATCAATAATCGCACAGGTTGGGTTATCACCATCACCAGGATCCCCAATCAAAGGAGCAAATAAAGAACCATCAGGACGAGTCATTTTCTCTGCCCATGGTTTGATTTGAAATCGTTTCCTCAGTGAGGGTAATTTCTTAACCATGGCTAAAGCTGGCTCAAATACCTTCCACGCTTGCTTTTCTGTTGTGGCACCACAGTACACTTCTGCACCATATTCACCATCAGCACAAAACATGTAATTTCCAACGGCTGCAGCAATCAATGATTTACCATTTTTACGCGGTACCTCAACATACATTTCAGTGAAGCGACGGTTGCCACATTTCTTTTTTACCCACCCAAAAACTACGCAGAAAATAAAAAGTTGCCACGGTTCTAGTGTGATCCGTAATTTACGCTTTGCCCACTCTCCCTTAGTGTGGGGCATAAGTTGAGCAAATCGACAAAAGCGCTCTGCCTTATCTTTATCAAAACGATATGGCCAATCTTTTTCTTTCGCTTTTTGGAGATCATCTAAGTGACGTTGGCAGGATTGTTTAACATAAATACATGATGAAATTTTTCCGCTAACAATATCTCTAGCGTATTGGTTTGCAGCATTGACGCTCGGATAAGTAGCCATAATTAAAACTCATCAAATTCGTTCTCATCATTATTCTGTTCACTAGGCCCTGTCATTCTCATTCGGCTAAGTGGATCCAACCCAAGCAATGAACCTAAACGAGCGATTTGTGAAACACTGTCATTACGAACGGCGACAGCAGGGTGTTTTTTTAATCCACCAGAGCCACTCATTTCAGTAATACCACCACTTTCCAAATCTAATTTAGCTTGTTTTAAAATAACTTTTTCTGCTGTAAGCATGAGTTCGAAAGCATTGCAATACGCAACTAAAAGAGGAGCATCTTCAAGTTCAAATGTTCCACGTTCAATCAAAATTTTACTTTGTGTCTTCCAGAGTTTTATTGCTGACTCTCCCATCAATTCTGCAGGTGGGGCAATCCTTGTCATGCTACTCTTAGAATTTTTAGCCGGTAAATTTTTATTCCGGCCACCACCAGATGCACGGATACCGGCTGCCATTTATCCTCCTAAAGATGTTAAAAAGTTTCGAAAAAAATAATCCTTATTTCACGTCTGTAAAAATTGACTTAGGGGGGCGGTCCTAGGTGGCGAGAGTGGTAGGGATTTTACCCGCCCCTCCCCTATGAATAATAGGGTTGCTTTAAGCTACGGAATTATTTCCCTTCCTTTGCTGTCTTAGTTCTATGACAGGGCCAGCACAGGCTTTGTAGGTTATCTTCTGCATCGGTACCCCCATGTGCCTTAGCAATGATATGGTCAACTGTTTTGGCTTCGGTGGCTCGCCCTACTCTTAAGCATTCCTGACACAGATACTTATCACGCTTGAGTATACGTGCTCGTAACTTATCCCATTGGGTACCATAGCCACGTTGATGACGGCTCTTGCCTTGCTGGTGGGTTTCCCACCCTAAGTTCTGATGATCTTCACAGTAACCGTTACGTTCTGTTGTTGTCTTAGCGCATCCCTGTTTACGACACGCACGAGGTATGCGAGGTGGCATGTTATCTCCTATAATTTAAAGGGCAGATATCTGCCATTTTAAAGAAGAGAATAATACCCTTTATTGAACATAGGGTATTTTCACCTTTACTTCTGACTGCACCACGTTCTGTTATTTAGTTCACTCACAGCTTGTGCCCACGCTTGATGCTGAGTTTCCATTGCTTTCTTAAGCTCTGTGATAGCAATATCTTGACTATTGGCTCGCATGCGTAAATCTGCCAACTCAGCCTTAGCGTCCTGCTCTAGCTTATTACTGACAAGCACACCATTGAACACAGCCGAATTAATAAGGGCATCTTTAATAAAAAACTCACCTGAGGATTGAATGAAGAAAGGTGGAATTGATTTAGGTTTCATACCTACATCTTGCATCAGTTGTTTAATGCGAGTGAGTTGTTCTTCTAACCTATCTAACTCAGTGGTATCTACTGAGACTTTTAATTGAATAGTATTATCTGACATCGTTTAATCCCTCAATAACAATAGGTTCACCACCTGCTATCTTGGCCCACTTATTCTGCTCTGGAAGTAATTCTTCAAGTTGGTTATCGATAGATTGAATTGTTTCAATTACTGCAGGGATGTTGTCATAATTAAACAATCTATATTCATTAGTTAGCCGACTATAGGTGAGGCAAGTTTCATTTATAGCACCTGCAATACCTTTAAGTTCAGACTGCCTACTTCGAATCAAAGAGTGTATCTTTTTGGATAGGTATACATCACGACCTATCGCCTCATAGTTAATCTGATTATCTGACATAGTGCTCTCCAATAAAAAAGCCACCAGTGATTAACTGATGGCTATCTCTATAAACTCTATCAACGCCTCTCAATACATGATATTTATTGAATTTAATTACTATAATTACATCTATTAATTTAATAAAAAATCAATTCTTTGTAATGGATAATTACAGCATGTTATTTCATTGTAACCAAATGATTAATAAATAAATAATTTACACTCATGATATAAATTAGACTCACATCACTCTCGATAATTACTTTTAATGTTAATATATAGGCTTATATTCTTATGTGAGAATGCTAGTTTTTTGTTATAGATGTTTATTTCCCGAATGACCTTACATCAATAATAAAGCCTCTCTGACACACATTCAAACAAGGAGGTATTATGTATTTTTTATACACAATTATCGCTATTGTATTCTTGATTTCCCTCGCCACTACAAAATCTGACTCAAAGAACAAACGAAAATAAAATCCATTAAAATAATTAATTAAAAAAATAATCATGCCCAATATAGCTGAATAACCTGTGTTAACTTATTATTTTTACAGAATATGTCTAAATAACAACGCGCTAGATATAAATATTTTTATCATATCCTTAGCAAATTTATTCGCCCATACTTTGGCAATATGTAAGCAGTCGTCAAACATTCGCCCTTTTCTACTTGCTTGAGAACTTCGACGATAATGATCTACCGCCATGTAACTTGCTCTACGACAAACAGGCAAAGAAAGATTGTTTTTTAAAAACTTACGTTGATTATTAACAGATTGGCTTAGTGGATATTGGTAATCTATTGTTTTCACACATACTAGTGAAAGCCCTGTGGGAGCCCAAACTCACAGGGTTATTTTTATATTGCGCTGTTTATTTAGGTAGGAGATAGATAAGAATAATCAATCTGGTATATATATTTACCTAAGCTATACTAAGTAAACATCGCTATACTTTAATTGATATCTTGTTAGTTTGCCCTCGTACCCTACGTAGGGCTTTTTTTAGTTCACACACTCCGTCCTAATATAATCCTGTAATCCCAATATCACTTGCTCTGATTCTGCAATTCGCTCTCGGAGTAACCAATAATTTCTGATAGCGGTGTCAGTAGGTCGGGCGGTGGTTGCATTAGCCACGCCGGAGGTGGAAGTGGTAGCGCTCTTTGGACATTCGGCTTTGATGTACACCCTGTCAGGATTACGCCCAGCACTAACGCGCAACCTATCAATTTCAGCTTTTGCATTTGTGAGTTCCATCGTATGTGTTGTATCAAGTTCATGAAGTGAGTTAATGCGCTTTTCGTAATCGGCCATTTCAACCACAAGAGAGTCGTTTGTTTTCTTTAGCTCTTTATTCTCTTTACCAAGCTCAATCATTTCTTTGGTTGAAAAGAATAGAGCAACACACAAAGCTCCCCATAATAAAATGGGAAACCAGGGCTTTAACTTATTCACAACTACCCCTCGTTATTTTACCTTTACCCGTTTCCATCAAAATAAAATCAAGTACCATTTCCCCTGCTTTTTCTTTTAGGCTCTGAATTTTATTTTCATGTTGAGGCTTAACATCCTTCCAAGCGTTTAACCCTTTGCCAAACTTACTCGCAATCGCTTCATCTCTTTTAAAATCAGCACAAGCTTCATTGAGTTGTTCCATCACGCTTAACTTGCGAGGGTTAACAACCACCCCTTCTGTCCAATATTGATAAAGGACATCATCGCATTCATCCTGAAATCGAATAACGTTACCTCTAATTTCAGGTTTAACTTTGTTAGGGTAAATAGTCAGCATCCAAGCTGAAAGTTTTCTAAGTTGTAGGCAAATCATTGATTGCTCACCACCCTTAGAAGGTATTGCGATTTCCACAATACCTTTACTAAAGCGTTTTTTTAACTTAGTAAACTGTGATGCCCAATTTAATCCCATACCTTCAATTATTGGCTTCATGGGAACATACGGCTCATTGTTATGCTCAACAACATAAAGCTCGTTATCATAAAATGGAACAGTAATTGTATTAGTCATAGTGTCTACCTTATTTAGTAATGAACCTTTGCCGAAATAGGAAATCAGCCCATCGAAGCGACACCAGCTTTAACTGATCCCCTCAAAGGCTCATTACCTAAATATTGGCTCGATGTGATTTGCACTTTCGGTGTGCGTAAAACGTGGATACAAAAAAGCCCCGCAAATGCGAGGCTATGAGATAGGATTAATTATTGAGTTAAAGTAACAACCAAGCATCTTCAAAGACTTTTTGTGAATACGGTTGATAGCCCAACTCAACGCCCACGATTGCTTTTGCTAAAGAGATAGCAACTGACTTTGATTGAGTATCTATCTTGTCATTAATACCAACACCAATCTCTTTTGATGCACGGCTAACATAACCATTCGTGTTGTTCTCAACTGGCGGTGCATACTTATTAATAATTGCTGATACTGAGTTCAAACCATATTTACGTTGATATGTTTGAGTTAGTTTATAAATTGCTCTGATGCCATACTCAGGCGACTCAAAGACACAGAATCGAGGGTTAGGAACTCCCGTTTCAATTCCGACTAAACCTTTCCATTTATTACGTGGGTTATAGTCAATGTTGCCTGGGTTGTTATTGCGTTCACCGCGTGCTGGTTTAGTCATTTTTCAGTCCTGCCTTACCCTTAATGAGTTTACTTAATCCATCCACACCGACATACCCAATGAATACACTAGCCAGATATGCCAATTCATGATTAAGGCCAAGTAGCGTCAAGAGGTCTTTTACAAACCATGCAAACAACGCACACATAGCACCATCAAATAACGTTTTCTTCCAGCCACCGCCGTTGTACTTACCACGCAGAATTGCCATGCCAGTTGCTAGTGACGCGCTAATTCCTTGCTCCTTATGAGCGGCGATAACTTGGAATACTTGATCCCAAAACTCAGGGGTTTCTTTCATATGATTCATACTCACCCCCTATTTGGAGGAATTAGTTAATAGGATGCCACGCACAGCTCTTGTGTGAACGTGAGGTGTTGTGATTGATTCTGTGGTCGGCATAAGTGAGGCTCCTTTCGGGATTCGAACCCAAGCCGTCCATCCGAAGATAGCCGTTCTACCATATTGAAACTAAAGGAGCATATACGAAACCATTTCGGTGATATCAACAAAATGGTAGAAATAAAAAAAGCCACCGAAATGACCTTACTGGCAAGCTTTTCTGCCTCTGGAAATAACCCGAACAGTATCACCTGTTACTGTCGTAATGTAAGCATGATCTGTACGCTTAATATCAAATGAAGGGATAGCATCTTTCTTTGTGTGTTCAACCCGCGCCACGATATCTTTATTTTCTGATTCTGGGTAAAACTCTAGGCGGTACATTTCTCCTAAGCAGTGGACTTCTTCCACTTTACGACCTTCACGTTCAGTAATTAATTTAAGTGCGTACATAATTTCGTTCCTTATTTTAGATAATAAAAAAGACCGCCTAGGCGATCTTTAATTAACTCACACACTTTTATTTATGATCTATGGCATGCCTGACAGCACCAATAACAACCATCCGCAGTTTTATAACCTTTAGCCTTTGCTTGAGCAACAGCCTGTGTGCAATTAGAAAATAATCCTAAATACTCTCTATTTAATATAGTAGGTAAATGACTACAACCTTCTTTATGCACTTCATAATCTCCATGGTTGTCAGTGGATGTGTGAACATAATAACGATACATAAATACCTCCTGTTTTTGTGTACACAAAGAGATAATATGTTAATTAGTTAAATTATACTTACTATTAGATCACATACTACTGAGCCATTCGAGTTCATAGTGGTTTTATTGTGGTTTTTTCATGCATTCAGAGCAAAGAACCACCATACCAGAAGTGACTCTTTTTGCTTCTTGGATAGCATTATATTCTCCAAAATAGTATCCAAGATAAAATCGTCTCTCGGTTAAAAGAACTTTTTTACAAGCGTCTTTATGTAATGTGAACCCTATACCATTTATTGCGTTTGTTAAATAGTAGTCCATCGCTCATTCCATGTTTAGTTTCATTATTATGTTTTTTAAAATTAGCAAAAGAATTATAACGATACAACCGATAACACCATTAATACTTACCCACAAAGATAAGTATTACACAAATAACAAAAACCTCGCCAAACGAGGTTTTGAAAAAACTATCAATAATCTCACGATATATAGAGTCTTATGAGTAATAACGTTTTCAGTCTGTGGGATTAATATTTCCAGACTTCTTGAGCAATCTCTTTTACTAATGCAATTTTATCCCATTGTTGCTCTTCAGTTAATGCATTCCCTTCTTCAGTTGATGCAAATCCACATTGAGTACTTAAACATAGTCGATCTAATGGTACGAACTTACTAGCTTCATAGATTCGCTCTATTACTTTTTGTTTACTCTCTAACTCTCCAGTTTTTGAAGAAATTAATCCCAGAACAACTTTTTTATTGCCTGAAACATAAGATAACGGGGAGAAATCACCAGCTCTATCTGTATCAAACTCTAAATAATATGCTGATACATTTTCTCTTCCAAAAAGGATCTCAGCAATCGGTCCATAGCCACCACTAGCTGCCCATGTAGAGCGATAATTACCTCGGCAAACATGCGTTGTTAACACTAAATCTGATGGTGCGTTTTTAATAGCTTCATTATTCAAATAAACAAGCGTTTCCGCTAATGAGTTTATATCATTGCTTATTACAGTATGATCTGAATGGCATGAGCAACTATTTACACTTTCGCTCTCAGCAATACCTGAGTTGTGATATCGAGAATCAACCATCATACCCCAAGTACAATCATCTAATTGCAAATTGCGACACCCTACAAGATATAACTCTTTTATGAATTCTTGATAAGCACCAATAATATCGTTAATTAACTCATCTTTTGAAGGATAAATTGCATTAGTGCTATCTAAATTCTCTGGTCGATAAAGCTCTTTGAAAAATTGAGCTGGTGCAGGGATCGTTAAACGAGGAACAATATTATCTTCAGCAAATTTCAACAAAAATGAAAAATGTTCAATAAAAGGGTGGTTATTTCCAGAGATTTTCCCTGTTAATCGAGCCGTCTCTGGACGAGTTTCAATACCATCGAATGAATATCCTTTAGATAAAAAGGCTTTTTCAACGCCGTTTAATCCCCACATAAAGTCTAAATGCCACCAGCTACGACGAAACTCACCATCGGTAATAACATGTAATCCGGCTTTTTTCTGCTTTTCTACTAACTCAATGATTGCTTTATCTTCTATTTTTTTTAATTCATGGCTAGAAATAGTGCCATTAGCATAATCGCTACGCGCTTTATGTAGATATTCAGGTCGAAGGTAACTACCAACGACATCAGCTTTAAATGGAGGGATGTTAGTGCTCATTCAATATATCCTATATTTTCTTATTAAGAATTTTGCTACCAAACATAGCATTAATAAAAAAAATGGATATTGAAACTATTTCATATTTAATATGAAGCTATTTCATTTTAAAAATTAAAAGCGCAGACAAAGAGAATAACCAATAAAAACACAAAACCTCACTTTAAATGAGGTTCATAAGCTAGTTGACCTTGATGTCAGTCTTATCACAATATCATCATTTTTACGTACGTAAAGTTTTTATATGATTTTTTCTACATATCGATCCATCTCTAATGGAACATCTAGCATCATTAACATACCTTCTATTATTCCTTCTGCCTTTTGTAATTTTTTACCTATATGCCCATCAGAACAATTGTGCTTGTTAGCAAGTTGCATAAATGTCATTCCGAATAAGTAATAATCAAGCAATAGATCATGCATATCACTATTCTTTTTATTCAATTGCGCCATACAACTAGAAATAATTATTGCATCGTCTTCACAGCATTGAGGACGAGCTTTAACCTTGCTTGGTATTAATCCACTAAATCCCGCAGCAATCGAATACCATTGAACCGACTCTGTATTATCTGCCGACCATGCACCCCATCTTTCTAATACCTGTTGTATATCACGCATTACGCCACTTCCTTATGTTGTCTTGAAAATACTAACTCTCTTACCTCACAAGCTTCTGTTAGCATGTCATTAAAATCACCATTATCAGGCCATCTCACACTGACCGTTTCTACATCATTATTAGAAAGTAGGTTTTTATGTGCGCACTCCATAGCAGCTGCATGACCTGCCGCATTCCAATCCATATCTGTAAAGATAACAAGGTGGATAACACCTTTTGGTGCTTTGAACTTTTTCATGAAGTTAGTATTGATGACCGACCAAGTATTTACACCATAGAGTTGCTTACAAGAAAGTGCGGTCTCTATACCTTCAGCAATGCCAAGTGTAGTATCGACAGGAAACATTCTTATCGCGACAGATTCTGCATACTCTAAATAGTTATCTTCCTGCACCGCGGTCATTTTCTTCACAACATCAAGAGGGGCTTTTTTGTCTCCTTGTAAATATGTTCTATGTAAATAACAAAGTTGCCCTTTAGCATCAGTAGCTAGTGACCAAATAGCTTGAAATTTGTCAAAACTATTACGAACAGGTTGATGATCACAATAACGGACATTATCTGCTGGTAATTCAAAAACTCCTCGATTCTGCAAATACTGCATGGCGGGTGTGTTTTTCAGTATGGGTAGTTTGGAATAACAGCCAGTGATGCGTTGGAATAAATTATTCTTATTTATTTTAGTTGGCAAAATAGCTTCTTTTTCTCGCTGATTACCAATCAATACATCAATTTCATCTGCTAATGTTTTAAAGTCTTTACCTTGTGTTCTTTCCAGTAATTGAAAGCCATTACCCGAACCACACGTACAGATGTAGGTTCCTCGCCCGTCTTTATCATCAATACGGAATTTTCCTTTTTGTCCGCAGATAGGGCACTTTCCTTTAAAGTGCTTACGCCCCGTTATAGGAGGTAATCCATAATGTGCAAATATTTTTGCCCATAGCCCTTTTACGGCATCAATTGTATTCACAGTAAACCTCCTTGCTGTGGCTGGTGGCTAATTTGAGTGCGTAATTTTTGAATATTGACTTGCGCCTTCTTGCGAGATTTAGCAAAGGCGATTTGTTTATATTTAATAAAGTTGCTCACTTCAGGTGTGATTTCTTGTGGCGTGTTGTGAAAACCTTGTGGCCATACACCAAATTTATCTTTGAAGGTATTGGAGACCCAACCATCACTGATGGGCTTGCCCTGTGTCGCACGTTGATTCTGGTAGTATTTCAATTGAGACCACCAGCTTTGCTTATCTTCTCGGGTATAAGTGCGCTCTTTTTTATTCAGTTTTTTTATGTTTCGGCTGGTATCAACATCAATATCTTCACCGACTAAAGGTTTAAACCCACATTTAGGGCAAACATAAACACCTGCAGGCTTCATGTAGTGGCAAGAGGAACATTCTTTGGGTTTCTTCTCTTGTTTTTCTTGCTCTCGGATAGATGAAGATTCACTCATGCCGTCATTTTTGGTAGGCAGTTCGTCATATTCAATATCATCGGGATAACCTAAGCGGTGAACAGAACCGGAGTGATCGAAAATAAGGCAAGTTTCTTTTCCTGGTGCCGTGCGTAATCCTCGCCCAATAGCCTGACACCAACGAATTTCTGATTTAGTTGGGCGAGCGTAAATAATGCAACGAACATCGCTATCAAAGCCGGCAATCAATGTTCCAACACTTACAAGTACCTTCGTCGCACCTTGTTCAAACCGATGGATAATAATTTGACGCTCATC
The DNA here is from genome assembly GCF_016239305.1 of Proteus vulgaris. GTDB lineage: Bacteria > Pseudomonadota > Gammaproteobacteria > Enterobacterales > Enterobacteriaceae > Proteus > Proteus vulgaris_C. The sequence continues at coordinate 132,574 of NZ_JAEHOQ010000006.1, read as the reverse complement.
ATGTGGCGTATCTGCGGTGATCACCTCTGCATTCACACCTGCGCGGTTAAATTCGACAGTGACAAAATTGGCATGACTGACCGTGACACAAAAGCAAATCGTCGGTAGGTTTCGACCATTCACAAGCCAGTTATCAACAATGTCCCCCACCAAATCAGCACCACTCATGATTTCAGCAATCTCAGCTTCTTTGTAATCACTGCCGAACTCTGCGTTGCTGGACGATTTTACTTTTGATAAGTCTGGTTTAGTTGGTGCATAGAACTCGTATGAGCTTAAATCACCACGCTTGATCAACTCTTTCATGGTGGTGGGCTTGATTAGTGTTTCGTAGTAATGACCAAGGAATGGCGCAAAAGGCGTACCGGACAAACCAATTACCTTGAATTCACTTTCACTGATCACTTCTAATATTTTCTTACGGCGTAAATGTGCCTCATCGATAATGAGTAAATCGATGTTGTCTGGAAAATCTCTACGAATAACGGTATCTGCTGACGCTATCTGAATAAAACGGGTCGGATCGTAATTAGGATGATCGCGCCATACATAGCTAATCTCTTCGGCTGGCAAACCATACTCAATAAAACGACTAACCGTCTGATCAATTAAAATGGTGTAAGGAACAAGAAACATCACTCTCATTCCACGCTGAACATGCCCATCAGTAATAAACGCAGCTAATGCCGTTTTTCCACTTCCTGTTGGGCTATAAATCATGAATGTTCTATTTTGCTTCCATGCCTGACGTAACATCGTCAATCCGCGTTCCTGTGCAAAATTTGGTGTGATTGTTAACATCGGTTTCCTCATTTGATAATCAGCGCTGCCAAAAGAAGGGATTTATTTTTATTTCTTTGGACGTCTAAACGGCTATTGCTTTTTAACTCCTATAGAGATCTATATTTAAGATCTACTCACTCCCTTGGCTGTGCCTTCCCTAACACCCCTTTCAAAGATCACCCCCCTTTCCCCCCTAGAAAGTTTTCCCCTCTTCCCCAGAAAACAATCTAGACGGCTAAACGTCTTAACTTCCAATACCTCCTAAATTTAATTACTGCTAAATCGATAACGGCTTTGCTGTGTACCCTTGCATTGCCCTCTGATAACGCTTTATGAACTCTCTTAATCTGACGTTAGCTTCATGACGAGCTTTGTTGTCTTTACGGTAGGGAACTTGTTCTCGTTCCCATTCCGTTTGGTATACTTCTGAATATTTAACTAATGCCTTCTGCCTCACGCTTGGGCTTAACTTCGTGAGTTGTTCCTGAATCCACTTAGCATCGTCAGGGAAGTAATGTTCAGGCATCGGCATGTTGATTTGGTGCACCTAATTGCTCCTTGATTTTGTTTGGAAATGGCTTTATTTCTTCAGCTTCATACCCTCCTAAGTCATTAGTGGAAATGTAAATAATTCGCCCTTTTCGTAAAGCTTGGCTAATTGCAGTTTGATGTACGCCAAGTAGCTCTGCAGTTCTTCCTTGCCCATTTTTTCTAACAAACTCGGATAAAAGTTCTTTTTGCATTTAATACCTCCACAAACAGAATAATACTATAGATATTATTATAATCAATACCTACAGTATTGGAATATTAATATTAATAGTATTAGGATGTATTCATGAAATTAGAGAAAAAACTGACGACAGAACAGCTTGAAGACTGCTATAGGTTGAAAGCTTTGTATGAGTTAAAGAAAAAAGATCTTAATCTAACTCAGCAGCAAATAGCTGATGAACTAGATATTAGTCAAGGAGCCGTTGGCCATTATCTTAATGGGCGAAATGCTCTTAACTTACAAATTGCCTCTGTTTTTGCTAAAAAACTACAAGTATCAATATCTGAGTTTAGCCCATCCTTAGCTAAAGAAATAACTGAGTTATCAAAAGGATTTGATGCAAATGTTAGCAACCCAAGGCCTTATCGACCAGCCCCCAAATACCCCGTTATTAGCTTTGTTCAGGCGGGGAATTGGACTGAAGCCTGTGAACCATATACGTTGAGTGAGATTGACGAATGGTACGAGTCTGAAGTTGCTGTTCAGGGATCTGCTTTTTGGCTTAAGGTTGAAGGTGATTCAATGACAGCGCCAACGGGTATCAGTATTCCTGAAGGATCATTGGTTCTAGTTGATACAGGAAGAGAGCCTATAAATGGAAGTTTGGTGATAGCTAAACTGACTGAAACAAATGAAGCAACATTCAAAAAACTTGTCTTGGATGGTGCTAAATATCTTAAAGCACTAAATCCTGCTTACCCAGTTATTACGATCAATGGCAACTGTAAGATCATTGGTGTTGTTGTTCAGATGATGATGCGTTTTGTGTAACACAATGGCCTGACGACACGTTTTAGGGTGTGCGTAGAAATGGAACAACTAAAAATAAAAATTGGTGTCTAATTTATGGATAAAGCTAGTTACCCACCATTGCTTGATTCAGGTTTTCACACTATGAATTGTGAAGAAATCAAAGAGCTTTGTGTTAATGCCTTTCCAGAATCAAAACGCAGGGGTATGTTGTATAATAATTTCCAAGAGTTACTATTGGGCTTTAATAGAATAAATGCCGTTATTCATTGTATATCAGAAATATGGGTTGACGGATCTTTCACAACAGAGAAGCCAGAACCTGATGATATAGATATTTTAGTTGTTTTAGATCCACTCCTGTTAAATCAGTTTCCTGAAGAATATCACGGAGCTATTTCGCAACTTCTCGATAGAAGATTCGTAAAATTAAATTATAATATTGATGTATTACCACTATACAAAAACACCCCTGATTATGATTCAATGAGAAGTTATTGGCGTGGCTGGTTTGGTTTTGATAGAAAAGAATCCCCTAAAGGTTTGATAAGGATTTATCTATGAATAAAGAACTCAATAAAAAAACTTTGTCTATAGATGGCAGGATTTCCTTTATCAAAAATAAAGTAGACTCATTAAGTAAATCTAACTCTACTTTTGCTGACAGGCTGTATCTTTCTTCGTTGGAGTCTCACTTAAGCGATCTCAACGGAATTGCTTTAAGAGAGTCGCTACACCACCCTTTTAGGGACTTTCTTGAGCTAAGGCTTAAAGGTGCAGTAGTAGACTTAGGCACTATACCATTGGGGATTTTGGCTACGTTCTCTAGAAATCTAGAGGGTTTAATTCTTAAAGCTACCAACAAAATATCTTCGGGGAAAGATCAAAGGTCAGCCCCTAGCGCTTTAAAGCAAACTATAGATTTAAGGCTAGCAAACATAAGCCACGGCTCTACTAGATTAGGCGTTTCGTTCAACTCAAATACAGCTGATAATGGCGAAATGTTCGAGACAACAACAAGTAAAGCTGTTAATGATATTTTCACTCTATTAGAATCGGTTAGTGATGATGATTTTATTAACAAAATATCTGAAATTGGCTATAACTCAGCAGCATCGCTGAGGGAAATAATTAATGAATGTCGAGATAATGACATCACATTTGATATATCTTGGACTGGCCCATTCAGTAACGGAACAAAAAAAGTCACAGTTAATAAAAACCATATAGATAGGCTTCATGACAGGCTTAATACCACCCAAGTCGTCAAACCTAGAAAAGAAAAAATATCTGGAGAATTAGCAGTCCTATCCAAATATGGAAAGTTTGATGTACTACTTGATGATGGTTCAAGAATAAAAATTGATTTCCCAGTAGATAAGCTTGACGAAATACAACAAACGCATAAAGTAGGCTCAAGAATAACACTTGAGGCAGAAGTGACAGAAATTTTTAATACTTCAATGCATCAGTCCAGACAGAACTATCGACTCATATCTATAAAGTAATTCCAAATAGGCCCTCCCCGCGAGGGCTTTTTTGTGCCCTCTCCCCTCCAAAGAAGTGATCTGCATTCCAATCTGAGATTTATTTGAAAATAAATTATCTGAAATATCAATAGCTTTTATACTAAAAACAACATTCAATACCTTAAGTATTGAAATAGAATAATACTTAAACTATTATTTATGGTGTCGATTGAAAATAAAGGTGTAAATATGACCACTATACATTCTACCTCAACCCCTAATTTACCGAAACCTGACATACATACAGCCGTAATATTACCTATGTTCTTGTTTCGTTTCTGGACTAAAACTGAGAATCCAGAGAAAAAAGAAGTTATGGCTACCAGTGCTGAACAAGCTAAAGAGTTACTCGGTAGCAATGTTGTTTTCTCTGCTCAATTTCCTTGCGAGGCTTAATTATGGCTCACGAACTCAACTTAGAATCTGTTGCAAAAAAAAGCTCTCAATTAAATGCACTGTTATTTCAACTAAATAATCTTCGAATTCCTGAAAGCCCTGATGTTGAAACTTTAATAGAACTAGCGCATGAATTATCTGGTGATGTTGTTAACTGGATTCTTGAAGAAAATGCTCAGAGAGATAATGGCAATGAATAACACTGAATTAAAGCAATCCGCTTGTGATGAATTACTTTATGCGACTTCTATTTTAAATCTCATTATCAACGACAACGTAACACCTAGCGATAATATGTTTAATGCGATTGAATCTGTAGTAGCTAATATAGAAAGAGCTAAAGAAAGTGTATCAAGCATTAATACTGACAAATCACCAAAGGCTATCGGTGAAATTAAAATCAGTGATAACGATACAATTGAAACGGCTGTCGGTTGTATTTTAAACACATTGGAAACTGCAATTAATTTAAAAGTTGCCGAAGAAAGCGGTCATATTAAAAATTACGACATTCAAATTACAAATTTAATCCAGTCAGCCAAATTAAATTTAGAAACTGTTTATGAAAAAGTAAGTTTCACGGAGGCTTAATGAATATTGATGACTTAGTTACTCTTCCTGATTTAAGTAAATTAACAGAAGGTGAACTGGGTAACTTAAGAGGTAATTTAGATTTAGCTATCGATTCACTTGTTACAGGAATGAATATATTCGGTGAGTTTATGTTTTGGGCTGATGCTAATGAAAATTATCCCGATGGTAAAGATCATCTTGGGGATGTGGGATTATTTGTAAGTCAGCTATCGTCATTTATATCAATATTAAATGACAGACTTGGTGGAATTGAATACGAAATATCAAATCGAAAAATAAAAGGAACAAGAAAATGAGCAGACAACACGAAGCTATTGAGAAAGCAACTGACAATCAAATTACTATTGCTATGCGCCCTGTTTATATTATTTCAGGTGCTAATCGTGCTTACTTAAGTGAGCGTTCAGCATTAAATAAGCTAGCAAATATCCTCACCGAGCGTGAACTTCATAAGGAAGGCATTGAGACTAACTATGAAGGTGAACAATGCGAACTTGAAAATGGCACAATCGCTTTTAAGCGTGGCGAACCTACCGAACACTTTATGGATCGCAAGGAAGCTAAACTAACCGAACTCCAAGAGCGATTAAAGCAAGAGCGTAATATTGAACGATTACAAAAAGAATATGCTAAAGCTGTCGCTAAATATGATGATGCAGAAAAAGAAGCTGATAGACTATATTACGAATTAAATAATGCTTTAACCAATAAATAAATCATCCACTAAATAAAAATTAATTATAGCGTTCATGCTAGGGATTGCTGCGCTCTAAATCAGGAGTAAGCAACATGGATAAAGTTAATTTACTTGAAGTAAGAAGAAAGCGTTTTATCAACTCAGTGCTTATTTATATTAAAAAAAATGGAAAGAAAGCTGAGTTTAAATCAAAGTTAAATAATAAAACTGTTATTACAGAAATTAGCTTTGAAAATTTAAATAATTTCTTCCGTGATGTCTATGAAGAAAAAGATTGCCGTCAACGTTGTAAGTGGAGTGATAAAGATATCTACAATACTTATGAATGGTTATATAACTTAAATGGCTCGATTTCTGATATGGGTAAATTCATGATTGATTATATTGTTGAGTATTTACCTCCTTACTTAAATGGAGAGGAATATAAATATCATGACGTATTCTGAATTCATGAAAAAAGGTAAGCAATTAGAGGGGAAAGGATTTTATAGACGCGCACTAGAGCAATATAACCAAGCTTTTATTATCGCAGATCCACCAGCTAAAGGCGCAATGAGTTATCAACAAAAAATAAGTAATCAATCATCTAAGCGTTGTTTAGATAAAGCCAAAATTAAAATACCGGGTGGCATGTTATGAATAGTAAAAAAATGACAACAAATGAAATCATCGAATATTTAAAAGAAAAAGGTTTCCCTGCTTCCTTATTAGATAAAGAAGCTATTAAGTCAAATCGTAAATTAACACCAGAAGAACAAGAGATATTTGTTAAGCACATTGTTGATAATTTAAGAACGATTGTAGCAAATAAATATTTAATCTCCTGTGTAACGCGATTCGGTCCTGGTCTTAATGAGCAGTTTTCATTTAGACACAAAAATATTGTTGTCGATTTGGATTTAAAAATTATCGAGAAGCTACTCATTGTAAAAGTTGAGTCAGTCATTCTCGATCAGTCAGGCGATGGCGTATTCGCCCTGTTCCGTTTTTACGAAGGTAACAAAGCAAAAGGCGAAGAAGGTGATAAATGGATGCAAGACATGCTTGATCAACTACTCATCAATAGCGCCACTTTGCTTATCTCACAAGGTAAAAGTCAATTAATACACTAAGGATAGTCAATATGAATAATTTAATTAGCACCAATGCGTCAATGACCTCTAAAGAGATCGCCGAATTAGTTGGTAGCCGTGAAGATAGTGTTAAAAGAACTATCGAACGGTTGGCAGAGAAAAATGTTATATCCGAACCACCAACGGTGGATGGGATTAAAGCAGCAAACGGAACCACTCCACTACATTATGTTTTCACAGGTGAAAAAGGTAAACGAGACAGTATCATTGTCGTTGCGCAACTGTCCCCAGAGTTTACAGCTCGGTTAGTTGATCGCTGGAAAGAACTTGAAGATGAACGAGTCAAACCAAAATCACAAGCAGAAATTATTGCTGCTATGGCGCTGGCTAACTTAGAAAGCGAACGCCGTATATCTCATGTAGAGCAAAAAGTTGAACAAGTGAATGAAGTCGTTGAGCAAATAAAACAAGGAACGATCCCTGTAGGTTGGATTGGGTACTCTCTGGCGAGAACTAAATCAGGTATGACGGTGGATAAATGCAAAACACTCACCAAACAGTTCAATGTTCGCAAAAATAAAATAACTATTCTTACGCCCGAAGGTATGCCTAGGCCTATGGCCATTATTCATGAAGCTGATTTTATATCTGCATTCAAGGCAATGATGAGTGAAGCCGAAAAACGTGGCACTCGCTGGCATCATCCAAAAATGGGATTGTTTCAGGCAATTGGCTGGGAGGGTAAATAATGGCTTATTTTACTGATACTAGTAATGGCGTTATTTCTGATGATGGTGCTTTAATATCTTACTCTGAAGCTGTAACAGCCCTTGAATCAGGTCAATACGATAAAGAGTTATTGAAAGGTTTATATTTAGCCGCTGCAGTCATGGGTAAGTTAGCTGATGAACCTGAAACATTAACACCTGAACAGAGAATTTCTGTCTGGCGCTGGGTGGTAGCAACTTGCTTTATTCGTGAACTACAAGAAAAGAATGGCACCACTGAAATTCGTAATGAAGAAGGCGGTGTTGATCTTGCCACTATTTACAGTAACGGAGAAAACGCTTTAACCATTTACCCAACTTCTTTGCGCCTTTGTCTTGCAAGCCATTTTGAAAGCATTCTTATCGAAGAGTTAGGGGGTATCTATAAAGATTATTGTCCTGACTTCATCATAAAAGCCTATATCGGCTTTCTGGACATCTCCCTTGAACATGGTCCTCGCCTATCAGAAAAAGGACGTGAAGGGCTCTGTATTCTTCATGATGATTATATTCGCGAGTTAGAAGCTAATAACGGATTTCTAGCTATGCCAACTATGCACTAAGGACGGTAAAAAATGACAACTAAATTACCTTACATCGAGACAAGCCAATTAAGAGCTGCACTTACATTATTAAAAATGAGTGATGATGTTCGTCTTGTTACTAACTGTGTACATATCAACGCTGAACATATCGAAGTGTCTAATGGGCATGTAGTATTACGCATGAAACACAACTCTGAATTCAGTGATGATATTGTTATTCAATTTGATGAAGCAATTCCTAGCGATGCTGAATATACACATATTAAATCATATGACGATGGTTCTTATGTCGCTATTCATTATAAGCAAGAGAAGGATGAAAATTTCTATCCCTACTATAAAACAAAACTCACTTTAATCAAAGATAAGTACCCGTCATTTAATCGTCTTTTTGAGCAGGAATTTATTAAAGGTGAAGCACCTTTATTGCAGTCCATGTATTTAGCCTTGCCTTATCTACTATTTGGCCGTGTTATTACGGGAATGCTGAAAACAAAAGATAGCAAAAGTGTGCTTTTCGATTTTTCACTTCTGACAAAAAAATCATTTGGTGATCCTAAATTACTTGTATTAGCAGTGGCTGATAATGCTTTTGATATTGCTGATAAAGTTTACAGCTTAATTAAGGATGATGATTAATGACAACTTTAGATTTCAATCTCGTTAGTGTCATCAAAAATGCAGGTAGTGATCCCGGTGATATAACTGATGCAGTCTGGAAAGCCGGTTATCGTAAAACAGATTTTACCACTGAGCAGATCATTGATATTGCAGTAAGCATGACGGGTGATTCTATTTGTTTAAAATTACCCCATGACACCTTACCTAAGACTTTAGATGACATCAGTAAATATCATTTAAACGATATCATTTTTGATGCCCATTGGGATAACCCACCAGCGACTATCGCACAGTGCATTATGGAGAACGGGTATAGGGAAGGAAATAAAAAATGACAACTGTGACTCGATACATTAAGTGGAAGGAAATGATCCAGTTAACTGGCAAAAGCAAACCTACAATTTGGAGAATGTACGCAAAACGAAATGAGTTTCCCAGACCAGAAAGAACAAAAGGTGGTACGTTTTTAGGCTGGCCAGAACATGTCTATGAAGAGTGGGTTAGAAGTGAAAAACTGTAATGCTAACTTGACCCGTTACTTGACCCGCATCTCTTGCGGGTTTCTTTTTAAAATCTTGTAACTCACTGATTTTAAATGGTACGCCCTACAGGATTCGAACCTGTGACCTACGGCTTAGAAGGCCGTTGCTCTATCCAACTGAGCTAAGGGCGCCTAGAAGAGATTAGACGTCAGCAATCACTGCTGATAACGGGTGTGAATTATACGTTCAACATTCTGAGAGTCAACGATTTTTCAACAATATCAAACTATATGGTTAAAATATGGCAAGTATTCGACTGACAGATTGCTCTTGATCTGACAAAATAGAGCAATACCGTAATTGAATAATTTGGATGTATAGATGTCAGCAAGAATTATAGATGGGAAATCGATTGCGCAGACCATCAGAAGCGAAGTTGCCGAAAAAGTAAAACAACGTATTAATGCAGGAAAACGAGCGCCTGGTTTAGCTGTTATTTTAGTGGGTGATAACCCTGCATCACAGATTTATGTCGGAAGTAAACGCCGTGCTTGTGATGAAGTTGGTTTTATTTCTCGCTCTTATGACTTACCAGATACTACCAGTGAAGCTGATTTATTAAACCTTATCGACCAGCTTAATCTAGATAACACCATTGATGGTATTCTCGTCCAACTCCCCTTACCAGCCGGAATTGATAACGTTAAAGTGCTAGAACGTATTCGTCCAGATAAAGATGTAGATGGTTTTCATCCCTACAACGTCGGTCGCTTATGCCAACGTGCGCCCAAATTACGCCCTTGTACGCCTCGCGGTATTGTCACACTGCTAGAACGTTGTGATATCCCAATGAATGCTTTAAATGCGGTTATTATTGGTGCATCAAATATTGTGGGTCGCCCAATGAGCCTAGAGCTCTTACTTGCGGGCTGTACAACAACAGTTACTCATCGCTTTACTAAAGATTTGCGTTTTCATGTTGAACACGCTGATCTTGTCGTTGTAGCAGTAGGTAAACCTAACTTTATTCCCGGTGAATGGATTAAACCTGGTGCAATTGTCATTGATGTCGGTATTAATCGCCTTGAAAGTGGTAAAGTGGTGGGCGATGTTGAATTTGAAGTCGCATCACAACGCGCAGGTTGGATTTCGCCGGTCCCTGGTGGTGTCGGCCCAATGACCGTCGCCACACTTATTCAAAACACTTTACAAGCATGTGAAGAGTACCACGATCCTGAAACAGGAAATAATTAGTTAATGGAAACATTTCAATTAGATGGGCACGACTATGTCGAGCTTTGTGATTTATTAAAACTTCAAGGTTGGACTGAAAGCGGAGCCGCTGCTAAAAGTGTCATTGCTGAAGGCTTAGTTAGCGTTGATGGCGTAGTTGAAACCCGTAAACGTTGTAAAATCGTTGATGGGAAAGTTATCACCTTTGGTGAGTTCTCGGTAAGTGTCAGCAAATAATCAGCAAGTCAGTTAAAATTAAAAAGCGCTACTACGCTAAGTGGTGCTTTTTTTTCTTTTGAACACTTTCCTTCTTTTTTCTTCTTCTTTTCCTTATTTCATCATTTCTTCAAAAAAGAGATAAACATAACTAATTGAATTAAAATAAAAATAAAAAACTTAATTAAATTTAATTAAATCTAAATCATTATTTTTAGGCGTATCTCTTGGTATAATCTCTCCCTAATGTTCAGCATATTATACATTTCATCAAGAAATAGATAAAAAAAGGCTATATAAGTTATTATTTTATATATAAATAACACTTTTTAACCATTAATGTAAAACTTCAGCAACAAACCTTTTTGCTGACACTTTTTACTCATTTATTCATGCTTAAATGCACTAAAATGTGATTTAGATCTAATTTATTTCTACTTTTATTAGGCAAAAGAACATTGTTTGTACTAAATTACACGTTATAATTTGAAACGATTCAGCCTAATGATGCGATCTTAGTTGTTATTTTGTGATATTTAGATCTTTTTTACCTTCCATCTAACAGGAGATTTTATGCTCGGCCTACCCACTCAAGGTATCTCTATCATTGCTAAACAACAGCAAAAAATGATGCCTATTCTTTTATTTAAGGTAAGGAACTAGCATGAAACGCAGAGTTGCGACCATCACACTTAACCCTGCTTATGATCTTGTTGGTTTAAGTAATCCTATTGAGCTTGGTGAAGTTAATCGTGTTAAAACAGCAGGCTTTCATGCTGCTGGTAAAGGTATTAACGTTGCTAAGGTCTTAAAAAGTCTCGGTGTTGATGTCACTGTTGGCGGATTTTTAGGCAAAGAAAATCAAGATGGATTTCAAAAAGAGTTTAGTGATTCCGGTATTGCAAACCGTTTTCAAATGGTTGAAGGCCGTACTCGTATTAATGTGAAGCTTACCGAGCCTAATGGCAAAGTTACTGATTTTAATTTTTCTGGTTTTGAAATTACAAAACAAGATTGGACTCGTTTCGTGAATGATACACTAAGCTGGGCTGGTCAATTTGATATGATCTGTGTCAGTGGTAGTGTACCTTCTAGTGTTGATCTGGATGATTTCACCACATGGATGACACGTTTACGCAGCGAATGTATGTGTTTGATCTTTGACAGTAGCCGAGACGCTTTTGTCGCAGGGTTAAAAGCCTCACCCTGGCTTGTTAAACCTAATCATCATGAATTAGAAATTTGGGCTGGCAGACCTTTACCTGAACTTTCTGATGTTGTACAAGCTGCCCAAGCATTACGTCAACAAGGTATTGCTCACGTTGTGATTTCGTTAGGTGAGCAAGGTGCAATGTGGGTAAATGCATCTGGCGCATGGATGGCAACCCCCCCTAAATGTGATGTTGTCAGCACCGTAGGTGCCGGTGATTCTATGGTTGGCGGCCTAATTTATGGACTAATGATGAGACAAACCAGCGAGCATACATTACGCCTTGCAACAGCTGTTTCAGCTCTTGCTGTGAGTCAGACCAATGTTGGTATCCGTGATCGCGAACAATTAGCCAAAATGATGGCAGAAGTAGAATTAACCCCTCTAAAATTATAAGTAATAATACCAGTGGTATATCGAATGATATTAAGTAGAATTACCACTGTTCCAATTAAATATATTAATGCCATACTTATAAAAACTCTAAAATAGAATCTCTTTAATTGATTAATATTTATTTATTATTAGATCAAACTTTATTTTTTCTATTTATTCGATAAACTTCACTTTAATAAAAGTCAATAAAGATATTCTAAAGCTAATAAAAACTTATTTTGTTTTTAGGAGATATTATGGAAAGGCCTATAGTACTTTTATGGATCCAAGTTATTTCAGTACTATTTTTAGGTGTAAGTTTGTTTATATTGGTTGCTGGAGCGCCCATTTATTTATTAGCAATGGCAATGGGCGGTGGGCAAACGATGCTCGTAGGACTATTTATTATGTTGTGTCTGATTATCACAATGATAATACAAGTTATTGCATGGATAAAGCTCGCAAGAAACAGTAAAAACGCTTACTCATTTTTAAAAATATCATGGGTATGTTTATCTATTTCGCTATTTTTTATACTAAGTGTTTCGATGTCATTAACCAATATGTCTGAATTTGGTTTTATTGCTTTTTCTATTATAGTTATCTTAACTCATAGGCTCTTTTTTTCTGAGAATGTCATAAATTATTTTAAAGATAAACAAAAAGATAATGAAAGAGAAACCAGTATTATTAGTCAATAAATTAAATACTAAATAATAAATAGCAAAAAAAATATCGGATATTGAATATCCGATATTTTTATAACAAGCTCATATTAAGTATAATTATCCGTTAATTATATTAATTATTACGGCGCCAAGTTGTTCCTTGAGGACCATCTTCTAAAACAATCCCCATCGCAGTTAATGCATCACGCGCAACATCGGCTGCAGCCCAATCTTTATTTTTACGTGCATCATTACGTTGTTGAATTAAGGATCCAATTTTTTCAACTTCACCAGCATCGTCTGCTTTAACGCTACTTTGTAAAAAGGTTTCAGGATCTTGCTCTAACAGCCCTAATACTTTAGCTAATTTACGTAACACCGCTGCTAAACTATTAGCTTTATTCATATCCACGGTTTTTAAGCGATTTACTTCTCGCGCTAAATCAAATAATACTGAATACGCTTCTGGTGTATTGAAGTCATCATTCATTGCTTCTATAAACAGTGCTTCAAACGCTTCGCCGCCGGCTGGTTGTGCATTGGCATCAGTACTACGTAATGATGTATAGAGACGCTCTAAAGCGGTACGTGCTTGTTTTAAATTCTCTTCAGTGTAATTAAGCTGACTACGATAATGACCGGATAATAAAAAATAACGCACAGTTTCAGCATCGTAATAAGCTAATACATCACGAATAGTGAAAAAGTTATTAAGTGACTTAGACATTTTTTCTTTGTCTACCATCACCATACCGGAATGCATCCAGTAATTCACATATGGGCCATCATGAGCACAGGTGGATTGAGCAATCTCATTTTCATGGTGTGGGAACATTAAATCTGAGCCACCACCATGAATATCAAAATGGTGTCCTAACTCTTTACCATTCATTGCAGAACATTCAATATGCCAACCAGGACGACCCGCTCCCCATGGAGACTCCCAGCTTGGTTCACCCGGCTTAGACATTTTCCATAAAACGAAGTCCATTGGATTACGTTTCACGTTAGCCACTTCAACACGAGCACCTGCTTGCAGTTGTTCTAAATCTTGACGAGAAAGCAACCCATAATCAGGATCAGTGTCAATCGCAAACATAACGTCACCGTTTTCAGCAACATAAGCATGGTCACGTTTGATTAACGCTTCTGTTAATTCAATAATTTCAGCAATATGATGTGTTGCACGAGGTTCTGAATCAGGACGAGCAATATTTAATGCATCAAAATCCTTATGCATTTCAGCTAACATGCGAGTTGTTAATTGCTCACACGTTTCATTATTCTCGATCGCACGTTTAATGATTTTGTCATCCACATCCGTTACGTTACGCACATAATTAACGTCATAGCCTAAATAACGCAGATAACGGGTTATGGCATCAAAAGCCACAAATGTACGTCCATGACCAATATGGCACAGGTCATAAATAGTGATGCCACACACGTACATACCTATTTTCCCTGCATGGATAGGTTTAAATTCTTCTTTTTGGCGAGTGAGAGTATTAAAAATCTTTAGCATCGGTGGACGTTCCCGTTTTCAACTGTACGTGTTTATTACGTTTTTATATAAAAGAAAATAACAACTACTATAGCATGATATTAATTAGGATATTGGATCTTGAAGACAAAGCAAACTCAAGATCTGCACTATTATATTACTCTGCTTAATCCTTATTTTCACTGTTCAATCGTTGATAGTGAACAATCAAACTTCTATTATTGAGCTAAATTTTGGCGAAAAGTATTTTTTCCCATTTTATACACCTGTTTAATTAGAAAAATAGTGCAAAAAAAAGATGAATACTGACTAAATAAGGCAACTGTGATATAAAAAACAGGACTATTGTTTATGCCCAAATCTGGGTAAAGCTAAAATTATATTAGGATCTGAATATGGTTACTTTTCATACCAATTACGGCGATATCGTGATTAATACATTTGCAGACAAAGCACCTGCAACCGTAGAGAATTTTTTAGACTACTGTAAAGAAGGATTCTACGATAACACTATCTTCCACCGTGTCATCAATGGCTTTATGATCCAAGGTGGCGGTTTTGAACCTGGTATGAATCAAAAAGCAACCAAAGCACCTGTTAGAAACGAAGCAAACAATGGACTTGCAAATAATCGTGGTACATTAGCAATGGCTCGTACTAACGATCCTCATTCCGCGACTGCACAATTCTTTATCAACGTTGCAGATAACGATTTTTTAAACTTCCGTGCTGAAAATGCAAATGGTTGGGGATATTGTGTCTTTGCTGAAGTTGTTGAAGGAATGGACGTTGTCGACAAAATTAAAGCGGTTTCTACAGGTCGTAGCGGTTTCCACCAAGATGTTCCTCGTGAAGATATCATCATTAAAAGTGTAACGGTTAGCGAATAAGCATTACTCTTTATGTGTACGCTTTTTATTGCAGACCTGCATTTAAGTGAACATGAACCGGCAATCACTGCCGGTTTTCTTCGCTTTCTAAAAGAGCAAGCCATTCATGCTAAAGCGCTCTATATCTTAGGTGATTTTTTTGATTTTTGGATAGGTGATGATGATCCTAATCCTTTACATCACCAAATTGCTCAAGCGCTAATGGCACTAAAAAATGCGGGTATTCCCTGTTATTTTATTCATGGAAATCGTGATTTTTTAATTGGCTCTCGTTTTGCAAAAGAGAGCGGTATCACTCTACTTCCTCAAGAAAAAGTGCTCAAAATTTATCAACATCATATCTTGATTTTGCATGGTGATACACTTTGTACTGATGATGAGGCTTATCAGCGTTATCGTAAAAAAGTACATAATAAATTTATCCAACGCCTATTTTTATTACTTCCTCTGTTTGTTCGACTACGTATTGCCGATAAAATGCGCTCCCGTAGCCAGCACGAAAACCAATATAAATCAGATTCAATTATGGATGTTAACCCACAAGCGGTGATTGATACCTTTAAACACTTCAATACACAATGGATGATCCACGGACATACACACCGACCGGCTGTTCATACTGTCCATATTGAAGGTAAAACGCACTATCGTGGTGTATTGGGTGCTTGGCATACCGAAGGTTCTATGTTTAAAGTCACCGCTGAAAAAATAGAACTGATCCATTTTCCCTTTTAAGTTGTTTCGTTTATTTTCTCTATAAAAGGCCTTTTTTTCTTTACGCAAACGTTTTCCTTGGCGTGTTAGCATGATACTATCATTCTCAATTTATTAGGCTATATCCGTTTATACTTACAGGAGCAGTTAAGTAATGTCTTCTCACGTTGGTCTAAATACCGCTTCCCCTCGTATCGCCATTGTAATGGGATCTAAAAGTGACTGGGCAACCATGTCTCATGCCGCTGATGTATTAGATGCGCTACATATTCCTTACCATGTTGAGATTGTCTCTGCGCACCGTACCCCTGATAAGTTATTTAGCTTTGCTGAAAAAGCAAAAAGTAATGGCTTTGATGTCATTATCGCAGGTGCTGGAGGCGCAGCCCATTTACCGGGAATGCTTGCAGCTAAAACGTTAGTACCTGTATTCGGTGTTCCTGTTCAAAGTGCAGCATTAAACGGTGTTGATAGCCTCTATTCAATCGTGCAGATGCCAAAAGGTATCCCAGTAGGAACCTTAGCGATTGGCAAAGCGGGGGCTGCCAATGCAGCTTTATTAGCGGCTCAAATTTTGGCGCTACATTCTCCTGCTATTTTAGACGCACTAACTGCATGGCGCACAGCACAAACCGACGATGTATTAAATAACTCTGATCCAAGAGAGGCACTATGAAACCGGTTTGTGTCCTTGGAAATGGTCAATTAGGCAGAATGCTAAGACAAGCAGGTGAACCTTTAGGTATTGCTGTTTACCCAGTAGGATTAGATGCAGAACCTGAAGCGGTTCCCTATCAAAAAAGTATTATTACTGCAGAAATTGAACGTTGGCCAGAAACGGCATTAACAAAAGAGTTAGAACGCCATACTAACTTTGTTAACCGTGATATTTTTCCTTTGCTTGCAGACAGATTTCCTCAAAAACAACTTCTTGATGAGCTCAGTTTGGCAACCGCACCTTGGCAAGCCTTAACATCCCCTGCACAATGGCCTGATATTTTTGCTCAGTTAGGTAATTTTATTATCGTGAAACGTCGTGTTGGTGGTTATGACGGTCGCGGACAATGGCGAATTCACCCTGGTGAAGAACAACAATTACCCACTGAAATTTATGGTGAATGTATTGTTGAGCAAGGTATCCCCTTTTCTGGTGAAGTGTCATTAGTAGGAGCTAGAGATAGAAAAGGTCATTGTGTATTTTATCCTTTAACACATAACCTTCATCAAGATGGCATTTTACGTATGAGTGTTGCATTACCAACACCCGCCCCAAAATTGCAACAATCAGCAGAGAAAATGCTGACGTCTATCCTTGATAAACTCAATTATGTTGGTGTAATGGCAATGGAGTGTTTTATTGTCGGTGATAAATTACTTATCAACGAATTAGCTCCCCGAGTTCATAACAGTGGCCACTGGACACAAAATGGTGCCTCTATCAGCCAATTTGAGTTACATTTGCGTGCAATCTTAGATTTACCGATGCCAAAACCTGAAGTTTGCCAACCCGCAGTAATGGTTAATTTGATTGGTACTGACATAAATCCCCAATGGCTTTCATTACCTTTAGTGCATTTACATTGGTATGAAAAAGAAGTTCGTCCGGTGCGTAAAGTGGGTCATATCAATCTTGTTCATCGTGATAACCAACTACTAAAAGACACACTTAACTCATTAAGTCTTATGCTTGATGATGCCTATCAAAATCCCATCCAATGGGCTTTAGAAAAATT
Organism: Proteus vulgaris; assembly: GCF_016239305.1. Taxonomy (GTDB): domain Bacteria; phylum Pseudomonadota; class Gammaproteobacteria; order Enterobacterales; family Enterobacteriaceae; genus Proteus; species Proteus vulgaris_C. The sequence continues at coordinate 115,019 of NZ_JAEHOQ010000006.1, read as the reverse complement.
AAGCTAGCAGTCCGACTCATAAAGTTAGAGAATAATAGCCTTGAAACGAACAGACCTTGATAAAATAGGTCTGTTATTCGCTATTTTCTCCTGATTATTCAGGTTACTGCACCCGTTAGATGGAGTCAGGATGCAAGCCACACAACAGAGTTTTGGGCCCATTTATCAGTGGAGTATGCTGATATTACTGGGTTTAGTCTATTTTTTAGCTACCGCTACCACATTTACATCTTTGGGTGTGGTTCTTCCTAGCATGATAAGTGAGCTAGAGTGGAATTGGACACAAGCGGGCCTTGGTTTTACGTTATTAGGATTAACTTGTGGTCTTGCCAGTTTTTTACCCACCTTACTTATTCGTAAATTAAGTGTTCGCTTTACTCTCCTTATTGGACTGATGATTTTCGTCAGCGGTTTTTATTTTCTTTATGAAACCTACACCATTGCACGATATTTCCTTGGTACTGCACTATTAGGTATTGGTTTTACCTTACTTGCAACAGTACCCGGAACTTACGTTATTTCTCGCTTATTTGAAAAACAATCTTTTGCCTTCGGTGTTTATTTTACTATTGGTGGATTAGGCGGTGTGGCGGGGCCTTGGATCTACTTTTTAGCCACGCACTTATGGCATACATGGCGTATGCATTGGCTTATTTCAGCGATCACACTTACCGTTATTACTCTTTTCACTATTCTTTTTTTACGTGAAGGAAGCAAAGAGCAAGAGCATGCCAAAAAAATTAGCCAACTCCAAAGTACAAAGCGTATCTATCAAACCAAAGAAATTTGGACGGCCCGCCATGCTTTGAGAACATGGCAATTTTATGTTATCGCTGCCACTTATACGGCTTTTTTATGGTGCGGTATTACCGTTAATAGTTTTGCCGTTGCTCATATTATTGAAAATGGCTTTGGCGAGACTATTGCTGCTACCTTATTAAGTAGTATGGCTTTTATCAACGCCTTCTCACGCTTAGCGGGTGGCGCTATTGGTGAATGGTTAGAACCTAAAAAATTACTTATTGCTAGTTTAAGTATTATCATTATTGGGTTGTTAGCACTCAGCATGGCAAACTCTTGGATTTATCTGATCCTGTTTACAGTTTGTGTCGGTATCGGTTATGGCATGACATTTTTAGCATCAAGTATATTGCTGGCTAACTACTTCGGTCGCTCTCCTTACCTTGAGCTATTTTCAGTCATGAATTTAATTTCGACGCTTGCTTGTTTAGCGCCGTTCTTTGCGGGTGCAATAAAAGACATCTCAGGGAGTTTCACTCCTGCATTCTTAATTTTAACCATACCTGTACTATTGATCTTAGCGGTAACATTCTTTATGAAACCACCTACTTACCCTAAATTTCAGCATGCTAGTGAACAGAAAAAATAGCAATTAAATAAACATAATAATAGGTTTCGTATTATACAAACGCATTTTCTAAGGAGATGTTAAGCTGATGAATGATGCATTAATAATAAAATACTCGATAGGTGTAGGCGTTGCTTTAGCCTGTTTTGTTGGTTTTGTCGCCGTCTCTCTTTTTCATGACAAAAAGAAAAAACGTCGTAGAAATATTATTATTCATATTAGCCAAGCCATCCTCCTTTGTAGTTTAGTGATTATCTTAAGCCAATACTGTGAAATGGCTGTTGTTGATTTTAATCTCCATTTTATCTCTTTTAGGATGATTAATTTCTTTACTTACGTCGGCATTGCCTTAGTTTTAATGCGTAAATTTTTCTTACTCATTAATAGATTAGAGCAATCACAGATTAGAAAAGGTAGCGATCCCACTTCAGCCCGTATTATTTCTCGTATATTTAAAATCACCCTTTTTGTCATCATTATCTTATTGTTTGGTGAGCATTTTGGTATGAGCTTATCAGGCTTAATGACTTTTGGCGGATTAGGTGGTATTGCCATTGGTATGGCAAGTAAAGATGTACTCAGTAACCTTTTTTCTGGTGTTATGCTCTATTTTGACCGCCCTTTTAATATAGGTGACTGGGTACGCTCACCTGATCGTAATATTGAAGGTACGGTAGTAGAAATTGGTTGGCGTATTACTAAAATTATTACCTTCGACCATCGACCGCTTTATATTCCTAACTCAATTTTCTCTTCCATTAGCGTAGAAAATCCGGGACGAATGACTAATCGGCGTATTGAAACTGAACTCGGTTTACGTTACGAAGATTCAGATAAAATTGGTGTGATTGTTGAAGATATCCGCACCATGCTAATGCAAAATGACAAAATCGATACACAACAAACCTTGCTAGTCTATTTTAATCAATTCGCAGACTCTTCACTCAATATCATGGTGTATTGTTTTACCAAAACAACCGTCTGGGCACAGTGGCTTGAAGCTCAGCAGGAAGTCTATTTGAAGATGATTGAGATTGTGCATAAACATGGCGCTGACTTTGCATTTCCATCTCAAACAGTTTATATCGAAAAATCGTCTTCGATCCCACAGTAATAGAAATGGATAAGTTTAGCCTCTTATAAACTTATCCATTTACCAATCACTAATAATGGTAAATTATGCATTTATCATGCATAAAATTATCAATTTTATTGCTTTAATTTATTTCAATCACATTCACAACCAAGTATATTGTTTGCCAATTCTCCGATTGATTAAACACGAGTGTAATGAAAAAAATGAAGTTGGCGTGTTGCCCCTCGCTTTCACACTATTTTTCGTGTGAACGCCCTATTATTGATATTGTTGATGCAAATTTAACGCAAGTATCGGCTGTGATACTGTCATTGCCAGATATTGAGTCGGGTGAATTAGCGCGTGTTCAACAAACAGGCTTTGAATTACCTGTCTTTATTGCTGTTGATCTTAACGATACCCTCGGTGCTGACTTACTTAATCAAGTTTCGGGTGTTGTCATTACAGATGAAAGCGCACATCAAAAGAATAGTATTTTGATCAATAAAGCAGCCCATCAATATGAAGAAAACCTAACTACACCGTTTTTTTCACGCTTAGTAAATTATGTTGCCGAAAAAAATGTTGCTTTTGATTGCCCCGGACATCAAGGTGGAGAGTTTTTTCGACGCCATCCTGCGGGCGAGCAGTTTTATCAATATTTTGGTGAGAACCTATTTCGCTCTGATCTCTGTAATGCTGACGTGGAAATGGGTGATTTACTTATTCATGAAGGTGCACCTTACGATGCACAAACCTTTGCGGCACAAGTGTTTAATGCAGATAAAACCTATTTTGTCTTAAATGGAACCTCTTCTTCGAATAAAGTTGCCTTAAATGCATTATTGGCACCAAATGATTTGGTGTTATTTGATAGAAATAATCATAAATCCAATCACCATGGCGCACTTATTCAAGCGGGGGCAACCCCTATTTATTTAGAAACAGCTCGTAACCCTTTTGGTTTTATCGGTGGTATTGATGCGCATTGCTTTGAAGAGAACTATTTACGCCAACAAATTGCAGAAATTACGCCTGAACGCCAATTTGATCAGCGTCCTTTCCGTTTAGCTGTTATTCAACTAGGCACTTATGACGGTACAATTTACAACGCAAGACAAGTCGTTGATAAAATAGGTCATCTTTGCGATTACATTTTATTTGATTCCGCTTGGGTGGGCTATGAACAATTTATTCCAATGATGAAACAGTGTTCGCCTTTGTTGCTAACACTCAATGAAAACGATCCTGGTATTCTCGTTACTCAATCTGTTCATAAACAACTAGCCGGCTTTTCACAAACTTCTCAGATACATAAAAAAGATGCGCATATCAAAGGGCAATCTCGATACGTTAATCATAAGCGCATGAATAATGCCTTTATGATGCATGCATCCACCAGCCCTTTTTATCCTCTTTTTGCAGCTCTAGATGTCAATGCAAAGATGCATTCGGGCAAAAGCGGTGAAGCAATGTGGATGAATTGTGTTAAGCAAGGCATTGAAGCTCGTAAATCATTATTAAAGCAGTGCCAATTTATGAAGCCTTTTATTCCTGAAATTGTGGATGGTATTGCTTGGCAAGATCACGAAACAGATGAAATTGCGTCTGATCAGCGTTTTTTCAACTTTATTCCTAATGATAATTGGCACTCATTTGAAGGTTATGCCACCAATCAATACTTTGTTGATCCCTGTAAACTAATGCTCACAACACCGGGCATTAACCCCCATACAGGAGAATATGAAGCCTTTGGTGTACCTGCTTCTATTTTGGCAAATTATTTACGGGAACATGGCGTTATTCCTGAAAAAAGTGATTTAAACTCTATTCTATTTTTGCTCACCCCCGCAGAGCATAATAATAAATTTGAACGCTTAATTTCATTAATTGTGAAATTTGAAAAACTGCTAATTGACGACATTCCATTAGAACAGGTATTACCTTCTGTTTGTCGTCGTTATCAATCTCGTTATCAGGGTTATACATTGCGTCAACTCTGTCAGGAAATGCATGATATTTGTGTCAAATACAATATCAAGTTACTGCAAAAACAGATGTTTAGAAAAAATCATTTTCCTAAGCGAGCACTAAGTCCACAACAAGCTAATATTGAGTTTGTACGTGGCAATGTAGAGTTTTTACCTTTAAGTGAATTAGATGGCAGAATTGCTGCAGAAGGAGCTTTACCTTATCCGCCAGGTGTTTTATGCACAGTTCCCGGTGAGATTTGGGGAGGTGCAGTGTTACGTTATTTCCAAGCCCTTGAAGTGACCATTAATCAACTTCCGGGTTTTTCAACGGAACTTCAAGGCGTTTATATTTACAATGAAGATGATGGCAGTAAGCGTATTTATGCTTATGTTATAAAAGAATAATTCTTTATTTTTTCCTATAAAAAATGCTGATGTTTGATGACATCAGCATTTTTATTTAACTCTATTTATAGTTCTTGTTTATTTTCACTACTCACCTTGAATTCGGCGGTATTGACCTTTATCTTGCAACAGTCTTACACCTAAAACACTGCCACACAGCGACAATAGAAGTGCCGCGATAATAGGTACAGTAAGCCACATTCCCCATTGAGGTTGCCAAGGAAAATTAAATACAAATTTCTGCAATAAACCTAATGCCATCTCAGCACCAATTGCTGCGGCTAAACCAGCCATTAAGCCTAATAAAGCGAACTCCGCCCAAAGTGTGCGTCGTAATAATAATTTACCAGCTCCCAATGTGCGATAAACTACAAGCTCAATGCGCCGTTGTGTCATTCCTACCTGAATTTGAGCAATTAATAATAATGCACCACAAATCATCACCAATCCGACCATAATTTCTAATGCGCGACTGACTTGTTGTAAGATTTGTTGCACCTGCTGAATTAGCGCCCCCGTATCTAACACACTAACCGTAGGGAATTGTCGATTAAGTGCCGTGATTAAAGCGCCATCTCCATTATAATAAAAACTACTCATCCATTTTTCTGGTTGATTACTTAATCCTTCTTCAGAAAAAATAAAGAAGAAGTTAGGGCGCATATTTTCCCAATCAACATGGCGAATACTGGTCACAACTGACTTAAACTCTCGAGTATCTCCCACAAAAGTTAATTCATCACCCAGTTTAATCTCAAGTTGTTTGGCAACACCTTGATCAAGGGAAACACCATTACCAACAGGTGGCCATGTGCCTTCTAGGATCACATTATCTTTAGGTAATTCACTGTGCCACGTTAAATTAAGCTCACGGCGCACTGTATTATTCCCTGCATCACGTTTATCAGCCCACTCTTTGGCATTATTCTCATTAATCTGCGTTAAGCGCGCTAATACTACAGGATAGGCGTCTGTAGGTTCGACGTTATATTGCGCCAATAAAGTGTTAACTTCTTGGACTTGAGGCGCGGACATATTGATCAGAAAATAATTAGGGCTGTCTTCTGGTAATTGTTTTTGCCATTTATCTAATAAATCACCTTGGATCAGCACCAATAGCGTTAACAACATAAATGAAAGTGCAAAAGCAGCCAATTGAGTCATGGTCTGAAAAGGCTGTCGTAACAAGCGAGTTACCGCTAGTCGAGCACTGAGTTGGCGGAATTTAAACTGCTTTAATACCCACAATCCAAGCCAACCAATAGCGCCCAGTAAAAAGGCGATAACAACAACGCCAAATAGAATTGACCACAATAAAACCCCTGTTCCGGCAAAAAGCGTTAAAGTGCCGATAACAATTAACGCTACTAGTGGTAAATAATAACGTAAAGGCCAGACTGGTGCCGTGGTATCACTTCTTAATACACGAGAAGGCTGAGTTGCCATTAATTGATAATAAGGCCTTAATCCAGTTAATAAAGCGATTAATAATAAAGAGCCTACTGACCAAAACCACGGTAAAAAACTCGCATCAGGTAAACGTTTAGGTAAAACAGGGGATAAAATTTGTAGCAAAATAATTTCAAAGAGAAGCCCCGTCAATGAACCCACAATGACGGCTCCGATAAGAATAGCGCCCCATTGCCCTACTATCCATTTTCGCAATGCACGTTTATCTGCACCTAATGTTTTTAGTACCGCAATTAAAGTATGACGACTGCGACAATAGTGCGCCATTGAAACCGCTACTGCCGATATCGCGAGTAGTAATGTTAATAGAGCAGAGAGTAGAAGAAAGTTTTTTGCTCTTTCCATAGATTGTGAAAGTGCACCACTATCTTGTTTTAAACTATTCCAACGCTGATCGGGTTTTAATAGAGGATCAAAGCGTTGTTGATAACTATCAATCACGGACTCATTACCCGCTAACATATAGCGATAAGTTAGGCGACTACCGGGTTGTACTGCACCTGTTGATTCAACATCATCAAGATTAATTAAAATACGTGGTGCTATTTGGAAAGGGTTAAATCCGCTGTCAGGCTCTTGAATTAATACACCACTGATTGTAAATGTAGCGTCACCTACATCAATTTTATCGCCGACTTTTATATCCAGCAGTTCCAGTAATCGGGCACCAACAAGCGCAGTTCCTTTTTCTGGTTTCAAGCCCGCGGGTTCTGTTTCTAATTCACCATAAAGTGGATATAAATTGTCAGTGGCTTTAACTAACGCAAGCTGTGGTGTATCTCCTTCTGGAGCATAAGACATCGTAGTAAATTGCATTTGGCGACTGAGGGTTAATCCCATTTTTTTCGCCTCAGCAAGCCAGTTTTCGTCAACAGGATAAGATGCACGTAACACTAAATCGCCTGCAATTAAGTCTCGACTTTGAGCATAAATACTTTTATCAATACGATCACCAATACGCCCCAAAGCAAGTACACAAGCGACCGCAAGCGCTAAAGAAAGCCAAACAATTAATAATGCAGGAGAACGCCATTCACGCCAGAACCAACGCCAAATCATGACTCCTCCTTAAGTTGTCCATCAACTAATCGTAAACGTCGCTGACAACGAGCTGCAAGCTCATTGTCATGGGTGACCAAAATCAATGTTGTTGCATAATCTCGATTGAGAGAAAACAACAAATCAGCAATTTTATCTCCCGTTTTACGATCTAAATTTCCTGTTGGTTCGTCAGCAAAAAGAATTGCGGGCTGAGTACAAAACGCTCTTGCCAGTGCCACACGCTGTTGTTCACCACCCGAAAGCTGTGCTGGCATATGGTACAAACGTTCACCTAATCCTAACAGGTTAAGTAAATCCACCGCACGTGCATAACTGTGTTTTTCGGACTCACCTTTTAATAATACGGGCAACTGCACATTTTCGAGGGCATTCAATGTCGGAATTAACATAAATGATTGAAAAACAAAACCAACATGTTGAGCGCGTAATTTAGCGCGCTCTTCTTCATTCATTTTTGTAAGATCTTGCCCCATTAATTTCACACTGCCAGCGCTTCCATCATCAAGTCCGGCAATAATCCCTAACAACGTCGATTTACCCGATCCTGACTCACCAATTAACGCAATTGTTTGTGCAGGCTCGACAACTAACTCAACACCCTGCAATATAGAGATCTGACTATCACCTTGTCCTACTTGTTTGGTTAACTGATGAACTTCAAGAACCTTTTCCGTCGACATACATTTTTCCTTATCGTTATGATGATGTTTAGCTTTAAGGCGATTGCTACTGATACCTTTTTAATCTTTGGTGACAGCTTGAGTGCAGGTTATCGTCTTCCTCTTGAGAGCGCATGGCCACAGCGCCTTGCTGATAATTGGAAAACAACCCATCCTGAAATTAACGTTGTTAATGCAAGTATTAGTGGCGAAACGGCATTTCAGGGGCAAAATCGACTTCCTGATTTACTAAAACAGCATCAACCACGCTGGGTTTTAATTGAATTAGGTGCAAATGATGGCTTACAGGGATACCCTGTTGCACAAACAAAAGACGCGCTACAAAACATCATTACACAAGTTAAAGCATCAGGCGCAACCCCACTTTTTATGCAAATTATGATTTCACCTAATTACGGTAAACGCTATACACAATCTTTTTCAGCGATTTATCCTAAACTTGCTGAAGAGAATGCGCTTTCTCTACTTCCTTTTTATATGGAGCAAATCGCAGATAAGCCTGAGTGGATGCAAAACGACAGCATACATCCCAATGAAGATGCTCAGCCTTTTATTGCGCAATGGATGGATAAAACATTATCCCCTTACTTAACACGTTAGACTATTCTGACAGTAGTTAACGAAGATTAAACGAGATTAATTGTAAAATTATGCAAAAAACGGTATTGATTACAGGAAGTTCTAGTGGAATAGGGCTTTGTGCAGCTAAAGCGCTCAAGAAAAGAGGCTATCGAGTCCTTGCCGCTTGCCGTAAAGATGAAGATCTTAAACGCATGGAAACACTAGGATTAGAGCCTATTTATCTTGATCTTGATGATGCTCAAAGTGTTGAAAAAGCGGCATTAGAGGTTATTCATCTAACAAATGGTCGTTTATATGGATTATTTAATAACGGTGGATTTGGTGTATACGGCCCACTAGATGCGATTAGTCGCCAACAAATGGAAAAACAATTTTCCACAAATTTTTTTGGTTTACATCAACTAACTACTTTACTATTACCAGCTATGTTGCCTCACGGTGAAGGTAGAATTATTCAAACCAGTTCAGTGATGGGAATTATCTCAACACCTGGTAGAGGCGCTTACGCTGCCAGTAAATATGCCGTAGAAGCGTGGTCTGATGCCTTAAGAATGGAATTAGTACATACCGGTGTTAAAGTCAGTTTGATTGAGCCTGGCCCGATACGAACCTGCTTTACAGAAAATGTGGCACAAGCTGAGAAAGATAAACCAGTAAAAAATCCGGGGATTGCGAGTCGTTTCACATTAACACCTGAAGATGTAGTGAAAAAGCTTATCCATGCTTTAGAAAGTCCAAAACCTAAGATACGTTATCCCGTAACGCTATTAACTCATGCTGTCAGAATATTAAAACGTTTTCTACCTGATACCTTGATGGATGCAATTTTAAGTCGCCAAAGTGGTAAGGCTTGATTTTTTTTGTTTCACCCTTACTTATTAATGAAATAGCTTTATAAATCGCATCTATATTTAAAACTCTCAAAAAGGGACAAGTTAATGTTAGCAACTGCACACATTGTTGATGTAAATGAATCAAATATTCAACAAATTATAGAACAGTCCATGACCAAGCCAGTCATGATGTATTTCTATTCAGAACATAGCCCTCATTGTGCAGAGCTTGGTGCAACATTGAATAAACTGGCCGCCGAATTTGCTGACCAATTTATTTTGGCAAAATTAGATTGCGATGCAGAACAAATGATTGCTTCACAATTTGGTCTACGTGCGATCCCAACTGTTTATATTTTGCAAGAAGGCCGCCCTGTTGATGGTTTCCAAGGCCCTCAACCTGAAGAAGCAGTCCGACAAGTTTTAGCTAATGTATTACCAAAACCTGAAGAACTAAAAGCGGCACAAGCAGCACAACTTCTTTCAGAAGGAAAAGCGGATGAAGCTTTACCACTATTAAAAGAAGCACATCAACTTTCCCCTAAAAACAGTGAAATTACACTAGCTTTAGCTGGTGCTCTTATTTCTTTAAATAAAAATGAAGAAGCACAAACACTGTTAATCACTATCCCATTACAAGATCAAGACAGTTACTATCATAGTTTACTGTCACAAATTGAATTACAAAAACAAGCTGCTGATACCCCAGAAATTCAGCAATTACAAAATGATTTTAACCAGCACCCTGCAAATACTGATATTGCTATTCAACTTGCACTAAAATTACATGAAGTCGCCCGTAATGAAGAAGCATTAGAATTGCTATTTAGCTTTATCAAAAAAGACTTAAATGCAGGTGATGGGCAAGTTAAGAAAACCCTAATGGATATTTTATCTGCCTTAGGCACTAATGATAATTTAGCGTCTAAATATCGCCGTATGGTGTATTCTTTACTTTATTAGTTTTATTTTCTTATAAAAGCAGACTTAGGACAGGTATATGGAAATAGTCATTGGCATTATCATCTTATTCGCTATTATTCTAGTTTTAAGCGGTGTTAAAACCGTTCCACAGGGTTATCAGTGGACTGTCGAACGCTTTGGTCGTTACACTCGAACACTCACTCCAGGGCTTCAAATTCTTATTCCTTTTGTCGATCGTGTTGGCCGCCGTATTAATATGATGGAACAAGTGCTTGATATTCCATCTCAAGAAGTGATCTCTCGTGATAACGCCAACGTCAGCATTGATGCAGTCTGCTTTATTCAAGTAATCGACCCGGTAAAAGCCGCGTATGAAGTTAATAATCTTGAACTTGCAATTATCAACTTAACACTGACGAATATCCGTACAGTTTTAGGCTCAATGGAACTTGATGAAATTCTTTCTCAACGTGACCAAATCAATAGTCGCCTTTTACTGATTGTGGATGATGCAACAAACCCTTGGGGTATCAAAATCACCCGTATTGAAATTCGTGATGTTCGCCCACCAAAAGAATTGATTTCTGCAATGAATGCTCAGATGAAAGCTGAACGTACTAAACGTGCTGACATTCTTGAAGCTGAAGGTATTCGTCAAGCCGCTATCTTAAAAGCTGAAGGTGAGAAACAAGGACAAATTCTGAAAGCGGAAGGTGAGCGTCAATCTGCATTCTTACAAGCAGAAGCCCGTGAACGTGCAGCAGAAGCTGAAGCCAAAGCAACACAAATGGTATCTGAAGCTATCTCTAAAGGGGATATGCAAGCAATCAATTACTTTGTTGCTCAAAAATATACTGATGCACTCGCACAAATTGGCTCAGCCAACAACAGTAAAGTAGTGATGATGCCACTAGAAGCCAGTAATTTAATGGGCGCAATTGGTGGTATTTCAGAACTCCTTAATACCAAGAAAAATGACTCTGGTAACAAGAGTAATTAATGATGATTGAATGGATTAGTGCTCACCCCGCACTTTTCTGGCTTTGTCTTGGTGGCTTGCTGTTAATTGCAGAAATGCTAGGAACAGCAGGATACCTTTTATGGTCAGGAATGGCAGCACTGTGCGTTTCTTTACTCGCATGGGTGCTACCTATTATCTGGCCTATTCAAGGTGTGTTATTTGCGATATTAACGGTTATTAGTGCTGTACTTTGGCACCTTTGGCTTAAGCGCAGAAAACTATCAAAAGAAGCTGAGAACTTAAATCAGAAAAGCCATCAATTAATTGGTGTTCATGCTGTTTTATCATCAGATACGGACAATGGGTTTAGCCGCGTAAAGCTAGCCGATGGTAGCTGGCGTGTTTATTCAGACACGCCATTACAAGCAGGTGATAAGGTTGAAGTCATTGCTATTGATGGCATTACTTTACACGTTATTCCACTTAAACCGACTGTTTCTGATGGTGGCAACACCCTGACAAATGATTGATGATAGGACAATCAGCACCGTCATCGCCAGGACATTCACTGGCTAACAAGAGAAGACGCTGACGAATTGCGTTAAGTTCGTTAATAGTCTTCTCAATTTCAGCCACCTTTTTTAACGTCGCTTCTTTCACATCAGCGCTATGTCGTGATGGATCCCTTAATAACATTAACAATGCGCGACACTCCTCTAGGTTAAAACCAACCTCTCTAGCTTGTCGCAATAATGTTAATTCTTCAATATGTTGTGGCTGATAATAGCGATAGCCGTTCTCGCCTCTCCCTGGGGGTGTAATCAAGTCTTTTTCTTCATAAAACCGAATGGCTTTAGCTGTTAATCCTGTTTTGTTTGCGATTTCACTAATATTCAAAATTCCCCCTTGACCTTCCCCTTGCGGAAAGGTTTAGCCTTTATCTCTGATAAGAAAAAACCTTTAAAGAAAGCAAGTTACCAGATATTGAGCAATAATAGAGGTAACGCTTTTTATTTCGGAGATAAATTAATATGGCAAAAACAACGCTACTCGCATTACAAGGGCTTTCATGCTCCCACTGTGTTAACAGTGTAAAAAAAGCACTCGATGCTCGCAATGATATAGAACAGTCAAATGTAACTATTCAATACGCTAAAATTGACAGTGATGCAACTGCTGAAAGTTTAATCAAAACGATTGAAGACGCTGGTTATGAAGCTAGAATTGCAACACAACCCGATGTGAAATTAAGCCTAAGCGGTCTTAACTGCATGAAGTGTGTAGGTAAAACTGAAAAAGCATTATTAGCCGTTGAAGGTGTAGTCGCTGTTAATGTTACTAAAGAGTCTGCTGAAATTTTTGGCGATACCACTGCGGATACCTTAATTGCAGCGATTACGGCTGAAGGTTTTCAAGCCAGTTTAGCGCCTACTGACAACGCAATCCATTTAACCCTTTCAGGCTTAAATTGTGGTCATTGTGTTGGCTCTGTCAAAAAAGCGCTTGAAGCTACGACGGGCGTTGAAAGTGCTGAAGTTGAATTAACTCACGCAAAAGTAATCGGATCTGCCATCGTAGAAACATTGATAACTACCATTAAAGACGCTGGTTTTGAAGCACAGCTGGCAGGTACTGATTTCCCAAAAACTGAGCCGCTGACGCAAACGCATGCACAACTGGAAGCATCGTCAGCGGCTGTTTGTGACATTCCAGTTGAAAATGCTGACATTGAGAACAGCCCGGAAATAGATACTGACGATGACAGCAGTGTTCAGCTTTTAATTGATGGCATGACCTGTGCAAGTTGCGTAAACAAGGTTCACAAAGCATTACAATCCGTTGATGGCGTTGAAAATGTACGTGTAAATCTTGCTGAACGTAGCGCATTAGTGACAGGTGAAATCGATCAAGATGCACTAGTGACTGCCATTGAAAAAGCAGGTTATGGTGCTGAAATTATTCAAGATGATGTAAAACGCAGAGAACGCCAGCAAGAAGTCGCTGTTGCTAATATGAGGCGTTTTCGCTGGCAAGCTATATTGGCCTTAGTTGTCGGTATCCCGGTCATGATTTGGGGAATGATCGGCGACAATATGATGTTAACTGAAGCTAACCACAGTATTTGGTTAGGTATTGGTATTGCAACACTGTTTGTTATGGTTGTTGCTGGTGGACATTTCTATCGTAGCGCATGGCAGAGTTTAAAAAACCGCAGTGCAACAATGGATACCCTCGTTGCATTAGGAACAGGAACAGCGTGGCTCTATTCCATTACCGTGAATTTATGGCCAGAAGTATTTCCAGCTCAAGCTCGGCATCTCTATTATGAAGCCAGTGCGATGATTATTGGCTTAATCAATCTAGGTCATATGCTTGAGCAAAGAGCGCGCCAGCGTTCATCTAAAGCACTAGAGCGTCTATTAGATTTAACGCCACCAACAGCAAAGGTCATCACTGAAAACGGTGAAGTTGAAATGCCATTGGCTGATGTTAAACAAGGAATGACATTACGTTTAGCAACTGGTGATAAAGTGCCAGTTGATGGTGAAATTATCCAAGGTGAAGTATGGATGGATGAAGCCATGTTGACCGGTGAACCCATTCCACAGCAAAAATCAGTGGGCGATACCATTCATGCCGGAACCACAGTTCAAGATGGCTCAGTTTTATTTAAAGCAGCAGCGGTGGGAAGCAAAACGACACTGGCTCGTATCATTAAATTAGTTCGCCAAGCACAAAGTAGTAAACCTGAGATTGGTCAGTTAGCAGATAAAATTTCAAGTGTCTTTGTACCCATTGTTGTCGCTATTGCCTTAATTGCTGGTGCTATTTGGTATTTCTTTGGCCCTTCGCCACAAATTACCTACGCACTCGTGATTATCACAACGGTTCTTATCATCGCTTGCCCTTGTGCCTTGGGTTTAGCGACACCAATGTCGATTATTTCCGGTGTAGGCCGTGCGGCTGAATATGGCGTGTTGGTCCGTGATGCAGATGCGCTACAACAAGCGAGCAAACTAGATACTTTAGTCTTTGATAAAACAGGAACACTAACAGAAGGTATGCCTCAGGTCACTGAACTTCATACTTTTAATCAAGTAGATGAAACTCAAGCACTTGCGTTGGCAGCATCACTGGAAAACGGCTCTAACCACCCATTAGCTAAGGCAATTTTAACACGTGCTGAAGGTATTGATTTACCCGAGGTAAACAAGTTTCGTACACTAGCAGGTATGGGATTAAGTGGTGAAATTAAGGGTAAAATGGTGCTTTTAGGTAACCCTAAATTAATGGTCGAATCTGGTGTTGATATTAGTGAAGTTAATTCACTAATTGACTCTCAGGCAGCCAAAGGTGTTACTCCTGTTTTATTAGCACAAGATGGTAAAATTGCGGCATTACTTTCTATTCGTGACCCACTTAGAGAAGATACCATAAGTGCATTACAACGTTTACATCATCAAGGTTATCGCCTTGTGATGTTAACGGGGGATAACCCGATTACAGCAAATGCAATTGCAAAAGAAGCAGGTATTGATCAGGTTATTGCGGGTGTGATGCCAGAAGGTAAAGCACAAGCTATTACTGAACTTCAAGCGCAAGGGCGTCGTGTTGCAATGATCGGAGATGGTATTAACGATGCGCCGGCATTAGCCAAAGCAGATGTCGGTATTGCTATGGGTGGTGGTAGTGATATCGCTATTGAAACAGCTGCTATCACGTTAATGCGTCATAGTTTGCATGGCGTTGCAGATGCCGTTGAGATCTCAAAAGGTACGCTACGTAATATGAAGCAGAATTTATTCGGTGCCTTTGTCTATAATAGCTTAGGTATTCCCATTGCGGCCGGTATTCTTTATCCATTTACAGGTACATTATTAAACCCTGTTGTTGCAGGTGCAGCAATGGCATTGTCTTCAATCACTGTAGTCAGTAATGCAAACCGTTTACTGCGTTTTAAACCTAAGCAATAATACCTAATAACACATAAAGTGTTTTCCCAAAACCTCTTTTACTTATCTATAAAAGAGGTTTTTTATTATCTTATTTTTTGTTTTCTATTAATCATTAGTAATATTATCAAAAGGTTAAAAAAAAGCCGATATTTCTATCGGCCAGTCAAAGAGGAATTTCTCATTATACAAGAGAGTCATTACTCCGCCCTCTTAACGCTAGGATAGCAATATATTATAAGTTTTTCATTAAATTTTAATGGCATAATAAACTTAAATTATAATTTTAAAAAAAGAACAAAATATTATTTAAGCCCTATTTATTATTGTAGGAAAATATTATTTAAATAAAATAATAAATCTGATACCAAAATGATATTTTAAAAGGATTTAAATATGAACATAAATAAAATTATTATTATCACTTTACCATTAATTTATTCTTCTCATGTATTTTCAAATGAAACGTTTTATACAACACCAGATGAAACTCCATTCATTGCCATTGAACAAGATACAATCATCACAGCTCCCTCATCTTTTGATCAAAAAATAAGTAATTATTATGTAAAGTTAGAAAAAAATAAAATATTACTAACTGATGAGATAATAGAAAATCTCAATAAATACATGGGGGATATAAAGACGACGTCCGGAGAAAATATTACAAAAGAGAATATTAAAATAAAAAATAGTTTAATTATTTCACCAAAAGATACAGAGATAAGATCAAAAATCGCTTCTTTTTTTTATAATGAAATAAAAGATAATGCATCCGAATTAAACGATAGTTCACATATTTCATTTAATAAAAAAGCCGTTCTTCACTTTCTAGCTGAACATACAGATGATGATATACAGATTGGGCGAACGGCATTACCTGACCTAACAATTGAACAATACAATGATATTGTTGATAGAGAAAAAAACAACGTAATAAATCAAGGGAATTTATTTTCAATTGAAAACGAATTCAATAAAAAAATCATTACGCTAATCAAAAAAAATAATATTGAACTGAGTAAGTTTAATAATCAAATTAAGTTTAATAAAATGATGACTAATGCTAATCAATCTGGTCACGCAATGAATCTAGAAAAAATATTAGCGAATGAAGACAATATTGGTGCTAATAAAAAAGACATTGATACCAATAAAAAAGATATCGATACGAATAAAGAAGATATTGATACTAATAGAAAAGATATTGATGCGAATAAAGAAGATATTGATACTAATAGAAAAGATATTGATTCGAATAAAGAAGATATTGATACTAATAGAAAAAATATTGATGCAAATAAAGAAGATATTAATACCAATAGAATAGATATTGATACAAATAAAGAAAATATTAACACCAATAAAAAAGGTATTGATATGAATAAAGAAGGTATTGATAATATTAAAGATAACTATATCGACAATCTAAATATTGATGGAAACAACATTTCATTAAAAAACCACTTTTCTACTCTTTATACGGAACAATCAATCTCAAGAAACGAAGTTAAAACACTAAAAAATAATTTTGAACATTTTAAATCTGATACTCAAAATCGCTTTTATAAAGTTGAAAAACGCGCCAATCAAGGTATTGCTTCTGTAGCCGCAATGAGTAATTTGCCTTTTACCGATTCTGCTACATTTAGTACCGCTATCGGCATAGGTAATTATCGTAATGCCTCTGCTCTTGCTTGGGGTATGCAATATCGTATTAATGAAAATATTAAAATAAGAGCCTCTACTGCATGGAATGAATCAAATTGGGTCTCTGCTGGCGGTGTCGGGATAAGCTGGTAAAATAACATAAAAACAACGAAAGCTAAGTAAAGCTTGGCTTTCGTTGTTTCATTCCATTGCAAATCCGTTATGCTAAAACCTTGTGATTTTATACTCAAAGGAACATATCAATGACGGGTATTTTTCAAAAAATCAAACACTGGGTTGGGATAAAAAATACGACCTATTACCCTTATCCTGCTGTTGATATTATGCTACCTAATGATGTCTCTTTGCACCTTGTAGGTAGTATCCATATGGGTGTTCCAACAATGACACCGCTATCCAATGTACTTATCAACGAAATAAAAAATGCAGATGCTATTATTGTTGAAGCTGACATTTCAACTGATGTACAACCTTTTGATCAAGCGTCTCTTTTTAGAGAGTCACTAGAAACGCGTTTAAATAGCTCTCTTTTTTCTCAAATTACTGAGCATTGTGAAGCGCTCTCCCTTTCTCTTTATCAAATTGAAAATAAACCTCTTTGGCAAATTGCCTTGATTTTGCAATCGACCCAAGCAATGCGGCTAGGTTTACAACCTCAACATGGTATTGATTATCAAGTCATTCAATATGCTAATGAGTACAAGAAAAACATTATAGAGCTAGAAGGTATTGAAGATCAGGTCGCATTATTATTGAATTTCCCTCACGATGGTCAGCAATTACTCGAAGATACACTAAAAAATTGGCACGATAATGCACGTACATTGCAAATCATGATTAATTGGTGGTTAAATTATAATAGTCGAGAAAAACAGCCCCCTTTACCAAATACCTTTAGCAAAGCAGTATTTGATATTTTAATGGAAAGCCGTAACCAAAAATGGGCTAATCGATTATCAAAATTACCGGCTGGCCGTTATGTGGTCACTGTAGGTGCTCTTCATTTATTTGGTGAAGAGAATTTAATTGATTTATTAACACGTCAAGCATAAAACATTGTAGTAGGAATAACTATGACTCCCGCTGTAAATTTACTGGAAAAACAGAAAATTAAATTTATCCTCCATCCTTATGAACATGATGCGAATGTTCATAATTTTGGTGATGAAGCCGTTGAAAAACTGGGTTTGAATAATCGCCAAGTCTTTAAAACACTGTTAGTTTCTTTAAATGGCGATGCTAAAAATCTTGCTGTCGCAGTCACTCCCGTTTCTGGTCAGTTAGATTTAAAGCTTGTCGCTAAGTGTTTTAAAGCAAAAAAAGCAGACATGGCAGATCCACAAATTGCACAAAAAGTGACTGGTTATTTAGTTGGTGGGATCAGCCCATTAGGCCAGAAAAAACGGCTACCCACCGTGATTGATGAGCAAGCACTGGAATTTAATACTATTTTTGTTTCTGGTGGTAAACGTGGCTTAGATATTGAATTATCAGCAAGAGATTTAGGTACTGTATTAGGTGCTCAATTTGCACTTATTCGTAAAGAGTCATAATCATTAATGATTTTTTATTTTAAGGCACATCCTCAAAATAAGAAATTAACGTGGTTTTAACCAAAAACAAAAGGCGACATTAATGTCGCCTTTTGTCTATATTGCGTTATTGATAGACTTATTTTTTGTAAACAATTTCGCCTTTAGGTTCGAAATCAGCTGCTTTCAATGGAGAGTGTGCTTCGATATAGCCTTTTAGCACTTCAGCATCAACAAAACCAGTATTGACATAACCAGGGTGTGAATCAATCTTAGGATATCCATCACCACCAATACCGTTAAAGTTTAATGTCGCCATACGATAAGATTTGGTTTTATCTAATGGTTTACCTGCAATTTTAACATCGCTGACTTTACAGTCAGCATCGACTGTTAAGCTAACATTGTAGAATTGTGCGTAAGCACCAGAATCTACTTTCATGCAAGCAACTGCTGACAGATAAGGCTCTACTTCTTCACCTTTAAAATCAACATAAACCAGTTCATTAGCAAATGGTTGAACTTTCAATACATCTTTGTAAGTGATATCACCAGATTCAATAGAATCACGAACACCACCACCACTCATAATGGCAAAGTCTGCATTAGCACGTTCAGCTTGAGCTGATAGTAATAAACGCGCCATATTGGTTTGAATAAAGCGAACTTTACTACGATCACCTTCTAATTTACCAACAACCTCACCTACTTTAACATTCAGTTGCTCGCCACCTTTTTCTTGGTAAGGAGTTAACAACTTCATCATATCTGGGTTATGAGGAATTTCTTCTGTGTAGTAGACAAGTTCAGTAGTACCATCGTCTTTCTTCACTTTTTGATTTAAGTTGATTGGGATAAGTTGATAATGCTTTAATGTGAATTCACCATTACGGAATTCGAAATCTGCACGACCAACATATTTGCCCCATTCATGAGCCTGAACAATCCATGTGCCATTTTGATTATCAGGTGCACAAGGTGTTCCTGGTACATAATCAGCTTGTTTGTAGTTTTTGTTCTCTTGAGACATACAGACAGGATCTTGTGAGTGACCACCCACAATCATATCAAGGTAGCCTTTTGGTAAAGCACGCGCCATTTCTACATCGCCTGGTGCGTTAGAACCATGATTACCATCATCATAGTGACCCATATGGGTTGCTGCGATAATAATGTCTGGTTTTTCTGTTGTACGCAGTTCTTCTACAACTTTTTTAGCTTCATCAGAAGGCTTACGGAATTCAGTATCAGGGAAGTTTGCTGGGTTACCGATACGTACAGTATCATCAGTCGTTAAGCCCAAAACTGCAATCTTAACACCTTGCTTATCAAAAATGGTGTAAGGCTTGAATAAACGCTCACCCGTGCTTTTTTGATAAATATTTGCAGATAAAAATGGGAATGTTGCCCATTTTTCTTGTTGACGTAAAACATCTAATGGATTATCGAATTCATGGTTGCCCAGTGCCATTGCATCGTACCCCACAAGATTCATACCTTTAAAATCAGGCTCTGCATCTTGTAAGTCAGATTCTGGAACACCAGTATTGATATCACCGCCTGATAACAGCAATACGCTACCACCTTTTTTAGCAACTTCATCACGGATATTATCAACAACAGTTTTTTGAGCAGCTAAACCGTATTCACCACGATCGTTATGCCAAAAATGGCCATGATGATCGTTGGTGTGCAAAATAGTAATTTCGTACGTTTTATCCTTTTCCCATGCCTGAGACAACGCAGGCGCCATAGCTAAAGAAACGGTCAAAGCGCATGCCGATAATTTAAAAGATAAGCTCATGGTATATCCCCATGTATATTATTTATTGAGAAGGTTCTGCCATGCATTTACTGTAGAAAAAAAAGACAGAAGTTAAATACTTTTGCTGTATTTTATGACGTAGGTTATATAATTTTTTTATTATTTCATTGATCCAATAGTTTTTTTGAGACATGAATCAAACTCTATTTCTCACAAAAGCACTCAACTCCAAATAGATGTAAACTAGACTAATAAAAATAGAAACAATTTGTTAACAATACAATATGACAGGGAATTAAAATGAGCAATGCCGACCCAGCGCTTCCCATAGAGGAAAATGACGTTTTACAACGAAAAGCCAATAAGCGTAATACGGTTTTTAGTATTTTAACTGCTATCAGTTTTTCACATCTTCTCAATGATATGATCCAATCGTTGATATTAGCTATTTACCCTATGTTGCAATCTGAATTTTCTCTCAGTTTTGTACAAATAGGGATGATAACGTTGACGTATCAAATTACAGCATCCTTATTACAACCTTTTATTGGCCTTTATACTGATAAATATCCTAAGCCTTACTCATTACCTGTTGGTATGGGTTTTACTCTAACAGGGCTTATTCTCCTCGCTTTTGCTGACACATTCCCAATGTTATTACTTGCTGCAGGGTTAGTGGGTACTGGCTCATCTGTTTTCCATCCAGAATCATCTCGTGTTGCTAGAATGGCATCAGGTGGAAGGCACGGACTTGCACAATCACTCTTCCAAGTAGGCGGAAATCTTGGTAGCTCATTAGGCCCTCTTTTGGCAGCCTTGCTGATTGCGCCTTATGGCAAAGGAAATGTCGGTTGGTTCTCCCTTGCTGCGTTGCTAGCTATTGTCGTGTTACTACAAGTTAGTCGTTGGTATAAAATTCAACAAGAAGCTCAGAAAAAACAACCTAAAATACTAAACAATAAAGCAATATTGCCACGTAAAGCCCTTTTTGGATCTTTAGCTATTTTACTTATTCTGATTTTTTCTAAGTATTTTTATCTTGCAAGCATCAGTAGCTACTATACTTTTTATTTAATACATAAATTTGGCGTTTCAGTACAAAATGCACAAATTCACCTATTTGTTTTTCTCTTTGCTGTCGCAGCTGGCACCATGATTGGTGGCCCCGTAGGCGATAAAATTGGTAGAAAATATGTTATTTGGGGTTCTATTCTAGGTGTTGCGCCTTTTACACTGATACTCCCTTATGCCAGCTTGTACTGGACTGGCGTACTCACTGTATTCATTGGGGTGATTTTAGCTTCAGCATTTTCTGCTATCTTAGTTTATGCTCAAGAGTTAATTCCGGGTAAAACAGGCATGGTTTCAGGGCTTTTCTTCGGACTTGCTTTTGGGATGGGGGGGATTGGTGCTGCTGTCTTAGGATATATAGCAGATCAGAAAAGTATTGAATATGTCTATCATATTTGCGCTTATCTCCCACTGTTAGGTATTTTCACCATTTTTCTTCCTAATATTGGGGTAGATAAAACTGAATAAGCTGTAATTATTCCTGTTATCAAAATGAACCGGTAACAGGGTAACTCTCACCTTAAAAGATGAGACTTATTAAAATAACATAAAAAAATGCATTTGCGTCATAAAACTCAATCAACTTGCTATTTTTATAAATAATCGATAATTTTTAGCGAATTTATTGCATAAATACGTTAAACTATCAGCCTGCTATATTACTCGCCCCCCGATACATGTAGTTTTATAAAAAGAAGGAGAATTGATGCCGCATTCAACACCCCTCATTACCACCATTGTTGGTGGGTTAGCACTTGCTTACATTTTAGGCATGATCGCTCAACGGCTAAAAATCTCACCTTTAGTAGGATATCTTGCTGCGGGTGTACTCGCTGGCCCATTTACCCCTGGCTTTGTCGCTGATACCTCTCTCGCCCCTGAACTTGCTGAAATCGGCGTCATTCTGCTAATGTTTGGCGTAGGTTTACATTTTTCTTTAAAAGACCTTATGGCGGTAAAAGCCATCGCTATTCCGGGTGCTATTGCGCAAATTGCAGTCGCAACACTATTAGGATTGGGATTATCAGCATTTTTTGGCTGGGGTTTATTTAGTGGTATTGTATTCGGTTTGTGTCTATCAACAGCAAGTACCGTTGTTCTTTTACGAGCACTTGAAGAAAGAGGCCTGATTGATAGCCAACGAGGCCAAATTGCTATTGGTTGGTTGATAGTTGAAGACTTAGCAATGGTATTAGCCCTTGTGCTACTGCCTGCTGCCGCCAATATGCTGGAAAGTAGTGACCAAACCAGTATTTCTCAACTGATGATTAATTTAGGGATCACTATCGGTAAAGTCGTTGCCTTTATCTTAATCATGATGGTTGTCGGCCGTAAGCTTATCCCTTGGATTTTAGCTAAAACCGCAGCAACTGGCTCTCGCGAACTCTTTACGTTATGTGTATTAGCACTAGCTTTAGGTATCGCTTATGCCGCTGTGACCTTATTTGATGCTTCTTTCGCATTAGGTGCATTCTTTGCTGGTATGGTACTCAATGAGTCTGATTTAAGCCACAGAGCAGCTCAAGATACTCTGCCATTGCGTGATGCCTTTGCTGTACTGTTCTTTGTGTCTGTAGGTATGCTGTTTGATCCAATGGTCTTGATTGAACACCCACTCGGCATCTTAGCAACACTGGCTATCATTATTATTGGTAAATCCGCAGCTGCACTGGTGCTTGTACGAATGTTTGGTCATTCCAGACGAACAGCATTAACTATTTCTGCTAGTCTTGCTCAAATTGGTGAATTTGCCTTTATTCTTGCAGGCCTTGGTGTTGCTCTGAACGTTTTAGAGCCAGATGCACGTAATCTCGTTTTAGCCGGCGCTTTAGTTTCTATTATGCTAAACCCAGTATTGTTCTCTTTATTAGACCGTTATCTGGCAAAAACAGAGACAAAAGAAGAAATGGAACAACTACAACAAGAAGAGCTGGAAGAAGAGATGCCAGTTCCTGTTGATATCTGTGGTCACGCCATTATCGTTGGGTATGGACGCGCAGGAAGCATGCTTTCTGAAAAATTATTAGCTCAATCTATTCCATTGGTTATTATCGAAAATAGCCGTAATAAATTTGCGGAATTAAAAGAGAAAAGCTTAAACACAGTACTGGGCAATGCATCAACAAAAGAATCACTTGCTTTAGCCCGTATTGATTGCGCTAAATCTTTATTACTGACTATCCCTAATGGTTATGAAGCTGCTGATATTGCTGAAACAGCAAGAAGTATGAATCCTAATTTAAATATCATTGTTCGTGCTCATTTCGACGATATTATTGTTCGTGCTAACTACGATGAAGAAGCATCTTTTATCCTTGAAAAAGGTGCAAATCACGTCATTATCGATGAAGATCAAACAGCGTCTGCAATGGCTGATATGTTAGTGAAGGAAGTAGAATTTGGTTGTGCAATTGATGATACACCTGAAAATGGTCAGCAAATTATTGCCCCTAGTGCAGCACAATAATCAAATATAGATAGCCTGTTAACGCTATAAATTTAAGTCAATAAAAAACCTATCAATAAATTTTGATAGGTTTTTTTATTTCACACAGATAAAACAAGACTTAGAAACAATATAAACTTAACGTTCCCAATAGGCTTCTTCTAAGCTGTCTTCTTTTTCAGGTAAACCACGCGTTAAACGAGGTGAATGCTGACTTAATACTTGATAACTCACTCGATTAGCGTATTTACACACTTGTGCTAATGATGAATAGGTTAAATAAGCTCGAGGGTGCTTACTCGAATTCGGTACATTTATTCGATGATAACTATTCGCTGTAATATCATGTAGTAATGCCGATAATGCTGCATCACCCGCACCATTTGTATTCATTATTTTCTCAGGCCCTCCCATATAAGGCTCAATATGGGAATAAACTTTTTCAGGCTCTTCACAATCTTTGTAGCGCATTGCACGACTAAATTCATAACGGTTAAATTCAGCAATTGCACCAGGTAATAAAGGATGCGTTGTTTGACGTTTAAAGCTTTGTTCCGTATAACCGCCCATATAAAGCCCTGCAGGACCTGCGGTGCAAAGAACTAAGTCAACCCATTCCAACGCCATATCAGAGGCAAGAAGAGGATCAGAATGCCCTGTTAACTCAAACGCTTCATCTTCATTCATTGCCACAACAGACACATGCTCTTTTAGGAAATCACGCCACCATTGTGGATCATCCGCAATAACGTATTTAGTACCTAATGTAAGCACTACAGGTACGTCATATTTCTTCGCATATTCAATCGCTTTCATGGTAGCCAAAGGCATTGGCTCACCAGGTTTACAACGCACTAAGTAAGCTGTTAAAACCAATGCAGAGGCTTCTGCAATAACCTCTTCAGGAATACTCTCAGGCTGAAGTTGGTTCATTTGACCAGGGCTAATTGCAAAAGTACGTTCACCATTTTCTGTGATCAGCGTAAAACAGCGCCCAATAGCACCATCGACACCTTGAAGGTAATTCAAATCAGTACGGCTAGACGTGTTACATAAATAGCGATAAGCATAGCTACCAATCTGAATGTTATTACACATAGTACCTAATAACACAGAACGGTCATCAGCTAATACAGAGTAGTTATGTAGCGTATTACCAATGGTACCACCCGCAAATTCGTGAGTGATTAAGTTATTATCTGTTAATTCACGATAAAGCGCTTCTGCGACATCATCTTCAATAACTAGAGAGTGTCCCTGACTCAAGTTATAACGGGTAATAAATGCCTCATCAACTTTCGCTTCGATATCCACCAATGTTTGGTCAATGCCGACAATATAGGCGCGAGAAGATTCGCTCTCCGTCATATTGATGATGGGTTGTAATAAAGGATCTCGTAAACTAACGGGAAAATAGTGTTTGGATTTTCGTTTGCCAGGGAATTTCATTGTGAACGATGCTACACAGCTAAAAAAGATGCGCAATGTTAACACAATATTATGAGAGAGACAGTAGGTGTACGTCTGTACACCTACTTATTTGGAGATATTTTTATGCGGTTTTACGACGGTTTCTCGCCATATAGCTCAGTAAAACACCCATTACAGAAAGAATGAAACCAACAAAAGCAGCACCAACTAAAATCAGAGCACGTTTAGGCGCATCTTTTTTAGTAGGCTCGTAAGGCTTCAACATATATTTGAATGGTACAAATTGAAGCTCATCTAATTTCACTTTTTCTAACTGCTTCATGTTATATAAACGGTTTTTCAGTTCAGAACTTACAGTTGTTGGATCTGTGATAGCTTCTGTGATAGCCAATTTACTACTCAACGCATCAGAACCCATGGCAATAGAGTAATCAGGGTCATCTTTAATTTGTGCCCCTTCACTTGAAATTGGTTTTTTTACCCCAGCCGCATTAGCAATCTCTAACGCATATTTTAAGCGTTGGACATTTACATTACGTGCATTGGCAATACGTTCTAAATCCATTTCATACGCTTTTTGCGCAAAGCTTAATTTACGCTCAATCTGGTCATCAATTTCGTCTTTCACTTCCATACGTACTTTGGTGGAAATAAAACGAATATAGCCAGAAAGTAAATCATAAGCCTCTTCCGATGTTGGTGCAGTAAAGCTTAGATTAATTTCACCACTAAACTCTTCTTCACTATTTTTATCATCTGAAGCTTTTAAATTAATATCTTTCGTTACGATTTCTTCAATTAATTTACGCTTATCCAGTGGCGTTGGCTCATCCATTTTAGCCAGCAAACTATTGTAATAATCCGTACTGACCAAATACTCTTCACGTAAAACCCGAGAGTTATAGTTATTGATAAATTTTTGATAAACGGAAGAACCATTAACCCCTGTATCAACATCTACTAGGCTTAGTTCAGTCAATGTCGCTCTTAATTGTTTCATTTCGTCGAGCATTGGCTTGGTAATTGCAGCTTGGCTTGTCCATTTTTGAGGCAAAAAGCTTGCAACAGTAAAGCCAACGATAGCAAATAATAGCGTGATACCAATAATGACAAATTTTGATTTATAAATAACAGAAAATAATTCAAAAAGATCGATTTCATCGTTCTGTTTTAGATAAAAGTCATCAAAATTCCCTTTATCAATTTCTGAAGATTGTGGTTTTGAAAGCTTACTATTCATTTTCCTGCCTAAATTTATGTAATGCAGTGTCCGTTTATCAGCATGTTAGTGATTAACACTAAAACACTTAAAAAATGAGAAAAGATAAGTTTATATATAACTGAAATATGATCAAATTAATATATCATCAAATCCGATAATTTTATTTATAGAATTCAATAATTATTTTTTGCATATCTCACGGATAATCGCCTCTAGCAAGTCAATATGCTCAGGTTCATCATTTAATGCGGGAATATATTCATACTGTTTACCACCACCATGAATAAAGAATTCACGGTTCTGTTCGTTAATTTCTTCTAATGTTTCTAAACAATCAGATGAAAAACCTGGGCATACAACTTGGACATGTTTAATACCTTCACTTCCTAGCTTTTCCATCGTTTTGTCAGTATAAGGTGATAACCAAGGTTCACGCCCGAAACGTGATTGGAATGTCAACATAACCTGCTCTTTAGGATAGCCTAATTGCATTTCTAATTGCTCTTTAAGCTTTTCCGTTGTAAGGCAACATTCATCATAATAAATATCCCCTGTTTTGATAAAACGCTCAGGAATACCATGGAAAGAAAGAATTAAGCGATCTGGTTTTCCATATTGCTGAAAGCTCTTCTCAATAGAGGTAACAAGTGCTTTGATATAAAGCGGATGGTCAGGGTAGCTACGAATAAAATTTAAGGATGGAATAGTGCGCATACTTTTCAATATTGTGCTTACACCATCAAATACCGCAGCAGAAGTAGAACAAGAGTATTGAGGATAAAGTGGCAACAAAATAATGTTCTCAACACCTTGTTGTAACAATTTTTCAATCCCTTCATTTAGCGACGGATTGCCATAACACATCCCTAATTCCACAGGTATATTGGGTAATCGCTGAGCAAGCGCGTGTTGTTGGGCGCGACTATAAACTAATAACGGCGAACCCTCTTCCATCCATATTTGTTGATAAAGCTTGGCTACTTTAGGAGAACGAAATGGCAATATCGCACCCTGTAATATTGGTTTCCAAATTAAAGGAGAAACATCAACAACACGAGGATCGCTAAGAAATTGTGCTAAATAACGTCGGACAGCACCCGTTGTCGGCGCATCAGGTGTACCAAGATTAACGAGAAGAACACCATACTTAGCATGATTCATACCATGACTCCTTAGAGTTGTTTTTATTAGGATAACCAAAAAGTAGAAGAATAAAGGAAAATAATGAATTGTGCTTGTCAATTTATTGGATCGAATTTTTTAACTTATTTTATACAGGCTAAATAAGGTAAAAAAAATCCCGGCTCAACCGGGATTAATCATAGCGATGACAAATTAGCCAAGGATACTTTTCAGTTCAGCATTAATTTCGCTAACTTTTTGTGTACCATCAACTTTGAAGTATTTTGCATTGCTTGCTTTAGCTTCATTTTGATAATAAGAAACTAACGGTGCCGTTTGAGTATGATACTCAACTAAACGTTTACGAACAGTTTCTTCTTGGTCATCTTTACGCGTTGTTAACTCCTCACCCGTCACGTCATCACGATTTTCCACTTTAGGTGGATTAAATTTCACATGATAAACACGACCTGATGGCGCGTGAACACGACGGCCAATAATACGTTCTACAATGATGTCATCTGGTACGGCGAATTCCAGTACGAAATCCACATTGATACCTGCTTCTTTCATTGCATCAGCTTGCGGAATTGTTCTTGGGAACCCATCCAACAAGAAACCATTACGACAATCGTCTTGTTTGATACGCTCTTTAACTAACGCAATCACTAATTCATCAGTAACTAATTGACCATTGTCCATTAACGCTTTTGCTTTCAGTCCTAGTTCTGTACCCGCGCTTACCGCCGCACGTAACATATCACCAGTTGAAATCTGTGGGATACCATAGTTTTCTTTAATGAATTGAGCCTGAGTGCCTTTACCAGCGCCTGGAGCGCCTAGCAGAATGATACGCATCGCGTAAATCCCCTTGCATTTAATTTTTTATATTTAAACTCGAAAACGCATTACCATACCATTTTGTGAGGTCATCGCTCAAGAAATCACGGTAGCGATTGCATTTTATTTTTGTCGAAAAAGAAAAAACCACGCTCTCTTTTCAGAGAAACGTGGTTTAAATGTTTGAAAACGAAAACAGTTACGCTTTCTGAACTAAAAGTTGATTCACTAAGCGAATAAACTGATTCGGATCTTCCAAAGAGCCTCTTTCAGCAAATAATGCCTGATCCAGTAATAAATTTACCCAATCAGCAAATAAAGCATCATCGGTTAACTCAGCTGTTTGTTTCACTAATGGGTGATTTGGATTTAGCTCAAAGTTATATTTTACTTCTGGTACTTCTTGTCCTGCAGCTGCAAACAATTTCGCCATTTGTGTGGTCATTTCATCCGCACTGGTTGTCACAATCGCGGGGGTATCAGTTAAGCGGTGTGTTAATTTCACCTCTTTAACTTTGTCGCCCAACAACGTTTTAATGCGTTCAATAAAAGGTGCTAATTGTTTATCTGTTTCTTCTTGTTCAGCTTGTTTTTCTTCATCCGCCAATTTATCAAGAGATTCATCTGCTTTACTGACAGACTGGAATGATTTGCCATCAAACTCTGTCAGATAATTCATCATCCATTCATCAATACGATCTGATAACAGCAATACTTCGATACCTTTTTTGCGGAACAGCTCTAAATGAGGGCTGTTTTTCGCAGCAGCGTAACTATCAGCGGTGATGTAATAGATTTTTTCCTGACCATCCACCATGCGACTAACATAATCTTCCAGTGAAACAGTTTGAGCATCGCTATCGTTATGTGTTGATGCAAAACGCAGTAACTTAGCAATAGTTTCAATGTTAGATGAATCTTCTGCAGGGCCTTCTTTTAAAACTAAACCAAACTCTTTCCAGAATGCTTGATACTCTTCAGGCTTATTCTCTGCCAATTTTTGTAACATTTGTAATGCACGTTTAGTTAATGCACTACGTAGGTTACGTGTAACGGAGCTGTCTTGTAGAATTTCACGCGAAACGTTTAGTGGTAAATCATTAGAATCCACTAACCCACGAATAAAACGTAGGTAATTAGGCATAAACTGCTCAGCTTCATCCATAATAAAAACACGCTGTACATACAGTTTTAAACCATGACGCTGTTCACGATCCCATAAATTCCAAGGCGCTTTTGAAGGCACATATAACAAGCTTGTGTATTCTTGTTTACCTTCAACACGGTTGTGTACCCAGCTTAATGGATCCGCAAAGTCATGAGAGATATGTTTATAAAACTCTTTATATTCATCATCACTTACTTCAGCTTTATTACGAGTCCACAGTGCTTGCGCTTTATTAATTTTTTCCCACGTTACTGTGCCATCTTCTTCATTTTTCGTTTCAATTTCAACAGGCAGAGAAATGTGGTCAGAATATTTGCTAATAATGCTACGCAGACGCCAGTCATCTAAATACTCATCTTCGCCTTCACGCAAATGAAGCGTTATTTCAGTACCGCGATCAGCTTTTTCAATATCAGCAACGGTATAATCACCTTCACCTTCAGACTCCCAGAAAACGCCTTTATCCGCTGTTTCACCCGCAGCACGAGTGCGTACAGTGACTTTATCTGCAACGATAAAAGCTGAATAGAAGCCCACACCAAACTGACCAATTAATTGGCTATCTTTAGCTTGATCTTGTCCGATAGATTCTAAGAATGATTTGGTACCTGATTTTGCGATAGTACCTAGATTATCAATGACTTCATCACGAGTCATACCAATACCATTATCACTGATAGTCAGAGTTCGGTTCTCTTTATCCGTGGAAATGCGCACATGCAACTCACCGTTATTTTCATAAAGTGCTGCATCTGATAATGCACGAAAACGTAATTTATCAGCCGCATCTGATGCGTTAGAAATCAATTCGCGAAGGAAAATTTCTTTATTGGAGTAAAGAGAATGGATCATTAATTGAAGAAGTTGTTTAACTTCTGACTGAAATCCTCTTGTTTCCTGACCTTTCATACTCATTTTTACCTCAATTAATCCTAATTTGGCGAAAAAAATCAATATGAGTAAAAAGTGGGGATAGTTAAGCAAGTTTCAAGGGTTGAGTAAAAAATTAAGCTGATAAAATTAATTAACCACCTTATATGATTAAATTTTAAGCAAAAATAGTACTTGTTGTATATTTTGTTATGTATTGATATTAACTGAGTTTTATGGCTAGGAAAGCTTTATTATTTCAGCACCGTTTATTAAGTTGCACTTGGTATTCCTGTTGTGGCAATTTCATTACGTAAGGAAGCTAATGAAAATAAGTCAACACTCAATCCAACATTATAAAACAAAGAACCAACCTATAACGTAGGGATAAAAGAAGGCATTTTACTGATTGGGAATATCGTCAATAAACCAGAAAATGCAAAAGACTATTTTATTAAAGCTGGATTTTTACCGCTAAGTTGATGGTGTTCACTTAGCAGTAAAACGGATAACTAATGATATATAATTATTTAACATCACTCACAACAATGGCTTTAGCGCCTTCTTTGGCTTCATCGAGTGCGTGTTTTATTGTATCAGCATGGGCAAGCACAACACCAAGACGGCGAGAGCCTGCAATTTCAGGTTTCGCAAAAAGACGAATTTGACGATTCGCCTTCAACGCTTTTTCAATACCAGAATAAACGATATTTGAGCTATGTAGCTCTGGCAAAATGACAGCAGAAGCACAGTTACCTAATTGGCGAATACCACCAATGGGATAACCTAAAAAAGCACGAACATGAAGTGCAAACTCTGATAAGTCCTGTGAAATTAGTGTCACTAACCCTGTATCATGAGGACGAGGAGATACTTCATTAAAAAATACATCATCGCCTTGAACAAACAACTCTACGCCAAATAAGCCGTACCCCCCTAAATTTTCTACCACTTTGCTCGCAATATGTTCTGCTTTAGCAAGGGCTATATTACTCATTTTTTGAGGTTGCCATGACTCACGGTAATCTCCTTTTTCTTGCCGATGACCAATGGGAGCACAAAAATGGATACCATCAACAGCATGAATAGTCAGTAAAGTAATTTCAAAATCAAACGGGATCATTTTTTCAACGATAACACGCCCTTTTCCTGCTCGCCCGCCCTCTTGAGAATAGGCCCAAGCATGTGCTAAATCATTTTCACCACGGATAACACTTTGCCCTTTCCCCGACGAACTCATAACAGGTTTGACAATACAAGGAAAACCGATATCTAAAGCAGCTTTTTTAAAACTCACTTCATCATCAACAAATTGATAATTTGATGTTGGTAAAAGTAATGTTTCCGAAGCTAAACGACGGATCCCCTCTCTATCCATTGTCAGTTTTACAGCGCGAGCACAAGGAACGACTTTTTGCCCTTTTTGTTCTAATTCAACCAATAACGAGGTCGCTATCGCCTCAATTTCAGGAACAATAAAATCAGGTTGCTCTTGCTCAATAATGAGTTTTAATGCATTACTATCAAGCATATTCACCACATGATGGTGATGTGCAATATGCATCGCAGGTGCATTGGGATAGCGATCAACTGCAATCACTTCAATACCTAGGCGCTGGCATTCAATAGCCACCTCTTTACCCAGTTCACCTGCACCTAATAGCATTACCTTTGTTGCATTAGCTGTAAGAGCCGTACCCAACACAGTCATTTTTTATCCTCACTATTTATAAAAAACACAACGACGCAAACGATTGCTTTGACGTAGCATAACGGATTTTACTTGATAGAAAAATAGGCAGGCAAAAATAATCAATCGAAGAAAGAAAATAATTACAATATTTGGCTACGCTTTCCTTTTTGGATTTTCAGATAATTAAGGCGTTTTCGGATAAGTGCCAAGATACAGCATAAAAGCCCCAGCCAAATTAGAGAAAAACTGACACCTTTAACTTCATCAAAAGCTTCATGGAATAAGAAAACAGCCAGTAAAAATTGAATAGTAGGTTCTATATATTGTGCTAGTCCGATAACGGTTAACGTAGTTCGTTTCACTGCCGCAGTAAAAAACAATAATGGCAATATGGTAACTGGTGCGGTTAAAACATAATAAAAACGAGTCAGATTATCTGCAGAAGGTAACGCACTTTTATCTGTCATAAACAACCAAACGGTCGCACCTATTGCTAATGGCATTAGCCAAAGTGTTTCCATAAATAAAGAGGTTATTACATCAAAACGAATAAACTTACGAATTAATCCATATACGGCAAATGCTCCCCCCATCATGATAGCCAGTACAGGTAATTCTCCGTACATCCACAGCTGATATCCCACCCCCGCACAAATTAAGGTAACGGCCCATTTTTCTGCTGGATTAAGTTTTTCTTTCAGAAAGATCACACCTAATAAAATCGAGAAAAGTGGATTAATAAAATACCCTAAGCTCGCTTCTAATACTTGCTCATGAGTTAATGCATAGGTAAAGGTACACCAAGAAACCGCCATTGCCATTGAACTAAATAAACACATAAAAACAGAGCGTTTATCTTGAAAAACCGCGCACCATTGAGTTCTATTCTTGATAAAAAGCCGTACCAACAATAATAAAGGAATAGACCAAATTAAACGCTGAGCTAACATTTCTAACGGTTGAGCTCCTGGTAAAAGCCGATAAAAAAGAGGAGTGATCCCCCAAAGAATATAAGAAAAAATGGCTAATACTGCGCCCGATTGAGCCCACATTTAATGTTCCATCAATAAAAGTCGATACGTTTTAATATCATACGCTTAAAACAGATAGAACAATATGATCAACATCGCTGATTGATTGATAAAAAATAGAAGAGTCTAATCGAAAAGATAAAAAAATCTCCACTAATAATGGCTTCGAGAAAAACCAGTATTAATGGAGGGCAAGGAAATACCATTAAGAGAAAAATGTGGTAAAAACCACAACCAGAAAAAATCTGTGAGCTATCAGAAAATCTCCCGAACATGCAAAGGGGGCTGTTGCTGAACAAAATCATGCAATTTTTTACGACTTGGAGCTGCAGCTATCGCCCCTTTTTGAGTTGTGGCCAAAGCACCACAAGCAGCCGCTTGCGTCACTATTTTTGATAAGTATTGTTCATCTTCGGCAAAACCATATTCTGCAAGTGCGGCCAATAAACCTGACATAAAGGCGTCCCCAGCACCCGTTGTATCAATGCATTCAACTGTAAAAGCACTAAATGCAACTTGATTATTTGGTGTTAACACTAAACATCCTTTAGCGCCTTGAGTGATCACTTTTAAACGTGCGGGATAATCTTCTAATTTTTTAAGAGCATTATTCAACGTCACTTCTTGTGTCATCCACGTAAGTTCATCTTCTGATAATT
Organism: Proteus vulgaris; assembly: GCF_016239305.1. Taxonomy (GTDB): domain Bacteria; phylum Pseudomonadota; class Gammaproteobacteria; order Enterobacterales; family Enterobacteriaceae; genus Proteus; species Proteus vulgaris_C. The sequence goes on along the minus strand of NZ_JAEHOQ010000006.1, from coordinate 81,211 downwards.
TTAATATGTCGGCCTTATGCGCATAATTATCGATAACTTCGCGCATTTCTTCGTGATCACGCCACATTTGAGGACGTAAGTTAATATCAAAACTCAGCGATGAATCCGTCTCTTTAATACTCTTAATCGCTGTATCCAAGGTTGAACGACAAATGGGATTCACTAATGCTAAAGAGCAAAAATGCAAAATATCTTTTTCGAACGCAGGTAAAGATTTTTCTGTTAAAAATTGATCTGCAGATTCAGCAACTAAGAAAGTAAAATCACGCTCACCATTTTCTTGTAAAGAGACAAGAACTGTACTGGTACGGTGAAACTCATCAAATTCCATTGCTCGAGTATCAACACCCAGATCAAACAATGTTTTTTGCATAAAATGGCCGAACGCATCTTCACCTACACGCCCAATAAAACCACTTTGTTGACCAAGTTTAGCAACACCCGCAGCAACATTGACAGGCGCGCCACCAGCACATGCTTCATATTGCATGTTTTGCAATGGGATCAGGTCAACAACAGCATCACCTAAAGACCAGACTTTCATAATCTCTCCTGAAGATAAGCAATTATTTTTCTTCACTATATTCTGTTTTTATGACTATTCATAACGATTAAAGAAAGATATTGCTCGTAAATCCACTCTGATAACGTTAACATAATGAGATATTATGATAAAGTCAATCTTATAAAAAGTGTTTTTTTGCCCTTAAATGTTATCGTTAACAAAAAAGGAAAAATTATAGTTTAATCTATTTTTATTCTTTTATAACGTAAAAACGAGGGCTAACGATGCTGAAAATATAATAAGGATAATGATATGAAACACCGTTTAGAACAATCAACAAATACCTTAAGTACCTTGATTGAAAAGCGAGGCAATACTTTTTATCCCCAATTTCATTTAGCCGCACCTGCGGGTTGGTTAAATGACCCTAATGGTCTTATTTATCATGATGGCTTATATCATGCTTTTTATCAGCACCATCCTTATTCTCAAGATTGGGGTCCAATGCATTGGGGGCATGCCACCAGCACCGATATGATCCACTGGCAACATCAACCTATTGCGTTAGCCCCTGGTGATGATTACGACAAAAGTGGTTGTTTCTCAGGATCAGCTATTAGTCATGACGGTAAACTCTACCTTTTTTATACTGGCCATAATTGGTTAGGCGAAGAAGGTGATGATAGCCAAATTTATGAAGCACAATGTGTAGCGATCAGTGAAGATGGAATTCATTTTGAAAAAAAAGGGATCGTTTTACCGCCCCCCGAAGGTTATATGCATTTTCGTGATCCTAAAGTGTGGTATCAAGACGGGAAATGGTGGATGGTTGTCGGTGCTAGAGATGAAAAAGATCAAGGACAAGTTTTACTCTTTTCTAGTGAAAACTTATTTGAAGAAGGAAAACCGTGGAGCACCGATTACATTATTTTGGGAAAAACTGACGATAAAAACGTCTATATGTGGGAGTGCCCAGACTTCTTCCCGATCAGCCAAGACAATGAATTCGCAATTGTCTTTTCGCCCCAAGGAAAACGTGCAGAAGGCTATCAATACCGGAACCTTTTTCAAGCTGGCGCGTTAATTGGTCAATGGTCACCAAACCAGCCATTTAAACCACAAGGTCACTTTATTGAGCTAGATAATGGCCATGATTATTATGCGCCCCAATCATTTATGACTCCTGATGGTCGTCGTGTTTCTATGGGCTGGATGGATATGTGGAATTCACTCATGCCATCAAAAGCGGAGTTTTGGTCTGGTTGCTTCACATTACCTCGTGAAATTACCTTTGATAAGAGCAAAAACCGTTTACGTATGGTGCCAGTCAAAGAAGTTGAATCATTACGCCAAGAAAAAAATACTATTAAACCTCTCACATTAAGCCATCAATCTATAGAGTTAATTGATAACACATCAGCTATCGAACTCGATTTAACTTGGTCTTTAGACAGCCAAGCCGAAAAATTTGGCTTATGGCTAGGTGAAGGGCTAGAGCTTTTTGTAGATAATCAATCAAATCGTTTAGTGCTTAATCGTCATTACCCTCAATACAATATAAGTGGTGCTCGTAGTATTCCATTACCTGAAGGATATCAATTAAACTTACGCATATTCATTGATCGTTCATCAATTGAAGTCTTTGTTAATCAAGGTGAATATACATTAAGTAGTCGATATTATGCGTCACAAGACGCACGCTCTTTACGCCTTTTTGCAATGAGTGGTGATGCAATATTGTTATCAGGTGAATATTGGAGACTAAATCATATTGGCTAATTTTTAAAACCATTCATTCTATTTTGATGATGGTAAAACGTGAGTCCTTATAACGACTCACGTTCAACTAATTGGCAAGGCACGTGTACCGTATTTTGATGATTTCTTTCTTGAATAATATGTAATGTTGCTTCTTTACCTAATTCATAATGAGGTAGTTGAACCGTTGTTAATGGCGGATAAAATAGATCGCCTGTACCAATCATATTGTCATATCCTAAAACAGCAACCTGATCTGGAATACGCAATCCCATAGACAACAAGACTTGATAAGCTAAAAAAGCAATACGGTCATTACCACAAATCAGAATATCAAAATCTGCTTTTTGATGAGTGCAATGCTTTTTCAATATTTCAATCACATCACGGTAATGCTCATCACCAAACATCATCGTATATTGGCGTAAATGCGCTAATGGTAGCCCTGCTTCTTGCCAAGCATCTTCAACCGCTTTACGGCGAATAGGCCCCGCAACTGATTCTTCAGGTATATAGAAGCACAAAGGATGACGATATCCCTTTTCAATGACTTTCTTCATTGCATAATATTGTCCATGATAATCATCTGGAATATAAGTTGGAAAAGAGTGTGCCTTATCCAAGCAGTTCGCTAACACAAGATTCTTATCATATAATTTTTCATGCACGGAAATTTCACGTAATCCCATTGTCGTGTAGATAATACCGTCTGGACGCTGGGCTAAAAGTTGCCAAATAGCATTTTCATAACAATCTTGCGCAGTCAAATTGACCACAAATGAACTCCATCCAAATTCTCTTGCTGTTTGTTCAATAGATAAAATCATTTCAACAGAAAATGGTGTCGTTGCGGTATCAATTGCTAAAACGCCAATTGAGGAAACTTTGGTTCCTTGACCACGAATTTTCCGTGCAGAATAATCTGGAACATAGTTAAGTTGATCAATAGCACTTTGGACTTGTTTCAGTGTTTCTGGTTTTAATAACTCAGGGTTATTAATCGCTCTTGAGACTGTCATCAAAGAAACGGATGCAAGTCGAGCTACATCTTTCAGTGACGCCATAGTATTGGCTCGATTGGTTTATTAAAAGGAATAGGTATAAATAAAGTGCTATTTTACAAGAAGTAAAGTCAAAAAGCCACAAAGGGAATTTCATTGTAACTAAATACAACTATTAATTTTCTCGCTAATAGGCACCTAAATATATTATTTTTTTACTTATTGAATGCGTTTAATATAGTTAAAATCACTTAAGGTAAAAAACTTAGTTACAATTAATAATAGTTATCCGAACATCCATTATAGAAATAAATTATTCTTGTCTATAAAATACAAATATTGAAACAAAACAAAGTTCTGATATTTTATCTATAATATAATACAGAAGTATTAATCATTTTTAATTTGATATATTCTGAATATGGCTCCGTTACGTGAATGTTACCCTACATAAAAAACTTATAAATTAGTCAAATTTCGTTACTCATTCACTTTTAGTGAAAGAGCAGAGTAAAACCAGGAGCAACATATGGAATCAATAATCCACTTAATCACATTTGAAGATGACAGTACAAAAGTTCAACTTAAAGCTGTTCTTTCTTCTTTAGCCGCTAATGTGAAAACCTATTCAAATGAACAGGCTTTCTTGAAATACTATTTTTCTTCAACAAAAGGAGCGCATAAAGAGTGCATCATCATTAATACAAAAAGCAGTGCAGCACCATCAATTGTACTGATTAAAGAACTCAATAAATTGAAAAATATCATCCCGATTATTATTATTTCTGGGGATAGTTCTATTGAGAGTTGTCGTAGTGCATTTAAATCAGGCGCTTTTGAATATTTAACTCGCCCTTTAAATGTAAATGAACTTCTTAATATTGTCTCAGAATCATTCCTTCATTATGAAAGTGAAGTTGAGCAGTTCCGAACATATATATCTTTAAAAGATAAGTTTGGTAAGTTATCAAATAGAGAAAAAGAAGTTATGGAAATGATCCTTGAAGGAAATACGAGCAAAGAAGCGGCAGAAAAACTTTCGCTATCACCTCGTACAGTTGAAGTACATCGCTCAAACATGTATACAAAATTGAAAATAAGATCACTACCACAATTAGTTCAAGAGTATGATTTCTTTAAGAAATATGACTTGAGAATAAACTAAGTTCCTTATGTGATTTTTATTTATCAATAGGTTGTATTATCTAAAGATATAACGATATGACCTGTTTAATTTTCATTATCTTTTATTAATGAGAGAAAGCTATACTTCTAAAACATTCTATTTTGGATGATTTGCACCTAATATGGGAATAATTAATACGTTAGACTCCATTCTACGATAGAAGGGGCGGCAACTTATTTTGATGCCACCCTTTCATTATGGTTCGTTTAATTTCGATTTAAAGCACTCGTATATTTTATTTTCATAATCGCTATTATTAATAACTATAATGACTATTTTTTATTAACAATAGCAATATAAGAATAGATGAAGCATTTCATTTGATATAAATCATTTTTTACTTTTTATAAATATGAATATTCTCATTTAAACTTTCCATTGTTCTTTATTCTTATTTCACGATGGAAATTAATAATGATTAAAAAATAATACTAAATGGATCCTAGTCTCTTTTTTTTATGTTCATTTAGAGATTATTTATGCGATTTTATTTTCAATTTAAGCGAAATTTTCTTAATAAGAATATTCTAATTAACGTATTTAAATTGCCTTAAATTTAGTCGTAAAATAAGAAGGAATAATAAGTATTATCCTTTATACTCCCTTTTACTTAAGAAATTTATTCTCTTTATAGTTTAATTAATGTAATACATTAATTATGATTTTTACTTAATAACAGTCCAATAAAGACAATCATTAAATGATCACATTAAGTAAGTATAATTCACTATCATCAAATAGGTATTAACCCCTAGAAAAATAAATATTTATTGATAATTTATTTATAGTCTTAATTTGAGTATTAAAAGGTAGAATAAATGTGCACTTTAAAAATATAAGATAAACTTATACGTTTATTCTTATTCTCACTTTGACCAAATAGCCTTATGCTATTCCCCTCCTAACTCGCTTGTTTACAAAGAAAAATGAATAACCAAGATAAAAATCGCCGTCCTATAAAAGCAAGACAAACAAACTGGGCAACAAAATCAAGTCGCTACTTACAGCAAAAAGGAGCTACGCCCAACGGTATTTCAGTGTTTAGCATCGTATTTGCATTGCTTGCTGGCCTATCACTCTTTTTTGCCCTTTATTATTCTGATGGACTATTACGCTCGTTCTTATTGATCCTTGGTGCATTAATGATCCAAGGTCGTCTTATTTGTAACTTATTAGATGGTATGGTTGCTGTTGAAGGCGGAATGAAAAGCCCTGTTGGAGCTGTTTATAATGAATTACCAGACAGAATTGCAGATACGCTGATCATTTTAGGTGTGGGTTATGGGTTATCCTGCAACTTTTCAATGGCTATTACTTTAGGTTGGGTGGGTGCTTTTTTTGCGGTAATGACTGCTTATGTCCGTGTGTTAGGCGGGAGCTGTGGATTAGAACAACACTTTACTGGTCCTATGGCTAAACAACATAGAATGGCTTTGCTCACTTCAATTGCTGTTATTGCTGCTTTTATTCCGAACCTTTGGGGTATGTGGCTCTTTTTTATCGCATTATGGATTATTATTTTAGGTTCAACACTAACCACAATTTTCAGAACCCGTCGAATTTTACGGGATTTAGCACAAGGTGTCTGATTAATGAAAAATGGAAAACTTGCTTTAGATGCAAAAGTGGTGTCATCCGTATTAGTCTCTATCTGCCGTTTCCTAACGGGAATTCGTGCAAAACAAACGTCTCCGATAGCGAAAGATACACCTTGTATTTATTACGCTAACCACTCTAGCCATCTTGATGGTTTAGTCATTTGGTCTTGCCTTGCGCCTGATATTCGTCCTTATGTACATCCAGTTGCTGCTGAAGATTACTGGAATAAAAATCGCCTACGTCGCTATTTGTCTCGCCGTATTTTTAGGGCAATTCTTATTCCTCGCCATGCTACTAAAATGAATATTGCTGAAGAAAGTAACCAATGCGAAAAGATAACGGAACAATCAACGGACGAAACTGCATCATCAACATCGAATAAAGTGAATGCGCTGGCTATCATGCAAAATATTTTAGACCAAGGTGAATCCTTAATTATTTTCCCTGAAGGAACACGAGGCAATGGTGAATCTATTCAGGATTTTAAAGCAGGTCTTTGGCATCTTTCTCGTAAAAATCCGAATGTTCAATTAGTTCCTATTTATCTTGAAAACTTAAATCGGGTACTCCCTAAAGGCTCCCGTTTAGTTGTTCCCGTTATTTGTAGTGCAATTTTTGGTGCTCCCATAGTGCCTACGCATGATAATGAAAGTAAACAAGAATTTCTGATCAGAGCCAAAAGCGCGTTAGAGGAGTTACACAATGGAACGTATTAATAATGAAGTCCTCTGGATATTTATCGGACTCTTCTCTTTCTTAATTATTGCCAGCGTTATTGGCGCTATTCTTGCGGCAATTAAAGGCCCCACATCAACAATTACTAACCTTAACTCAAGGATCAATGCTTGGTGGGTAATGTGCATTATTGCAGGCGTTGCAATCGGTGTTGGCGCAATTGGCTCTGTCGTACTATTTACCATTATTTCATGGCTTGCTCTTCGTGAACTCATTACATTAACCCCAACACATCGAGGCGATCATGAAGCATTATTTTGGTGTTTCTTCGTGATCTTGCCTATCCAATACATTCTCGTTGGGGTGCAGTGGTATAATTTAATGGCAGTATTTATTCCTGTTTACGCCTTTTTATTAATCCCAACGCGCATGGCACTTTCAGGTGATACCCGCCATTTCTTAGAACGTATGGCAAAAGTGCAATGGAGTGTGATGATAGCCATTTATTGCCTAAGTTACGCTCCTGCACTATTAATGTTACCAATTGAAGGTTTTGAAGGTCGTAATATCAACTTACTGCTCTTTTTAATGATTGTGGTACAAGTTTCTGACGTACTCCAATATGTCTTTGGTAAATTATTTGGCAAACATCCTATCGTGCCTAAATTAAGCCCCAATAAAACAGTCGAAGGTTTTTTTGGTGGCATTATTTCCGCCAGCCTTATCGGTATGATGTTGTGGTGGGCAACACCTTTTTCATGGTGGGCAGCCTTTTTACTCTCTTTAGTCATTACATTGGCTGGTTTTGCCGGTGGTTTATGTATGTCAGCAATAAAAAGAGACAGTGGCGTAAAAGATTTTGGCACAATGATAGAAGGCCATGGTGGCATGATGGATAGAATGGACTCACTCTGTTTTGCTGCCCCTATTTTCTTTCATGTTATTCGCTATTTTTATGTTTAGTTTTTACGCTATTTAGAAAAATAAGCGAACTCAAGACAACAAACATGCCGATATCCCATATTATCGGCATGTTTATATATTCGCTTTTATCTTATTATTCATACTAATTTAATATCAGATATTGATTATCAACATAATAATTAAACAATTGTTTTAATTTTAGACCAAAAGTAAATATTATGATTTTTATAAAAAAAATCAAACTATTAGTTAATAATATTCTTAATCAAGAGGTCTGATTTCTGTATTTTTTATTCATTATGATAGCCTAAGTGCCAGCTATCTTTTACCCTAGCGCCCCTTTTCATTCTAAAATATCTATAATTATGATCACTTGGTTACTTCTCGCGGCGTCTTTATTATTTTTGGGTTTTAATCGCATACTTGCACTTATTACACTTGCAGTCACAGCACTTAGCGCATTTATAACAGGTATTATTACATGGCAAACCTTGCCGATTATCTTTAGTATTCTGTTATTAACTTTTGCTTATTCCCGCTATAAAACACAACCACTGCTTCGGGCAATTATCATTCTTGCTCTTATTATCATTGCCAGCGGCTTAGCCTTTCATCTTATTCCTGGCTTTAACAATTTACGTTACCTTTCACATACCTCTATAGGAATAAAAAGCGTCCCTTTTTCGTTTTATTTCAATGCGGATAAAGCATTGATACCCTTTATTTTTCTCATTTTTATTCCCACTCTCTTTATCTGTACCCCATTAAAAAAAGTGAATAAATTACAATGGATAATGTTAATTATTGCTATTCCAGCATTATTACTCATTGCCGTAAAATTAGGGGGATTAGCCATTGAGCTTCATTTACCACACTGGTTACCTGCATTTATTCTTGCGAACCTCTTTTTTGTCTCTCTTGCTGAAGAAGCTTTATTTAGAGGTGTTATTCAACAAACCTTATCACGTTACCTTCCTCCTTATGTTGCGCTATTAATTGCGGCTATAATTTTTGGCTTTGCGCACATTGCAGGAGGAATATTGTTGGTTATTTTTGCATCGTTGGCAGGAATTATTTATGGTTTGGCTTGGATGTGGAGTGGTCGGCTTTGGGTTTCAACAGCATTTCATTTTGCGCTTAATTTGACTCATCTGCTCTTTTTTACTTACCCATTTAAAATGGCCTGATCTCTTTTTTTACATCTTATATTGAAGGATTTTTTATCCTAACTTTCACCACCTTTTACTGATATCTTAACTTCATCGGTAAAAGGATGAGTGAAACGTGAAAGCAATCACACAAATGGAATATAGATATTCTTATTTGCGCCCATCATCCGGTGAAATTTTTGTTAGTATGCTTTATCGCTTATCTATAAATAATCAAAACTTCATATGGCACACAATACCAAGCCAATAATAATAACATCCATTAACACGATAAGAAGTTGTCTTACTTTGCAGTATAGACCTTAGAAAAAATAGGTAAGCTTTGCTCTGTTTGCTTTTTTTTAGTTCAGCATTATCTGCTGAAATTTTGCTTCTCTTATTACCAGGATAAAAAATATGTTAGACCAAGAAATGATCCGTACTTTTATACAGGTCGCTGATTGCCAAAGTTTTACCAAAGCAGCCGATGTGCTACATAAAACATCCGCAGCCATTAGTTATCGTATTAAAACATTAGAAGAAAATATTGGTACTCAACTTTTTAATCGTACAACCAGAACCGTAACATTAACCCCAGCAGGTGAATACTTATTAGAAAAATGCCGCCAATGGATTGTATGGTTAGAATCGATGCCTGTTGAGCTTCAACAAATGAATGCTGGTGTCGAACATCAAGTGAATATTGTCATTAATAATCTTCTTTATGATCGTACAGCGGTTGCCAGTATGCTGGCTTGCCTTCATCAACGTTTTCCTTCAACACAATTTCATATTACTCGCCAAGTTTATATGGGGGTTTGGGATGCGCTTATTAACGAAGATTATCATTTTGCTATTGGCGTTACGGGGAATGAGTCCCTTAAAAATAATATTAATATCTGCGCCATGGGTGAAATTCAATGGCAATTTGTTGTTGCACCTAATCATCCCTTAGCCAATATCAGTGGGGTATTAAGTGATGATCAAATGCGAATGTATTCCGCTGTTAACGTAGAAGATACGTCTCGCCATCTTTCTAAACGCACAGCATGGCGTTTATCTGGTCAACACGAAATTCGTGTACCCGATTTACACACAAAATTAGCCTGTCATTTAAAAGGCGTCGGTATCGGATTTTTACCATTAAGTTTGTGCAAACCCCTTATTGATAGTGGGCAACTGATTGCCAAAGAAGTGAAAAATCGTCGTCATAATTCACCACTTTCATTAGCGTGGTGTGAAGATAAAAAAGGCGCAGTGGTCAGTTATTTAGTGGAATTATTTAAGCAAAATCATCCCAGCGTGCAATCGTTTTACGATCCTTTAAATTAAAAGGGCAAACCGAAGCTTGCCCTTTTGCTACTAATTCAGTAACTATCTGAACAGGTAACTACGCTTTTACTTCTTCATTATTATTATTGCTTTCTTTAATAAAGAGGCTAGCCACAATACCAATACAAATCAGAATAGCAGCAAAGTAGAAACCTGAGTCCATACTTCCTGTTTTATCTGATAAGAAACCGGTTAGTGTTGGTGCAAAAACCGAACCCAGCATACCGATACAGTTATAAACACCAAACGATGTACCTAGTGCATGTCGTGGTGAGTTATCGGCAACCACAGCAACTAATACTGGGTTTGTACTGATTTTACCCACAATACCGTAAAGGATCAGAGCACCAATTAACACAGGCATTGATTCTGACATTGGCACGGCAAGAATAGCGACTAATGACAGCGGTAACATGATCAGTAACACAGGTTTACGACGACCAATTTTATCTGAAACCCAGCTAAAAATAAGTGAACCAGGAATAGCAAACCACGGCATTAATGATGCAATAGTTGAAATTTGTGTCCCTGTAATTCCACGCTCAGTTTCTAAGTAGTACGGTAACCAAGTTACTAATACAAAGAAGCCATAGATTGAACAGAAGATAGTTACATACGCAAGGTTGATATTGCGATTACCAAATAAATCTTTAAATGTCAGTTTAACTTTCTGTTTTGGTGCGCCAGCTTCTGACTCAGGTTGTGCTTTTGGTTTATCTTTAATGATCCATAACATCACCAAACCAATGATGATAATAGGAACACCAATAATATAGAACGGCGCACGCCAGCTCATCCCCATCTCGCCTACAGAAATACTTGAGATGTAATAACCAATAGAAAGACCAAATGCCATACCACTATTGATAATCGCACTACCTAGTGTAATACGATGTTTCGGTATCGCTTCTGAGGATAGACCATACTGAGGACCATAATAGAAACCTTGGAAGATCCCCACCATGACCCATGCAAACATAAAGGTCACATAAGTTGGCATCATACCCGCAATAATGGTGAATCCACCAAAGAGCACTACCCCTGTTACTAATACTTTTTTCTTACCTAAATAGTCACCAATCATGCCTGATGGAATATTGAGTGCAGTATATCCGATAAAGAAAATACTCATGATAGAACCGAGTTGAGCTTTAGTAAGGTCAAACTCAGCACCAATATTTACCATTAATGGGCCGACAATGGCGCGACTACCATAAAGTGCAATCCAACCAAAGAAGAAGATAATGGTCAGTTTGACCCAATAAGGGACTTTGCCTTTCTCATTCACTTGTGCATCGTTCATAATGACGCTCCTGAAAGAATTTTTATTAAGACTTATAAATTAAAGTGCCAGACTGACCTTCAATAACTTGTTGAATATTTTGTAATGCACCAATATGTGCTTGTTGCCCAGTTGCATTAACAAAATCACTCACCGCCATAATTTTTGGTCCCATTGCGCCATCAGCGACAGCCATTGGTGCAAGTTCTTCTGGTGTTGCTTCACGAATTGCGGCTTGTTCTGGTGTACCCCAATTTTTATAAATAGCATCAGCCTCTGTTAAAATAACAAAGTGCTCTGCATTTAATTCACGAGAAATTAAAGCCGCTGTTAAATCTTTATCAATAACCGCTTCACTACCAATAAATTCATTATTTGTATTGTTAACTGGAATACCGCCACCACCTCCACAAATAACAACATGACCTTTATCTAATAAAAGTCTTACCGCTTCGATATCAATAATCTTTTTCGGTGTTGGTGATGGCACAACACGGCGGTAATGCTTACCATCTTGTTTAAATGTCCATTGATACTTAGCAATCAGTTCTTCTTTATCAGCTTCATCATAAATAGGGCCAATAAATTTACTTGGATCGTTAAATGCTTCATCATTAATATCAACAGAAACACGCGTCATTACCGTTGTAATAGCTTGGTCTGGGTTATTCTGATTAATTTTTTGCATCATCATATAACCAATCATACCTTGGCTTTCAGCCACTAGAATATCCAACGGATATGCAGGAACATCTTGATATGCCAGGTTTTGTAGTGCAAGTAATCCAACTTGAGGCCCATTGCCGTGTACTAATACAACACGGTACTCTTTTGCTAATTTATTAATTGTCTCTGACATTAATTCAATATTTTTATATTGATTCTCAGCAGACAAAACTTCTCCGCGTTGCAATAATGCATTTCCGCCTAAAGCAATAACAATTGTTTTCATAATTATCCGTATCCGAATGTTTATATAAATTCTTTTATTAAAAAAATTTAATAAATATGCTGTTGTTGTTTTTTAGTTTGGTAACCAATCCATAATCCCAGTAATGTATCTGCACCGGAATGATGACCAATAGAGAGTATTTCCAACATATCCTTAAAAATAATCTCTTTATTCTTTATTTTTTTACCTAGTTGAATGAGATAGGTAGAAAATATTCCCTGGGTGGCATATTCCAAATAATGCTTACTGACAACGGTGGTCAATTCAGATAAAGGGGGAGTATTATTAAAAAAATAATTAAGTTTTTTTTCTGGCTCTGCTAAATAATGTGCAAATAACATTCCTACTAGCATATCATCTGAACTTGGCGTTAATCCGGGGCCTTTCCCTGTAAAAATAGCCCAGTTAACAGCATTGCCCGCTAACTGATTATGAAATAGCTTAATTAATAACTTAATTTCACTGAGTTGCGCGATTTGGCGATAATTTTTTAATGGTCCATACAACCCTGTTGCAATCGAGGGTGAGAGCAGAGAAAAAAAACTTTCTAACCAACGCAAATCGAGTTCCGCTTTATCTTGTAAACGTAAATTCTCACCCTGACCTGCGAGTAGAGTGAGTTTATTTGCGAGTATTGCTTGATGATTTTTAAGGCTCATCATAACCGAGGGATGGCAGTGTTTAGCAAAATAATCGAAATCATCTTGTTTCAGCAACCATCCCATCGGGCTTAATCCTCTTCCTTCACGATGGAAAGTAATTAAGCGCTGCTGGGGACAAATAAAATTCAAAGCATGGTCATAAATGCCCACACATTTAATCCCACCTTCAAAATCAGTGATATGCTGGCTGGTTTGAAGTGCTTGAATTTGCATAATGCCCCCTTTATTGCTGTGATTTATCGTTACAAAGCACGATTAAGCGTCGATGCCTAACTCTTCTGCCAATGCAACAATCGCTTTTTCAAAGCAACCTAAAGGTGCGCGTACAGTACCTGCACCAATCTGGCCAACACCCGGCTCTTTATGTGCAATACCAGTATTAATCAGTGGTGTAATACCCGTTTCAACAACGCGACGAGCATCTAATCCTAAACATGCACCTTGGAAATCCCAAGTTGGAATTTGCAACATCATGTTACGAGCAAGGTAGATCTCAGCCATTTCTTCAGTCACTTCACGCGCAGCATCCATACCACCTGATGCGCCAACGAAACGCGTTACACCTGGTGCTGCAACCATTGCCGCGCCACCAATACCGAAAGTTTCAGTAATTGCACTGTCACCGATATCTGGATTTGCATCTGCTTGACTAAAACCAGAGAAGAACAGACCTTGTGGTGTATTTACTGGAGCAGTAAACCATTGGTCGCCCATTCCACTGATTTTGATACCAAAGTTGCTACCATTACGGGTCATAACGGTAACGATAGTACCTTGTTTGATTTGAGCACCTGCATCCATCGCAGCTTTACAGTAAGCCATTGCTAAGTTCAGGAAGAACTGATCTGTAATGCTCAGGAATTTAGTCACTTTTGTGATTTCAGCATCTTCAAAATCTAATGTGCTTAATACTGGTGCCAATTGACGCAGTAACAGGGCTGAAGCTGCGATATTACGTTGGTGGAATTCATCACCCATCGTAATTGCTTGACCCATAATTGCAGTCAGGTCGATACCATTTTCAAAAGTGGCAATCGCAGCTTTTAATACTGGTGCTAAACTATTTTGCATCCAATGTAGACGCTCTTGCACGTCTGGGCCGTAAGCACCAAAACGCATCACTTTACCGATACCTTCGTTCATGTTGCAGTAAGCGTAGTTACCGTGAATGTGGTTTTTAATCACCAACATTGGCATATGAGCAGAAGTAATACCGCCCATTGGACCTACTGCATTTACGTTATGGCAAGGGATAAATTCAATTTCACCCGCTTCTAACATCGCTAATGCTTGTTCTTCAGTTTCAGCCCAGCCTTCAAATAAAGAAGCACCGATACATGCACCGCGAACAGGGCCACTCATTTCCCCCCAAGTCACAGGAGGACCTGCATGAAGTAATTTTTTACCTGTTTCTAAAGCCGGTACAACTTCTTTTGCTAAGTTAACATCACACCAGTGAGGACGGGCTTCACGGATACGTTCGATAACTGCTTCATTCGCTTGTTCGATAGTTGAATACATATCTGCAATTCCTTATTTCAATTTCTTTAATATTTCAGCCAGTTTTTTGTTACCACCTGCGACAGGTGCCCACTGATAATGCACAACAGGAGTCCCACTTGATTGCAGATCGTCTGCAAAGCTACGTAGGCCTGCGTTGATCACTGAGATCCCGTTAAGCAATGGTGACACTTCAGCATGTGCTTCTGCTGGATGTGGCTGGATTAATTCTTTTGCTAATAAAACCGCTTCTGGCAACGTATCCATGACAATAATTCCCGCTTCTTTTAGCTGTTTTTGCTGTTCGCTACGGTTTTGCGGATCATCTTCAGTACCAGTAATGGTTGCGATCGTGATTAATGGATTGGCTTCGCCACGTTTTTCATTCAGTTTTTTGATTTCTTGAATTAACGCGCCGGCAGGATCTTGAGTTGCACCATAACCAATAACAAAATCAACCAGTAATACGCCCGCTTCTGTTTTATTACTGAGCTCACTAATAAATTTGTTACGAGTTGATGGATCAATCATTGGGTGAGGTTTACCTTGTGTATAAAAATCATCCCCCATATCGATAATTTTGTGACCATCAGCATCTAACATGGTGCCTTGCTTATGCTCGTTATCGACTTCAACATTAAGTTTTTCAGATAACAACATGGCGCATTCAGCCGCTAGCGTACCACCGGCATAAAGACCAATGATTTTCTTACCAGTAACTTTTGGTAACTCAGCCGCGATATCTTCAACACGTGCTAATTCAGCTGCAATGCGCGCCGTTTCATCTAACGTGCGAGTAAAATAAATATTGTCGTCTTGGAATTTCTCAGGGGTTGTTCCTAGGAATTGCGCCACAATTGGTTTGTTATGGCGTTTCATTTCGGCAATAATTTTTTGGCGAACAGCAGGTGCTGGTGGCTTAGAAACAAAAGCAATAACACGCGTATTAGGATCTGCCGCCAGCATATTGATAGCAGTGATTGCACTAATACCACCAATCTGTTCAGTTAAATCACGACCACCTAGACCAATTGAATGAGAAATACCTTGGCGCTGTAAAACAATTTGGGAGGTAATTTCTTGAATACCTGTACCTGATGCACCAACAATACCAATAGAGCCTTTAGGAGCAATGTTCGCAAAAGCAAGAGGCGCACCTGCAATATTTGCAGTACCACAGTCAGGACCCATTACGATCAAACCTTTTGCTGCCGCTTTTTCTTTTAGTGCTTTTTCATCTGCGATAGAAACGTTGTCAGAGAACAGCATGACGTTACAACCATCTTCTAAGCCCGTGTCAGCCAATTCTGCGGCATATTCACCAGCAATAGAAATAAGTAACATATTGGCATTAGTACTTTTTTGTTTAGCGGTACGCCAGCTACGTACTGTCGTTAATTTGTTACCGCCTTTCTGGCCACTTGCAATTTCAGCTAATGCTTCTTCTAAAGCAGTAGAAATCATATCGATAATGGCAGGATCGTCTGATTCTGCTTTAATCGAAACACAAATGTCATTCGGCGTTGCTTCGTTAAACATGTCATGCCAAAAGCCGGTGACATCAAGAAGAGATTTATTCGCTGGTGTTCCCATCATGACGGAAATTTCTTCCACTTCTGGGGCTTCACTTAATTTTCGGGAAATAATCATCAGGCTAACTGAATCCTGAAAGCTCCCTTTTTTAATAAAAGCATGGATCATTATGATATCCTTAACGCATTTAATATATGTAACAGCACATATCTATTTGCATTTCGTTTTTTTGATAATAAGAAGCCTATTTGCTTAAACTGTTAAGCAATATAAATAAATGTCTGATTTATTAATTTTGAATCTCTGCGTATAAACATACTGAAGAAATATCGAAATGTAGAGTGATTGAAGTCACACTTATTTATTGTAAAAAATTTTTATTTAATCGGATGATATTTATTAAATAAATTATGATGAGTAAAGTTTATTAATTCAGAGATAAAATCAAAAATAGAAAAGTGAAATTTAACGGATAAGAAACAAAACAATGGAGATAAAAATCATATAAAACAATAGGAAATAAAATCAAAGTAACAACTCGATAACATACAACAATAAATCATTATTATCAACAATTAAAAATACCCCCTCTTTTAACTCTATTTTTAGAATTTAACACCTAACTTAAATTATATTTATTATTATATAAAAAACAGAAAAGCCCTTATATTTAACAAGGCCTTTTCTATAAAATAAAAATAAAATATGACTTAATTTACTGCTTAATAGCTTCAACTTGAATTTTTAATGTCATATTATCAGCCATCCCTTCTTTGACCAAAAAATCCACGCCCCAATCTGAACGTTTAATGGTTGTTTCAAAATCACCACCACAGACTGGCGCATTAAATACAGGGCTTTCATAACAATTAAACTTGGTTGTTGTTAATTTAACTGGCAATGTTTTTCCTTTCATCGTTAATAGCCCTTCAATGGATATGGGTTTATTATCCGAGAAATACCATTTTGTTGAAGAAAACTGAATTGTTGGGTATTTATCCGCATCTAAGATATCTGCACTTTTTACATGATTATCAAATGCCGTTAATCCCGTATTTAGTGTTTTAACTGGAATAGAAACGTTTATTTTTCCTATTCTTTTTTCTGGTAAGTATGTTAAATCACCTTCAATTTCATAGAAACCACCACTATTGGTTGAAGTACCAAAGTGGTCGATATAAAACATTGCTTTAGTATGTGTTGGTTCAAGTTTATATTCATTAGCTTGTACTGCTGGCACAATTAATAATGAAGATAATACGGCAGATAAAATAAATTTCATTATAATTTCCTAATCTATTTTTATAAAATAATGCCCATAAAGAAAATACTTTATAGGCATTTTTAAACACAGATAATATAAAGTACAAAGAGAGTTGATAATTAATTAACGCTGAGAATCTAATATCTCGTTATTTTTTAATACTTCTTGAGCTTTGCTATAACTTTCAATTAATAATTGATAAGCAGGGAAAATTTGGGTATACGCTTGCGCCCATTGAGCTGCATCATCACGGTTCCATGTCTTCTGAATTTCAGAAGCAACCGCAGCGGTATCCATCGGCACAACCCCTGCCTGAACGATACGAGCTAAGGTAATTTCTTCCGCCATTTTACTGTAAGTTCCTGATGCATCAATAACAGCAAAGACTTGATAACCCTCAGCAACAGCACTAATAGCAGGGAATGCCATACAAACACTCGTAATAGTACCAGCAATAATTAATTGTTTTTTGCCTGTTGCTTTAACAGCTTCAACAAACTCCGGGTTATCCCATGCATTTATTTCACCTTTACGTGCAATATATTTAGCATGTGGTGCATTTTGATGAATTTCAGGAATTAATGGACCATTCGGGCCTTGTGGAACAGATGCTGTAGTAATCACCGGCATATTAGCTAATGTAGCCATTTTCGCTAATACAGAAGCTCGTGCTCGTAATTCAGTCATCGGCATATCACCAACTGTTTGGAATAAACCACTTTGGTGATCAATTAATAACATAACAGCATCTTCTGGATTAATAACAGGACGTTGGCCATTAAAATTTGCTGGAGTGCTCATTTATTTATTCCTTTTAATTAATAAATATTGATTATTATCCGGGTTAAAAAAATATTAAAAGACAATATCTTTATATCTTTTACCCCTTCGTTGTAATAAACAATAACCAATTAATTAAAATATCAGTAGAGTCAATTATGATAAACACTATTCTAAAAATAGAACACTGAAACATATTGTTATTGTTCTATATTCAGAATAATGAAATCTATTATTAATACTACTTAAATATATTAATCACTTTAAAATGTACCTATAAAAATTTTATAGGAACATTATGATGAAAAAAATTATTGGTATTTATAAAGCACCTCGTCAACATTGGGTAGGCGATGGCTTTCATGTTCGTTCTCTTTTTAGTTATAGCAACCACGGTAAATATTTAAATCCATTTTTGCTGTTAGATCGTGCTGGGCCTACTGATTTTCCTGCATCTCAAGGCCATAACCGTGGTGTAGGTGAACATCCTCACCGTGGATTTGAAACAGTGACTATCGTTTATAAAGGTGAGGTTGCACATCATGATTCAACGGGTGAAGGCGGTGTTATTGGTCCTGGTGATGTGCAATGGATGACTGCGGCATCGGGTATTTTGCATCAAGAATACCATTCTGATGCATTTACCAAAGAAGGTGGTGTATTAGATATGGTGCAATTATGGGTTAATCTCCCATCAGATGCCAAATCAGCACCTGCTGGCTATCAATTACTGAAAGAAAATGCGATCCCTGTATTGCCTTTATCAGATAATGCAGGGCAACTTCGCGTTATTGCTGGGGATTATTACGATACACAAGGTGCAGCAAAAACCTTTTCACCCGTTGATGTATGGGATATTCAATTAAAGAGTGCTAAATCGACCACATTACTAACAAAAAAAGATCGTTATGTAGGTTTAGTGGTTTTACATGGCAGTGTTTATCTCGATAATCAGACCCAATTACAAACTGGAGATTTGGTTATTTTAGATAATGAAGGCGGCTCTATTAATCTTGAAGCAATTGAAGATGCGGTTGTCTTATATCTCAGTGGTGAGCCTATTAATGAACCTGTTGTAGGTTATGGCCCTTTTGTGATGAATAGCGAAGTACAAATCAGACAAGCTATTGATGATTTTAACCAAGGTAAATTTGGCCGTATACCTAACGAATAACGTTTTTATTTCATACAAAAACAATAGAAATCAAACGGCTCCCTATTCTATCCGGAGCCGTTTTTATATCAATCTGACTCTTTCATTGGTGACATATTATCAGCAAGATATTCCAGTAATACTTGGATTGCAGGTAATAACCCTTTTCTTGATGGATAAACGGCATGAACCACATCTTTAGGAAAACGCCAGCTTGGCAATACCTCAATTAACGTGCCGTCTTGTAACTCTTTTTCAACCACACTCAGGGGTAATCTTGTTATTCCCAATCCCTTTAATGTTGCTTTATAAAGTGTCAAAACATCGGTTGTAGCTAATTTAGGTGTAACATGCTGTGTAGAAACCGCACCATCTTCATGAGTGAGTGTAAGTGTATAATGTTGGGAATGTTCGCTATTTGCCAAAATGGGATAATCTGTAAGTTGTTCGGGGGAAATTGGGATCTCACGCCCTTGAAATAACAATGGGCTCGCAACTAACACTCGTCGAGAATAACCTAGAATTTTCATTGTTAAACCTGAATCATCTAGTGGCAATGCTCTTACTCGTAAAGCAAGATCAAGACCTTCACTAATCACATCAACTGGACGATTAATGGCTAATATCTGAATATTAATATCCGGATATTTTTCCATAAAATCGACCAAAATATTTTGAATATATATTTGTAATAGTGCGACAGGACAAGAGAGCTTAATTGTGCCATGAGGATGCCCTTGTGCTGAACAAATAAGCTCTTGCGCTATTTCAGCTTCTGCAACCACATTTTTACATTGTTGATAAAAAGTTTGCCCTATTTTAGTGACATGAAATTGCCGCGTAGAACGATAAATCAAAGAAACATTGAGCTTTTGTTCTAAATCAGCAATACGGCGACTCAGCTTAGATTTAGGTATTCCTAATGTTTCAGCCGCTTGAGAGAAACCACCAAACTCAACGACTTTCACAAAATAGTAGAGATCATTTAAATCATACTTCATTGTGTATCACCCAATAGGTTATTTTATATACTTAGCTGAATTGCTTCAGTCATTGATATTATGGCAAACATAATTGTAATAACTGTTTTCCATTATTCAATTTTTGTTAATAACATTATAATCACATGGGTTAATAAAATAAAGGCGACCTAAGATAATAACATAGCTCAAAAAAAAGCAGTTAATTTAATATTATTTATGTGATGTTAAATTAATTCACATACCATAATTAAACTTTATTACCACCTATTATCGAAATTTATTTTTATTATTAAATTATTATTTCACTTGTAAAATCCACTATAAAACATAGAGATATATAATCACCCTGCATATTAATAACATGAAGTTACATAAAAAAACTTATTTTAAAAACAAGTTAATAAATAATTTTATTTTTATGACATCAGTCAATGAATATTTAATAATATGTTAATAAGATCGTCCTTAATAAAAATACTTATTAGCTTTATTTTTACTTCCGATTATTTATTTAACCTGCAACCTAATGGAATAACCTGATGAACAAATTAACTCCATTACGACCCATACCGACATTAATCGCTGTTTCTATTACCCTTATTATATGGTTTTTTATTCCCATTCCAGAAGGCGTTGATCCCAATGCTTGGCATTTATTAGCCCTTTTTGTTGGTACTATCGCCGCTATTATTGGCAAAGCACTTCCTATCGGCGCTGTTTCTATTATTGCTATTGCATTAGTGGCTGTTACAGGTGTCACTAATCCTAATTCGACTAAAGCCGCTATCGGTGATGCATTAAGTGGATTTTCCAATGATCTTATCTGGTTAATTGGTATTTCCATTATGGTCTCTATGAGCCTAAATAAAACGGGTCTTGGTGCCAGAATTGGTTATTATTTTATTTCATTATTTGGTAAAAAAACGATTGGAATAGCCTATTCATTAGCCATTGCCGAAACAATATTAGCCCCAGTAACGCCAAGTAATACTGCGCGCGGTGGTGGTATTATTCATCCGATTATGCGTTCAATTTCAGACAGTTTTAACTCTAAAGCAGAAGATGGTACAAGTGGTAAAATTGGTCGCTACCTCTCTTTAGTGAACTACAACATAAATCCCATTACTTCTGCTATGTTTATTACGGCAACAGCCCCCAACCCACTTATTGTGAGTTTAATTATTAGTGAAACTGATCCTACACATGAGCTTAGTTGGTCTATGTGGGCAATTGCTGCGTTTGTACCCGCTATCGTTTCATTAATATTAATGCCAATTGTTATCTATCTTCTTTATAAACCTGAAATAACCAGTACCCCGAATGCACCTCATTTTGCTAAAGAGCGTTTAGCTCAATTAGGGCCTATTTCATTACCTGAAAAAATAACCCTTGCAGTCTTCGCCTTACTATTAATTATGTGGGCGGGTGTACCTGCGTTGTTATTTGGTGATGGATTTAGTGTTAATGCCACAACGGCCGCATTTATTGGCTTATCAATTTTATTATGTACAGGTGTTTTAAATTGGGATGATATTTTAAAAAATAAAGGTGCATGGGATACCGTTGTTTGGTTCTCTGCCCTAGTAATGATGGCATCCTTCTTAGGAAAATTAGGATTGATTAAATGGTTGTCACTCAGCGTAGGGGCAAGTATTGATAGTATGGGAATAAGTTGGGTCAGTGGCATGATATTACTGGTACTAATTTATGTTTATTCTCACTATTTTTTTGCCAGTACCACCGCTCATATTACCGCAATGTTTGCTGCGTTTTATGCTGCTGGTTTAGCGCTTGGTGCACCACCAATGTTATTAGGACTTATTTTAGCATTCTCATCTTCATTAATGATGTCATTAACACATTACGGCACAGGAACTGCCCCCATTATTTTCGGTTCAGGTTATGCCACATTGGGCGAATGGTGGAAAGCCGGCTTTGTGATGAGTGTGGTTAACCTTATCATTTGGATAACGCTAGGTAGTGTATGGTGGAAAGTATTGGGGTATTGGTAAGGTTTAAAAAAATATTGCCTTAAATAAAACAAATATAAGATGCCTAGTTTATTGTTAGGCATCTTATAAAGTTAACGCCAAATATCGTTATTTGCGATAATTGACTCTGATTGGTAATGACTTTTTTTATTCTCTATTTTATCTTTATCAACAACATGTTGAACGTCATCAAAAAAATAATTTAAATCGACATCAAAAAGATAGGATAAAATATAAATACTCTCCGCATGGATGTTTGACTCACCATTTTCAAAACGAGATTGATGTTGCTGGCTTATTCCCAATAAAGCGCCAAACTCACTGCCACTCATACTGTGTGTTATTCTTAATTCTCTAATTTTAGCGCCAACTAATCTTGATATTTCTTTATTCATAATATCTCCAAAAAATAAAAATGATAATATCAAAAATATATTCATTAATTATTCATATAAAATATTCACCGTAGCAATTGAGTTTGCGCTTCCCGGTGTTATTGTACTTCCTGTTTTTATATAGCGCGCTTTCCAACCAAAAATATAATCACCAGATGCAACCTGATTTTGCAAACTATTTTTAGTATTTAATTTAATAGGGTTATTATTTCTATCTAATAACTGAATTCCGATACCTGTTGCTTGATTTGTGCCTGATAGTTTCAATTTTCCTGTATTAATATCGATATACCCCGCACTACTGGTTACTGTCGTTTTAATGTTGGTTCCTGCGGCACAACTTAATGTAATAGGAATATCAACATTTTTACTTACATCGCCAATATTTTTAAACTGGGTATCATACCAAGTGCCCATATTAACATTATAACTTGATGATTTAGTTGTACATTTTAAGGAGTTTATTTTTATTGCATTTAACGGTAGAAATAACGATGTTAAATTCCAAGTAGTATTGCGAGGTTCAGTATTATTCTGCACAGCTTTAGCAACCTCTCCCCATTGCAAGCTTCCTGACTGCATTACTCGACCTGTTTTCATTATTCTGACTGTCCAATATGGGTAAGGAATGATATAACTTTTTCTATCTGAGCTTTTTCCAAACCAATTAATATTCAGAGGTCCTATCTCGTTTAACTTAACTTGTATACTAATACCTGGAATATTAGTTTGAGCTATCTTATTCGCATTAGGTACCCATCCATTTGTATAATTACCTGAAATTGATGCATTACCACATTGCCCATCATTACCAGAAAATGTATTTATAGGCCCATTATTATAATTTATCCGGAATTCATCTAATACACGAGTTCCCGTATCATCATATTGAATTGAATAAACTCTATTTGGTATATTAACTCGAATATTTTTAAGATTCGGATTTTGAATACAAGCGGAAAAAGTATATGTGGAATAAAATAAAACTCCACTTAATAAAAAAATAGATTTAGTGCTTACATAGCGCATTTTTATCTCCTAATTTATCTATTATTTTAGTTTTCATCTCTTTTTGTTCTTCTTCATCTAAAATAAAAAATTGGCTTAAACAAACATCAAAAGCACGAGCATATTGATAAAGTCTATCTAAACTAACTCTATTAATTCCTCGTTCATATCTTGATTGCTGCTGTTGACTGATACCAATTATTTCCGCTAGTTCACTCAAAGTGTACCCATTCATAGCTCGATAATAAGCTATCTTTTTCCCAATTATTTTTGATGCAGGATAAATATGACTCATTTTTATTTCCTTTATTATTCGTTAATTATAAAGAAGTGTAAATTCAAGATGACTTTTAAATGAACCTACAGTGATATTACTTCCATAACCAATAATTCTTGCCGATAAAGGAAATTCAGCATTGTGCGTCTGTTGATTAACGTTCGCTATTAATTTTTCGTTATTTTTTATAATATTTTTATTTAATTGTGTTGCGATATTTAATGCCGTATTTTTTGCGGTGCCACTATTAATAAAATATTCACTATAATTTGGATCTACAATCCCTTTTAAAGTCATTGTGACTTTATTCGTTGTTATTGGGCAATTTTTTAATTTTATAGAAAAATTTACCCAATCTGATTTTTGATTATTTTTAATACTTCTAATATTTATTTTATTAAGATCAATCAAATAATTTTTTGTTTCTAATTCACAAGGTGATGCAATCACAGAGCCATAAACATTAATATTAACAACACTTCCCACTGCAAAAGGAGAACATAAAAACAGTAGGGATAACGGTATGATTTTATACATAATATTCTGCCTCTACCTATAGACTATGGTTGCTGTTATTTTTGCAGATACCGTGCCTGGTGTTGCATTTCCAAGCTTACTAAATGCCCGCGTTCTTAAAGGAATATTCACTGATGACTGGCCATTAACCGCGATATACAGTGATTTTTGATTACCTAATGGTATTAACCCGTTACTATTTTCATTCTGCAATTGCACTGCAATATTCTTTGCAGTTCCTTCATTTTTATATAAATTATTTACATCAGCATTGTCTGGTGTACCAGAAAACGTTAGCTTTACTTGATTTATTGTGGGTGAACAATCAATTAATTTAATCGTAAAGTTATTCCATACTGAACTCGAATTTGTTGTCGTAAATAAATTCGCAGGCATCTCTTTTAAATCAATATTAATATTACTTCCTCCAGAAATATTACAAGTTGCAGCTCTAATATTTCCAGAAAAATTAACAGTAACCGAATTTCCAGCGAGTAAAGAAAAACTTATCATTACACTGGTTATTAAAATAAAAAATCTTATTAACATTGTCATTTTACTTTCCTACGCGTAGCAAATATCGACAGCTATAAAAGAAATAACTGGGTTTTATATATTAATTTTTAATGCTATTTAAATTTACTACTGACAAGTCACCGTGGTTTTATAGAGTCCTAAATAATCAAGGATACCTGATAAATCATAATTTACATGACATGTTTTATTGTTGTATTTAATAGTAAAGTTTCCGCTTTGTTCTAATCCCGATAAATAAACCTCACCATCATTACCAACAATACTATTTAATTGGCTGTTATCTTTAAAAATAACCTGAGCACCAAATGGAACTGGCTTTTTATTTGCAAAATTAACCGTCATTAATACGCGATAACCCACGTTAGCAGAAAAATCAGCCTTAACTAAAGCACCTCGACTAGGTGAAATCGTTTGGCTAGTCAATTCCATTTCTGTATTTTCAGGTAACATTAATGTATCAATTTCTAGAGTATTCTTACGATACGGTGTGACATAAGGCACTAAAGCATAGCCTGTACTATTGGTTTTGACACCCGCTTGATTTAGTATCGCAACATCTTTTGCATTAGGAATATCTACAATTGCAGACGTTTCACCCAGTTGTTGTCCAAGGACTATTCCTCCAGAGTGAGCAACTACGCTACCATTGACCCCATAATAAAGATTATGGTTATCTTTTCCGTAACTATATCCTCCCGTAATATCACCTAGTTGACCTTTATAGGATGCATTGATATTTCCAGAAGATCCTTGATCTTGGTTGGTAAATCCTTGCTGTGCGCTCCAATTTAATCGATTATTGAGCTGAGACGCAGAAATTCCAACACTTCCTGTACTTGTATTATTGCTACTACTATTTGTATTAAAGTTATAATAGAAAGTATCGTCAAATACGCTAAAAGGCACACTTACTGAAAAGGCAAATTGATGCTCATTATCACTTTGTGTTTTTTCTCCTGTCACATAAGAGTAACGATTAGTGTTTTTATTATAGGTATAGTTCATCCCATAACTGATCCCTTGCCAGCTATTGTTATAACCTAGCGTTGCTGATTGCGTTTTTTTATCGCTATTCCAATAATCTTCTTTTATATAACCGATGGCTAAAGAGCCATTCCCTTCACCTAAATTCTGATTAATCGTAACTTCAGCACGATTACGACGACGTTCAAC
The DNA here is from genome assembly GCF_016239305.1 of Proteus vulgaris. Classification (GTDB taxonomy): domain Bacteria; phylum Pseudomonadota; class Gammaproteobacteria; order Enterobacterales; family Enterobacteriaceae; genus Proteus; species Proteus vulgaris_C. The sequence goes on along the minus strand of NZ_JAEHOQ010000006.1, from coordinate 55,077 downwards.
TTCTGGGCTATAGTTTGTACGTCGGAAACTATCGAACACTTCGGATAAGCTATAAAAACCGTTTGTAGAATAACGATAACCCGCTAACGCTATATTTGTGCCTACATCATTTAGATTTTTATTGTATCTAAAACGATAAGATTGCCCTTGTTGCTTAATACCATTATTAAAAGTTGAACTCGCATGTGTAATATCGACAGAAATTGCACCAAAAACACCTAAGTTTTTTCCTGCACCCAGAGAATAAGATTGATAGTCTTGGCTTAATTGGCTACCACCATAAGTTGTCACTCCATAAGGTAAGCCATAAATTAATGTAAATTGCCCAAACTTAGTTTTATCCACATTCTTATCATAAGAGCGATATTCACCTCCCGTCACACTATAAGATAAATAGCCTTCACGCTGTAAAACAGGCAAAGAAGCAAATGGCACAATTTGATGTTGTTCACTCCCATTAGATTCTTTTATTGTGACGTATAAATCCCCGCTACTCCCTGTGGGATATAAATCATTAATCTCAAAAGGCCCTGCCGCGACTTCTGTCTGATAAATAATATATCCATTTTGCTTAATAGTAATTTGGGCATTACTGCGCGCAATACCTCTAATGATTGGAGCATAGCCTTTTAAACTTTCAGGATACATATCATCATCTGTTGATAATTGAGCACCTCTAAATGGCACACTATCAAAAATAGCAGACGGAGACACACCATCACCTAACATTAATTGGCTTTTTATCTTATTTATATTACGAGACAAATAAGTATAAACAGTATTCCACTTTCCTGATTGGTTACCCGAATTTGACCAAGTGGTATAATTACGTAGTCGCCACGGTCCAAAGTTCAGCCCAGGCCTTAAATTTATATAATGAGACGTTTCACTTGAATTATTATTTTTGCGATCGTAATTTTTCGAACCGCTGTAGCTATAATTAAGCAAAAGTGCAGTTATACCATTATCTATCTTATTTAAATCTATATACCCTCGTGGATTTCTAGATAAAGCAATTTGAGGAATACTCAAATATAACCTTTGAGAATCAAACTCTAATTCACTTTTAGCATCGGGTATCACAGATAAATCCACACAACTATCAGTCATCGTATATAGCTTTGGGTAATCCGTTGTTTTAACACCAAAATCATTGAGATCATCTATTGATAAACATGGAGTAAGTTTATTATTTTTATTTTTTTCAAACCTAATATTTTTAGTTAGAATTAAATTGGTATTTATATAGATATCAACGTAATAATTCCCTGGTAATTGCTGATTATTTTCGAAAGGAGATAAATCGATACTCTCTTTATCCGATGACTCAAGGAAATCAGGATCAAAGTAGATATTATCTGGCTTGTCGTTTTCCGCATATGATAAAGCCGTATAGCCCAAATATAAAATTAGGCTAATACATATTTTGCTAATTTTCATATTAAAACCTAAGTTTATAATTTATTATATTTTAACTTCTGATAAATTTACGCTAGCACCATAATCATTAATAACCTCCCAGTTTATCGTGCCATGTTCATTACCATCATTTATATCAAATGATTTTGTTGAAAATGGTTCAACATATGAGACATCATTTACTGATTTACCATTAAAATTAATTATCTGAAAATTAAAATAATAGGGAGTTGGATTATTCACACTAATTTTATTTCCAATTTTTGACCATGTTAATTTTTTCTGTTCTTCCTCAAAACTCACTTTTTTTAAGTTTTCAGGTCGATAAATTAATTTCATTTGAGTCTTAAAAGCAATCTGTAACGAGTTTTCTGTTTTTTCTGTTGCTGGTATTGTTTTTATATTTAGCCAAAATAAAGATTCTTTATCACTAGGCAAATTCCCTTCAGTTAAAAAGATCCTCAGCGTATTCGCTTTATCTGGATTTAATCTAAATAAAGGTGGAGTAATAGTAAATTTTGACTGTTTATTTTCATTAACATCATCTATCCAGGATTGAATTAAGTAGGGAATATTATCCGGATTTTCAACATTAATACTAACGTTCTTATTCCCCTCGGTGTAAATAACTCTAGTTCCACCAATAATAACTCCCGCAGAAGATTGACTAATAAAAAAAAGAATAGAAATTAAAAAGACAATAATAGACTTCATATTATCACCACTGTATTATTCAAATAAGGTTTAAGTCCCTTTAAACCTTAATTTATATTTAATCTTATTTAGTTATAGTTAATAGTAAATGTTGCATTACCATTTGCTAAACCCGCAGTAACAGAATCTGTTTTAGCAATATAGCGAGCTCTAAAATCTAAGTTATTTTCAATGTTTTCTTTTAATGGATAGGCTTTAGATGCTGTAAATAAAGGTACTACAACATTTGTATCATCCGTAATTTGAATCCCAACACCAGTTGCTACACCCGATTCTTTTTTTAGTGCAATAACACTGTCATCACCTAAATATGAATCTGCGTCAAATTTAACAGATGCAGTAGTCACTGTTTTAGGGCAATTAATTAATTTAATTGTGAATTTTGTTGCTGCGGCAGTACTTCCAGTACTTGGTAATGCTGTTTTAGATACTTTTCCTAAGTTAACTTTTAAAGCATCAGAACCCGCAGCTAATTCGCATGCGTTATCTATAATTTCTCCTGTAAAATCAATAGTACCATCCGCTGCTAATGTATTATTAGCGACAAAGATAGTCGTAGCAGCAATTAATGTTGCAAGTAAGTTTTTTCTCATTTTTTTCTCCGATTAATTTTTATTAATAAAACCGAATTAATTACAAAATACTTAATTAACTCAGTCTGCGAGTATTATCTAATTGTTTTTTATAATAAACAAGTTTTGGTTATAGCGGTATAATATTCAATATTTTGATTTAAATCAGAATTTAAAACCAAGAACACTCTTTATTAGTTAATCAATGAAGTTTATTTTTAATTATTTTAAATTTTCATATATTGATACAACATTGTTAAATCAAAATAAAAGTTAAACACTACTTTTCATTAATAAATAACTTTTTTATTTCATTTTATAACGCATATGGTGTGAATAAAAAAAAGTATTATTTTATCTTAATAATACAAGCTACTTTTTATTCTATTTGATTAATTTAAGTCCTTAATGTGTTATTTTTGAACGAGATGCGACTTAACTTATCAGTTACAACTTGAATAAAAAAAGAATAAAAAACATTACATATAAAATATATAATTTTATTTTTATTCTCGTAGGCAAAAAAAAGAGCAAGGTTTCCCTTGCTCTGATTTAATATCGGAGTGCTTTTTAGATAGTTATATAAATTAAATTACTACTGTTAATTCGAAAACCAATTCTGATTAATCTTAATCAGCGACGTTCTTATCTGGCATATAAGAGCCAATATTATAAGCTTCTAATTTTGGTGCTTTATCAGAATTAAAGTCAAAATTTAATATTGTTATTGTTCCTGGTGTTGCTGGTAATAAAAACTCCGGAGATAGGTTTAAAAAGACTTTGCAAGCTGCGCGGATCACACCACTATGCACGACAGCTAATAAATCACTGTCTTCTTTACATACCCATCCTTGTAAGGCTGCGCCAATACGATCACAAAAATCAAACCAATTTTCGCCTTTAGGTGGCGTATATGTACCTGCTCGCCAATTTTTATATTTATCTGCTTGGTGTCTTATGAGTTCTGGTTTTCTTTGTCCTGTCCATTCCCCCATATTTAATTCACGCAATAACGGCTCTTTTATGGCTTCTGGATGACCAACAATTTCTGCGGTTTGTACTGTTCGGCCTAAATCTGACGTAATAATCCGAGCTGGTGATAATAATTTAATACTCTCCTTTATCGCCATTGCTTGATTAATACCTTTTGGTGATAAACACGAATTAGCATGTCCTTGTAAGCGCGATTCCATATTCCATAAGGTTTCACCGTGTCTTAATAAAATTAGTCTCATTATTATTCCTTAATTTAATGGGTTATAGGCCATATCCAAGAATTTGGAACCATGTAAATATTGCGATAGAAATTACCGATGCCCCAACAAAACAAGTAATTAATCCATATTTCATTTGTTCTAATACACTAAAGTAACCGCTTGAGAAATAGATAGTATTTACTTTCGAATGTGGAGGTAGAGTAATGGTATAAGTCAGTGTAAACGATGCGGCTAATGCCAATGTAACCGGATCCATGCCCAATGTTTTAGCAAGTGCAATAATGGCTGGAATTAATATGGTTGTTTTTACTGTTTTACTTGTAAAAATTAAATGGCTATACATACAGATAAAGACAACCACTATATAAACCATTGTAGTGCTCATATTTTCGAGCCCGAGTCCATAAACCATTTTACCAATTAACCATTGCGCTCCTTCTGTAGATTCTAAAGTGTTACCAGCCGCATAAGCACCAGCTGCAAATATCATTAGATCCCATTTGATATTGGCTTCATTCCACGTTAATAAACCAATACGAGGCATCAGACAAAGAATGGCAGCAATAACAGCCGTCATATAAACGCTAATTTTAAAACCGAACATATCTTGGTGATAACTTTCTGTTGCCCACAAAAAGACTGCCATTAAAAAGATATACATGGCTTTTTTCTCATTCTTAGTAAGCGCACCAAGTTGAGAGCGTTCTTGTTTTAATTTTCCCAATGAGCCTTCAAAATCTACCTCTCCTTTGAACGAAAATAATTTTAATCCAATAAAAAAGGAGATAGCCATACCAACAATTGCCAATGGAAATGAGGCAATTAGCCAATCCATATAACCAATCGAACCACCTGCTTGTGAATTAATAAATCCAACCGCAATAATGTTGGCAGCAGTTCCCGTCATAACCCCCGATGTTGCTAAAGCATCAGCTTGTACGCCTTGCAACATCATTAATTTCCCGTAATTGCTTTTTCCTGGGATCGCCTTATGTATCTCTAGTAAGATCATACAAATAGGCACCATTAATGTGGCACGCGCGGTTGTTGAAGGTACAAAGAAAACTAAACAGAAGTTAATTAATATCAGGACAAATAATGCTTTCTTAGGTGTCTGACCAAAGTTCGTGATCATCCATAAAGCAAAGCGTCTGGCGATATTCGATTTGATCATGGCTGAGGTTAAAACAAAAGCCGAAACCATCAGCCATATAACGTCATAACCTAATGTACCAAAAACAACTTTCTCTTTTGCTACAGTGCCTGTTATTGGCAGTAACACAATGACTAACATCGAGGTTAAATAAATGGGCAAAGAACCACAAACCCATAAAATTAACGCGGCGCAAAAAATAGCAATCGCTTTTTGCCCTTCAATACTTAATCCATCAGGTGTTGGCATAAAAAATAGAACTAACAATACTAATAAAGCTAAAGGTATTCCTATTGTTTTTAACGTTATTTTCTTACCATTTTGTTTTGGTGATGATGGCGCTGGTTTAGCGATATCATCTCGCTTCGCAGTCTTTTCCATAACCGGTTCCTCTTAATATGTAGGGTAGGAAGTCCAGTATAGAAATATTGAGGTATAAAGATAATTGTATTAATATATTATTACTATAAAAATAATTTATGGTATTGATATGAACTTAAGCCAATTAGATGCTTTTCTATTACTCGCTAACGGTTTTAATGTTACTGAAACCGCAGAGCGCCTATTTTGCACCCAGCCCAGTGTCAGTATTAAAATTCGAAAATTAGAAGAAGAATTACAAACAACATTGTTTGAAAGGATCAACAATCGACTTTATTTGACGCCTCAAGGTAAGGTGTATCAACAATACGCAACCCAAATTATTAATTTAGTAAAATCCTCTTCCGAGCATATGCGACAATTTGATGATCCCTCTAAAGGTGAAATTAAGTTTGGCGCTAGCCATTTTGTTGGTGTTTACCTGTTACCACAAATTATGGCGCAATTTAGAGAACTGTATCCAGACGTAAAACTCAGCATGGATATTTCAAGTTCAACACAACTTATCCATAAACTTGATACCCAAGAATTAGAGTTTTTAATCATGTCAGATCATATCTATTTAGATCCGACTGAATATCACCTTGATACCTTTCTTATCGATCCTCTCGTGCTTATTTGCTCTCCAAAACATTGGTTAGCCAAAAAGAAACATTGCAGATTTTCTGATATTGCATCTGAAGTTTTTCTGATCAAACCGGAGCACTCTGCCACTCGTGATTTTTTATTAGACAGGATCCAAGAAAATAATAAAGAGATCAAAAATGTAATGGAAATAAATAGTTTAGAAGGGATCAAGCAAGGTGTTATTCATGGATTAGGAATTTCCGTTTTATCTCGTTTATCTATTTTGCAAGAATTAAAATCAGGCCTTTTATGTGAAATTTCTTTTGATGATATCCAATTTAGTCGGGGCATTCGTTATTTTCATCATAAAGAAAAGTATATCTCTCCTGCCACTAAGAACTTTTTATCAGTCTTACAATCTCAAGCTCAAATTTTAACTAAAGATATCAATAAGTAAATTGATTATCTAATCTCTTATTTAATCTATTTTAAGGATATTCGCGTATCAATATCTCAGTTAAATCGTTATGATACATCCTCAATTTTCTTCCTTTAGTTAACATCGTTTAAAAGGATTTTATGCGTAAAACACTCTCGTCCTATCACCCTATTCTTTATACTTTGAGAGTGGCACAGCGTCGTTTATTTCGTTCGCTAAGTTGGCGATTTTCAGGTCGAAAATACAGTAGAGACGTTCAACCAGAACAGCGACTTTCACACCGTTATCTAAAACACACATCTAAATTAATTAGTCGCCGTGGCGAAAGTGATATTCAATTACAATACAATAAAATAAAAAATCTTAAGTTAGTTGAAAAAGCACTTGATGGCATCATTATCCACCCAGGTGAGTATTTCTCTTTTTGCTATTTGGTTGGAAAACCGAGTTACAAACGAGGTTTTATTGATGGTATGCAACTTTCTTACGGTGAGGCTAGAAAAGGTGTCGGCGGCGGAATTTGTCAGGCAAGTAATTTAATTCATTGGCTAGCACTACATTCTGAGTTAAAAGTGATTGAAAAAGCTAATCATAGTTTTGATCCCTTTCCTGATGAGGGAAGAGTCCTTCCTTTTGGATCTGGTGCCGCTATTTTCTATAATTATGTGGATTTAGTTTTATATAATCCAACACCTTATGATCACCAAATTAAATTACATGTAGCAGAACATCAATTAGAAGGTGAATTGCTGTGTAGCGAAGCGAGAGAGTATCGCTATCATATCTACGAAAAAGCCTCTGCTTTTATCAAAAAAAGAGAGCAAGTGTACCGTTGCAATGAAATTTGGCGAGATATTTATACTAAAAATAATGTAGGCGCTTTCCCTAAATTATTGAAATCTGAATTACTTTATAAAAATAGTGTTGTCGTAAAATATGATATTCCAGATAAACAATTAGATTAATCACAATAACTTTTTTCGAATATTCTAAAATAAGCTTCTTATTATGAATAAAAAAATGACATTCTTCTTAAAATTAAGATTACATTAAATTATAGCCTATTTTTTATTTTAAAGTCATTGAGTTATAAAATAGAAACCATATCTATTTATTAGAGTCAAAGAATAGTAATTATGCTTCTACTTAATAGGTAATATAATGATGATAAAACTTGATTATCCACAAGAATTAGAAGTTGGTGATATCGTATTTACGTGTATTGGTACCTCTTTATTTCGTCAAATTTCCTCCGCTTCTTTATGCTGGAGTAATCATGTTGGCATTATTGTTGGCCATAATGGTGAAGATTATTTAGTGGCAGAAAGCCGTGTTCCACTCTCAACAACAACGACATTAACTCGTTTTATTAATCGTTCAGCAGGTAAGCGCTATGCAATACGCCGTTTATCAACACAATTATCAGATGAACAAAAAAGTGCACTTATCGCACAAGTCCCCGAAAGATTAAATAAGCTTTATCACACAGGATTTAAATACGACTCTTCCCGCCAATTTTGCTCTAAATTTGTTTTCGATATTTATAAATCAGCACTTTCTATTCGTATAGGTGAAATCGAAACCTTTCAAGAATTATTAAGTAAAAATCCTAAGGCTAAATTACAATTTTGGAAATTATGGTTTATTGGACAAATTCCTTGGGAAAGAACGACCGTCACCCCAGCAAGTTTATGGCAACACCCTCATTTATCTTTAATTTATCGTAGTCATGAAAATATTAATTAATATACCACATTAATATGCTAAGAAATAAAAGAACACACTAGCCTTTCATTCCTTTTATTTATAATAAATTAGGAGAAAAACCTCTTCCTCTCTTTGTAATAGGGAGAGTTTTGGTGTAAAACTAAAAAACAATGTTTTGTAAATATGACTTAATTGCTATTCATCTATTATTCGTCATTTAGGGATCACTATGAAATACCAAGATGTTACGAAATCACCCTGTGAGAATGCCTATTTCTTAGTTTTTAACCTCACCCATTCACCTGAAAACCGTGAAATTCTAATCGATTTTTGTAATAATTTTTCTGGCCTCATGCGTAGTATGAAAACACGTTTTCCTGAGTTGGAAACTAGCTGTGTAATGGGATTCGGTGCAAATGCATGGGCTACATTATTTCCCAATCAAGCAAAACCCAAAGAACTAAATACCTTTAAAGAAATTAAAGGTAATACTTATACTGCAGTTTCGACTTCAGGCGATCTCTTTTTTCATATTCGAGCTCTCAAAGTTTCTGCCTGTTACGAATTAGCTTCTATCATCAGCCAAAAGCTAAAGAATATTGTTACACCTGTTGATGAAGTGCATGGATTTAGATATTTTGATGGGCGTTCTATTATTGGTTTTGTCGATGGAACTGAAAACCCTGAATATGAAGATGAGCGTGCTTCTTATGCCGTTATTGGCAATGAAGATCCTGAATTTACAGGAGGTAGCTACGCCTTTGTACAAAAATATATTCACGATATGGATGCATGGGAAAAGCAGTCTCTTATCGAACAAGAAAAAGTCATTGGTAGACATAAATTCAATGATGTTGAATTAACCGATGAAGAAAAAGAACCCGGTTCTCATAATGTTGTCACCAATATTCAAGATGAAAACGGTGATGATTTAAAAATTGTCAGAGCCAATATGCCTTTTTCCAATCCATCAAAGAATGAATATGGTACTTATTTTATTGGTTATGCGCGTTATTTTTCAACAACCCATCGCATGTTAGAAAATATGTTTGCAGGCACGACTGAAGGTCATACTGATAAATTACTTAAGTTCAGTACCCCTGTAACAGGTACATTATTCTTTGTCCCATCACCCGCGTTTATGGATGATCTAGCGTAATTTTCATTGCAAGTAGATATATAGGGAGGCATTTATATATCTACTTTTTATTCTCAGATAGCAGTTCTATTTCTTGGTTTATCTTGTTCAATAACAATTCAAAATTAGAGTAAACCTGCCCATAATCATCGATATATTTCCATCCATACCAATAATTTACTCCTATTTTATAAGAGGTATCAAATACGTTATTTAATAGTTTAGCAATTTCTTCATTAAGTCCTGGTTCTTTATAAGAATGAACTTTCACACCAATATAAATATTCGAACTATCTTTTTCGATAGCAACAGAAAATTTATTTTTATTATAATCGATTAAAACACCAACATACTTTTCATTTATTTCACAGTTGTCATCTGAAAATTCTAACTGAGGATAATCATTTTTTATTTTATTTTTCCATAAAGTAAAAACTCTTTCTATTTCTCTAATTAAGAGAGTATTTAAGTTTTTTCTTAATGATTCTGTATCATTAATGATCTTTTTTATCTCATCAATTCCGTCATCAATATAATTCTCAGATACATTTATTGCATTAAGAATATAGTCATTTATTTCATCATTCATTTTGTTTTTTTCTTTTTCATATTTATTTAGAAATTTAATTTTCAAACTATCTTTATATTGATAAACAAAAGAATCAAAAACTTTATTGTTTTTATCAGTTTTATTTATCTGAGGATAAACATCTTTTTCTAACCACATTAATATTTCACATTCAAATGAAGAAAGTTTAAAATAAACCTTATTACTCTCTTTATACTTACCAAGACTCTCAGGCAGGTAACCTTCTTTTTTATATCCCGTTAAATATAAAACAAAAATATTCTCTTCTTTATACCCATCAGAGATAAATTTTTCAATATATCTTTCTAATTGTCGTTCTTGATCTGGCGCATTACAAACTTTACTTTCTATTATGATTGCATAAAATCCATCTTCAATACTAATATCAACTCGATTCTTTTCTGTTTTAATTTTTAATTCTTTATAATTAAAGATAATCTCTTTCTTTAAAACCCGTTTTAAAAAAGAAGGGATAAATTTATACTCATTACCTTTTTTATTATTTAATATTTTCTTTAAAATAATACTATGCTTATTTTCATTAATATTAAGAATATCGACTAAATTAGTAGAGCATAAAAGATTATCTTCTAATTCATCATATTTTAAAACCGTATTTTTTGCTAAATTTATGATAGCTAAGTATTTGTTTTTTACTGATCCATCACAAAAATCTCCCTGTTTATCAAAACCAGTCATATACCCTCTTAAGAAAAAAACCATCATAACGATGGTTTTTTATCTGAATCAATTATAAACCAAATACATTGACATAAAATTCTTTGCCATCATCCGTGCTTTCGATGGTATAAGTAATTGGAATAGAGTTCTTACCGCCTTTGCCTTCAAAAGAAAGTTCAGCAGCACACGAATAAGTATCTCTTTTTTCGTCATGTTCACGAGTACGTACGCTTTCCACTTTGATCTTAATTTGATCGATCACTGCAGCCATTTTTTGGTCACGTAATTCATCTTTTGTAATATCAACCACTAAGTTCTTTGCTTCAGAGCTATCACAATTAGGTGTTCCATCACCACACCCAACTAAAGGTAATGTTAATGCGCCTAATAATGCTAATTTTAGAATTCGAGTTTTCATGATAATTATTTCTTCCTTGCTGACAAAATGAAATATTTTTCAATATTTTACCCAATAATTATCTTGCAACAATATCGAGTTATAATAGTTAGAATAAGATCACGATAGAAATTAATATTAAAATGTTAAGACAATCATTAAGTAAAACCGGTGGTTTTTAACACTAATATTAATCGGCTTCTGCCACTTGTGTTTTCATCACACCAATAATATCAACTCGAATATGACGAGTGTCTGCCCGCCCTTTATCATCAACGGCACGAATGCGGTAACGACCACTTTCTTTTGGCTGCCACTCTATTGAACGCTGATTGGTACTGTTCCCTAAATAAGCATCATCAACAAACCAGTAAATAATATTACTATCATTATCTGCTGTTGCATTAAATACAATTGACGTATTTGGTATTGATGTTCGTCTTAAAGTGTAAGTTGTATTTCGTAATGGCGATAATATACGAGGAGGTGTTCCTGTCACCACCATATCCCCATTTTTACAATGTACGGTAGAAGGGGGGGTTCGCTTTGGTAGCCCCGCTTGAGCAAATACTTTAGCTAAATCAGAAGGCCAATATTCAAAAATTTCGATATTTACCTGATCTTCATTATACGGAGGACAAACGACCTCTCCCGTCGTTTTATCAATTGCTAGGGGCCGATAAATAGTATCCACTTTAATCGGAGACTTACCTGGAATAAACCATGTTTTTCCCTTACGTTGACACCATGGTGTAGGTAAATTACCACTCGCCAAACAAATATCGACTTGTTTAATATTTTCAGGCAGTTTAAATCTAGGCTCTTTTAGTTTCGGATAGTCTGCAACTATATTATCTATAATATTAAAAAATAAAGGTGCCGCCGCTTCGGCGCCAATTAATGCACTGTTTCCTTTTCCATCAAAGTTACCGATCCAAACCACTAAAACATAGGGACCAAAGATCCCACTACTCCATGCATCACGAAATCCCCAAGAGGTACCTGTTTTCCAATAAATGGGTAAAGTCATAGATTTTTGAGCAAGAGTATCATCAGGTCTTCGATGTTGCCCTAACATATCTAGTGTGATAAAACTCGCCTCTTCACTTAGCAATCGAATAGGTTTAACAATTGTATCCGTACTTTGCATTCTTAATGGTTTAAGCTCACCTCGATTAGCTAATATTCCATAAAGCTTTGCTAACTCTTGTACCGTAATTTCACCGCCTCCTAGCACCAGTGATAAACCATAATGTTTTTCACTAGCCATATTACTGACACCCGACATTTGTAAAAACTGATAGAGCGTAGGCTGTTTCAATTGCGAAGCAATAGCTACCGCAGGAATATTTCGGCTGTAATTGAGGGCTTGAGTCGCAGATATCGGTCCTAAAAAACGTAAGTCAAAGTTCTCTGGTGCATAACTACCAAAAGTAGAGGGTACATCTTTTAAAATCGTTCTTGGATGTAAAATGCCTTGCTCTAATCCTAATGCATAAATAAAAGGTTTTAATGTTGAACCGGGTGAGCGCTTTGAATTGGTTCCATTAACTTGCCCATGAATATCCACATTATAATAGTCCGCCGACCCTACCAACGCTTTAACCCCCATATCTCGCGTATCAACGAGGATCACCGAAGCATTTTTAACACCAAGATGTTTATTTCGCTCAATAAAGGCATCAACCTGCTTTTCAACTAATCTCTGTAATGGAAGATCAAGCGTTGTCACTATGGTTGTGGGTTTTCTTGGATTAAATTTTTCTTGTTTCTCAATTTGTTCCACTAAATGAGGGGCAATATAAGGCATTTTTTCGGGTTGACGTAACCGAAGTGGCAATTGAAAGAGCGCAGATAAATTAGCATCTTTAGGATGCTCTTTTAACCAATAATCATAAAGCTGATTACGTGTTTTCATTAAAGAAAGACTAATACCATCAGTATTTGGCTCTATCCGATAACTGGGTGATTGAGGTAATACGGCAAGTGTTAGCGCTTCAGGTAATGTTAATTCTTTAGGATTTTTATTAAAGTAAATCAGGCTTGCTGCCCCAACACTCTCTATATTTCGCCCATAAGGTGCATAGTTAAAATACGCTTCCAAAATATCATGTTTTGAATAACTGAGTTCTAATTGAATGGCGCGTAATACTTGAACAAGTTTTCCTCCTACATTTCGCGTATTTAATTGCCAATGCATACGCGCTAACTGCATTGTAATAGTAGAGCCACCTTGTAATCGCTCACCAGAAATATAACTGACAAAAAAACCACGAATTAAACTATAAGGGTTAAAACCAGCATGATAATAAAACCAGCGATCTTCATATCGCATGGCACTCTCAACTATTAAAGGTGAAATGTCGTCTAAGTCTGTCCATAATCGATAGCGTTCATCATTAGCAAGTGTTAAGCGAAGTAGGTTGCCATTGCTATCATAATAAGCCGTTGAAGATAAGAATCCCTCCGAAAGAGCTGGATGAGGAAATAATCGAAACCCCACACAAAAGAGGGCGACTAAGAAGCCACCCATCAAAATATTTTGTAAAATACGCTGACTTCTGGCCATTTTAAAATAACCAAAAACCAGCGTTTGAAACCCAACTTAATTTCATTTTGCATTGCCATTATTTTGCGTCGGTTTATTAACAGTCATAACTCCTTTACCAACAGCTAATGCTTGTATTTCTCTATCATACATCGCTTCTGCAAATGCTGGCGGTATTGTAAATACCCCAGAATTAGTCGCTTTAATTTGATAAACGAATTCTTGTACCTGTTGGTTAGCTGTACCATAAATAATGACTCTATCTTCTCGAATATCACTGTACTCTGGTGACCAACGTGCTCCTTTTGATCCGGTTGGTGACAGCCATTCCACTTCTGGGTTATCGACATCATCCATTGATTGTTGTACAACCTCAAATCCTCCCGGAAGTAAGTCCACCAGCACAACATTATCAACGCCCTGCTTTGCATTGGCTCTGACTTTTATATGTACATAAAGTTTTTCACCTAATGTTGCACTATCTACAGACTCACCTTTTTCATTCACATAATCACGGGAAATTTCTAATCCTCGTGAAAGCGCTTCTTTAGGTTGCTCACTATCAAAACCAGACTGTGTAACAACATACCAAGCAGGATTATTTGTTGGATTATTAAATAAAACTTCGTTAATACCTGCACCAAACTGGCCGATAGCAGTTGCATTTGTCATCGATGAGATCGCTATTGGTAGATTTTCACCTTTTTTAACACTCACAGTTAATGGTTGTGCTGATTCAGTGGTGTTTTGGATCTGTTTAGTGTAATGCTCTAACGCTAAAATACTCATCGCTGATGATTGTGTGGTATAGCGTTCTTCTTTAAAGCGCAATACCATATTCTCTAAGAGTTGCGGTGGAATATCAGCTGCTTTTTCAGGGAAATGTTTCACAATCAAATACAATCTTGTACTGTCTAGAACCAGCGGATCTAAATAGTTTTGCGACCACCACGCCTTACTATAAGCCTTACTTAACTCCTGCCATGTGGGTTTCAACAACTCATCAGCTTGTTTATCCATTTTCAACATCTTGTAAGAAGCTGCTAAATATAAAGCACCTAAATCACTCTGCCATGTTTTTGGATAATTCTTTTGCATACGCGTTTGAATAGCGGCTATTTCACTGGTAGTAACTTTGCCTTGACGAGTTAGCAAATACACTGCAAACGCACGCATTCTAAGTTCATCTTGATTATTTAACCCTACATTGACAGCAAGCTTAGTTAAATATTCATTGGATGATCGCAATAGCGTATCGGATACAGGGTAATTCGCTTCTTGTGCCTCTAGTAAGAATTGAACCACATATAAGGTGACAAAGGGATCTGTCGATGGTGTAGATCGCCATGTTCCTATTGCCCCTTGTCCATTTTGACGAGTAAGTAATGTCGCCATTGTTTGTTCAAGCTGAGAACGAATTTTATCTTGTGAATATATCGTCTTCATTTCAGGATTACGTTGATGGAATAACAACGGTATTGCCTGACTAGTTATTTGCTCTGAACAGTTATAAGGATAATTAGCTAGATATTGTGCTAATGCACTACTGAGCACCAAAGGAGAGTAAGAAACACGAGCATCTCTATTGGCATATTCATCATACATTTGACGAATATACGTGACACTCTGCTCTTTTCCATCCATACGTCCTAAGCTTGATTGAGTACGATAAGCTGAAGCTGGGCGAATAGAAAGATTCACCATCCGTTGAGTGACTTTACCTTCACTATTCACTGAGAAAGTGATAGCACCATTACCCAATTGCGATTTCGCTTTTAGTCTAAAGGAAACGATTGTTTCTTTTTTCTCACCTAATTCTAGCTGATAACTCTTTTGTCCTATCACTTCTAATTGAGGCTCTGGTGTTATCGTGACATCCAGTTTTGTTTCGACGCCATTAAGATCAGTGAGATTATTTGAGATACCTAAAGTCACATCGAATTCATCATTTGGTGCTACAGTCGTCGGTATATGTGGACTTAATACAAAATCATCACGCACTGTAGTATAACGTTGTGCATTCCCAATACGATTTTGGGTGACCGAAATCGCCATTATGCGGATCTTACCGTTAAAATATTCAGGCACTTTATAATTAAAGACGGCTTCATCCTCTACTTCCGTAATACCAGACCAGTAGGCTACGGGTTCTTCTTTTTTACGTTTGAATGGATTTAAATAGAGATCAACACCTTCACCCGCATCTCCACCCGGTGCCGAAGTCAGTGACATCATTTTGCTAAATTCAGGCAGGATAAGGTCGAGTATTTGTGTACTTTCAACTTCTAATGATCGTTTACGGAAGAAGTAATCCAATGGATCTTTTAATTTATATCGTGCAACTTGTAAGATGCCTTCATCAACAGCAAATACAGCAACTTGTTGTGGAATCTCTGTTTTTACCGTAATCGGTAAAGTCTCACCCGGCTTAATCACCTCTGGTGATTGCAATTCAATATTTGCTTGGAAATTTTCACGACTCACTTTAAACGGTATAACACCATAGCTAAGTGGGCTCATAAATATTTCATCAGAGTTGATATCTCGAACAAATTGGACATTGATATAACCATTACCTTGTAACTCATCAGGAACACGGATCTTTTGTACTGAACTTGTTGTTGATGATGTAAACCATTGCCAATGATAAACCTTATCTTTTTCTATTGTGATAATACCACTGCCGATATAAGGCGCATTAATGGCAATTTCTATCTCTTCGCCAGCTTTGTATGTATCTTTATTTAAAGTGAGTTGTAGCTCTGCTTCGCGATCAAGGGATCGCGTAACATTAGCGTTTCCTGCAACCGTATAATTGATACGGTTGAGCACATTACCTGCTTTATTTTTGACTAATAATACAAAATTACCTGGTGTTTGCGTCTCTAATAAAAAGTGGCTACCTTTTTCATCAATAGAAAATGGTACTTCATTAATAAAAACCTCTTTTAATTTAGATTGATATTTATAAACACCCGAATTTTGACGAGTTAAAACAGAGAGGTATTTTTGCTCATAACGTTCTAGTGTGAGTGCCTCTTGAGTAACTTGTTTTAATGTTGGATCAATGGCGATGAAATCAAGATTACGTTGTGCATTTTGATTGATATAGTCAAGTGTTCCATCTGCTTTTACACCAACTAGGTAATCATGAGGAGATACCATTACACGGGCAGCCGCAGTGACTGAACGACCACTTCCTGCATCAAAAGCTTCAGAGATAAGTTGTAATTGATAAGTTGCATCATCATAAGACTCTAGTCCTAAATCAATATCAGCTACCCCTTCATCATCCGTTGTCGTCTCTTCTAGCTCTGTTTCAAAGCTATCGTGATTGCGACGATTTTCATAAAAGCGATAATCAGAATAGCGGGAGAAATTAGGATAAATTGGTCGCAACGTTAATTTAGACACAACACGTCTATCTTGTGCTGGTGTACCAAATAAATTTTGCACGTCAATTGATGCTTTTAATTCAGAAGGTTTAACCCACCCTTGCTGCCTATTAGGTTCCAGATTAAGTGCAACTTTAAGTAAATCAGGTTCAAATTCTTTAACGACAATAGTCGTACTGCCTAATAAGCTAGCATCTTCGTTATTCTTACCCACCAAGTAAAGATAGATATTCCAATCTCCAGTAGGCGAATTTCCTGAAGTGGTATAGCTCAATTCATTAAAACCAAATTCATTTAATGTCATGGACTTATTTAACATTAATGTATTACGAGGATCACGTATTTCAACACGTAGTGGCACACCATCAATAGCCGTTTTCCAGTCAAATGTTCGTGTAATTAACCCAATATTAAAAGTTTCACCAGGTCTATAAACACCTCTATCAGAAAAGAGAAAACTATCAAGAGTACGAGGATCTTTAGGCGTGTCATCGCCATAAACATCAAAGCGAGAAAGGTTTAGTTGTCTATCGTAATAAGCATTTGTCGGTAAAAAGGAAATATCCCCCTCTTTTTCAACTAAAAAGAGAACCGCAGTTTGTTCATTTCTAAAGTCTTTAAGCGTTGGAAAAGCGACATGCCCATCGGCATTAGTTATTTTGCTAAGTAACGTTGTTCCATTTTTAGCAATGACAGAGACTTTTGCGTTACTAACAGGTTCACCGCTATAAATAGATTGTACAAAGACATCTCTTGAACCACTAATCGAGGATTTCGCGATAATCCCTAAATCGGTGACAACAACAAAACGAGCATCAGAAACGTCTTCATCTTCGTCATCTTCATAATACTCTTCGTCTTCATCATCTGTACTTGATGCTTTATTCGGATCCCAAGAAGTCAGTTTTAATAAAAATATGCCACGCTTAGCATTAGGATCAGCAGATAAATAGCGACTTAAATCAATGCCCTTATATTGAGTTTCACCTTTATTTTCATTGTTCAGCGCTGTTTGATAAGTAAAATGCTCTGTGAAATATTCATCATTGAGGCGGTTAAAATTCGTTGAAGTAAAATATTTATCTTTAAAAGAAACAATATGTTGTAACTGATTTGGAATAACTCGCTTAATATCTAATTGTAACCCCGGAAGATTACGAGCAGAAACAGTGATCCGTTTATCTCCAGTCATAGAAAGCAAAGCGCCTTCAGATACAAAACTCAGCATTTGTGGGTAATCAGGGACACTGACGATTTGATAGCGATCTTCTTTTAATTGGTATCCTCCAACAGACGTTATTCCACTTGAGATTTTAACCAATAAGTAGCGATAAGCAGGTGCATTATATTTAAAAGCAAAGGTAGCCTGATTTTCTTGCTCATTATCACTTATCTCAAGTGTTAATTTTTCTGACTGAGCAAGAATAGTTTTACTAACATCATTCAAATTCCAATCGTAATAATCATCTTCACCTTGGTTAATGTCAGCATTTTGTATTTCTAAATTGTGTTGAGGTAATAACCATGCACTAACTTCATTTTTTATCTCTTTCTCATTTAACGCATCATTTAAAGAAATAATAAGCACACGCGCATCTTTACCATTTTCAGACTCAACAAGCTCACTTTCTATATTGGAAACACTAAGGCTATATAAACTTGGAACATCCACACCATAGGTTTTTTCTTTTGATATTGAGTTTGCGGTCACTGTACTCGCAACACCTGGCGCAATTTTAAGAAACACTTTGCTACTAATATCTTTTAGCGCTAATTGTTCAGAATGAACCCATGCCGTTAATTTTTTATTATCATAATTAATAACGTATTTTAGCTTCTCATTGTCGCCATATTTCATCGAAAGCCGTTTTTCAAAGCTCTGTATATCAACAGGGGCATTAAATGCAATTTTAATAATGGCATGCTTTTGGGTAGGATTTTGAGGATCTTGATAAAACTCACTATTTCCTAAACTATAATCAAAAGTAGACGTTTTAAATTCATATTTTTTTAATCTAAGTGAAAATTGGGGCGCTAATAACTGAGCTTCATCAAGTTCTATTTTATATTCGCTTCCCATCGAAAATGGTTTTTTCGCTGTAAAAACAAGGGTTGAACCATTCTGCCAATGCCAGTTCCCTTCAATAGCCGGCGTTAATGTCACGCCTTCAGTGACTTCTTTATCAATAAGTGTAATAGGCGCAGCTGAACGTGAAAAAGATAGCGTTATTCTCTGTGATTGAGGATTGTCGCTGGCATAATTGATTGGTGCGGGGCCAGTTAGTTTTATATCAACTTTTTGCACAACAATGGGAGCAACATCGATAGGAACAGGGCGATTAAGATAACTGTGATAGCCGTAATAACTGCCAAATGACGCGACTAAAAGAAAAATAATAGAGCCTAATACTGTTTTCGGGTGGCCCACCATACCTTTTTCAATATTTCTCAAGTGCTGAGCAACAAAACTAACCCATATAGGTGTACTCCATTGTATTTGTCCTATAAACGGGCTAAGTATTTTCTCAAGAAGACGAATACAAAAAACAATAGTCCAACCAAATAAACGGATCAGTTTAAATGGAAGACTAAGTAAAAAGCGCAATACATCCATATAGATAGTCCTAGATTGCTCTGATAAAAATACATTTTTTATCAGTGGAATTAAGTCAAAAAACGAGATAAGTAAGGTTGCTGTACGCGAATAAGCGTTAGTACTTATTAATAAATAAGCATATAAAGACAGATTACATTCTTAATATTTTTTTCCTAGCATTCAACTCTATTTCAAGACTCTTCTTAACTTTATTTTGAATCATCTTTTTCTAATAATCATTTCATGTTTAATAAAACACAGAACAAAAGGCAAATTTTGCGAGAAAAATCGCACTATTAAAGTGCGATTTACATTTTTACAACGTAAATATTATTTTGCGATTAAAGAGTTATAATTCTCTATTAAATATTTATATTTATTTGAAATCGTATTTATGTTACCTGATATATCTTTCTTCTCATTGAGTTTTTTCTCTAACACTTTTAACTCAATAACAAGTTGTTGATATAATTCTAAATAATTTTTAACTGAATAATCCGTACCTTTCATATTTTCTTTATTCAACAATGCTTCATCACCAAATACTTTTTCTAATTCAATTGATTGTGCCTCTATTTTGGTAATTGCCGCAGAGAGTGCAGCCACATCTATTTTATCAGGGTTCATTGAATCAAGTGTGTTGGTTACTGTATCCAGTGATTGCATAATTTGATAACGAACAACTAAGCCTTCTTTCTTCACTAATTCAAGCTCTTCAATATGCATTGCTTGATAATAGTTTTCATATGCATCTGCAGCTTTTTCTTTCTCATCGATTAATTTGGCATAAGCATTTCTCACTTCTTCATACAAATTACTGGCTTGTGCGAAATCATCTAAACGGTAAGTCTCCTTTACAACAAGATAATCGCCTAGCTTTAGCAGTTTTTCATATAAATCAACATAACTTTCACCATAAGCATTACCTACAGCATCTAATTCTGGAAGTGTAGGAGAAAGTGTTTTCATAAATTCAAAAGACTCTTGGGCACGCTCTGCACCTGACTTACTCAAATGCATAGAGAAAGTACTTCTAACAGACATTATCCCACTACTCGCTTTCATTCTTTTTATTTGATCTGTTTCACTTTCGAGTATTTTGAAAGGTGTTAAATCAATGGTATTACCATTATCAGAACTTAAACTAGTTAAAACTTTTTTCGTGTTATCTAAAAGATTAATATTAATTGTGCCTGAAATTACGCCGGTTTTTTTCTGTATAATCGTGCCAAAATCTTCGTTAAACGTTGCTAACCACAAGTTACCTTTTTCAATTTTTTGGCTAAACTGAACTTCATCAGATTGAGTGTTTTTTGTATCAGGTTTAGATTGTGTTGTTTGTTCTGTTTTATTTTTATCTTGCGAAGGTGCTCCTGTATTCGAATTTTCATTTGAATTATCACAACCTACTGCTGATATTAATAAAAGACTTATTATCGATGCTAATATGCTTTTTTTCATAATCCCTCATTATATTATTAAGTAATCAACTCGCTATAAACTATAATGACTTTAATAATTAATGACTATTATTTATTGAATTATTTTGAAGCACCACAACAATACTCCTTATAAGAGTATCACCGAACGATTAACAACCGTAAAAATACTTAAACTTGATGTTGTATATTTATAAATATTTTTTAAATTTTATAAATATCCTATATTAGCTATTCTCAATTCCTTCTTTTAATACTTGGGAAATAAGCTTTAATATAAAATCAATAAAGCAGGTGCTATCACTCCAGTTATCAGCCTCACCTAATACTCAATGATAATCATCTTAATATTGCTGAATAGGTATAATAGAAATTAGCATTAGAGTATTATTAAATATTACTATATAAATAATTATGTTAACTAAATATTTTTTTAATTTACATAGGAAATGTCATGAAAAGACTTGGAATTATAGTTTGTATTATTTTTATATTATCCGGATGTGGAACATTAAATAGATCAAGGAGTAGTGCTGATTATTACCGGGGTACTAATGCCGATGTGGAAGTTATCAATGAGCCTTATATTTGGCTAGTTACTCTAGGAATGTACCCTATCTTCTCTATTATCAGTTTACCTATTGATGTTGTCGTCGATACAGCCCTTCTTCCCGTTGACCACGTGATAAAGACCCAGAAAGATAAGACGTACGCAGAAGCGCGTACTAAACATAAACAAGAAACTCAAAGTACAGATAATCAGCAACAATCAGCGTTAACTCCTTCCCCTACCCACCACTCAGCTTCTCCTACGCAAGGAGGCTGGCTAACAAAACCAGATACGGATATTGAATAAAAACATTAATATACATAATGTTATGAAATACTATTTGTGCTTGTAGAAAAAGATATTTCTCATTCAAGCAACTGGATAGCAAGGGCTATTAGTGGAAATTATTAAGATTAGTTTTATTGATTTGTTGGAAGAACTTACAATTAAGATGAGGGAGTAATTTTAAAAGCCCTAACCATTGCAGTCAGGGCTTTTAAGGTAATTCAAACTTCAGATTTAACATTAATGAACTTAATAAAATAATACTACGATTTATACTGCTTTCAAATGTACCCGTTTACTACAGATAATATTGGGCATTAATACTAAAATCCTCCCTTTATTTATCTCGTCATACACCTGCCTGCGCTTTCAGAATCTAAGCGTGGCAACTTCAACAAGCACATCCCCCTCGCGACATATACTCTTTGATGCGTTGCCCATACGGTTACCATAAATAAAAAAACCGTCAACATTAACTAAAAAAAACAAGGCGTTACATCGTCGCGTTAACACTACCATTTTGCGAACTAGCACAATTACAACAAGGCCTGAAAGCAACTAGATCCCAAATAACAAACTTCGTGGCCTGTAAAGCAAAATGGATATCCCAGAACTTATTTCTACTCAATAGCTCACTAACTACTTTCATTGTGCTACTGATTACTAATTTACTCATCTGAGATTTAAGGTCAATACTGTTTTTTAAAACATGTTTTTATTTACAGCGATAGTAACTGCGCTGTATCCCGCTACCCATTGTACTGGTCACTACTGGCAAAGTCCGCGATTGGCACTGAGTAGACAGATCAACTGGTTGTCAAGTCTACTCTGCACGAAAAAAGGACGTAATGTCTCATTGATAACAGCGCAAAATTACGTTATTCCGAAGCAGTATCGATAGTATGATTTTCTATCAAGTGATAAGGTCATTTCTCAGAAATTTTTAAATAGGAACGAACGTGAGTATTTTAGAGAAACATGAGTGGCATAAGGATAACTACCACGTGAGTACAGACAGGGAAAAACTGGATATCCAAGCTATCCATCACTATCTGACGAGGTCAACTTGGGCTAAAGGAATTAATCTGGCTATTGTCAGTGCATCAATTGAGAACAGCCTTAATTTTGGTGTTTATCACGATGAAGCCCAGATAGGCTTCGCGCGTTTGATAACAGATTATGCTACGTTCGCTTACCTTTGCGATGTTTATATTCTTGAGGAATATCAGGGAAAAGGGCTGGGAAGATGGGTGATGCAATGCATACATCATCATCCTGTTTTTGAGCAGCTTCGCAGGATCATGTTGTTTACAACTACAGCTCCTTGGCTCTATGAAAAATTTGGCTATGAACCCGTTAATCGGGAAAACTATGCATGGAGTATCACCCGGCCTGATATTTATACCCACGTAAAAAAGCCTGGCTGACCTGAGCTTATACTCATCTCTTGGCAGGCATATTTACTCCTGAATTTGTAATATCCGCTTTCGGTACTGCACAGACGAGCTAGTGAAACTGAAGGGCTATAGTGAGCGATCAACAGAAATTGATTTAACATTATTTGCACCGCTAGTATGTGGCAGCTAAGACTGATCTTCCTTCAGGAAAAATATTTGTTGAAACAGGTATTTGATTAATGCTACAACAACAGGGCTGTTTTTTTATGATCCCCGTTCCTAATACCAAATAAATACGAGAAAGATCAGAAAATGATTAAGCCAGTTTGGTCAACTACTACAGTCACCACCACCGGAAAAATTCGGCGGTGTGGGCGTATCTGTAACTGACTCCTGATAAAACAGATCCTGACTCCCCACAAAACCAAACGGGGAAGAAAATCTCTCCGTTCATAACGCACTGAATGGAGACACATTATGATATTATCTAAATATGCACTTTTGATTATCGACATGCAGCAGGGACTTTTTCATGGCCCTGTTTCCCCATATTCTGCAGATACAGTTCTGTCAAATATTTGTCTACTGATTGAAAAAGCGCAGCAGGCTCAGGTTCCTGTTTTTTTTGCCCGACACACAGGCCCCGAAGATTCTCCTTTCTCAGAGCAAAGTCCTTTAACACAACTGATACACGAAATGAACGTTAACACAGAGCAGGATATCGTGTTTATTAAAAAGTACCCTAGCTGTTTCCGAGATACTGGCCTACAACTTCAGCTTAGCCAAAGAGGTGTTAAAGAGTTGGTTATTGCTGGTATGAAAACAGAATTTTGTGTTGATACTACCTGCCGCGCAGCGTCAGAGCTAGGATTCAGGACCGTGCTGATTTCTGATGCGCATACAACAATGGATAACGAACATTTGTCAGCAAGTGAAATCATCAATCATCACAACGTTACACTGGCTGGACCGTTTGTGACTCTCGCAACCGCGGCTGGCTGGAATTTTTCATTCTGAGTAATATTCAACTTCCGCTTTGGCACAAAGCGGCCAGTCAGATTATGTCATACTTAATGCAATAGATTAGTGCTTGATACTGATATCGCTTTATTTTGATAAGGTTATAAGCACTATTTTAACAGACAACTTGTGCTAAATAAGTACACCGTAGGATATCATGCCAAGAACCCCATATGATCCGCCCACTTCTGCAACCACACCTTACATCCACTCTCATAACTGTATAAATTATACGTTCCTTCAATGTCGCCATGTATATGCCCAAGTATCGCCTCACCCACTTCATTAAGACAACCGAGTTTAACTAACTCTGCACGTACTGTTCGACATAAATCATGAGGTGCCCAATCAGGGATATCTAGCATTTTGCCTTCTTTGCGTAAACGCCACGCACATTCAGTTAGATATTTTTGCTAAATCGGCAACTTTGTGACTTGAGATAAAAAAAGATATTTTTATCATTAAAACAGCAGACTGAAACCTTGTGATATGATCAAACAATGCTTGTGAAATAAAACAACATGCAGTGTAACAATAACCTTTCACAAATAACTTAAAATTCAATACGTTAAGACAGTCGACAACATGACTGACATTCAACACTTAGACTCCCACACCCTCGTGATGCATGGGTGTGTTAGCGTTGAAATATAACGATATTTATTAATTTTTTAGCAAAACCTATGATTTAACCTACACTTAATTAATTCGTTGATTTATAGGTAGTTATTATTTTATTTAACCTAGCCGCTGCTTATACTCTAAATAATTCGAGGTGCAGCTAGGCGACAAGTAAACCTATTCCTTGAAAAAAGTCTAGGAGCATACATAAGTATGTGACTAGTGCGAATGAGCGCAGTCAACAACGCTGCGACTTGAAGTATGACGAGTATAAAATGAATAGATATGATGTATCTAATAGTGAAGGAAAATTTGCTGAAGGCTCTGATGAAGAGGTACTGGCTAACAAGCTAGGGCTTTCAAACGTTGATGATATCAATGACGCGGAGCTTGTTCTGTTAGAAAAGCTGTATCAAGCCATTTTTGAAGAACAATTCACAACTGAACAAATCACTGTATCACTTATTCAGCGTTGGCACCGCCAATGGTTAGGGAATGTTTACGGGTGGGCAGGTCAGTTACGTACAGTGAATATTAGCAAAGGTGGCTTTATGTTTGCCCCTGCGGGTCGAGTTGCAAAGCTACTTGCTCAATTTGAAAAAGAGTATCTCGCGAAATACACACCCTGCACCAATATGAGCCGAGAGCGCGTCATAGAAGCCATTGCAACAGTACATGTGGAATTGATCCTAATACATCCCTTTAGGGAAGGAAATGGGCGCTTATCGCGTTTGCTGGCAGATGTGATGGCGGTACAAGGCGGGCAACAACCATTAGATTACGAAAGCTGGACTCAGAACCAGACACAATACATTGCAGCAATCCACGCAGGGTTAAACCTTAACTATGAACCCATGAAATATTGGGTTAACGAAGCCTTGAAAGCGAACTAAATCGCAAGTTTCAAATGCCCAAACTTCTCACGCTTTGCTTTCATTTCTTCTTCAAGGCGACGGGACTCCTGCCCTGTTTCAATCGCCGTAGAGGTTGCTACCGAACGAATAAGTTGAGTACGAGTTGGTCTTGTTGCTTGAATTAATTCGTTCTTTTTCATGGTAGTCTCATTTCAAACTGGTGATAGTGCATTTTATCACCGTTACTTTATATGGCAACATAGATCGCTTTTCTAGTTAAAAATTTCACAGCAGAACGATTTAACCAGTGTGTTGCATCCAACGGTTGAACTCACAGCGAATTGTGGATTTAACACCGAGCTCTATCGATAGCAGCACCTTATTATGAGATTTCTAGCTTTCCGCTCGATTTTAGAAAAATACCAGCTTTAAATGTAAAACCAGCACCTAACAACCGCACAAATTAATGCACACAGTGAAAGACCATGAAAAAAGCCACATTTTCAAAATGATACAAAATCAAAGATGTTCATCTGGCTAATGGGACTCATAACGCTTTGCTCACCGGGTAAATTGCGAACGCAGCGAGTAATTTATCCGCGTGCAGCAACGTGTGGGGATAAAGGCTCAGGTCGGGTACCGAAGCCCACGGGGACGTAAAGGTGAAGCTAGTATCGTAACACCAGACAGGCTCCGGCGACAGTTCAACCCGAAAGCGCCGAATGAGTGTTGGATAACGGACATTACCTACATCAGGATCCACGAAGGTTGGCTGTACCTGTCCGTGGTTGTTGACCTATTCTCACGCAAAGTTATCGGCTGGTCAATGCAACCCCAAATGACAAAAGATATTGTCCTGAATGTGCTTCTGATGGCCTTGTGGCGACGTAATCCTCAAAAGCAGGTGCTGATTCATTCACAAGCCATAAATGGCAGTCGTTCCTGAAATCACATGGTCTGAAGGGAAGTATGAGTCGTCGCGGTAACTGCCATGATAATGCGGTTGCAGAAAGCTTTTTCCAGTTACTGAAACGCGAACGGATAAAGAAAAAGATCTACGGAACGCGGGAAGAAGTCCGCAGTGATATTTTTGATTACACCGAAATGTTTTATAACTGTAGGCGTCGGCATGGTTCGAGTAATCAGATGTCACCGACAGAATACGAAAATCAGTATTATCAACGGCTCGGAAGTGTTTAGATTATCTGTGACGATTCAAAGTATGAATATTTCGCGCCCAAAAATAGAAACATTCGCTAAAAATGTTAGTATGCTGACACGAGAAGTTTTGGATTAGAAGTAACGAAATCAGGGTTTCATGCTCTTTTACAATCATCTGTTGATGAAGGGGGAAACTATCAAGATATATTCAACGAGTATGGCAAAAATTAGGTGTTGAGGGGCAATTTTTACTCCAGAGTATGATTTCAAATAGGGATAATGGTCAGGAGTAAAAATGAAAAATCTTCCATTACCTAATTATCATTTTTGGGATGTTTACAATACCTGCATTTCAGATTGTAATTCTAATAATCTCACTGTATAAATTATACGTTCCTTCAATGTCGCCATGTATATGCCCAAGTATCGCCTCACCCACTTCATTAAGACAACCGAGTTTAACTAACTCTGCACGTACTGTTCGACATAAATCATGAGGTGCCCAATCAGGGGTATCTAGCATTTTGCCTTCTTTGCGTAAACGCCACGCACATTCAGTTAGATATTTTTGCTAAATCGGCAACTTTGTGACTTGAGATGAAAAAAGATATTTTTATCATTAAAACAACAGACTGAAACCTTGTGATATGATCAAACAATGCTTGTGAAATAAAACAACATTCAGTGTAACAATAACTTTTCACAAATAACTTAAAATTCAATACGTTAAGACAGACGACAACATGACTGACATTCAACACTTAGACTCCCACACACCAATGATGCAACAGTATCTAAAAATTAAAGCAGAGCATCCTGAAATCTTACTGTTTTACCGTATGGGTGACTTTTATGAACTGTTTTTTGACGATGCTAAAAAAGCCTCTCGCTTGTTAGATATTTCATTAACAAAACGAGGTCAGTCTGCAGGGCAACCTATTCCTATGGCAGGAGTTCCTCATCATGCCGTTGAGAATTATCTCGCTAAATTAGTGCAATTAGGTGAGTCTGTCGCTATTTGTGAACAAATTGGTGATCCAGCAACAAGCAAAGGCCCAGTTGAACGCAAAGTTATTCGTATTGTGACACCGGGTACCGTCACTGATGAGGCCTTACTTGAAGAACGCCAAGACAACCTTTTAGCTGCTATTTGGCAAGATAAAAATGGCGCATTTGGTTATGCAACATTAGATATCACATCTGGACGTTTCCAAGTTACTGAAATGCCTGATAGTGAAAGCATGATTGCCGAATTACAACGTACCCACCCAGCAGAATTACTTTATCCAGAAACCTTTGAATCGATGGCACTGATTGAGCGCCAGCAAGGCTTGCGTCGTCGCCCTATTTGGGAGTTTGAGCCTGAGACAGCAAAACAACAGCTCAATCTACAATTTGGTACTCGTGATTTAACAGGCTTTGGTGTTGAAAATGCACACCTCGCGCTCTGCGCTGCTGGGTGTTTATTGCAATATGTGAAAGATACACAACGCACCTCTTTACCTCATATCCGTAGCATTACCATGGAACGCCCTCAAGATTCGATTATTTTAGATGCGGCAACTCGTCGCAATCTTGAATTAACACAAAATCTTGCAGGTGGCACTGATAACACACTAGCATCTGTACTTGACCTTTGTGTTACCCCTATGGGAAGCCGTATGCTAAAACGTTGGATACACACGCCATTACGCCAACGTGAACAACTCATTAAACGTCAAGATGCAATTAGTGCATTGCAACCTCTTTATTTTGAGTTACAACCTTTTTTACGTCAAGTCGGCGATTTAGAACGTGTATTAGCACGTTTAGCGTTACGTTCAGCACGCCCTCGTGATCTATCTCGTATGCGTCATGCTTTTCAGCAATATCACGATATTCATCAAGTGCTTGAACAAGCTGATATGCCTTACATTAAAGAATTACAAAAGCGTATTAGCCAGTTCAATGAATTATGTGAACTACTTGAACAAGCCATTGTTGAAACACCGCCTGTATTAGTACGTGATGGTGGTGTCATTGCCTCTGGTTATAATGCCGAATTAGATGAATGGCGAGCATTAGCCGATGGCGCAAGTGATTACCTTGATAAACTTGAAATTCGTGAACGTGAAAAATGGGGTATTGATACACTTAAAGTTGGCTTTAATGGTGTACATGGCTATTACATTCAAGTCAGTCGTGGACAAAGTAATTTAGTGCCTATGCACTATGTTCGCCGTCAAACGTTGAAAAATGCTGAACGATATATCATTCCTGAGCTAAAAGAGTATGAAGATAAAGTCTTAACCTCAAAAGGTAAGGCGCTGGCGATTGAAAAGATGCTCTATGAAGAGATTTTTGAAAAATTATTACCACATCTTACTGCATTACAAATCAGTGCAGAGGCTTTAGCAGAAACAGACGTTCTCTCTAACCTTGCAGAGCGTGCTGAATCATTAAATTATACTCGCCCAGAATTAAGTGAGAAAACAGGTATTCAAATCTCAGGGGGACGTCACCCTGTTGTTGAACAAGTTCTTAGCGAACCATTTATTTCTAACCCATTACAATTGGCACCTCAACGCCGTTTACTGATAATTACAGGCCCGAATATGGGAGGGAAAAGCACTTATATGCGACAAGCCGCATTAATTACTTTACTTGCCTATATAGGTAGCTTTGTTCCTGCAGAAAAAGCATTAATTGGCCCTGTTGATCGTATCTTTACCCGTGTGGGGGCCTCTGATGATCTTGCTTCTGGTCGCTCTACCTTTATGGTGGAAATGACCGAAACAGCTAATATTTTGCACAATGCGACTGAAAACAGCTTGGTCTTAATGGATGAAATTGGTCGAGGTACATCAACTTATGACGGATTATCTTTGGCTTGGGCTTGTGCTGAGAACTTAGCTAATCGTATTAAAGCGATGACACTCTTTGCAACCCACTATTTTGAATTAACTACGCTACCTGAAAAACTTGAAGGTACTGCAAACATTCACTTAGATGCTGTCGAACATGGGGACACTATTGCCTTTATGCATAGCGTTCAAGAAGGTGCCGCAAGCAAAAGTTATGGTTTAGCTGTAGCTGCATTAGCGGGTGTTCCCAAAGAGGTTATTCGCCGAGCTAAGCAGAAGTTAAAAGAGCTTGAAATGCTATCAGGTCACTCTGGCTCTGGCCATGTTGAAACATCACAACTGATGTTATTAACAGAGTCTGAGCCTTCAGCCATCGAATTAGCTTTAGATAAAATCGATCCGGATGCTCTAACGCCACGACAAGCATTAGAACAACTCTATCGTTTAAAAGAGATGGCAAAATAGGCCATAACAAGTACAACATACTGATGACTAGCCCTGATATAGGTTGACAACTTTTCAGGCATAAAAGGCTCTGTTTTATTTTACAGAGCTTTTTTATGGTTTCTTTCTAATTTTTCAAACTAAGGTAGTCAGAGATAAATACAACATTAGTTAATTGAAGCATGACTATATTTCAGCCGTTCACCTAATAACAGTAAAGTGTCTTCATCGCCATAATTGTCAAATAAACGAATAAATGAAGATAACGCAGGATTAAACATCATATCGTCAGTAATTTTCTCATAAGAAGTATAATTTTTTGTTTTTAATGAAAAAACTAGCGTAACTTTATCATCATTACGACCTTTATTTAAAATCAAATTATTATTACTTATCATCAAATCATTTAGATATTTATAACCACTTTCATAGAAAGTTTCTACATTCCCATCAGCTTGGCGCTGAACAACAGAATAGAGATCACGAGAAGCATGTTGAGCAATAAAATAGATATCACCTTTATCATTTTGGGCAACTTCTTTAACACGCAAAGGGAGCCAACGTGTTTTTGTCACTTCTTTATCCACTAAATTTAGCGTGATTTCTAACGTATTTGTTGTGTAATGGTGATTATAAAAAATAATGAGGGAATCACCTGATAGAGCGTAATGAAATTGTGTAAACTCACCGAAATCTTCAGCATAATATTGCTTCACCAGATCTTCTGTATTAACTGAATATTCCCAGCTTTCGCCTTC
The DNA here is from genome assembly GCF_016239305.1 of Proteus vulgaris. Taxonomy (GTDB): domain Bacteria; phylum Pseudomonadota; class Gammaproteobacteria; order Enterobacterales; family Enterobacteriaceae; genus Proteus; species Proteus vulgaris_C. Next base: position 24,192 of record NZ_JAEHOQ010000006.1, on the reverse strand, counting down.
ATCTAAACTTGTCAATATTGTCTTATTATCAACTAAGACTAATTGCGATGTTGTTTGTGAAAAAAGTAATTTTCCACCAATAAGCGCTAAAGGAAAACGATAATAACCATTGTTAATCTCTTGCCAAGGAATTAAATCTGCTACTGTAAACTTTGTTAAATCTATAGTTTGACGCCCCTGCTCTGTAAATAAAACACATTTATCAAGAACACAGTAAGCGTTATAAAAACTACCTTGACCTTGTGATACAAAGCGCGTGCCTTCTTTATCAGAAAAGTACAGAGTATATTTTCTCTGGTTATCTTGGCGGTGAAGTCGACCATAAATATCTACATCATATCGCCCACTATCAGATTCAGTTTTAATTAACATCCCGCTAGAAGCATAAAAAGTCTTACGCCAATCATAATGAGAATAAGGGTATGAAGATAATTCAGAGGAGTTTTCATTTTTCCATTGCCACTTAGAGGCAAATCCATGAAAAAGCACACCATAAAAAAGCAGTATGCTTAAAATAAATAAGCTTGTGATGATGATAAAAGGCTTACGGAAAAAAGGATTCATTGACTTAACTCCGTAATATAAAGCGGTTTTTTATTTTCAAAACATTGCTGCTGAAGCAAAAAATAGGTTTGATAACTGCAGTTACCCTTTTGTGATAATAAAATATAAAGATTTGAAAATAACGCAATTAAAAAAGCAAACCCTGTCATTATTGAGCCATAGATGATCCCCATACCTAAAAAAGTATCACCAACAAAAAACCAGTCCCATTTATCCCAATAATTACCATTATCGTAAACATCTGAAATAGAAAAAATGGCGAACAATGAGAAAATAAAGGCGCTGATTAATCCTGTAATTAACAACGATAATCGTTTAGTTCTCTGATGTCCAAGATACAGCTGTCCTGAAATCAAATAAGCACCATTATCGGTATGATTATAAACACCTAAGACAATAGGCCCAGAATTCTTATCTTCTGCTTGCCAAAAGAACAATTCAACATCATCACCATCAGCCAAAAATAAATTATGATCAGAATAAAATAAACGTTCTTTATAACTAAATATAAAAGGATATTTATCAATCTGACAGGATATTTGCATCACCACACTCTCTGCATTACGGGAATGTATTTTGATTCTATCAACATGATGAAGTTTTATTTTTCCTCGTATTCGCTGTACGTTACTTTGTTTGATATGAAAGGTTGGATTTTTACGTGTAATATGCTTCGACAGTGGTCTTGTTTTTATTTCGGGAAGGATCAGTTGTTCGCCATCTGGAGCTATAATATCTTGCTTAGCCATTACTTTATCCAACGCTTTTATTCTTTTTTTATGCTTAGGTCTAACACGCTGAAAAAAACGATAGGCTTTTTCTCCGATATAACTCACCCCAACTATTACAGCACCAAATGAAATAACCATGGAAACAACAATAAAAAAATTAGCTTCGAGATAAAGCAAAGAATAATAGTTCCATCCACTCCCAATTACAGTAAGAATAAAGGCAAGTAATAACCATTTTTTCTGTTTTGTGGTAAGTGTAAAAGTTCTTTCTGGCTCAAGTCTTCCTTTGCTGTCATGATAAATCCATTGCACCCATAAACTGCCGTCGTTAAGCAATTCAGCACAAATTTTAAGTTCATCGCCTTGTTTTAAACGTTTCAGAAAATCTTCAGAGTGAGCGAAATCATCTTCACTAAGATAAAACACTTTATCTGATGCTATTAATCTCACCATTCCTTTTGGTGAGGTTTTATTTTGGTCAAAATGATAACTTTCTAATTTGACGTTTAAAAAATAATCTTTCATATCTTACTTTATCTCTTTTATCAGACTGACGAGAAGCAATACCACGCTCTTGTTTTATCTTGTTAAATCACATAATACAAGATAAAGAAAAGCCGATTAGCAACTCACTAATCGGCTTTGGTAATAACAATATATTGGAAACTGTAGGTAGAAATAAAGGCTAGTTATGCTTTGAAAAGAGCTTCAATACATAACCCCTGATTTTGCAGAATGTCTTTTAGTCGACGTAATCCTTCAACTTGGATTTGACGAACTCTTTCTCTTGTCAGACCAATCTCTCTACCAACATCTTCTAAAGTTTCAGCCTCGTAGCCTAATAATCCAAAACGGCGTGCTAATACTTCACGTTGCTTAGGATTTAATTCAAATAACCACTTTATGATATTTTCCTTGAGGTTATTATTTTGAATTGTCGCCTCAGGCCCTTCTTCATTTTCGTCAGAGATAATATCGAGTAAGGCTTTATCTGAATCGCCCCCAATTGGGGTATCAACAGAAGTAATACGTTCATTTAAACGTAGCATCTTACTCACATCTTCAACTGGTTTATCAAGTGTTTGTGCAATTTCTTCAACACTAGGCTCATGATCAAGCTTATGTGCTAGTTCCCTTGCAGTTCTTAAATAAACATTCAGCTCTTTAACGATATGAATGGGCAGACGAATGGTACGAGTTTGATTCATAATGGCACGTTCTATGGTTTGACGTATCCACCATGTCGCATAAGTTGAAAAACGAAAACCTTTTTCAGGATCGAATTTTTCAACCGCACGGATCAGACCTAAATTCCCTTCTTCAATCAAATCAAGCAGGGCAAGACCTCGGTTTGTATAACGACGAGATATCTTAACAACTAAACGAAGATTGCTTTCTATCATTCGTTGTCTTGAAGGAATGTCACCACGTAACGCTCTACGGGCAAAAAAAACTTCTTCCTCAGCGGTCAGCAACGGAGAATAACCAATTTCTCCTAAATAAAGCTGAGTTGCATCGAGCGCACGCTGATTGACTCCTTCAATAAGTTCAATTTCGTCTTGAGCATCAGACTCATTTTCTGCTTCTTTTGCAGCAACTTCATCGAACTCTTCCATGTTCTCTTCAATTTCATCTGTATATAACTCGTCTACTCTTAGCGTACTTTGGCTCATCAGCTGCTCCTACCCTTGATAATTTAGGTAAACGACGTTTGATTAAAGTCTGTTTACCAGTTTATCGCTGTGTCACGACACAACGGGTTTACTGATTTTCCCTTGTAACGAATTACAAAATAAAAGATAACATAATCTATTTTACTGTTAATTTTATCTTTCTTTATTCAATATATAACTTAGCTATTGAGTACAGGTTATTAACAGTTTTTTTTATTATATTTACGTATATTTATCTATACGTAAAATTACTTCATTTAATGCGCTAGCTGTAACTATTTGTATCTGAAAAAAACAAATAAAAATCCATAATAATAAAATAATACCAAATAATTTTTGTTATTTACTATTATTAAAAAGATAATCTAATAAAGAAAATACCCTTTCAAACAAAGGGTTATTTTATAGTTCATCCTTTAGCAATGGCGAATCTTTATTCATTTTTTATATAACGTTTTTAGCATACGCATTCATTGATTGATAATCAACCGTCTAATTTAACGTTATCTATAATTTTATATCGACCTCTCATTTTTACTTATCTTTAATTAAGCAGTTTTACCTAGTTAAAATGTATTTTGTTTCAATATTTTAATTAATTACAGATAATAAAAAGCCCTCTCCTTTTTATAAAAGAGAGGGCTTCACTTTAGGATTATTCACTATACGAGTTAAAAACCGCTTATTTATTTTTTCGGTAAATAGCTCATTGGGTTGAGTGATTTTTCTTTATAACGGATCTCAAAGTGCAGTCGAACAGAGCTTGTTCCCGAACTCCCCATCGTCGCAATTTGCTGACCAGCATTCACATTTTGTTGTTCACGCACCAAAATAGTGTCGTTATGCGCATATGCACTGAGATATTCATCATTATGTTTAATGATAACAAGGTTACCATAGCCACGTAATGCGCTACCGGCATAAACCACTTTACCAGCCGCCGTTGCAACTACTGGAGAGCCTTTAGTACCACCAATATCGATACCTTTATTGCCTCCTGGTGCACTTGAATAGCTTTCGATTATCTTACCTTGTGCTGGCCAAATCCACTTACCAGAAGCAGTTGTTGGTGCTGGTGTTGTTGCCGTTGTGGTATTAGTGTTGGTTGTTGGTGGCGGAGTCGTTGTTTTTGGTGGTGTTGTCGTTGCCGGTTTAGTGATCAATGGCCCCATTGATGTGTTATTTGCCGGTTTCGTTTGAGCCGTTTGAACACCAGCACTACTTGGTTGATTGATAACGGATGTGTTCACATTTGTATTGGTTCCCGTATTGACTTGACGGTTACCAATATTCAGCACCTGTCCCACATTTAAACTATAAGGTTCAGGAATATTATTCATTGAAGCCAGCTCTTTTACATCGCTATCTGTTATCCACGCGATATAGAACATGGTATCACCCCGTTTTACTGTATAGGTGTTACCGCTGTAATTCCCTTTAGGAATACTATCGTAATTGCGGTTATACACAATACGGCCAGAACCATCTGTACCCACATTTTGAGTCGCTACCAATGTTTGTGGGCGAGGCTGGTTTTGAGGCTGATATGTGCCTCCATTAGATGAAGCACTATTCACCTTAATTGAAGGAGGAGGTGACGATTGTAAAGGGGTCGTTCTTTCAACCGGTGTCGCATTACCGTTAGTCATCACAGGCGCGGTTGAAACCGTATTATTTGAAGAGCTATCATTTACAGAGGTAATGGGTGCAGGACGATAAGGTGTATCTGCACAGCCTGTTAATGCAAATCCAATTACCGAACACATGATTGCCCAGCGGACATGCTTAAATGGGCTTTCTGAATTCATACTTCCTTCTCCCTTTAAAAAGGCATTAGCGTCTAGCAATTTGTCGAGTTGAACAAAAAGACTGCAATTTTTTGAAAATGTTTCATTTATTAGTGCAGATTACGACAAGCTATTAAAAAGCAGTAATAAAAAGCGGTCAGATTTATCTGGAAGTTATGCTAACTCACCTGAAATTAAAGGAACAAATCTAACAGCTTCTATAGATTGATAGTGAAAATCATTACCTAACCGTCGGATAAACTTCAGTATTTGTTGCTGTTCACCTACAGGTATTATCATCCTGCCACCATCAGCTAATTGCATCAATAACTGTTGCGGTACTTCTGTTGCACATGCTGTCACTATTATGGCATTAAAAGGCGCTTTTGATGACCATCCTTCCCATCCATCACCATGACGTGTAGAAATATTATGTAAATCAAGATGCTTAAAACGTCGTTTAGCTTGCCATTGCAATATTTTTATACGCTCAACAGAGCTGACATGATGGACTAAATTTGCTAAAACCGCCGTTTGATACCCAGATCCTGTTCCAATCTCTAAAACAGAATCCGTACTTTGTAATTCTAGTAGCGTTGTCATTTTAGCAACAATATAAGGTTGTGAAATAGTTTGACCATTACCAATAGGTAAAGCCGTATTTTCATAAGCCTTATGAGAGAGCGCTTCATCAATAAAGAGCTCTCTGGGTACTTTACTCATTGCTTCCAGCAGGCTTTCATCCTTGATACCATGCTGTTTTAACATTGTCAGTAAGTCTTTCATTGACCGACTTAACATGTTTTTTTGACCTCTGCTTTATTTAACCAATTTTGTAGTAAATCAAGTGCTTTGTATGCTGTTAAATCGACATGCAAGGGTGTAATCGACACATAACCTTCGTCAACAGCAGCAAAATCTGTATCAGGACCTACATCGTTTTTTTCGCCTGGAGGTCCAATCCAATAAAGGCTATTCCCTCTAGGATCAGTGTGAGTATAAACGTGCTGTGAAGCATGACGACTCCCACAACGAGTGATACGAAAACCTTTTACTTCATTTAGTGGAATATCTGGCACATTAATATTGAGAATATTTCCGGCTCTTAAAGGCACTTGTTGTAACATTGTCAGCACGTCACAAGTTACTTGAGCTGCTGTCTCAAAATGCGTTTCACCATCTAATGAGACGGCAATCGCAGGTAAACCTAAAAAACGCCCTTCTGTTGCAGCTGCCACTGTACCTGAATAAATAACATCATCACCTAAATTAGGGCCATGATTAATACCAGAAATAACAATATCAGGGCGAGGACGTACTAAATGATTTACACCAAGATAAACACAATCTGTTGGTGTTCCTTCAACAATTGCGATATCGCCATTTTCCAGCTCTTGCTTACGTAATGGTCGGTCAATAGTTAAAGAGTTAGAAGCAGCACTACGATTACGATCAGGTGCAACAATTTGTACATCATAACGCTGGCGTAATGCTTTAGCGAGGGTCTGTATCCCTTTCGCCATCACACCATCGTCATTACTCACCAATATTTTCAGCATCATCATTCCCTAATAAAATTAATTCACGTACAACGCTAGTTGCAAAGCTTCCTGCCGGTAAAAAGAATGACAGAGAAATAGTGGTATCGTCTACCCAATTCCATGACATATTTTCTGGTAACACATTGATAGCACGTCTTGTATTATCAACTCGCTCTTGTCGAGCCAATGACCATAATGTTTCATATTCTGCCAGATTTTCAGTTTCAAAATCCAATGCTTGTGATTGTGTACCTAAATCACCTTTACCCGGTAAAGGCGCGGTAATATGAACATCATGTTCTTCATAGCGAGTTTGTGTTGGAATGAGTTCAGCTTCATCGACAACAAACCAACTGCCTCGCCCATGAAGTTGCATGGCATCACCCGGTATCACTTTTGAATATAAGTCACACTCTAATCTTTTACTGACAAGATGATTGAACATTGCACTGCGTGCTGCTGAAAGATAAAAACTGCGTTTACCACGCTCTTTAACACGAATTTCATCGGTTGCCCAACGCATAGCTTGGCGTAAATTTTCACCATTACGCCCAAATCGTTGTACACCAAAATAGTTAGGAATACCTTTAGCTTTAATTTGAGCTAATCGAACATCAACAAAGGTACGGTCTGAAATTTCTCGTAACACCAATGTAAAGTGATTACCTTTTAATGTACCTATACGTAATTTACGTTGTTGGCGAGTCGTTTCTAAAATTTCACAACCTTCTAAAACAAGCTGACTGAAATCGGGCATCTCTTTACCCGGCATACGTAGACAAAACCATTGTTCGGTGACAGCATTTCTGTCTTTTAGTCCAGCATAGCTTGCATCTCTTGGGTGAATACCCACAAATTTTGCCAGCTTTTCAGCAACAAAAGCGGTGTTGCATCCTGTTTTCCTGACTTTTACCATGACATGCTCACCTTCACCATCGAGGGTGAAACCAAGATCTTCACAGACAATAAAATCTTCAGGAATTGACTTCAATAAACCCGTTGCTTGTGGTTTTCCATGTAACCAATGGAGTTCTGGTAATTCACTCATTCAGGTAATGACTCTTTTATTAATAAAACAACAGCTTCACAGGCAATACCTTCTTTTCTACCCACAAACCCAAGTTTTTCGGTTGTTGTCGCTTTCACATTGATATCATCAACATGGCAATGAAGATCTTCTGCAATATTGACGCGCATTTGTGGTGTATGAGGTAACATTTTAGGTGCTTGAGCAATAATAGTGACATCCAAATTACCAATTCGGTAACCTTTTTCTCTTACGCGTGAAAATGCTTCACGAAGTAATACACGGCTATCAGCACCTTTATATGCCGGATCAGTATCAGGGAACAATGTACCAATGTCACCCATTGCCACTGCGCCTAAAATAGCGTCAGTCACAGCATGTAATACAACATCACCATCAGAGTGAGCTAATAAGCCTTGTTCATAAGGAACTCTGACGCCGCCAATAATAATAGGACCTTCACCACCAAATTTATGTACGTCGTAACCGTGTCCAATTCTCATTTTATTGTGTGTTCCTTATATTGGTGATTTGGCGCGAAAGAAAAAACTCTGCAAGTGCCAAATCTTCTGGCTGAGTTACTTTGATATTGTCTGCACGCCCTTTTACTAATAGAGGTTCATATCCAGCAAATTCCATTGCTGATGCTTCATCAGTAATAGTTGCTTTTTCCGAGAGTGCATTCTCTATATTTCGTTTTAATAACGAGGCAGGAAAGAACTGTGGCGTTAAGGCATGCCATAGTGTTGTTCTCTCTACTGTTTGTTCAATATGGTTGTCTTGTTGATGACTACGTTTCATCGTATCACGTACAGGGGTTGCAAGAATACCACCACAAAACAGGGGATCTGAGACGTTTTCATCAATTAATTTAATAAGATGATCAAGGTCGCCAAAATGCAAACAAGGTCTTGCTGCATCGTGGACAAGAGCCCAAGTCCTTTCAGAAAAATGCTGAGTGACGTACTCTAAACCTGATAATACGGAGTCCGCACGCTCTCCTCCGCCATTAACTGTAATGATCCTTTCATCTTGAGCTAAAGGCAAAGCTTGAAAATAATGATCATCCGGGCTAATTGCCACAATAATTTTCATTATGCGCGGGTGTTTTAATAAAGCATTAATGGTATGTTCAAGAATAGTCAATCCACCAATCTTCAAATATTGTTTTGGGCAGATTGATTGCATTCGACTTCCGATACCAGCTGCCGGGATAACAGCAACAATAGGAAGAGTAGAGTTTATTATATTCATTATGGTATTTGTATCAGGACACACTATTAATTCAATAAATTAACGACGTGGTTGAGACTTATCATTCACAATACGGAAAAAGGTCTCATTAGGCTTAATCATCCCTAATTCACTACGAGCGCGCTCTTCTAACGCTTCTTGCCCGCCATTGAGGTCATCAATCTCTGCAAATAGACGATCATTACGCTCTTTTAACTGCGTATTTTGCGCCAATGCAGATTCAACTTCTTGACTTACTTTGTTGTAATCATGGATACCATTTTTACCTAACCACAATGAATATTGTAGCCAACCAAGTAAAATCAGAAGTAAGACTGTTAATTTCCCCATTACCACCCCCAAGATTAATGGGCTAATCATCCCACAACTCAACCACAGACGCCACAAAAGCGCTGGAATATATTACATTATTATTTGTATTCAGCTCACTATAAACGTGGGTCACTTTTGTTATATTCAGATTAAGGCTTAATTTTTTCTTATTAAGATAAGGCAAGATGGGTTTAATTGATCAATAAACTCGCTTTAGATGAAAAGCCTTAATGGCATTTTAAACTAGGGGATGATAAATACATTTCACACGAATAATACGTTTACTTCTCTACACATTCCTCCCTTTTATGAGGTGTTTGTGTAGAGATAATTGAATTTCACTTCACAATTAACGGCAAATTTGATTTTGCTGTAGGTAAATGAGAATTTGCTGAGTAAGTTTATTAATAGAGTGTGTGCCATCTAAATGTAATTCAGGATCAACAGGGCGTTCATAAGGTGAATCTATGCCTGAAAACTGTTTTATTTCACCACGCCTTGCCTTTTGATAAAGCCCTTTCGGATCACGTGCCTCGCAAATATGAAGTGGGGTATCGACAAAGATCTCAATAAATCGACCTTGCCCAAGACGGCGCCTAACTTGTTGCCTGTCTTCTTGATAAGGTGAGATAAATGCGGTTAAAACAATAAGCCCCGCATCTACCATCAATTTAGCCACTTCCCCCACACGGCGAATATTTTCATGCCGATCTGCTTCACTAAACCCAAGATCACGGCATAATCCATGACGTAAATTATCGCCATCTAATAAATAGGTATGAATTGGCGAATCTGAGTGTTGATAAAGTGCTTGCTCTAATGCATCAGCAAGCGTGGATTTACCCGACCCCGACAGTCCAGTAAACCAAAGCACACACCCTTTATGTGCCTGCTGTGATTCACGCTCGTTCAATCCAATTTTATGTGAATGCCAGACAATATCTTCGCTTATCATCTTTATTTTCCTCCAAGAAGATCCCTTGCTCCCCAATGAGGAAAATGACGACGGATAAGCTGATTAAGCTCGACTTCAAAAGCATCGTATTGTGTCGTAGTTTGTATAGGCGTATTACGAGTTTCTCGGATAAGCCCAGCCCCTACTGTGACATTGCTTAACCTATCAATAAAAATAAGTCCTCCCATATCGGCATTGGCTTGATAGTTATCTAGTACTAAGGGCTCTTCAAATGAGACTTCAACACTACCTATTGCATTTAAACTTAAGTTATCTGTGACTTGTTGAGTAAGTTTATTCACATCCACTTGATAATGAATATTCTCTATTTTTGCTCGACTCTTTTTGCCTGCAATTTTGATATCAAGTATGTGTCCTTGCACTAAGGGTTGATCTGACATCCATACCACATCTATCAATGCATGAGTGCTAATATTGGCAGTTGTATCACTACTATCAATAATAATATCGCCACGACTAATATCAATTTCATCAGCTAAAACAAGTGTAATAGCTTGTCCTGCACTCGCTTGTGTTAAATCACCATCAAAAGTAACAATACGTTTGATGGTAGAACGTTGCTCCGAAGGTAATACTTTGATTTGTTGTCCTTGGTAAAGAACACCAGAAGAGATCGTGCCACTGTATCCTCTAAAATCTAGATCAGGACGATTTACATATTGCACAGGAAAACGCAGTGATTGCGTAGATGAACCCAATTTAACTGGCGCATCTTCTAATAATGAAATCAACGTTTTCCCTTGATACCAAGGCATATTCAAAGAAGGTGAAACGACATTATCACCATCAAGCGCAGAGATAGGAACAAATTCAATGGTTAGATCTGTCGGAAGTTGATCGGCAAATTTGAGGTAATCTTGTTGGATCGAATTAAAAATAGCTTGTTGGTGATCTACCAGATCCATTTTGTTAATCGCCACAATCAGATGACGTATCCCCAGTAGTGTGCTGATAAAACTATGACGTCTCGTTTGCTCTTGTACACCTTTACGAGAATCGATCAGCAGAATAGAAAGCGTACTGGTTGATGCACCTGTCGCCATATTACGAGTATATTGCGCATGTCCCGGTGTGTCAGCAATAATAAACTTGCGTTTTGCCGTTGAAAAATAACGATAAGCAACATCAATGGTGATCCCTTGCTCCCTTTCCGCTGCTAATCCATCCACCAGCAAAGCGAGATCGAGCTTTTCACCTTGAGTACCTATTTTTTTACTTTCCGTTTGTAATGTAGAAAGCTGATCTTCGTAGATCTGCCTTGTATCATGAAGCAAACGCCCTATTAATGTGCTTTTACCATCATCAACATCACCACAGGTTAAAAATCGTAATAGCCCTTTGTTTTGTTGCATTTTAAGATAGCTTTCCACACCACCAAAATGTGCAATCTCGCCAGCAATAAGTTGATTTGTTTTCACGGCTGCAAGTCCCATATATCCTCCAATTAAAAGTAACCTTGACGTTTTTTCAGTTCCATTGAGGCGGACTGATCACTATCAATTAAACGTCCTTGTCGTTCACTGCTGGTGGAAATCAGCATTTCCTCAATAATGGCAGGTAATGTTTCTGCTTGTGAAGGAATCGCTCCGGTTAATGGCCAGCACCCTAAAGTTCTAAATCTCACTTGTTGCTGAGTAATAACTTCACCTGGTTTAAGATCAATTCTGTCGTCATCAACCATAATTAATGTGCCATCACGCTCAACAACAGGTCTATTTTTTGCAAAATAAAGAGGAACAATATCGATACTTTCTAAATAGATATATTGCCAAATATCGAGTTCAGTCCAGTTAGATAATGGAAATACTCGGATACTTTCACCTTTATTAATTTGACCGTTATAGTTTTTCCATAATTCAGGTCTTTGGTTTTTAGGATCCCAACGATGAGATCTGTCTCTAAATGAATAAATACGTTCTTTGGCTCGTGATTTTTCTTCATCACGACGAGCGCCACCAAATGCCGCATCAAAACCATATTTGTCTAAGGCTTGCTTTAATCCTTCTGTTTTCATGATATCCGTATGTTTTGCACTACCATGAATAAACGGATTAATTCCAAGCTCTGCACCTTGTGGATTGCGATAAACCTTAAGATCAAACCCATATTCTTTAGCTGTTTTATCTCGAAAATCATACATTTCTCGAAATTTCCAGCCAGTATCAACATGTAACAAAGGAAAAGGTAATTTAGCGGGATAAAACGCCTTGCGTGCTAAATGCAACATCACCGAGGAATCTTTGCCTATTGAATAAAGCATGACGGGATTTGCAAATTCAGCGACAACTTCACGCAGGATATAAATACTTTCTGCTTCTAATTGCTGAAGATGCGTTAACTGTGTTTCATTCATAACAACCTCGTTTAGGCAAAATGCACCAAAGGTGAGTGGTGCGAAGGTAAAGAAGAATAAGCATGTCTATCGCCAAACCACGCAAGTTGATGGTGCAATGCAGCCACCTCTCCCACAATCAATAGAGCCGGAGTGGGTGCTTTTTCTGCCAATTGCGCTAACTGCGTTAGATTACCCGTGAAAACTTGCTGATCATGGCGTGTGCCACAACTGATAACCGCGATAGGTGTTAATGGAGAGCGCCCGAGTTTGATTAAACGCTGACTAATCAGTTCTGCTTTTGCCACTCCCATATAAATGGCGAGGGTGTGATTAGCTTGTGCTAATGATCCCCAATCTGGCTCAATACCATCAGCTTTACAGTGACCCGTCATAAAAGTGACACTTTGTGCATATTGTCGATGAGTTAATGGGATCCCGGCATAAGCACTTGCTCCGCTGGCAGCTGTGACTCCCGGTACAACCTGAAATGAAATCCCATGTGCGATAGCAATTTCAATTTCTTCACCACCACGTCCAAAAATAAAGGGATCCCCCCCTTTTAACCGAACAACTCGTTTACCTAATTGCACATATTTCACAATCAGTGCATTTGTTTCCTCTTGAGAAACACTGTGATGTCCAGCTCTTTTGCCCACACAAATAGTGTCAGCATCGCGTCGTACAAGCTCTAAAACTTCTGGACTCACTAAACTGTCATAAAGGACGACTTCAGCTTGTTGGATAACCTGTAAACCGCGCAATGTTAATAAACCTGCATCACCTGGGCCTGCTCCAACTAATGCGAGTTCACCTTGTTCGCTCTCTTTTTGTTTTAGTTGTTGTTCCAGTTGGGCTTCTGCTTGAACCAATTGATCATTCGCCACTAAAGTGGCAAATTTACCCCCGAAGGCTTGCTCCCAAAAACGACAACGCGCTTGAAAAGTATCTAAGTGTTGTTTCACTTTATGGCGCCATTTTCCTGCTATTGTCGCCATTGTGCCTAATGAACTTGGCAATAATGCCTCTAATTTCTCACGTATCATACGAACTAAAACAGGTGCTTTTCCCGCAGAAGAAATCGCAATCAAAATAGGGTTTCTGTCAATAATGGCAGGAAAGATAAATGAGCATTGAGGTTGTGAATCCACGACATTGACAAAAATATGTTTAGCTTGTGCATCAAGATAAACTTGCTGATTAAGCACACTGTCATCCGTAGCCACAATAACTAGCATCATTCCTGATAAATGTTCAGATTGATATTTTGCTGACACCCATTCGATTTTATCTTGCTGATAAGCGAGATGTAATTCATCACATAATTGAGGTGCAATCACTCTTAAGCGAGCACCAGCTTTTAATAACAGCAAAGCTTTACGCGCAGCGACATGACCCCCCCCCACCAATAACACAGGGCGTTCTTTTAATTCCACGAATAAGGGTAGGTAATCCATACGCGTATCTCACCTTCATTGTTCACTTTATGAGTAATGACTATAAAAGGTGCTTTAGGGCTTATGAAATGACAAAAAGCTATGTGATGGAACAGAAAGGAATAAGGGAAAATAAAATAATTTCAATGAGTTAGTTTTTTTTAAAAACGAAAAATAGAGCAATAGATTGAACTATTACCCTAATTATTTTTTATTGATAAATAATGGCGTTATTCGTGTAACCCACACTCACGTTTTAAACCAAAAAAACGCGTTTCTTCTTCACTCATACCGTCTTCCCATTTTCGGGTTGTATGAGTGTCACCCACAGAGAGATAACCTTGCTCCCATAAGGGGTGATAAGGTAAATCATTTTCTTTAAGGTATTGATGAACTTGTTTATTATCCCAATCTACTATCGGCAAAAACTTAAAGATCCCTTTTGCAATGGAAAGCACTGGCAAATGCTCACGACTTTTAGATTGTTGTCGGCGAAGACCTGCAAACCATGTTTGAGCCTGTAGTGTTTTTAATGCTCTCTCCATCGGCTCAACTTTATTAATATCATTATATCGCTCAATACCGTCTATGCCATTTAACCAAAGTTTACCGTAGCGAGCTTCTTGCCAAGATGAAGATAATTCAGCTCGATACACCTTTAAATTAAGTTGTAACTGTTGAGTCAATGTATCAATAAACTGATAAGTCTCAGGAAACAAATAACCTGTATCTGTCAAAATCACAGGAATATCAGGATATTGCTTTGTAATCAAATGCAAACAGACTGCGGACTGAATACCAAAACTAGAGCTTAATACATAAGCTTTAGGCAAATGTGCTAAAGCCCAAGTAATACGTTCAATAGCGCTGAATTGCTCAAGTTGTTGATTAATTTCAGCTAATGTTTTTTGTTGTTCTTTTACTGATAATAACCTTAGTTGATCAAGCTGAAATATATTCATACCGCCTCCTGTACTTCATAAAAATCCACGGCAGAATTGAGTACAGGTTTAACAACATCCGTACGAATAAGGAAATCACCAAATCCTTCATTGTTATGGCGAGAATTGGCCCATTCACCAATTAATGAATCAAGTATTGTTATAATTTCTTGCGAGGTAATATTTTCACGATACATTCTAGGAATGCGTGTACCTATGCGATTTCCGCCTAAATGTAAGTTATAACGATCGGGGGCTTTTCCCACCAGCCCAACTTCTGCCAACATAGCGCGACCACAGCCATTCGGGCATCCTGTCACACGAACAACAATATACTCATCATTCACACCATGTTTTGTCATCAAACGATCAAGTGTATCGGTGAATGAAGGTAAAAAACGCTCAGCTTCAGCCATCGCTAATGGGCAAGTTGGAAAAGAGACACAGGCCATTGCATGTTCGCGCAGAGGGGTTACCTTGCTATCAATCAATCCATATTGGCGAGCAATAGCTTCAATACTTGCTTTCTCATTTTCAGGTACACCCGCCACAATTAAATTTTGATTAGCTGTAAGACGAAAATCACCTTGATGAATTTTAGCTATTTCAGCGACACCTGTTTTTAACTGAGCATCAGGTTTATCAATTAATCGACCACTTTCAATAAATAAAGTAAGATGCCATTTATCATCAACACCTTTTAGCCAACCAATTTTATCGCCCCTATGTGTAAATTCATAAGGTCGAATAATATCAAAAATCACACCTGAACGACGTTCAACTTCCTGCTTAAATGTTTCTATTCCAACACGTTCTAATGTGTATTTTGTTTTTGCATTTTTACGTTCAGTACGGTTTCCCCAATCACGCTGAGTCGTCACAATCGCTTCAGCAATTGCTAAGGTTTTTTCGATAGGGATATAACCAAATTCACTGGCTAAGCGAGGAAAGGTATTCTTATCACCATGAGTCATCGCAAGACCGCCACCCACGAGCACATTAAAACCAACAAGACGTCCATTTTCAGCAATTGCAATAAAATTCATATCATTTGCATGAAGATCAACATCATTATGAGGCGGGATCACCACTGAGGTTTTAAATTTTCGAGGTAAATAGGTTTCGCCTAATATAGGCTCTTCATCAGTCGTCGCTACTTTTTCTTTATCTAACCAAATTTCAGCATATGCATGAGTACGTGGTAATAAATGCTCTGATATTTTTTTTGCCCACTCATACGCTTCTTGATGCAATGAAGATTGCACAGGGTTTGAAGTACATAAGACATTACGATTAACATCATTCGCAGTTGCTAGAGAATCAAGTCCTGTGGCGGCTAACATTTGATGGGCAGGTTTTACATTGCCCTTTAAAATGCCATGAAATTGAAAAGTTTGGCGGTTAGTAATTCGAATACTGCCGTAAAGTGTATTTTCTGTCGCAAACTGATCAATGCTAAGCCACTGTTTAGGTGAGATAATACCACCAGGTAAACGACAACGTAACATCATCGCATGACGAGGCTCTAACATTTGCTGAGCTCGTTCAGCACGAATATCTCTATCATCTTGTTGATACATGCCATGAAAGCGGATCAATAGAAAGTTATCGCCTTCAAACCCACCCGTTAAACCATTTTGTAAGTCTTCTGTAATAGTGCCACGTAAAAAATGACTCTCTTTTTTCATGCGTTCACTATCAGCCAGTTTCCCTTCAACCACTAAGGGCGCTTGAGTATGTAATTTCATTTAATAGACATCCCTCTGATAACGCCGTTCTAGACGTAACTCACTTAAATATTCATCTGCTTCTTCACTATTTTTATTGCCATACTCCATCACAATATCTAACAACGCTTGCTCAACATCTTTTGCCATATGTGATGCATCACCACAGACATAAAGATAAGCGCCTTGTTGTAACCATTGCCAAATCTCACTACCACGTTCACGTAATTTATCTTGTACATAAATTTTATGTGCTTGATCTCGTGACCATGCTAAATCGATATGGGTTAACAGACCGCTTTTGACATAACGTTGCCATTCCACTTGATAGAGAAAATCTTCAACAAAATGAGGATTACCGAAAAATAACCAGTTTTTACCTGTTGCACCGTCATTTTCGCGCTGTTGCATAAAGGCTCTAAAAGGTGCAATACCTGTACCTGGGCCAATCATGATCACGGGTGCATCGTTATTGCTTGGTAAACGAAAATGTTCATTTTTTTCAATAAAAACATTGACGGTATCGCCTTCTTTCAAGCTATCCGCTAAAAAGCCAGAGGCACCACCAGTATACGCACGCGAGTTTACGTCATAACGCACAACACCTAATGTAAGGTGTACTTCCTCTTCCACTTCCTGTTGTGATGAAGCGATAGAATAAAGGCGTGGTGTTAATGGACGTAAAATATCCACAAAGTCTTGTGCCGTTGGTTGAGCACAATATTGGCGTACCATCTCATTGATAGGATGTTTTTGTGCATATTGCTGAAGCTTTGTTTTATCAGCAATGAGTGACAATAAATCTTCATGGCGTGTAAGTTGTGCATAGGCTTTGACGATAGGCGAGCTATTTTGAGTCAATTCACAATGATGTAATAAGGCTTCTTTTAAGGTGAATGTTTGAGATTTTAACGTGACAGGTTCGTCACCTTTTAGCCACAATAACGCAATGAGTTCATCGACTTTTTCAGGCGAGTTATTAAACCAAACGCCCAGCGCATCACCGGGTTGATATTGCAAATCAGAACCTTCAAGGCTGATTTCAATATGGCGAATATCTCTATCTGAATTTCGACCTGTGATTTTTTGATTAGTCAGTAATGTGGCAGTAAAAGGCGCATCACGATGATAAATAGAAGTTTCTATCGTATCCGTCGTACCTGACTGCGTTTGCTGTAATACTTTTGTACTCTGTGCAGGTACTTTTGCTTTTAAGATCTCCGTAAGCTGTTGTATCCATTCATCCGCAATAGACTGATATTCAACATCAGCATCAACTCTAGGTAATAAGCGCATTGCACCCAGTTGGGCAATTCTTTCATCAAAGTCTTTGCCTGCTTTGCAGAAATGTTCGTAAGAGGTATCGCCTAAACTGAATACCGCATAAGACGTTTCCTTCATTTCAGATGCTTTTTTAGAGTGCAGGTATTTATAGAAAGCAATCGCTTCTTCTGGAGGCTCACCCTCACCTTGTGTAGATGCAATAATAATTAAGGTTGTCGCTTTATGGATCTGCTTAAATTTATATTCACTGGCAGAGTACAACTCAACATTCAATTTATGAGTAACTAGGTTATCTCGTAATTGTTCTGCCAGATGGCGGGCATTACCCGTCTGAGAGGCAGAGATTAATGTAATTGTCTCTTGTTCAGGAACTTGTGGTGAAACAACCGCTGTAGGCACGGGTACGGCAGCATGATCCAATTGCCCCCATAAATACCCTGATAACCACGCCATTTGCGCTGTTGAGAGATCTTTTGTTGCGTCCTGTAATTTATTCAATTGCTCCGGTGTTAATGGAAGCATTGATAATAATGGGGGTTTATTGCTCATTTATCCTGCCTTAAAAAAGCGAAGCACTTATCTGTGCTTTATTGTTCTTTAATAATATTTCTAATATTGTGAGGGTATCTCACGACTAGAAGATGAATTAAAGACCTGTTGGCTCTATCTAATAACCTTAAATGCTAAATTTATTTATCGGTTTCCTTTACCAATATAATTAATAAGCAAAAAGGAACATAACAAGTCATTAAGATTAAGGGAGATTAGGCGTGATACGCTAAATCAGCTACACTGGTAGACTTCGTTCTATTTGTGTCTTTTTTTTACTAATTAAGTCAAGAGAGTTTTGATGACAACCACCATCTTTAAAGATTTTCAGTTTGAAGCCGCCCACCATTTACCGCATGTTCCTGAAGGCCACAAATGCGGACGCCTGCACGGACACTCCTTTTTGGTTCGATTAGAGCTAACAGGTGAAGTTGATACGCAGTCAGGTTGGCTTATTGATTTTGCTGATGTTAAAGCCGCATTTAAACCCACTCTTGAGCGTCTTGATCACTACTATCTTAATGAAATTGAAGGCCTTGAAAATCCGACCAGCGAAGTGCTCGCAAAATGGATTTGGCAGCAAGTAAAACCGGTATTACCATTATTATCTGCGGTAATGGTGAAAGAGACGTGTACAGCAGGATGTATTTATCGCGGTGAATAGATCTGTATTAATATTAACCCGTTATCACCTAAAAGAAAATCAGCCTTTTATTGGCTGATTTTTTTCATATTAAAATCTGATCACGCAATATTTAAATATTTATGCGTTTGCATTGAGAAACGCCAATTACGTTCAATACAAGTTTTAATACACAATGCCGTTGCACTCTCTTTACAACTAATAGGTTGTAAGGCAACAACAGGTGCAGGGTGTTCTGTGCGTAATGTCAGCAAGTCATCCAACGCTTCAATATCTTTTTCACGCCCAACTGGATGTTTTATCTCATTAGCTCGATTGATTGCACTGGGTAATACCGTAAATCCCCCTTTCATACCTACTTTTGGGGAAAGTGTCACCCATGTCTTCTCACTACATAAAATATCGTGAGTACCACTGGTTTCTATTTGGCAGGCAAAACCTGCTTGCTCAAATCCTTCGGTTAAAGGACGTAAATCATATAAGCAAGGTTCGCCTCCCGTAATAACCACGTGTTTTGCACTATAACCTTGCTGTTGGAAAAGTGATAAAATCTGAGTAACGCTGGCTTCGCCCCAAGTATCACTTTCTTGCGTTTTAATAGGAATATCGCCAAGAGGAACTTTTTTTTCGTCTTCTTTTTCCCAAGTATGTTTGGTATCACACCAACTACAACCTACAGGACAACCCTGTAATCGAACAAAAAGCGCAGGAACGCCAGTAAAAACACCTTCACCCTGTAAGGTTTGAAACACTTCATTAATGGGGTATTGCATAAGAAACTCTGATATCCAATGAATGCTGATGATTATTACAGATAACTATCTCACCGTAAGAGGCTTTATGATAAGGTACATGGTTTGTTTTGAATAGCTAACGTGCGAGAAGACACTGAAAAAGAGGATAGAGTTCCTCCGTTGGACAGAGATGGGAATACTTTAGATGCAAAAAGAGAATCAACTTTCACGAGGATTATCAGGGCGGCACATTCGTTTCATGGCGCTAGGCTCTGCGATCGGGACAGGTCTATTTTATGGCTCAGCTGCAGCCATTGAAAAAGCAGGTCCAGCAGTATTATTGGCTTACCTTATCGGTGGTGCCGCGGTATTCATGGTTATGCGCGCATTAGGGGAAATGGCCGTTCATCATCCTGTTGCGGGCTCTTTCTCACAATATGCTAGCCATTACATGGGACCTTTAGCAGGCTTCTTAACCGGCTGGAACTACGTTTTTGAAATGCTGATCGTTTGTTTAGCTGATGTCACAGCATTCGGTTTTTATATGAAACTTTGGTTCCCAGATGTCGATCAATGGATATGGGTATTAGGCATAGTTTGCTTTATTGGTGCCTTAAACCTTTGCCATGTGAAGATATTTGGTGAAATGGAGTTTTGGCTTTCTATTGTTAAAGTCACCGCTATTATCGCAATGATCATTGGTGGTGTTGTTATTATGATGTATGGCTTTGGCCAACAAACTGAACATCCTATTGGTATTTCTAATTTATGGGAGTTTGGTGGTTTTATGCCAAATGGTATTGAGGGGGTTATCGCCTCGCTTGCCATTGTTATGTTTGCGTTTGGTGGGATTGAAGTGATTGGTATTACTGCCAGTGAAGCTAAAGATCCTGAAAAAACCATTCCTAAAGCTATCAATGCCGTACCATTTCGTATCTTATTATTCTATGTTCTGACGATTTTTATTTTAATGTGTATTTTCCCTTGGCAACAAATCGGCCATAACGGTAGCCCATTTGTACAGATTTTCTCAAATCTAGGGATCAATTCAGCGGCAAATATCTTAAACCTTGTGGTTATCACAGCCGCAATTTCCGCAATTAATAGTGATATCTTTGGGGCTGGTCGTATGATGTATGGTATGGCTCAAGAAGGACAAGCACCTAAATCCTTTATGAAGCTTACCCGTAATGGCGTGCCTTGGATGACAGTACTAGTGATGTCTGTGGTATTGTTACTTGGTGTAGTGCTTAATTACCTTATCCCAGAGCAAATCTTTGTTTTAATTGCCTCTATTGCGACATTTGCAACAGTTTGGGTTTGGTTAATGATTTTACTTTCTCAAGTCGCCATGCGTCGTAAGATGAGCGCAGAAGAAGTAAAAACACTTAAATTCCCAGTACCACTATGGCCTGTGGCACCAGCGCTGACTATCGTCTTTATGGCATTTGTTATCGCAATCTTAGGTTATTTTGAATCAACTAGAATGGCATTGATTGTGGGTATGGTCTGGGTAGCGATTTTAACTATCGGCTACTATGTGGGCATCAAACCAAGAATGAACCAGAAATAAATCATATTTCTAAATTAATCAATATTGAGTTAGACAATAAAGGCTGTGGTTAATTTCACAGCCTTTTTTATCATATAATTATGTCAAAGGTTTTTCTAATAAATCTAATATGGGATTAGAAATCTATAAATAAAAATATCCTTTTTGCCGCCCTGCAAAACAATCAGCTCCATATTGAGCCGTCGGAAAAACAAAAGTAGACGTTTGAAAAATAGGAGGCACTAATGCCCCCTGAGAATCTAACGGAGAATAACCATAATGTATTGCTTGAGTATTAAAATGTTTATTACCTTGCGTCATTACATCTACTAATTATTAATTAGTTTTCTATTCGCTGGTTATTTTCCCCGATAATTTGAACTGTTCTTAGAATAATAGAGATCCCTTTAAGCGTATCAGGATTTCTTAATAACGCAAAAGTTGATCCTAAAGTATATTTTTTATCTTGATAAATAGATTCTTTCTTTGCCATATTATAAGCAGCACTTAACTCCCATACTGGAATTAATGTTTCTTCAAATGCGACAGAAAGTTTTTCAACAGTTGCGTTATCCATAATATCTATTGAATCTGATATTAAAGATAATAAATCGACGATATTATCAAACCGCTTTAGTGCTAATAATGGTCTTGCTTTTTCTAATAGATGTTGAAGGTGTAATTTATCTTCATCCGTTAACAGTTGAATATCTTCTGGGCTTAAATTATTTTCACTCATTATTGTATCCCCTATAATAATCCTCTAACTGTTGCCCAATATAAACCCCTGTTATAACTATTACGCAATAATCCCCCTAATTTTGTTGGCGGTGTAGGTATTACGTCGTGTTTATAGTCATATTGTAATGGCATTCCTGCTGATAGCCCCATTTGTGCAACGGCTTGTACTCGACCATCGTAAATGGCGGCAGGATAGCCATAGCGAAGTTCACCACAGATATTATTAGCAATCACACCCGCTTGGTTATGACAGCTACCACCGGCTTTGCTGATTGGTAAATCAACGGTGTCACCAAGAACATAAACTTGGTTTAATCCATAAACTTGTAATGTTTCAGGATCTGTCGGTAACCAACCTTCACCATTATTATGT
Source organism: Proteus vulgaris (assembly GCF_016239305.1). GTDB lineage: Bacteria > Pseudomonadota > Gammaproteobacteria > Enterobacterales > Enterobacteriaceae > Proteus > Proteus vulgaris_C. The sequence continues at coordinate 2,015 of NZ_JAEHOQ010000006.1, read as the reverse complement.
TCACTTAAACCCGTGTTACGTATAGCTTCAACCGCAGTAATTGGTGGAGTGCTCATCAGAATATCAAACGGCTCTGCTTCACCCTCTTTTGAGTAAGCTATCTTCTTATCTGGATCAACATGGCTTAATGTAAATCCACGTTTAGCTTTAATATCTCGCTCTGAAAATACCGCAGGAAGGACTTCACAAACCTCTTGTTGCATAAACAAACAGTTTCTTAGAAGTTGAGCAACCGTAGGATAAGTATAGACAATTTCAATATTGTTTCTTACTCGACGTTGACGTAATAGTTCATCAAGCATCAAGGTTGTTTCCATTGGAGCAATACCACATTGATGAGGCACATTCGGCGTTTCAGGGAAACTCACTGTAATAAATACACGCCCTTTTTCAATTGTCGCAAGTTTATCAGCGAGTGCTCTTGCTGCTTCATATTGATAAAAATGACTTCCTGCTTCTTTTAAACCTTCAATTCTATGAGGGCTAGGAACACAACCCGTTGCTAAAACTAAAAAATCATAATTATATTTTTTCTTGGACTCGCAATAAATAATTTTATTGTTAAAGTCAAAGCGCTCCGCTTTATCTATAATAAGTTCAATTTCAGGTCTTAATAAACTTCTTTCTGATCGCATTAACTCTTCTTTTAAAAAAAGATTAAATGCAATATACATAAATGCAGGTTTGTAATAATGATGAGGATTATCAGAAATAAGTGTTATTTTAATTTTATTTGAAAAGATTTCATCATTTAACTTTTTAGCCAGGATATTAGCAAGAATAGTTCCGCCGGTACCACCGCCAATAATAACTATATTTTTTGTTGGCATTTTATTTCCTATATCTAGTGATATTAGATAGACAAAAAAAGTATAGTAAAAGGCATTAATATAACAAATAGATTAAATAGATAGATAAACTATCTTTAAAATCATTATTCTAATTGATGGTAGGTATAATCATATTAAATTTAAATATTTAAATTTAATATTAACTATCGTTATTATCACCCACTAATAAAATGTTGCAATTAAAGGGTGATGATCTGAGGCATCAGTGATCAGCACTTCAGCATTATTTAGTGATAACCCGCGATAGAAAATATAATCTAATGGTTTACCAAATGCTTTGGTACGCCAATCATTATCAAAAATAACCTCTTTAAGTCTTAATCTTCTCGCAAAACGCTTTAATACATTCACTCTAGGGCGGCTCCATGCATTAAAATCACCCGCAAGAATAATGGGGCCTTTATGGTGCATGATATGAACAGATAAGTTACTTAATTGACGCTGATACACATCAACACCAAAACTAAAATTAATCGCATGCACATTAATCACCATCAGATGATCACCCGTGATCAGCGGATATACCGTAATTAATGCTGATTTTGATAAACGTAGAAAAGGTTCTTTTTCTCTTAAAGGACAACAATAGATAGGATGAGAACTTGATAAAGTCATTACCCCCGCAGGATGTTGCTGAAAAGCTAAGGCGGGAACTTGATCTGCAATTAAATGATGGGTTCCTGCAAAACGAACAAGCTCTGGCGTAGTTTGAGCCTCTTGCAATAAAAGTAAATGCGTATCTGTTGATAAAATTTCTAACATATTACGCCAATTGGGTCGTTGCTGTTTATAGATATTCCAAACCGCAATTTTTAGCGTACCTTCTGTATAAAGAGGCATTCCAATAGGTAATGTACCCTTTCTTTCACTTAAAGGCGGGCTTGGTTCAATCCTTTCTACAGGTTGACCTGCCACAAAACGTACTGAATAAGTCGGTTTCTTCGCCATTAACAACCCCAGATAAGCAGCAAGATTTCTTGCTATAACTTAAGTATACCAAAGCCTAGCGCTACCCTCATCTTTTAAAAGGACACTATAATCAACAAAAGTAATTATTTTTATATAAAGCAGTTACTTTTACTTAATTTTAGAGATTTAATGTATTTTTATTCTTAAATTTTTAAGCAAAAAAAAACCTAAGTCGTTAGACTTAGGTTTCTTAAT